>NZ_ALAP01000033.1 GCF_000280905.1 Streptomyces sp. AA1529 | reverse complement strand
CCGGACGGCGGACTCCACGCCCACCTTGTTGACGACGGGCAGCGCACCGGGCAGTCCCAGGCAGGTCGGGCAGACCTGGCTGTTCGCCTCGGCTCCCAGCTCGGTCGAGCAGCCGCAGAACATCTTGGTCCTGGTGCCGAGCTCGACGTGGACCTCGAGGCCCATGACGGGGTCGTAGGAGGCCAGTGCCTCGTCGTACGACACCAGTTCGGTGACGGTCACGGAAAACGTACCTTTCTCTCCCGCGTCAGTCGTCGAGGATGTCGTCGACGACGTCGAGCCGGCGCAGCTCGCGCACCAGCAGCACGACGCCGGTGACGATGCCGGCCGCGGAGACCGCCACATCGACGAGCTGCAGCATGTCCCCCTCCTTCTTCGCCTCCTTGGCGCGCTTGACGGTGCCGGGGACACCGATCAGCGACGTGGCGATGGAGAAGTACAGCCCGGTCCTGGACTTCTTGAATCCTTTGGCCTTCTGCAGCTTCGAACTCACAGCGACGGTGCCTCCTCTAGCAGCGGGTGCCCCCAACGTGCCTGGAAGGCGGCCTCCAGGGCCGCACCGACACGGTAGAGCCTGTCATCGGCCATGGCGGGGGCGATGATCTGCAGCCCCACCGGGAGCCCGTCCTCCGGTGCGAGTCCGCACGGGATGGACATGGCGGAGTTGCCCGCCAGGTTGGACGGGAGTGTGCAGACGTCGGCGAGGTACATCGCCATCGGGTCGTCGACGCGTTCGCCGATCGGCCAGGCGGTGGTGGGGGACGTCGGTGAGACCACCACGTCCACCTGCTCGAACGCCTTCTCGAAATCGCGGGTGATCAGGGTGCGGACCTTCTGCGCCGAGCCGTAGTAGGCGTCGTAGTAGCCGGAGCTGAGCGCGTAGGTGCCGAGCATGACGCGGCGCTTGACCTCGTCGCCGAAGCCCGCCTCCCGGGTCAGCGCGGTGACCTCCTCCGCCGAGTGGCTGCCGTCGTCGCCGCTGCGCAGGCCGTAGCGCATGGCGTCGAACCGGGCCAGGTTGGAGGAGCACTCGGACGGGGCGATCAGGTAGTAGGCCGCCAGGGCCTTGGTGAACGAGGGGCAGGACAGCTCCACGATCTCCGCGCCCAGCTCGCGCAGCAGTTCGACGGACTCGTCGAAGCGCTGCATCACGCCGTCCTGGTAGCCCTCGCCGCGGAACTCCTTGACGACGCCGACGCGCATCCCGCTCGCCGAACCGTCGCGGGCCGCCGCCACGATGTCCGGGACCGGCTGCGCGATGGAGGTCGAGTCCCGCTCGTCGTGGCCCGCGATGACGCTGTGCAGCAGCGCCGCGTCCAGCACCGTACGGGCGCAGGGACCGCCCTGGTCCAGCGACGAGGAGAAGGCGATCATCCCGTACCGGGAGACCCCGCCGTAGGTGGGCTTGACGCCGACCGTGCCGGTCACGGCGGCGGGCTGGCGGATCGAGCCGCCGGTGTCCGTGCCGATGGCCAGCGGCGCCATGTGCGCGGCGAGCGAGGCGGCCGAGCCGCCGCCGGAGCCGCCCGGGATCCGGGTGAGGTCCCAGGGGTTGGCGGTCGGACCGTAGGCGCTGCTCTCGGTGGAGGACCCCATGGCGAACTCGTCCATGTTGGTCTTCCCGAGGATGACGACGTCGGCGTCCTTCAGGCGCCTGGTGACCGTCGCGTCGTAGGGCGGGATCCAGCCCTCCAGGATCCTCGACCCCGCGGTGGTCGGCACCCCCTCGGTGGTGAACAGGTCCTTCAGCGCCAGCGGGACGCCGGCCAGCGGACCCAGCTCCTCGCCGCGCTCCCGCTTGGCGTCGACCTCGCGGGCCTGGGCGAGCGCACCCTCGCGGTCCACGTGCAGGAAGGCGTTGACCTTCTCGTCCACGGCGCCGATCCGGGCCAGATGGGCCTCGGTCGCCTCGACGGCGGTGACTTCACCGCTCGCGATCCGCGCGGCCAGCTCGGCGGCGGTCAGCGTGATCAGTTCCTCCGGCATCCCGGTCACTCCTCCCCCAGGATCTGCGGCACCTTGAATCGCTGCTGCTCCTGCGCGGGGGCTCCGGAGAGCGCCTGCTGCGGGGTCAGCGACGGACGGACCTCGTCCGGTCGCATGACGTTGGTGAGCGGGAGCGGGTGGGAGGTCGGTGGTACGGCCTCGTCGGCGACATCGGAGACGGCGGCCACCGCGCCGATGATGTCGTCGAGCTGTCCGGCGAAGTGATCGAGCTCTTCGTCCTTCAGCTCCAGGCGCGCCAGCTTCGCGAGGTGGGCGACCTCCTCGCGCGAGATGCCAGGCATGCAGCGGTCCTCTGGGTGAGTGTCGGATTGTCCGCCCCAATCCTATGGGGCGCCCCCGACTGCCGGGGAACGGCTTTCCCGCTCGGGCCGTCCGGCGGTCGAGGGGCGGCCGTTCGTGCACCGCGGGGCGCGTCGCCGCTGGTCAGAGCTTCGGAACGATGTACCGTTTACCCGAATTGCGTACTTATGCGGCACAGGTCACCATGGAAACCGTCCCCAACGGAAAAAGGAGTGATCGTATGCCTATGGATCGCACCGCCCAGCCCGAGACCGCGGCGCTGGCCGCCGAAGTGGAAGGCCTGATGAGCGCCCCCGAGCCGGACGGCGTCTTCCGTGACACCCGGGAGTGCGGTGGTGGACTGCTCCTCGCCGCGCTGCTGCTGATCTCTCCCCCGACCCCCCGTCCCAAGACGGAGACGAAGTAGCCAGGTAGGGGATCACCTTGACGGAACAGGCACAGGGAGCAGCCGCGTTGCACGCGGTCATCGCTGATGCCGCATCCGGGATCGCCCTCGCCCTCCGCGGCGAGGGCGATCCGTATGCGCTCACCAGGACCCTGCCCCAGGAGGACGCGCTCTCGCCCGCGGCGGTCCGGGTGCTGGGCGCCGACGCCCTCGCCCCGTACGCGCTCGACGGCGGCCGCGGGGCCGACGGTGCGGGAAGCGCGGACGCGGCCATGGTGCGGCAGGCGCTCACCGCCTTCCCGCCCGGCGACGACCCCGCGGCCGTCTCCACCTGGAGCTACCGCGGACTGGTCGAGGCCACCCGCGCGCTGCTGCCCGCACACGCCGCACAGCTGCCGCCCGCGCCCGACCCGGCGGACGGCTGGCTGGACACCGAAGCATGGCCCCGGCTCTCGCACCGGGTCTCCCAGCTCGCCTCGCTCGCACTGCCCGGACTCGCCGGCCCCCTCGCCGACCGGCTCTCCGGCCGGACCGAGGACCTGGCGCGCGGGTTCGTGCGCGCGGTGCGCCGCCGCGACTGGCAGCAGGCCGCCGGACTCGGCAGATGGCTGGCCAGGCTGCCGCAGACCCCGCCGTCGCTCGGCCTGGACAGCGGACTGCGCTTCGTCCAGCAGATGAGCGGCGACCCGCGGGCCGCCGTGCACCTCACCGCCGCGCGGACCTTCTTCGGACGGGGCCGGTGACCACCGCCCGCGCGGCTCCCCCAAAGCCGCGCGCCCACCCCGGCGCGGAACTCCTCGACACCCTGGTCGCCGAGGGCCTGGACTGGACCGAGCGGCACCGTGCGCACTTCCGGCTGCCGCCGGACGTGGCGACCACCGCCGATCCCAACCTGACCCTCAAACCGCTCGGTGAACTCGCCGAGCTCTCGGCCCTGATCGCGGAGCTCCATCCGGTGCCGGAACTCCGCGACCGGGCCCGGCGGCTGCTCGCGCACGCCTGGCAGGAAGCCCGCCGAGGCGAGCTGTTCGCCGAGCTCGTACGGGGCGAGCCGCAGGCGACCTACCCGGTGGAGCTGTACGGCAGCTTCGCCCGGGCCGGGCTGCGCGACGCCGCCGTGGACGAGCTGGTGCGGACCACGACCGGGCTGCGCGGCTGGCAACTGGCCCGCGAGGACCACACCCGCACCCTGGCCGTGCTCAACGCCGAGGCCCGGATCGGGGTGCCGCACCACACGGACTTCGCCGGCGCGCTGGCCCACACCTGGCTGGGACGACTGCCCGAGCCCTGGTTCCTGGAGTGCCGGACGGCCTACGGCCTCACCCACGACGTCTTCCACCTGACCGACTGGGGCCGCGCCCCCTCCCGGCTCTCCCCCGCCGCGGCCGAGTATCTGCGGCTGTGGCTCCCGGCATGGCTGGACAGCTGGCTGGAGGAGCGGCTGTGGGATCTGGCCGGAGAGCTCCTCGCCGTCGCCGCCTGTCTGCCGGGCGCCGCGCTCGACACGGCGGCCTGGCAGCGGCTGGCCGCGGCACGCACCGCCGACGGCGCCCTGCCCGAGCAGGACGACCCGCCGCCGCCCGGCACCGGCCCCGCCGAGTGCTTCACCACCTGCTACCACTCCACGCTCGTGCTGGCGTTCGCCGGCACCCTGGCCCGGACCGCGACCCTGGACAGCGAGGCTCCCGGATGACCACGACCGCCCCCGCACCCGCCCCTCCCGCCCTGCTGCACGGCGTCGGCGACCGCGCGCTGGCCTGGCTCGACGCCAACCGCGACCACTTCCGGCTCACGGAGGCGGACCGGGCGCGCGGCGACGCGCTGATGGAGCGCCTCAAGCCGATCGGCGAGCTGGCCATCAACATGCGGATGCTCTCCCGGGAGGGTGTGGCGGGCGGCCGCCAGCGGGAGCGGGCCACCTCGCTGCTGGACTTCGCCTGGCGGGAGCTGCTGGACGGCGGCAACGTCCTGGCCGCGCTCCAGCACGACGAGCCCTTCTCCCCGGTACCGCTGGAGATCTACGCCGTCTTCCACGAGCTGGGCCACCGGCACCCCGGCCTGGAGGCCGCGCTGCGCGCCCCGCGCGCCACCCGCGCCTGGCAGGCCCTGGAGATGGTCCCCAACCGGCGGCTCGGCGTCCTGAACGCGGAGCGCCGGATGGGACTGGAGCCGAGCGGGGACTTCGCCGAGACCCTCGCCACCACCGTGCTGGGCAGGCAGCCGGAGCCGTGGGCCGTGCAGCTGCACATCGCCTACGACATCACCCACACCGTCTTCCACCTCACCAACTGGGGTGAACAGCCCGAGGGCATCCCCGAGGAGCTGGCCCGCTATCTGGAGCTGTATCTGCCCGCCTGGGCGGCCGACTGGGCCGAACTGGAGCACTGGGACCTGCTGGGCGAGCTCTTCATCGTCGACGCCTGCCTGCCGCACGCCGCGCTGGACGGGGCGCTGTGGGAGCGGTACGCGGCGGCGCAGTCGCCGACGGGCGCGATGCCGGTGCGCGGACCGATGCCGGAGGGCGATCCGTCCGACGTCTTCGACCTGGTGCACCACCCCACGCTGGTGTCCGCGTTCGCCTCCGCGATGGCCACCTCCCGCTCCCTGTCGGGCGGCGGCGCGTGAGCCCGGGCGGCTCCCGGACCGCGCTCGCCGAGCCGCGGGTGAACACCTGCGGCTCCGAGGCGGCGCTCACCGACCGGCTGGCCCGCGAAGTGGCCCGTGTGGACGCCCCGGACGTGGTGTTCGGCGTCACCCGGCACGGCCGGCGCACCGTGGTGGCCGGCGGCCGGGCACAGCCGCCGGCCACTCCGCGCGAGGCGCTGCGCTACGAACTGGGCTCGCTCTCCAAGACCTACACCGTGCTGCTGCTGGCGACGCTGGCCGAGGAGGGCGTACTGCACCAGGACGATCCGCTCACCGCCCATCTGCCGCCCGGGGTCCGGCCCGTGCATCCCGCGGCGCACCGCATCACGCTGCGCCATCTGGCCACGCACACCTCCGGACTGCCCCGCGTCCCGCCCGCGCTCGTCCCGGGCGCACTGCTGCGGCCGCACAGCAACGGCTACGCCCGCTTCGGCACCGAGCGGCTGCTGCGCAGCTTCGCCACCACCCGGCCGCGGCATCCGGCGGGCCGCAGGTGGATCTACTCCAACTTCGGGATCGCCCTGCTGGGGCCCGCCCTCTCCGGGGCGGGCGGCGGGAGCTTCCCCGCGGTACTGGGCACCCGGGTGCTGCGGCCCCTCGGGCTGACCGGGACCACGCTGGGGCCCGGCCCCGCCGGCGCGGACGCGGTCGGGCACCGGAGGGACGGCCGCACCCCCGTCCCGGCCGCCGACATGGGCGGGTTCGGTGCGGCGGGGGCCGTCCGGGCCACCCCGCACGATCTGCTCGGCTTCCTGGAGGCCCACCTCTCCCCCGCGGACACCCCGCTGAGCGGCCCGCTGCACGCGGTGCGGCGACCCCAGTTGCACCGGGGCGGGGAGCGCGGTGAGACCCACACCCTGACCTGGTTCCAGCACCCCGCGCCGGGCGGGCCGCTCCTCTTCCACGCCGGTGCGACCTTCGGGCAGCAGGCGTTCTGCGGCTTCCACCCGGCGTCCGGCACCGGCCTGGCCGCCGTGGCCACCCGCCGCTACCGCGGCTGCCGACTGGTGCCGACCGCCTACGAGCTGCTGTACGCGCTGGTGGAGGAGGCCGCGGCGGGGTGAACCGGGCCGCGGTGGCCGGGCAGCCGGCCACCGGCGGATCGGTGGCGTACCCGCCGGCTCCGGCACGGTGTCCGGGCCGGCCGCGGCGCGGCGCGCCCGCGGGCTCTCATGGGGTGCGGGCGGGCGGCCCGGAGGGCAGGGAGCGGTCCGCCGGTACCTCCCGGGCCCGCAGCCAGGCCGTGGTCTCGCCGGGCGGCATGGCGGCGGCCACCAGCCAGCCCTGCACCGCGTCGCAGCCCAGGTCGCGCAGCCGCTCCCAGGTCTCGTCGTCCTCCACGCCCTCGGCCACCACCAGCAGCCCCAGGGAGTGCGCCAGATCGACGGTGCACCGCACGATCTCGGCGTCCTCGGTGTCCACCGCCAGCCGGGCCACGAACGAGCGGTCGATCTTCAGCTCGCTCACCGGCAGCCGCCGCAGATGCACCAGTGAGGAGTAGCCCGTCCCGAAGTCGTCCAGCGACATCTTCACGCCGTGGCCGGTCAGCCCGGCCAGGGTGTCGGCCGCCTGCTGCGGGTCCTCCAGCAGCACATGCTCGGTGATCTCCAGCTGGAGCGCGCCGGGCGGCACCCCGTGCCGGGCCAGCCGGGCCGCGACGGCTCCGGCGAAGCCGGGCGAGTGCACGTCGCGCGGCGAGACGTTGACCGCCACCGGCACCGTCAGCCCGCCCCTGCGCCAGGTGGCCACCTGGGCGAGCGCGGTCTCCAGCACGTACTCGGTCAGCCGCGGCATCAGCCCCGAGGTCTCGGCGATGGCGATGAACTCGTCCGGAGGGACCCGGCCCCGCTCCGGGTGCACCCACCGCACCAGGGCCTCCAGTCCGGAGACGGTGCCGTCGAACCCGACCTTGGGCTGATAGTGCAGTTCGACCTCGCCGGCGTCCAGCGCGCGCCGCAGATCGGCCAGCAGGCCGAGCCGGTCGGGGGTGTTGCCGTCCCGGGTGGCCTCGTAGACCTCCACGGCGGTGCGGTCGCGTTTGGCCTCGTACATCGCCACGTCGGCCCGGCGCAGCAGCCCCTCGGCCTCGGTGGCGTGTTCGGGGTAGACGGCGACTCCGGCGCTGGCCTCCAGCACCAGCGTGAGTCCGTCCAGATCGAGCGGGGAGCTGAGGGCGGAGACCAGGCCCCGGGCGATCCGCTGGGCGCTGGTGGTGGAGTCGGCGACGGGCAGCAGGACGGCGAATTCGTCCCCGCCGAGCCGGGCCGCCTCGGCACCGCGCGGCAGGGCGGCGCGCAGCCGCTCGGCGATCTGCAACAGCAGCCGGTCGCCCGCGAGATGGCCGAGGGTGTCGTTGACGGAACGGAAGCGGTCGAGGTCGATGAGGACCAGCGCGGCGCGTTCTGCGGTGCGTTCGGCCTCGTCCAGGGCGGCCCAGGCGCGCTCCAGCAGCCACAGCCGGTTCGGCAGTCCGGTCAGCGGGTCGCGCAACTGCTCCTCGGCGCGGGCGCGGGCGATGCGCAGCGTGGAGTCGAGTGCGATCAGCGGGACGGCGAACAGCGGCAGGAGCGGCGACTTGTGCACCGCGACGACGACGATGAGCGGCGCGATGCCCAGCAGCGCGACGGCGATCAGCCCCTGCCGCACCACGGCGGTGCGCAGCGCCGAGGGCAGTCCGCGGGTGCGCGGGGCGAAGCAGAACCACTGCAGTCCCCGGGTGGTCAGCAGATACCCGGCGGCGGCCAGCGGGATCACGGCCCCGGCGGCCGGCGACCAGTCGTCGGGCTGCCACGGGTCCTCGACCGAGGGGTGCACCCCGCACAGTGCGAGGGCCAGTCCCGCGGCGGCGATGCCGAGGATGTCGATGGCCCCGTGCACGAACGCCTGCCGCCAGCGGTGCCGCCGCGCCCCGCCGACCAGCACCACGACCGCGAGGCTGACCAGCAGTGCGGGCACCCAGCCGTACAGCAGCAGCACGGCGAGGGTCAGCGCCGGGCCCGAACCGGTGCCGCTCCACCAGCGGTCCCGGCTCATGGTGACCAGATGCGCCACCACACAGCCGGTGAGGACCGCGAACGACCAGCCGGGGGTGCCGTCCGGGAAGAGCATGCCGCCCCGCCACAGCACCCGGGCGGCGCCCGCGGCCAGCGCGAGCGCCGCGGCGGCCACCGCCAGCGCGGGCAGCAGCGGAGGGCGCAGCGCCACGAGGCGCTGGAGCCACGGCACTTCCTCGCCGCCGCCCGCGCCGGTCTCCGGTCCGCTGCCCGCACCGCCGCGGGCCGTCGCCTTCCGGTTCCCCGTCGCACCCCCGGACCTGCCCGCCCCGGTGTCTCGTCCCGCCCTGCCCCGGGTGCCGTCCGAGGGCAGGCGGGAGAACGGGGGCCTGGATCCCCCGGAGAAATCCAGCATCCTGGTCCCTCTCGCAGCCGTCCACGCCTGCCCCTCGCCACGACAGGCGTCTGTGTCAACAGTAGGCCGCTGCCTGGGAAGAGGGGCAGCGATCGGCCGCTCTTGCCCTGAATGCGTCTACGCGCTGTGTGCCCGGCCGGAGCGCGTCCCGCGGACGGCGGGGGCGGACGGCGGAATTCCGCGCACGTGAGGGGCGGGACGGAGGTGGCCGGATGTGGCCCGTGCGTGAACGGCGCGGCAGGGGCGGTGCGTTGGGGAATGTCCCGGACTCACCCCTGGTGGCCCGCTCCGCCGTCAGACGTCCGCTTCCTCCTCCTCCCCAGTCGCCAGCGCCGCCGCACGGGCCGCTTCCGGCCCCTCGGCCAACAGGACGGCGAACCCGTCGTCGTCCAGAATCGGCACCTTCGCCTGCACCGCCTTGTCGTATTTCGAGCCAGGGTTCTCGCCCACGATGACGAAGTCGGTCTTCTTCGAGACCGACCCGGTGACCTTGGCGCCCTGCTCCTGCAGCGCGGCCTTGGCCCCGTCCCGGGTGTAGGAGGCCAGGGTGCCGGTGACGACGGTGGTCAGCCCCGCCAGCGGGCGCGGGCCCTCCTCCCCGGCGTCCTCCGCCTCCATCCGGACTCCGGCGGCCCTCCACCGCTCCACGATCTCGCGGTGCCAGTCCTCGGCGAACCACGCCTTGAGCGAAGCGGCGATGGTGGGGCCTACGCCCTCGGTGGCGGCCAGCTCCTCCTCCTCGGCCGCGGCGATCCGGTCCAGCGAGCGGAACTCGCGGGCCAGCGCCTCGGCGGCCACCGGGCCGACGTGCCGGATGGAGAGGCCGGTGATGATCCGGGCCAGCGGGCGCTCCTTGGCCGCCCGGATGTTCTCGAGCATCGCCAGGGTGTTCTTGCGCGCCTCGCCCTGCTTGTTGGCGAACAGGGTGACCGTCTTGTCCTCGCCACTCGCGGGGTCCCGCTTGGGCAGCCCGCTGTCCGGGTCGAGGACATAGGCCACGATGGGCAGCAGATCCTCCACCGTCAGGTCGAAGAGTCCGCCCTCGTCGCGCAGCGGCGGCTGCGCCGGCTCCAGCGGCTGGGTCAGCGCGCTGGCGACGACGTAGCCGAAGTGCTCGATGTCCAGCGCCTTGCGGCCCGCCAGATAGAACAGCCGCTCGCGCAACTGGGCCGGGCAGGAGCGGGCGTTGGGGCAGCGCAGATCGACATCGCCCTCCTTCATGGACTGGAGCGTCCATCCGCACTCGGGGCACTCGGCGGGCATCACGAACTCCCGCTCGGTGCCGTCGCGCAGATCGGCGACCGGGCCCAGGATCTCGGGGATCACATCGCCCGCCTTGCGGAGCACGACCGTGTCGCCGATGAGCACGCCCTTGGCCTTGACCACGTCCTGGTTGTGCAGCGTGGCGAACTCCACCTCGGAACCGGCAACCGTGATCGGCTCCACCACCGCATACGGCGTGACCCGCCCGGTGCGGCCCACACCGACGCGGATGTCGAGCAGTTCGGTGTTGACCTCCTCGGGCGCGTACTTCCACGCGATGGCCCAGCGGGGCGCGCGCGAGGTGGCCCCCAGCCGCCCCTGGAGGCGGATCTCGTCCAGCTTGACGACGACGCCGTCGATCTCGTGCTCCACCGAGTGCCGGTGCTCGCCGTAGTGGGCGATGAACCGGCGTACGCCCGCCAGCCCGTCCACCACCTCGGCGTGTGCCGAGGTGGGCAGGCCCCATTCGCGCAGCAGGTGGTAGACGTTCGAGAGGCGGGCGAAGTCCTCCTTGGCGAAGCCCTCCAGGGCGCCGATCCCGTGCACCACCATGTGCAGCGGGCGGGTGGCCGTCACCCGCGGGTCCTTCTGGCGCAGCGAGCCGGCCGCCGCGTTGCGCGGGTTCGCGAAGGGCTTCTCCCCCGCCTCGACCAGCCGGGCGTTCAACTCCTCGAAGCGCTCCATGGGGAAGAACACCTCGCCGCGCACCTCGACCAGCTCCGGCAGCCCTTCGCCGGTCAGCCGCTCGGGGATGTCGGAGATCGTGCGCACGTTGGGGGTGATGTCCTCACCCGTGCGGCCGTCGCCGCGGGTCGCCGCGCGGACCAGCCGGCCGTGCTCGTAGGTGAGGTTCACCGCGAGGCCGTCGACCTTCAGCTCGCACAGGAAGTGGTAGTCCACCCCCTCCAGCTCCCGGGCCACGCGGTCGGCCCACTCGCCCAGTTCCTCGTCGTCGAAGGCGTTGTCCAGCGAGAGCATCCGCTCCCGGTGTGCGACCTCCGTGAACTCCGTCTCGTAGCGCCCGGAGACCTTCTGGGTCGGGGACTGCGGGGTGCGCAGCGCGGGGTGCTCCTCCTCCAGCGCCTCCAGTCGCCGCAGCAGCCGGTCGAACTCGGCGTCGCTGACGACCGGTGCGTCCTTGACGTAGTACCGGAAGCGGTGCTCCTCGATCTGCTCCGCGAGGCGCTGGTGCTCCTCCCGCTGCTGCGCGGGGACCGTTCCGTCCTCTTCGCCCGCCACCGTGGGTCCTCCCGTCACTGAGGGTTGTCAGCGAGTGCTCGTGCTGCCCGGACGCAGTGGGCGAGCGCCTGCCGCGCGTACGCGGGCGAGGCCCCCGCCAGCCCGCAGGTGGGGGTGACCACGACGGACTCGGCCAGCAGCCCCGGGGAGAGCCCGAGCCTGCGCCACAACGACCTGACACCCCTGACGCTACCGGCAGGGTCCGACAATGCCCCGCCGTCCGGCTCGGTGGACGGTACGACACCCGCGAAGAGCCGCAGTCCGCCCTCCACGGCCGCGCCGACCATCTCGTCGTCACGCTCGGTGAGCAGCGAGAAGTCCAGCGAGACGGCGTCCGCGCCGGCCCGGTGCAGCAGCCCGAGCGGCACACCCGGCGCGCACGAGTGCACGACCGTGGGGCCGTCGTGCACCGCGAGCAGTTCGCGGAGCACCCCTTCGACCACCGCCCGGTCCACGGCCGGGTGGGTGCGGTACCCGCTGGCGGTGCGCACGCTGCCGCGCAGCACGGCGGTCAGAGAGGGCTCGTCCAGCTGCAGCACGGGCACGGCGCCCGGCACCCGGCGGCGCACGTCCGCCAGATGCGCCGCCAGCCCCTCGGCCAGCGAGGCGGCCAGGTCCCGGACGGCTCCGCTGTCGCCCAGCATGGCTTCGCCGTTGCGCCGCTCCAGTCCGGCGGCCAGCGTCCAGGGCCCCACGGCCGACACCTTCAGCCCCCGCGGGGCCTCCCCTTCCCCGTACCCCTGGGTGAACTCCTCCAGCGCGTCGAGGTCTTCGCCCAGCCAGGCGCGGGCCCGGCGGGTGTCCCGGCCCGGCCGGTCGCCGATCCGCCAGCCGCTGGGCTCCAGGTGGAGGTACATCTCGGCCAGCAGGCCCGCGGTACGGCCCAGCATGTCGGCGCCCGGCCCCCTGGCCGGCAGCTCCGGCAGGTGCGGCAGATGCTGCGGCGCCTCGAACGCGCCGGTGACCGTCCTGGCCGCCTCGCGGGCGTCCGTGCCGGGCATGGACCCGATGCCGCCGGCTGCCGCGGGGCCCCACGGGAGGGCGCTGCCGCCGCCGGTCTGCGTGTTCTCGCTCACCGGGTCAGCCTCCGGGCTTCACGGACAGGTCCGTGATCTCTGCGCCCCTGGGCAGGTCCAGGGCCGTCAGGACGCTGGTGGCCACCGCCTCGGCGGGGATCCACCGCCCGGGGTCGTACTCCTTGCCCTCCTGGCGGTGCACCTTCTCCTGCATGGGGGTGGCGGTGCGCCCGGGGTAGACGGAGGTGACGCGCACCCCGTTGCCGCTCTCCTCGCCGCGCAGCGCGTCCGCCAGAGCCCTGAGGCCGTGCTTGCTCGCCGCGTAGGCGCCCCACTCGGGGTTGGCCCGCAGACCGGCGCCGGAGTTGACGAAGACGACGTGGCCGCGGGAGCGGCGGAGCTGCGGCAGCAGCAGCCGGGTCAGCTCGGCGGGCGCCGTCAGGTTGGCGGCGAGCGTGGTCTGCCACAGCTTGGGGGTGCTCTCGCCGACGGTCGCCAGTTCGACGACCCCGGCGACGTGGAGCAGCGAGTCGACTTCCTCGGGGAGCGCCTGGTGTTCGAACGCCCAGGACAGGCGGTCCGGTTCGGCCAGGTCGCCGACCAGCGTACGGGCGCCCTCGAACCGGCCGGCCAGTTCCTTGGCCCGGCCCGCGTTCCGGGCGAGCAGGTAGAGGGTGTCGCCGCGGTCCAGGAGGCGGCGGGCCACCTCGGCGCCGATCCCGGAGCCCGCGCCTGTGATCACATGTGTTGCCATGCCCCCATGATCCCGCACCCCGGTGGTCCGGCCGCGGGGCGGCTCACCGGTGGGGCGGGGCGGCGCGCGGCCGGCGCCCGGGAGCGGGCCCGGGGCGGCGCGCGCCCTCAGGCCGCGAAGATCGACTCCAGTTTGTCGTACTCCTCCAGGCACCGCCCGGTGCCCAGGGCCACGCACCCCAGCGGTTCGTCGGCGATGGTCACCGGCATCCCGGTCTCCTTGATCAGCCGCTCGTCGAGGCCGTGCAGCAGGGCGCCGCCGCCGGTCAGGACGAGGCCGCGCTCCATGATGTCGCCGTACAGCTCGGGCGGGCACTCCTCGAACGCCGCCTGGACGGCGGCCACGATGGCGCGCACCGGGCGCTCGACGGCCTCCACGATCTCCCCGGGCGAGAGTTGGACCACCTTGGGCATCCCGGTGTGCTTGTCGCGCCCGCGCACCGGGACGAACTCGCCGCTGCCGAGGGACATCTTGATCTCCTCGGAGGTCCGCTCGCCGACGGCGATGGTGTACTCCCGCTCGATCCAGCAGGCGATGGCCGCGTCCAGCGCGTCGCCCGCCACCCGGGCCGACCGGGAGACGACCATCCCGCCCAGCGAGATGATGGCGATCTCCGTGCTGCCGCCGCCGATGTCCACGACCATCGAGCCGCGCGCCTCGTGCACCGGCAGCCCGGCGCCGATCGCCGCAGCTATGGGTTCCTCGATCAGCCGCACGGACCGGGCGCCCGCGCGGCCGGCGGTCTGCAGCACGGCACGCCGTTCGACTCCGGTGACCCCACTGGGTACGCACACCACCACCCGGGGCGACCTGCCGCGGCCCCGGCCGTCGCGGGCGGCGCGGATGAAGTACCGCAGCATTCCCTCCGTCGCCTCGAAATCGGTGATGACCCCGCCCTTCAGCGGGCGGGTCGCGGTGATCGTTCCGGGAGTCCGACCCACGGCCTGCCGGGCCTGGGCCCCGACCGCCAGCACTTTCCCGGTGCGGGTGTCGATCGCGACGACGGACGGCTCGTCGAGTACCACTCCGCGCCCGCGTTCGTACACCAGCGTGTTGGCCGTGCCGAGGTCTATACCGATGTCGCGGCCACGGAACGGGGAGGAAGCGGAGGAGAGGGCGGAGGAGGTGCGGTTGGCCATGAGTGCTCACCCAAGCTCGGTGCGGTGTTGTACGAGGATGCCACGAGTCGTCTGAATTGTGGTGCTGCCAGCCGCAGCATACCCAACTGTCCTGTTTGCTGCGGCAGGTGGGCCCCACCGGCTCGCCGAAAAATTGGAATCGGAAAGATGCTGGTCGGAGCGCGTTTTCCGGACAATCGCACGCATGCATGAGCCAGTTGGTGGCATAGATCTCCGGGCGTTGGATAGCTATGCACCGGAGACCACGCGCGGTTCACCGAGCCCGAAGCCTGGTGCGTCCTCGGGGACCGCGCCTTGGGCCACCGTCTCTACCACTGGAGGTTTCGTCATTTCCGCGCGACCGGCTCAGGAATTCGGAGACAACCCCGTCGAGGTCCGGGAAACCGGACACTATACAGAGGAATACGTCCCCAGCTTCGTGGAGAAGTGGGATTCTCTCATAGATTGGGAGAAGCGAGCGGAGAGCGAGGGAAATTTCTTCATCGACCTGTTGCGCAAGCGAGGAGTGCGGAGCGTCCTCGACGTGGCGGCAGGGACCGGGTTTCACTCGGTACGGCTGTTGGAGGCCGGATTCGAAACCGTGAGCGCGGACGGAAGTGCCGACATGCTCGCGATGGCGTTCGAAAACGGAATGAAGCACGGCGACCACATCCTGCGGGTCGTCCAAGCCGACTGGCGCTGGCTCAACCGGGACGTTCACGGTGAGTACGACGCTATCGTGTGCCTCGGCAACTCCTTCACGCATCTCTTCTCGGAACGCGACCGGCGGAAGGCGCTGGCCGAGTTCTACGCGATGCTGAAGCACGACGGAATCCTCATCCTGGATCAGCGCAACTACGACGCGATTCTGGACCGCGGGTACTCCAGCAAGCACACGTACTACTACTGCGGCGAGGATGTCGCGGTCGAGCCGGAATACATGGACGAGGGGCTGTGCCGCATGCGGTACCGCTTCGCCGGCGGCGCCGACTACCACCTCAACATGTTCCCGCTCCGCAAGGACTACACGCGGCGCCTCATGTCGGAAGTCGGATTCCAGCGCATCGAGACGTACGGCGACTTCCAGCACACCTATCGGGACGAGCAGCCCGACTTCTTCGTGCATGTCGCGGAGAAGGAATATCACCCGGAAGATGCGGGAGAAGGCGCTTACGGCGGCGCCATGGGTACTGCGCGGAGTTATTACAACTCCCCCGACGCGGACACCTTCTATTCCTCCGTGTGGGGTGGCGAGGATATTCACGTCGGCATCTATTCCGATGCCGAGCAGCCCATCGCGGAGGCCAGTCGGCACACCGTCGAGCGCATGGCGTCCGGGCTCGGGCTCGACCGGGATTCCCGCGTCCTCGACCTCGGCTCCGGCTTCGGGGGCTCGGCCCGCTACCTCGCCGAGACCTTCGGCTGCGCGGTCCAGGCACTCAACCTCAGCGAGGTGGAGAACCAGCGGCACAAGGAACTGAACGCGATCCGCGGCCTCACCGACCGGATCGAGGTCGTGGACGGCTCCTTCGAGAGCGTGCCGTTCCCCGACTCCAGCGTGGACGTGGTCTGGTCGCAGGACGCGTTCCTGCACAGCGGGGACCGGCTGCGGGTGCTGGAGGAGGTGCGCCGGGTCCTGAAGCCGGGCGGACAGCTGGTCTTCACCGACCCGATGGCCGCCGACGACACCGACTTCAGCGCCATCCAGCCCATTCTGGACCGCATCCACCTGGACGACATGGGCTCCCCCGGCTTCTACAAGCGGGAGCTGACCCGGCTCGGCTTCACCCCGACCGAGCACGAGGACTCGGACGCAGGGTTCGAGGACCTGCGGGAGCAACTCGTGCGGCACTACGGGCGGGTGCTGCAGGAGACCGAGCGGCAGGAGGCCGACGGGCTCGCCTCGAAGATCAGCAGCGACTACCTGAGCCAGATGAAGAAGGGACTCGCGCACTGGGTCGAGGGCGGTGAGAGGCGCCGGCTGACCTGGGGCATCTTCCGCTTCACCCTGACGAAGGGCTGAGCGGCCGCGCCGTCTCGGCACGGCGGTGCCCCGCACCGCGCACGGCCGCCCGCCCTCCCCGGTCCGCGCCGGGGAGGGCGGGCGCGTGGCCGGGGGTCAGCGCCCCGTCCCGGGATCGGGTGCCGACGGCCACCCGCGGGGCCGGACCTCCGCGACGCGGCCGTCGCCGGGCAGCGGCTCGGGGCGGATCGTCGCATGGTCCCGGGCCTGGTGGTCCGGGGGCAGGATGCGGATCGAGGGCCGGAGTTCGCCGTGCCGCCCGCCCTCCTCGGGCTTCGGAGTGACCGGCACGCTGCCGTGCATGGGGTTGCCCGAGATGCCGCTGTCCCCGCCGCCGGAGCGCCGGGCGTCCTCCGCGTCGTACCAACCGGGCCCGCTGCCGCCTGAAGCGGGCTCCTGCTGCCAGCTCACCGTCAGCAGGCCCCCGGTCGTCACGAGCACCGCCCAGGTCCCGGTCAGCCAGGCCCAGCGCCGCCGCTGCCGTGCGTCCAACTCCGCTCCCCCGCCCTGCATCAGCCCTCCAGCAGCCCTGAACAGGCCTGCCCGCCCCGAGTGCCGCATCGCGTACGCCGGGGGCGTGCCACAGCGTACGCACTCCGTCACCCGGCCCGCAGCCAGCCGCCGACGCCGTCGGCGTCCGCCTCCCCTCCCGGGCCCCGGGCGGCCGGCTCTAAGCTGGGCGCATGGCCTCCTCCTCGACCCCCATGAACATCTGCGTCTTCTGCTCGGCCGCCGAGCTCGACAGCGTCTACACCGAAGCAGCCCGTGAGTTCGCCGAGCTGCTCGGCAAGCGGGGGCACAGCCTCGTGTGGGGCGGCTCGGACTCGGGACTGATGAAGGTCGTGGCCGACGGTGTACAGGGCGCGGGCGGCCGGCTGATCGGCGTCTCGGTGGAGTTCCTGCGCGACGTGGCGCGGCCGGACACCGACGAGATGGCCGTGGCCGCCGACCTCGCCGAGCGCAAGGCGCTCCTGCTGGACCGCGCGGACGCCGTGGTGGTCCTGGTCGGCGGCACCGGCACGCTGGACGAGGCGACCGAGATCCTGGAGCTGCGCAAGCACGGCATGCACAGCAAGCCCGTGGTGGTGCTCAACACCGCGGGCTTCTACAACGGTCTCCGGCAGCAGATGACGCGGATGGAGGCCGAGGGCTTCCTGCCCGTCCCGCTGGCGGACCTCGTCAGCTTCGCCGAGGACGGCCCGCAGGCCCTGGAACTGCTCGGCGCCTGAGGCCGCCCCCGCCCGGGCTGTGCGGCCCCGGGCCCGGCGGGCGCCGGGCCCGCCGCGCGGGCACGGGGCTCCGGCCCGGCCCCGGGACGGCACCGCGCGGCTCAGGCCGCCGGGACGGCGCGCTCCGTCCGGTCGATCGTCGCCGAGCCGACCACCCGGGTGCCGTCGTAGAGCACGATCGCCTGTCCCGGTGCCACACCGCGCTCCGGAGCGGCGAACCGCACCCGCAGCTCGCCGTCGGCCAGCTCCGCCTCGACCGGCGTCTCGGCGCCGTGCGCCCGCAGCTGCGCCGTGTAGGGGCGGGGGCCCTCCGCCGGGGGCGCCCCGCACCAGCGGGGGCGGACCGCGGTGAGGGCGGCGACGTCGAGGGAGGCCGCGGGGCCGACGGTGACCGTGTTGTCGACCGGGGAGATGTCCAGCACGTAGCGCGGCTTGCCGTCCGGGGCCGGGTGCCCCAGCCGCAGGCCCTTGCGCTGGCCGACGGTGAACCCGTAGGCGCCGTCGTGGCTGCCCACCTTGGCGCCGGACTCGTCGACCACGTCGCCCTCGGCCCGGCCGAGCCGGGAGGCGAGGAACCCCTGGGTGTCCCCGTCGGCGATGAAGCAGATGTCGTGGCTGTCGGGCTTCTTCGCCACGGCCAGGCCGCGGCGCGCGGCCTCGGCGCGGATCTCCTCCTTGGTGGTGAGGGTGTCGCCCAGCGGGAACAGTGCGTGGCTCAGCTGCCGCTCGTCCAGTACCCCCAGCACATAGCTCTGGTCCTTGGCCTGGTCACTCGCCCGGTGCAGTTCCCGGTGCCCGTCCGCACGCGTCATCACAGTGGCGTAATGGCCGGTGCAGACGGCGTCGAATCCCAGCGCCAGCGCCTTGTCCAGCAGCGCGGCGAACTTGATCTTCTCGTTGCAGCGCAGGCAGGGGTTGGGCGTGCGGCCCGCCTCGTACTCGGCGACGAAGTCCTCCACCACGTCCTCGCGGAAGCGCTCGGCCAGGTCCCACACGTAGAAGGGGATGCCGATGACGTCGGCGGCGCGGCGTGCGTCGTTCGAGTCCTCGACGGTGCAGCAGCCGCGCGCACCCGTGCGGAACGATTTAGGGTTGGCGGACAGAGCCAGATGCACACCCGTGACGTCGTGTCCGGCCTCGACGGCACGGGCCGCCGCGACGGCGGAGTCGACCCCGCCGGACATGGCGGCCAGCACACGGAGCGGGCGCGCGGAGGCTGTGCCCCGCGAGGATGCAGTAGTCATAGCGCCCTCCAGGGTAGACGGAACCTCCCGGCCACCCGAACGCGTTAGGGAGCGCATGGGACCAGCGGCGGATGACGGACACGAGGACGGCCCGGCGGACGGCTCCGGGTGCGGCCCCGGCGACGGCCGGGCGGCCGGTTCCGGCGGTCCGGACGAGGGCGCCGGCACCTCCGGCGACGGCGGCCGGGAAGGCGCGCGCGGGCGCGGGGTCGCCCGGCGGCGGCTGCTGATCGGCGGCAGCACCCTCGTGGGCCTCGGTGTGCTCGGGGTGGCCACCCAGCAGGAGCTCAAGCGCTGGTGGTGGCGGATGCCGGGGAACGACAAGCCGCGGCTGGAGGGTGCGGTGGACGACACCCGCGCCCGCTGGGTGGCCGCCGCCGACGCCAACATGCGCCGCAGCGACCGGCCCGCCGACTACGGCATCGACCGGGTGATCGTGCATGTCACGCAGGGCAGCGCGGCGGCCGCCGTGAAGGTCTTCCGGGATCCCGAGCACCGGGCCGCGGCGCACTACATCGTCTGCCAGGACGGGCAGATCATCCAGATGATCCGCGAGCTGGACGTCGCCTTCCACGCGGCGAACAAGGAGTACAACGAGCGCAGCATCGGGGTGGAGCACGAGGGCTGGATAGACCGTCCGCAGGACTTCACGGACGCCATGTACCGCTCTTCCGCCCGGCTGACGGCGGGGATCTGCTCGCGCTACGGCTTCCCCGCCGACCGGCGGCACATCATCGGCCACAACGAGGTCCCGGGCGCCGACCACACCGATCCGGGGCGGCACTGGGACTGGGACAAGTATCTGCGGATGGTGCGCACCGAGATGCGGGTGGAGAGCACGCTCCGGGACAAGTGACCGCCGGGACGGGTGACCGCCCGGGCGGATGGCCGGGCGTGCGGCGTCGTCCGGTGCGGCTAGCTCAGCCCCGCGGTGCGGGCCCGCTCGACGACCGGGCCGATCGCCTGCGCCAGCGCGTCCACGTCCGCCTTGGTGGTGGTGTGGCCCAGCGAGAAGCGGAGGGTGCCCCGGGCGAGGTCGGGTTCGGTGCCGGTGGCCAGCAGCACATGGCTGGGCTGGGCGACGCCCGCCGTGCAGGCCGAGCCGGTCGAACACGCGATCCCCTGCGCGTCCAGGAGCAGCAGCAGTGAGTCCCCCTCGCAGCCCGGGAAGGAGAAGTGCGCGTTGGCCGCGAGCCGCCCGGCCGGATCCGGGTCGCCGTTGAGCACCGCGTCCGGTACGGCGTCACGGACGGCGGCCACCAGCGCGTCCCGCAGGCCGCCCACCTCGCGGACGAAGTCGGCCCGCCGCTCGACGGAGACCCGTCCGGCCGTGGCGAACGCGGCGATGGCCGGGGTGTCCAGCGTGCCGGAGCGTACGTGCCGCTCCTGGCCCCCGCCGTGCAGCAGCGGCACCGGCGCGTACGCGCGCCGCAGCAGCAGCGCGCCGACCCCGTAGGGGCCGCCGGTCTTGTGACCGGTGACGGCCATCGAGGCGAGCCCGGACCCGCTGAAGGAGAGGTCGAGCTGGCCGAACGCCTGTACCGCGTCCGAGTGCAGCGGCACATCGAACTCGGCGGCGACCTCGGCGAGTTCCGGTATCCGGGTGACCGTGCCGATCTCGTTGTTCGCCCACATGACGGTGGCCAGCGCGACGTCGGAGGGATCGCGGGCGATGGCCTCGCGCAGCGCCTCCGGGTGCACCCGGCCGTACGCGTCCACCGGCAGCCACTCCAGGCGGGCGCCCTCGTGCTCGGCCAGCCACTCGACGGCGTCCAGCACGGCGTGGTGCTCCACCGGCCCGGCCAGCACCCGGGTGCGGCGGGCGTCCTCGTCCCGGCGGGCCCAGTAGAGCCCCTTGACGGCGAGGTTGTCCGCCTCGGTCCCGCCCGCGGTGAAGACGACCTCGCTGGGGCGTGCCCCGAGCGAGGCCGCGAGCGACTCGCGGGCCTCCTCCACCGTGCGCCGGGCCCGCCGTCCCGCGCCGTGCAGCGAGGAGGCGTTGCCGACGACCGCGAGCTGTTCGGTCATCGTCCGCACCGCTTCGGGCCACATGGGCGTGGTGGCGGCGTGGTCGAGATAGACGGGGTGGGCGGAGTCAGCCATGGTTCCCCAATCCTACGGTTCCCCACGGGGCGCACGACCGGCGCGTGGCAGCGTACGCGTCTCGTCGTCCGTGCTCCCGTCCGGAGCCGGCCGGGAGTCCCGGGCGCCCGCGCCGCGGCCCGCGGACAGCGGAACCCGCCCGCCGGGCGGATCCGGGGCCCGACCGGTGCCGGCCCGGAGCGGCTCAGCCGCGGTTCTCCGCCTGGAACATCCAGTGCTCCTTCTCCAGGACGCCGGTGAGCTGGATGAAGACGTCCTCGGTGACCGGGTCGACCGGACCGACGGCCTTCATCCGTTCCCGGGCCTTGGTGATGACGGCGCCGAGGGCCTCGACCATCAGGCGGACCGCGTCGTTGTCGGGGAGCCAGCCCTCCTTGACGGTGTTGACGGCGCTGCCGCCGGCGACGGTGGTGGAGCGGCCGTCGGGGCTGATGCCCAGCGCGGAGGCCCGCTCGGCGACGGTGTCGGAGTACTGCCGGGCCGTGTCGACGACCTCGTCGAGCTGGAGGTGGATGGAGCGGAAGCGCGGCCCCACCACGTTCCAGTGGATCTGCTTGGCGGCGAGGGAGAGGTCGATGAGGTCCAACAGCGTGCCCTGCAGCGCCTCGGCGACGGTCTGGAGGTCCGATTCCGGAAGCGTGCTCTTCACTGTGTAGGTCACGTGCGTCGCTTTCTCTCGGGCAGGCAA
Source organism: Streptomyces sp. AA1529 (assembly GCF_000280905.1). Classification (GTDB taxonomy): domain Bacteria; phylum Actinomycetota; class Actinomycetes; order Streptomycetales; family Streptomycetaceae; genus Streptomyces. Next base: position 58,925 of record NZ_ALAP01000033.1, on the reverse strand, counting down.
ACTTTCCCGACCTACGTAAGCACATCGCACGAAAAGGGACATCGAGGCGCCCGCGCCTGTCACCCGGGCCGCCCCCTCGGCCGCCCGTCCCGCCCGCGCTAGGCGCGGGCCAGCTGCCGGGACTGCGCGACCAGGCGGTCGGCGGAGTCCCACACCTCGGCGTCCTCCTCCAGGAATCCGCCCGCCAGGTTGCGGGTGGTGATGGCGATGCGCAGCGGACCGGGCGCCGGGCGGGCGCGCACATGGACGGTGAGCTCGACGGTGGGCACCCAGCCGGTGAGCCCCAGGTCGAAGCCGGTGGGCGGCAGCGCGTCGACCGCCATCAGCAGCGAGAGCGGGTCCGGGTCGCGCCCGTCGGCGAGTCCGAGCCAGCCGCGGATCTGGCCGCGCATGCTGGGCGCGCCCAGCGCCCAGCCGCAGGTCTCGGGGTCGAGGCGCAGGTCGAGCCGGCGCCCCATCTCGGGTACGGCGGCGTCGCCGCCGGGGTGGTCGGTGGCCCGGAAGCACTGCTCCTGCGGCGGGACCGCGGGCGGCTCGGCGCTGGTGCGCACCTCGCCGCGGAGCGCGTCCAGTTCGCCGTAGGTCGCCAGGACCCGGATCCGCTCCACCTCCGTACCACCCTCGTCCCGCTGGAAGAGCCCGGCCGAGGCGGTGGAGACGGTGCGCCCGCCGCGGGCCACCGAAGTACGGACGGTGGCGGGTCCCGCGGTGGTGGCCGTGAGGTAGTGGGCCGTGACGGTGAACGGGTCCGGGTGCGGGAGGGCCTGGCGCAGCGCGCGGCCCACCACGGCCAGCAGGTAGCCGCCGTTCAGGGCGGTGCCGATGGCCCAGCCCGGGGAGAGCTGCGCCTCGTGGACGCCGGGCCGCAGGGTGCGGACCGCGGTGTCGCGGTCGAACTCGCTGCTGCCGGCGGGAGCGGCGGATACGGCGGTGCAGGACGGTGCGTCGGACATGGGGAGACGGTACACCGAATTTGTTACTGCTCGGTAGGGGGTGGCTCCGGGGTACCCCCCGCCGCCTCCGCGTCCACCTTCGCGCTGCTGCGCTTCCACGCCCGCGGCGCCCGCCAGTTGTAGTGCAGGGCCAGCAGCCGCAGCACGAACGCCAGCAGCGCCGCGCCCACCGCCGTGGCGGGACGTACCGCGTCCAGGTGGATCAGCAGCGCCACGGCGCTGGACCCGATGACCGCGGGAACCGCGTAGACCTCCCGGTCCCAGCGCAGCAGCGAGGGCACCTCGTTCGCCAGCACGTCACGCAGCACGCCGCCGCCCGCCGCCGTGGCCAGCCCCATCACGACCGAGGAGGTCAGGCTGAGCCCGTACTCGTCGGCCTTGAGCGTGCCCGTCACGCAGAAGAGCCCCAGCCCCGCCGCGTCGAAGACATTGACCGCCTTGTTGATCCGCTCCACCTCCGGATGGAGGAAGAAGACCAGTGCGGCCGAGACGAGCGGGGTGAGGAAGTAGCCGAGATCGGTGAAGGCCGCCGGAGGGACGGCACCGATGACCACGTCCCGGAAGAGGCCGCCGCCCAGGCCGGTGACCTCGGCGAGGACGGCGATGCCGAAGACGTCGAAGTTGCGGCGGACGGCCAGCAGCGCCCCGGAGACGGCGAAGACGAAGATGCCGGCGATGTCCAGCCAGTGTTGGAGCGGAGGACTGAAGAGGGATTCCACCGCTCCTTTGTATCCGGACCGCCCCCGGCGCCTCGCCCCGGCTCCCGCCTGCACCGCCCCGAAGGCCGCGGCGCCGGCCCCGGAGGGGCTGTGGAACCAGCCCCTCCGGTGGCGGGTCAGCGCTTGGCGGTGGCGCTGCCGCTCAGCAGCGCGGTGTCTCCCGGCTCCTGGTCCGGCGCGTTCTCCGGGTGGTGGCAGGCCACGTTGTGGCCCGTCGCCAGCGGGATCAGCGGCGGCTCCTTGGTCTTGCAGACCTCCGTGGCCTTCCAGCAGCGGGTGTGGAAGCGGCAGCCGGTCGGCGGGTTCATCGGCGAGGGCACATCGCCCTGCAGCAGGATCCGCTCCCGGCTGTCCGCCGCCTTGCGCCGCGGGTCGGGCACCGGCACCGCCGACATCAGCGCCTTGGTGTAGGGGTGCATCGGCGTGTTGTAGAGCGACTGCCGGTCGGTCAGCTCCACGATCTTGCCGAGGTACATCACCGCGATCCGGTCCGAGACGTGCCGGATGACGGACAGGTCGTGCGCGATGATCACGTAGGTGAGGCCGAGCTCCGCCTGCAGATCGTCCAGGAGGTTGACGACCTGCGCCTGGATGGAGACGTCCAGCGCCGAGACCGGCTCGTCGGCCACCACCAGCTTCGGGCTGAGCGCCAGGGCGCGGGCGATGCCGATGCGCTGCCGCTGCCCGCCGGAGAACTCGTGCGGGTAGCGGTTGTAGTGCTCGGGGCTGAGCCCGACCACCCCCAGCAGCCGCTGGACCTCCTTCTTGACACCGCCCTCCGGCTGCACCCCCTGGAGCTTGAACGGCGCGCTGACGATGGCGCCGACCGTGTGCCGGGGGTTCAGCGAGGAGTACGGGTCCTGGAAGATCATCTGCACGTCGCGCCGCAGCGGGCGCATTCCGCTGACGCCCAGATGGGTGATGTCGCGGCCCTCGAACTCGATGGAGCCCGCGGTGGGCTCCAGCAGCCGGGTGATCAGCCGGCCCATCGTCGACTTGCCGCAGCCCGACTCGCCCACGACGCCGAGGGTTTCCCCGGCGCGGACCTCGAAGTCGATGCCGTCGACCGCCTGCACCGCCCCCACCTGCCGCTTGAAGAGGCCCTTGTGGATGGGGAAGTGCTTCTTGAGGCCGCTGACCCGCAGCAGCGTCTCGCCCTGGTCCGGCGCTGCCGCGGAGTCGGCCGTCGGCTCGGAGCCCGGGGACTTCACGGGTTTCGTCATCGGCTCGTCGTCCTCACTCACGCCGCTCACAGCTTCGGGGCAATCTCTTCGTTCCAGATCCGCTCCCGGTCCTCCTGCGCCATGTGGCAGGCGGCCAGGTGCCCGTCCTTGACCTCGTGCAGCTCCGGCCGGACGGTGCGGGTCACGTCGTCCCCGGGGACGTCCGCGTACGGGCAGCGCGGGTTGAAGGCGCAGCCGGACGGGACGTTGATGAGGCTGGGCGGCGAGCCCTTGACGGGGATGAGCCGGTCGGCCCGGTCCCGGTCGATGCGCGGCATGGAGCCCAGCAGGCCCCAGGTGTAGGGGTGCTGCGGCTCGTAGAAGACCTGCTCGGCGGTGCCGTACTCGACACAGCGCCCGCCGTACATCACCAGGATGTCGTCCGAGAGCTCGGCGACGACGCCCAGGTCGTGGGTGATGATGATGACGGCCGAGCCGAACTCCTGCTGCAGATCCCGGATCAGGTCCAGGATCTGCGCCTGGACCGTCACGTCGAGCGCCGTGGTGGGCTCGTCGGCGATCAGCAGTTCGGGGTTGTTGACCAGCGACATCGCGATCATCGCGCGCTGCCGCATCCCGCCGGAGAACTCGTGCGGGTAGCTGTCGACCCGCTTGCCGGGCTCGGGGATGCCCACCCGGTCCAGCAGCTCGATCGCGCGCCTGCGGGCCGTCTTCTTGTCGACGTCGTGGTGGACGCGGTACGCCTCGACGATCTGGTGGCCCACCGTGAAGAAGGGGTGCAGCGCCGAGAGCGGGTCCTGGAAGATCATGGAGATCTCGCGGCCGCGCAGCTTGCGCACCGTCTCCGCGTCGGCGGTGAGCAGCTCCTGGCCGTCCAGCCAGATCTCGCCCGAGAGCTGCGGGCGCTGCCTGCCGTACTGGCCGACCGTGTGCAGGCCCATGATGCCGAGCGAGGTGACGGACTTGCCGGAGCCCGACTCGCCGACGATGCCGAGGGTCTTGCCCTTCTCCAGCGAGAAGGTGAGCCCGTCGACGGACTTGACCACGCCGTCCTGGGTGGGGAAGTGCACCCGCAGGTCGCGCACCTCCAGGAAGGAGGACGGGGGCCGCTGGTCCAGCTCGGGTTCGCCGGGCGCGGTGCCGGAACCGGTCAGGTCCGCTGCCGTGCCCTGCTCGGGGATCGCGGCCCCGGCAGCGCCGGTGGCGGCGGCCGCCGGCGGCGCGTCCGCGCGGGTGGCGTCCGGGCCGGTCTCGGTGTCCTTGTGGGACTTGTGCTCGTGGTCGGTCATCCCAGCCTCACTCGTGGGTCGATCACGCCGTACAGCAGGTCCACGATGAGATTCGCGATGACGACGGCGGTTGCGGTGATGAGGGTGACGCCCAGGATCAGCGGGAGGTCGCGATCGGTGATCGCCTTGAGCACGGCCTGCCCGAGTCCGGGGATGCTGAAGGTGGTCTCGGTGAGGATCGCGCCGCCCATCAGGGCGCCGATGTCGATACCGAGGAGCGTGAGGACCGGCGTCATGGTGGAGCGCATGGCGTGCTTGCCGATGACGACCGGTTCCTTGAGCCCCTTGGCGCGGGCGGTACGGATGTAGTCCTCGCCCATCACCTCCAGCATGGTCGCCCGGGTCAGCCGGGCGTACATGGCGCCGAAGAGGAAGGCGAGGGTGACCCAGGGCAGGATCATGCCGCTGAACCACTTGACGGGATCGTCGCCGAACGGGGTGAAGGTGTTGCTCACCAGGTCGAGCTGGTAGGCGAACACGGCCAGCGAGATCAGACCGGTGAAGTAGACGGGCAGCGAGACGCCGGCCAGCGCGCCGGTCATGGCGAGCCGGTCCCAGAGGCTGCCGCGCTTGAGTGCGGAGAGCACGCCGACGGTCAGGCCGATGATCAGCCAGATGACGGCAGCGCCCAGCGCCAGGGAGAGGGTGACCGGAAGCCGGTCGGTCAGCACCGGCCAGATCTCCTGCTCGGTGCGGAAGGAGTATCCGAAGCAGGGGGCGGAGCAGTGCGTCGTGTCGCCACCGGAGGTGTAGTCCCGGCCGGCGAAAATGCCCTTGAAGAACTCGAAGAGCTGGACCAGGACCGGATCGTCCAGCTGGAGCTTCTCGCGAACGGCTTCGACGCTCTCCTTGTCGGCCTGCTTACCGACGAACATGGTGGCCGGATCGATCCCCGACCACTTGGGGATCAGAAAGAAGATGCAGAAGACCGCCAGGATGATGACGACCAGCATCACTGCGACGGCGAACAGCCGCCTGATGAGGTATGTGAGCACTGCTCTCCGGCCGCCCGGCGGCGGCCCGGCCGCTCCCCGGTCGGGAGTCGGCGGCCGGGCCGCCCGTAGCGGCCTTCACCTGCCCTTCGTGCCAGCGGCGGGTGGCGCCGTCAGATGGTGATGTCGGTGGCGAACTTCGAGGGTCCGTGGACCCTCGGGGTCACTTGACGCCGAGGGACGCGAAGTCGTACCAGCCGCTGAAGGAGTCGGCCGCGTAGACGTTCGTGAGCCGGTCCGAGCGCCACTGGACGACCTTCAGGTAGGTGAGCGGCAGGTAGTAGCCGCCCTCCATGACCCGGTGGTTGACCTCGGCGTACTTCTCGGCTGCCTTCGCCGGGTCGAGCTCGGCGATGGCGTCCTCGAGACCCTTGTCGATCTTCGGGTCGTCGATCAGCGCGTAGTTGTTGTTGCCGTTGTCACGGATCTTGGAGCTGTGCCACAGCTCGATGCCGTAGCCCTGGCCGCTGGGGAAGTCGGGGCCCCAGCCGTACAGGATCATGCCGTAGCCCTTGCGCTTGACCGTGGCCTGGTTGCCGACGATCGAGGAGCCCTGCGAGCCGTCGAACTCGTCCAGCTCGACCTTGATGCCGACCTTCTTCAGCGACGCCTGGATGGCCTCGGCGGACTTCACGTCGGCCTTGTCGGTGTTGCGCACCGCCAGGGTGGTCTTGAAGCCGTTCGGCTTACCGCACTTCTCGAGCTCTTCCTTGGCCTTCGCGACGTCGGCGGCTCCGCCGTTCTTGCGGATGCCGTACTGGTCGTCGTTCTGGTCGGCGCCCGGAACGGTGGGCGGCAGCATGTTCACGGCCAGCTCGCCACCGGCGGTCGGGCCACCGCGGGCGGTCTGCACCGACTTGTGGTTGGTGCCGTAGATGGCGGCCTTGCGGCAGTGGATGTTGTCGAAGGGCTTCACGCTCTGCGGGAAGGCCACGTACGAGATGAACCCGGTCTGCGGGTTGTCCACGTTGCCCTTGTGCTGCTTGAGGGCGGTCTGCCGGCCCTGGACCTCCATGCCGCGCTGGTTGAGGTCGAGGTCCGCGTCACCGTTGATCAGGCGCTTGTCGCGCTCGTCCGGGTTGGTGAGCAGCGTGACCTTGATCTTGTCCGGCAGCGCCTTGCGCAGCGTGTCGCTGTTGCGGTCCCAGTTCTTGTTGCGGACCAGGAGCAGCGACTTGTTCGGGGTGTACGACTTGAACTTGTACGGACCCGAGGAGAAGGGGCGCAGCGTGTACTTGGACTTGGTGTCCTTGTCCTTGCGCACCGGCGAGTTGGTGGGCATCGCCAGCATCTGCTCGAAGTCGCCGTTGGCCTTCGGCAGGTGGAACTCGATGGTCTTGTCGTCGGGCGTCTTGATGGCGTCGAAGCCGCCCTCGTCCTCGTAGGGACCCTTCCACTTGCCGTCCGGGTCGAGGACGTCCTTGATGTAGGTCGGGCCGCCGGAGAGGGTCTTCTGGGCCCACTGGCGCTCGATGCCGTACTTGACGTCCTGGGAGGTGATCGGCTTGCCGTCCTCCCACTTCAGGCCGTTCTTCAGGGTGTACTTGTAGACCTTGCCGTCCTCGGATATCTGCGCGTTGTCCGTGGCCAGGTCGGGCTTCAGGTCCAGGCTCTTCTTGCCGGGCTTGGGGGTGTAGCTCACCAGCTGGCGGCTGTAGAACCGCGAGAAGTCGAAGACGAAGCCGTAGTACATGCGGGTGGTGTCCCAGGAGTCGGCGTCCTGGACACCCACGAACTTCAGGGTCCCGCCCTTTTTGCTGGAGGCGTTGGCGACCTTGTTGACGCCCGCGTTGTACTCGCCGCCGCCCTCCTTGTCGCTGTCGCCCCCGCCGCAGGCCGAGGTGGCCAGCAGCGTGGCGGCGGCAACAGCCGAGAGCGCGGCCAACCGGCGCCTCGATGTGCGTAGGGGTTTCACGTCTCGCAACCTCCGTGATAGGTCACGGCCCGCACGAGCTGGGCGGGTCCGGGGTCTGGGATGGGGGATCAACGGGTGCCCTTCGGGTCCAGTGCGTCGCGTACGCCGTCGCCGAAGAGGTTGAAGGCGAGCACCGTGATGAAGATGGCGACGCCGGGAATGATCATGTACATCGGGTCGGACTCGTAGTACGTCACCGCGTCCGAGAGCATCGAGCCCCACGAGGCGGTCGGCGGCTTGACACCCACGCCCAGGAAGCTGAGCGCCGCCTCGGTGAGGATGTTGGTCGGGATCATCAGCGTCATGTAGACGGTGATCGGCGCGACCAGGTTGGGCAGCAGTTCCTTGCCGATGATGTAGCCGCGGCCGGCCCCCAGGCTGCGGGCGGCCTCGATGTACTCCCGCTCGCGCAGCGAGAGCACCTGGCCGCGCACGATCCGGCCGATGTAGGGCCAGCCGAAGAAGCCGATCACCAGGATCATCACCAGCAGCCGCACGCCCGTGCCGGTCAGGCCGAGCAGGTCGTTGGGCATCACGGAGATCAGGGAGATGATGAACAGCAGCTGCGGGAAGGCCAGCAGCATGTCCATCACCCGGCTGATCAGCGCGTCCAGCCAGCCGCCGAAGTAGCCGGCGAGGGTGCCCAGGATGGTGCCGAAGATGACGGCGACGAAGGCGGAGAGGAAGCCGACGAGGATCGAGACGCGCGCTCCGTAGACGATCCGGGTGAGGATGTCGCGGCCGCTGACCGGCTCCACGCCGAGCAGGTGGTCGGCGGACATCCCGCCCAGCGCGCCGTTGGGGGTGCTGAAGAGCGGATCGATCAGGTCTTCGTGGCGCTCGTTCGGCGACTGTCCGGTCAGCGCGGCGAGCACCGGGGCGAAGACCGCGAGCAGCACCAGCAGCAGCACGATCGTGCCGCCGAGCAGCGCCACCTTGTCCCGCTTGAGCCGCTCCCAGGCGATCCGGCCGAGCGAGCGGCCCTCGATCGCCTTCTCGGCCTTGCCGGGTGCCGGCTCCACGGCCGCGGTTTCCGCGATCGTTTCCTCGTGCAGTGGTGCCGTCATCGTGTTGGGGACCCCTTCTCGACCGGCAGTTGACCAGTCCACGCACACCGCTGTAGCGGTCAGAGTTCAGAAGACATTCGAAAGCCGTTGTGGGTGGGAGGCCGGCTGCGGCCTTCCGGTGGCTTATGGCTCGGGAGTCTTCATCGCGCTCAGGATCAGTCGCCAGACCTGCCGGGGAATGGATGCGCAACTGTGATGTGACGCAGCATGTTCCGTTATGCGGACGGATATTGACGTTGAGCGGTGTGAGGGTCGGGATTTTGTCCTGATCTGGACCGTCTGCGGATCCGGAAATACGTCCGGATTCCGCCCCTGCTCAGAAGGCGCGCGGGTAGCCGTAACCGGCGCCGGGAGCCGGTGGCCGGGAGGCGTCGTATCCGGCCGGAGCGTGTGCGTCCCGGTCGAAGAACGGCCGGGACTGGCTGCGCATCCACATGGCCACGGGGTCGTAGTCGTCCGCCATCGCGACGCTGGAGACGGGGAGCCCGTCGGGCACCGCGAGCACCGACTGGGCCATCATCCGACGGGCCGCCTCGATCGAGGCGGGGGCGTTGTCGTACAGGTCGAGGCCCACGGCCAGGTAGGGGACGCCCAGCGCGGGCCGCACCCAGGCACGGCGCAGCGAGCGGACGACGGGGGTCCGGTGCGCGTTCTGCGTCAGCAGCGCATAGAACTGCGGGATTTCCAGGGTCGGCTCGCTGATCCGCAGCGGCCCGGCGGGAAGCTGGTCGAGGCCGACCGCGATCCGTCGCAGGTCAAGCCAGGGGATGCCGACGCCGCCGCCGGGAGCGTGCGGATTCAGCCAGATCCCCCAGCGGTCGGCGAAGAGGGCCGCGGCGATCTCCCGGCCTGCGACGACCTCGTGGGCGCGGTTCCAGCCGGAGGCCGCCAGCTCCTGGGCCGAGGTGACACAGGGCGCGTAGCCGTACCCGGCGACGTCCATGTTGCCGTACTGCGCGTCGGGGGACCCGGCCTGCCCGTTCCACAGCAGCATCCACACCTGACCGCCGGCGAGCGCCTGGAGCAAGGACTCGTAGCTCTCGTGGCTGCCGTGCCCGCCGGGCGCCACCCGCCGCAGCAGCGTCTCGACGCTCTCACCCGCGCTCACCTGGGCCGCCTTTCCACCTCTGCCGCCGTTCCTGGCTCGTCGCCCCGCACCGCCATCCAACCAGCTTACGAGCGGACCGGGACATCGGTACTCGTACTCAGCTCGGGTCCGGCAACCGGCGTGTGCCGCTCCGCATCCGGGCCGCGGTGGGCACCTCACCGGCACCGCGGTCCACCACCGCCCCTCGCACCACGCTCAGCCGTGGGTCTCGCGGTCGTAGAACGGGCGTACGCACTGCCGCAGCCAGTCCACGACCGGGTCGTCCGCCGCATCGAGCAGCACCATCTGGACCGGCCAGCGTGGCGGCGCCACGTGCAGCGCCCTGCCGAGCGCGTCATGGGCGGCCTGCCGGGCCTCCGGATCGAGGAGGTCGAGCTCTATGCCGACGAACAGGCAGGGCGGATCGCCCTCGGTGCTGGCGAGGCCCCGGCGCGCGCTGCGTACGGCCGGGAGCGCGGCGAACTCCGTCGAGGCCGCGGCGAGGAAGGCGAGCGGGTCGTCCTGCCAGTCCGGCTCGAACAGCCGCACCCGGGCACCCCGCACGGCTCCGGTGGCGGCCTGCTCGGCGGGGGTGTTGGCACACAGTTCGGCGACGGCCTCGGCGGGGAGCGGAACCCCCACCGTCCCCTCCGGGTTCACGGCGATGCCCACCCCCGCGGGGAGGCCGCGTGCGAATTCCCTGACCGGTGCGACGGTGAAGGACACATGGGCGCCGACGACGCTCAGGAACTGCTGCTCGGAACTGAAGACCGGCACGTGGACCGCGCCGTCCAACTCGATGGTCGGCAGATCCAGTTCCCGGCTCTCCCGGTCGCCGCCGTCCGGGAGCGGGACCCAGACACTGCTGCGGCCCAGCACCTCCAGCAGCCGGGCGCCCGCGTGCGGCACCTGGAGCGAGGCGGCCAGGGCTTCCTCCAGCTCGTTGCCGGGCCAGCCGCCCCCGTGCCCGGGCCCGAAGTGCTGCGGCTGCGAGGGCTGCGGGGGCTGCGAGGGAACTGTCATACGGCAAGCCTATCCATGATCCCCGCCCGCTCGGAGGGGCCCCGGAGTACCGCTCCCGGGCCCCGGACGAACCGGGACGAACACGAACAGCGACGCCCCGGTTGCGTTCCGCACCGGATGCCCGAAAGGTGGACTCCGTCCCCATACGTGCCACCCGGCACGCCCATCGGAGGAGAGCACATGCGTGTGAACAGGATCGCCGTCACCGTCACCCTGGCCGGCTCGCTCGCCCTCGGCGCGGCGGGTGCGGCCGCCGCCGCGCCGGTGGCCGGCCACGCCCCGGGGCAGCGGCCCGGCATCCAGCAGCCCGCCGGACCGGGATCCGGGACGGAGCAGGCCAAGCCGAAGCCGTCGGACGACCAGGGCATGGGGCAGTCGGCGCCGCAGCAGAAGCCCGCAGCCCCTCAGCAGGACCCGATGGCGCAGCACCAGCTCCCGAAGCCGCCCGAGCCCGGCCGGCAGCCGTCCGGCCAGCAGAAGCCGTCCGAACAGCAGCAGCCCACCGAGCCGTCGAAGCCCGCGAAGCCGTCCGACCAGGTCCAGGAGCAGCAGCCCGCGAAGCCCGGCGAGCCCGCGAAGCCCGGCGAGCCCGCCAAGCCCGGGAAGCCCGGGAAGCCTGCCAAGCCCGGGAAGCCCGGGAAGCCGGCGAAGCCCGCCGCACAGCAGCCCCAGCGGCCGCAGGCGCCCGGCAAGCCCGCACTCGGCCAGACCGGGCAGCAGTCCCCCGCGCAGCAGCTCGGCAAGCCGGTCACCCCGGCAGCGGGCCGCTGACCCCGGTCACCCCCTGAACCCGGTCACCGGTGTCCCCGTCCGCGGCCCCGGCGCCCCTCGCGGGTGCCGGGGCCGCGGGCGTCCGCCCGCCTCCGGGCGGCGGTACGGACGGCGGCACGGCCGGGCCCGGCGGCCCCGCCCACGGGGAGAGCACCAGCGGCACCGCGGCGGGCAGCGGCTCGAAGCACACGGACCGCATTCCCCTTGCCGCCTCCCGGTCCAGCAGCACCGCGGAGACGCAGCCGCGCGGCAGCCGTGCGGCCTCGGCGGCGGCCCGCAGCCTTCCGACGGCACGCAGATGCCGCCGGAAGGCGTACCCGGTCACCCGTCTGCCTCGCACGGTCTGCCCGGCCAGCGCGTCCCCGGCGGGCACGTCGAGCAGCAGCAGATGGAGCGAGCGCCCGCGCCGCACCGCGTCCCGGGCCAGCCAGCGGCGGACCCAGCTCTGGGTGCCGCAGTCGTGCACCACGACGGCCGCACCCGACCCGAGCGCCGTGCGCAGCGCAGCGTAGTGCGCGAGCCGTACCAGGGGCCGGTAGGCGCCGTACGGCAGCCAGCGCGGCAGCCGCGCCTCCCAGCGCTCGCGGGCGTCCTGCGAGTCGATGCGCACCGCGTCGGACCGGGCCGGGAACGCGCGCCGCATGAGGGTGGACTTGCCGCCGCCCGGCAGCCCGGAGACCACCACCACGTCCCCGGCCGGATAGCGCAGCGTCCACGGTCCGGCGGTACGGCGCAGATCGTGCCGGACCGCGGCGCGGGCTGCGGGGCCCGCTCGCGCGCCCCTCGGTACTGCTCCTGCACGGCACGGGCTGCCCACTGGATCTCCCTCCCCTGGCGGCTGTTCGGCCGCCGCCCCAAGTATGTAAAGAAGGAGTAATGCGGTTCAAGGTGAACAGCTGGTCCGCGGGGGCAGCCACGGCCCGCCCACCCGTGCCATGATGTGCGCATCCAAACTGCATACCGGCCGTTCGAACCCGCGCGGGAGAGTCCCCGGCAGGCGTGTGCAGTACGCGCACGCCGGGGCGCCGAAGGAGCAAGATCCTCCCTTGAATCTCTCAGGCCCCGTTACCGCGCAGGCTAGGCAGATCTGAAAAGCGGACCGCTGTGCCCCGCCCCGGCGCGGAGCGGCGGTCCCACCCAAGGTGCAAGCCGGGCTCCAGCCGTTCGGGAGCTGTCGGCGAACCTCTCAGGTTCCGATGACAGATGGGGAGGACATCCACGTCATATCCCCCCATGGGGACTCATCGGGACTCTGGGAGCCTGCATGACTGAGCCACCGGCCACCCGCAAGACCGCGCTGGACGCCACGCACCGCGCGCTGGGCGCCACCATGACCGACTTCGCGGGCTGGGACATGCCGCTGCGCTACGGCAGCGAGCGCGAGGAGCATCTGGCCGTGCGCTCGACCGCCGGCCTCTTCGACCTCTCGCACATGGGCGAGATCACCCTGACCGGGCCGCAGGCCGCCGAGCTGCTGGACCACGCGCTGGTCGGCAACCTGTCCAAGCTGGCGGTCGGCCGCGCCCGCTACACCATGATCTGCGACGAGGACGGCGGCATCCTCGACGACCTGATCGTCTACCGGCTGGACGACCAGGAGTACCTGGTCGTGGCCAACGCCGCCAACGCGCAGACGGTGCTGGACGCGCTGGTCGCGCGGCAGGACGGCTTCGGTGCCGAGGTGCGGGACGACCGCGACGGCTACGCGCTCATCGCGGTGCAGGGCCCGGCGGCCGCGGGCATCCTCAAGCAGCTGACCGGGTTCGACGTGGACGGACTGCGCTACTACGCCGGCGAGCGCGACATGGTCGCCGGCAAGTCGGCGCTGATCGCCCGCACGGGATACACCGGCGAGGACGGCTTCGAGCTGTTCGTCTCGCCCGGTGACGCCGTCGCGGTCTGGGAGGCGCTGACCGAGGCGGGCCGGGAGGCCGGGCTGACCCCGTGCGGGCTGAGCTGCCGCGACACGCTCCGCCTGGAGGCGGGGATGCCGCTGTACGGGCACGAGCTGTCCACCGCGCTGACCCCGTTCGACGCGGGGCTGGGCAGGATCGTCAAGTTCGAGAAGGCCTCGAACGAGGGACGCTTCGTGGGACGGGACGCGCTGGCGGCTGCCGCCGAGAAGGCCGCCACCGCGCCGCCGCGCAAGCTGGTCGGGCTGGTCTCCGAGGGCCGCCGGGTGCCGCGCGCCGGCTACCCCGTGGTCGCCGGCGGCGCGGTTGTGGGCGAAGTCACCTCCGGGGCGCCGTCGCCGACGCTGGGCAAGCCGATCGCCATGGCGTACGTGGACGCGGCACACGCCGAACCCGGCACGGAGGGGGTCGCGGTCGACATCCGGGGCTCCCACGAGCCGTACGAGGTCGTGGCGCTGCCCTTCTACAAGCGGGCCTGAGCACCCGCCGCCGTCGAAGGGCGGCCCGCGCCCCCCGTTCCACCTGCCAAGACCGTGTTCACTGCACCTTTCGCATCCGGGAGAATCAGACTCATGAGCAACCCCCAGCAGCTCCGCTACAGCAAGGAGCACGAGTGGCTGTCGGCCGCCGATGACGGCGTCGCGACGGTCGGTATCACCGAGCACGCCGCCAGCGCCCTCGGTGACGTCGTCTTCGTCCAGCTCCCCGAGGTCGGTGACACCGTGACCGCGGGCGAGACCTGCGGCGAACTGGAGTCCACCAAGTCCGTCAGCGACCTCTACTCCCCCGCCTCCGGCGAGATCACCGAGATCAACCAGGACGTGGTGGACGACCCGGCGCTGGTCAACTCCGCCCCGCTGGAGGGCGGCTGGCTGTTCAAGGTGAAGGTCGACGCGCTGCCGGACGACCTGCTCTCGGCCGACGAGTACGCCGCATTCGCCTCGGGCAACTGAGGCGTCCGCCTCGGGGGACCGAGGCTGCCTGCCCACCCCGCCGCCACTTCCCAGGGACGGTTCTTCCATGTCGCTTCTGAACGGCTCTCTCCACGAGGTCGACCCCGACGTCGCCGCCGCCGTCGACGCCGAACTCAACCGCCAGCAGTCCACCCTCGAGATGATCGCCTCGGAGAACTTCGCTCCGGTCGCCTCCATGGAGGCCCAGGGCTCGGTCCTCACGAACAAGTACGCCGAGGGCTACCCCGGGCGCCGCTACTACGGCGGCTGCGAGTACGTCGACGTGGTCGAGGACCTGGCCCGCGACCGGATCAAGGCGCTGTTCGGCGCCGAGGCCGCCAACGTGCAGCCGCACTCCGGCGCCCAGGCGAACGCCGCGGCGATGTTCGCGCTGCTCAAGCCGGGCGACACCATCCTGGGCCTGGATCTGGCGCACGGTGGGCACCTCACCCACGGCATGAAGATCAATTTCTCCGGCAAGCTCTACAACGTCGCCGCCTACAAGGTCGACGAGCAGACCGGCCGGGTCGACATGGACGAGGTCGAGCGGCTGGCCAAGGAGCACCGCCCGCAGCTGATCATCGCGGGCTGGTCCGCCTACCCGCGCCAGCTCGACTTCGCCGCCTTCCGCCGCGTCGCCGACGAGGTGGGCGCGCTGCTGATGGTGGACATGGCGCACTTCGCCGGCCTCGTCGCCGCCGGGCTGCACCCGTCCCCGGTGCCGTACGCGGACATCGTCACGACCACCACGCACAAGACCCTCGGGGGTCCGCGCGGCGGGGTGATCCTGTCGAAGAAGGAGTACGCCAAGAAGATCAACTCCGCGGTCTTCCCGGGCCAGCAGGGCGGCCCGCTCGAGCACGTGATCGCCGCGAAGGCCGTCGCCTTCAAGATCGCCGCCAGCGACGACTTCAAGGACCGCCAGCGGCGCACCCTCTCCGGCGCGCGGATCCTCGCCGAGCGCCTGCTGCGCGAGGACACCGTCGGCGCCGGCGTCTCGGTGCTCTCCGGCGGCACGGACGTCCACCTGGTCCTGGTCGACCTGCGCAACAGCGAGCTGGACGGGCAGCAGGCCGAGGACCGGCTCCACGACGTCGGCATCACCGTCAACCGCAACGCCGTACCCAACGACCCGCGGCCCCCGATGGTGACCTCCGGGCTGCGCATCGGGACGCCCGCACTGGCGACCCGCGGCTTCCAGGACGAGGACTTCGCCGAGGTCGCCGACATCATCGCCGAGGCCCTGCTGCCGGGCTTCGACGACACCAAGGGCAAGGCACTCGCCGCGCGGGTCACCGCCCTCGCGGAGAAGCACCCGCTGTACCCCACGCTGGGCAAGTAGTCCCCCGCAGGACTCCCCGGAGCCCCCCGGCGGGGCTCCTCCCCTGCCGGAGGGGCCGCACCCGGCCCCTCCGGCACCCACCGCTCCGCACCAGGACACAACCCGCTGGCCCGCCAAGGGCTTGGAGCCGCACCATGGCAATCTCGGTCTTCGACCTGTTCTCGATCGGCATCGGCCCCTCCAGTTCCCACACCGTGGGCCCGATGCGCGCCGCCCGCATGTTCGCGCGCCGGCTGAAGAACGAGGGCGCGCTGGCGCACACCGCCTCCGTGCGCGCCGAACTGTTCGGCTCCCTCGGCGCGACCGGCCACGGCCACGGCACCCCCAAGGCCGTCCTGCTGGGCCTGGAGGGCGAGTCCCCGCGCACGGTCGACGTGGAGAACGCCGACGACCGCGTGGCGCGGATCCGCACGGAGGGCCGGCTGCGGCTGCTGGCCGCCGAGATAGGCGACACACACACGATCCCGTTCGACGAGCGCACCCAACTGGTACTGCACCGGCGCCGCTCCCTCCCCTACCACGCCAACGGCATGACCCTCTTCGCCTACGACGAGGCCGGGACACCGCTGCTGGAGAAGACCTACTACTCGGTCGGCGGCGGCTTCGTCGTCGACGAGGACGCCGTCGGCGAGGACCGCATCAAACTGGACGACACCGTCCTGCGGCACCCCTTCCGCACCGGCGACGAACTGCTGCGCCTCACCCGGGAGACCGGCCTGTCGGTCTCCCGCCTCATGCTGGAGAACGAGAAGGCCTGGCGCACCGAGGCCGAGATCCGCGCCGGGCTGCTGGAGATCTGGCAGGTCATGCGGGACTGCGTGGCCCGCGGGCTGACCCAGGAGGGCATCCTGCCCGGCGGTCTCAAGGTGCGCCGCCGCGCCGCCACCTCGGCCCGCCAGCTGCGCGCCGAGGGCCAGGTCGAGGCGCACGCCATGGAGTGGACCACCCTCTACGCCATGGCCGTGAACGAGGAGAACGCGGCGGGCGGCCGGGTCGTCACCGCGCCGACCAACGGCGCCGCGGGCATCATCCCCGCCGTCCTGCACTACGCCCACCACTTCGTCCCCGGCGCGGACGACGACGCCGTGGTCCGCTTCCTGCTGGCCGCCGGTGCCATCGGCATGCTCTTCAAGCAGAACGCCTCCATCTCCGGGGCCGAGGTCGGCTGCCAGGGCGAGGTCGGCTCGGCCTGCTCCATGGCCGCCGGCGGCCTCGCCGAGATCCTCGGCGGCAGCCCCGAGCAGGTGGAGAACGCCGCGGAGATCGGCATCGAGCACAACCTGGGCCTGACCTGCGACCCGGTCGGCGGCCTGGTGCAGATCCCCTGCATCGAGCGCAACGGCATGGCCGCGGTCAAGGCCGTCACCGCGGCCCGGATGTCCCTGCGCGGCGACGGCCGCCACCACGTCTCGCTCGACAAGGCCATCAAGACCATGCGCGACACCGGCGCCGACATGAAGGTCAAGTACAAGGAGACCGCGCGCGGCGGTCTCGCGGTAAACGTCATCGAGTGCTGAGGGCGCCACTTCCGAGCAGGTGATCCGCGTCTTTCAGCGCTGTCACGGGCTTGCCTCTCTGTACGGCAAAAAGTCCCTCAGAAGTCCCTGTGACAGAGCTGAAAGTCCCTGAAAAGTCTCTGGGATGTCCCTGCAGATCCGGTCAGTGACCTGCGCAGTTAGGTCGTCGTCCCTCGGGGGACGCGTCTCCCGACCGTGGCCGCCCAGCTCAGACCTGACGCCTGACGCTCGGACAACACGTCTAGCACGCATGCAGCAACGAACCTCCGACCTACGCATTACGAGACCACGAGCGTTCATGCTGCGTGGTACCCCGTCGTACCGCCCAGTGACGTTTCTCCTGATCAGACCATGTGCGGCAGGTTGACCGTGCTACCCCGTGATGCAGCGTCCAAAGGCGTCTGTCCACCGGCTGTCCACCGGCGGGGCTGCTTGACCAGCAACCTCTCGCCGTCCCACCGCTTCTGACGAGAACCCTGGCAGGGGCGGAGCCTGACATGAGGACGACTGTCCATTTCCCGCAAGGAGCGACCGGGCGGCACTTCACCACGAACGCCGCAGTCTCCCTCCACGACGAGACCTCCGGGTCGAAACGATATCTCCCATGGTCGATAGATGGTATCGTTTTACTCACGAGAGTATCTGCGAAGGGACCGTCCACATGGCCAGAACCGTCATCGACCTCGATGAAGACATGGTCACCGAGGCCATGCGCATCTTCGGGACCAAAACGAAGGCCAAAGCCGTCCGCCTCGCCATGGAAGACGCCGTCAAGCGACACCTGCGACAGGAGTTCTTCGACGCCATGGATGCCGGCGAACTCGACTTCAGCGAGATCGTCGAGAGCACCGGCCCCCGCAACGCCGACGGCTCCCTCAAGCACGGCGGCAACCACAACGGGGGCCAGGCCGCCTGATGCAGGACCGCTACCTGATCGACAAGTCCGCCCTCGCCCGCTGGACGAAACCGAGCGTCAAAGAGGTGCTCAAGCCCCTGCACGAGCGTTACCTCCTCGCGGTATCTCAGCCCACCGAGTTCGAGATGATCCACTCCGCACGGGACAGCTCAGAAGCAACGCGGATCAGCACCTGGCTCCATGCCTTCGACTACCTCCGCAACGACGACGACACCTTCACCCGCGCTCTCGAGATCCAGCGCCATGCTCTCAACGCAGGCTTCCACCGCGCTCTGTCCCTCCCCGACCTGCTGATCGCCGCCACAGCGGAACTGAACCGGCGAACGGTCCTCCACTACGACGGAGCCTTCGACATGATCGCCTCCCTCACCGGACAACCCACCGAATGGGTCGTCCCGCCCGGCAGCGCCGACCGATGAGAATGCCGCCCTTCCCCCACCTCCGATGAGATGTCGTGCCTGCCGCAGACATCATGCGCCGCCGTACGCTGCTGACGTGCCTGTTCACTGCCAACCCCCTAGCTCTGGCGGGCAGTGCGGTGGCTCCCACCGTGGTCTGGGGCGGTGCTGTCCTTCGTGATCGGTGTGGGTGCGGTGGCGATTCCCAATCCTGTCGGCGTACACCGCAGGTCTCGCCGACGACGCGACACGCGGGCGCGCGCTCGGCATCGTCATGGGCGGGGTGCTCTTCGGCATCCTCCTGTCACGAACCGTGGCCGGCCTCATCGCCGCGGTGGGCGGATGGCGCACCGTGTACGTGGTGGCGGCCGTGCTGATGGCCGCCGCGGCGTTGGCCATCCCTTCCCTCGTGTCCGGAGAGAAACCGGCGCTGGGTACGCCCTACGGCACCCAGGTGCTCTCCGTACTGACCCAGTTCCGCCGCTACCCGATCCTGCGTACCCGCTGCTTCCTGGGTGCCTGCGCGATGGGGACGTTCACGGCTTTCTGAACCAGCATTGCCTTTCTCCTGGCCCGCCCGCCGTTCCCGTACGGCCAGGTGGGCATCGGTGTCTTCGCACTGTCGGGGGTGGCTGGAGCGCTGATGACCTCATCCGGTGGCCGGTTCATCGACCGGTTCCGTCACCGGCGCTGGCAGTCGACGGGCGTCGGCCTCGTTGTGCTCGGCCTGTCCTTCGGGGTGCTGGCAGTCGGCCGCACCCAGATCGTCTGGCTCGTGGTGGGCGCCGTGATCATGGATGCAGCGATCCAGGCAGTCCATGTGACCAACCAGAGCGTGGTGTACGAGGTGAATCCCGCTGCACGAGCACGTATCGCCAGCGGCTACATGACCTCGTTCGCGCTGGGCGGTGCCGCGGGGGCGGCCTTGTCGGCGCAGGCATACGACCACTGGGGCTGGTACGGCGCCTGCTGGGTGGGCGTGGGTTCCAGTGCTGCCGCGCTCTTGGCCTGGCTCCTGGGTGGCGGCCCGGAGCGAGCGGCCCAACGCGGGCTGCAGGCAGCGGCGTAGATCGATTGCGTCGGGTTCCCCGCCTGACGGCGGGCAATCTCCTCGCGCACCCGGCGCAGTTCCTACCTCTCGGGCTCCGACAGCTTGCCGGTCGCGGCAGCAGCGGCCGCCTCATCAGCAGCTGTCACCCTCGTCATACTTTCAAGGGGCAGCTCCTCTTTCGGGTCGAAGCCTCTACCGCCGAGGTGGTCTGGATTCACCTCACGACCATCTTCAATGCGGCCGTCGACGACAAGCGCATCCTCAAGAGCCCGTGCAAGCAGTTCCGTACGGTGAAGGCTCCGAGGCGTACCCGGAAGAAGGCCAAAGCGTGGCGCCGCGCGACGGTCGACGCCGTACGGGCTGGCCTCCAGGAGCGGTATCACCTGGCGGTCGACGTCGGGCTCGGAGCCGGACTCCGTCAAGGCGAAACCTTCGGGCTCGCTGAAGAGGACTTCGACATCGAGGCTGGCGTCGTGCACATCCGGCGGCAGCTTCGCTGGGACGCGAAGGCCCGGCCATACTTCTGCCTGCCGAAGGGGCAGAAGACGAGGACGGCTCCGCTCTCTCCGAACCTAGCCCTGCGCGCTCGGGAGCATTTCCGGCGGTTCCCCTCCACCGAATGCACTCTCCCGTGGCGCAACCCCCGAGGCTCCCGAGACACCGTCGGAAGCCCGACAGCGGAAACCCGTGACGGTGAACCTCGTCCTCACCACTTCCCACGACAACCCGATCAAGTACAACACCTGGAACGAGCGCTCGTGGAAGCCCGCGCTGGCCTCTGCCGGCCTGATCAAGATCGTCGGCGAGAAGGTGAAGAGCACGGCCAACGGGCCCGCAAGCACCCCGTCTACGAGGTGTCCCGCGAGGATATGTACCACGTCCTGCGTCACACCTATGCCAGCGTGCAACTCGAAGCGGGCGAGTCCATCGTCAGCCTCGCAGAGTGGCTCGGCCACTCCTCCCCCAAGGTCACACTCGACCACTACGCTCACTTCATGCCGGAGGCGGGCAGGCGTGGCCTCGCGGCCATGGACTCCTGGCTCGCCCCGAACCGGCGGGGGCGGAAGGTCCCTGAGAAGTCCCTGGCCGCACTGCCGGTCACCAAGCTGAGCGTGAATCCGCAAGTCGAGGAGCTCCTCCAGGAGGCGGCTGACGTGAAGGTCAAGTACAAGGAGACCGCGCGCGGCGGGCTCGCGGTGAACGCCATCGAATGCTGAGCTCCAGGCCCTGACCTGCGGCTCCGGGGCTGTCAGCTCTGTCACGGTCTTCCCCGGCCGGCACGACCTTCATCTTCGACACCACCGTCCCGCCCGAGCTGTGCATGCCGTTGCAGAGTGCATCGGGGGAGCACGTGCATCGAACGCCACGGGCGCAGTCGGCGCCGAGGGCACGAGGGCCGCGGTCCGGAACCCGGGCCCGGTCCCGGACGGACCCGGTTCAGCAGCGGAATCCCCGGAACCGGGACGGCGTGCCGTGGTACCGGGCTCAGCCCTTCGCCGCGAAGGCCTGGGTCCACCAGGGGCCGCCCGGTGCGTCGTGGTAGCCGACGCCGATCTCCTTGTAGGAGCAGTTGAGGATGTTGGCCCGGTGCCCGGGGCTGTTCATCCAGCCCTCCATGACCTGGGCCGGGGTGCGCTGGCCGCGGGCTATGTTCTCGCCGACGGTGCTCCAGCGGTAGCCGGCCGCGGTGATGCGGTCGCCCGGGCCCTTGCCGTCGGGGCTCTGGTGGGAGAAGTAGTCGCGGGCGTCCATGTCGCGGGAGTGCCCGAGCGCGGCCTTGTCGAGGGTCGCGTTGCTGCCGACGGGACCGCATCCTTTCTTGGCCCGTTCGGCGTTGACCAGGCTGGTCACCTGCTGCGCGTAGCTCCCGCCGGCCGGGTCGGCGGGCGGGGGCGCCGGGGTGGCGGGCGCACGGCGCGGGGTGCGGCGGGGCCCGGTGCGGGAGGGCGAGGGACTGGCCGACGTGGTCCTGGGGGAGGCGGAGGGCGAGGGGGAGGCGGACGAGGAGCTCGGGGACGGGCTCGACGACGGGCTGGGCCGGGAGAGGGACCCTATCCCGTCCTCGGAGCGGGTCGGCGAAGCGGTGTCGCGGCCCTCGGGCGGGTCGGGGATCAGCAGGAAGGCTCCGGTGCCGCCCGCCGTCGCCAGCACGGCGGCGACGGCGAGGGCCGTGCGCCGTCGGGCGCGCCGCCCGCGCTGCTGCGCCCGGCGTGCCGACGCCCGGCCGGGCGCGGAGTCCAGGGAGTGTCCGGCTGCGGTCGGCTCGGCCGCCACCTCCGGGTGTCCCGGCGTCCAGCGGGCGCACAGCGCGGCCGGCGGAGGGACCAGTGCGAGTCCGACGAGCAGCCGTTCGGCGGGGACGAGTCCGGACGAGTGGCCGGAGCAGACGGTGCACTCGCGGGCGTGCCGGGCGATCCGCTTGCGCCACAGTCCGGACGGTTCGCCGTCCCACCCTTCGAGGAGCGACTGGAGCAGCACGCAGGAGGGTTCGGCCGCCAGCGCCCGGACGACGACCCGGCCCACTTCCAGCTGCGCCTTCATCCGCTGGACGCGTACGGCGGTGTGCTGGGGGGTGATCTCGAGTGCGGCCGCGACGTCCGTCCTGGTGAGTTCCCCGGTGCTCTCCAGCCACCACAGGGACAGCAGCGTCCGGTCGTCCGGCTCCAGCCACCGGGTGGCTTCGGCCACCTCCCGGCACTGGCCGGAGAGTCCGAGCCGGGTGATGGTCGCGTCGACGAAGTCGGCGCGGGGGTCGGGGAGTCCGCGGATCTCGTCGGTGTCGTGCAGCACTCCCGGGTCCTTCCGCCGGTGGCCGCGTATCTGGTTCATGGTGATGGCGGCCAGCCAGGACCTGAAGCGGCCGGGGTCGCGCAGGGTGTCCAGCTTGGCGAGCGCGTGCAGCATGGTCTCCTGCGTGACGTCGTCCACGTCGGCATCTCCGGGCAGGCTCCGGCCGACGATGTTGTGGACCAGCGGCAGGGACTTCGCAGCGACCAGTTCCCGTGCCCGTTCGTCCCCGGCCTGCGCCGCCTCGATCACGGCGGCGTCGATGACACTGCTGCTCACGTTCTCTCCACTCTCCCTCTGGGCTCGGACATCTGTCCCCACCTATATGGAGAGACGAGCGGATCGGACTTCTATAACAGAAATCTCTTCACCGGCTCCGGCGGGGAGAGGCCGTACGGGGAGGAAGGGAAGTGCGGAAGCGGGGCGGGCCGTTCCGGACCGGGGAACGGCCGGCTTGCGGGCCGTTCCCCGGTCCTGCGGCGGTCAGTCCGCTTCGCGGTGGACGACCGTGAGGTGGCGGTCGGGCCCGGGGCTCTCCAACTCGTCGAGTGCGGCCACCGCCAGGTCCTCGGCGCTGATCCACGGCCGGCCGTCGGCGGCGGTCAGCATGGTGCCGGTGCCGCGGCGGTAGCGGCCGGTGCGGGCGCCGGGCTCCAGCAGGCCCGGCGGGCTCAGGTAGACCCAGTCGGCGTGGGCGCTCTCCTGGCAGGCCCGCAGCTGGGCCACCCCGGCGGTGGCGACGGGCCGCAATTCGGCCGGCACGTACCGGGGGTTGTCGGCCACCAGCAGTTCGGCGTCCTCCGGGCTGCGCAGCGCCCCGGCGCCGCCGACGACGAGGACGCGGATGCCGCGCCGCGCGGCGATCTCCAGCACCGTGCGTGTGGTGCCGACCAGGAACTCCCGGTCGGCCGGCTCGGTCCGCACGGTCAGTACGACGGCGTCCGGTGCGCCGGGTCCCGGCGGGTCGGTCAGCACCTCGCGCAGGGCGTGCGCGTCGCTCACGTCCACCGCGACGGGTGTCACGGCCGGGTCGTCGCCGACGGGCTTCCGGGAGACGGCGAGCACCCGGTGTCCGCGGGCTACGGCCTCCCGGACCGTTCTGCTGCCGACCATTCCGGTGGCGCCGAGCACGGCGATCGTCATCGTCTTCTTCATCGGGGTCGTCCTTCCGGCAGCCGGTCTTCCCGGACTGCTTGCAGGGGGTCTTCCGCCCCGGTGCGCACCGGGGCGGCCCGGGGCCGGTCCTCCCGGGCCGGGACCGCGGCGGGCGAACCGCGGGTGCGGCGGCGCCCGAACAGGTCGGCGGGCGCGAACTGGGCGGCGAGCATGGCGATCAGGGCGAGGACGAAACCACCGGTCTGGGGCAGGCTCAGCGACTCGCCCATCACCAGGCCGATGACGGTCGCGACCAGCGGGGAGAGCAGCACCAGCGGCGCCGAGGCGCTGACCGGCAGGGTGGCGATGCCGCGGAACCACAGCGCATAGGCGATCAGTCCGCCCATGCTGCCGAGCCACAGGTAGCCGGCGACGGCTCCGGCGTCGATCCGCTCGGGCACCCCCTCGACGGCAAGGGTGAGCGGGAGCAGCAGCAGGCCGCCGACCGCCAGCTGCCAGCCGGCCAGCGCCATGGGGCCGACGCCGGGCGGCCGCCCCCAGCGTTTGGTGAGAACGACACCGCCGGCCATGGCGGTGGTGTGCCCGAGCCCCGAGAGCACCCCGACGGGGTCCAGTCGGGCCTGCGGACCGAGCACGACGAGGCCGACACCGAGTACGCCGAGCAGGCCCCAGGCCAGGCGCCACAGCGTCGGCCGTTCGCGGAGCACCGCGATTCCCGCCGCGGCCACGAGCAGCGGCTGGGCGGCGCCCAGCGTGGCGGCCACGCCGCCGGGAAGGCGTTCGGCCGCCACGAACAGCAGCGGCAGGGCGCCGATGTTGAGCGTGCCGAGGACGACGGCCTTCCACCACCAGTGCCCGCGCGGGAGCACCCGGGTGAGGGCCAGGGCGAGCAGCCCGGCGGGCAGGGCGCGCAGCAGCCCGGCGAACAACGGGTGGCCGGGCGGCAGCAGTTCCGTTGTCACGACGTAGGTGGTGCCCCAGGAAGCGGGGGCGAGCGCAGTCAGCGCGACGGTTGCCGCCCGCTGCGCGGACGAGGGCGGCGCCCCCGGCGACACCTCGGCAGGAGTGTTCATACGGGGAGTGTCGACCCGGACTGGCCATGCATTCAAAGCATGGTTGCGATGACAACCATGAAGCGAAACGATTGCCGAATGGACCTCCAGCAGCTCCGGTACGTCGTCGCTCTCGCCGAGACCCGCAACTTCACCCGCGCCGCCGAGCGGTGCCATGTGGTGCAGTCCTCGCTCAGCCACCGGATCGCCGGGCTCGAACGGGAGCTGGGCGTCACGCTGTTCGCCCGGTCCAGCCGCCGTACCGAACTGACCGGTGCCGGGGCGGCGTTCCTCGTCGGCGCGCGCGAGTGCCTGGCGGCGGCCGACCGCGCGGTCGCCGACGCCGCAGCCGCGGGCGGGTCGGTCCGCGGCCGCCTCGCGGTCGGCATGATCCGGACCACCGCCGCCGTCGACGTGCCCGAGCTGCTCCAGCGCTACCGGGCCCGCTACCCCGAGGTGCGGGTGAGTCTGGAGGCGGGCAGCAGCGACGAACTGGCGGCCGCGGTGCGGAAGGGCGAGCTGGACATCGTCTTCCTCGGCCTGCCGGAGGGCGAACAGCCGGCCGGGGTGGAGACCCTCGTCCTCGACCACGACGAGCACGTGCTGGTGGTGCCGGCCGGGCACCGGCTGGCGGGCGCCTCCCGCGTCACCCTGGCCGAGGTCGCGGACGAGACGTTCGTGGACTTCCGGGACGGCTCGCCCGGCCGCGCCCAGACCGACCAGGCGTTCGCCGCCGCCGGGCTGGCCAGGGACATCGCGTACGAGGCGGGCGTGGCCGAGCTGATCACCCAGCTGATCGCGCGCGGGCTCGGGATCGCGCTGCTGCCGTCGGCGTTCGTGCGGCCGCTGGCCGCCGACGATCCGCAGCTTGCGCTGGTCCCCGTGGTCGAGGGGCCGCGCCGCGTCGAGTATCTGGCGTGGAGCCGGTTCAACCCCAGCCCGGCCACCCGCGCGCTGCTCGACGTCCTCGGGGCCGGGCCGCGGAGCTGACGGTCCGCGGCCGGCCGCTCGCCCGGGCCCGCGCACCCGCGGGATCCGCGGTTCAGCGCCCGGCACTCCCCCGCGAGCCCGTGCCCGGCGCCGCTTCCGGCTCCCCCTCGGGCTCCATGTGCGGCAGCAGTCGGTCCAGCCACCCCGGAAGCCACCAGGCCCGCTGCCCGAGCAGCGTCAGCACCGCCGGTACGAGCAGCAGCCGCACGATCGTGGCGTCGATGAGCACGCTGACGGCCAGTCCGAGGCCCATCATCTTGACCACGATGTTGTCCGTGAGGATGAACGCGGCGAACACGCTGGCCATGATCAGTGCGGCGCAGGTGATGACCCGGGCGGTGCGCTCCAGCCCGTGGGCCACGCTCCCCCTGCTGTCCCCGGTGCGCTCCCAGGCGGCCCGCACCCGGGAGAGCAGGAAGACCTCGTAGTCCATGCTCAGCCCGAAGACGATGGCGAACATCATCATCGGGACGTAGCTCTCGATGGGGACCGTGCCCGAGACGCCCAGCGCCGGACCGCCCCAGCCCCACTGGAAGACGGCGACCAGGACACCGTAGGAGGCGCCGATCGACAGCAGGTTGAGGACGGCCGCCTTGACGGCGACGAGGACGCCGCGGAACACGATCAGGATGATGACCAGGGCGAGCGCGACGACCACCCCGATGATGAGCGGGAGCCGGCCGGAGACGAGCTGGACGAAGTCGAGCTGCGCGGCTGTCGTGCCGGTCACGTAGGTGTGCGCCGGATATCCCCGGACGGCCCGGGGCAGCACCTCGTTCTTCAGCTCGTCGAACAGCCGGGTGGTGGAGGCGTCCTGCGGTCCGCCGCGGGGTACGACGGTGGCGGTCAGGGCGTCGCCGTTCCCGGCGGGCTCCGGCGGGGTGACCCGCGCGGTGCCGGAGGTGCCGTCGAGGGCCTTGCGCACGCTGTCGGAGAGCGCGGCGCGGTCGCCGCCGGGTACCGCGCTCTGGTCGACGACGACGGTCAGCGTGCCGTTCTCGCCCGGGCCGAAGCCCGAGGAGAGAAGGTCGTACGCCTTCTTGTCGGTGAAACCCGGCGGGTCCGCGCCGTCGTCGATGTGCGACAGCCGCATCGAGAACACCGGGACCGCCAGCACCGCGACGACCACGATCCCGCCGAGCAGGAACCACCAGGGCCGCCGTTCGACCCGCTGCGCGTACCGGTGCCAGCCGCCCGCCGCCCGCGCGCCGTCCGCGTCCCCGGGGGTGCTGCCGCCCTCGGCGACGGGGGTGCGCACCCGGTAGCGGTCGATGCGGCCGCCGACCAGGCCGAGCAGCGCCGGCAGCAGGGTGAGGGCCCCGGCGACCGCGGTGACGACCGTGATCCCGGCCGCCAGCCCGAGCTTCCCGATGAACGACACCCGGGAGGCGTACAGCCCGGCGAGGGCGACGACGACCGTGCAGCCCGAGACCACCACCGCGTGACCGCTGGTGGCCACCGCCCGGCCGGCGGCCCGCACCGGATCGGTCCCGTCGAGCAGGGTCTGCCGGTGCCGGGTGAGCAGGAAGAGCGCGTAGTCGATCCCGACGCCGATGCCGATCATCGTCGCCAGCGTCGGGGCCACGTCGGCGAAGGCGGCGGCGCGCGCCACCAGGCCCAGGCACCCGAGCCCGACCAGGACCGCGACCAGTGCGACGACCAGCGGGACACCGGCGGCGAGGACACTGCCGAAGCCCACCAGGAGCACCACCACCGCCACGGCGAAACCGATGGCCTCGCTGCGGACGTCGTCGGCCCGAGGCCGGGCCAGCTCACCGAGCGGACCGCCGTACTGGACCTCGACGCCCGCTTTCCGCAGCGGTGCCACGGCGCTGTCGACGCCGTCCAGATACGAGGAGTCCAGCGTGGTCGGGTTGGTGTCGAAGCGGACGGTCAGATAGCCGGTGCGGCCGTTCGAGGAGAGCGCTCCGGTGGGCTTCGACTCCGGGGTGGCGGGCAGCGGGTTCTGCACGGACAGCACGTGCGGCAGCTTCCGGAGCGAGCCGGCCGCGCCGTCGATCTCGTCCGCACTGCCGGTGAGCGAGCGCGTGGAGTGCAGTACGACGTCGGCGGCGACACCGGCCGCGCCCGGGTCGGCCCTGCCCAGTACCCGGAGCCCCTGCTGGGACTGCGCGCTGGAGACCGTGAAGTCGTCCGAGTAGGTCCCGCCGACGGTGGCCTTGAGGGCTTGCAGTCCGCCCAGGGCGGCCAGCCACAGCACCAGGACCAGGACGCAGTGCCGCGCGCACCACTCGCCCAGCCTGCGCAGCCGGCCCGCGCCCGCGGCCTCCGGTGCCGTGCCGCCCCTGCCGCCAGGCGAGACCATGTGTGCTCCCGGTTGGTGCGTCCGGCGCCCGGCGGCGCGGACAGTACGAGCCTGCTGGTTGCTGGGAATCTAGGACGAGCCGGGCGGCGCCCCGCAGTGCGACACGCGCCGGGGAGCCCGTACGAGCGGGCGGGGTGACGGCCCGGCGGATGGCGCGGGATCGCAGGCGCAGGTCAGTGCGGGGGTTCGCCGGGCCGGTGGGTGGGCCCGTGGGCGTCCTCGGCGCCGGTCGTGCTCTCGGTGCCGGTTGCGCTCTCGGAGTCGTGTCCGCCCTCGCGCGGAGCCCCGGGACGGTCGTCGATCTGGAGGAGCGCGCCGCTGTCGTCCTCCCCCAGGTGATCCACCTGAAGGGTGGTGTGCGTGATGCCCCAGTCCTCGCGCAGCTGCCGCTGGAGGGCGCGGCGCACCCCGTGGCAGTCCCCGTCCGGGACGACCAGGACGTGGGCGGAGAGGGCCGGGCGGTTGGAGGTGATCTGCCAGATGTGCAGGTCGTGGACCTCGGCGACCTGGTCGGCCGCCGCCATGCGGTCGCCGACCGTGTCCGGGTCGATGCCCGCGGGGGCCGCTTCGAGGAAGATCCTCCCGGAGGCGCGGATGAGTCCGCCGCCCGCCCGGAGCATCAGCGCGACCACCGCCAGCGAGGCCAGCGCGTCCGCGCGGGCGAACCCGGTGGTCAGCACGATCAGTCCGGCCACCGCGGTGCCGAGGAACGCGTAGAGGTCGTTGAGGAGGTGCTGGAAGGCCCCTTCGACGTTGAGCGAGGTCCGGTTGGCCCGCGAGACGCACCACGTGGCGGCGACGTTGACCGCGATCCCGGCCAGCGCCGTCACCAGGACCCAGCCGCCCTCGACCTCCGGCGGCCGGATCAGCCGGCGGACGGCCTCGTAGCCGAGCCAGACCGCCAGCAGCACCAGCGTGAGGCCGTTGGCCTGCGCGGAGAGGATCTCGGCGCGTTTCAGACCGAAGGTGTAGCCGCCGCGTGCGGGCCGGGCGGCCAGCCGCATCGCCACCAGCGCCAGCACGAGGGAGGCCGCGTCGGTGAGCATGTGCGCCGCGTCGGAGAGCAGCGCCAGCGAACCGGCAGCGAGACCGACGACGACCTCGGCGGCCATGAAGACGACGATCAGCGTCAGCGCGCCCGCCAGCCAGCGGCGATCGGCGTCCGCGCGCACCCCGTGTGCGTGTCCGTCGTCCCGGTGTCCGGGGTCCTGGTGTTCCCCGTTCCGGTGTCGATGGTCCCGGCGTCCGGGTTCCGGGCGTCCGGCGCCGGTCCGCGCACCGGAAGTCGAAGGGTCGTGGTCCTGCACCGGCGTGCCTCCAGAGCGGTCGGCGCGGTGCGGAGCCGGCGAAGCGGGCGGGATGGGCGACCCCGCGGCTCCGGGCACAGCCTCCGCGCCACTCACCAGTATCAGCGCCGGCCGCCGCCGCGCGGGATTTCCGCTCCGCCGACCGGGGCGCCGGTCCGGGGCGGCCCGGCACGCCCCGGGGAGCTGCCGCGGATCAGCCGGTCCGCGGCGCTCCATGCCCGTCCGGCGCCGGGGAGGGGTCCGTCCCCGAGGACTGCCGTCCCACGGAGCTGAGCAGGACCCGTTGCTCCTCCAGCTGGCGCTGCTGGGCGCGGATCACCTCGGTCAGCTCGTGGATCTCCTGGCGGGTCGCGGTCCGCTCCTCCGAGCCGGCCGACGAGACGCGTTCGATGAACCAGGAGGCGAGGGAGGCGGAGACCACACCGAGCACCGCGATCCCGGCGATCATCAGCAGCACGGCCACCATCCGGCCGGTCGTGGTGACCGGGGAGTAGTCCCCGTAGCCGACCGTGGTCACGGTGGCGAAGGCCCACCAGACCGCGTCGGGAAAGCTGTCGATGGTGGCCCCTTCGACGCCGCGCTCGGCATCCAGCACGGCCAGCGCCCCGCAGAACATCAGCAGCCCGGTGGCTCCGGCGGCATAGGTGGTGACCTGGCCGCGCAGCGAGACGGAGGCCCGGCGGTTGAGGACGCTCATCACGGTCAGCAGCCGCAGCATCCGCAGCGGCCGGAAGAACGGCAGGACCACCGTCGCCAGGGCGAAGAGGTTGCGCTTGAAGTAGACCCAGCGGTCCACGGCCCGCACCAGCCGGACCACGTAGTCGAGGGCGAAGAGGCCCCAGGTGATCCAGCTCGCCCAGGTGCAGGCGGTCCGCCACCGAGGGCTCAGGTCCGGCTGCAGGATCGGCCACGCGTACGCCGCGAGGAAGACCAGCACCACGCCCATCAGCAGCACGTCGACCACCGGCAGCGGCTCCGGGGGCTTCGGGGAAGCCTTGTCGGCCGGGAATGCTGTCGGCTCCGAGGTGTCCGTGCGCTCGTTCATCACGCGCACGATACCCAGGCCCGCGGCGCCGCCGGCGGCTGGTGCCCGCCCGTCCCGGGGCCGGGCACCGGCCCGGTCGCTCTCCGGGGTCCGGGCCCCGGTCCGCAGCGCTCGCAGGGCCCGCGGGCCGGACGGACCCCGGCAGCCGGATCGTCCCGGCCGATTCGGTGGGCCGGGAGCGGGGACCGGCGCGGCGGCGGGAGAGCGGGAGAGGCGGGGCGAGGCGGCTGCTGTACGGCGTGTTGAGGGGCGGGGGAGGCTACGTTGAGGGCATGGCCACTCAGATAGCTGCCACCGAGGAACTGCTCGCCTACATCGAGTCCGTCTCCCGCCCCGAGGACGAAGTACTGGGCGCGCTGCGCGAGTTGACCGCCGATCTGCCCGGGGGAACCGCGATGCAGGTGCCGGCCGCCGAGGCCCGGTTCCTGTCGCTGCTGATCCGGTTGACCGGTGCGTCGACCGTGCTGGAGATCGGCACCTTCACCGGGTACAGCACGCTGTGCATGGCGCGCGCCCTCCCGCAGGGGGGCAGGCTGACCACCTGCGAGGTCAACAGGAAGTGGACGGACATCGCCGCCGAGTTCTGGGAACGCGCGGGGGTGGCCGACCGGATCGACCTCCGGCTCGGCGACGCGCACGAGACGCTGGCCCGGCTGCGTCAGGAGGACGGCGGCGGAAGCGTCGACCTCGTCTTCGTCGACGCCGACAAGAAGAGCTACCCCGCCTACTACGAGGCGTCCCTCGAACTGGTCCGGCCCGGCGGGCTGCTGGTGCTCGACAACACCCTCTTCTTCGGCCGGGTCGTCGACCCGGCGGCCGACGATCCCGACACGGTCGCCATCCGCGAGGTGAACGAACTCCTCCGCTCCGACGAGCGGGTGGAGCCCGTCGTACTGCCCGTCGCCGACGGGATCACCCTGGCCCGCAAGAAGGATGCCTAGCCGACTGTTCGCCGTGTGCGACCGGCCCCTCGCCGCACGCCGGTGCGCCCCGACCGCCCAGGAGGCCCGGTCGCCCGGCCCGGCTGGGTCGGCGGCCGGGTGGCCCGCGCCGGCCGAGGGGCCACCGCTGCTGAGCGCCGGTTGACGCGCCTCCACCTCGGCGGTGGACGCCGCGCCCGGGCCGGGCGTCCCGGCCCGGGCGCGGGGTCAGTCCGCGGCCTGCTCCAGGACGGGGGCGGCCAGCGACGGTGCGGTCAGCCGCATGGTGCTGGGCGGGTCGCGGTGCTCGGCCACCAGGTGGAGCCGCTGCACCCCCTCGGCCCCGGCGGCGGACAGCGGGGTGCGGCAGTCGCACTCCTGGTCGTCGAAGCCGGCGAACCGGTAGGCGACCTCCATCATGCGGTTGCGGTCGGTGCGCCGGAAGTCGGCCAGCAGATGGACCCCGGCGGTGGCCGCCTCGGTCGCCAGCCAGTTCAGCACCGCCGTACCGACACCGAAGGAGACCACCCGGCAGGAAGTGGCCAGCAGCTTCAGATGCCAGGCCGCCGGGTACCGCTCCAGCAGCAGGACGCCGATCGCGCCGTGGGTGCCGAACCGGTCGGAGAGGGTGGCGACGAGCACCTCGTGGTCGTCGTCGGCCAGGAGTCCGCGCAGGGCCTCGTCGGAGTAATGGACACCGGTGGCGTTCATCTGGCTGGTGCGCAGGGTCAACTCCTCCACCCTGCTGAGTTCGACGGGAGTCGCGGGGAAGATCCGCAGATCCAGGCCGAGGGTGCGCAGGAACTCCTCGTCGGGTCCGGTGAACTCGGCGCGTTCGGCGTCCCGGCGGAAGTTCGCCCGGTACATCGCACGGCGCTTTCCGGAGTCGACCGTTCTGGTGGCCGGGGTGAACTCGGGCAGCGAGAGGAGGTCCGCGGCCCGCTCGGCCGGGTAGCAGCGGACCTCGGGCAGGTGGAACTCGACCTCGGCGCGTTCGGCGGGCTGGTCGTCGATGAAGGCCACGGTGCGCGGGGCGAAGTCGAGCTGGTCGGCGATCGAGCGCACCGACTCCGACTTCGGTCCCCAGCCGATGGAGGCGAGCACGAAGTACTCGGCGACGCCCAGTTCCTCCAGCCTGGCCCAGGCGGGTTCGTGATCGTTCTTGCTGGCCACGGCCTGCAGGATGCCGCGCGCGTCGAGTTCGACGACGACCGCGCGGATCTCCTCGGCGAGCCGCACCTCGGCGTCCTCGGACAGGGTGCCCTGCCACAGCGTGTTGTCCAGATCCCAGACCAGGCACTTCACCGTGGTCGTGTGTTCGCTCACCGTCCGGTGTCCTCTCGGGGGGTTGCGGGAGCCGGGCTCCTCAGGTGTAGACGCTCAACGCGTGCTCGGCGAGCAGCAGTTCGCAGATCTCGCTGCTGCCCTCGATGATCTCCATCAGCTTGGCGTCCCGGTAGGCCCGGGCGACCGGATGGCCGTCGCGGGCGCCCGCCGAGGCCAGGACCTGGACCGCGGTGGCGGCCCCGGCCGCCGCCTGCCGGGAGCTCACGTACTTCGCGAGCACCGTGGCCGAGACCATCTCCGGGGACCGGGTGTCCCAGCAGTGGCCGGCGTGCGCGCACGCCCGGGTCGCCGTCTGCTCGGCGGCCAGCAGTTCGGCCACGTGCCGGGCGACGAGCTGGTGTCCGGCCAGCGGCTTGCCGAACTGGTGCCGGGCGCGGGCGTGCCGGGCGACCGCGGCCAGGCAGCCGCGCAGGATGCCGACGCAGCCCCAGGCGACGGACATCCGGCCGTAGGAGAGCGCGGTGCCGACCAGCAGTTCGGTGGACTGCCCGGCACCGCCGAGCACGTCGCCCGCGGGCACCCGCACCCCGTCCAGTCGCAGATGCGCGTGTCCGGCGGCCCGGCAGCCCATGGGCTCGGGCACCCGTTCCACCGTGACGCCGGGGGCCGTCGCGGGCAGCACGACCGCGGCGGCGCCGTCGCCGTACCGGCCGAAGACGACGAGCAGGTCCGCGTAGCAGGCAGCGGTGATCCAGACCTTCTCGCCGGTCACCAGCACGCTGTCGCCGTCCGGTTCGATGCGGGTGGCCATGGCGGACAGGTCGCTGCCCGCGTCCGGTTCGCTGAAGGCGACGGCGGCCTGCTCGCCGCCCGCCAGCCGGGGCAGCAGCGCCCCGCGCTGCCGCCGCTCGCCGAGCCGCTGGACGGTCCAGGCGGCCATCCCCTGCGAGGTCATCAGACTGCGCAGGGAGCTGCACCGGCTGCCGACGAACGCGGTCAGCTCGCCGTTCTCGGCGCTGCTGAGCCCGGGACCGCCGTAGCGCCGGGGGATCTGCGCGCACATCAGCCCCTGCGTGCCGGCCGTGCGGACGACCTCCTCGGGGATGCGTCCGGCCCGGTCCCAGGCGTCGGCCGAGGTCTCGTCGACCAGTTCGGCGGCGACGGCCCGGAGCCGGTCGGGCTCCGCCGCGGGGCCGGTCGCCGGGCCGGCGGCGGCCGTTCCGTCAGCCACGCGCCGCTCCGTCCCCGGCGTCCCCGCTCTCCGCCGCGTCCTCGGCGCGCAGCCGCTGGACGAGCGCGGTCATGGCGGTCACCGTGCGCATGTTGTCCAGCCGCAGGTCGCTGCCCGCGATCTCGACGTCGAACGCCTCTTCGAGGAAGACCACGAGTTCCATGGCGAAGAGCGAGTTGACCCCGCCGGAGGCGAACACGTCGGTGTCCACCGCGAAGGAGGTCTTGGTGCGCTCCTCCAGGAACCGGGAGATCCGCTCGGCGATGACGTCGGCGGTCGGCTCGGGCGTGGTGGTCATGACGGGTTCCCTCCGTAGTCGTAGAAGCCGCGGCCGGTCTTCCGGCCGAAGTCGCCTGCCCGGACCTTGTCCAGCAGGAGCTGATCCGGCTCGCAGCCCGGGTCTCCGGTCCTCTCGTGGAGGACCCGCAGCGAGTCGGCGAGGTTGTCCAGGCCGATCAGGTCGGCGGTGCGCAGCGGCCCGGTGCGGTGGCCGAGGCCGCTCTCGAAGAGCGCGTCCACCGTCTCGGGGGGCGCGGTGCCCTCGCGTACCGTCCGGATCGCGTCGTTGATCATGGGGTGCAGCACCCTGCTGGTCACGAAGCCCGGGTTGTCGGCCACCACCAGCGGGGTGCGGCCCAGCGCGGTCAGCAGCGCGACGAGCGCCGCTTCGGCCGGGTCGCCGGTCCGCCTGCCGCGGATCACCTCGACGGTGGGGATCAGGTACGGCGGGTTCATGAAGTGGGTGCCGAGGAAGTCCTGCGGCCGGGCCACGGACGCGGCGAGTTCGTCGATCGGGATGGACGAGGTGTTGGAGACCACCGGGGTCCCGGGGCCGACCAGCCGGGAGACCTCGGCCAGCGCGGCGGCCTTCACCTCGGCCAGTTCGGTGACCGCCTCGATGACGGCGGTCGCCGCCGCGCCGTCCTTCGCCGCGGTGGTGGTGGCCAGTTCACCGGGTGCGGCGGCATCCGGCAGCGCCCCCATCAGCCGGGCCAGCTTCAGTTCCCGGCGGATCCGCCGCCGCGCCTGTTCGAGCCGGGCCTCGTCGACGTCGACGAGGGTGACCGGCAGTCCGGAGCCGATGCCCAGCGCCGCGATGCCGACGCCCATCACCCCGGCTCCCAGGATCATCAGCCTGTGATTGGTCCGTTCTTCCGACACCACACCTCCATGGAGTGTCACATCCGGTCCGGTCATGAGCCGTTCGCCCAGCTCATCGCGGGCAGTACGACCCCGAGGGCGCCCGCCAGATCCCCGCGGTCCACCGCGCGCCAGAACCCGTCCCCGGCCGTGCCCGGCGCGGCCGCCGCATCCGCTCCGGGGGCGGCTTCCGCCGTGCCCGCGGCGGTCCGGTGCGGGGACTGCCGCGGCAGCGGCCCGGCGGGCAGTTCGGCCCGGCCGCGGGCGGCGCAGGCGCTCCCCCAGTCGACCGGCACCCCCGCCACCTGGGCCTCGGCCAGGGAGGTCAGCATGCGCTGTGCGGTGCTCTCCCCCATCCGCAGCGAGCCGACAGCCCTGACCTCGGTCCCGGTGTCCGCGGCGATGTCCGCCACCGGGGCGGTCAGCAGCGGATGCGCGGAGGGTTCGACGAAGGTGCTGAATCCCAGGCTGAGCAGGGTCCGCACCGCGCTGTCGAACTCCACGGTCCGGCGCAGGTTCTGGTACCAGTACTCGGTGTCGAGGGCGGCGGGGTCCAGGACACGGCCGGTCACCGTCGAGCAGAGCAGGGTGTCGGTGGAGCGGTGCCGAAGGGGCCCCACCTCGTCGAGCAGGGGGCCGTGGATCGCTTCGACCTGCGCCGAGTGGGAGGCGAAGTCCGAGACGATGCGGGCCACCCGGATGCCCTCGTCCACGAGTCGCGCGAACAGTTCCTCGATCGCGTCCGGGCTGCCGGCCACGCTGGTGGTGGCCGGTCCGTTGACGGCCGCCACGGCGAGCCCGCCGCCGAGCTCCGCCAGTCGTTCGCGGACCTGCTCGGCGGGCAGCGGCACGGACAGCATGGCGCCCTTGCCCGCCAGCGCCCCGGCGATGAGCCGGCTGCGCGCGGCCACGACGCGGGCGGCGTCCGGCAGCGGGAGCGCGCCCGCGACATGGGCCGCGGCGATCTCGCCCTGGGAGTGCCCCAGTACGGCCGCCGGTACCACTCCGAAGGACCGCCAGACGGCGGCGAGCGACACCGTGACGGTGAACAGCGCGGGCTGCACCACCTCGACCCGGTTCAGCGAGGCCGCGCCGCGGCGGCCGCGCACCACGTCGGCCAACGACCAGTCCACGTACGGTGCGAACGCCTCCGCGCAGGCCTGGACGCTCTCCCGGAACGCCGGGGAGCTGTCCCACAGCCCGCCGCCCATGCCGCGCCACTGGCCCCCGGCGCCGGGGAACATCATCACGACGCCGCCGGACGGCCGCGCGGTGCCGCACACCAGGCCCTGGTGGTCGTGCCCGGCGGCCAGCGCGTCGAGTCCGGACAGCAGTTCCTCGCGGTCGGCGCCCACCGTGACCGCACGGTGCTCGGCGGCACCCCGGCCGGTCGCCAGGGCGTGTGCGACATCGTGGCTGTCCAGTTCGGGGCGCTCGCGCAGATACGCGGCGAGCAGCCGCGCCTCGGTCCGCATCCCGGTCTCCGAGCGGCCGGACACCGGCCAGGGCACCGCACCGGTCAGCGCGGGCCGGTCCCGGTCGCGGGCGGTCCGCTCCTGGCCGGGGGCGGCCCGGTCCGCGGCGGGGATGGCCCGCTCCCCGGCTGTGCCGGTCCGGTCCGGGTAGGGCCCGGCGGCGGGCTCCGGGGCGGCGGCCGGCCGCTCCGGGGCCGCGGCCGGGGCGGCGCGGCCGGTAGCGGCCGACGGCGGCGCCTGGAACCGCCGTACGGCGGCGAGCAGTTCGGTGACCCCCGGGCCCGCGGGATCGCTGCCGGTGGCGAGTTCGAGCAGACACAGGCCCGGCTCCCCGGCGGCTCGCGCGTCGGCCAGGCGCCTGAGCAGCAGCCAGCCGCCCGGCCGCGCCGTGGTACCGGCCACGGCGGTTCGCGCGGCGCCGCCACGCAGCCAGGAGAGCGCCGCCGCGACGGCGTTGCACAGCGGCGGATCCCCGGGCGGCAGGCGCTCGACCGGCGCGCCCGGCACCGGATCCGCCTCGGCGCCGCCGGCCGGCCCCTCCAGGAACACCGCGGTCGCCCCGGGATCCGGTCGCCCCGGCGCCGCGGGCCCGGGACCGGCTGCGGCGGGGACCGCGCCCCGGAACGGATCCGGCGCACCGGACACCCCGAGGACCGCGATCGGGTCACCGCCCTCCGCGGTGCCCTCGGGTACGGGTGACAGCACGAAACTCACTACGGGAAACCTCCGGGAGAACGGAACCGCCGCACCGGGACCGGCGGCCGGTCAGCGGACGGGCTCGCGCCGTCGGGCGTCGAGCAACTTCGCTGTGCCGCCGAGCAGATGTTCGGTAATCGTATCGATGTTGCGGCGCTGCCAGGGTTCGAGTTCGGTGCCCCTCACCCAGTCGTTGAAGGCACCCATCGCGGGGCCGCAGGGGATGTGGTAATCGACCTTCCGGGTGGCGTCGCCCTGCCGTGCCAGGGCCAGGCCCTGGACGAGGTAGCTCCGGAAGACGGCGGCCATGTCCTGCTTGGGACTGCCGCCCGGCCCGACCTCGGCGAGCACCTCGGCGAACGGGCGGCGCAGATACCGCCGCTCGATCTCGTCCCGGGTGCCGGAGTCGATGTCCTGCCAGCGGTCGTGGGCACGCCAGAGCTGGTGCAGCTTCGCCGCCTTGGCCGGGTAGAACACCCCTTTGCGGACGACGGTGTTCCGCACGCCCAGCTCGAACATCTCGGGCCAGGGTGCGTCGTCCACATCGTGCACGGACAGGCTCTGCAGGATGTCCTTGGTGTGCGGGCTGGTGGCCGCCTCGACGGTGCACTGGTTGACGGAACCCGTCAGCAGGAACTCCGCACCCATGAACAGCGCTGCGGCAGCCGCCTCCGGCGTACCGATCCCGCCTGCCGCGCCCACGTGCACCCGCTGCCGGGCACCGGCCGACAGCCGGTCGCGCAGCCGCAGGACCGAGGGCAGCACGGTGGCCACGCTCGCCGGACTGCTCAGCCACCCGGCGCCGGCCTCGACCACCAGGTCCGTCGCGACGGGGATGGAGCCCGCACCGGCCGCCTCCTCCTCGGTGAGATGACCGTGCTCGCGCAGGTGCCGCACCACATCCGCCGGGGCGGGCGAGAGCAACTGCTCGGCCAGGTCGGTGCGGTTGACCTTCGCCAGCACCGCTCCGCCCTTGAGCCGGAACTTCACCAGCGCGGGGGTGATCTCCAGATGGCCGGACGCCTCCACCACCCGCACCCCCAGCCGCAGGTACAACTCCGCGAGCGCCATCTCGCGCTCGGGGTCGGCCTGCTGGTAGGGCAGCGCGGCGCCATAGGGGTTGTCCCGGCCGAGCCCGGCGACCACCGTGCCGAGTCCGCTCTCCACCTCGGCCGGGGTGAGGCCGCCCGCGCCGTAGAAGCCCATACCACCCGACTTGGCGAGCCGGGAGAGCAGTTCCGGACCCGAGACCCCGCCGTACATCGAGCCCGCGACGCAGGCGTGCCGCAGTCCGTAGCGCTCGCGGAACGAGGCGGCGCCGAGACCGGTGAACTCCGTGGTCCCGTCCGGGTCCGCCCACCCGGCCGTGCTCCGCGGCGCGGCCTGCGCCGGGAGCGCCTCCGCCGGTCCGGTTCCACTGGGCCCGGGGGCGGCGGCACCCGCCGGTTCGGGGGCCCGAGCGGGCGCTGCGAAGGCCGGACCCGCCGGTTGCGGAGCCGGAGCGTCCGGCCCCCCGGCCGACCCCGGGGTCTGCGCCGGACCGGCGGACCGGGCGTCCGCGGACGGCCCGGCCGGGGACGGAACGGCCGGGGACGGAACGGCCGGGGACGGAGCGGCGACCGGCGCCTCCGCGACCGGCGCCTCCGCGGACGCCTGCTTCTCGATCCGGGCCACCAGATTGCGCAGCACCCGGCCGGGGCCCAGCTCGACGAACTCGAACGGGCCGCGCTGCCGCAGATACCGGACCGAGTCGAGCCAGCGGACGGGGTGGTCCATCTGCCGGGTGAGCCGGTGGACGAGTCCCGCCGCGTCGTGCGGCCGGGCGTCGACATTGGCGATCACCGGGATCCGCGGTTCCTTCAGCGGGAGGCCGGCGAGGAACCGGCCGAACTCCTCGGCGGCTTCGGAGACGAACGGCGAGTGCAGCGCGCCGCCCACCCGCAGCCTGCCGTAGCGCGCCCCGGCCGCCTCGGCCAGCGGCTTGACGGCGTCCAGGCCGCTGTCGGAGCCGGCCAGCACGATCTGGTCGGCGGCGTTGATGTTGGCGATGTGGACGTCGTCGATCCCCGCGATCAGCGACTCGACGGCCGGCAGGTCGCAGCCGACGACGGCGGCCATCGAACCGGTGGCGACCTGCCCCATCAGCTCCCCGCGGCGGGCGACCATGCGCAGTCCGGTCTCGAAGTCGAAGACTCCGGCGGCGAACAGCGCCGCGTACTCGCCCAGGCTGTGCCCCACCAGGTAGTCCGGCGGGACGGGATCCTCCGCCAGGCGGGCCAGATAGGCGAGCGCCGAGACGGTGTAGAGCGCGGGCTGGGTGTACTCGGTCTGCCGGAGCCGTCCTTGCGGGTTGTGCTCGCACAGCTCGCGGACGGAGTAGCCGAGGACGGCGTCGGCGGCGGCCGTCTCGGCGGGGAACCGGTCGAACAGCTCGGCTCCCATGCCCTGGGCCTGGGAGCCCTGCCCCGGGAATCCGTAGACCTTGGCGACCTGCATCGAAGCTCCTTCCGCCGGAGGCGGTGCGGGCCGGCCGGACGGGGCGGGCCGGACGGTCGGCGGCACGGCGCCGGGCGCGGGCCGGAAGGTGTCCCGTACCTTGGCGAGCTGCCGGCTGTCGTGGCCGAAGATGCTCAGCAGCGGATACGAGCGGCCCCGCGCGGGGCCCAGCAGCGCGGTGGTCAGGTTGTGCAGGGTGCTGGAAGGGCCCAGGTCGAGGTAGCGGTGCGGGCCGGTCCGCTCCAGGCCGCGGACGGCACGTTCGAACTCGATCGGGCCGGACACCACCTGCCAGTAGTGCTCGGCCGTCGGGCGCGCCACCGGTTCCCCGGTGGCGCAGGAGACGAGGGGGATGCGCGGCTCCCGCAGCTCCAGGCCTGCCAGCAGCTCCTGGCACGCGGCCCGGCGGGCGTCCAGCAGCCGCGAGTGGAAGGCGTACTCGACCGAGACGCGCTGGCAGGGGATCTCCGCGGCGCGCAGCGCCGTCTCGGCCGCCGCCAGTCCGTCCTCGGCCCCGGAGACCACGAAGTGCTCGGGACCGTTGCGCGCGGCCAGCTCGGTGTGGTCCCGCAGGGCGGGCAGCCGGGCGTGCAGCCCGGGGTCGGCGAGCACGGCGAGCATCCCGCCGGCGGGCAGTCCTTCCAGCGCCCTGGCCTGCTCGACGACCAACCGCAGGCATTCCGGGACGGTGAGCACGCCGGAGACCGCGGCCGAGGTGAACTCGCCCAGGCTCGACCCGAGGAGCAGATCGGGCACGATGCCGTCGGCGCGCAGCAGTTCGACGGCGGCCAGCTCGATCATCACGATCGCGGGATGGGTGACCAGGGTGTCGGTGAACGGCTCGCCCACCCGGCCGCCGTGGTAGAGCTGGGCCACCACCGAGCGGCCGAGCAGTTCGGCGACCATCGTGTCGAGCCGGTCCAGTTCGGTGCGGAAGACCGGCTCCTGGTGGTAGAGGCTCTCGCCCATCCCGAAGTGCTGGGAGCCCTGGCCGGAGAACATGAAGACGGTCGGGGTGCTCACTGCCCACCTCCTGCGAGCGCGAGGACGTCCTTGATCACGAAGCGCCCCTCCCGGAAGCCGGAGACCGGACCGGCCGGGGCCGTGGCGCGGCGCGCCGCGGCCAGCACGTCGCGCACCGGGCCTTCCCCGGCGTCCAGCAGAGCCCGCATGACCTCCGCGTAGGCGCCCAGCAGGAAGCGGACGGTCTCGTCGGTGAACAGGTCCCGGTAGTAGGACATGTGCAGGGTCATGGTGCTGGTGGGAAAGACGTCGACCCGCAGCGGGAAGCCCATCCGGGTCACGTAGTACCCCGGGGGGAACCGCTCGGAGGTGTCGATCCCGACGTTCTGGAAGACCAGGTAGCTCTCGCAGGGCAGTTGCCCGGGCGGCAGTTCGCCGTGTGCGAGGGCCTCGTCGAGCACGGTGTACTCGTGGGCCGCGACCTCCGCCATGTCGGCCATCACCCGGCGCAGGAGCTCCGGGAGGGGTTCGGCACCGTCGATCCGGGTGCGCAGCGGCAGGATGTTCAGCGTGGGGCCGACCATGGTCTCCAGGCCCTCCAGCGCGGCCGAGCGGCCGTTGAGCAGCATGCCGTGTGCGACGTCGGCCCGGTCGCCGTTCCCGGTGAAGGCTCCGACGGTGAGCGCCCATCCGGCCTGGAACAGCGTGTTGAGCGTGGTCTTCCGTTCCGGGACCAGTGCGCGCAGTCCGCTGGCCAGGTCGTCGGGCAGGCTGATCCACTGGCGGCCGTAGCCCTCCTCGGCGCCCACCCGGTTGCCGGGGACGCGGGGCGCCAGCGCGACCGGTTCGCGCAGTCCGGCCAGTGCGCGGCGCCAGTGGTCCGCCTCGGCCGCCCGGTCGCGTGCGCGGGTCTCGGCGACGAAGTCGGCGAAGCGCAGCCCGGTCTCGGGTGCCGGGGTCCGGCCGGCCGTCAGATCGGCGATCACCGCGTCGAACTGGCGGGCGATGATGTCGTAGGACCAGCCGTCCAGGCACAGATAGCTGAGGCTGGTGACCATCAGGCAGTGCTCCTCGTCGATGTCGGCGACGAAGTAGCGCAGCCCCCCGGGTACCG
This sequence comes from Streptomyces sp. AA1529, assembly GCF_000280905.1. Taxonomy (GTDB): domain Bacteria; phylum Actinomycetota; class Actinomycetes; order Streptomycetales; family Streptomycetaceae; genus Streptomyces. The sequence continues at coordinate 17,890 of NZ_ALAP01000033.1, read as the reverse complement.
CAGGGTCGACCCCGCGCTCCCGGTCGGCCGCCAGATGGCGCTCCAGCTCCGCGTCCTGCTCGCCGGGGGACAGCCCGCGCCAGTCGGCGTACTCGAACTCGACCCGGGGTTCGCGGTGCACGATCTGCATCGGCTCCTCGACGCCCTCCCAGACGAAGGAGGTGCGCAGCGCCTCGTAGGCGCGGGCCAGTTCGGTCGCCGCCGCGCCGAACACCTCCGGATCCACCGTTCCGCGCTCCATGGGGGTGAGCCGGTGCACCTGGAAGGCGCCGGTGGTGGGGTGGGCGAGCAGGGTGCGCAGGGCCCACGACTGGAACGGCGCCAGCGGGTGCACGGCCTCGACGGCGGGGTCGGCGCGCAGCCGCTCCAGCACATCGGCGGACGGGACGCCCTCGCCGGACGGGACCCGGTCCGCTCCGGCGGCCCCGGCTCCGTCCGGTTCGGTGTCCGCGGTGACGGCGGCGGCCAGTTCGCCGAGGGTGCCGTGCTGGAAGAGCATCTGCGGGGTGAGTTCGAGGCCGCGCTTGCGGGCGGCCGTGACGACCCGGATGGTGTGGATCGAGTCGCCGCCCAGCTGGAAGAAGTTGCTGCCCGCCCCGACCCGGCCGGCGCCCAGCACCTCCTGCCAGATCTCGGCCAGGGCGCGCTCGGTCGCGGTGGCGGGTTCGACCACGCCCTCGGCGTCGTCGGCAAGCTCGGGCAGCGGTTCGGGGAGGGCCGTGCGGTCCAGCTTGCCGTTGGCGTTGATCGGGAAGCGGGTCAGCGGCACGTACGACGAGGGCACCATGTAGTCCGGCAGCCGGTCCTTCAGGTGTGCGCGCAGTTGCGGCAGGAGCGCCGCGGCGGTGTTGGCGAACGCCGGGTCCGTCGAGGTGTCCTCCGCGCGGACGTGCTCGGCGGGCCGGTCGGCGATCCACTGCGGGGCCGTACCGGGGGTGGCGAGCAGCACCGTGTAGCTGCCGTCCGCGGCGCCCGGTGTCCAGCTGAGCCGGGCGGTGCGGCCGAGCCGTCCGGCCAGCCGCCACCAGCGCTCCGGGTGCACCGCGTCGCCGCCGGAGGGCCCGGTGCCGTCGGCGGGCAGTGCCGGAGCGGGGTCCTCGGGGCCGGCCCGGTCGAGCGCGGCCCGCGCCGCGGCGACGTCGGCCAGCCGCGCGTTGGGGACGCCGCGCACCACGACCGCCTCCGGGTCGCGGGTGCGGATCAGCTCCTCGACGGAGGCGAGGGTGGTCCCGTCCGCCGCCCAGTCGAGCACGGTGCCGGGCACCTGCCGGGCCACCGGCGCGCCGGTGTGCAGGACGGCGTCGTAGCGGTAGCGGTTCATCTCGTTGTCCCGTTCGCCGCGCCGCAGCTGCGTCTCGACCCGGCTGATCCCGGGATGGTCGCGGCGCAGCAGTTCGAAGAAGGCGGGGTCGAGGACGAGTTCGCGGTCCTGCGCGGCGGCGTGCCGGATCCGGGTACGCGCCTGGGCGGCGCCGGGTGCGGCGTCGGCGCGGCGCAGTTCCACGTCGGCGTGGAAGGTGTCGAACACCTGGAGCGCGCGTACGTCGCCGACGAACACCGTGCCGCCGTCGGCGACGACCCGCAGCGCTCCCGCGATCACCTCGCGCAGATACGCCGGGTCCGGGAAGTACTGGACCACCGAGTTGATGACGACGGTGTCGAACTGTCCGGTTCCGAACGCGGTCAGGTCGTGGGCGGGCAGTACGTGCAGTTCCACGTCCGACAGGTCGGGCCGCGGCTCGACCACGGTCTCGCGCAGGTTCCGGATGGCTGTCGCGGACATGTCGGTGCCGTGGTACTCGGCGCAGTGCGGGGCGATCCTGGACAGCAGCAGTCCGGTACCGCAGCCGATCTCCAGCACCCGCTCCGGGCCCAGGGCCAGCACGCGGTCGACCGTGCTGGTCGTCCATTCCCACATGTCCATCGGGGACAGCGGCTCGCCGGTGTAACTGCTGGTCCAGCCGCGGATGTCGAAGCCGGCTTCGACGGCCGGGCCCTCGTCGTAGACCCGGTCGAACACCTCGCGCCACTCCACGCCGCGTTCGCCGTCCCCGGCGGCGTCGGCGGCGTGGGCGGCGTGGGCGGCGGCGGTGTCGGCAGGGCCGTCGGCGGCGGTGGCGCCTTCCGCGCCGGTGCCGGGGCCGGGGCCGGCGTCCCGCTGCGGGATCACATAGGCGACGAGCCGGCTGCCGTCCGCATCGGGCAGGACGACGGCCTCCCGCACCCCATGGTGCTCGGAGAGCGCCGCGCCGACCTCGCCCGGCTCCACCCGGTGGCCGCGGATCTTGACCTGCTGGTCGGCGCGGCCGATGTACTCCAGTTCGCCGCCGGGCAGCCAGCGCACCAGGTCGCCGGAGCGGTACTCGCGTCCGCCGGGGCCCTCGACGAACCGCTCGGCGTTCAGCTCCGGGCGGTCCAGATAGCCCAGGGTCACCCCGTTGCCGCCCACGTACAGCTCGCCGCGCACCCCGATCGGGCTGGGCTCGCCGTAGCCGTCCAGCACCCGCGCCGACAGGTCCGGCATGGGGACGCCGATGGGCGACCCGGACGAGGCCCACTCCAGGTCGGCCCGGGTGATCTCGCGGTAGGTGACGTGCACGGTGGTCTCGGTGATGCCGTACATGTTGACCAGCCGGGGCTGCCGGTCGCCGTGCCGGTCGAACCACGAGCGCAGCCCCGGTACGTCCAGCGCCTCGCCGCCGAAGGTCACCACGCGCAGGGCCAGTTCGCCCGGCGGTGCCGCCTCCTCGGCCGCGGCCAGATGCCGGAAGGCGAGCGGCGTCTGGTTGAGGACGGTCACCCGCTCCTCGCGCAGCAGCCGCAGGAAGTCCTCCGGCGAACGGCTGACCGCGTGCGGGACCACGACGAGGGTGCCGCCGTGCGTGAGCGCGCCGAACAGCTCCCACACCGACATGTCGAAGCTCGCGGAGTGGAACAGGGACCAGACGTCCTGCGGACCGAACCCGAACCAGCGGTCGGTCGCCGCGAACAGCCGGGTGATGTTGGCGTGGCTGACCTGCACGCCCTTGGGCCTGCCGGTGGAACCCGAGGTGTAGATGACGTACGCCGGATCCTGCGGGCCCGCGCCGGGCAGCCGCCCCGGTGCTTCCGCCGGCGGATGGCCCTCGACGGTCACCACCGCGGCGCCGCCGGCCGCGAGGCGGTCGGTCAGATGCCGCTGGGTGACGACGAGCTGCGCCTTGCTGTCGTCGAGCAGATACTGGATCCGCTCGGCGGGGTAGGACGGATCGATCGGCACATAGGCGCCGCCCGCCTTGAGAATGCCCAGCACGCCGGCGACCAGCTCCGGTGACCGCTCGGTGGCCAGCGCCACCAGCGTGCCGCGGCCCACCCCCCGGTCGCGCAGCACGCGGGCCAGGGCGTCGGACTGCTCGTCGATCTCGCGGTAGGTGAGGCCACGGCCCTCGTGCCGTACCGCCACCGCCTCGGGGGTGCGGCGTGCGTGCTCGGCGAACTGTTCGTGGGCCAGCTCGGCGGGGACCGGAACGGTCTCGGACCGCGGGCCCCACTCGTCCTCGATCCGGGCCCGCTCCTGGTCGGTCATCACCGGCAGCCGGGCGATGGTGGTGCCGGCGTCGCGCCCCACGGCCTCCAGCACGGTGCGGTAGGCGGCCAGCAGCCGGTCGACGGTGTCGTGGTCGAACACCGCGGAGTTGTACTCGACCTCCACCAGCAGGTCGTCGTTGCGGTCGACGATGCTGATCCACAGGTCGAACTTGGAGGTGGAGTTGCGTACGCCGGAGATGCGCTCCACGGTCAGTCCGGCCGGGGAGCGCAGCGGACGTGCGGGCAGGAAGTTGAAGCAGACCTGGAAGAGCGGGTTCTGGCTGAGGTAGCGCTCGGGCCGCAGATCCTCCACGATCGCCTCGAACGGGACCTCCTGGTTGCGCTGCGCGCCCGAAGCGCCCTCCTGCACCGCGGCCACCAGGTCGGCGAAGGTCTGCTCACCGCTGACCTGGGTGCGGTGCACCAGGGTGTTGACGAAGAACCCGATCAGCGGCTCGACATCGGTGTGGGTGCGGTTGGTGACCGGGGAGCCCACCGGGATGTCGCGCTGCCCGGTCCAGCGGTGCAGCAGTGCCTGGAGCGCCGCGAGCAGCACCGTGTACAGCCCGACGCCCCGGTCGCGGGCCAGCTCCTGGAGCCCGTCGCGCACCGCGCCGGGGAAGACCAGTTCGGCGTCGCCGCCCTCGAAGTTCTGCACGGCGGGGCGGGGCCGGTCGAAGGGCAGTTCCAGGTGCTCGGTGATGCCGGAGAGCCGCTCACGCCAGTAGGAGAGCTGGTTCTCCAGCCGTTCGCCGCTCAGGTGCTCCCGCTGCCAGAGCGCGAAGTCGGGGTACTGGATCGGCAGTTCCTCGAACGGGGACGGCCGGCCCGCGTCGTAGGCGTCGTAGAGGGTCAGCAGCTCCTCCCAGAACAGCCCCAGCGACCATCCGTCGACGACCACGTGGTGGGCGTTGAGGAAGACGACCCAGCGCTCCTCGGCCAGCCGGAAGAGCACGACCCGCAGCAGCGGCCCCTCCGCCAGGTCGAACGGCTCCCCGGCGAGCTCGGCGACGCGGTCGTCCAGCCGCTCGGGCTCCGCGCGCAGGTCGTGCGTGACGACCGGCACGGTCAGCTCCTCGGCCACCCGCTGCCACGGCTCGCCGTCCTCGTCCGGCAGTGTGGTGCGCAGCGCCTCGTGCCGGCGCACGATCTCGTCCACCGCGCGGCCGATCAGGTCCGGGCGCAGCGGGCCGCTGATGGCGAAGGTCATCACCACGTTGTAGGCGGGGCTGCCGGGCACCATCTGGTCGAGGAACCACAGCCTGCGCTGCGCGAACGACAGCGGGGGCCGGACCCCCGGATCGCGCCGGGGGATGCCGCCGCCCGCCGCGGACCCCGGCTGCCGACGGCCCCCGGCCAGCTTGGCCAGCAGCGCCCGCTTCTGCGGCGACAGCCGATCGCTGCCCGCGCCGGCCTTCTCGTCCAATGACATGGGGAGTGCTCCTTCTGCCGAGTTCGGTGGGGTGGGGGCCGGGGCGCGGGTCAGGCGAGCATGTCGGCGACGACGCTCTCGGGGAGCTCGTCGATCCGGTCGACCAGTTCGGTCTCGACGAGCCGGGCCATCGCGGCGACGGTTCCGGCCTCGAACAGGCCACCGAGGTCGAGTTCGATCGGGAAGTGGTCCCGCAGCCGCGAGATGACCTGGGTGGCGAGGATCGAGTCGCCGCCCAGCTCGTGGAAGTCGTCCGCCGGTGCCACCGAGGCCAGTCCGAGCACCTCGGCGACCGCCTCGGCCACCATGGCCTCCAGTGCACCGCCCTCGGCGGTGGCCGGTGCGGTCCCGCCGCCGTCCACTGCCGGAACCGGCGCGGCGCGCCGGCCCGCCGCCGCGGCCGCCGCTGGCACGGCCGGCTCGACCGGTGCGGCGGCGTCGGTGGCACCGGCGTTCTCGGCCAGCAGCACCGACTCCAGCGCCCGGTCCTCGCGGGTGGCCAGCAGCGAGTAGGCCCTCACCGAGCCCAGTCCGGCCCGCTCCAGCGCCTGCCGCCACATCGGGGCGCTGAGCAGCGGCCCGTTCGGCAGCCGGGTGTCCTCGAACGACCACCAGCCCGGCATCAGCCCGAAGGTCAGGGTCGGGAACGGCTGCACCCGGGTGACCTCCAGCAGGATGAGGATGCCGCCGGGCCGCAGCAGGGACCGCGCGTTGGCCAGCGTGCGGTCGATGCGCGCGGTGGCGTGCAGGACGTTGGTGGCCAGCACCACGTCGTACTCGCCCCCGGCGAACCCCTGTGCTGCCGCCGGACGTTCGATGTCCAGCACGGCGGTGTCCAGGAAGTCGTGCTCGCTGCCGTAGCGGTCGGCCCCGTAGCGGGTGAAGCCGCGGGAGATGTCGGTGTAGGTGTAGCGCACCCGGTCGCTGTAGGGGGACAGCGCGGGCAGCACCGAGGCGGTGGTGCCTCCGGTGCCCGCTCCCACCTCCACGACCGCCACCGGCACCTCCGGGTCGCGCTCCAGCCGGGCGGCCGTGTACTCCGCGACCAGCCGGGCGACCAGCGCGTTGGCGTCCTGGTCGCTGTGGTAGACGCCCTCGACCGCGGTGAAGGAGCCGTCGGGGAACAGCACCTCGTGGGCCTTGCGCTTGCCGGTGAGCACGTCCGGATAGGCGTCCAGGCAGGTGGTGAGCAGCTTGGCGAAGCCGGCCATCTCCGGCCTGCGCTCCAGCAGCCCGCCGGTGAGGCGGTCCACCTCGGTCTCCTCCCACTGGAGGGTGGCCGCCGCGCACCGCTCGGTGGTGACGTAGCCGTCGCCGTCCTCGGCGAGGTGTCCGGCGTCGACCAGGAGCCGCACCAGCCCGGCGAGTTGCCGGTGGTGCTCGGCCACCACGCCGAGCCGCCCGATCAGCTCCTGGACGGTGTACCGCTCCCCCGCCGCGGCGAAGACGCCCATCCGGCGGAGCGACGCCAGGAGCAGCTGCTCGCACAGCGCGGCCAGCTCGTCCGCCAGCTCCTCGGCCTCCAGCGCGGCCCGCAGACTGGTGCGGTCCGGGTGCTCGGCGAGATGCGCGGCCGCCGCGGCGTCCAGCTCCGGCAGCACCGACGGCACTCCGGGTGCGGTCTCCTGGACGGGTTCGGCGGGCTGCGCGGAACTCACGCCGCGGGGGCTGTCGGCGGAGGCGGCCGGGGACATCGGTGCCGAGCCGTCGGTGGGGCGTTCGATGGGGGTGCCGTCGGCCCACACGTGCGGGTAGCGGTGGCGCTCGAACGGGTAGCCCGGCAGCCCGATCCGGCGCGGCGCCGCACCCAGGTGCAGCCGTGCCCAGGACACCGGCTCCCCGGCCGCCCACTGCCTGGCTGCCTCGGCCAACGGCGGTGCCAGGTCCTGCGGTTCGGCGCTCTCCCCTGCCGCGATCCCCTCCAGCCGGTCGGCCAGCTCGGCGGTGGAGTCCGCGACCACGGCCGCCCGCTGCGCCATCGCCTCCCGCCCGACCTGGAGGGTGTAGGCCACATCGGCCAGGTCGGCACCGGCCAGCGGCCCGCGCAGCGCGGTGGCCAGCTCGGCGGCCTTGGCCCGCAGCCGCTCCTCGCTGCGCGCCGAGAGCGGCACCAGGTGCCGCCCGGGGCGGGCGGCCTGCGGCCGCGCGGGAGCCGGGAGGTCGGAGAGGACCAGATGCGCGTTGGTGCCGCTGTAGCCGAAGGAGCTGACGGCGGCGTGCCGGCGGCCGTCGGCTCCCGGCGCCCACCCGGATTCCTCGGTGGCCACCCGGACCGGCGCCGCGGAGAAGTCGATGTGCGGGCTGGGTGTGCTGAAGTTCGCCGCGGGCGGCACCACTCCGGCCCGCATGCTCAGCAGCACCTTGATGACACCGAGCACGCCGGCGGCGCCCATGGTGTGGCCGATGTTGGCCTTCACCGAGCCGATCGGACAGTACCCGGTGCGGTCGGTGAGCCCGTCGAAGGCGGAGGTGATGCCCGCGATCTCGATGGGGTCGCCCAGCGTGGTGCCGGTGCCGTGCGCCTCGAAGTAGCCCAGGTCCTCCGCCGCGACGCCGCTGCGGTTCAGCACCCCGCGCAGCAGTCCGGCCTGCGCCTGGGTGCTGGGGGCCGTGATGCCGGAGGTGCGGCCGTCCTGGTTGGTGCCGCTCGCCCGGATCACCCCGTGCACCCGGTCGTTGTCCCGCAGCGCGTCGGACAGCCGTTTGAGGACGAGCATGCCCACGCCCTCCCCGACCAGCATGCCGTCGGCGGCCGCGTCGAAGGGCCGGCACCTGCGGGTGCCCGAGACGGTGCCCAGGCTCTGCATGGTGAGGAACACACCCGGGTGGTTGGCCGTGTACACGCCGCCCGCGAGCACCAGGTCGGCCTCGTCGGACAGCAGCAGCCGGGCGGCCAGGTCCAGGGCCACCAGCGACGAGGAGCACGCGGTGTCCATCGCCAGGGCCGGACCGGCCAGATCGAGGTGGTAGGCCAGCCGGGAGACCATCACGCTGGTGTCGGAGCCGAGCAGGGAGTGCGCGTTGTACTCGGCCTGGGGTGCCAGCCCGGTGGTGCCCACGACGGTGCCGACCCGCTGCCCGCGCAGGGTGGCGGCGTCGATGGCGGCGTCCTCCAGCGCGTGGTAGCTGGACTCCAGCAGCACGCGCTGGGCCGCGTCCATGGCCGCGGCCTCGGTGGGCGCGATCCGGAAGAACCCCGGGTCGAACGCGTCGGTGTCCGGCATCGCTCCGTAGCGGGGCAGCGCCGCACCGGGGAACGCCTCCTGGAACATCCGCACCGCGACCGGGTCGTCGATCTCCCGGGTGACGTCGCGGCCCTCCCGCACCAGGTCCCAGAACTCCTCCGGACCGGCGGCGCCGCCGGTCCGGCAGTGCAGCCCGACGATCGCCACCTCCTCCTGGGGGCCCTGCGCGGCCAGCACCGACTCCACGTGTGCGGCGAGCCGGCCGATGTCGGGGTGGTCGGCGACCACCCCGCTGGAGAGGTTCGTCCCCAGCTCCGTGTTGATCGCCTCGACCAGCGAAACCGACCTGGCCAGGTCCAGTCCCGCGACGGTGGTCAGATTCAGTTTGGCCGCGGCCTCCTCGACCACGCGCACAATCTCGGACATGTCTCTCCCTCCCGGTTTCAGGCGCCTGCCCACTCGGTCAGTGCGCGGTGGTTGGCCCGGTCCCTGTCCTCCGCGGCCGTCGCCGCCGCCTTGCGCAGCCGCAGCAGCGCCGGGCGGGTCCACCCGCGCCGGGACGGCTCGGCGAGCCCGTCCTGCTCCAGCAGCGGGTCGAGCACGGCGGGCGGTGCGGTGACCCGCTCGACGACCAGGCGGGCCGAGCCCAGCAGCGCCACCCACGAGTCGACGCTGGGCACCAGCACCCCGGCGGCCCGGTCGTCGAGGTCGCCGCGCAGCGTGCCGACATGGTCGGCGAGCAGCATCCGGCCGCCGTCGATCAGTGCGGCGTCGATCCGGGCGAACAGGTCCCGCTTGCGGCGTACGGTCACCAGCCGGCCCAGGGCGACCACCAGGTCGTAGGTGCCGGGCAGGGCGTCATCGGGGCTCGCGGGTACGGAGTGGAGCACCGCCGTGCCCTGCTGGACCGCGAGCGCGGCGAGTTGTTCGCCTCCGCCGCCGCCCAGGTCGGCGATCGCGCCCACCGCGGCGAGGTTCTCCGGGGCCAGCAGCGCGGTCCAGGAGTCCCCGCCCGCCTCGGCTTCGCCGCGGGCCGAGTGCGGGACGGCGGCGGTGGCGGGTATCCGGTCGGCCAGCAGCCCCAGCAGATGGCCGGCCAGGGCGCCCGCCGTCGCCTGGTCGAAGACCAGGGTCACCGGCAGCCGCAGGCCCGTCGCCTGGTCGAGCCGGTTGCGCAGCTCCACGGCGGTCAGCGAGTCGAATCCCAGCTCGGCGAATCCGCTGTCCGCCTCGATGTGTTCGGGCTCGAAGCCGGGCAGGACCGCCGCGACCTCCTGGGCGACCAGTGCCAGCAGCAGGGCCCGGCGCCCGTCCGGCGCGGCACCGGCGAGCTGCTCCAGCAGCGTCCCGGGGGCGCCGGTACCGGACGCGGCGGCCGGGCTGCTGCCGGCACCGGTGTCCGCCGCCGGGACGCCTGCCGCGGGCCCGGTGCCGGACGCCGGGTCGGCGGCGCTCGGCGGCGGTGCCGTGCCCGCAGCCCGGTCGGTCCCGTCGGTCCTGTCGGTCTCGTCGGTCCCGGGTGTTGCCGTACCGGCGGGGGGCGCCCCGGGTCCGGCTGCCGGGGCCGCGGTGTCCCGGCGGACCAGGCTGCGCAGCACCGGGTGCACGGGGGCCGCCCGCAGTGCGGCGAGGTCCAGCCGCATCGGCACGGCCAGCTCCGCCGGACCGGCCACGGCCGCGTCGAACAGCGCCGCGCCCTCCTGGTCGGACAGCATCCGGAAGCCGCTGCGGACCATCATGGCGGTGGCCCGCTCGTCCTCCAGCAGGTCCCGGGTGAGATCACTGACGCTGGCCCACAGCCCGAACGCGACGGAGAGTCCCGGCAGCCCGTCGGTGCGGCGGCGCCGGGCGAGCGCGTCCAGGAACGCGTTGGCGGCCGCGTAGTTGGACTGCCCCGGGTTGCCGAGCACTCCGGCGGCTCCGGAGAAGGTCACGAAGACGTCCGGATCGGCCGCGCGGGTCAGCTCGTCCAGGACGACGGCCGCGTCCAGCTTGGCCCGCAGCACGGGCGCGAGCCGGGCACGGGTCTGGCCGGCGAGCATGCCGTCGTCCAGCGCCCCGACCGCCTGCACCACACCGGTGAGCGGATGGCCGGCAGGGATCCCGGCCAGCACCTCGGCCACCTGGTCCCGGACGGTCGCGTCGCAGCGCGCCAGCCGGACCTCGGCCCCCAGCGCGGTGAGTTCGGCGGCCAGTTCGCGGGCGCCGGGCGCGGCGTCGCCGCGCCGGGAGGCGAGCACCAGGTGCCGCACGCCGTGCGCGGTGACCAGGTTCCGTGCGATCACCGAGCCCAGCGTGCCGGTGCCGCCCGCGACGAGCACGGTGCCGCCGGGTGCGAACGTACGGGGGATGGTGAGCACGATCCGGCCGATGTGCCGGCCCCGGCTCATGGTGCGCATCGCGTCCCGGGCGCGGCGGACGTCGAGCACGGTGCGGGTCGGCGGCGGCAGCACGCCGCGCTCGAACAGCGGCAGCAGCGCGTCGAACATGGCGCCGATCCGCTCCGGTCCCGCCTCGACGAGGTCGAACGCCTGGTAGCGGACGCCCGGGTGGCTCCCCTCGACCTCCCCGGCGGGCCGGATGTCGGTCTTGCCCATCTCGACGAACCGGCCGCCGCGGGGCAGCAGTCGCAGTGAGGCGTCGATGTGCTCGCCGGTCAGCGAGTTGAGGACGACGTCCACGCCGCGGTTGCTGCTCTCGGCCGCGAACGCGGCGGCGTAGCCGGTGTCGCGCGAGGAGCGGATCAGCGAGGCGGGCACGCCCATGGCCTGCACCTCGGCGTGCTTGGCGGGCGCCGCGGTGGCGAACACGTCGGCGCCCAGGTGGTCGGCGAGCCGCACCGCGGCGCTGCCCACCCCGCCCGCGGCGGCGTGCACCAGCACCGACTCGCCGGCCCGCAGTCCGGCCAGCTCGACCAGTCCGTAGTAGGCGGTCAGGTACGCCACGGGGGCGGAGGCGGCCTCCGCCCAGGTCCAGCCGGCCGGGATGCGCCGCACGGTCCGCGCGTCGGTCACGCAGACCGGTCCGATGCCGCCGGGCAGCAGGCCGAACACCCGGTCGCCGACGGCCAGTGCGGTGACGCCGGGGCCGACCTCGGTGACCACACCGGCGCCCTCGGCGCCGAGCACCAGGTCGCCGGGGTACATGCCCAACGCCCCCAGCACGTCGCGGAAGTTGAGCGCGGCGGCGCGGACGGCGACCCGCACCTCTCCGGCGGCGAGCGGCCGGACGGCGTCCGGGGCGGGTACCAGTGCCAGATTCTCCAGGGTGCCGGGCGCGGTGGAATCCAGCCGCCAGGCCGGGGTGCGGGGCACCTCCAGGCCCGGGTCGTCGGCGGCCCGCACCAGCCGCGGCACCAGCACCCGGCCGCCGCGCACCGCGAGGTGGAACTCGTCGGCGGCGAGCGCCGTCTCGATCGCGGCGGGGACGTCGGCGACCGGTGCGTGCCGGTCCAGGTCGACGAGCACGAGCCGGCGCTGGAACTCGGACTGCGCCGCCCGCAGCAGGCCCCAGGCGGGTGCGTTCGCCAGGTCGGGCACCGGTTCCCCCGGCTCGACGGCGATGGCGCCCCTGGTCAGCACGACCAGTCGGCGGCCGCGGTTGGCCGGGTCGGTCAGCCAGTCCCGGACGGTGTCCAGCAGTGCGCCGGTGGCCTCGTGCGCGGCGGGCACGAGCGCCTCGCCGGTGACCGGCAGGTCGCCGGGGCCCTGCAGCGACAGGACGGCGAACTCGCCGCGCTCGGCGGTCCGGACCACCTGGCCGATGCCGTAGGGGTCGGGGCCGAGCAGCGACCAGGTGCCGGTGGACGGGCCGCCCGCGGCCGGGGCCGCCGCGCGCGGCAGCGGCTCCCATGCGAGGTTGAGCAGCGCGTCCCGGGCCGGGTCGGGGCGCTCGCCGGTGGCCGAGCGCAGTACCAGGCAGTCGAGCTGTGCGACGGGCTTCCCGTCGCCGTCGGCGAGTTGCAGCGCGACACCGGAACCGTCGACTCCGGTCAGCCGTGCGCGGGCCCGGCCTCCGGCCCCGGGACTGTGGACCGACATCCCCGTCCAGGCGAACGGCAGCAGCCCGCCCCCGCCCTCCATCCAGGTGCCGAAGCCCATCGCGTGCAGCGCCGAGTCCAGCAGCGCCGGGTGCACGCCGAAGCGCCCGGCCTCGGCGGCCTCCGCCGCGGGCAGTTCGACCTCGGCGAACACCTCGGTACCGCGCGCCCATACCGCGCGCAGGCTCTGGAACGCCGGGCCGTAGGTGTACCCGGCGGCGTCCATGGCGGCGTAGTAGTCCGCGACGGGAAGCGGCTCGGCTCCCGGCGGCGGCCACTGGACCAGGTCGAAGTCCGGTGTGCCGCGCAGCGGGGCCAGCGTGCCGCCGGCGTGCCGGGACCACGGCCGGTTCGCGGCGGCGCCGGCCGGCCGCGACGTCACCTCGACGGTGCGCGTGCCGTCCGCCGCCGGGGGCGCCAGCACGAGCCGTACGGCGATCTCCTGCCCGCCGGTCAGGTCGAGCGGCGCGTGCAGGGTCAGCTCGGTGATCCGGGCGGTGTCCACGGTCTCGCCCGCGCGTCCGACCATGTCCACCAGGGCGGTGCCGGCCAGCAGCACGCGGCCGTTGACGAGATGGTCGCCGAGCCACGGCTGGGCGGCCTGGGAGACGCTGCCGGTGACGGTCAGGGTGCCGTCCGCGCCGGTGACGGCTCCGGCGAGGTCGAGCAGCGGGTGCCGGGCGGCGTCCCCCTGCGCGGCGGCCGGTGCGGGCGTTGCTGCGCCGACCGGTGCCGGGGACGGGGACGGGGTCCGGGTGGCGGCCCCGGCTCCGGCCGGTACCGGGGGCGGGGACTGGGGCCGCGACGGGGACGGGGGCCGGGATGCGGCCGGTGCCGGTGCCGGGGGTGCGGCCGTGGGCCTGGCCGCCGGGGCAGGGGGTGCAGCGGGTGCCGGCGCCGGGGAAGCCGCCGGGGCAGCGGCAGGCGGGGCGACGGCCGGAGGGTCGGCGACGGCCGGGGGGTCGGTCCAGTAGCCGGTGGTGGCGAAGGGGTAGGTGGGCAGCCCGCCCAGCCGCAGCGGCGTGCCCTGCGGATACAGCGAACTCCAGGCGAGCATGCCGCCTTCGGCCCACACCCGGGCCAGCTCCGGCAGCGGCCTGCCCTTGGCGCGCTCGGCGCGGACGGCGGACGCGGGGCGTTTGGCCTCCCCGGTGAGCACGGCGGCGGTGTCGCCCGCACGCCAGCGCTCCAGCGCGGCACAGAGCTCCGCCTGCTCCTCGGCCACCACGGCCAGCCGGAACCGCATCGGCTCCCGGCCCACCTGGCTGGTCCAGGCGACCCGCGCCAGGTCCAGGTCCGGGTTGCCGCGCAGGAAGCCGATCCAGTTCCCGGCCGAGTCGGCGAGCTGCTGCGGGGTGCGGGCCGAGAGCACGAACAGGGCCGGGCCCGCGCTCCGCCGGACCTCGGCCTCGGGGGCCTCCTCGACGACGATGTGCGCGTTGGCGCCGCCGGCGCCGATCCCGGTGATCCCGGCCCGCCGCACCTGGGTCCGCCCGTGCACCTGCGGCGGGTCCCAGGGCACCGGCTGGTCCGACAGTTCGAAGGGCAGTTTGTCCCGGTCGATCGCGGGGTTGATCTCCTGGGGCAGCCGGGTCGGGGGCAGGGTGCGCTCGGTGAGGGCCAGCACCACCTTGGACAGCTGCGCCATGCCGGAGGACGCCTCGCCGTGACCGATGTTGGGCTTGACCGAGCCGAGCCGGAAGCGGCCCGTGGCCCCTTCCCGGCCGCCGAACGCCTGGGTGACCGCGGTCATCTCGACCGCGTCGCCGATCTCCGTGCCGTTGACGGTGGTCTCCAGGTAGCTCACCGTGCCGCCGTCGACGCCCGCCCGCGTCAGCGCGGCGGTGATGACGTCGGCCTGCCGCTTGGGGCTGGGGCTGGTGAAACCGACGGTGCGCCCGTTGTGGTTGACCGCGCTGCCGCGGACGACCGCGCGCACGTGGTCGTTGTCGCGCCGCGCGTCGGCCAGCCGCTTGAGCACCACGACGCCGACACCCTCGCCGGGCACGATGCCGTTGCCGCCGATCCCGAAGGCCGGGCACTCCGGCCGGTTCGAGAGCATCTTCACGGCGCCCAGCTCGGCGTAGGTGGAGGGGTGCAGATACAGGTTCACCCCGCCGACCAAGGCCATCGCGCATTCGCCGGAGCGCAGGCTCTGCACGGCCTCGTGCAGCGCGACCAGCGCCGAGGAGCAGGCGGTGTCCACCGGTTTGCTGGGGCCGCCGAGGTCGAGCTGGTAGGAGACGCGGTTGACCATGTCCCCGAACGAGGTGCGCGGCAGGTCGACTCCGCGGTCCGGGCCGAGCCGGTCGAAGCCCAGCTTGGAGGCGCCCGCGAACACGCCGGTCGCCCGGCGGACCTTGGCGTCGAGGGCGTGCGGGCAGTACCCGGCGTCCTCCATCGCCTTCCAGCACTCCTGGAGGAAGATCCGCTGCTGGGGGTCGGTGTTCCGGGCCTCCTGCTCGGACATCCCGAAGAACTCGGCGTCGAACTGGTCGAAGTCCTCCAGGAATCCGCCCCACCTGGAGTGGCTCTTGCTGATGACCTCCATGCCCTGCGGGTCGGGGGTGTAGTACTGCCGCCAGTCCCAGCGCCGGGCCGGGATCTCGCCGATGGCGCTGCGGTTGGCGGTGACCAGGTCCCAGTAGCTGCGCAGGTCGGGCGCCCCGGGGAAGCGCACGCTCAGTCCGACGATCGCGACGGGCTCCGCGGCGTCCGGTGCGGCCGGCCCGGCGTCGGCGGCGGGCCGCGCCTCCGCGGCCGGGGGTGCCGGAGCCGGGGACGCCGCGGGAGCCGCGGCCGATGCGGGAGCCGCGACAGCCGCCGGAGGCACGGACGGAGCCGCGGTGGTCGCGGCGGGCGCGCCCCGCAGGGCGACCAGCACCGCCTCCGGCGCGTCGTCCTCGTCCGCGCCGGGGGGCAGCGGGTGGACGCGGATCTCCTCGAACCCGGCCGCGGCCAGCGCGGCCCGCCAGGCGTCCGCCGAGAGCAGCGGCGCGTGGGGCAGCCGGGCCCGTGCCGCGCCCGGCTGCGGCCACCACTCGGCGGTCAGCCCGAAGAGCATGACCGAGGGCTCGGGCGCCGAGACGGCCTCGGTCAGCACCAGCGCGCCCCCGGGACGGAGCAGCGCCGCGGCGTTGGCCAGGGCCGCGTCCGGGTCGGCGGCGGCGTGCAGCACGTTCGCGGCGAGCAGCACGTCGGCTTCCCCGGCGGGCAGTTCCGGGGTCGCGGCGGCGACGGCGATGTCGTGGACGGTGAAGTCGGCGAAGCCGTACTGGTGGCCGAAGCGCTGCCTGCCGTGCTCGGTGAACCGGGAGGAGGGGTCGGTGCAGGCGTAGCGCAGCCGGTCGCCGAAGGGCGCCAGCGCGGGCAGCGTCCGGGCGGCCGTCGCACCGCTGCCGGAGCCCAGTTCGACGACGGAGGCGGCCGTCGCCGTCTCCAGCCGGGCGCGGGCCGCCTCGGCGGCCACGGCGGCGACGACGTCGCCGCTGTCCGGGGCGCCGCCCGGAGCGGCGCCGGGCGGCTCGGCTCCGGCACCGTCGGGGAAGAGCACCTCGGCGGCGGGACGGCGCCCGGTCAGCACCTCCGGGTAGGCGTCCAGGCAGCGGCGCAGCAGCCGGACGGTCGGCTCCGCGCTGGGGAACTCGGCCACCAGCCCGGCGACCATGGCGTCCGACTCGGCGCGGGAGAGCTCGCGCAGCGGGTAGGCGGCGACCAGCCGCTCGCCCTCGCGGCCCAGCGTGCCCGCCGTGACGAGGATGTCCAGCAGCGCCTCGAACAGCCGCCGGTGCTGGTCGACCACCCCGAGCGCCGCGGCCAGTTCGTCCGGCGTGCCGCCCTCGCCCGGCGCGGTGAAGGCGCCCATCCGCCGGAGGGCCCCGGCCAGCATCCGCCGGGCCAGCAGGGTCAGCGCGTCGGTGCCGCGCTGCGCCGCGAGCCCGGCGCCGGGGTCGGCCCCGGCGAGCACGTTCCGGGCCGCGGCGTGCAGCCGCTGCGCGTGCTCGGCCGGACGCCGGCCCTGCTCAGTCGCTGCCGCAGTCGGCGTCGTTGCCGTCGTCGGCGTACTCATCAGCGGTTCACCGCCTCGGCGTAGGGGGTGGCCGCGGCGATCCGGGCGCGGTTGCCCGCGCGCCCGGCCGCCGCTCCGGCCGTGCTGTCCTTGCGCAGCCGCAGCAGCAGATACGCAGCCGTACCGCGCTCCAGCGGCACGGCCAGGTCGGTGTGGAACCGCCACCGTTCCTTGGCGCGGGGGTCGAGACCGGCGGTGTGCTGGTCGACGTCGAAGTCGGCGAGGAAGTGCCCGACGCGGGCGCTCGCGTCGACCGCGTCGTCGAGCACGAACCCGGCGTCGGCGAGGTGGTCGGCCCACTGCTCCGGGGTGGGGAGCCGGATGCCCAGCCCCGGGTCGGTCCGCTCGCTGCCGACGGACAGGAAGTCGGCCAGCAGCAGCCGGCCGCCTTCCGGCAGCGCAGCGGCGATCCCGGCCAGGTACCCGGCCTTGTCCGCCGCCAGGTGGCTGCCCTCGATACCCAGCGCCACCTCGTGCGCAGTAGCGGGGTCGGTGTGCGCGACGGTGACCCGCGTCTCGAGACCGTGCTCCTTGGCGGCCCGGGCCGCGACCTCGGCCTGCGCCGGGTCGGCGGTGCGGAGGTGCACCCGCAGGGCGCGGTGGCGGGCCGCGAGGCGCAGTCCCGCGGCGCCCTGTGCGCCGTGCAGGTCGAACAGGCCGCCGACCCGGTCGAGGTCTTCGCCGCGGAGCAGCACGTCGAGCAGTTCGGCCTGGTGCTCGCGGACCAGTTGGGTGTCGTCGGGGTCGGCCTCCGGGTGGAGCAGCACCCGGCTGGCGGAGAACCCGATCTCGCGGGCCGGGAACGGCGCGGCCCAGGCCGGTTCGGCGGGCCACTCGGGTATCGGCTCGGCGGGCGGTGCCGGGGCGCCGGTCACCGCGGGGGCGACGCCCGTGAGTGCGCTGCTGTCGGCGGGGAAGTCCGCCGCCAGACTCTCGGCCACCTCGGCCACACAGCCGAACTCGAACAACAACGTCCGCGACGCATCCGGAAACACCTCCGCAATCCGGTGATTCACCCGCGTACGCACCACCGAATCAATCCCGAACGCATCCCACGACCGCCACGGATCCACCTCCCCCACAGCAACCCCCGCCTCTTCCCCCACCACACCCGACAACCAACCCACCACATCGCCCCCACCAGAAGCAGGAACACCACCCGCAACCCCCGCCGACACCACAGCCGGCTCCACCGCAACCGCCCCCGCACCACCGGGCTGCTGCTCGCCCGGAGCCGTCTGGGCGCCGAGCAGGGCGGTCCGGCAGTCGGCCGGGAAGTCCGTGGTCAGGAGGTCGGCGACCTCGTCGATGGTGGGGAACTCGAACAGCAGGGTGCGGGACGCGGCCGGGAACCGCTGGGCGAGGTACTGGTTCACCCGGGTCCGGACCACCGAGTCCACGCCGAACGCGTCGAACCGCTCCCAGCGGTCGACGGCCGCCGGGTCCACGCCCACTTCGCCGGCGATCACCCGGGTCAGCCACAGCGCGATGTCCTCCCGCAGCCCACCTGGTCCGGCGGCGGCCTGCGGCCCGGTGTCCGCCGGTGGGTACGCCGTCGCGGCGGGCGCGGCAGGCGACGCGGCGGGCGCGACGGACGC
>NZ_ALAP01000032.1 GCF_000280905.1 Streptomyces sp. AA1529 | reverse complement strand
TGTCTCCGACCTTACCAGAATCTTGACCCTGCTCGTTTCCGAGCTGATTTCGGATTCCTGGCATCGGGACGTTTCCGGGCCGTAGTGCGCCCGGCTTCCCGTTGCGGTGGAGATGTAAACGTACTGGAGCGGGGCGCCTGGAAGCAAATCGAGGCGCCCCGCCCTCCCGTGGGCCTGTGCTGCGGCCCGACGGGGCGTCAGACCTCGACGACGACAGGCAGGATCATCGGACGCCGGCGGTAAGTGTCCGAGACCCACTTGCCGACCGTGCGCCGCACGAGCTGCTGGATCTGATGCGTCTCCGCCACGCCGTCCTGGGCGGACTTGGCGAGCGCCTCGTCGATCTTCGGGATGACCGCGGCGAAGTCGGCGTCGTCGATACCGGAGCCGCGTGATTGCAGTTGGGGGCCGCCCACGGTCTTGCCTGTGGTGCTGTCGACCACGACGAAGATCGAGATGATGCCCTCGTCACCGAGGATGCGCCGGTCCTTCAGAGAGGACTCGGTGACGTCGCCGACGGTGAGGCCGTCGACATAGACGTAGCCGGCCTGCACCTTGCCGGTGATCTTCGCCTTGCCGTCGAGCAGATCGACCACGACCCCGTCCTCGGCGATCACGATGCGGTCGTGGGGCACCCCGGTCGCCGCACCCAGCTCGGCGTTGGCACGCAGATGCCGCCACTCGCCGTGCACGGGCATCAGGTTCTTGGGCTGGCAGATGTTGTAGAAGTACAGCAGCTCACCCGCGGAGGCGTGCCCGGAGACGTGGACCTTCGCATTGCCCTTGTGGACGACGTTGGCGCCCCAGCGGGTCAACCCGTTGATCACTCGGTAGACGGCGTTCTCGTTCCCCGGGATGAGGGACGAGGCCAGGATGACCGTGTCTCCCTGGACGATGCGGATCTGGTGATCGCGGTTGGCCATCCGGGACAGGGCCGCCATCGGCTCGCCCTGGGATCCGGTGCAGACCAGTACGACCTCGTCGTCCGGCAGGTCGTCGAGGGTCTTGACGTCGACGACGAGACCGGCGGGAACCCGCAGATAGCCCAGGTCCCGGGCGATGCCCATGTTGCGCACCATGGAGCGGCCTACGAACGCGACCCGGCGGCCGTGCTCGTGCGCGGCGTCCAGGATCTGCTGGATGCGGTGGACGTGGCTGGCGAAGCTGGCCACGATGATCCGCTTCTGGGCGCTGGAGAAGACCTGCCGCAGCACCGAGGAGATGTCGCGCTCCGGCGGCACGAAGCCGGGGACCTCGGCGTTGGTCGAGTCGCTCAGCAGCAGGTCGATGCCCTCTTCGCCGAGACGGGCGAAGGCTCGCAGGTCGGTGAGGCGCCCGTCCATCGGCAGCTGGTCCATCTTGAAGTCGCCCGTGTGGACGACCATGCCCGCGGGGGTGCGGATCGCGACGGCCAGCGCGTCGGGGATGGAGTGGTTGACCGGGAGGAACTCGCAGTCGAAGGGGCCGACGCGCTCGCGGTGACCCTCCTCGACCTCGAGGGTGTAGGGGCGGATCCGGTGCTCCTGGAGCTTGGCCTCGATCAGGGCGAGGGTCAGCTTGGAGCCGATCAGCGGGATGTCCGCCTTCTCCCGCAGGAGGTAGGGGACGCCGCCGATGTGGTCCTCGTGGCCGTGGGTGAGGACGATGCCGTCGATGTCGTCGAGCCGGTCCCGCAGGGAGGTGAAGTCCGGGAGGATCAGATCGATGCCCGGCTGCTCCTCCTCCGGGAAGAGGACGCCGCAGTCGACGATCAGAAGCCTGCCGCCGTATTCGAAGACGGTCATGTTGCGGCCGATCTCGCCGAGCCCACCCAATGGGGTGACGCGCAGGCCCCCCTTGGGGAGCTTCGGCGGCGGGCCCAGCTCAGGGTGCGGATGACTCAAAAGACTCTCCTTACCACGCGCGCCACGCACCCGCCTGGGTACGTGGCGCGCGATATTCATGATGCGCACGCAGCGGCACGTGTCGTTCGTGCGTGTCGTGCTTGTTCGGTGAGGCTGCGGCACGGTTCGTCGTGCACGGCAGCCGGTGTCCGGCGGTATGCAGTTGTTGAAGTCTGAGATCTACAGGTGTACCCCGCCGTGGGCGAGATCGTGCTTGAGCTGCTCCAGCTCCTCCGGGGACAGCTCGACCAGCGGAAGGCGCAGCGGTCCGGCCGGGAGGCCCAGCCGGTCGAGCGCGGCCTTTGTCGTGATCACACCCTGGGTGCGGAACATGCCGGTGAAGACGGGGAGCAGCTTCTGGTGGATCTCGGTGGCCTTGGCGACGTCGCCGCTGAGGTGCGCGTCCAGCAGGGCACGCAGCTCGGGCGTGACGACGTGGCCGACCACGGAGACGAATCCGACGGCGCCCACGGACAGCAGCGGCAGGTTGAGCATGTCGTCCCCGCTGTACCAGGCCAGTCCGCTGGTGGCGACGGCCCAGCTCGCGCGGCCGAGGTCGCCCTTGGCGTCCTTGTTGGCCACGATGCGGGGGTGCTCGGCGAGCCGGACGATGGTCTCGGTGTTGATCGGCACACCGCTGCGGCCCGGGATGTCGTAGAGCATCACGGGGAGGTCCGTGGCGTCGGCGATCGCCGTAAAGTGCCGGTAGAGGCCCTCCTGCGGGGGCTTGCTGTAGTAGGGCGTCACGGCCAGGAGGCCGTGTGCGCCCGCCTTCTCGGCAGCGCGGGCCAGCGCGAGGCTGTGCGCGGTGTCGTTGGTGCCGGCTCCGGCGACCACGTGTGCGCGCTCTCCCACGGCCTCCACGACCGCCTGGACGAGCTGGGCTTTCTCCGCATCGGTCGTGGTCGGGGACTCTCCGGTGGTGCCGTTCACGACGAGGCCGTCGTTGCCGGCGTCCACCAGGTGGGCGGCGAGCTGCTGCGCGCCGTCGAGGTCGAGCGCGCCGTCCGCGGTGAACGGCGTGACCATCGCGGTCAGGACCCGCCCGAAGGGCGTCTGCGGTGTGGAGGTCGGAGCCATAGGGTCCACGCTACTCGCAGCGCACCCCGCGATGCTCCCTCGGGGCGGTCGATGCGGCGGCAGTCCGGCGGAGAATCGGTGGGGGTCCGGCGCGGGGGCGGGCGAAAGGGGGCCCCGGCACTGCCTGCTCGGGGGTTCAGGCAGTGCCGGGACCGCACAATCACCCTAGATGAATTTCTTCAAACGCCGCAATACGGACACCTGCCGGACCCCGCCGACCGGCGGTAGGCCGCTCGGGGCGGGGCCGCCCCGGAAGACCCCGGCCGGGCGTGGTCGGCGTCAGGGGGCGACTCGGCCGTTGGCGTTGAAGGCGGCGTGCGTCAGTGGCATCAGCTTGGCCCACTGCTCCTCCATCAGCTCACCCACCATCTCGATCTCGCGCTGCGGGAAGCTGGGCACCTTGGCCTGCTCGTGCTGGGTGCGCAGACCGAGGAAGTGCATCAGGGACCGGGCGTTGCAGGTGGCGTACATCGACGAGTAGAGACCCACCGGCAGGACCGCGCGGGCGACCTCGCGGGCGACACCGGCCGCCAGCATCTCCTCGTAGGTCTCATACGCCTTCCGGTAGACGTCCGCCATGGAGCGGCTCGTGAGCTCGTGCTGTTCCTCGGACCCGGGGACGAACTCGTACTTGCCCGGACGGCCCTGCTGGACGAGCTTGCGGTCGGTGTCGGGGACGTAGAAGACCGGCTGGAGCCGGCGGTAGCGGCCGGATTCCTCGTTGTAGGACCAGCCGACGCGGTGCCGGTGGAACTCCCGGAAGACGAAGAGCGGGGCACTGATGAAGAAGGTCAGGGAGTTGTGCTCGAAAGGGCTGCCGTGGCGGTCCCGCATCAGGAAGTTGATCAGCCCCTTGGAGCGCTCCGGGTCCTTGTTCAGCTCGTCCAGGGACTGCTCGCCCGCGGTGGAGACCCGGGCCGCCCAGAGGACATCGGTGTCGGACGCGCTGTGCTTCACCAGCTCGACCGTCATGTCGCTGCGGAAACTCGGGGCGGGCGGGGCGGGGGTTTCGGTCACCGGCTGGTCCTTCCACGTACGTATGCCAGAGCGGGGCCAGCCTAAGGGGAGGGGCCGACAGCCGGGTCACGACGGACCCGGCGGTCCGGTTTGACCGCTATTAGCGGGACAAACAGCTGCCATGCCGAAGAAACGCGACCCCGGCGACATACCTCGCCGTGCCGGTTGATATTTTTCACATGCGTTCGGCGGCGGAGGGCACTTCCGAGCCCGCCCGGACGTTGTCCTCGTAACCGACCAGAACGATCACGCAGGAGCACACCGTCATGTCCCGCCGCGGAGAGTCCGTCCCGTTCGCCTTCATAGCCGAGGCAGACCGGTTCCGCAGCAATGTCACTCCCCCGCCCGCAGCACGGCGCACCTTCCGGGAGGCCGCCGGCGGCGCCCTGGTGGGGCTGACCGTCGTCGCCGGGCTCGTGGGCTCGGTCCTGCTCGGCCTTCCGGCCCTCAGCGAGGACCAGAGCCCCTCGAACAAGCCGCCGGCTGCGGCCGAGGGCCGCTGACCGCGGTGCGGTCACCCCCGGGAACACCACCCGGGGGTGACCGCACCGACCGGGTCTCGCTAATGTCACCGCTCATACCGCTGCGGCGAGCAGCCGCTGGACAAGACCCTGTCGTGAGCGAGCGAGGACTGTGCCGTGCCCCTGCCCTTTGTGACAGCCGACCGCGAGGATCACCTACTCGCGGCCCAGTCGGTGACCCTCGCCGAGGCCGACCGCGATCTGTGGCGGCGTCCCTACCGTCCCGGCCCCTGCCGCGTCGGCGGCGGCGCACTGCTGCTGCTGCTCGCCTCCTACGTCCTGTTCTCCGCCCTGATCATCTCGCTGACCGAGGGGCTGCTGCCCAGCGGCGCGATATGCGCGGGCTGCGGGCTGCTGCTGGTCGTCCTCGCGGTGCGGCTGCTGCGCGCGGGCGTGTGGGTGAGCTCCCACGGGCTGCGCCATGTCGGGCTGCTGCGGACCACCACACTGCGCTGGTCGGAGGCGGGCAGGCTGCGCACCGTGCAGCGCCCCGTGCGGTGGCTGGGGATGCCGCGCACGGTGCAGGGCGAGGCCCTGGTGCTGGCCCGCACCCCCTCCTCCCGGTCCGCGGACTCGGAACAGGACGACAGGACGCTGCTCACCAGCCGTAACGCCGACTTCGTCACCCGGCCGCGGGCCTTCGACCGGGCTGCCGACGTCATAGAGAGCTGGGCCGCCGAGTCCCGTTAGCACCCGGCACAGCCGGAGCCCGTCAGCCCGAGCCCGTCAGCCGGAGCCCGTTCAGTCCCGGGGGGCCGCCTCGTGCAGCGCGATGGCGTGCTGCATCGCCTTGCGGGCACGGGGGGTGTCCCGGGCGTCGTGATAGGCGACGGCGAGCCGGAACCAGGAGCGCCAGTCGTCCGGCTGTTCCTCCGTCTCGACCCGGCGCCGCGTGAAGACCTCGTCCGCCGAGGCGCGGTCGATCCGCCCCGAGGGCGTGCGCGCGAGTTCGTCGACCGGGAGACCGCCCTCGGCCTCCAGCAGTCGCGCCAGCCGTCCGGCACGCCGCGCGAACCGGGTGGTGTGCCACAGGAACCACGCGCCGATGAAGGGCAGCACCAGGACGGCGGCGCCGAAGGCGACGGTGACGGCCGTGCCCTGCTGGATCAGCAGCACACCCCGGCTGCCGACCAGGACGAAGTAGACGACCAGGACGGCGGCCAGGAGGAAGTAGGTGATCTTCGCGCGCATGCTGCTGAGCTCCGTGGTCCGGTCAGTCCAGGTCGAGGTAGTGCTCGAGCCCGAAGGTGAGCCCCGGGGAAGCGGGGACCTTGCGGACGCCCAGCAGCACGCCCGGCATGAAGGAGCTGCGGTGCAGGGAGTCGTGCCGGATGGTGAGAGTCTCGGCCTCGTCGCCGAAGAGGACCTCCTGGTGCGCGACCAGACCCCGCAGCCGCACCGCGTGCACGGGCACACCGTCCACGTCGGCGCCGCGGGCTCCCTCCAGAGCGGTGGTGGTGGCGTCGGGCTGGGCGGGAAGCCCGGCGGCGCCGCGGGCCTCGGCGACGAGCTGTGCGGTGCGCACGGCGGTGCCGCTGGGGGCGTCGACCTTGCCGGGATGGTGCAGCTCGACGACCTCGACGGACTCGAAGAAGCGGGCCGCCTGCTGGGCGAAGCGCATCGTGAGCACGGCCCCGATACCGAAGTTCGGGGCGATGAGCACACCGGTGCCGGGGGCGGCGGCGAGCTGGGCGCGTACGGTCGCCAGCCGGTCGTCCGTCCAGCCGGTGGTACCGACGACGGCGTGGATGCCGTGGGCGAGGCAGAACTCCAGGTTGCCCAGGACGGCGTCCGGACGGGTGAGGTCGACGGCGACCTCGGCGCCCGCGTCGGTCAGCGTCCGGAGCGGATCGCCGCTGCCCAGAGCCGCGACCAGCTCCATGTCCTCGGCACCCTCGACGGCCCGTACGGCCTCGGAGCCCATCCGGCCCCTGGCGCCGAGGACGGCGACCCGCAGCTTGCTCATCGTTCTGCTTCCTTACGTGTGAAAGGGACGGTGGGACGGCCTGGCCGGCCTCGGGCCACGGCGGACCGGCTCAGGCCACGGCCTCGTGCAGATGGGCGGCCTGGCGGTCGGTGAGCCGCCCGATGGCGGACACCGAGGGGCGGCGGTCCAGTACCTCGCGGGCGACCGCGCGGATGTCGTCGGGAGTGACCGCGGTGATCCTGGCGAGCATCGCGTCGGTGGACATCTGCTCCCCCCAGCACAGCTCGCTCTTGCCGGCCCGGTGCATCAGTGCCCCGGTGTCCTCCAGCCCGAGCACCGTGGAGCCGGCGAGCTGCCCGACGGCGCGCCGCACCTCGTCGTCGTCCAGTCCGTGCCGGGCGACGTTCTCCAGCTCCTCGCGGCAGATCTTGAGCACGTCGGGCACCTGGCCGGGGCGGCAGCCCACGTAGACGCCGAAAAGGCCGCAGTCGGCGTATCCGGAGGTGTAGGCGTAGGTGCTGTACGCCAGGCCCCTCCGTTCGCGGATCTCCTGGAAGAGGCGGGAGCTCATACCGCCGCCGAGGGCCGTGCTGAGTACCGCGAGCGGCCAGCGGCGCTCGTCGTGCCGGGAGACGCCGGGCATCCCGAGGACCAGATGCGCCTGCTCGGTCGGCCGGTCCAGGAAGTCGACCCGGCCCCCGGCACGCAGGGTGCGGGTGCCCGAGCGGGGCGCGACCGGGTCGGCGCCCTCGGTGCGCCGCAGTGCGCCGGCCCGGTCGAACGCGGCCCGCACCCGGTTGACGACCTCGGTGTGCGAGAGGTTTCCGGCGGCGGCGACCACCAGCCGGGTGGGGTCGTAGTGCTTCTTGTAGAAGCGGGCCACCTGGTCCCTGGTGAGCGCGTTGACGGTGTCCACGGTGCCCAGCACGGGACGCCCCAGGGGGGTGTCGCCGAACATGGTGTGCGCGAACAGGTCGTGCACGCAGTCACCCGCGTCGTCCTCGGTCATGGCGATCTCTTCGAGGATGACGCCGCGCTCGGCCTCGACCTCCGCCGGGTCGATGACGGAGCCGGTGAGCATGTCGGAGACGACATCGATGGCCAGCGGCAGGTCCGCGTCCAGGACCCGCGCGTAGTAGCAGGTGAACTCCTTGGTGGTGAACGCGTTCATCTCACCGCCCACCTCGTCGACCGCCGCGGAGATCTCCAGTGCGCTGCGCCGCTCGGTGCCCTTGAAGAGCAGATGCTCCAGGTAGTGGGTGGCGCCGCTCAGCGCCGGGGTCTCGTCGCGGGAGCCGACGTGCGCCCAGATGCCGAAGGTCGCGGAGCGTACCGTCGGCAGCGTCTCGGTGATCACCCGGAGTCCGCCCGGCAGCACGCTCCTGCGGACGGTGCCCGCGCCGTTCTGCCCCGGGATCAGGGTCCGGGTACGGGTCTTGGGACGGGCGACGGCCCGCCCCGCCGAAGCGGCGGGGCGGGCCGTCGTACGGAACGTACGCGTCACTTCGCGGTCTCGTCCTCGGAGCCGGTGGAGCCCTCGGACTCGCCGCCCTCCTCCTCGTCCAGGACGGGGATCAGGGACAGCTTGCCGCGCTGGTCGATCTCGGCGATCTCGACCTGGACCTTCTGGCCCACGCCGACGACGTCCTCGACGTTCTCCACCCGCTTGCCGCCGGCCAGCTTGCGGATCTGCGAGATGTGCAGCAGACCGTCCTTGCCGGGAAGCAGCGAGACGAAGGCGCCGAAGGTGGTCGTCTTGACGACGGTGCCCAGGTAGCGCTCGCCGACCTCGGGCATCGTCGGGTTGGCGATGCCGTTGATGGTCGAGCGGGCCGCCTCGGCAGCGGGACCGTCGGCGGCACCGATGTAGATGGTGCCGTCGTCCTCGATCGTGATGTCGGCGCCGGTGTCCTCCTGGATCTGGTTGATCATCTTGCCCTTCGGGCCGATGACCTCACCGATCTTGTCCACCGGGATCTTCACGGTGATGATCCGCGGCGCGTTCGGGGACATCTCGTCCGGAACGTCGATCGCCTCGGTCATCACGTCGAGGATGTGCATCCGCGCGTCGCGGGCCTGCTTGAGCGCCGCGGCCAGCACGGACGCCGGGATGCCGTCCAGCTTGGTGTCGAGCTGGAGGGCGGTCACGAACTGCTTGGTGCCGGCGACCTTGAAGTCCATGTCACCGAAGGCGTCCTCGGCGCCGAGGATGTCGGTGAGGGTGACGTAGTGCGTCTCCCCCTCGACGTCCTGCGAGATCAGACCCATGGCGATGCCGGCGACCGGGGCCTTGAGCGGCACACCGGCGTTCAGCAGGGACATCGTGGAGGCGCAGACCGAGCCCATGGACGTCGAGCCGTTGGAGCCCAGCGCCTCGGAGACCTGCCGGATCGCGTACGGGAACTCCTCGCGGGTCGGCAGCACCGGCACCAGCGCACGCTCGGCGAGCGCGCCGTGGCCGATCTCGCGGCGCTTGGGGGAGCCGACGCGGCCCGTCTCGCCCGTGGAGTAGGGCGGGAAGTTGTAGTTGTGCATGTAGCGCTTGCGCGTCACCGGCGAGAGGGTGTCCAGCTGCTGCTCCATACGGAGCATGTTCAGCGTGGTGACGCCCAGGATCTGCGTCTCGCCGCGCTCGAAGAGCGCCGAGCCGTGCACCCGCGGGATGGCCTCGACCTCGGCGGCCAGCGTACGGATGTCCGTGACGCCGCGGCCGTCGATGCGCTTCTTCTCCTTGATGACGCGCTCGCGCACCAGGGTCTTGGTCAGCGACCGGTAGGCCGCGGAGATCTCCTTCTCGCGCCCCTCGAACTGCGGGAGCAGCTTCTCGGCGGCCAGCGCCTTGACGCGGTCCAGCTCGCTCTCGCGCTCCTGCTTGCCCGCGATGGTCAGCGCCTGGGCGAGCTCGTCGCGGACGGCCGCGGTGAGGGCCTCCAGCACGTCGTCCTGGTGGTCCAGGAAGATCGGGAACTCGCCGGTGGGCTTGGCGGCCTTCGCGGCGAGGTCGGCCTGCGCCTTGCACAGCACCTTGATGAACGGCTTCGCGGCCTCCAGACCGGCGGCCACGACCTCCTCGGTCGGCGCCTCGGCGCCGCCCTTGACCAGCTCGATGGTCTTCTCGGTGGCCTCGGCCTCGACCATCATCACGGCCACGTCGCCGTCGGGCAGCACCCGGCCCGCGACGACCATGTCGAAGACGGCGTCCTCCAGCTCGGAGTGGGTCGGGAAGGCCACCCACTGGCCGTTGATCAGGGCGACACGGGTGCCGCCGATCGGGCCGGAGAAGGGAAGCCCCGCGAGCTGCGTGGAGCAGGAGGCGGCGTTGATGGCGACCACGTCGTAGAGGTGCTCGGGGTTGAGCGCCATGATCGTCTCGACGATCTGGATCTCGTTGCGCAGGCCCTTCTTGAACGAGGGGCGCAGCGGGCGGTCGATCAGCCGGCAGGTGAGGATCGCGTCCTCGGACGGGCGGCCCTCACGGCGGAAGAAGGAGCCGGGGATCTTGCCGGCCGAGTACATCCGCTCCTCGACGTCGACCGTCAGGGGGAAGAAGTCGAGCTGGTCCTTGGGCTGCTTCGAGGCGGTGGTCGCCGACAGCACCATGGTGTCGTCGTCCAGGTAGGCCACGGCCGAGCCGGCGGCCTGCTTGGCCAGCCGGCCGGTCTCGAAACGGATCGTGCGGGTGCCGAAGGAGCCGTTGTCGATGACGGCCTCGGCGTAGTGGGTCTCGTTCTCCACCAGGAATATCTCCTCGTCTGCGTCCGCCGCTCGTCCGCGGCGGACTGTGTACTCAGGAGCGCTCCCGGTGCGGGCCGGTCTTCGATCGAAGCTCCCGGCGGTCCCGCGGATTCGCCGCGGGTCCCGGGGGCCACTACCGAGGACCGGCGTCTCGGGTGCGCTCCTTGTCCATGCTGTCAGTGATGTCTGTCGGCTTCGTCTCGCGTGGACAAGACTACAAAGCTTCCACGCTCCGCGAGAGGCCGTCGTACTGCGTTACGGCGAGCTGCCGTACTGCGATACGGCAAAGGGAGCGGCTCCCGGGTCCGGGAACCGCTCCCTTCGTCATGTGCTAGCGGGCGCCCGCCGCGCCGCGGCGGATGCCGAGGCGCTCGACCAGCGCGCGGAAGCGCTGGATGTCCTTCTTGGCCAGGTACTGCAGCAGGCGGCGACGCTGGCCGACCAGCAGCAGCAGACCACGGCGCGAGTGGTGGTCGTGCTTGTGGGTCTTCAGGTGCTCGGTCAGGTCGCTGATGCGACGGGAGAGCAGCGCCACCTGGACCTCGGGGGAGCCGGTGTCACCCTCCTTGGTGGCGAACTCGGAGATGATCTGCTTCTTCGTCGCGGCGTCGAGAGACGACACTCGTACTCCTCAGGGATTCCAGCCGCCGAGCGCCCCTGGTCTGCTTCACAGGGGAGACTTCGATACTCGGGAGGCCGGTACAGGGTACCAGTGGCTAGCTGGTGAGACTGCGGGCCGCCGAGTAGACCTGCATCACGGCCAGACACAGCGGAATCAGGGTGAGCAGGACGAACGTCTCCAGGATCTCCACGAACCGGCCCCAGAACGGTGTCACACCCTTGCGGGGGACGGCCAGGCCGACGGCGACGGCCAGCACGGCCGCCATGGCGAGCGCGGCGCTCAGCCACACGGTGCGCAGCGCGTCGCCGTCGGCGGGGAAGTCTCCCGCCAGCCCGGCACCGAGCAGCAGCAGGGCCGCCAGTCCGGCCGCCAGCGCGCTGCTGACCTGGGAGGTGTAGCGGAAGAGGCGGGCCCGCAGCAGCATCGCGAGCCCCGTGGCGAGGGCGAGCAGCTGTCCCCAGCCCGAGGCGGAGAAACTGAGTACGGCGGTGGAGACGACGACCACGGCCGCGCAGCCGCCGACCAGGCCGACCAGCAGTTCGTGGCCGCGCCGTGCCTGTGCCGCGATCCGCTCGCCGTCGATCGGACCCTGGGTCTCGGGGGCGGCGTCCGGGTCGGCGTCGTAGTCGCTCATCCGGGTGCGGGTGGCCTCGAAGCCGATGGGCAGCCGGGCGAAACGGG
Organism: Streptomyces sp. AA1529; assembly: GCF_000280905.1. Lineage (GTDB taxonomy): Bacteria > Actinomycetota > Actinomycetes > Streptomycetales > Streptomycetaceae > Streptomyces. The sequence goes on along the minus strand of NZ_ALAP01000032.1, from coordinate 206,717 downwards.
TCGAGAGGCTCGGCAGGAAGGCGAGGACACCGACGGCGACCGGCGCGCAGACGGCGGCCGTCTCGGTCGGAGGCAGGTCGGCGACGATCGCGATGAAGGTGATCAGGGTGCCGATGGTCGCGGTGAAGGCGGCGGCGACGAACGGGCCGTCCCCGTCGGGGGTGAGCGCGATCAGCAGGGTGGCGGCCAGCAGGACGGTCACACAGCCGAGGAGGAACTGCAGCTTGCCGATGCCGAGCCCGTCCTCCAGGGGCAGCAGGCCGCTGCCCGCCACCATGAGGTGCGGCATGGCCGTCAGGCCCAGGGTGACCGAGGTGGGGCGGTCCTCGTAGACGCGGGCACGTACTGCGGACAGCGCCACCAGGAGCACTCCGGTGACGGCGGCCAGGACGCCGGCGAGTCCGTGCATGTCGTGGCCGGCCGGGTCGGAGAACCACAGCACGACCGCCATCAGCGACAGCAGCACTCCGGCGCCGATCAGTCCGGCGGCACGCATCATGTCGTCGCCCCACAGCCGCCGGTCGCGGGTGACGGCCGAGGCGACGGCGTCGGAGACGTCGTCGAAGACGGCGGGCGGCAGCGACTCCGCGAACGGGCGCAGGCTCAGCACGTCGCCGTCCAGGATGCGCTGGGCGGCGAACGACCGGGAGCTGTCCAGGACCGTGCCGTCGCGGCGCACCAGGTGGTAGCCGACGGGAGCGCCCTCGGCGGGGGTCTGGCCGGAGAGCCGCAGGATCTCGGGGTAGAGGTCGGCGACCGGGATGTCCTCGGGCAGTGCGACGTCGATCCGGCTGTCGGGGGCGACGATGGTCACCCGGCTGAATCCGGTGTCCAGTGCCGATCCGGCCGCCCGGCCGGACCCACCGGCCGCGCCCCGGGCCCCGGCGGATCCCGGCTGCCCGCCGGATCCGGTGGCCGCGGCGGAAGCCGTCGTACTCACCTGTGTGTCCCCCTCGAAGATCCTGCGGAGCGCCTGCTCGACAATGGGCTGTGCAACGGTCTGCCGGGCGTCGGCCGCGTCATCCGCCGACGTGCCGTCACGGCACCGCGGCAGCGCGCGACACCCTACCGCTCCCGGTCAACTCACTGTGCCACTAGGATCGCCAGCCGCGGAGGGGGACCGTCAGGAGCGAACGTCACCACGGGGTGCCGGCACCGCACCGCCCTTTCCGTACCAGGGGACGCAGGAACCCCAAGGAAGCACAAGGGAACGCAAGGGAACGCAAGGGAAATTGGTGCGCGAGTGACCCAGATCGTCGTCAAGCGACCGCCTCGGGCGTTGCCTCCCGATGTGCCCGCCGAGGAGCTGCAGCTGCAGCCGCCGCCCGAACTGCCCAAGAACAAGCAGGAGGGCATGTGGATGCAGCTCCTGCCCATGCTCGGCATGGGCGGGTCCAGCGTGTATTTCCTCATGCCCGGCATGAACTCCCACCCGATGATGAAGATCATGGGCGTTCTGATGCTGTTCTCGACGCTCACCATGGTCATCGCCATGGTGGTCCGGATGCGCCGGGGCACCCAGGGCGAGATGGCGCAGACGCGCCGCGACTACCTCAAGTACCTGGCGCAGACGCGGCGCACGGTGCGCAGGACGGCGGTCAAGCAGCGGGATGCCCAGTTCTATCTGCACCCCGCGCCGGAGCAGTTGTGGTCCCTGGTGGCCGAGGGCAGCAGGGTGTGGGAGCGGCGGCCCTCGGATCTGGACTTCGGCCAGGTCCGCGTCGGCCTGGGTGTGCAGCAACTGGCCACGCCGCTGGTCAGCCCGGACACGGCGCCGGTGGACGAGCTGGAGCCGCTGACGGCCGGCGCCATGCACCAGTTCATCAACACTCACGCCACCCTCGACGGGCTGCCCATGGCCATCTCGCTGCGGGCCTTCTACCACATGACCGTCAGCGGCGACCCCGATGCCGTGTACGCCTCGGCACGCGCACTGCTCTGCTCGCTGTGCGCGATGCACTCCCCCGAGGACCTGGTGGTCGCGGTCGCGGCGGGCCGGGAGACCTATGCCGGCTGGGACTGGGCCAAGTGGCTGCCCCACGCCCAGGCCAGGGGCGAGACCGACGGCGCCGGCTCGCGGCGGCTGATCGTGGGCGACACCCTCGAACTGGAGGAGCTGCTCGCCGCCCGGCTGGAGGGACGCCCCCGGTTCAACGGCACGGCCGAACCGGCACCGGACCAGCCCCACCTCGTCGTCGTGCTGGACGGCACCTCGCTACTGCCCAACTCGCTGCTGTCCGCGCCCGAGGGCCTGCAGGGCGTCACCATCGTCGAGGTCGTCCCCGGCGACATCGACGTGGCACGCGGCACCCTGTCCGTGGTGGTGGGCCCGCGCAGCCTGCGCCTGGAGTCGGGGCACGGCCTGGTCTACGAAGGGACGCCGGACGCCCTCTCCTACCCGGCCGCCGAGGCCGTGGCGCGGCAGCTCGCACCGCTGCGGGTGGGCTCCGGGGACGACGGGGACGAGCCGCTGCTGGCCAAGCTGGAGTTCACCGACCTGCTCAACCTGGGAGACGCCGCGTCCGTCGACGTCTCCCGCACCTGGCGGCCCCGCTCGCAGGCCGAACGGCTGCGGGTGCCCATCGGCGTGGGGGAGGACGGCCAGCCGGTGATGCTCGACCTGAAGGAAGCGGCACAGGACGGTATGGGCCCGCACGGGCTGTGCGTGGGCGCGACCGGTTCCGGCAAGTCGGAACTGCTGCGCACCCTGGTGCTCGGACTGGCCGTCACACACTCCTCCGAGACCCTCAACTTCGTCCTCGCGGACTTCAAGGGCGGCGCCACCTTCGCCGGAATGGCGCACATGCCGCACGTCGCCGCCGTGATCACCAACCTCGCCGACGACCTGACCCTCGTCGACCGGATGGGCGACTCCATCCGCGGCGAACTCAACCGGCGCCAGGAGATGCTGCGCGACGCGGGGAACTACGCGAACATCCACGACTACGAGAAGGCCCGCGCGGCCGGCGCCCCGCTCTCCGCCATCCCCTCGCTGGTGCTGGTCATCGACGAGTTCAGCGAGCTGCTCACCGCGAAGCCGGACTTCATCGACATGTTCATCCAGATCGGCCGGATCGGCCGGTCGCTGGGCGTGCACCTGCTGCTGGCCTCACAGCGCCTCGAAGAAGGCCGGCTGCGCGGACTGGAGACCTACCTCTCGTACCGGATCGGGCTGCGGACCTTCTCCTCCGCCGAGTCCCGCGCCGCGCTCGGCGTCCCCGACGCCTACCACCTCCCCTCGGTGCCCGGCTCGGGCTATCTGAAGTTCGGCACCGACGAGATGACCCGCTTCAAGGCCGCCTACGTCTCGGGCGTCCACCGCACCGGAGGGGACGAGCTCCCCGCCGGTCCGCTGGCACCGAACCGGCGGCCCGTCCTGTTCACCGCTGCCGAGGTCGCCGTGCAGCACCCCGACCCGGACACCGTGCCGGTACCCACGCAACCCGCCCCCGCAGCGGCGGACGACGACGCGCTCGCCGACACCGTGCTGGACGTGGTCGTACGGCGCCTGGAAGGCCAGGGCACCCCGGCCCACCAGGTGTGGCTGCCGCCGCTGGACAACGCCTCACCGCTGGACGAACTGCTGCCCTCCCTCGCCCCGGTGGAGGGGCGCGGACTGGCCGCCACCGACTATCAACGGCAGGGCCAGCTCGTGGTGCCGGTCGGCCTGGTCGACAAGCCGTTCGAGCAGCGCCGCGACCCGCTGTATCTGGACTTCTCCGGAGCCGCCGGGCACATGCTGGTCGTGGGCGGCCCGCAGTCGGGCAAGTCCACCCTGATGCGGACCCTGGTCTCGTCGTTCGCGCTCACCCACACCCCCGCCGAAGTGCAGTTCTACGGACTCGACTTCGGTGGCGGCGGCATGTCGGCCGTCTCCGGCCTCCCGCACGTGGGCGGTATCGCCTCCCGCCTCGACCCCGAACGGGTGCGCCGCACCGTCGCCGAGGTGTACGGCATCCTCAACCGCCGCGAGGAGTACTTCCGGGCGAACAGCATCGACTCCATCTCGACCTACCGCAGGCGCCGGGCGCGCGGCCAGATCACCGACCAGCCGTGGGGCGACGTCTTCCTGGTCATCGACGGCTGGGGAAACTTCCGCAACGACTACGAGGGCCTCACCGAAGTCGTCAGCGACATCGCGGGCCGCGGTCTCGGCTACGGCGTCCACCTGGTCATCACCGCCTCCCGCAACATGGAGGTGCGGGCGGCCCTGAAGGACCTGCTGATGAACCGGCTGGAGCTGCGGCTCGGCGACACCATGGACTCCGAGTTCAACCGCAAGGTCGCCGCCAACGTCCCGCCCGGCGTCCCGGGCCGCGGCCAGACCATGGACGCGCTGCACTTCATGGCGGGTGTCCCCCGCATCGACGGCGTCGGCTCCGACGAAGAGCTCGCCGACGCCAGCGCCGAGATGTGCACCGCGGTCGCCTCCCAGTGGCCGGGCGAGCCCGCACCGCAGGTACGGCTGCTCCCCCGGGAACTGCCGGCCGGGCGGCTGCCCGGCGGCGCGGAGCACCCCGAACGCGGAGTCGCCTTCGCCATCGACGAGAACAACCTGGAACCGGTCTTCGTCGACTTCGACACCGACCCCTTCTTCCTCGTCTTCGGCGAGAGCGAGTCCGGCAAGACGGCCCTGCTGCGGCTGCTCGTCAAGCAGATCAGCGAGCGGTACTCCGGCGACGAGGCGAAGATCGTCGTGGGCGACTACCGGCGCGCGCTGCTCGGCACCATCCCGGACAGCCATCTGCTGGAGTATGCGCCGATGTCCAACACGATGGAGACGCACATGAACGCGCTCCGCGATCTGATGGACCGGCGCGCACCCTCCTCCGACGTCACGCCGCAGCAGCTGCGCGACCGGAGCTGGTGGACCGGCCCGCAGATCTTCATCGTGGTCGACGACTACGAACTGGTCGCCACCTCCAGCGGCAACCCGCTGGCCGTCCTCACCGAGCACCTGCCCTTCTCCCGGGACGTCGGCGTCCGTTTCATCATCGCCCGCAGCGCCGCGGGCGCCTCCCGCTCCATGTTCGAGTCGTTCATGACCCGCATCAAGGAACTGGGCGCCCAGGGAGTCCTGCTCTCCGGCGATCCGAGCGAGGGCGACCTCCTGGGCAATGTCCGCCCCCGCCCGATGCCCCCCGGCCGCGGCTTCTTCGTCTCCCGCAAGCGGGGCACCCCGCTGGTGCAGCTGGGCTGGCTGCCGGACGAGACGTGAGCGCGTCCCCGCGGCCCGCGGGAAGGGCCTGACGGGTGACAGGAAAGCGCTGTTGGCGGGCTCCGGCAGACGTACGCTGGAGCCCGCACGCACGCCCCGAAGGGAGAGCCACAGGTGGGGACTCAGCAGGAGAAGGACGAGCTGTACGCGATGGACATCTCCGACGCGGTCTGGGAGAGCGCCCCGGGCAGTCCGGAGGAGGAGCGCGTGGAGATCGCCCACCTGGCCGGCGGCGCCGTCGCCATGCGCAACTCCAAGGAGCCGGACGTGGTGCTGCGCTACACGGCCGCGGAGTGGGAGGCGTTCGTGCTGGGGGCGCGGGACGGGGAGTTCGATCTGGAGCCGGGGGCGACCGAGGGCGGGAGGCCGGGGGCTTAGCGGCGAACGTGCGCGGTGTGCGTCAGAAGGCGGGCACCGCGGTCTTCTCGTTTCGGCGCCGAACGGAGACCCGCTCGTCCGTGACCGTCAGTGGCGGCTTCCCGCAAGATCTGCGCCGTTGAACGGCCTCTGATCAGTTGAGCGGCCTCTGATCATCTGTCTCCGAGCCGCATCCCGGCGCTACCGGTGTCCGTCCAGCCGAGGCGAGTCCGTATGCGGGGTGAGCCATGCCAAGTCGAGGACACATGGCCCGCTGAAGGTGGGCATGAGGTGTGCGCCGGGTTGAACCGTGACGCAGAAGGTGGGCGCCTCCCGCACGCACCCACCTTCTGCCCGTCCAAGCCGGGATCCCGCCGGGACAGTTACCCGCGGCTGTTGAACTGGTCGAACATCGCCGCTGCGCGCTTGTCGCCCGCGAGGTATGTGCCACTGGCCTGCCGGACTTCAGCCGCGATCGCCAGGAGGCGGTTCTGGATGTCGTCGGCCTTCTGGTCCCAGCCGTGCTGAGCCTGCTGGTAGGCCCGCTGTCCCTCGCCTTCCCAGATCTCGGAGACGGAGCGAACCTTCTGCTGCACCCGTTCCATGTCGGCACGAAGGTGCTTCGCTTCCTTCATGATGGCGTCGGCGGCAGCGTCCAGACTGCTGTATGTGACCTTGAGGTGATCGCCGTTGTTGTACCCCATGTGATTCCCCTACATCTCGGCTCACGGCCTGAAAAGAGCGCGGCCTTGCCGCCGCGCTGCGCTACTTGTGTTACACGGGCTCGCTTCTGAACGGTCGGCGCGGCGCGACCGTCACATCTGGCTGAGCTTGGAGGAGTAGGCCCCGGCCAGGGAACCCTGCGTGGTGTCGGGCCCGGTCGCCGAGAAATGCTGAGGGTTCTCGCCACTCCCGAGCTTGTTCATGCTCTGGACGATGTCGTCCTCGTTCGAGTCCTTGATGCCGAGGTTCCCGTGGATCGACCCGACGAAGCCTTCCATGATCCTTCGCTGAACCCGGAGGTCGTCATTCATACCCCGCTGGACCCGGTCGAAGGCCCCCTTGGCGACACCCTGCCAAGCGCCCTCAAGGTTGTCGATGAGCTGGTTCAGACGCGTGACTCGCCCGGAGATGGCTCCCATCATTTCCTCGAGCTCATTCGCCAGCGACTTGAGAGTCTTGTCATCTACATTCTGCTTGTCACCCATTGCGCCTCCCTACGGATCGTTGCGCCTTCGGCGCATCGGTTGAACGGTGATGTGATGGTCGGTCATAGTCAGTCATCCGCGGCGAGCCCGCCTGATCGAGAGAACAGCTCCCCCGCCGATGACAAGCACCGCTGCGCCGGCCCCAACAGCCCACCAGAGCTGCGCGTTGCCACTGTCTTCGCGCTCTGAGTCTGCCACCTCGACCTTGTCAGGGGCAGCCCCTTTGTCCGAGTCTTCCTTGCCGGAGCCCTTGGCGTCCGAGTTCTGGCCGGAGTCCTTCGGCTTCGTGTGCAACGTCCGCTCACCGGTAAGGGGACTGATATCCGGATCGCCGGGATCGCCCTCACCTTCCAGGAGGTTCATGCGAGGGCGAACTCCGCCGAACCCCACGTACTTGCTGGGCTTATCGCCCTTCAGGCCCGCGGTTTTGATCATGACTCGGAGGACCTGATTCGACGTCCAGTTCGGGTGGTGGGACCAGATCAGGGCCGCGGAGGCCGAGACAATGGCGGTGGCAGAACTGGTACCCCCTCCGGGACAGTACCTCTGCTTCTTACCGTCACACCATTCGGGAAGGTCATCACCCGCCCCGGATAGAGTCGTATGCTGGCCGTAGTTGGAATAGTCGGCGACTTTTCCTGCCTTGTTGATCGACGCCACAGCTACCACGTTGGGATACGCCGCAGGCCAGTGCTCCTCATTGCCTTTCTGGGCGTCGTTTCCGGCACTCGCGAACAGAAGCTTACCCTTCTTGGCCGCATACTCCACCGCTTCCTGAATGGAAGGATGAGGAGCCGTCCCCCCGAGAGACATATTGATGACGCGGGCGTCACTGTCGGCCGCCGCCCTGATGGCTTCCCCGAGGTGCTCCTTCTTTTTGTCAGCGCCCTTCATGCCATTGAGATTGGTGCGGATCGGGATAATCTTGGCGCCCGGCGCAAGCCCTTTCAGGGTTCCGCCCTTCCCGGAGCCTGCAATGAGTTCGGCCATGGTCGTACCGTGGCCCTCGTCATCTCGTGTCTCGTCACCCGGAGCGCCGGAAACATCTCTGCCTGGAAGTACTCGGCTTTGAAGGGACTCAGTGGTCGCATCGACACCGGTGTCGATGACGGCCACCTTGATCCCTTCACCGGTGCTGACCTTCCATATCTTCTCGGCCTGCATGGCTTTGAGGTGCCATTCCTGGGCCTGGACACCCTCCGCATTCGCAACCGGGGCAAGCCCGACCAGGCAGGCCGCCCACGCCCCGATTAGGGGGATTCCGGCAAGAAGGCGGCGCCCTTTTCGATGCTCTCGTGTTCCTGCTGCCATGAACGCTCTCACCGGGTCACTCGACAACCGGCGGTACGCTCCCGCGCCGCCCGGTCGGCTTCTCCTGTTCCTCTTCCGTCGACTTGTCCGGGCGCCGCTTCTGCCGACGCCGCTCATCACTCGACGATGGCTGCGCGGCTCCCACCACCAGACCAGCGCCTCCGGGCATGGCAATCCGCGCGTCCAGCCGCTGCCCGGATTCGTCATCGCGGGGCTCTCCGACTACGCCTTCACGACCGGTCGCTTTCTTCCTGCCGGACCCACTCCGCCCACCGGTCGCACCGGACGCTCCACCCGAGCCCACGGTGTTGACGGGCGGGGTGGCCCCCATGGGCCGCCGTGCAGCCGCCCCGCCCTGCCCGTCGATGACCGTTCCACGCTGCCTCGACGAGCTTGCGGGAGTCTCACCGCTCCCGGAACGGCTCGGTGTACCACCCACAACCCCGCCCCGCTGGGATGCGCGAGCGGAGCCGGGGTCCGTTCCACGGCCACCGTTCGGGCCCGTCGTGCCCGGCGGAACACCCATCGGTCCGGGACGTCCGGGCGCCCGGGGTCCCGTTCGGCCGGCGTCCCGATTTGTCGTCGCTGAAGTGCCCGGGCTCATAGGCCCCGGCCGCATCGGAGCCTGGCGTCCAGGACCGGTGGGACCCGTCTGCCCGGTCCGTCCGGCGTTGGTCGGCGGCGGCATGTAGGGCCGCTGGGGCCCGGACGCGCCGGGGCCCATTCGGCCAGGGGGCTGAGGTGTAATCCGGCCGGTCGGCGGAACCATCCGCCCTACGGACGGCGGACTACCTGGCGGAACGACGACAGGGCCGGGGCTCGGAGGCCCACCGGACGGCATGCCGGGCTGGCCGGTTGTCGGAGGAAAGTGGGGCGGGGCGCCAGGCTCCATCGGCTTCACGACGGGCGCGGGAGGAGCACTGTCGATGTCCGTGGCTACGGACATCTCCGGGCGCACCGGCTCTTCGAGACGATGGCCGGGAGCAAGAGGGTCAGTCCTGCTGATTCCCTCCTCACCGCGAGGTACATAAGCCGCGGCCACGTGATCCGTCGTCCCTGAAGAGCTTCCAGCAACATAGGGCGCCGCTGCTACCGGCCCCTGACCGCCTCCCCCGCCAGGACCGCCCGTGTGGTCCTGGTCGAAGCCCGGAGACACCGGCGGCACTCCCACATCCGGCATCGCCCCGAACGTTGGCTTGCTCCGTTCCGCAACCTTGATGTTCGTGAGCGCCACCGTGTAGTACGAACTCAGCTTGCCCGCCAGTTGGATTGCCTCTTGGCGGTTCTTCTCCCGCTCGCGCAGCTCAGGCGTGGACTTGCCGGTGATCTTGGGAGGAACGTAGGGCCCGTAGATCTTGTCCTCCTTCGGGTCCCGGTCCGGCATCGACGACTGGACCATGGACAGGCCGAAGCCGGCCGCTTTGAGTTGCGTACCGGCAGCACCCGCGTATTCGCTGAGCTTGAGGGTGTCCCGGTGCAGGCCCGTGGCCCACGTGGAGAAGTGTTCCTTCGCCTCTCCCTTCCACCCGGAATCCACCCCGTCGAAGTAGGTCTTCAGCTCCTCCGCGGCCTTCCTAATGGCGCGGGCAGCGTCCCAGAGAGCGTCCCCGACGTCCTCCAGTTCCTCGGGGACGGCGTCCTGGACGAGGTCCACGATCTGGTTGAGGCGGTAGGGCTCGAAGTCCGTGCCTCCGCCCGAACCGACAACCGGTGGGGCCAGGGGGCCGGCGCCAGGAGCGCGAAAGAGCTCAGGCTTCTGCGTGGCCGACGGCTTCCGCATCTTCGGCGGGTTGAGAAAAGGGCTGAATTCTGCCGGGAGCACAGGGTCCTCCGGCATCTCAGCGGCCGTGTATCCCTTCCCCGTAAAAGGGTCAACCGATTCACTGTTCCCCTTGTCGCCCATGCGTCCTCCTGTTCCCGGGAGTGAGCCTGCCGATCACCATTCGGTCCCGCCTGAGTCCCCTCTGTGCTGGTCTTCCGTAGGCGCCCCGGCGTCCTTTTCCTGCTCTCTTTCTCCCCGGCCCCCCTCACCGTCCGGGTGCTTCAGCTTCTTCTCCGCGGCCTGCGCGCGAGCCTGGATCCGCCAGAAGCGACGCTTCTCCTCCTCGTCCAGGGCGTCGAAGCCTTGATCACAGCCTTTGATGGCGATACCCGTCGCGTCGATCTGGTCCCGGAGGGTGGAGGAGAGGAGCGTGAGGGTTTCGTGTACCTCGCCGCACTTGGCGAAGAGGTCGTCCGCTTCGACGTAGTGGATGCTCTCCCCACTGAGCGATTTCCGGGTGACTCGCCTGCTGGAGACTTTGTGCTTCGCGGCAGGTGAGGTGTCCAGCTCCGCGATGACACCGTCGATCCGCTTCTTCAGCTTCTTCAGCGCTTCGGCGCGTCGTTCCAGATCCTGGCCCCCCTGCGTGGGGGACGACGCCTTCACCGGCGGCAGCACCGGCGGTCGCCTCTCCCTGCCGTCCGGACCCAACTCCCCCATGGCTCCCCCCTTCTGCCAGGTCCTCTGCTCGTTCTCCACGGTTCCGGCGCTCGGCGGCCCCGTGGGAACGGCGTTCACATCACTGTAGTAGGCGAGTCCAGCACGTTCCAACTGCAAATGAAGGACCAGCAGTTGGTGTAGCAGGACCGTGACGTGTGGCACGCGAGCGGCACACTGCTCATATTCTCGCAACCACCTCCGACAGTGCGGGCAGCTGTCAGCGTCCCGCCGGGGTGCCCTTGCGGCGGCGGTCGCGGAGGACGACCGAGGTGCCCACGACCACGGCGACGAGGGTGCCGCCGCCGACAAGGACGTAGGTTCCCAGCCTCTCGTTCCGTTCCTGCTCCGTCTCTCCGAGCTGGAGCTTGGCGGGTGTCGGCTTCTTGCCCGTTTCGACGCCCTCTTCGGCCTCGGGGCGCTCGAGACGCTTGCCGTCCTCGGTCAGGGCGGCCACCGGGTCGACGACACCCCAGCCGACGAGGCGGTCGTGGCCCGGGACGGAGCGCTCGGCGGTCTGCTCGATCTGCGCGACGATGTTCTGCTGGGACCACTTGTCGGCGCCCTTGTCGTGCTTCGCGCGCAGCAGGGCGGCGACGCCGGCCACATAGGGCGCGGAGAAGCTGGTGCCGTTGTCGATGCAGTGGCCGCCCTTGGGGACGGTCGAGACCATGTCGACACCGGGGGCCGCCACGTCCACGAAGTCACCGGCCTGCGAGAAGGGGGCGCGCTCGTTGTTGCGGTCCGAGGAGGCGACGGCGAGGACGCCGGGGTAGGAGGCCGGATAGGTGGCCTTGTCCTTGCCGCCCAGTCCGTCGTTGCCGGCGGAGGCCACGACGACGATGTCCGCGCGGACGGCGCGCTGCACGGCGCGCTCGAGCGAGGAGTCCGGTTTCAGGGCCTCGGCGGTGTCCTGGGAGATGTTGATGACGTCGGCGCCGGCCTTCACCGCGTAGTCGATCGAGTCGGCGAGGGAGAGGGCGGTGCCGCTGCCGTTGGCGTCGTTCTGCTTGATCGGGATGATCGTCGCCTTGGGGGCGAGGCCGACGAAGCCGGTGTCGTCGTCCGGGCGCGCGGCGATGATGCCCGCGACCTTGGTGCCGTGGCCGACCTCGTCCGAGGTGCCGTCGGCCTTGCCGCGCGGGGTGGCGCGGCCGGTCTCCTTGTCCTTCTTCGGCTTCTTGGGGAGCAGGTTCTTCCCCGCGTCGGCATCGACGGCATCCGTGAGCTGCTTGTTCTCGATGTCGACGCCCGTGTCGATGACCGCGACCCGGACACCGGCGCCCTTGTCGGTGTCCCGCCACAGCTCGTTGAGGAGGACCCGCTGCAGCGACCAGGGGCGGCCCTTGAACGGCTTCGCGGGGAAGGTGCACTGGGTGCTGACGTCCGCGGCGGCCGGAGGCGCCGCGGTGACCACCAGCGTGGAGGCCGTGACCGCCACGGCAGCAGCTGTCGCCGCGGCGCGGCGCAGGGCCCGCCGGGTCTGCCGCCGCAGCGGGGTCGGGCGGACACCGCGCCGGGCGCCGTGTGCCGGGGGCGTCGTCTCGCTGCTGTGCATCGTCCTCGTCACCCCGCTCAGGAGCCCTGCGGCTGTTGTGCGTCACCGGTGGACAGGCGCGGGCCCATGGGCAGGAAGGCGGCCCATTCGGCGGGCACGGGCGCGGGCTTGACCTTCTCGTACCCGAGCCTGCGCTGGGCGTTCTGGCTCTCCGCCTGCTGTTTCTGCTGCTTGGACTTCCTGCTGTCCTCACCGATGCCCGAGTCGCCCTGCTCGCTGTCGGTGTTGTTCTGCATCGCGTAGCGCAGCCCGGTGTCGGTGACGAGGAAGATCCCGCCGACGTCCGGGCTGCGGCCCTTGAACTGGCGCAGCAGCTGACCCGTTCCGGGCGTGACGTAGGCGCTGGAGGTGCCGGTGGGGAGCTGCTCGGGGAACTCCTTGCCGAGCCAGGTGGAGAGCGTGGTGGCGCCGCTCTTGCCGTCGACCTTGCGCAGCACGTTGCAGGCCACGTTGCGGTTGCCGGAACGCGTGCCGGCGGAGTTGACGGCGTAGCTCTTCTCCTCGGGCCAGCGGAGTTTGTCGCCGTAGCTGCCGGAGGGCGAGAAGGCGCTGGCGCTGACCGTGGTGGCCGCGCCGTTCTGCTTGAGGGGCAGCAGTTGCTCGGAGGCGAGCAGGAGCTGCGCCATGAAGTCGCTGATCCTCAGCACCTTGCCGGACAGCACGAGGTACTGCTGCATGTGGTTGCCGGAGGTCGACCGGATGACGGTGCCCACCCGGTTGGTGTTCGGGTCGAGGCCGGAGACACCGGCCTCCTCACCGACCCGGCCGCGGATCTGGGGGAAGGAGATGTTGTCGCCGGTGTGCAGGGTGGCCAGCCACTCCCGGGAGACCCGCTGGGGACGGCGGTCCCCGACGAGGACGCGCAGCAGGGTCTCGTCGCGGGCGACACGGTACTTGTTGCCTGACCGGTCCACGACGTAGAGCCGGTCGTCCGGCCCCTGGACGTAGATGAGTTCGCCGCCGTGCAGCCGGTCGTCGCCCTCGACCGCGTCCTTGTCACGGTCGGCCAGCACGAAGGCCGCCTTCTGCACGGCCCGCTCTCCCTGGCTGGGCCGCTCGCAGACCGCCCAGCGCTTCTTCTCACCCGCCTCCTTGCCCTCGGGGAGCCGGTCGGGTGCGTAGGGGATGCCGAGGGTGGCGCCGTGCGGGATGTCGCCCTTGTCGAGGACCTTCTCGTCGACCTTGACGACCTCGCCTTTGCCCGGGTCGAGCAGCAGTTTGGCCGATGCCAGGTTGAGCACCGGGTGGAGTTGCGCCTTGCCGTCGGTCTCGAGGACGACGTAGCGGGTGGTCGACTCCGAGCCGATGATGACTTTCTCCTTCGGAGTGTCCCAGCCCTCGGGCGCCTTCGGCTTGAACATCCCCCAGGCCCCGAATCCGGCGAGGATCAGCGCGCCGACGACGAATCCGGGGAGAATCCCGCGCAGCGGGCGGGGGGCGCCTTCCTCGGTGCCTGTGGGTGACGGTTGGAGGAACGCCGCCACCAACCGCTTTTTCGCGAAGGTGTAGGCATTGAGCTCGTCGCGCCGTGATGCCATGAGTGAAAGACGCTCCCCTGAAGTCCCTGCTGTCCCCCGCAGCCGCCGGGCCCGGGCCCGAACGGCGGTGGCCGGTCCGGAACGGTACCGCCCACCGGCCCGGCGGGCGCCCGCGGGCGCTGCCGATTGTCGGGCCGGGCCCCTACTATGCCGGTTGGGGATTGCCTTGTGCCGCTCCGGTATCGTGATCGCCCGCCCAACACCCCGGACGAGGGGGGCGAATTCGGACATGAGGGGGCCTTCTCGGATGGGATCTGCGACGCGGGCGCGGGGTGCGGCAGGCACCGCGAGCCGCTCGGGGCCGGGTGCCCCCCGGCGCCCGGAGGGCACCGCGTCCGCCTCCCGGACGCCGCGGCCCGGCTCCCGGGTGCCCGCCTCGACGGCCCTGCGCACCGAGTCGCGCACCCGTCGCCTCGGACCGTTTCAGTTGCAACAACTTGTGCTGCTGGAGCTGGCCGTGGCGGTGCTGCTGGTCGCGGCGGCCGTCGACCGTCTGCTGCTGGTCCCGGCCGTGGTGGTCGCCGCCGTGCTGGTGGCGCTGGCGGTGATGCGCAGGCACCAGCGCTCGGTGCACGACTGGGTCGGCACGCTGCTGGCGCTGCGGGCCCGGCGGCGGGCTGCGGCGCAGCCGCTGACGCCCGCGATGGTGCTGGACGAGGGGGGCGAGCGGATCGACGCCAGTTTCCTTCCTCTGGTGGAGTGCGCTCCGGCACTGCGCACCTACGCGTATGTCGACAGGAAGCGCCGCACCACCGGGATGCTGGGCGACGGGACGTTCCTCACCGCGCTGGTGCGGATCGAGGCCGCGCCCAGCGCGCTGCGCCCGGCGTTCGGGGCCCGCGCCCTGCCGCTGGAGCTGATGCAGGACGCCCTCGAGGTGGACGGGATCTCGCTGGATTCCGTGCAGATCGTGCAGCACGTCCAGCCGGCACCGGCCCCGCACCTGCCGGAGCAGTCGGTCGCCCGGCGCAGTTACGGGCCGCTGCAGGAGCAGACGGGCTCGCCCGCGGTACGGCTGACCTGGGTGGCGCTGAAATTCGATCCGGAACTGTCCCCCGACGCGGTCGAGGCGCGCGGCGGTGGACTGGAGGGTGCTCAGCGCTGCCTGATACGCGCCGCGGACCATCTGGCCAGCCGGGTGACGGGGGCCGGGTTCGTCGCCACGGTGCTCAACGAGCAGGATCTGACGGCAGCGGTGGCGACCTCCGCGTGTGTGAGCCCGGCGGCGACGGCCAGGGCGAGCCGGCCGGACGCGGCTCCCACCCGGCGCACCAGCGAGTCGACGCGGGCCTGGCGGTGCGACGACCGGTGGCACACCACCTACGGGATCGGCCGCTGGCCCGAGTTGGGCCGGGCCGCCACCCCGCTCCCCCGGCTGGTCGCGCTGCTGACCTCGGCACCGACACTGACGACGACGTTCAGCCTGACGCTGGGCCGCTCGGTGCGCCGCGGCGCGGTCACGGTGAGCGGGCACGTACGGGTGACCGCACGTTCGGACAACGAACTGGCGGCTGCCCGGCAGCATCTGGAGCGCGGCGCGCGTTCGGCGCGGGTCGGGCTGGTGCGGCTGGACCGAGAGCAGCTCCCGGGCGTCTTCGCGACGCTGCCGCTGGGAGGTGTGCACTGATGGCCGGCCGCTGGACACGGGGGCTGATGGGGCCGCGCCGCACGGAGCACGGGGTGCCCGCCGAGCAGTTGGCCGCGCTGTCCCTCCCCATCGGGGACGACGGCGTGCTGGTCGGCAACGACGCGGAAGGGCGGCCCCAGGTCGTCGGCTTCCACCACCCTTCCCCCTACGACGTGGTGCTCATCGGCGGTCTGTGGACGGCGCAGGTGCTGGCGCTGCGCCTGGCCGGGGCGGGCGCCCGGGTCGCGGTGGAGACGGGCCGGGCCCCGGTGTGGACCAACCTGGTGCAGGCGGCGGGCGCGGGCCAGGAGTGCATCTCGCTCTACGACGTGGGCCGGGTGCCGCCCATGGGGCCGACGGTGAGCAGCCCGGTGCTGGTCGTCCGGGACTGCGGGATGCGGCCTCCGCGGGGCCGGGTGGCGTCGATGCCGTGGCAGTCGGTGCTGACGCTGCTGCCCTATCTGAGCCCGGTGGCGCCGAGGTTGCTGCGGAGCGCGTCGCTGGTCGGTGTCCAGCGCGTCTCGCCGGACGAGGCGCGGCAGATCGGGCGCCTCATGCAACTGCCCCCGCAGGAGGTGCAGGCGCTCTCCACGCTGGGCGACGGTGTCACCCTGTGGTGCACGCGGCGGGAGAGGCAGTACGCGCTGACGCAGCCGACCGACGCGGAGTCGGGGCTGCTGGGGTCTCCGCGCCGACTGGACTGACGCAGGGCGCACGACCGTGGTGCCCGAACGACAGTTGCGATGATTAGGCTGGACTTGCGCGCGTGGGCGGACGCGCGGCAAAACCGGGGTGAATGACCACAGCAGGAGGCATTGTGAGCAGCGACCGGGACGAGATCCGCGTCCGCGGGACCATGCCCGGCTCCGACCAGCTCGACGCGGAAGCGGATGCCGAGGGCGATACGGAGTCGACGGGCCAGTTCACCATCGACTACACGCCGCCTGCCTGGTATACGCAGGACGCGGCGAGCAGGCCGGAGCCCCCGCAGGCGGCGCCGGCCGCACCGCCCGCACCGCCGGCCGATGCGGCCGGCGCGGGTCACGGCGATGCGCGGTACGACCGGGACTGGTGGACGGGTTCGCCGGACGCCGCGGCCCCCGCCCCGCCCGAGGTACCGCCGCAGCCGGACCACCGGGATCCGGGTGGCGCCGTTCCTCCCGGGGGAGCCGATGTCACCGGACCGTACGGCGGTTCCGCTGCCGAGCCCGCGGCGGACTTGCCCGCCTTCCCCTCGCTGACGCCGTTGAGCGAGCAGGGCCCGGGTGCGGCGACGCCCCCGGCCGAGGCGGAACCGGGCGCCGCGGACGGAGCACACGTCCCGGAGGAGCAGTCGGAGCAGCCCTACGCGCCCGCTCCGACCGACACGGGCGGCCAGGACAGCGGAGCGGACCTCGCGGTCGCCGAACCGGACGCGGGCCCCGAGGCGCGGTACACGGACGCAGCAGCCGATGTGCTCGGGCCCGACTCCTTCGGCGCCGAGACCGACCGGGCGGAGCCGGACGCGGAGAACGCACCGCCGGACACCGCCACACCGAGTTGGCGCGCGCCCTCCGCGGCCGCGCCCGCACCGGACACCGCGCCGGCGCCCGAGGAGTTGGCCGGGGACGGACCCGAGTCCGAGCCGTGGCCCGCCCCCGAGCCGGCACCCGAGCCCGGGGAAGCCCAGCAGGCGCCGGTCGCCTCGGCGGTGCCGGAGGTCCCCGGCGCGATCGAGGACGGTGCCACCATGCGGTTCTCCGCCGCGGCGCTGCGCCGCGAGATCGCCGCGCACGCCCAGGAGGAGCAGGCCGGCGATGCGGCCGGCGCCGACACACCGCAGAGCGACGACGGCGACGCCACGACGGGCCACGCGACGCACCTGCGGACCGATGCGGGGCCTGCCGCACACAGCGGCACCGTTCCGGCGCCGGAGGCCGCGGGGGAAGGCCATGCGGTCGACGAGGCGGGAGCGGCGGAGCCGGAGGACGCGATCCCGGCCTCCTACGACTTCGATTTGGAGGCGCCCTCCAGCGAACGGCTGGTGGACGCCCCGCCTCCGCGGACGGCGCCGCAGCCGCAGGGCGACGAGCCGCGCGACGCGATGCCGCCGCACCCGCTGCGGCGGGAGAACGGCCCGCCCGTCGAGGGCAGCGGGAGCACGCTGGGGGACGGGCAGGGACTCCCCCCGCTGCCGCCGGACTTCCAGCCCGCCGCGGCCGCACCGGCGGCCGGCACCGGTTGGCCGGGCAGCGGTGGCGGAGCACCCGAGGCAGGTGCGGCGCGGGACGACGACGCCGGTGGTGCGCCGGAGGGTTGGCACCACGGCGGTGAGGCCTCCGTACCGGCACAGCAGACGGGTGGTGCGCCGAGCCCTGATCAGCCGCTCGGCGCACCTCAGGGACAGGCGCCGTGGGTCCCGGATCCGCAGGCACCGCTCGGCGCACCGCAGGCAGCGGCGCAGCCGCATACGCCGCGGAATCCGCAACTCCCGCAGCAGCCGCAGCAGGCACCGGGCCGGCAGCCGGAGCAGGCGCCGGGGAGTCACTACGGCTACCCGCAGGCGGGGCAGCAGCCCGGCGGCGCCCCGGTGCCGCCCGTTCGGCAGCAGACGGGGCAGCCGGTTCCGGGGCAGGTGCAGCCCGGCCAGCCGTACGGGTCCGGGCCGGGCCGGCCGGTGCCGCCGCAGGCCCCCCCGCAGCCCGACCAGTTCCAGCCCGACCGGCTCCCCCCGGGCCAGGCACAGCCCGGTCAGCCGCAGCCCGGTCAGGAGCGGTTCCCGGCACGGCCGGAGACGGACCGGCCCGGTCCGGCCGGCCATACACCCGAGTACCCACCCGCCCCGGCACCGCAGCAGGCACCAGCGCCGCAGCCCGCACCGGGCCGGCAGCCGCCTCCGCAGGCACCGCATCCCGGCCAGGTGCCACCGCCGGGACAGGGGCAGCCGCCCGTGCAGGGGCAGCCGCCGCTCCAGCCGCATCCCGGCGCCGTCGATCCGCGCCGGGTGGACCAGTCCGGCTCGCCGCTGGGCTACACGGCGGCGGTCGAGCTGTCCTCGGACCGGCTGATCAACAACAAGAAGAAGCCGCGTCCCCAGTCGGGCAAGAGTCCACGGTTCAGGCTCGGCGGCAAGAAGGAGGAGGCCGAGCGGCAGCGCAAGCTGGATGTGATCCGTACGCCGGTGCTGTCCTGCTACCGGATCGCCGTCATCAGCCTCAAGGGCGGCGTCGGCAAGACGACCACCACCACGGCGCTGGGCTCGACACTGGCCACCGAGCGCCAGGACAAGGTGATCGCCATCGACGCCAACCCGGACGCGGGCACGCTCGGCCGCCGGGTGCGGCGCGAGACCGGTGCCACCATCCGCGACCTGGTCACCGCGATCCCGTATCTGAACAGCTACATGGACATCCGCCGGTTCACCTCCCAGGCGTCGTCCGGGCTGGAGATCCTGGCCAACGACGTCGATCCGGCCATCTCGACCACGTTCAACGACGACGACTACCGGCGCGTCATCGACGTGCTGGGCAGGCAGTACCCGATCATCCTGACCGACTCGGGCACGGGTCTGCTGTACTCCGCCATGCGGGGCGTGCTGGACCTGGCCGACCAGCTCATCATCATCTCCACGCCGTCGGTGGACGGCGCGAGCAGCGCGAGCACGACGCTCGACTGGCTGGCCGCGCACGGCTACTCGGAGCTGGTGCAGCGGAGCATCACGGTCATCTCCGGGGTCCGCGAGGTGGGGAAGATGATCCGGGTCGAGGACATCGTGGCGCACTTCGAGACCCGGTGCCGCGGTGTGGTCACCGTCCCGTTCGACGAGCATCTCTCCGCCGGAGCCGAACTGGATCTGACGATGATGCGGCCGAGGACACGCGAGGCGTATTTCAACCTGTCCGCCATGGTGGCCGAGGACTTCGCGCGGGCCCAGCAGCAGCAGGGTCTGTGGACGGCGGACGGCAACCCGCCGCCGCAGCTCGCTCCCCCGATGCCGGGCCAGGGCGGGGTACCGGGGCACGGCGCTCAGCCGGGGCATCCGGGGGGCGGCGTGCCCGGCGGCCCACCGCCCGCACAGCAGCCGCCGTACGGGGCGGGCGGCAGCGGCTACGGCTATCCCGGACCCGCGCAGCAGCAGGGCCACCCGGGCGGTCCCGGACAGCCGGGGCAGCCCCAGCCCGGCGGCGGCTGGCCGCAGCAGCAGTAGCGGGGGCCTCCCCCGGAACCGGAAAGCAGGTGAGGGGCGGTCGGACCTGGTCCGACCGCCCCTCACCTGCTTCCGCCCGGCCGATCCGCCGGATTCGACCCACCCGACCGATGCGGACGAGGCCGCCGGCGGGACCGGGAGGTCCGGGGTGCGGCTCAGTCCTCCGCAGCGGCCACCAGCCGCCGGGACTCCTCGACGTCCTGCGCCATCCGTTCCTTCAGCGCCTCGAGCGTCTCGAACTTCTCCTGGCCCCGGATGTACTCCAGGAAGTCCACCGCCGCGTGCAACTCGTACAGGTCCAGGTCCACCCGGTCGATGGCGTACGCCTCCACCGTGCGCTCGACGCCGTCGAACTGGGGGTTCGTGCCGACCGAGAGCGCGGCGGGCATCGCCTCGCCGTTCACCGTCAGCCAGCCGGCGTACACACCGTCGGCCGGGACGGCCGTGTGCGGAAGGGTCTCCACGTTCGCCGTGGGATAGCCGAGTTCGCGGCCCCGCTGCGCACCGCGCACCACCACACCCTCGACGCGGTGCGGGCGGCCCAGCACCTGCGCCGCGCCGCGCACCTCTCCTTCGGCCACCAGCCGGCGCGCCATCGTGGAGGAGAACGCCTCGCCGCCGTCCGTGCGCTCGAAGAGGTCGACGACGATCACGTCGTAGTCGTAGGTGCCGCCGAGTTCGGCCAGCGAGGCGACGGTGCCGGCCGCCTTGTGTCCGAAGCGGAAGTTCGGGCCCTCCACGACGCTGCGCGCGTGCAGCTTGTCCACGAGGACCTTGACCACGAAGTCGGCGGGCGACAGTTTGGAGAACTCGGAGGTGAAAGGAAGCACGAGAACGGCGTCCACCCCCAGTTCGCCCATGAGTTCGGCCCGCCGGTGATGCGGGGCGAGCAGCGGGGGGTGGCTGCCCGGCCGGACGACCTCGCTGGGGTGCGGGTCGAACGTGACGACCACGGCGGGGACGCCCAGTTCCCGGGCACGCTCCACGGTCCTGCCGATGATGAGCTGGTGCCCCCGGTGCACCCCGTCGTACGAGCCGATGGTGACGACGCTGCGCCCCCAGCCCTCGGGGATGTCCTCCAAGCCACGCCAGCGCTGCACGTCTGCTCCTCGTCGCTACCTAGTTCGCCAGTGCCTGTGCCGTTGGTGCTGACGGCGGGTTCCGCCGCCGGTCCAAGGGTGCCATGCCCCACCGGCGCGACCCGCAGGGACCCACCTCGGGACATGCCCGGTGGCGTGACACCCGGCCGCTCCGGACCCGGCGCCGGAGGGCTGCACGGCACGCTCCGCCCTGCGTGTCGCGGCTGCCGCACGGAGATCCGCCCCGGCGGCCGCCGGGCGGGCCTCACACGAAGACGGCCAGGCTCCTGGCCCTGCCCTCGCGCTCCTCCACCAGTGCGACGAACTGCCCGCCCGGGCCGAACACCGCGACGGGGCCCGGTCCGCTGCCGCTGGGCATCCGCAACTGCACGCCGTTGCCGATACGGCGCGCCTGCTCCTCGTCGATGTCCCAGCGGGCGAACGCCGCCGCGGCGGCGTCACCCAGCGGCACCACCGGCAGCGACTGCTCGGCGTCCACGAACTGCTGCAACTGCTCCATGGTGTGCGCGCCGTCCAGACCGTAGGGCCCGACCCTGGTGCGCCGCAGCGCGGTCAGATGGCCGCCCGTGCCCAGTTCCGCGCCCACGTCGCGGGCGAGTGCGCGCACATAGGTGCCGGAGGAGCACACGACCGACACGAGTACGTCGGTGACGGGTGTGCCGTCCTCGGCGGTGTCCGGGCGCACATCGTGCACCTGGAACGAGGAGACGGTGACCGGGCGGGCGGCCAGTTGCACCTCCTCGCCCTCACGGACCCGGGCGTAGGCGCGCTTGCCGTCCACCTTCACGGCGCTGACCGCGGAGGGCACCTGCGAGATGGCGCCGGTCTGGGCGCCGACGGCCGCGTCGAGCCGCTGCCGGTCGACGTCCCCGGCTCCCCGCGCGGCGGTGATCTCCCCCTCGGCGTCCTCCGTCACGGTCTCCTGCCCGAGCCGGAGGGTCGCGACGTACTCCTTCTCCGTCAGGGCCAGGTGGCCGAGCAGCCGGGTGGCCCGCTCGGTGCCGACGACCAGCACGCCGGTGGCCATCGGGTCGAGTGTTCCCGCGTGGCCGACCCGCCGGGTGCGGGCCATGCCGCGCACCTTGGCCACGACGTCGTGCGAGGTGAACCCGGCGGGCTTGTCGACGACGAGCAGCCCGCCGGGGCCGTTGTCTCTCCTGCGTGCCACGGATCAGGCGCTCTCGTCCTCGCCGGCCTCGCCGGCCTCGCCGGCCTCGCCGCCCTCGCCGTCCCCGGCGTCCAGGTCGGACTCGCCCGGCTTGCGGTAGGGGTCGGCCTCACCGGCGTAGGAGGCTCCGGAGGAGGCCTTGCGGACCTCTTCGTCGGCGGCCCGCGCGCGGGCGAGCGCCTCGTCGATCGTCTTGGCGTTCTCCGGGAGCGCGTCCGCGACGAACGTCAGACTCGGGGTGTGCTTGATGCCCGCCGCCGAGCCGACGGCGGAGCGGAGCACGCCCTTGGCGCTCTCCAGCCCGGCTGCGGCCGCCTTGCGGTCCTCCTCGTCGCCGTACACGGTGTAGAAGACCGTCGCCTCCCTCAGGTCCCCGGTGACCCGGGTGTCCGTGACGGTCACCTGGGTGCCGAGCCGGGGGTCTTTGATACCGCGGTGCAGCTTCTCGGCGACCACCTCACGGATGAGGTCCGCCAGCCTCTTCGCCCGCGCATTGTCGGCCACTGGTCCGTCTCCTTGCTCTGCGCCTCGCGCTCACGCGCTGCTGCGTTCTCTCTGCGTCTGCTGCGTCTGCTGACGTTCTGCGTGCTCCGCCGCGGCGCCTGCCGCGGCGGCTGTGGTGCTATGCGTCGTCGCCGTGGAACTGCCGCCGCACGGAGAGCAGTTCCACCTCGGGGCGCCCGGCGACCAGCCGCTCGCAGCGGTCCAGCAGGTCGCTGAGGTGTCCGGCGTCGCCGGACACCGCCGCCAGTCCGATGCGGGCTCTGCGGTAGAGGTCCTGCTCGCCCGTCTCGGCGACACTGACCGCGTGCTTGCGCTGCAACTCGGCGACGATGGGGCGGACGACGGAGCGCTTCTCCTTGAGCGACCGCACATCGCCGAGAAGCAGGTCGAAGGACAGCGTCCCTACGTACATACAGTCCGGGTCAAGCCACCCGTGGGGCCTTGGGGGTGCCGCCCAGCGGGGGCTGGGGGCCTGGAATGCACTGGCACCGTACACGCAACGGCCGGGGCCGATCGACGGAAATACTCCGCCGGTCGGCCCCGGTCCCGTACCTCGCCCGATCACCACTCGCGGTGACCGGGCGATGCGCGGGTTGCCCTGCGCAAGGGATCAGCCGCGCGGCTTCTCCCGCATCTCGTACGTCGCGATGACGTCGTCGACCTTGATGTCGTTGAAGTTCCCGAGGTTGATACCGCCCTCGAAGCCTTCGCGGATCTCGGTGACATCGTCCTTGAAGCGGCGCAGGCCCTCGATGTTGAGGTTCTCCGCCACGACCTTGCCATCCCGGATGACGCGGGCCTTGGTGTTCCTGCGCACCTCGCCGGAGCGGATGAGGACACCGGCGATGTTGCCCAGCTTGGACGAACGGAAGACCTCGCGGATCTCCGCCGTGCCCAGCTCGACCTCTTCGTACTCGGGCTTGAGCATGCCCTTGAGCGCCGCTTCGATCTCCTCGATGACCTGGTAGATCACCGAGTAGTAGCGGACGTCCACACCCTCGCGCTCGGCCAGCTGGGTCGCACGCCCCTCGGCGCGGACGTTGAAGCCGATCACGATGGCGTCGGAGCCGGTCGCCAGGTCGATGTCGGTCTCGGTGACCGCACCCACCCCGCGGTGCAGGATGCGCAGGTCCACCTCTTCGCCGACGTCGAGCTGGAGCAGCGAGGACTCCAGGGCCTCCACCGAACCGGACGCGTCGCCCTTGATGATGAGGTTGAGCTGCTGCACCTCGCCCGCCTTGAGCACCTTGTCCAGGTCCTCCAGGGAGACGCGGCGGGTCCGCTTGGCGAAGGCCGCGTTGCGCTCGCGCGCCGCGCGCTTCTCGGCGATCTGCCGTGCCGTGCGGTCCTCGTCCACCACCAGGAAGTTGTCGCCGGCGCCCGGGACATTGGTGAGACCGAGCACCAGGACGGGGGTCGAGGGACCCGCTTCCTTGATGTTCTCGCCCTTGTCGTCGAGCATCGCGCGCACCCGGCCGTAGGCGTCGCCCACGACCATGGTCTCGCCGACCCGCAGCGTGCCGCGCTGGACCAGGACGGTGGCCACGGCGCCACGGCCGCGGTCGAGGTGGGCCTCGATGGCGAGACCCTGCGCGTCCTGGTCGGGGTTGGCCCGCAGGTCCAGCGAGGCATCCGCGGTCAGGACCACGGCCTCGAGGAGCTCCTCGATGTTCAGCCCCTGGCGCGCGGAGATGTCGACGAACATCGTGTCGCCGCCGTACTCCTCGGCCACCAGCCCGTACTCGGTCAGCTGGCCGCGGACCTTGGTGGGGTCGGCGCCCTCGACGTCGATCTTGTTGACCGCGACGACGATCGGCACCTCGGCCGCCTTGGCGTGGTTGAGCGCCTCGATCGTCTGCGGCATCACGCCGTCGTTGGCCGCGACCACGAGGATCGCGATGTCGGTCGACTTGGCACCGCGGGCACGCATGGCGGTGAACGCCTCGTGACCGGGGGTGTCGATGAAGGTGATCTTGCGCTCTTCGTCGTTCACCTCGGTCGACGCCTGGTAGGCACCGATGTGCTGGGTGATGCCGCCGGCCTCGCCCTCGATGACGTTGGTCTTCCGGATCGCGTCCAGCAGCCGCGTCTTGCCGTGGTCGACGTGACCCATGACGGTCACCACCGGGGGACGCGCCACGAGTGCCGTCTCGCCGCCCTCGTCCTCGCCGAACTCGATGTCGAAGGACTCGAGAAGCTCGCGGTCCTCCTCCTCCGGGCTGACGATCTGGACGACGTAGTTCATCTCCTCGCCGAGGAGGTTCAGCGTCTCGTCGGAGACGGACTGGGTCGCGGTGACCATCTCACCCAGGTTGAACATCACCTGGACCAGCGACGCCGGGTTGGCGTTGATCTTCTCCGCGAAGTCCGTGAGCGAGGCACCGCGCGACAGCCGGACGACCTCGCCCTTGCCGCGCGGCAGCATCACGCCGCCGACCGACGGCGCCTGCATCTGCTCGTACTCCTGGCGCCGCTGCCGCTTCGACTTGCGACCGCGACGGGCCGGACCGCCGGGACGGCCGAACGCGCCCTGGGTGCCACCACGACCGCCGGGACCGCCGGGACGGCCACCGAAACCGGGGCGGCCGCCGCCACCGGGACGACCGGCGAAACCGCCGCCACCGCCCGGACGGCCACCGCCGCCACCGGGACGACCGGCGAAACCGCCGCCGCCACCCGGACGACCGCCGCCACCCGGACGGCCACCGCCGCCGGGGCCGCCACGGCCGGGGCCGGGACGCGGACCCGCAGCGGGACGCTGCGGCATCATGCCCGGGTTCGGACGGTTGCCACCGGCACCGGCACCGCCGGGACGCGGGCCGCCGCCCTGCGGGGCCTGCGGACGCGGCATGTTGCCCGGCGTGGCGCGACCGCCACCCGGAGCCTGCGGACGCGGACCGGACTGGCCGGCTCCGCCCTGGCCCTGTCCCTGGCCCTGACCGGGCTTGGGGGCGCCGGGCTTCGGAGCACCCGGCTTGGGAGCACCGCCGGAGCGCGGCGACTGGGGACGCGCCATACCGGTGGAGCCACCGGAGGTGAAGGGGTTGTTGCCCGGGCGCGGGCCGGAGGTGCGCCCGCCGGGCTTGGGAGCCTGACCCGGCTTCGGCGCCTGCCCACCCTGCGGACGGCCCTGCCCGCCGGGCTTGGGAGCCTGACCCGGCTTGGGTGCCTGGCCGGGCTTCGGGGCCTGGCCCGGCTTGGGAGCTCCCGGCGCGGCGGGCGGTGCCTGGAAGTCCGGCTTCGCCGGCGCGGCCGGCTGTGCGGGCCCCGGCTTGGGCCCACCGGGCTTCGGGGCGCCCGGCTTGGGTGCCTCGGCAGCGCCCGTCTCGCCCTGTGCGGGGCTCGGGGCGCTCGGGGCGCTCGGCGCAGGGGTCGCCGGAGCCGCGGGGCCCGGCTTGGGGGCGCCGGGCTTCGGACCGCCCGGCTTGGGTGCGCCCGGCTTGGGCGCGGGGGTCGGGGCGGCGGCCTTCTTCGGCGCCGCAGGCTTCGCCGCGGACTTCTTGGCACCTGAGCCAGAACCCGCGTCGAACGCGTCTGTCAATTTGCGGACTACCGGCGCCTCGATCGTCGAGGACGCCGAACGGACGAATTCACCGAGTTCCTGGAGTTTGGCCATGACGACCTTGCTCTCGACTCCAAGTTCCTTGGCGAGTTCGTATACCCGGACCTTAGCCACTTCGCTCCTTACGGCCCGGGGGGTCGTCCGCCGGACCTTCGCTACTGATGCATGGGCGTACTCATCGCGTACTCATCGAGTGCTCATCGCAATCTCGACCTACTTCCCACTCGCGAGGTACCTCTCCCGGTACGGAGGTTCCGTACGGGCTCCTACGGTGCGTGCTGTGCGTTCCGCTCCACGTGCTCCCGCAGCTCTGCGAGGTCGAACGGACCCGGACCCCGGAAGGCCCGGTTGAATGCCCGGCGCCGGACCGCCTGCTCGAGGCAGGACGGCACAGAGTGCACATACGCACCCCGACCGGGCAGCCTACCGCGAAGATCGGGGATCAGGCTTCCCCCGATCAGCACCAGCCGCAGCAGACCTTGCTTGTCGGTGCGCTCCCGGCAGCCGACACAGGTCCGCTGAGGGCACGCCCGACCACGCGTCCGGCCAGACACTGCTTAAGTCTACCTCCCCGAAGCCCCGAATCCCGTTGGGGGGTAAGGGCGCCGTTACTCGTCGGCCATCCGCGTCGTACACACCCGACCGCGCGGGGTGACCGGTCCCGTCGTGGTTCAGCCGTGTCCGGCCGGACGCTCCGGAGCCGGTTCGCCCTCCGCCGCGTCGGCGGTGTCCGGGCGGATGTCGATGCGCCAGCCCGTGAGGCGCGCGGCGAGCCGGGCGTTCTGCCCTTCCTTGCCGATCGCCAGCGAGAGCTGGTAGTCGGGCACCGTGACGCGGGCGGACCGCGCCGCGAGGTCGAGGATCTCGACCTTGCTCACCCGCGCCGGGGAAAGGGCGTTGGCGACCAGTTCGGCCGGGTCCTCGGACCAGTCCACGATGTCGATCTTCTCGCCGTGCAGCTCCGCCATCACGTTGCGCACCCGGCCACCCATCGGACCGATGCAGGCGCCCTTGGCGTTGAGCCCCGAGCGGGCCGACCGTACGGCGATCTTGGTGCGGTGGCCCGCCTCGCGGGCGATGGCCGAGATCTCCACCGAGCCGTCCGCGATCTCCGGGACCTCCAGCTCGAAGAGCTTCTTGACCAGATTGGGATGGGTGCGCGACAGCGTCACCGAAGGACCGCGCACACCCTTGACCACCCGGACCACATAGGTCCGCAGCCGGGTGCCGTGCCCGTACTCCTCGCCGGGCACCTGCTCCTGCGGCGGCAGGATGGCCTCCAGCTTGCCGATGTCCACCAGCACGCTCTTGGGGTCCTTGCCCTGCTGGACGACGCCCGCCACGACATCGCCCTCGCGGCCCGCGTACTCGCCGAAGGTGACCTCCTCCTCGGCGTCCCGCAGCCGCTGCAGGATGACCTGCTTGGCCGTCGTCGCGGCGATCCGGCCGAATCCGGTGGGGGTGTCGTCGAACTCCCGCGGCTCCGCGCCCTCTTCGAGCTCCTCGGCACTCTCCTTGGCCCACACCGTGACGTGGCCCGTCTTGCGGTTCAGCTCGACGCGCGCGTCGCGCCTGCTGCCCTCCGTGCGGTGGTACGCGATGAGGAGGGCCGACTCGATCGCCTCGACCAGCAGGTCCAGCGAGATCTCCTTCTCCCGGACCAGCCCGCGCAGGGCACTCATGTCGATGTCCACGGCTACGCCTCCTCCTCGTTCTCGTTCCCGGCGGCTTCGGCGTCGCCGTCCGCGGACATGCGCCGCTGCTGCGCGGCCTTGGGGTTGAACTCGATCTCGACCCGCGCCTTGGCGATCTCCTCGAAGGCGAGCCTGCGGGCGGTGGGCTTGCGCCCCTTGACCCCGGGCACCTCCAGGTCGAGGCCCTCGTCGTCGACAGCGGTGAGGCGGGCGGTCAGCTCCCCTCCGCCGGCGGCCTCGGTGAGCTGCGCCTTGATCAGCCGCCCGACGGCGCGGCGGTAGTGCCGCAGCTCGCTCAGCGGCCGGTCGGCCCCGGGAGAGGTGACCTCCAGCACATACGGGGCGCCGCCCATCGCGTCGCTCTCGTCGAGCACTTCGGAGCAGGCGCGGCTCAGTTCCGCGCAGGTGTCCAGCTGGACCCCGTCGTCAGCGTCCACCACGACACGCAGGACGCGCCGCTTTCCGGCCGGGGTCACATCGATCTCCTCGAGATCCAACCCCCTCTTGCTGACAAGCGGTTCCAGCAGTCCGCGCAGCCTCTCGCTCTGGGTGGTGCTCATCCGGGTGACTCCTCGGCCGCGTGTGCTGTTGTAGGGGGGCCTTGTGACAAGGGCGTGTCGCCGCCCAAGCCTATCGCCTGTGGCGCGCTGCGCCGACCCGGTGCCACAACGCTCGGCTGTGCGCGGCCGCACCGTCCCGCCGCCGTGTGCGGCGTCCGGGTACAGCCCCGGCCCGGCAGGGGTGGCCGCGGACAGCCGCGGGAAGGACCCCGGGTACCCTCGCGGGGCGTGACCGGCGCCCCACCGCGGTCACGGGCCCGGGCGAGGCCGCAGTCCGTCTGGCCGTCCGTTCGCCCACATCCAGGGAGTGCACATGTCGCTGATGCCGTCACCGACGGCGGCGCGGCCGCGCCGCAGAGCGCTGCTGGCCGGCGTGCTGGGCGCCACCGGAACGGCGTTCGGAGTGCCGCTCCTCGCGGCCTGCACGGGCGGGGAGGCCGCGCAGGACGCCGACGGCGCGGGTGCCGAGGCTGCGCGGCGGCTGCGCAGCGGCGCGGCACGCGACAGCGAACACCTGCTGGCCCGCTACGACGGCACGGCAGAGGTGCACCCGGCACTGGCCGCCCCGCTGCGCCCGCTGCGCGAGGAGATCGTCCGCCATGTGCGGGTACTGCGCGGCGGGGAGTCCGGCACCCGGTCCCCCTCCCCCGGCGGGCGCGGCACGCGCCGCCCCTCCGACGCGCCCGGCACCGACCGCTCGGCACAGCCCGGCGGGCGGGAGAGCACCTCCGAACGCCCGCCCAGCCCGGACACCGCCTCCGTGCCGAAGAGCCCCACAGCAGCGCTCGCGGCGCTGGCCAGGGCGGAGCGGGAGCTGGCCGACACCCGCACCAGGGCGCTGGACGGCGCACCACCCGAGCTGGCCCGGCTGCTCGCCTCGGTGGCCGCCTGCGGCTCGGCGCACGGATACCTCCTCGACCAGCGGGGCAAGGACGCCGGCAGCGGCGACGACGGGAAGAGCACGGCGGACGACGGCGGGAGCGCGGACGACGGCATGGCGGACGAGGCCGGGCCGCGCCGGGAAGGGGCGGCCGAAGGATGACGGAACTGACCGCAGCGCAGGCGGCGTTGCGCGCCGAACACGCCGCCGTCTACGGCTACGGGGTCGTCGGCGGCCGGATCGACGAGGACCGCGAGGGCGAGGCCCGGGAGTGCTACGAGGCGCACCGGGCGCGCCGGGACGCGCTGCGCCGCACCGTCCGCGCCCTGGGCGGCGATCCGGAACCGGCCGCCGCCGCCTACGCGCTGCCCTTCGCCGTCCCCGACAGCGCGGCGGCCGTGCGGCTCGCCGCCCAGTTGGAGGACCGGGTCGCCGGGGTGTACGCGGACCTGGTGCGGGCAAGCGAGGGGGCACGGCGGCGCACGGCCGCCGACGCACTGCGCGAGGCCGCGGTCCGCTCGGTCCGCTGGAAGGGCGGCGGGGTGGCCTTCCCGGGCCTGACCGAACTGGGCGCCGGGGACTCACCGGCCTCCCCCTCGGGGGCGCCGGACCGCTCCGCCGTGCCCGGCGCGCTGTGATCCGGCCGTGCACGCGGCCCGTGCGCGCTCCCCGAGAATGCTCCCGAGAGTCCTGACGAAAGGCCCGTCCGGAATGGCTTCCGTGCTGCCCCTCGAACCCCCGCAGCGGCTGTCGCGCGCGCTGGCCGCCCAACAGGGCGCGCCGGCGGCTGCCGCGGCGCAGAACTGGCTGCGGGAGCTGCCCGCGCTGCTGGAGCGGTGGCTCCGGGAGTGGGAGCTGGAGGCCGAACGGGTGGTGACTCCGGGCGGGCGCAGCAGCGTGGTGGTGCTGGTGCGGCAGGCCGACGGCACCCCGGCGGCCCTCAAGCTGCCGGCGCCGGACGGTGCGCCGGCGCCGGTGCGGACCGCGCGCGAGTACGCGGCGCTGACCGCGTGGCACGGGCTCGGTGCCGTACGGGTGCTGCGGGCCGCGCCCGAGGAGGGCGTCCTGCTGCTGGAGCGACTGCGCTGCGAGGTGTCGCTGCGGTCGCTGGCGGAGGCCAAGGCGACGCTGGAGGCCGTCTCGGTGGTGCGGCGGCTGTGGGTGCCGCCGGCCGCTGGGCACGGCCTGGAGACGGTCGCCGAGCACACCGCGCTGGAGGCGGCGCAGATGCGCTCCTGGGTGCCCCCGGACGCGGAACCGCTGGTGGCCGCCGCGCTGGAGGCGCGCGCGGCGATGCTGGCCGAACCCGCCGAGGGCGAGCAGGTGATGCTGCACGGGGACTTCCGCCAGGGCGCCGTGCTGGCCTCCGCCGGTTCGGGCGAGCGGGCGCACTGGCTGACGGTGGGACCCGATCCCCTGGTCGGGGAGCCGGCCTACGACCTGGCGCGGCTGGTGCGGGACCGGCTGCACGACCTGATGGCCTCCAGCGGGGCCCCGGCCGCCACCCGGCGCCGGGTCAACAAGCTCGCCGACTCGCTGGACGTCCCGCGCGAACGGGTGCGGCACTGGACGCTCTACCGCGCGGTCGAGTCCGCGTGCCGGCAGTACGCGGGCGGCGGCACCGCGGACGCGGAGATGCTGCTGGAGTTCGCGGCCTGGCTGTGACGCGGCCGGCCCGGTGCGGGGATCCCGCACCGGGCCGGAACCGGTCAGTGCCGGAGGAGCGAGGTCAGCCCCGGGTGAGCCGCGCGAGAGCCTCCTCGACGGGGAGCTCCTCGCGCTCGCCGGTGCGCCGGTCCTTGAGCTCGACACGGCCGTCCTTGATGCCCCGCCCGGCGATCAGGATGGTCGGCACCCCGATCAGCTCCGCGTCGGTGAACTTCACCCCCGGGGAGACGCTCGTGCGGTCGTCCACCAGCACCCGCACGCCCGCCGCGCCGAGCCGGTCGGCGATCTCCAGCGCGGCCTCGGTCTGCTGGGCCTTGCCCGCCGCGACCACATGCACATCGGCGGGCGCCACCTCGCGCGGCCAGTACAGGCCGTGCTCGTCGGCGTGCTGCTCGGCCAGCGCGGCCACGGCGCGCGAGACGCCGATGCCGTAGGAGCCCATCGTCACCCGGACCGGCTTGCCGTCCTGGCCGAGTACGTCGAGCTCGAACGCGTCGGCGTACTTGCGGCCGAGCTGGAAGATGTGGCCGATCTCGATGGCGCGGTCCAGCTCGATGCCGGCTCCGCAGTTCGGGCAGGGGTCGCCCGGCTCGACGACGACGACGTCGAGGTACTGGTCGACCTCGAAGTCCCGTCCGCAGACCACGTTGCGGGCGTGCTTGCCCTCCTCGTTGGCACCCGTGATCCAGGCGGTGCCGGGCGCGATCCGCGGGTCGGCGAGGTAGCGGAACGCCTTGCCTGCCATGCCGCCCTGCGGTCCCACGTAGCCGCGGACCAGGTCCTGGCGGCCCTCGAAGTCCTCCGCGGTGACCAGCTCGACGGTGGCGGGCGCGAGCTGCTCGCCGAGCTTGCCCAGGTCCACCTCGCGGTCGCCGGGGACGCCGACCGCGGTGATCTCGCCGTCCACCTTGACCAGCAGGTTCTTCAGCGTCGCCGAGGCGGGCACGCCCAGGTGCCCGGCGAGCGTCTCGATGGTGGGCGTGTCGGGGGTGTCCAGCTTCTCGACCGGGTCGTGGCCCTCGGTCGTGGCGGGCTGGAGCGTGACGGAGACGGCCTCGGTGTTGGCCGCGTAGCCGCACTGCGGGCACTGCACGAAGGTGTCCTCGCCAGCCGCGGCGGGCGCCAGGAACTCCTCCGAGGCGGAGCCGCCCATGGCCCCGGAGACCGCCGAGACGATGCGGTAGTCCAGGCCCAGGCGCTCGAAGATGCGCCGGTAGGCGACGCGGTGCGCGGCGTAGGACTCGGCCAGGCCCTCGTCGGAGACGTCGAAGGAGTAGGAGTCCTTCATGGTGAACTCGCGCCCGCGCAGGATGCCCGAGCGGGGGCGGGCCTCGTCACGGTATTTGGTCTGGATCTGGTAGACCGTGACCGGCAGGTCCTTGTACGAGGTGCACTGGTCCTTGACGACCTGGGTGAAGATCTCCTCGTGCGTGGGGCCGAGCAGATAGTCGCCCCCCTTCCGGTCCTTGAGGCGGAAGAGCAGGTCGCCGTACTCCTCGTAGCGGCCGGAGACCTCGTAGGGCTCCTTGGGCAGCAGCGCCGGGAGCAGCACCTCCTGGCCGCCGATGGCGTCCATCTCCTCGCGGACGACGCGGGTGACGTTCTCCAGCACCTGCTTGCCCAGCGGGAGCCACGTCCAGATCCCGGCTGCGGTGCGGCGTACGAACCCGGCGCGGACCAGCAGCTTGTGGCTGAGTGTCTCCGCGTCGGCCGGGTCGTCACGCAGCGTCTTCAGCATCGACCTGGACAAACGCTGGACACGGGCTGCCATGGGGACTCCTGCTCGGGGCTGTACTCGCGATGAGTGACGGAACACGTCGGTGCGGAGCCTATCGGCCCGGACCGGCAGCACGGAAACGAGATGCCGGTCCGGCGGCCGCGCTCAGTCCCGCGCCAGCGGCAGCCACGCGCCCATCACCGCGTACGGCTGCGGAGCGCTGGGGAACTGCACCCGGCGGGCCAGGTCGCGGTATCCCAGGTTGCGGTAGAGGGCGCGGGCCGGGCTGTCGAGGTCGAGGGCCGACAGCAGGGACCGCGGTTCGGTGGCCGCGTCGGTGAGCCGGGTGATCAGCTCGCGCCCGATCCCGCGGTGCTGGAAGGCGGGGTGCACATGCAGCTCCGTGATCACGAAGGTGTCGTCCAGCCAGTCCTGGCAGCCGTGCCGGGCCAGATAGGGCTCCACCACCGTCGACCACCACTGGGAGCGGTCGTTCGGCATGCCGTAGACGAAGCCGACCAGCCGGCCTTCCTCGGTGGCGGCGCCCAGCGCCCGCGCACCCGGCGAGGTCATGTGCCGCACCACGATGTGCCTGCGGACGCCGATCTCGTCGTCGGTCAGTCCGAAGGCGACGGCCTGGACGGCCAGCGCCTCGTCGACGCGGACGGCGAGGTCGAGCGGGCCGGTGACCACGCTCCGGGGGTCCGGGAGCGATCTCCCGGCTGTGTGCGGCATGGCCGGGAGGCTACTTCCTCGGCAGGTCCCGCGCGAAGAGGCCGCGCAGCGCGGCCCCACCGGGGCGCGGGCTCAGAACAGGACGCTCATGAACGCGCCGACCTCGCGGAAGCCGACGCGGCGGTAGGCGGCGCGGGCGGGCGTGTTGAAGTCGTTGACGTACAGGCTCACGAGCGGGGCGACGTCGCGCAGCGCGTGTTCGACCACGGCGGCCATGCCGGTCTCCGAGAGGCCCTCGCCGCGCCGGTCCGGTGCCACCCAGACGCCCTGGATCTGGCAGGCGTAGGGGGTGACGGCGCCGATCTCCGCCTTGAAGACGACCCGGCCGTCCTCGATGCGGGCGAAGGAACGTCCGGTGCCGACGAGCTCGGCGACCCGCGCCTGGTAGACGAGTCCGCCGTCGCCGGCGAGCGGGGAGACGCCGACCTCCTCGGTGAACATGGCCACGCAGGCGGGCAGCACCAGGTCCATCTCGTCCTTGGCGACGCGGCGCACCAGCGGGTCGGGCGGAGTGCCGGACGGTACCCGGTCGGTGACCAGCAGCGGCTGGTTGGCCCGCACCTCGCGGGCCGGCCCCCAGTGCGGCTCCAGCCAGGACCACAGCGCGGCGGTCGGGCCGGCGGGGCCGACGATGGACGAGCAGCGGCGGCCCTGGCGGCGCGCCCGCTCGGCGAACGCGCGGACGGCCTCGGGTCCGGCGCACAGCGGGACCAGGTTGGCGCCGTTGTAGCAGAGGGCCTCCAGGGTGCCGTCCCGGTACCAGCCCCACATCTCGCCGCCCAGCCGCCAGGGGTCGAGCCCGGCGGTCTGCACGCGGGCGGCGACGAACGCGTTATTGACCGGCTCCCGGCGCAGGACGGCGAGCGCTTCCTGCAGTTCGGCCGGTTCGACGACCTTGGTGGAGGTGGTGGTCAACAACGGTCTCGATGCCTCACCGTGCGGCCCGCGGGCGTGAAGGACGATCTGCTGGCACTGTACCCGGGCGCCCAGCAGCGCGCCGCCGCACGACCGTCTCGGCCGCGCGGCGGCTGCGGCGTCGCAGGAGGGTCCGGAGCCGGCGGAGCGCCGGGGCCGGGCTCAGCCCGCCGTGGTGACCACGGGCTCGCCGGAGATGACGCCGTCCTTCTCCATCTGCTCGGCGATCTTCATGGCCTCGTCGATGAGCGTCTCGACGATCTTGGATTCGGGGACGGTCTTGATGACCTCGCCCTTGACGAAGATCTGCCCCTTGCCGTTGCCGGAGGCGACGCCGAGGTCGGCCTCCCGGGCCTCACCGGGACCGTTGACGACGCAGCCCATGACGGCGACGCGGAGCGGCACGTCCATGCCCTCCAGGCCCGCGGTGACCTCGTCGGCGAGCTTGTAGACGTCCACCTGGGCGCGGCCGCAGGAGGGGCAGGAGACGATCTCCAGGCCGCGCTGGCGCAGCCCGAGGGACTCCAGGATCTGGATGCCGACCTTGACCTCCTCGGCGGGCGGCGCCGAGAGGGAGACCCGGATCGTGTCGCCGATGCCCTCGCTGAGCAGGGCGCCGAAGGCGACGGCCGACTTGATGGTGCCCTGGAAGGCGGGGCCGGCCTCGGTGACGCCGAGGTGCAGCGGGTAGTCGCAGCGCTCGGCCAGCAGCCGGTAGGCGTTGACCATCACGACGGGGTCGTTGTGCTTGACCGAGATCTTGATGTCGCGGAAGCCGTGCTCCTCGAAGAGCGAGCACTCCCACAGCGCGGACTCGACCAGCGCCTCGGGGGTGGCCTTGCCGTACTTCTCCAGTTGCCGCTTGTCCAGGGAGCCCGCGTTGACGCCGATCCGGATGGGGGTGCCGGCGGCGGAGGCCGCGGTGGCGATCTCCTTGACCTTGTCGTCGAACTGCTTGATGTTGCCGGGGTTCACCCGGACGGCCGCACAGCCGGCGTCGATGGCCTGGAAGACGTACTTCGGCTGGAAGTGGATGTCGGCGATCACCGGGATCTGCGACTTGCGGGCGATCGTGGCGAGCGCGTCGGCGTCGTCCTGGGTGGGGCACGCCACGCGGACGATCTGGCAGCCGGACGCCGTCAGCTCCGCGATCTGCTGCAGCGTCGGGCCGATGTCCGCGGTGCGGGTCGTGGTCATGGACTGCACGGACACGGGCGCGTCCCCACCCACCGCGACCGGTCCTACCTGGATCTTCCGGCTCACCCTGCGGTCGGCGAGCTTGGCCGGGACGTCCGGCATTCCGAGCGAAATCGCTGTCATCAGCGTGCAACCCCAACGGTGTCGTTCAAGTCCCGGGTTCAGCGGGCTCCGGCCCCCGAGATTACGGCACTGCCGTCGCACCGGGCACATCGTCGGGGAAATATGCCGCATTCCATGACGCCCATGCAGGAATCGCATGGGCGTCCGCGTGTCGGACCGGGGTCCGGTCAGCCGGTGAGTCTGACCGGATTGACCACGTCCGCCACCAGCACCAGAAGGGTGAAGCACAGGAAGATCCCGGCCACCACGTAGGCGATGGGCATCAGCTTGGCGACGTCGAAGGGGCCGGGGTCGGGCCGCCGGAAGACCTTGGCCAGATTCCGCCGGAGCGACTCCCACACCGCTCCCGCGATGTGTCCGCCGTCCAGCGGCAGCAGCGGCAGCATGTTGAACAGGAACAGGCTCAGATTGAACCCGGCCACCAGGAAGAGCATCGTCGCCACCCGCTGGCTCGGCGGGATGTCGAGCGAGAAGACCTCACCGCCGACCCGCGCCGCGCCCACCACGCCCATCGGCGAGTCCTGCTTGCGCTCGGCACCGTCGAAGGCCGCGTTCCACAGGTCGGGCACCTTGCCCGGCAGGGCGATCAGCGCTTCCACGCCGTTGGCCATCATGTCGCCCATCCGGTCCACGGCCTGCGGGAACGACTGCTGCACGATCCCGCTGGCCGGGGTGAAGCCGAGGAACCCGGCGGAGACGTACTCGTCGGGCACATAGCTGCCGTGGCCGTCGGACTTGGCGACCTTGTTCTCGATCAGGTCGGCGTGCAGTGTCCGCCGTGCGCCGTCCCGCTCGACGGTCAGGGTCGCGGGTCCGGTGGTGTCGCGGATGCTCCGCTGGAGTGCCCCCCAGTCCTCGACGCGCTTCCCGTCGAAGGAGACGATCTTGTCACCCGGCTGCAGTCCGGCGGCCTTGGCCGGGGAGTCCTTGGCGCCCCCGGGACACTTGTCGCTCTGCGCCGAGGCCGGGATCACGCACTCCGAGACCGTGGAGACGGTGGTGGTCTGGGTGTTGACGCCGAAGGTCATCAGCACCAGCAGGAAGATCACCACGGCCAGCACCAGGTTCATGAACGGCCCGGCGAACATCACGACGACGCGCTTCCACGGCTTGCGGGTGTAGAGCATCCGCTGCTCGTCCCCCGGCTTGAGCTCCTCGTACGCGGCCGAACGGGCGTCCTCGATCATGCCGCGGAACGGCGAGGAGGAGCGCTGCCGCACGGCCCCGTCGTCCCCCGGTGGGAACATGCCGATCATGCGGATGTAGCCGCCGAGCGGCACGGCCTTGATCCCGTACTCGGTCTCGCCCTTGTGCTTGGACCACAGAGTGGGGCCGAAGCCGACCATGAACTGCGGAACCCGGACACCGAACATCTTGGCCGTGGAGAAGTGGCCCAACTCGTGCCAGGCGATGGAGAACAGCAGGCCGACGACGAAGACGACTATGCCGAGGATGGTCATGAGCGCCGTCATGCGCGGGCCTCCGCTGTTGCTGTGGCGGAACGTGCCGCCAGGTCACGGGCGCGGGCACGCGCCCACTTCTCTGCGGCGAGGACATCGGAGAGGGTCAGCCCGGTTCCGCCCGGCGTGCCGTGCTCCTCGACCACAGCGGCCACCGTATCCACGATGCCCGTGAACGGCAGCCTTCCGGCCAGAAACGCCTCGACGCACTCCTCGTTCGCGGCGTTGAACACCGCGGGGGCCGTTCCGCCCAGCGCACCCACCCGGCACGCCAGCGGCACGGCGGGGAACGCCTCCTCGTCCAGCGGGTAGAAGTCCCAGGACATCGCCTCCGTCCAGGAGAAGACCGGTCCGGCGTCCGGGACCCGCTCGGGCCAGCCGAGGCCGAGTGCGATCGGCAGCCGCATGTCGGGAGGTCCGCACTGGGCGAGAGTGGAGCCGTCCGTGAACTCCACCATCGAGTGGACCGCGGACTGCGGATGGACCACCACCTGGATGCGCTCGAACGGGATGTCGTACAGCAGGTGGGCCTCGATCACCTCCAGGCCCTTGTTGACCAGGGTGGCCGAGTTCACGGTGATGACCGGGCCCATCTCCCAGGTCGGGTGCGCCATCGCCTCGCGCGGGGTCACCTCGGCCAGCTCGGACCTGCTGCGTCCCCGGAACGGCCCGCCCGAGGCGGTGACCAGGAGCTTCCGCACCTCGGCACGGGTACCGCCGAGCAGCGCCTGGAACAGCGCGGAGTGCTCCGAGTCGACGGGCACGATCTGGCCCGGCCGCGCCAGCGCCTTGACCAGCGGCCCGCCGACGATGAGGGATTCCTTGTTGGCCAGCGCCAGGACCCGGCCGGCCTCCAGCGCCGCCAGGGTGGGCGCCAGGCCGATGGAACCGGTGATGCCGTTGAGCACCGTGTGGCACGGCGAGCCGGCCAGCTCCGTCGCCGCGTCCGGCCCGGCCAGCACCTCGGGCAGCGGCTCCTTGCTGCCGTAGGCCGCGCGCAGCGCCGCGCGCAGATCGGGCACCGCCTCCGTACGGGCCACGGCGACCGTGCCCACCCGCAGCAGCCGCGCCTGCTCGGCGAGCAGGTCCACGCGGCCGCCCGAGGCCGCCAAGGCGGTCACCCGGAACCGGCCGGGGTTCTTCAGCACGACGTCGACGGCCTGCGTGCCGATCGAACCCGTCGAGCCGAGGATCACGATGTCGCGCGGTGCGCCCGCCGGCGACGCTGCCGCCGGGCCGTTGCCGGACGGCCCGGTGCCGGGATGGCGCAGATGCGGGTCAGCGAGGGAGTCGGTCATGCCCCTATTGTGTCCGCTCTCCGGACGGGACCGGACAGCGCACCGGCGCGGAGCAGGGGGCGCGCGGGAATCCGGTATGCGCGCCGGGGCCCGGGCGCCCCGGGACGCCCGGGCCCCGCCGTCCCCACGCCCCGGGGTGGCCGGAAGTCGACCGGTCACGGGACGCGGCGGTGCACGTTCTCCCTCTCCGTGGGCCCGGGCGCGGCGTCGGCGATCCAGGGGCCCTCGGTGGACGCGTCGACGACGCCGTCCTCCAGCCAGCTGTAGGCCCCGGCCAGGACCTGGCGGACGACCGTGCCGTCCAGGTCATCGGTGTTGTGCCACAGGCGTCCGAAGAGCTCCTCGACCCGGAGGCGGGACTGCCGGCAGAAGGCGTCGGCCAGTTGGTGCGCGGCCTGCCCGTCGGTGCCGTCGCGCCGCAGCTTCTCGGCCCGCACGCAGGCGGCGCTCATCGCGAACAGTTCGGCGCCGATGTCGACGACGCGGCCGAGGAACCCCTGTTTCGTCTCCATCCGGCCCTGCCACCTGGACATGGCGTAGAAGGTGGCGCGGGCCAGCTTGCGGGCGGCGCGCTCGACGTAGCGCAGATGCCCCGCCAGGGCGGCGAACTCACCGTAGGCGCCCGGCATCCGGCCGGGACCGGCGACCAGCCCGGGCAGCCATTTCGCGTAGAACGCGCCGGCGCCGACCGCCGCCCTGCCCTTGTCGGCGAGCGTCTTGTCCGGGTCGATCAGGTCCCCGGCCACCGACAGATGCGCGTCCACGGCCTCCCGGGCGATCAGCAGGTGCATGACCTCGGTCGAGCCCTCGAAGATCCGGTTGATCCGCAGGTCGCGCAGCAGTTGCTCGGCCGGAACGCCGCGTTCGCCGCGGGCCGCCAGCGACTCGGCGGTCTCGTAGCCCCGGCCGCCGCGGATCTGCACCAGCTCGTCCGCCATCCGCCAGGCCATCTCACTGCCGTAGAGCTTGGCGAGGGCGGCCTCGATCCGGATGTCGTTGCGGTCCTCGTCGGCCATCTGCGAGGACAGGTCCAGGACCGCTTCGAGGGCGAAGGTGGTCGCCGCGATGAAGGAGATCTTGCTGCCGACGGCCTCGTGCTCGGCGACCGGCCTCCCCCACTGGACCCGTTCCCGGGACCACTCGCGGGCGATTTTCAGACACCATTTCCCGCTGCCCGCACAGGTGGCCGGCAGCGACAGCCGGCCCGTGTTCAGGGTGGTCAGCGCGATCCTGAGCCCGGCGCCCTCGGGACCGATCCGGTCGGCGGCCGGAACCCGCACCCGGTGGAAGCGGGTCACGCCGTTCTCGATGCCGCGCAGCCCCATGAAGGCGTTGCGGTTCTCCACGGTGATGCCCTCCGAGCCGGCCTCGACGACGAAGGCCGAGATGCCGCCCCGGTGCCCTTCGGCGCGCCGCGGGTCGTCGGGATCCGGTTCGGGGACCCGTGCCATGACCACCAGCAGGTCGGCGATCACCCCGTTGGTCGTCCACAGCTTCACACCGTCGAGGACGTAGTCGTCGCCGTCCGGCACGGCCGTCGTCGCCAGCCGGGCCGGATCGGAGCCCACGTCGGGCTCGGTCAGCAGGAAGGCGGAGATGTCGGTGCGCGCGCAGCGCGGCAGGTAGGCGTCCTTCTGCTGCCGGCTGCCGAACAGCTTGACCGGCTGCGGCACACCGATGGACTGGTGTGCCGAGAGCAGGGCCCCGACCGCGGGACTGGCGGAGCTGACCAGCGCGAGCGCCTTGTTGTAGTACACCTGGGTGAGCCCGAGGCCGCCGTACTCGGTGCCGATCTTCATGCCGAGCGCGCCGAGTTCCTTGAGGCCGCCGAGCACCTCGTCCGGGATCCGGGACTCCCGCTCGATCAGCGCCCCGTCGATTCCGGTGGTGGCGAACTCGCGCAGCCGGGCCAGGAATTCCTCGCCCCGTGCGGCGTCCTCGGCCGCCGGTTCCGGGTGCGGGTGGATGAGGTCGAGGCGGAAGCGGCCGAGGAACAGCTCCTTGGCGAAGCTGGGCTTGCGCCAGTCCTTCTCCCGGGCAGCCTCGGCGACTTCGCGTGCTGCACGCTCGGAGACGGTCATCTCACTCACCTCGAAACGGTGTGGAGGCGGACACGCGGTGCGGGAACGGTACCGACGGGAGCCGGCCGCGGAGCGGGAACCGCCCCGACCACCGCCGGGTACCACTCGGTCGTATGTACCCGATTCGCCCCGGGCCTGCCAGACGCCGCGCAGCAGAAGCTCCTCCGCACCGCGCGCCGGGCTGTTCACCGACCGGACCGGGGGCACTGTCCGCCCGGCTCCCGCGGCCCGCCGCCGCCCGGGACGACCAGTCCGGTCTCGTAGGCGAGCACGACGGCCTGGGCACGGGAGCCGATGCCCAGCTCGGCCATCGTCCGGTTGAGGTGCGTCTTGACGGTCGACTCGCTGATCACCAGGGCCTGGGCGATCCCGGGATCGGACAGTCCCCCCGCCACCAGCCGGAGGACGTCCAGCTCCCGCCCGGTGAGCTGGTCGAGGGTCCCGGCCGGTGCGGCCGGCCGTTCCGCCCGCGGCGCGTATGCCTCCACGAGCCGCCGGGTGACGCTCGGCGCGAAGAGGGTGTCGCCCTCCGCGACGGCGGCGACGGCGGCCAGCAGCCGCTGCGGCCCGGTGTCCTTGAGCACCGGCCCCCGCCCGCTCGCTCCGCAACTGGTCGGTCAGCCGGTCCAGTTCCACGTTGCGCCGGGCCGCCTTGCGGGCGAGGTGACCGAATCCGCACAGGACACCGGGGCAGAGCAGGCTCTGCCCCGGGACGGTGGCCCAGGAGCTCTCCGCACCCGTCGTACCGGCGAGGTTCCACACCGCCGCGAGCAGCAGGGCGCACAGCACCGCCTGGCGCATCGGGCGCAGGACCGCGACGGTGCAGAGCGCGAGGAGCGGCCCCAGGGAGTTGACGACCGGCCAGTAGTCCAGCGCCACGTACACCGCCCAG
Source organism: Streptomyces sp. AA1529 (assembly GCF_000280905.1). Taxonomy (GTDB): domain Bacteria; phylum Actinomycetota; class Actinomycetes; order Streptomycetales; family Streptomycetaceae; genus Streptomyces. The sequence continues at coordinate 165,681 of NZ_ALAP01000032.1, read as the reverse complement.
AGGGCCAGGACCAGCAGGCACAGCGTGCTCGGAAACCGGCGGCGGGCGGCGAGCGGCAGGTTCACCGCACAGGTCAGCGCGACGCCCGGCGGGTCGAGGCCCGACCAGCCCGCCGGGACGCGGTCGTTGCCCAGCAGCAGGCTGACCGCCGTGATGGCGAGCGCGATCACACCGTCGTACACCCCCGCCGGCACCCGCTCGACCCCGAGACGCGCCCGGGCCCGGACCGTCGCACTCCGCATCGCCGCAGCGTAGCGACAGCCCGGCGGGATGCTCGTCCACCGGGCGCGCCGTCCGCGGCAGTCGCGCACCACCGCCCTGGTACGAGGCCGGGCCCGGGCTACCGCAGCGGGCCGAACTCCCGTCATCCGCGATTACCGCCGAACGGTGACGACCGGCACCGGCGCCGTGCGTACTGTCGGATGCCAGGGAGAGCGCCGCGCCCCGGGAACGGGGGGCGGGCCACGGGCCGGGGGGAATCCGCGGCCGCCGAGGGCCTCAGGGCGCGGCGCTGCTCCCGGCGGCCGGATGGCCGCCGAGCGTCAGTACGACGGTGACGATCAGCAGCAGCAGCGCCACAGCCGCCACGGCGACGGTCAGGACGCGGCAGATCCGCCGGTGCCGCCACTCCTTGCCCGGACGCATGGCCCCCACCCCTCCTGCGGACTCCCCGCTCCGCGCTTCGCACATGAGTGTCCCGGAATCACGTTCCCCGCAGCACTGTAGTGCGGCCGGCCGACGTGCAGCGGCGGGTTGCGGCAGTCGCCCGCCCTCCCGGTTCCGGGACCGGCCGCGGCTCAGGGCACGACCCGGAAGTGGGTGGTCAACCTGCCCTCGTCGGCGAGGACGTGGAAGGCGATCACCGGGGGCAGCGTGTAGTCGACCGGCCCGCCCTCCTCGCCCTCCCAGGGCATCTTCAGCGTGGAGACCACACCGGGTGCGGCGACCAGCGGCACCCCCGCGAAGCTGGTCACGGCCGGGGTGTGGCTGTGCCCGCACAGCAGCCCCGCCACCGTGCCGTGCCTGCCGAGGACCTCGGCCAGCCGTTCCTCCCCGAACTGCCGGATCGGATCGACGTACTGGCCGTACAGCGGTACGGGCGGATGGTGGAAGCACACGAACGCGGGCGCGTCGTCCGGGGTCCGGGCGAGTTCCCGGTCGACCCAGCCGAGCGTGGCGTCGTCGAGGCGGCCGTGCCCCTTCCCGGGCACGCTGGAGTCGCACATCAGGAAGGTGGCGCCGGGCAGCCGGTGCACCTCGTCGACGGGCGAGGTGTCGGCGGCGTCGCCGTGCCGCAGCACCGCGCGGTAGGCGCCGCGCGCATCGTGGTTGCCGGGGCAGATCAGCGGCTGCACGCCGTGGTCGGCGAAGAGCTTCGCCGCCAGCGTGTACTCGTCCTCCCGGCCGTGGTCGGCGATGTCCCCCGTGAGCAGGACGGCGTCGAGTCCGTCGAGCACCCCCGAGAGGCAGGCCAGCACGCGCTCGGTGCGTTCACGGGCGCGTGCGCCGCCGTCGCCCCGGTCCTGGCCGAGATGGATGTCGCTGAACTGCGCGAAGGTGAACATGCGTGGATCCTCACTCGGCTCGGTCCAGGTTTCGTGATCGGCCCGGTCCAGGGCTCGTACTGCCCTCGGCTCAGGCCGGATTCGGTTCGGTTCGGGTCGTACTCGGCTCGGTCCGGGCCGCCCCCGGTCCTTGCCGTCGGATCGGGCCGGGTACGGCCGCTCAGCCCTTCCAATGGACGGCGAGAGCCCGCCGAGGGTTGACCTCGAAGATCTGCCGCGCCGCGGCGGCGCCCAACTCGTCGGCGACACGGGGGCGCAGTGCGCGCGCCACATACGGCACCCCCGTCTCCGCGCGGGCTGTCGCCGTGACGGTGTCCCCGCCCATCAGCAGCCGGTCTCCGTACCCGTGCTCGAACAGCTCGACGAGGCTGTCGAACAGGCGCCAGTCCGTCGCGTGATGGGTGCGCGACGGCCCGTCGAAGACCAGCCAGGCACCCGAGGCGGCAGCCGCCCGCTGCATGCGCGGGTCCGGGCACCGCCCCACGTGGCCCAGCAGCACGCCGGAGGGCGGCACCCCCTGCCGCCCGCACAGGTGGTCCAGCACCTCGGCTGCGCCGGTGCCCGACTCCAGGTGCACCGCGATCGGCGCCCCCGTCGCCCGGTGCGCCTCGGCCGCGGCCGCCATCGTCCACCGTGCGTGCCGGCCGAGCCCGTGGAAGTCGCCGGCGACCTTGATCAGACCGGCCCGCGGCGCTTCGCCGCACACCCCGCCGCGCATCCCGCGGGTCAGCTCCTGCACGAACAGGGCCGCCGGATCGGACGGCAGCTCCCCGGTGTGGTGCTGGGCCTGGTGCAGTCCGGTCGCGGCGACGAGCCGCACTCCGGTGCGCCGGGCGAGGTCGGCCAGCGCACCGGAGTGACGGCCCATCCCGTGGGGCGTCCACTGCACGAGGCTGCGACCACCGTGCTCGGCGAAGGCCCGCAACTGCCGCTCCGCGGCGTCCACGTCGGTCAGTTCCTGCCCCGGCAGCCGCGGACTGCGCAGGAAGAGGTGGTCGTGGGCGTCGCAGACGCCCAGCTCGGTTCCGGGGAGATCGCCTTCGACGGTGCGGACCGCCGGACCGGGCCCGGGCGGACCGCTCGCGGCGTGCGGGGCGGCAGCGGCCCCGGTGTCCTCGCCGGTCATGCGCGGGCGTCCGGCTCGGCGGTGTGTGCCTCCAGGAGCCGCAGCAGACCGTCGACGGCCTCGTGGAACGGTCCGGGGTGCCCGGCGGAACGGGCGAGCACATAGCCGCCCTGGACGACGGCGACGACGGTGGCCGCTGTTCCCGCCGGGTCGAGGTCCGGCCGGAACTCCCCGTCGGTGCGGCCTTCTTCGAACACTTCCGCCAGGCGGGCGCGGAGCCGGTCGAAGGTCTCCCGCAGCGGGGCCCGCAGTCCCGGATCGGCGACCACGTCCGGATCCTGGGCGAGTCCGCCGATCCGGCAGCCGCGCAGCACCGCGCGCTCGCGGGTGAGGTAGGTACGCACTCTCTCCAGCGCACTTCCGGCGCCGGAGAGGTCCGCCTCGGCCCGGGTCCGCAGCTCCTCTGCGCTCCTGTGCACCGCGGCCCGGGCCAGATCGGGCTTGCCGCCGAAGTGGTGGTACATGCTGCCCTGGCCCGCTCCGGCACGCCGCTGGATGGCCCGCGGGCTCGTGCCCACGTAGCCGCGCTCCCACAGGAGTTCCTGGGTGGCCTCGATCAGCCTGTCCGCCGTGTCTCCACCGTCCACACCCGAAGTGTACATACCAGTAGGTACAGAGAGCCGGTGGCCTCCGGGCACCCCACCGGGACGGCGGTGCCCGCCCTGACGCACCCCTGCCGGGCGCCGCCGCGATTCCGCAGCAGCGCCCGGCAGCACGCGTCGCCGGACAGGGACGGGTCAGAGGTCGAGACCGGTGAGCACCATGACGCGCTCGTAGGTGTAGTCCTCCATCGCGAACCGCACGCCCTCACGGCCCACACCGGAGTCCTTGACGCCGCCGTAGGGCATCTGGTCGGCCCGGTAGGACGGCACGTCGCCGACGACGACCCCGCCGACCTCCAGCGCGCGGTGCGCACGGAAGGCGGCCTGCACGTCGTGGGTGAACAGCCCGGCCTGCAGGCCGTACCTGGAGTCGTTGACGGTCTCGAAGGCCTCCTGCTCGCCGTTCACCTTCACGAACGACATGACGGGCCCGAAGACCTCCTCGCAGCCGATCTGCGTGTCGGCGGGCACGTTCTCCAGCACCGTCGGCTCCACGGACGCACCGTCCCGCTTGCCGCCCGTGAGCACCTTGGCGCCGCGCGAGACGGCCTCGCCGATCCACGACTCGACCCGGCGTGCGGCGTCCTCGCTCACCAGCGGGCCCACATCGGTCGCCTCGTCCGCGGGGTCACCGGTGGTGAGCGCCTCGACGGCCGCCACGACCTTGGGAACCAGCCGGTCGTAGACCGAGGCGTCGGCGACGACCCGCTGGACCGAGATGCAGGACTGGCCCGCCTGGTAGTTGGAGAACGTCGCGATGCGCCGGGCCGCCCAGTCCAGGTCCGCCTCGGAGGCGTAGTCGGCCAGCACGACCGCCGCACCGTTGCCGCCCAGCTCCAGGGTGACCCGCTTGCGCGGTGCGGAGTCCAGGATCGACCAGCCGACCGGCGCCGAGCCCGTGAAGGAGATGATCGGCAGCCGCTCGTCCTGCACCAGGCCCGGCATCTGGTCGTTCGGCACCGGCAGCACCGACCAGGAACCCGCGGGCAGGTCCGTCTCGGCCAGCAGCTCGCCGAGGATCAGCCCGGACAGCGGGGTGGCGGGCGCCGGCTTGAGGATGATCGGGGTGCCCACCGCGAGCGCCGGGGCGACCTTGTGGGCGCACAGGTTGAGCGGGAAGTTGAACGGCGCGATCCCCAGGACCGGGCCGTAGGGGAAGCGGCGGGTGAAGGCCAGCCGGCCCGTGCCGCCCGCGTCCGAGTCCAGGCGCTGCGCCTCGCCCCCGTTGAAGCGGCGGGCCTCCTCCGCCGCCCAGCGGAAGACGGAGATGCAGCGGCCCACCTCACCGCGCGCCCACTTCATCGGCTTGCCGTTCTCCGCGGAGATCAGCTCGGCGATCTCGTCCGTGCGCTCCACGAGACGGCGGGTGAGGTGGTCCAGCGCGGCGGCACGGACGTGCGCGGGGGTGGCGGAGAACTCGCCGGCCACCGCGGCGGCAGCGGCCACGGCCTCCTCCACCTGCGCGGAGGTGGGGATGCTGACGCTGCCGACGTGCCTGCCGTCCCAGGGCGAGGTGACGTCGAGCGTGGTGTCGCCGGTGGCCTTGCGGCCGGCGAGCCAGAATGCGTGCGGGGAAGTCGCTGTCGTCACTGCGGATCGCCTTCCGGATGCGGGAGAGTGCCTCGGTTCCAGCGTCCACGGTAGGGCGTCGCGGCCCGTCCGCTTCTTCGCCGGGGTGGAGTGCTTCGGCTGTGCCGTCATACGGATTGGCACTGTACGCGGCGCACTGCGCTCCGCGTGGGTTGTCCCCGTACGCCCCGGTACCCGACCCGGTCCGCGGGAGCGACCACCCCGCGGCTCCACCGGACGGCCCGCGGCGACGGACCGGCGACCACCCGGCGACGGGATCGACGACCGGCCCGCGAAGTGCCCGTCGACTCCCCCTTCGGCTCCCCCTCGGCGCACGCCGCGCGGGACGGAGCAGCCGGCGCGCGGGTCAGCCGGTGGCCTTCAGGGCCAGCCAGAGCTCCATCCGCACGTCCGGGTCGTCGAGAGAGCGGCCCAGGATCTCCTCCACCCGGCGCATGCGGTACCGCAGCGTGTGGCGGTGCACCCCGAGCTCCGCCGCCGCCGCGTCCCACTGCCCGTGCCGGGACAGCCAGGCGCGCAGCGACGCCACCAGATCACCCCTGCCGTTCGCGTCGTGTTCCCGCAGCGCGCGCAGCAGCCCGTCCGCGAAGGCCCGGACGGCGTCGTCGGCCAGCAGCGGCAGCACCGACCCCGCGGCGACGTCCTCGTGTTCCACCAGCGCCACCCCGCGCCGCCGGGCGACCGACAGCGCCTGATCCGCCTGTTTGAAGGCCACCGCGGCCGCGGCCAGACCGACCGGGGCCGAGACACCGATGGCCAGCCCCTCCTCGCCGCCCCCGCCGGACCGCCGACCGGGCCGCGCCGCTGACGCCGTACCGGCGAACTCCGCGCACCCGGCAACCGCCGCGCCGCCGTCCGACGCCAGCACCACCAGTCGCGCCCCGTCCGGCACCACCAGCACCGCCTCGCCGTTGCGCGCCGCCGCGGTCTCGACCGCGTCCGCGAGTTCCTCGAGCGGCCAGACGATGCGGCTCAGCCGCCCCGTGTCCGACGCGTCGGCCTGCGGGCCGCCCGAGCCGACCACCACACCGGAGGCCGCGGAAGCCCCCGCCCCGGTGGCCGCCCCGGTCGGGCCGTCCCATCCGCCGGCGGCCGGCGGCTTCCCGGCGGCCTGCTGCGAGGCTGCCGGCCCCGTCGCGGACGGCCGGGCCGACTGCTTGGCGGAAGACCTCGCGGACGCCCTGGCCGACGCCCGCACGCCGCCGGGCCGCGCCGGCTCGGACGACGCGGGCACCACCGCGGCGGTGCCCGCCGCGGCTGCCAGATCGGCCAGCCCGCACAGCTCACCCGCGCGCGCCAGATACCCGGCGGGGACGGGAGACGACGGCCGGACCGCGGACGCGGTGGGCACCGGAGGCGGCCCGGCGGACTGGGCCGACTGCACCGCCGCGATGCCCTCCTGCGCGAACCTCGCGGCAGCGGCCGACGCCGGCTCCGCGACGATCACCCGCATCGGGGCGTCCAGCAGACCGCCGTAGAGCTGCCCGGCCACCGCACGGGCGTGCTCGCCCTCGCCGACGAGCAGCATCTTGAGCACCGCGGCACCCAGCCGCTGTTCCGCCTCCTGCAGCGCCCGGGAGCGCTCCATGGTCAGGGTCAGCAGCGCGATGGCCGAGTTCACGGCATAGCGCTCGGCCGTGCCCAGCGGCGCCGCCGTCCCGACGGCCAGCACCGCCTTGGCACGGCGCCCGCTGCCGATCGACTGGAGTTCGACCCGGTCGTCCCCGCCGTCCCCCTCGCTGACCACCGCGCTGGCGGGAGCCGGCCGGTCCCGCAGCCGCTCGGCGTCGCCGACGAAGCGGGTCGCCCGGCGCACCGCCCAGGCCGGAGCCGTGGCGACGACCGACCCGGAGGCGTCGTAGAGCGCCGCCCACCCGTCGACCTGCGAGGCCAGCCGCGCGAGCAGCGCCGAGGGGCCCTCCCGGGAGAGCGCGGCGCGGGTCATCTCCCGCTGCGCGTCGAACCCGGCACTCACCGCGCGGTACTGCTCTGCGGCGATGTCCGCCGACACCGCTTTGCTGATCGCGATGAACGGGGTGCGCCGGGGCACCTCCAGCAGCGGGAGGTCCGCACCGCGGCAGGCGTCGACCAGGGCCTGCGGCACCCCCTCGTAGTTGACACCCGCCGCGAAGCCGAGCCCGACCACGCCCTTGCCCACCAGCTTGTCCACATAGGCGCGCATCGCGTCGCGGTCGTCCGCGTCGAGCTTGAGCCCCGTGAAGAGGATGAGTTCCCCGCCGTCCATGTACGGAGTCGGATCGGCCAGCTCGCTGGAGTGCGCCCACCGCACGGTGGCGTCCAGCCCGCCGTGCCCTGCGAGCACGGAGAGGCGGAGCGCGGAGTTCTGGACGAGCGCGGCAAGAGTCGGTGGCATAACGCACTTCACGGTACAGCCGCCGGCCCCCATTCGGGCCCCCGGATGCGGGGCCCGGGAACGGGACGCGCATCACTCCCCCAGCTTCGTCAGGATCGGCGGCGTACGTTCCCCGCGGACCGTGGTCACCGAGAGCACCGCGTGCTCCGGCTGCAGCTCGTTGGCCAGGTCGGAGGCGGACCAGCGCTCCCGCTGCTCACTGCGCACGGTCACCGACTCGGCCGTCACGTGCTTGCCGGTCGCCAGCCGCCGCACCGCGTGCAGGACCCGGGTGACGGGCTCGTCCGAGACCAGCTGCCGATTGGTGACCGTACGGGTCTGCACCCACTCGGTACCCCACACCTCGGCGAACCGCTCCGCGTCCCACGGTGTGACCCCCGCGCACACCATCCGGCACCCCACGGCCCCGAGCAGCGGCCCGCGGAGCGGCTCGGGCACATCGTCCAGCGCCCGCAGCGTCAGCAGCACGCCCGCGTGCACCGAGCGCAGCCGCTGCAGGCCCCGCAGCGCCTGCGGGGTGACGGTCTGCGCCGCGTCGTCCAGCACCAGGCAGGCGAAGAGCGACTGGTCACCCCGGGCCACCGCGCACTCCGTGAACTGCGCGAGGAGCAGCCGGGCCAGGATCCGCGACGCCTCCGCGTGCCCCCGCTCGGGCAGGTCCACCCGGACCCGCAATGGATGCTCCAGCGCACGCAGCGAGAACGGGCGCCGGCCCACCGCCTTCGGGCTGCCCTCGGGCAGGAAGAAGTCGGCGAAGGCGGGCCGGTCCAGCAGCGCGATCCGGTCCGCCAGCAGCGCGGCGATGTCCCCCGCGCGCCCGGACTGCCGCTCGAAGGCGTCCAGCTCCCGAAGCTGCCCGCCCTGTCCCCCGGCCCGCAGCGCCTCCCGCAGCGCATCGAGCGCGCCCGGACCGCCGTCCAGCAGTTCGCGCAGCTCGGGGACGGTGGGGAACCGGCCGTGCACCGCGGCGAACGGGCCGATGAGCTGGGCCAGCGACGTCGCGGCGCGGCGGCTGTCGCCCCCCGGCAGCGTGGCGGCCAGATCCCCCACCAGGCCCTCGGCGAGCATCCCCGCGGCCTCGTCCGGATCCGTCGTCCCGCCGTACAGATCCAGATCGTGCGTCGAGCCCGGGTGCCCGAGCCGGATGACGAGGTCGAAGGAGTCGTCGCGCACGAACTGCGAACCCGCCGGACTCACCGCGATCACCGCCGCCTGCCCGGCCAGCGCCTGCAGACAGAGCGACTCCACCACCGGGCGGGCCAGCCTGCTCGTCTTGCCGGTACCGGGCGGACCGACGGCCAGCGCCGACGTGCCCAGCAACGAGGGGTCCAGCGCGATACCGGCCCCGCGGTACTCGTGCGGATTGCGCTCGGAGTCGGCGGCCCGCCCGATGCGGACCTGGCGCAGTGACAGATCGTGCCGGGCCGCCCGCACCGACAGGTCCCGGGCCCCCGACGGGTGCGCGCAGGCCTCCGCGCCCTGGGCCAGCACACTCTCGACGAACGCCTCCAGCCGCTGCGGCCGCGCCCGTACGGTCTGCCACGCGCGCTCCAGCCGGGCATGGTCGACATCCGTCATCCGGCCGGCGTCCAGCTCCCCGGCCAGCACCTCGGCCGCCCGCCCGGCCCCCCCGGCCCGCAGCTCCGGCCACTGGACGGGGTCGAGGTGCGGTGGGGGGACGGGGGCGTGCGCAGACCCCGGCGCCGCTGCCGTGTCGGGGACGAATCCGCCGTGGCGCCGTGCTCCCTGCCCGGTGAGCCGCGCCCACACACGCCGCGCCAACTCGTCCCAGCGGCCCACACGGCCGAAGAAGAAGGCGAGGCCGATGAAGACGCCTCCGTTGTAGATCCAGGAAGCCCATACGAAGAGGACCTGGTTGCCACCGGCCTCCCGCCACGAGTCAGGAGTGAGAGCGACCAGCGGCCACTGCCAGTAGCTGCCCAGATACCCGTTCCACAGCAGCGACCACAGCAGCCATCCCATGAGGAAGGAGATGAGGGCGCCGCTGACGAGTTGGCGGGCGGGGGTGCGGTCGGGGTCTTCCGGTGGGCGCTGTTCGTAGCCGCAGCGCCATACGCCGGGGGCGGCCTGGGGGCGGGGCAGGCGCAGCCAGTCGGCGAGCGGGGGGCCGCCCTGGGGGGCGCCGGAGGGCATGGGTGGCGGGCCCGCCTCCACTCCGGAGGCCAGGGGGGCGGCGCTCGGGTCCGGGGCCGCGGGGGGCGCGGACGGTTGGGGTGGGACCGCGGGGTGGCCGGTGGGGGTGGGGGCAGTGTGGTGTGTGCTGCCCGTGCCCTGCTTCCGGTGGGGAAGCCCCATGTCCATGTGCTGCCTCAGCTCCCTGACGCCCCGACGCGCCGGTCCGGTACGCGACCGGCGCCCTCCTGCCCCCCAATCTAGCGGCTGACCATGTCAGTTGGCCCGGCCTGTCGGCGGGATCGCCGGGGCCGGGGCCCACACCTGGCCGCGGGCGGCCGGGCAGGGCGGGCGCCGGCACCCGGCGGAGGGGGCCGAGCGCGGGCGGGCGTGCCGCCACCCGCGCACCTATGTCCGTCGTGGCCAACACGCGGTCCGCACTTCTCCGGAGCGGTGCATGTGTCCTCCGTCCGCGTGCCCCTAGCCTGCGAAGTGCCAGACACCCGTTCCTCCCGAGGAGTGCGCTATGACCGGAAAGACGGAACTGTCCGGAGGGCCTTCCCTCCCCCAGGAGCGGCGTGTGGTCACCGCTGTCCCCGGGCCCGTGTCGCAGGAGCTGATGGCCCGCAAGCAGGCCTCGGTCGCCAACGGCATCGGGACGGTGCTGCCGGTCTTCGCGCGCCGCGCCGGCGGTGGCGTCCTGGAGGACGTGGACGGCAACTCCTTCATCGACTTCGGCTCCGGTATCGCCGTGACCTCGGTCGGCAACAGCGCCGAGGCGGTCGTGCGCCGGGCGACGGAGCAGCTCAACGACTTCACCCACACCTGCGCGATGGTCGTTCCCTACGAGCCCTATGTGCGGGTCTGCGAGGAGCTGGCCGCGGTCACCCCGGGCGACCACGCCAAGAAGAGCGCGCTGTTCAACTCCGGCGCCGAGGCGGTGGAGAACGCTGTCAAGATCGCCCGCGCGCACACCGGCCGCCAGGCCGTCGTGGTGTTCGACCACGGCTACCACGGCCGCACCAACCTGACGATGGCGCTCACCTCGAAGAACATGCCGTACAAGCACAGCTTCGGCCCGTTCGCGCCCGAGGTCTACCGCGTCCCGGTCGCCTACCCCTACCGCTGGCTGACCGGCCCGGAGAACTGCGCCGAGGAGGCCGCGGCCCAGGCGATCGACCAGATCACCAAGCAGATCGGCCCCGACAACGTCGCCGCGATCATCATCGAACCGGTGCTGGGCGAGGGCGGCTTCATCGTCCCGGCGAAGGGCTTCCTGCCGCGCATCCAGCAGTTCGCGCGGGACAACGGCATCGTCTTCGTCGCGGACGAGATCCAGTCCGGCTTCTGTCGCACCGGCCAGTGGTTCGCCTGCGAGGACGAGGGCCTCGTGCCGGACCTGATCACCACCGCGAAGGGCATCGCGGGCGGTATGCCGCTGGCCGCGGTCACCGGCCGGGCCGACATCATGGACGCCGCGCACAGCGGCGGGCTGGGCGGCACCTACGGCGGCAACCCGGTGGCGTGCGCGGCCGCGCTCGGATCCATCGAGACGATGCGCGAGCTCGACCTCCCCGCCAAGGCGCGGCGCATCGAGGAGATCATGAAGCCGCGGCTGGAGAAGCTGGCGGAGAGTTCCGGGATCATCGGCGATGTCCGCGGCCGGGGCGCCATGCTCGCCCTCGAGCTGGTGAAGCCGGGCGGCAAGGAGCCCAACCCGGAGGCCACCGCGGCGCTCGCGAAGGCATGCCACCAGCAGGGCCTGCTCGTCCTGACGACCGGCACCTACGGCAACGTCGTGCGCTTCCTGCCGCCGCTGGTCATCGGCGAGGACCTGCTCAACGAGGGTCTCGACGTCCTGGAGGAGGCGGTCGCCGGGCTGTGAGGGCCCGGGGGCTCGCCGAGCCCTGTCGAGCGAGCCGTCGGCCGGTCTTCCCCCCCGGCCGACGGCTCGCGGCGGTTCGGCGGGGTGGTGCGCGGCGCGCGGCCGCGCAGGGGGACGGGAGGACCGGTCGTCCGGGCGGCCGGTCCTCCCTCCGGCCGCGTCCGGGGCCGGTAGCGTGGTCGGGACGCGCGCTCACCGGCGCCGCGTACCGCCCCAGCGGGCGGTGACCAGCAGGGGAGCAGCAGCGGTGAAGAATGTGTGCGGGGCCGATGTCCGGTGCGTAATGCGCCTGTCGGGGCCCGGGCCGCTGCCGTACGGTTTCTTGAGTCGCCGGGCGGCGCGGAGGGCCACCTCCGGGCCCCCGGTCCGAGCCGGGCGCTCCCCAAGACAGGCCCGGTCGTGCCCTCGCGCACGTTCCTCACCGATCGGATAGCCGCTTGTCCCACACCCCCCGGGACCGGCGGGAACCCGGTCGACACGGCCGCCCTGGAGCTGTCCCCCCGGTTCCCGGGCGGCCGGCCACGCTCACGCCTCCTCCGGGCTCCGGAGCATCGCACCGCCGTCGGCCGCTGCTGGTATCCGCCTGCGGCCTGTGCGCTCTCGTGCTGCTTCTGGGCACCTGGCAGGTGTTGGTGAAGGGTGCGCTGGTCGGCCGGGACGAGGAGCTGGGCGCGGCCGTGCGCCGGGCGGCGCCCCCGCGGATGCCGGCCGAGGCGCTCGCGGATCTGGGCAATCCGGAGGTGGCGTTGCCGCTGCTCGCCGCCGCGATGGTGCTGTCGCTGCTGCGTTCGAGGGGTCGCCGGTGGTGGCCGGTGGTGTGCTACGGGGCAGCCGTGGCGCTGATGGTTCCCCTGGTGCTGGGCCTGAAGATGTGGACGGACCGCGCCGGCCCGTCCGGCGGTGGGGGCTTCTATCCGTCCGGGCACGCCGCCACCACGGCGGCGGTGTGCGGCGGCGCGCTGCTCGTGCTGAGCGGCGGACTCTCCCCCGCGGCGCGCCGAGCGGCGGGGACGCTGGTCGTCGCCCTGGTGGTCGGGAACGGGCTCGGGCTGGTGTGGCGGGGGTACCACTGGCCGCTGGACGTGCTGGCGGGCTGGTGTCTGAGCGTGTTGCTGCTGTGTGGGGCCTTCGTGGCCGCACACCGGCCGGGGCTCGGCGCCCGCCTGCCACGCTCCGGCGGGCCGTGACCGCACGGCAGCAGGGTGCCGTGCGGCCGGAACCCGCCACGGGCCCGCCGGGCGCCGCCGGCCGGGGGCTGAGGCACGGCGGGCGCCCTCCCGCCGGAGACGCCGGCGGTACCGTCAGCTGTCGAAACCCATGCCCACCTTGTCCAGGGCCTTCAGCCACAGGTTGCGGCGTCCGGCCTGCGCGTCGGAGCGGGCCAGCGACCACTGGGTGAGGCCGATCCCGGCCCAGCGGACCGGCTCCGGCGGGAACGGGAGCGGCTTCTTGCGCACCATCCGCAGCGCGGTGCGCTCGGTGGGCTCGCCCGCGAGCAGGTCGAGCACGACCTCGGCACCGAACCGGGTGGCACCGACGCCGAGCCCGGTGAAGCCCGCGGCGTAGCCGACGCGGCCGTCGGCGGCGGTGCCGAAGAACGGGGAGAAGCGCGAGCAGGTGTCGATGACGCCGCCCCAGCTGTGGGTGAAGCGCAGTCCCTCGAGCTGCGGGAAGCAGCGGAAGAAGTGCCGGGCGAGCTTGGCGAAGGTCTCGGGGCGCTGGTGGTAGTCGCGGGAGATCCGGCTGCCGTAGTGGTAGAGGACGTCGTAGCCGCCCCACAGGATGCGGTGGTCCGTGGTGATGCGGAAGTAGTGGAAGTGGTTGGCGCTGTCGCTGAGGCCCTGGCGGTTGTGCCAGTTGACCGCCGCCCGCTGCTCCTCGTCAAGCGGTTCGGTCATCAGCGCGTAGTCGTAGACGGGGGCGATGTAGGGCCGCACCCGGCGCAGCAGCGAGGGGAAGGCGTTGGTGCCCAGGGCGACGCTGCGGGCGTGCACCCGGCCGTAGGGAGTGCCGACGGCGATCTCGGCGCCGCGGGTGTCCAGCCGGGTCGCGGGGGTGTGCTCGTGGATGCGGACGCCGGCCTGTTCGCAGGCGCGCTTGAGGCCCCAGGCGAGGCGGGCGGGGTTGACCATGGCGACTCCGGTGCGGTCCCAGAGTCCGGCCAGGAAGGTCGGCGAGTCGGCTTCGGCGCGCACCGCGTCCCGGCCGAGCAGGGTCAGCCCGTCGCCCACGCCGAGCGCCTCGGCCTGCTGCGCCCATTCCTCCAGTTCGGCGACCTGGTGGGGCTCGGTGGCCAGGGCGATTTCGCCGGTGCGCTCGAAGTCGCAGTCGATGGCGTAGCGGGAGACGGCTTCCTGGATGGCGTCCAGGTTGCGCCGGCCCAGCCGTTCGAGTTCGGCGATCTCCTCGGGCCAGCGGGCGAGGCCGTTGCCGAAACCGTGGGTGAGCGAGGCGGCGCAGAAGCCGCCGTTGCGTCCGGAGGCGGCCCAGCCGACCTCCTCGCTCTCCACGAGCACCACGTCGCGGGCGGGGTTCCGTTCCTTGGCGAGCAGCGCGGTCCACAGGCCGCTGTAGCCGCCTCCGACCACCAGCAGGTCGCAGTGCTCGTCGCCGACGAGTGCCGGGCGGCGCTCGGGGCGGTGGGCCGGGTCGTCCAGCCAGAAGGGGGTGGGCAGGGCGTCGGCGAGGGAGCGGAGAGCAGTAGAAGAGGCCACGGCGTCACTCACGGTCATCGACTCCTCGTCGTACTCAGGTGTGCGGTCCCGGGGTCGTTCATGGTCGTCCTTCTTCCTGGCGGCTCCGCGCGGCGCGCGCCAGGGGCGGCGCCGCGTCGTACGCCCGGGGGCGGTGCCGCGTCGTAGGTCCGGCGCCGCCGGACAGGGTGCCGACCGGGGTGCCGGGGCCGGCTGCGCGCGGTGCACCGGGAGGCGATCCTCACGGCTTCCCGCGGCGGTTGGCCGCGAGCTGCCCTGCCAGCACGATCACCAGCGCCAGCCCGAACATCGCCGAGCCGATCACGTTGACCTGCACGGGGACGCCGCGCTGTGCCGCGCCCCAGACGAACATGGGGAAAGTGACCGTCGAGGGACCCGCGTTGAACTGGGTGATGATGAAGTCGTCGAACGAGAGGGCGAAGCTGAGCATGGCGCCGGAGGCGATTCCCGGTGCGGCGAGCGGCAGGGTGACGCGCCAGAACGTCTGGAAGGGGCCCGCGTAGAGGTCGCGGGCGGCCTCCTCCAGGCGGGGATCCATGCTCATCACCCGGGCCTTGACGGCGACCACGACGAAGCTCAGGCAGAACATGACATGCGCGATCAGAATCGTCATGAACCCGAACTCGACGCGGGTGTTGAGGAAGAGGGTGCCGAGGGAGGCGCCCATCACGACTTCGGGCATGGCCATCGGCAGGAAGATCAGTGCGTTGGTGGTGCTCTTGCCCCGGAAGCGGTAGCGCGCCAGCGCGAAGGCGGCGAACGTGCCGAAGGCCGTGGCGATCAGGGTGGCCAGCGCCGCGATCTGCAGGCTGAGTCCGAGCGCGTCGCACATCCCGGCGACGCTGCACGGGTCGGTCCAGGCATCGGTGGAGAAGGTGCGCCAGGTGTAGTTGAAGCGGCCGGCCGGCTTGTTGAAGGAGAACAGCAGGACGACCAGGTTGGGCACCAGCAGACAGGCCAGGGCCGCGCATCCCACCAGGACGACGGCGTTCCGGCGCAGCAGCCGCAGTGCTGCCGCGAACGGCCCGGGACGGGCCGCGGCACGCGCAGCCGCGGTCGGGGCGGTCGGGGGCGGAGTCGGGGTCATCAGACCAGTTCCTCCGTCCCCGCCTTGCGCAGATAGCCGCTGACCATGATCAGGATGAGCGCCATCAGGATGAAGGACATCGCTGCCGCCGTCGGGTAGTCGAGAACGTTCAGGAACTGCTTCTGGATGGCGTTGCCCACCATCTGCTCGTTGGGCGAGCCGAGGAGCTGGGCGTTGATGTAGTCGCCGGACGCCGGGATGAAGGTGAGCAGCGTGCCCGCGACCACCCCGGGAAGAGAGAGCGGGAAGGTCACCTTCCGGAACGTCGTCGACGGTGTGGCGTACAGGTCCCGGGCCGCTTCGAGCAGCGAGGTGTCCATCCGCTCCAGGGAGCTGTAGAGCGGCAGGATCATGAAGGGCAGGAAGTTGTACGTCAGTCCGCAGACCACGGCCAGCGGGGTGGCCAGGACGCGGTCGGCACCGGTCAGTCCCAGCCAGCCGGTCACGTCCAGGATGTGCAGGGAGCTCAGGACGGACACGACGGGGCCGCCGTCGGAGAGGATCGTCTTCCAGGCCAGGGTGCGGATGAGGAAGCTGGTGAAGAACGGGGCGATCACCAGGACCAGCAGCAGGTTGCGCCAGCGCCCGGCCCGGAGGGCGATCATGTACGCCAGCGGATAGCCGATGAGCAGGCACAGTGCCGTCGCGACGGCCGCGTAGCCGAACGAGCGGAGGAAGTGTTCGCCGTAGGTGCCCAGCGCGTCGGTGTAGTTCGAGAACTGCCAGGTGACGCGGAAGCCCTCCTCCAGCGAGCCGCTCTGCACCGAGGTGGACGCCTGGTAGAAGAGCGGGGCGACGAAGAAGACCGCGAGCCAGAGCCCGGCGGGCAGCAGCAGCCAGTAGGGGGTCAGTCCGCGCCGCGGCCGTCGTCCGCCGGCCGCGGAGTCCGCGGTGCCGGGCTCCTGGCCGGTGCCCGGCGCCGCACCGGGCGCGGGGCCGGCGGGCGGGGGTGTGGCCACGGCGGTCACAGGGCCTCCTCCCCCGCACGTGCGTCCTGGTCCGCGTCGAGTGCGAAGGTGTGCGCGGGCCGCCAGTGCAGGACGACGTGCGCGCCCGGCGCGAGCCGGCTGTCGCGCTCCACGTTCTGCTCGTAGACGGTGAGTTCGCAGGCCGGGGTTTCGACGAGGTACTGCCAGGAGACGCCCAGATAGCCGGCTTCCCGGATCCGGCCGGTGAGCCGGTTGCGGCCGTCGGGGACCTCAGGGGGGACCGTGCCCGCCTCGTCGGTACAGGCGAGGGAGATCTTCTCCGGCCGCACGCCGACCAGCACTCTGCCGCCCGGGGGCAGCCCCTCGGCCGAACAGCGGGCCGCGGGCAGCCGGAGCGGGTCGCCGGTCTCCACCACCTTGACCCGCATCTCGGTGCCGTCTCCGGCACCGTCCGGGGAAGCGTTCCCGGCGTCGGAGAGCAGTTCGGCCTCGATCAGGTTGGAGGTGCCCAGGAAGTTGGCGACGAAGGTGGAGCGCGGGTTCTCGTACAGATCGGCGGGCGGTCCGAGTTGGACGACACGCCCGCCGTGCATCACGGCCACGCCGTCGGCCATGGTCATGGCCTCTTCCTGGTCGTGGGTGACGTGCACGAAGGTGATGCCGACCTCGGTCTGGATGCGCTTGAGCTCGAGCTGCATCTGGCGGCGCAGCTTGAGGTCCAGGGCGCCCAGCGGCTCGTCCAGGAGCAGGACCTGGGGGCGGTTGATCAGGGCCCGGGCGAGGGCGACGCGCTGCTGCTGTCCGCCGGAGAGCTGCCGGGGTCTGCGGCGGGCCATGTCGCCGAGCTGGACGAGGTCGAGCATCTCCGCGACCTGCTTGCGGACCGACTTCACCCCGCGGCGGCGCAGTCCGAAGGCGACGTTCTCCGCGACGTCCAGGTGCGGGAAGAGCGCGTAGTTCTGGAAGACGGTGTTGACGGGGCGTTTGTGGGGCGGGAGGTGGGTGATGTCCTCGTCGCCCAGCAGGATGCTGCCGGAGGTCGGCTCCTCCAGGCCCGCGATCATGCGCAGTGTGGTGGTCTTGCCGCAGCCGGAGGCGCCCAGCAGGGCGAAGAACGTCCCCTCGGGAACCGTGAGGTCGAGCGGCTGGACGGCGGTGACGTCGCCGAAGGTCTTGCTGATACCGGAAAGGGTGATGGTCATGGCCGGTCCTCGGGGATGCGGGCTGGCGCGGACAGGGACGCGGGCGGCTCAGGCCCCGATGAGCTTGGAGAACTTCTCCTCGTAGCGGGCTTCTTCCTTGGCGCTCATCGGCCGGAAGTTCTTCCCCTTGGCGATCATGCGCGCGTCGGGGAAGATCAGCGGAGCGTCGGCCAGCTCTTTGTCGATCTTCTCCATCTCGGCCTGGGCACCGGTGACCGGGCAGATGTAGTTGACCCAGGCAGCCAGCTCGGCGGCCTCCCTGGGCTGGTAGTAGTAGTCGATCAGTGCCTCGGCGTTGCCGCGGTGCCGGGCCTTGGCGGGAACGAGCAGGTCGTCCGTGCCGAAGAGGTATCCCTTGTCGGGGACGGCGAACTCCACGTCCGGGTTGTCGAGCTGGAGCTGTACGACGTCCCCGGCCCATGCCAGGCAGGCGGCGATGTCACCGGAGTTGAGCTCGTCCATGTAGTCGTTGCCGCTGAAGCGCCGCAGCTGCCTGCGGTCGACGGCCTTCTGGATCCGGGCGACGGCGGCGTCGAAGTCGTCCGCCGAGAAGTGCTCGGAGTCGACCCCCATGTCGAGCATGGTCAGCCCGATGGTGTCGGTCATCTCCGTCAGCATGGATATCCGGCCCTTGAGGGAATCGTCCTCCAGCAGTTGGGTGACGCTGGTGACCCTCTTCCCCTTGGTGGCCTTCTTGTTGTACGCGACGACGCAGGCCGTGCCCGCCCAGGGGTAGCTGTACTGCCGTCCGGGATCGTGGGCGGCCGCGCGGAATCGGTCCTCCAGGTTGGTGACGGCGTGCGGCAGGTTCGCCGGGTCCAGGCGCTGCGCCCAGCCCTGCCGGATGATGCGGCCAGCCATCCAGTCGGTGAGGCACACCAGGTCGCGGCCGGTGTCCTGGCCTGCGGCGAGCTGCGGCTTGATCTTGCCGTAGAACTCGTTGTTGTCGTTGATGTCCTCGATGTATTTCACCTTGATCCCGCTCTCGCGCTGGAAGCGGTCGAGAGTGGGACGCTTCTTCTTGTTCTTCTCGTCGACATCGATGTAGAGGGGCCAGTTGGCGAAGTTGAGGACCTTCTCCTCGCGGGAGTGGTCGGGGGCGTCCTCGGGCGCGTTGCCGCTCTTGTCGCCGACCGCCGGCGGGATTCCGCACGCGGCGAGGGTGGAGCCGGCCGCGGCGAGGGAGGCGGCGCGCAGCAGCCGGCGCCGGGACATCGCGGCGCGGCCACCGGTCAGACTGCGTTCCCACGCCTTGGCGACGGGCTCCGGCAGTCCTTCGAACAGGTCCATGGGGGACCGCCTTCCTGGAAGGGGGCGGGGCGGGATCGGGGTCGGGCACCCCGGGGGCGGCAGGGGGTGTCAGCTCGGGCCCGGGGTCGTCAGCGGTCGCCGAAGACCGTTCGGTGCCAGTCCTTGCGCACGGTGCCGGTCGTCTCGGCCATCACGTGCTTGATCTGGGTGTATTCCTCGAACGAGAAGGCGGACATGTCCTTGCCGTAGCCGGAGGCCTTGTATCCGCCGTGCGGCATCTCGCTGATGATCGGGATGTGGTCGTTGAGCCACACGCAGCCGGCCTGGAGCTCTCGCGCGGCGCGCCCGGTGCGGAAGACCGACCGGCTCCAGGCGGAGGCGGCGAGCCCGTAGGGCGTGTCGTTGGCCAGCGCGATCCCCTCGTCGTCGGTGTCGAAGGGCAGGACGACGAGCACCGGGCCGAAGATCTCCTGCTGGACGGCCTCGCTGTCCTGCGGAGCGTCGGTGAGGAGCGTCGGACGGTAGTAGGCGCCGCGGGCGAGTTCCCCGCCCGGCGCCTCGCCCCCGGTGACGACGGTGGCGTAGGAGCGGGCCCGGTCGACGAAGCCGGCCACCCGGTCGCGTTGCGCATGGGAGATCAGCGGACCCAGGTCCGTGTCGGCCGCGAACGGGTCACCGACACGAACCCCGTTCATCAGTTCGGCGACAGCCTCCACGAAGGCGTCGTAGAGCGGGCGCTGGACGTAGGCGCGGGTCGCCGCCGTGCAGTCCTGACCGCTGTTGATCAGAGCGCCCGCGACCGCGCCGTGTGCCGCCGCGGCCAGGTCCGCGTCGTCGAACACCAGGAACGGCGCCTTGCCGCCGAGTTCGAGGTGCAGGCGCTTGGCGGGACGGGAGGCCGTGGTGGCGATCTCGGCCACCCGCCTGCCGACGGCCGTGGAGCCGGTGAAGGAGGTCATGGCCACCCCGGGGTGGGCGACGAGCGCCTCGCCCGCGTCCGGCCCGGCGCCGGTGACGATGTTGATCACCCCGGCCGGGACCCCCGCCTCCTCCGCGGCCTGCGCGAACATCACGGAGGTGAGCGGCGTGAGCTCGGAAGGCTTGAGGACGATGGTGTTGCCCGCCGCGACGGCCGGGAGGATCTTCCAGGCCGCCATCTGCAGCGGGTAGTTCCACGGCGCGATGGATCCGATGACACCCAGCGGCTCCCGCCGGACGGAGGAGGTGTGCTCCCCGCTGTACTCGGCGGCCGCCGCACCGGCGAGGTGCCGGGCTGATCCCGCGAAGAAGGCGACGTTGTCGAACGAGCCCGGGATGTCGAACTCGGCGGAGAGCTTGAGCGGTTTGCCGCACTGCAGCGACTCGGCGTACACGAACTCGTCGGTCAGCGTGGCGAGCCGGGCGGCCCAGCGGTGCATGGCCTCCGAGCGCTCGGCGGGCGTGGCGCCGGCCCAGCCGGGCAGGGCCGCACGGGCGGCGCCGACCGCGGCGTCGATGTCGGCCGCGCCGGCCAGCTCGAACCGGTGCACCTCCGCACCGGTCGCGGGGTCGACGACGGCGTGCGAGCGGCCGGAGGTGCCGGGGCCGAGCCGGCCGGCGACGTACTGGGCGCCCGCGGCGAACCGTTCGGACACATCGAAGCGCTGGACCATCGGGACTCCTGACACTGCGGGGTGCGGCGTGCTCCGGCGGCTCCGCGGCACGGTTCGCATCAAGCGGCACCGTGGCCCAGACCGCTGTTGGCAGCAGATCCTGGCAGGGCTCCGCGCATCCAACAAGGGATTCCGTAGTTATCTTTTGATTACGCCACGGAATCGATACCCGCATCGGGCTTCCGCCTCCCACGGCGCCGCCGGCGGCCGGACGGCGGGAAAGGGCAGGGCACGGCGAGGGGCGGCCCTCCGCACTCCGTGGAAGGCCGCCCCTCGCCGTGCTGCTCGGGAAGTCCGCTCAGCGCACCGCCGCGACCGGCGCACGGGTGCCCCGGGCGTCGAAGGAGTCGCCGTCGCCACCCCCCGGCCCGCCGCCGGAATCGTCCGACCAGACCGTCAGGCCGAGGATCAGGAGCGTGCTGACGAGCACCGCCAGCGCCAGTCCGACGATGCCGAGGACGAACCCCGCCGTCGCCTGCCCGCTGCCGCCCTGCTCCCCCCTGGCCACCGCGCGCCGCGCGCTGACGCCCAGGACCAGCGCGACGGGGGAGGAGAGGACGGCGAGGAAACTCCCCCAGCAGGTCAGAACCAGCACCACGCTGCCGATACCGACCACCATGGCGGCCACCGACTTGCCGACCGGCGGCGGCGGTCCGTACCAGCCGTACGGCGCGTAGGCTCCCGCGCCGTAGCCGCCGCCCGCGCCGGGCCGGGCGCCGTGGCCCGGGTATCCGCCCGCCGCCCCGTACCCCGGCGGCCCGCCGCCGTAGCCGTGCGGCCCCGGTGCCGCGGGCACGCCCTGCGGTGGGTACCCCGCCGCGGTTGGTACGCCGTAGGAGCGGCCCGGGCCGTCCGGCGCCGGGGGTATCGGAGGCGGCTTACCGCTCCCCTGACCGTCGTCGCTCCCCCCGCTCGGCTGCCCGGGCGCTCCGGCAGGCGGCAGCGGTCCCGCCCCCTTGTCCATCGCGTCCCCTCTCCCTCCACATGGTCCCTTCACCTCATGCTATGCGGCTGCTCGGACACACGTCCGGCACCGGGGCGCCTACGATGACCGGACCCGCAACGGAGCCGGAGGCATCCCTTGTCCGAATCCTCAGATCTGGCCGCCTTCATCGCAGGGCTGCCCAAGGCGGAGCTGCATGTGCACCATGTCGGCTCCGCCTCGCCGCGGATCGTGGCCGAACTCGCGGCCCGCCATCCGGAGGCGGGCGTGCCGACGGACCCCGAGGCCCTCGCCGACTACTTCACGTTCACCGACTTCGCGCACTTCATCCAGGTCTACCTCTCGGTCGTGGACCTGGTCCGGGACGCCGAGGACGTGCGCCTGCTGACCTACGAGATCGCCCGCGACATGGCGCGGCAGTCGATCCGGTACGCGGAACTGACCGTGACGCCCTACAGCTCGGTGAGCCGCGGCATCCCCGACGGCGCCTTCCTGGAGGCCATCGAGGACGCCCGCCGCTCCGCCGAGCGGGAACTGGGCGTGGTGCTGCGCTGGACCTTCGACATCCCGGGCGAGGCGGGACTGGAGGCGGCCGAGGAGACGACGCGGATCGCCACCGCGCTGGCCCCGGACGGGCTGGTCTCCTTCGGGCTCGGCGGTCCGGAGATCGGGGTGCCCCGCCCGCAGTTCAAGCCCTACTTCGACCGGGCGCTGGCCACCGGGCTGCACAGCGTCCCGCACGCGGGGGAGACGACGGGTCCGGGCACGATCTGGGACGCGCTCACCTCGCTGCGGGCCGAACGCATCGGCCACGGCACGAGCGCCGTCCAGGACCCGCGGCTGCTGGAGCACCTGGCCGAGCGCGGGATTCCGCTGGAGGTCTGTCCTACCTCGAACATCGCGACCCGCGCGGTGGAGTCCCTCGCCGACCATCCCGTCGCCGAGATGGTCAAGGCGGGGGTGCTGGTCACCATCAACAGCGACGACCCGCCGATGTTCGGCACCGACCTCAACACCGAGTACGGCATCGCGGCGAAGCTGCTGGGCCTGGACGCGGCGGAAGTGGCCGCGCTGGCCAGGAACGCGGTGCGGGTGTCCTTCCTGGACGAGGGCGGCAAGGCCCGGCTGTGCGAGGAGATCGACGCCCACCTGGCAGCCTGGCAGCGTACGGGATGACCGGAGAACCGGCCGGAGCGGACCGGCCCGCGGCGGCTCCCCCGGGCCGCCGGCCGGCCGCGGTGGCGCACCGGGGCGCGCCCTGGGCCGCACGCGAGAACACCCTGCCGTCCTTCCGCGCCGCCGTGGCCGCGGGGGCCGACGCCGTGGAACTGGATGTGCGGCTCACCCGGGACGGGGTGCCCGTGGTGCTGCACGACCGCACCCTGGAGCGGCTGTGGGGGCACGATGCCGCCGTGGGGACGGTCAGCCGTGAACGGCTGACCGAGCTGGCTCCCGGCGTGCCCGCGCTCACCGACGCGCTCGCGGCCACCCGCGGGGTCCGCACCCTGGTCGATCTGCCCGATCCCGGCGCGGTGGCGGCCGCGGTCGCGGCCGTGCGGGCCGCGGACGCGGCCGACCGCGTCTACTACTGCGGCGGCCCGGAGGCGATGCGGCGGGTGCGCGCCGTGTCGCCGGGTGCCGAACTGGCCCTCACCTGGGAGCGCGCGGCGCCGGTGCGGCCGACGCTGCTCGCGGAGCTGCGGCCGCGCTGGCTCAACTACCGCTTCGGACTGCTCACCCCGGAACTGGTCGCCCGTGCGCACGCGGACGGGCGGCTGGTCTCCGCGTGGACGGCCGACCGGGTACGCACCATGCGCAGGCTCGCCGCGCTGGGGGTGGACGGGATCACCAGCAACCATGTCGCGCGACTGGTGCGCGCGCTGGACAGGCCGCGGCACACACGGAGTTGGCGCACGCCTGTTACATGAACCGGCTTCCGGAGGACGTCGGCGGGTGATTGGCTCATATCCGCTCGCTACGCACTCGTGAATGGAACCAGCGTGATCATCTTCGGTACCAGCAGCAAGCTGATGCAGCTCGCCATGCTCAACCTGCTCTGCGGGTTCTGCGGCAACCCGGCGGCGCACGCGCTGCGCAAGCGGGTGACGAAGTTCTCGCTCTTCTTCATCCCGCTGTTCCCGATCGCACCCGCGAAGCACTCTCTCCAGTGCACCTTCTGCGGCGCGCACACCGAGATCTCCAAGGAGAGCGCCGAGCAGCTGCTCGGCCAGGGGCAGGGCGGGGCTCCGGCCGCGGGTGCGGCTGGGCAGGCGGTGGCCGGTGTTCCGCAGCAGCCGGGCGCGCAGGGCCAGAACCCCTTCGCCGACCGCGGGCCGCAGAACCCTTACCAGTCCTGAAGTCCTGAGTCCGGGCACGGGCCGCTCCGGCGGGAGCCGCCCGTGCCCGGCGGACAGGCCCGCCCCCGGTCGGGGTGCGGGCCTGTCGCGGGTGTGGCCGCGGCCCTGCGGCGGGGGCGCCGCCCCCGCCGCAGGGTCGGCTCACAGTGCCGTCATGACGTGCTTGACCCGCGTGTAGTCCTCCAGGCCGTACATCGAC
Source organism: Streptomyces sp. AA1529 (assembly GCF_000280905.1). GTDB lineage: Bacteria > Actinomycetota > Actinomycetes > Streptomycetales > Streptomycetaceae > Streptomyces. The sequence goes on along the minus strand of NZ_ALAP01000032.1, from coordinate 142,072 downwards.
AGGTCCTTGCCGTAGCCGGACTTCTTGAAGCCTCCGTGCGGCATCTCGGCGACGAGCGGGATGTGGGTGTTGATCCACACGCAGCCGAAGTCCAGGACCCTGGACATCCGCATGGCGGTGCCGTGGTCGGTGGTCCACACCGAGGAGGCCAGCGCGTACTCCACGTCGTTGGCCCACTCGACGGCCTGCGCCTCGTCGGTGAACTTCTGGACGGTGATCACCGGTCCGAAGACCTCGTTCTGGATGATCTCGTCGTCCTGCTTGAGGCCGGAGACGACGGTGGGTGCGTAGAAGTAGCCCTGGTCGCCGACCCGCTCGCCGCCCGCCTCGACCTTGGCGTGCGCGGGGAGGCGGTCGATGAAGCCCGCCACCTTCTCCAGGTGGGTCGGGTTGTTCAGCGGGCCGTAGAAGCAGTCCTCGTCGCTCAGGTCGCCGGTCCTGACCTCGGCCGCGGCCTTGGCCAGGGCCTGCACGAACTCGTCGTGGACGCCTTCCTGGACGAGCACCCGGGTGGCCGCCGTGCAGTCCTGGCCGGCGTTGAAGAAGCCGCCGTCCCGGATGCCCTCGACGGCCGCCGGGATGTCCGCGTCGTCGAAGACGACGCAGGGGGCCTTGCCGCCCAGCTCCAGGTGGACGCGCTTGAGGTCCTTGGCGCCGCTGGCGGCGACCTCCATGCCGGCCCGTACCGAGCCGGTGATGGAGGCCATCGCCGGGGTCTTGTGCTCGACGAGCAGCCGCCCGGTGTCCCGGTCGCCGCACACGACGTTGAAGACGCCCTTGGGCAGGATCGCGCCCATCAGCTCGGCCAGGAAGACCGTGGAGGCCGGGGTGGTGTCGGAGGGCTTGAGCACGACCGTGTTGCCCGCCGCGAGAGCCGGGGCGAACTTCCACACGGCCATCATCGCCGGGTAGTTCCACGGGGCGACCTGGGCGCACACGCCGATCGGCTCGCGCCGCACGAACGAGGTCAGGCCCTCCATGTACTCGCCCGCCGCCTTGCCGTCGAGCATCCGGGCGGCACCAGCGAAGAAGCGGATCTGGTCGAGCATCATCGGCAGTTCCTCCTGCCGGGTCAGCTCCAGCGGCTTGCCGCAGTTCTCGCACTCGACGGCGAGGAACTCGTCGGCGCGCGCCTCCAGCGCGTCGGCGATCTTGAGGATGGCCTGCTGGCGGGTGCCGGGCGTGGCGTCCCGCCAGGCGGGGAAGGCGGCTTCGGCGGCGGCCATCGCGGCGTCGACGTCGGCGGCGCCGGACAGCGGCGCCGTGGCGTACGCCGCACCCGTCGCCGGGTTGACCACCTCGGTGGTCCGGCCGTCCGCGGCGTCCCTGAACTCCCCGTCGATGTAGTTGCGCAGTCGACGCAGCTCGGTGGTCACTTCGCACCCCTCCTGCTCCGTTGTCCAATGGGTGAGACCGCCACCCTAACCGGCCGAGCAACGTTTTCGATACGCCCACCGCCGCTGAACAACGGAATCAGTGCCGAGTCAGTCGATTGGCTGCGGATTACATCGCTCAAGGGTTGCGGGACGGCGGATGTCTCATGCACAGTGGCACCCGTGGCTCGCGACTCGAAGAAGACAGCAGGCTCCTCGTCCCTGGATGCCGTGTCCCTGGCAATCATCGAACAGCTCCAGGAGGACGGACGGCGCCCGTACGCCGCCATCGGCAAAGCCGTCGGGCTTTCCGAGGCGGCCGTGCGGCAGCGCGTCCAGAAGCTCCAGGAGCAGGGCGTCATGCAGATCGTCGCCGTGACCGATCCGCTCACCGTCGGCTTCATGCGCCAGGCGATGCTCGGCGTCACGGTCGACGGGGACGTCGAACCGGTCGCCGACGCGCTCGCCGGGCTCGACGAGGTCGACTACGTCGTCATCGCGGCGGGCTCGTTCGATCTGCTCGTCGAGATCGTGTGCCACGACGACGACCATCTCCTCGAACTGATCAACAAACGCATCCGGACCCTGCCGGGCGTGCGCTCGACGGAGAGCTTCGTCTACCTCAAGCTGCGCAAGCAGACCTACACATGGGGAACGCGATAACAGTGAGCAAGGACCTCTCCCGCACCGCCAACGACCACCTGTGGATGCACTTCACCCGCATGTCGTCGTACCAGAACGCGCCGGTTCCGACGATCGCCCGCGGCGAGGGCGTCTACATCTACGACACCGACGGCAAGCGCTACCTCGACGGTCTGGCGGGCCTGTTCGTCGTCCAGGCGGGGCACGGCCGCGCCGAGCTGGCCGAGGCCGCCAACAAGCAGGCCCAGGACCTCGCCTTCTTCCCCATCTGGTCCTATGCGCATCCCAAGGCCGTCGAGCTGGCCGAGCGCCTCGCGCAGCACGCCCCGGGCGACCTGAACAAGGTCTTCTTCACCACCGGCGGCGGCGAGGCCGTCGAGACGGCGTGGAAGCTGGCGAAGCACTATCACAAGCTGACCGGCAACCCGCTCAAGCACAAGGTCATCTCCCGCGCCGTCGCCTACCACGGCACCCCGCAGGGCGCCCTGGCCATCACCGGGCTGCCCGCGCTCAAGGCCCCCTACGAGCCGCTGGTCCCCGGCGCGCACAAGGTGCCCAACACCAACATCTACCGCGCCCCGATCCACGGCGACGACCCCGAGGCGTTCGGCCGCTGGGCCGCCGACCAGATCGAGCAGCAGATCCTCTTCGAGGGCCCGGAGACCGTGGCCGCGGTCTTCCTGGAACCGGTGCAGAACGCGGGCGGCTGCTTCCCGCCGCCGCCCGGCTACTTCCAGCGGGTCCGGGAGATCTGCGACCAGTACGACGTGCTGCTCGTGTCGGACGAGGTGATCTGCGCCTTCGGGCGGCTGGGCACCGTCTTCGCCTGCGACAAGTTCGGCTACGTGCCCGACATCATCACCTGCGCCAAGGGCATGACCTCCGGCTACTCGCCGATAGGGGCCGCGGTCATCTCCGACCGGATCGCCGAGCCCTTCTACCACGGTGACAGCACGTTCCTGCACGGGTACACCTTCGGCGGCCACCCCGTCTCGGCCGCCGTCGCGCTGGCCAACCTCGACATCTTCGAGCGCGAGGGCCTCAACCAGCACGTGCTCGACAACGAGGCCGGCTTCTTCAGCACCCTGCAGAAGCTGCACGACCTGCCCATAGTCGGCGACGTGCGCGGCAACGGGTTCTTCTACGGCATCGAACTCGTCAAGGACAAGGCCACCAAGGAGACGTTCACCGAAGAGGAGTCCGAGCGCGTCCTGTACGGCTTCCTGTCCAAGGCGCTCTTCGAGAACGGCCTCTACTGCCGCGCCGACGACCGGGGCGACCCGGTCGTCCAGCTCGCCCCGCCGCTGATCTCCGACCAGAAGGTCTTCGACGAGGCCGAGCAGATCCTCCGCTCCGTCCTCACGGAGGCGTGGACGAAGCTCTGAGCCGTACCGCGGAGCACGACACCCGACCCGCACAGGGCCGCACGAGGGGCGGGGGCATCGATCCAGTGACCGATGCCCCCGCCCCTCGTTTCACCCTCCAGAGGGAATGACGGCTCGCGATGTTGAGTGGAGGTGCCCCATGGCCGCCCCGCCGGACGACGTGCTCTGGGCGCGAGGACTGCACTACGCCCACGACGGCTCACCCGCGCTGCAAGGCGTCTCGCTCGGCGTCCGGGAAGGCGAGATCCTCGCCGTCACAGGGCCGCGGGGCAGCGGGAAGACCACACTGCTGCGCTGCATGTCCGGGCAGCTGCTGCCGGACCAGGGCGAGGTGTGGTTCAACAGCGCCCCCGTGCACACCCTCGGCCGGGCAGCGCGGGAGCGGCTGCGGCTGCACCGCTTCGGCTGGATCGACAGCACCCCGCGTCTCGTCCCCGAACTGACCGCCTGGGAGAACGCCGCGCTCCCCCTCCTGCTGCAGGGGGACGGATACCGCACGGCCCGCAGCACGGCGTGCTCCTGGCTGGAGCGGCTGGACGTCGCGGACTGCGCCGGCAAGCGGCCGCCCGCGCTCCGGCAGGCCCAGCGCCAGCGCGTCGCCGTGGCCCGGGCACTGGTCCACTCCCCCACGGTGCTCTTCGCCGACGAGCCCACGGCACCCCTGCACCAGACCGACCGCGCCCAAGTACTGCGGGCGCTCAGCGCCGCGGCCCGCTCGCAGGGCATCACCGTCCTCCTCGCCGGGCACGACTTCGCACTCGACCAGGCGGCACGCACCGCGGAGGCGACCGGCGCCGCGCTCGCCGACCGCATCGTCGCCCTCACCGACGGCCGCCGGGCGCGCACCCCCGCGCCCGGCGCCCCGGCCGCGGTGTCCGCAGGACCGGAAGGCGCGGCTGCGTGCTCACTCTCCGTCTGACGCTCACCGCGACGCCCGCGGCGCTGCTGCTCCGCCTGCTGCTGCTGTGCGCCTCCGCCGGCGGCGGCCTGCTGCTGCTCGCCGCGCTCTCCTACGCCCTGGAACACCCCGGGCACCGGGTGGCCGTCCTGACCCGGCTGCTGTGGTGCCTGATCCCCCTCGCCGCCACCGCGCAGCCGGCCGCGGTCCTCGGGCGCACCGAACCCCGGGCCGGGACCCGGCTCGGCCTGCACGCCGCCGGGCTGGGACCGGCCAGGCTGCCGCTGCTGGCCGCACGCACCGCCGCGGTACCCGGCCTGGCGGGCAGCGCGCTGACGCTCCTGCTGACCGTACGGGGAGGCGTCGAGAGCGCGGGCGGCTCGCTGTCGGTACTGAACCTGCCCCGCCCGTCGGCCCTGCTGCCGCTGCAGGGCCCCCCGCTCCCCGTCCCCGCCGCCGTGACGCTGCTGAGCGTGCTCCCGGCGGTGGCCGCCCTCGCAGCCGCCTGGGGTGCCCGGCCCGGCGCCGCGGCCCCCGAGCCGTCGGGTTCCGGGCGGGTCACGGACAGCCGCCGCGCTGCGGAATCGGCCCGGCGGGACGGTACGGGCACCCCGTACCGCGCCGGACTGCTGCGCAGCGCCCTGCAAGCGGTCTCCGGCCTGCTGACCGGAACGGCGGGCCTGCTGCTGGCGGCGCATGCGGCGCGCGGCACCGGCCGCGGCGCCCGGGTCCCGGCGGAACTTCCCGGTGCCGTGGCGGGCTGGCCGTTCGCCGCCGGATGGACGCTCATCGGAGTGGGCCTGGTGGTGGCCGGCCCCGGACTGGTGGCCCTGAGCGGGCATCTGCTGGGGGTCGCCCGACCGGGCCCGGTGCGGCTGCTGGCCGGCCGCTCACTCGTCCGCGAAGCGGCCGTCGCCGGTCGTCCGCTGGGTGCGCTGAGCGCGGTGGCGGCGGCACTGGTCGCGGTCGTCCGGGCCCACCTGACCGGAGCCGGGCTGCCCGCTCCCGGCCCGCTGCTGGTACTCGCCGCTGCCCTGACCGGATGCTGTACTGCCGCGGCCGGGCTGGCCGCGCTCGCCCGGGTCCGGCGCGGCCGTGCCCCCGTCCGGGAGCTGCTGGACCGCCTCGGGGCGCCGCGACAGCTGGGCCGGGGTGTGGCACTGCTGCGAGCCGCCGCCACCGCGGCGGTGTGCGCGCCGCTCGTGGCGGCCGGCGGGCTGTTGACGGCACTGCCCACGGGCTGACCGCTCCTGCGGCTACCGGATCCGGCCCGAGCCGGACGGAGAGCCATGACCCGGGTCCGCCTTCCGCGGCGCGGGGGTGCGGGGTGCTTCCGGTGCGCCGTGCGGGGCAGCCAGGGCGACCACCTCCCGCGGGTCGAAGACGACCCCCACCTCGGCGCCCTCCCGCGGCGCGTCCCGCAGCGTGCAGGCCGCCTCCAGAGGCGGTCCCGCGTCCGGACGCAGCAGCACGGTGACCATGGAGGCGTCCCCGCCGCGGAACGTGCGCGCCTCCACCGTGCAGCGCAGCCCCTCCCCGGGCTCGCGCAGCAGCACACCGCCGGGCCGCACGAGCACCTGGCCGTCGCCCCGCGGGGTGCCGTCGGGCACGGGTAGCCTCCCCCAGACGGTGTCCGCGGTCCCGTCGTCGACGCTGGCCGGGGTGATGTTGTCGAATCCCAGGAAGCGGGCGACGAACTCGGAGGCGGGGCGCTGCCAGACCTCCAGCGGGGTGCCCGCCTGGGCGATGCGGCCGCGCTCCATCACCACGACCCGGTCGGCGAGCGCGAACGCCTCCCCGTGGTCGTGGGTGACCGCGAGCACCGTCGTACCCAGCCTGCGGAACAGGCTGCGCAGCTCGACGACGAGGCGCTCGCGCAGTCCGCGGTCGAGCTGGCCCAGCGGCTCGTCCAGCATCAGCAGCCTCGGCTCCGGGGCCAGCGCGCGGGCCAGCGCGACCCGCTGCTGCTCGCCGCCGGACAGCGCGGTCACCGCCCGCCGTCCCGCCCCCGGCAGCCCCACCAGGTCCAGCAGCTCGGCGACCCGGCGGTCGGCCTCGGCCCGCCCCATGCCGTGCATCCGCGGTCCGAAGCCGACGTTTCCGGCGACGTCGCGCTGCGGGAAGAGCTGGTGGTCCTGGAACATCAGGCCGACGCCCCGCCGGTGCGGCGGCACACCGGTCTGGTCCTGCCCCGACAGCAGCACCCGGCCGCTGCTGACCTCCTGCAGCCCCGCGACGACGCGCAGCAGGGTGGACTTGCCGCTGCCGCTGGGCCCCAGGACACACACCGTCTCGTGCGCGGCCACCTCGAGGCCGACCGCGTCCAACGCGGTCCGCTCGCCGAAGCTCACGGTCACTCCGTCCAACCGCAGCATCTACAACTCCCTCCGGCCGTCGGTCCGCACCCGCTCCAGCGCGAGCAGTACCCCCGCGCAGACGAGCATGAGGAGCGTGCTCAGGGCCATGGCCTGCCCGTAGTGTGCCTCCCCGGCCCGCCCCAGCAGCCGGGCCACCGCGACCGGCAGGGTGGGCGCGTCGGGCCGGGCGATGAACACGGTCGCGCCGAACTCGCCCAGCGAGACGGTGAAGGCGAACCCGGCGGCCACCAGCAGCGCGCGGCGCACCAGCGGGAAATCGACCTCCCGCCAGGCCCGCAGCGGGGAGGCGCCCAGCACGGCCGCGGTCTCCCGCAGCCTCACGTCCACGGCGCGCAGCACCGGCAGCATGGTGCGGATGACGAACGGCACGCCGACCAGCGCCTGGGCCAGCGGTACCAGGATCCAGCTCGACCGCAGATCCAGTGGCGGCTCGTCCAGCGCGACGAGGAAGCCGAAACCGACGGTGACGGCGGAGGTGCCGAGCGGGAGCATCAGCAGCGCGTCGAAACCCCGCACCAGCCGACCGGCCCGCCGGGTCAGGGCGGCGGCGGCCAGCCCGCCCACCACCAGGGCGATGGCCGTCGCCACGGCGGCGTAGGCCAGTGAGTTGCCGATGGCCTCGACGGGCGCGACGACGAAGGTCGCGCTGTCGGAGCGGGCGCCCAGCGCGCGGAAGAAGGCGAGACCGTATCCGTCGGGTCCGTCGAGTGCCCGCTGGACCAGTACGAGCAGCGGTGCGGCCGTCAGCACGAGCATCACCCCCAGCACGGCGCCGATCGTCGTCCACTGGCCGGGCCCTGCCGGACGGCGGGCGGTCTGCTCAGCGGGCACCAGGCTGAGCGCGCTCTCCCGCTTGCGCAGTGCCCAGGCGTGCACGGCCAGCAGCGCGGCGACGGCCGCGAGTTGGGTGAGCGTCAGCACGGCGGCGGTCGGCAGGTCCAGCAGGGTGGCTGTCTGCCGGTAGATCTCGACCTCCAGCGTGGCGTACCGCGGCCCGCCCAGGACCTGGATGACGCCGAAGCTGGTGAAGGTGAACAGAAAGACGATCAGTGCGGCCGCCGCCACGGACGGCGCCAGCGCGGGCAGGGTGACTCGCCGCCAGGCGGTGAACCGGCCGGCGCCCAGGACGCGTGCGGCTTCCTCCTGGCGCGGGTCGAGCTGGGACCACAGGCTGCCGACGGTGCGCACGACAACCGCGTAGTTGAAGAAGACGTGCGCCAGCAGGATCGCCCACACGCTGGTGTCCAGCCGTACCCCGAACCAGACGTCCAGCGCTCCCCCGCGCCCGGCCAGCGCGAGGAAGGCGGAGCCGACGACGACGGTCGGCAGCACGAACGGCACCGTCACCACGGCGCGCAGCAGCTGCTTGCCCGGAAAGTCGAACCGTGCGAACACGTAGGCGCCGGGAAGGGCCAGCGCCAGAGTGAGCGCGGTGGAGGCCGCGGCCTGCCACAGCGTGAACCAGAGCACCTGGAGGATGTCGGGATCGCCGAGCACCCGGGCGATCCGGCCGGTCCGCCAGCTGCCGCCCTCGTGCAGCCCGCGGAGGACGATCGCGGCCACCGGGTAGCCGAAGAAGAGCACGAAGAACGCCGCCGGGACGGCCATCAGCGCGAGCCGCGCGCCGGAGCCGCCGCCGCGGTGGTTCGCGGCGGCGGACGGTCGCACGGTGGGGCCGTCCGGGGCGCCGGGAGGCACCGGCCCTTCCGGAGAGTCCGGGAGGGCCCGGGCCGCGGCGTCGCGGGCGGCTACTTCACGGCGAGCGACGTCCACGTCTTGATCCACTGCTCCCGGTGTTCCGCGATCTTCCGCGGGGCGACGGTGGCGGGGTCGTCCACGGTCTCGCCGTACTTGGTGAACAGCTCCGGCAGCCGGGCGTCCTCGCGGACCGGGTTGACGAACATCTTCAGCGGCAGGTCCTCCTGGAACCGCTTGCTGAGCAGGAAGTCCAGCAGCGCCTGCCCGCCCTCGGTGTTCTTCGCGCCGCGGAGCAGCCCGGCGTACTCGGTCTGCCGGAAGCAGGTTCCCTTGGCCACGCCGGTCGGCGCCTGTTCGGGCGGGTTCTTCTCGCCCATGACCTCGGCGGGCGGGCTGGAGGCGTAGGAGACGACCAGCGGCTTGTCGCCCTTGCCCTTGCCCTCGCGGGAGCCGCTGAAGCGGTCGTTGTAGGCCTGCTCCCAGCTCCCGGCGACCTCGGCCCCGTTGGCGCGCAGCTTCTTCCAGTAGTCCTGCCAGCCGTCCTCGCCGAACTCGGCGACGCTCGCCAGCAGGAACGCCAGTCCGGGAGAGGAGTTGGCGGCGTCCTCGGTCACCAGCAGGTCCTTGTAGCGGGGCTTCGCCAGGTCCTGCAGGGTACGCGGCGGGTCGAGCTTCTTGTCGGCGAACCACCGGCGGTCGTAGTTGACGCACACGTCACCCGTGTCCACCGGGGTGACCCGGTGCTTCTCCGGGTCGGCCTGCAGCCGCCCGGGCACCTTCGCCAGGCCTTCGGCCTCGTAGGGGGCGAAGACGCCCTTGTCGAGCGGGCGGGAGAGGAGCGTGTTGTCGACGCCGAAGAAGACATCGCCCTGCGGGTTGCCCTTGTTGAGCACCGCCTGGTTCACGGCGGCACCCGCGTCGCCGCCGCGCAGCACCTCGACCTTGTAGCCGCTGCGCTTCTCGAAGTCCTTCAGCACGGACTTCGAGACGGCGAACGAGTCGTGGGTGACGAGAGTGACCGTCTTGGAGTCCGCGCTGTCGTCCGAGCCGCCGCAGGCGGTGGCCAGAACTGCGAGAGTGAGGACAGCGGTGGTTGCGGCGGCAGCCCGCCGTGCGTGCTTCTTCATCAGTGCATCGACTTCCTACCCGGCATGACCCGGGCGAGGTTCGAGGGTCTGCGGCACGTACGGGGCGTACGGCCGCACTCTCAGCGCTGTGAGCGCTCCCCTGTCGGCTGTTCGGCTGTTCGGTTGTGCGGGCCGCACCGGGCGGCCCGTTCGAACACTACCAGTCAGGCGTCAGCGTTCGGTCGCCGCGAGCTGGCCGCACGCACCGTCGATCTCCTGACCCCGGGTGTCCCGAACGGTCACGGGTACACCGTGCGACTCCAGCGTCCGTACGAACTCGGCCTCGTCCTCGGGCCGGGAGGCGGTCCACTTGGAGCCGGGCGTCGGATTCAGCGGGATGAGGTTGACGTGCACCCGCTTGCCCTTGAGCAGCCGGCCCAGCAGATCGGCACGCCACGCCTGGTCGTTGATGTCCTTGATCAACGCGTACTCGATGGAGACCCGGCGCCCGGACCTGGCCGCGTACTCCCAGGCGGCGTCGAGTACCTCGCGCACCTTCCACCGGGTGTTGACCGGCACCAGGGTGTCCCGCAGTTCGTCGTCGGGCGCGTGCAGGGAGAGCGCCAGCCGGCATTTGAAACCCTCGTCGGCGAAGCGCAGCATCGCGGGCACGAGCCCGACCGTGGAGACGGTGATACCCCGCTGGGACAGCCCGAGGCCGTCCGGCTCGGGATCGGTCAGCCGCCGGATGGCGCCGACCACCCGCTTGTAGTTGGCCAGCGGCTCGCCCATCCCCATGAAGACGATGTTCGACAGCCGCGCCGGCCCGCCGGGCACCTCGCCGTCCCGCAGGGCCCGCATCCCGTCCACGATCTGGTGGACGATCTCCGCGGTGCTCAGATTCCGGTCCAGACCGGCCTGGCCCGTGGCACAGAACGGGCAGTTCATCCCGCAGCCCGCCTGCGAGCTGATGCACATGGTGACCCGGTCCGGGTACCGCATCAGGACGGACTCCACGAGCGTCCCGTCGTGCAGCCGCCACAGCGTCTTGCGGGTGGCGTCGTCGTCGCAGCTGATGTGCCGCACCACACTCATCAGGTCGGGCAGCAGCCCGGACGCCAGCTTCTCGCGGGCAGCGGCCGGGATGTCGGTCCACTGCTGCGGATCGTGGGCCAGCCGCGCGAAGTAATGCTGCGAGAGCTGCTTGGCGCGGAAGGGCTTCTCGCCGAGCTCCTCGACCGCCGCACGGCGCTCCTCGGGAGCGAGATCGGCAAGGTGACGGGGCGGCTTCTTGGCGCCGCGCGGGGCGACGAACGTGAGTTCTCCGGGTGCAGGCATAGCCGTACCAGTGTCGCAGATCATTTTGGCGTGCCGCTGGTCAGCGGGACAGGGCGGTGGTCCCCCGGCCGCCGGCCCCGCCCGGCCCGGAAACCGCCCCCGCAGGATGCGGAGGCGGTGGGGGCCGGACGGGTCGCGGAAGGAGCCGAGGGCCCCTGGGTCCCGCTGCCGCGCGGTCGGATGAGTCGGACGGGGTGGGCTCAGCCGGCGCCGACGAAGACCACCAGCAGCAGCCAGACCACCGGCGCGGTCGGCAGCAGCGAGTCGAGCCGGTCCATGATGCCGCCGTGCCCGGGCAACAGGGTTCCCATGTCCTTGATGCCCAGGTCGCGCTTCATCATCGACTCGCCCAGATCGCCCAGAGTGGCGCTGACCGCGACCGCGAGCCCCAGCAGCAGACCCTGCCACCAGCGCCCGTCGTCGATCAGGAACTGCGTGCACAGGGCGCCCGCCGCCATGGCGAAGGCCACCGCGCCGACCAGTCCCTCCCGGGTCTTCCCGGGGCTGATCCGCGGGGCCAGCTTGTGCCGCCCGAACCGCCAGCCCACCGCGTAGGCGCCGGTGTCGCTGACCACGGTCAGGATCAGGAACGTCAGCACCCGCCAGGGTCCGTCGTCCGCCGCCAGCATCAGGGCGACGAAAGTCGCGAGGAAGGGCACGTAGAAGGCGGCGAAGAGGGACGCCGTCACATCCCGCAGGTAGTCGGCCGCGGGCTGCGTCATGCGCCAGGCCAGCACGGCCAGCGCCGTGAGGGCCATGGCGATCCAGGCGCCCTCCGCGCCCCGCAGATAGCCGGCGACCGTCATGGCCGCACCGCCGAGCGCCAGCGGCACCAGCGGGACCTGGATCTCCTTGCGCTCCCGCAGCCGCGAGGTCAGTTCCCAGAGCCCGACGACGACCGCCAGCACGATGACGCCGAGGAAGGCCGGTTTGTAGAGGAACAGCGCGGCGAGGATGACGACGCCGAGGCCCAGGCCGACCCCTATCGCCGCGGGCAGGTCCCGCCCGGCGCGCTTCCTGCCCACTTCCGCGGCCGCGGGCGCTTCGGGCTGCCTGGGGGTGTGCGGCGGTTCCGGCCCGTCCTGGCCGTGCCGCGCGCCGCCGGAGGGACCGGCGGGATCTGTGGGTCCGGAGCCGTCGGGGCCGGGCCGGCCGGCACGGCCGTCTCCGGCGTCACCGGGGCTCCCGGGGTCGGGTGCAATGGGCATACGCCGAGTCTGCGACGCGTCGCCGCCCACATCGTGCACGGGGACGCTCACGTCGTGGGCGGACACCGGACCATCGCCCGGGCGGGGCATCGCCGCGGGCGCGGCGGAGCCCTGCTCGGGAGGGCCCCAGTAGCCCGCGTCCGGTTGCGGCGCTCCCCAGGATGAGTCGTTCACAGATAGCAGCCTTCGACCTCGGACCTTGGGACGGTGGGCTCAGACTTCGAGCAGCTCGGACTCCTTGTGCTTGAGCAGCTCGTCCACCTGTGCGACGTACTTGGAGGTGGTGTCGTCGAGTTCCTTCTCGCCCCTGCGGCCCTCGTCCTCACCGACCTCGCCGTCCTTGATGGCCTTGTCCATGGCCTCCTTGGCCTTGCGCCGGATGCTCCGGATGGAGATCTTGGCGTCCTCGCCCTTGGCCTTGGCGACCTTGATGTACTCCCGACGGCGTTCTTCGGTGAGCTCGGGGAATGTCACCCGGATGATATGGCCGTCATTCGACGGGTTGACGCCCAGGTCCGAGTCGCGGATGGCCTGTTCGATGTTGCGCAGCGAGCTCTTGTCGAACGGGGTGACCACCGCCATCCGGGGCTCCGGTACGGAGAACGACGCGAGCTGGTTGATCGGCGTCATCGTGCCGTAGTACTCGGCCACGATCTTGTTGAACATCGCCGGGTGCGCACGGCCGGTTCGGATAGCGGCGAAGTCCTCCTTGGCGACGACGACCGCCTTCTCCATCTTTTCCTCGGCTTCGAGGAGGGTCTCTTCGATCACCACGTGCTCCTGGTTCGATGAATGAGCCTGACTGCTTCATCCGGGGCTGTGAGCTGACGGCCGCCCCGCGGGCCGCCCCGGCCCCCGCGATGCCCTGCTGCCTGCACGGTGTCCGACCGGCAGGCTGTTGTCCATCCCCGTACCGTGCCGTTCCGGCGCGACGGTGTTGCCGTCGGCGCCGGCCGACCGGTGGCCGGACGGCCGGCCGGATCCGCGGCTCCACCGGCCGGGCCGGTGCCGGGCCCGGGGTCGGAGCCGGAGTCGGGGCCGGTCAGGGCCGGGTGCCCTGGTTGCTGACCAGGGTGCCGATCTTCTCACCCTTGACGGCGCGGCCGATATTGCCTTCGGCCAGCAGCTCGAAGACGAGGATCGGCAGCTTGTTGTCCCGGCAGAGCGTGATCGCGGTCATGTCGGCGACCTTGAGATCCCGGGTGATGACCTCGCCGTACTCGAGCGCGTCGAACTTGACCGCCGCGGGGTTGCGCGCCGGGTCGGAGTCGTAGACGCCGTCCACGCCGTTCTTGCCCATGAGCATCACCTCGGCGTTGATCTCCAGAGCACGCTGGGCGGCCGTGGTGTCGGTGGAGAAGTAGGGCATCCCCATCCCGGCGCCGAAGATGACGACGCGGCCCTTCTCCAGGTGCCGGATGGCGCGGAGCGGGATGTAGGGCTCGGCGACCTGCCCCATCGTGATGGCGGTCTGCACCCGCGAGTCGATGCCCTCCTTCTCCAGGAAGTCCTGGAGCGCCAGGCAGTTCATCACGGTGCCGAGCATGCCCATGTAGTCCGAGCGCGCGCGGTCCATGCCGCGCTGCTGGAGCTCGGCGCCCCGGAAGAAGTTGCCGCCGCCGATGACGACGGCCATCTCGGCCCCGTCCTGGACCACCGAGGCGATCTCCCGGGCCATCTTGTGCACGACGTCGGGATCGACACCGAGTCCGCCGCCACCGGCGAACGCCTCGCCGGAGAGCTTCAGCAGGAAGCGCCGTCGGCCGTCGCTGTCGTTGTCGGTGTCATTGCTGCTCATGGAGATCTCCTCGTGCACATACGAAAGAGGCCATTGCCGATGGATCCTCGCGGTTCCCTCTGCGGCAATGGCCTCCTCGTCACAACTGCCCTGTGCCCGACCTTATCGGGCCCGTGCCGGTTCCGTGCGCGCTACCCGGTGCGCCCCACCCCCGAGCGAGCAGAACCGGCCTGCGGCGTGCGTCGGGAACCGGGTCCTCAGGCGCCGACGCGGAAGCGGGCGAAGCGCTTCAGCGAGACACCGGCCTCTTCCAGGACCTTCTGCACGGACTTCTTGTTGTCCTTGGCGAAGGGCTGGTCCAGGAGGGTGTTCTCCTTGAAGAAGCCGTTGACCCGGCCTTCGATGATCTTCGGCAGGGCGGCCTCGGGCTTGCCCTCCTCGCGGGCGGTCTCCTCGGCGATGCGGCGCTCGTTGGCGACCGTCTCCTCCGGGATGTCCTCGCGGGTCAGGTAGGCCGGGGCGAAGGCGGCGATGTGCTGCGCGACGTCCTTGGCGATCTCCTCGTTCGCGGCGTCCAGCTCGACCAGCACGCCGACCTGCGGGGGCAGGTCCGGGCTGGTGCGGTGCAGGTAGGAGCCGACGAAGGCGCCGGAGAACTGCGCGAAGCGGTCCAGCACGATCTTCTCGCCGAGGCCGGCGTTGGCCTCGTCGACGTACGCCTGGACGGTCTTGCCGGACTCGATCTCGGAGGCGAGCAGCGCGTCGATGTCGGCCGGGGAGGTGGCCTCGATGTGCGCGGCGATGGCCTCGGCGGCGGCGATGAACTTCTCACCCTTGGCGACGAAGTCCGTCTCGCACTTGAGCTCGACCAGCACACCGGTGGCGTTGTCGGCGGCGATGCGGGTGATGACCGCGCCGTTCTCGGCGGTGCGGCTCTCGCGCTTGGCCACGCCCTTCTGGCCCTTGACGCGCAGAACCTCGACGGCCTTGTCGACGTTGCCCTCGGCCTCGTCCAGCGCCTTCTTGCAGTCCATCATGCCGGCGCCGGTCAGCTCCCGGAGCTTCTTGACGTCGGCGGCGGTGTAGTTCGCCATGGTCTGTGAATCTCTTCTCGGAAAGTCGGTGAGGTTGGTTCGGAGTCACACGGGACCGGCTCAGCTCACGGCTGGACGGCGGGGGCACCCAGCCCCCGCCGTCCCACCGCGGACCTGTGGGCCCACGTGATCCACGTGGGCCGTGGGTCAGCCCTGCTGCTCGGCGGGGGCCGCCGCCTGCTCGCCCTCGGCGGCGGTGCCGGCGGCCTCGGCGGCGGTACCGGCAGCCTCGTCAGCGGTACCGGCGGCCTCGGCGGCGGGCTGCGCCTCGGTCTCGGCGGGCTTCTCGGCCTCGGCGGCCGGCTTCTCGGCGGCCTTCTCGCCCTCGAGGAGGTCGCGCTCCCACTCGGCCAGCGGCTCACCGGCGGCCTTCTCGCCCTTGCCTTCGCCGGAGCCGCCGGACGAACGGGCGATGAGGCCCTCGGCCACGGCGTCGGCGATCACGCGGGTCAGCAGGGTGACGGAGCGGATCGCGTCGTCGTTGCCCGGGATCTTGTAGTCGACCTCGTCGGGGTCGCAGTTGGTGTCGAGGATCGCCACCACCGGGATGTTGAGCTTGCGCGCCTCGCCGACGGCGATGTGCTCCTTCTTGGTGTCCACGATCCAGACGGCGCTGGGCACCTTCTGCATCTCGCGGATACCACCGAGGGTCTTCTCCAGCTTGGCCTTCTCGCGGGAGAGGACCAGCAGCTCCTTCTTGGTGAGGCCGGAGGCGGCCACGTCCTCGAAGTCGATCTGCTCCAGCTCCTTGAGGCGCTGCAGCCGCTTGTAGACCGTCGAGAAGTTGGTGAGCATGCCGCCGAGCCAGCGCTGGTTCACGTAGGGCATGCCCACGCGGGTGGCCTGCTCGGCGATGGCCTCCTGGGCCTGCTTCTTGGTGCCGACGAACATGATGGAGCCGCCGTGGGCGACGGTCTCCTTGACGAACTCGTAGGCGCGGTCGATGTACGACAGCGACTGGAGCAGGTCGATGATGTAGATGCCGTTGCGCTCGGTGAAGATGAAGCGCTTCATCTTCGGGTTCCAGCGGCGGGTCTGGTGCCCGAAGTGGACGCCGCTCTCCAGCAGCTCCCGCATCGTGACGACGGCCATGGCCGTTCTCCTTGGTGTACTCGGTTGTCGTCAGCGGAGGCCGGACGCCCCCGCTTGCCTGACGCCCCCGACGCGCCGCCCGGAGGGTTCCGGCGTGGAGACCGGGACCGTTCCTGGGACCGAGATGCGCGGCCACCGGGTGAGGGTGGCGGGGCGTGCGAAGTCAGCCCGGTCACCCGGGCCGCACCAGCAGTGTACGGGACCGCGGAGGGGCACCGCGCCCGCCGGGTGCCGGGAGCCGGGAGCCGCACCGCGGGCTCCCGGCACCGGAGCTCCGCGAGGGTGCGGGGCGCGGAGTCCGTGCGGGTGCCAGAATGCCGTCCGGACCAGCTCCCTGGCACGGTGACGAGCGTGGAACGGCTTCGCGGCCGCTCCCGTGCCGCCCGGGTCCCCCCCGTTTCCTGTGCGGCCCGGATCCCCTCGTCCGGGTGACGGAGCTGTCCGCAGCCGGCCGGTTGTCCACAACTCCGGACCATGATCCCCGCGCGACGGCGAACCGGGCCACCGTTCTCCCATGGAACAGCACCCCTCCCCGGGCGCCGGCTCGCGCCGCGCTCTCCCGGCCTCCCGGCCTTCCCGTTCCCGCGCTCCGCGGCAGCGGAGAGCGGCTCGCTCCGCCACGTGTGCGGCGGAGCGAGTCGTCGTGCTGCTGGGACTGCTGGTCTGGCTGAGCCCCCTTCCCCAGGTGGGCACGGCGCCCGCATCCGCCGCAGCCCATCCGCTGGAACAGTCCGCGGCCGAGGACCCCCGGGAGCCCGCAGGAGAGGGGAGCGGGCCGAGCCACGCGTCCGGTGACCGCGATCCCCCGGTTCGGGAAACGGATCTCCCGGTGGCCGGGCGGGTCTGGCCGGTCCGGGGAAGAAGCGGTGCCCGGCGGCCGCGGGTGCTGCGCGGCTGGGATCCACCGCCGGAACCGTGGGCGGCGGGCCACCGCGGGGTCGACCTCGCCTCCGGCGCCGGGCGGCCGGTGCGCGCGGTCGCGGCGGGCCGGGTGTCGTTCGCCGGCCGGGTCGCGGGGCGGTGGGTGGTGTCCATCCGGCTCAGCGGCTCGGGACAGCCCCCGCTGCGGACGACGTACCAGCCGGTGCGGCCCTCCGTGCGCAAGGGCGAGCGGGTGCGGGCAGGCCAGCGCGTCGGCACGCTCCTGCGCGGCACGCACTGTCCGCCCACCTGCCTGCACTGGGGACTGCTGCGGGGCAAGCGCTACCTGGACCCGCTCTCCCTGCTGCCCTCCGCGCTCCTGGGCGGACCCTCCCGGCTGCTGCCGGTCCGCGGGGTGCCGGTACCGGGTGAGGACAGCACACCGCAGCGGCGCGAACCGGCGGACAGCGGAGCGGACCGGGTGCCGCAGGCTGCCGCGGCCGGCGGAGACGGCCCGGCGGCAGGACTCGGCGCCTCGGCTCTCGCACTGGGCGCGCTGTGGGCGCACCGGCGGGTGAACGGCAGCCCCCGGGCCGCGCCGCGCCCCGCGGGCGGTGGCGGCCGATCGGCCCGCCGGAGAGTGGAGCGTCCGGCCGCCCCCGAGGGCCTGTCCGCCGTCAGCCCCGGACGCCGTTCAGCGCCATGGCGACGGCGGCCTCGGCGATCTGCTCCGGATCCTCGGCCGCCCCGAGTTCGACACGGCGCACCCCCGCGTCCACGACGCCCTGCAGCAGCACGGCGACGAGGCGGGGCTGGGCGTGGCCCAGCTCGCCGAGCGCCTCGACGACCATCGAGATCAGCCCGCCGTGTGCGGCGCGGATCCGCTCGCGCGCCCCCGCGTCCAGTTCGCCCGCGGAGATCGCGACGACGGCGCGGTGGCGGCGGTCCCCCACCAGGGCCAACTGCCTGCGGACGTATGCCTCGACCTTGCCTTCGGGCGTCGGTGCGGCTCGCATGGCCGACTCGACCTCGGCTGCCCACACCGGGAAGTCGGCAGCGCACAGCTCTTCGACGACCGCGGCGCGGGAGCGGAAGTACTCGTAGACGGAGGAGCGAGCCAAGCCGGTGCGCTGCGCGAGGGCGGGGAAGGTCAGGGCTTCCGTACCGCCCTCGGACAGCAGTGACCTGGCGGCGTCCAGCAGGGCCGCGCGCTGCATCGTCCGGTGCTCGGCCACGGAGGCCGCTCGAATCCTGGGCACGTCCCCAGCTTACGGAGGGACGGTCGAAAGTTGCACGGGTCCCGCACGACCGGCTTGGTCAGCGCCCCGCGTCGGCGAGCTTGGCACGGAGTTGCAGAACCGATTTGGTGTGGATCTGGCTGACCCTGCTCTCCGTGACCCCGAGCACCTGGCCGATCTCGGCGAGGGTGAGACCTTCGTAGTAGTAGAGGGTCACGACCGTCTTCTCCCGTTCGGGGAGGGTGTTGATGGCCCGCGCCAGCAGCCTGCGCAGCTCCCGGTCCTCGGCTACCTCGACGGGGTTGTCGG
This sequence comes from Streptomyces sp. AA1529, assembly GCF_000280905.1. Lineage (GTDB taxonomy): Bacteria > Actinomycetota > Actinomycetes > Streptomycetales > Streptomycetaceae > Streptomyces. The sequence goes on along the minus strand of NZ_ALAP01000032.1, from coordinate 123,753 downwards.
CCGCGGTGTCCTCCAGCGTGTCCACCAGACTCAGCCGGTCGCCGCCATCGCCCCCGACGTGCAGCAGCTCTTCCAGAGCCACCACGTTGGCCAGGGACAACTGACTGAAGACGCCGTGCAGTTCCTCCGTCTCGATGCCCATCTCCCCGGCGACTTCCGACTCGGAGGGGCTGCGCCGCAGCCGTGCCTCGAGGGTGGCGTAGGCACGCTCCACGGCGCGGGCCTTCTGCCGCACCGACCGGGGGATCCAGTCCAGCGCCCGCAGTTCGTCGATCATCGCGCCCCGGATGCGGGTGATGGCGTAGGTCTCGAACTTGATGGAGCGGGAGGGGTCGAACTTCTCGATGGCATCGATGAGTCCGAAGACCCCGGAGGAGACGAAGTCGGCCTGCTCGACATTGGACGGCAGGCCGACGCTGACCCTGCCCGCGACGTACTTGACCAGCGGCGAATAGTGCAGGATGAGCTGTTCGCGCAGCCCGCTGTCCGCTGTGGCCTTGTAGGACCGCCAGAGTTCATCCAGCGAGCTGGGCGCAGTCCTGGGCGTATCGTCGTCGACCACGATGCGTGCGGCTGCGGCGGCCGCTGCGGCGGTGCGGTCGGGCCCGGAGATGTGCTGAGGCATACGTCGCCTTGAGCCGTTCTGCTGGGTAGTGGTGGTCTGTCGGTCCGGAAGCGTGGGTCTGGTTGCGAGATGATGTGAGCGTAGCGTGACCGCGGCGTCGCGGTAAGCGACGTCCTGTTTTCCTCCCCGCGTCGGCATGCTCCCTTCCGCGGTTGTCCGGCGGTGCTGGAGACGGACGCGGCCCGGATGACCGGGCACGGGGCCGGGGTGGCCTGCCCTGCGGGACCCGCACCGCCCCGGCGAGCGCGCACAGCTCACCCTTTCACCCGATAGCCCCAGGTCAAGGACCGCCTCATCACCCGATGGGGTGTCCCTTGCCCAGCGCGGTCAACTGCCAGCACTCACCGTCTCGTTCGACGAAGCCCAGCGCCCGCAGTTCGTGGAGGCGTGCGAGCACTTCACCCGGCGGGGCACCCGCGGAACACGCGATCCGAGCGAGCTCGCCCGTTCCCCGGCCGGGAAGCGCCTCCAGGACGCGCGCCGCGCCGGGACTCAACGCATCCCTCGGCACGGCCGGCGCCCGGCGCTCGGGAGCCAGCTCACCGACCATCCCGACCTGTTCGATCACTTCGTCGGCGTCGGTGACCACGGTGGCCTCGCCGCGCAGGAGTTCGTGGACACCCTGGGACAGCCCGGAGGTGACCGGGCCGGGCACGCCCATCAGTTGCCGTCCCAGAACCCGGGCGCGTCGGGCCGTGACCAGCGCTCCGCTGCGCAGGGCCGCCTCCACCACGACCGTTCCGCGGGTGAGCGCGGCGATCACCCGGTTCCGCAGCACGAATCTGCTGCGGGTGGGGTGGTCACCGGGCGGCAGCTCCGCGATCAGCAGGCCGCGCTCACCCACCGCGCGGATCAACTCCTGGTTGCCCGGCGGGTAGGCGACGTCGGCCCCGCAGGCCAGAACCCCCGCGGTAGGCCCCCGGACGGCCAGAGCCCCGCGATGGGCAGCGGCGTCGATGCCGTAGGCGGCGCCCGACACCACGGTCCATCCGCGTTCGGCGAGTCCTGCACCGAGCGCGGCGGCGCAGTGCGCGCCGTACTCGGTACAGGCGCGGGCGCCGACTACGGCGACCGAGCGCAGCGCCCACAACCGGAGGGAGGGCTCGCCTCTCAGCCACAGCCCGAACGGCGCGCTGTGGCCCAAGTCGTCGAGCTGGCGGGGCCATTCGGAGTCCCCCGGGCAGACGAACCGGCCGCCGCCCGCGACGATGGCGGCCAGGTCCGCGTGCGGCCGTGCGCGGGCGGCCCGCAGCCTCAGCCCCGCCCATCGCCGCTCCCCCGTACCGCCGAGGGCCGGCCCGCTTCCGTTCAGGGCCGCCACGACCGCGCATGCTCCGTGCGCGGCCAGCCACCTTCCGACGAGTTCGTCGCCCGGCTCCGCGATGCGGGTGAGGGCCGCCCGTGCGAGACGCTCGGGCTCCTCGGGCGCTTGCCCCGGCCGGGCCGCTCCGGGCTGCCCGGTGGCCCTCCGGGAGGTCGCGGCGGCCGTGTGGGGCGCCGCGCGGCTGTCCGGCCCGGCGGGCTCCCCGTGCTCCGGGACGGCCGGTGGCGGGGGCGGAGGCGGGGTGCCGCCGGGGGTGGCACGCTCTGCTCCCGGCCGCGGGTGCTCTGCCGTCATACGGGTACCTCCGCGGTCGGGGAGCCCCGGCGGATGCCGGTCCTCAGCTCCAGGGCGGCGCGGACGTCGTCACGGGTGGGCCGGGGGTGTCCCGCGAGGTCGGCGACGGTCCAGGCGACCCGCAGCACCCGGTCGAGGCCGCGTGCGGTGAGCAGTCCGCGCTCCAGATCGTCCTCGGCGTCGGCGAGCGCTCCGGGGACCGCTGGATGGCGGGTGCGCAGTTCGTGCCCTGGGACCTCGCTGTTGGTCTGCCACGGCGTCTCCGCGTACCGCAGCGCGGCGCGCTCCCGCGCTTCCTGGACCCGGGCCGCCACCACGCGGGTGGACTCCGCACGGCCGTCCACCGCGGCCAGCTCGGAGCGGGCCGGCGGCGCCACGGCGACCCGCAGGTCGACGCGGTCCAGCAGCGGCCCGGAGAGCCGCGCCCGGTAGCGGCGCACCGCGGAGGGCCTGCACTCGCACCCGCCGCCGGTGCTGCCGTGCCGCCCGCAGGGACACGGGTTGGCGGCCAGCGCCAGCAGGAAGCGGGCCGGCATCCGCATCATCCCGGCGGCCCGGGCCACCACGACGTGCCCCGACTCCAGCGGCTGCCGCAAGGCGTCCAGGACCTGTGACCCGCATTCTGCTGCTTCGTCCAGAAAAAGTACGCCATTGTGAGCGAGGGAGACCGCGCCGGGGCGGGGCAGGCCGGAGCCGCCGCCGATGAGCGCGGCCATGGTGGCCGAGTGGTGCGGGGCGCAATAGGGCGGCCTGGCGACCAGCGGCCGGCCACCGGGCAGGGCGCCCGCGACCGAGTGCACGGCGGTGACCTCCAGCGACTCCTTTCTGCCGAGCGGAGGCAGCAGGCCGGGCAGCCGCTCTGCCAGCATCGTCTTCCCGGCGCCCGGCGGGCCCTTGAAGTAGAGGTGGTGCCGGCCCGCAGCGGAGATCTCCAGTGCGTGCCGGGCACGGTGCTGCCCCGCCACGTCGGCGAGGTCCACGGGCCGCTCTTCGCCGAGCAGGCCGGTGAGACCCGGCGCCGAGGGGAGTCCGGTGAGCCCGGCGCGAGCGGCGCCGAGCGGTCCTCCGTCGGTGCCCTCCGGTTCGTCTGGGACCGGTTCGTCGGCCAGTACGGCGATGAGTCGGCGCAGGCTGCGCACCCCGACTACGGAGACGTCGGGGACCAGCGCGGCCTCCGCCGCGTTCTGCTCGGCCACGACCACCTGCCGGTACCCCGCGTCGGCGGCGGCGAGCACGGCGGGGAGGACTCCGCGGACCGGCAGCACCCGGCCGTCGAGGCCCAGTTCCCCGATCATCACGACTTCGGCGGTCTGGCGCGGGTCGAGGCGTTCGGCCGCGGCGAGGACGGCGCAGGCGACGGCGATGTCGAAGCCGCTGCCGCCCTTGGGCACCGAGGCGGGGCTGAGGCCGACGGTGAGCTTCTTCTGCGGCCAGGGCACCCCGGAGTTCACCACCGCGGCCCGGACCCGGTCCCGGCTCTCGGTGAGGCTCTTGTCGGGGAGTCCCACCAGGGTGAAGGCCGCGACGCCCGGTTCCAGATCGGCCTGGACCTCGACCAGCACCCCCTCGACCCCCACGAGTGCGACCGCGCAGGTACGGGCGAAGGCCATCAGCCGATCCCCCGGACGTGCTCCACGACGGGCGCGCCCCGGCCGGGCAGGACGATGCCGATGAGGTCGAGGCGCACTCCGCCGGTGGGCGGGCGCCCGTAGCGCGCGATCCAGCGCTCGGTGAGCCAGCGTCCCGCCAGCCGCCGCAGCCGGGCCGTGCGCGCCGGTGGCAGGCTGCCCATGGGGGTCTGGAACGGGACGGCCCTGCGGGTCTTGACCTCGCAGATCACGACGGCGTCGGCGACTGGGGAAGAGTCGGTGTTCCAACCCTGCGCTATTCAGCCCCTGGAGACTGCTGCCTCACAAGTTCTGTTCCATCTCTGCGGCCAACACGGCTTGGTGGAAGGACAGGCCGTAGTAGTACTCCTCGAACATCTTGGTGACATAGGGGGAGGCAGCCACAACCTTGTCAAGCCGGGCCAAGACCCGCTGTTCCCACGGGTAGGCGTCAGGGCAAGACTCGGAGACCCATGCGTCGAAGAGTATGGAGAACTGGATCGCCGCGTCGTGTTCATGCTTCACGATGCGACTCTTGAGCTCAAGATCCTTCGACCGACCGACCTTGAGGTATGGGTGGGGGCCTTCAAAGGCCAGAACGTAGAGCCGGTCGCCGCCGGGCACTTCGGGGAGCCGGAGCTCATTGATGCGCTGCCAGCACGCCTTCATGAGCCCTTGAACCTCTTCCATGGTGGGCGACACGTCTCGGTCCCGCGCCCGGCGCATCCGATCTTGGGCAGCGGCGAGAGCGTCGTAGTCGGGGTCGAGCTTGCGGAAATCCAAGTCCGAGAAGTCCGGGAGATCACCGAAAAACACCGGCACGCCTAGCTCCTTACCGTCAGATACGGAGAAGTCATGGTAAGGCACCGCACTGACAACACGACCGGCTCGGGGCCTATTCGGTGGCCTGGACAGCTTCGAGGTATTCCGCCCAGCTGTTCTGGGCGTACTGGGACCAGGTGTAGGCGGTGTGGGGGTGCATGCCGAAGAGGTCGCTGACAACGATGGGCGGGAGGTCGGTGATCGCTTCCATCATGGCCGTGTTGCGGGCGCCGATGCCCGGCAGGCCGTGCTTCCTCATGTAGGTGTTGATGGCCTCGGCGCTTCGAGGTCGGCTGGGCGGGCGGCCGGGGAAGAGGTAGCCGGGTGTGCCGTCGTGCGGCTGCTGGAGCACGGAGGTGCGGCAGTTGGGGCTGGCGATTTGCTTCTCGATGAGGACGGCGAGCCTGGGCGGGAGGAGGACTGGGTGCTGGTCGAGCGTGAGGTAGGCGTCGTCGCCGTCGCGGTGGAGGCGGTCGGTCGTGAGCTCGATGATGCGGGTGGTGGGCAGGGCATAGAGGCTGGTCAGGGCGCCGATGATGCGGGCCTCTAGCGGGAGGCTGTCGTCGTTGAGACAGCGGCGAAGTTGTTGGTTGAGCTCGTCGCTGTGTATGAATCGGCTGGGCAGTCCGGACTTCTTCGTCGGAACCGTGACCTTGCTGGTCAGGCGGCGGGCAACGGCCCAGCGGATGAAGGCCGTTAGGCCGCGGACCTTGGCGGGATTGCCGGTCATCCAGACGTCGAGGACTTCCTGGCTGAGGTCGGCGAGTGCGATCGAGTTGTTGTCGAGCCATGTCATGAGCCTGATCGCGGTCCGGATGTCCGCCCGGTCATTCGTGGCGGCGCCGACGGTGTAGCGGCCTTTGTCCGCCCGGCGGCGGGCGTCGCGCAGGATGCCCCACTCGGCGAACGGGCGGATGACGCAGGCTTGGTGCGGGGGCAGGTCCGCGACTTCCTTGTCGATCCAGAGACGCAGGCGGGCGAAGACTTCTTGCCGCTTGGGCAGGATGGCGGCGGCGACGAGGAGCTCACGGACGTAGTGGGTCTGCCAGTCCTGGGGCAGTTCGTCGAGGATCTCGTGAGTGATCTCCTGGTGCTGTGTGGCGAGGCCCGCCAGCATGCGCGCCGAGTCGCTGCGGCGGGTCCATGTGATGACGGACCAGGGTTCCTGGGCGGCGCCGAGCTGTTCCGCGAGGGGCTGCAGCTGGGGGTGGACGGTGCCGTCCTCGTCGCTGAGAAGGTTGCGGACCCGGTCCTTGGCGACGCAGCGGGAACAGGCGCCGTCGGCGTAGATGTCGCCGGGGAAGCCGCAGCGACGGCAGGCGAAGTCGATGTCCGTGCCGGAGCACGGACCGCAGATGTTCCCGTCCTTGGTCCGTCCGACGAGCGTGCGCAGGGTGCCGCACTGAGCGCAGGAAGCCGGGGTGTGTCTGCGGCGGGCGTAGCACGTGTTGCAGAGGGGGCCGACGGGCCAGTTGGCCTGCACTGGCAGAGTCTTGCCGCAGTCGGTGCAGGGCAGGGACCGGCGGGGGCGGCAGGATGCGCAGTGGAATTCGCCGCCGCGGCGCCGGAAGCCGTGCCGGAGCCGGCCGCAGATGACGCAGGTCCGCTTGGGGCCGCGGTAGCAGTCGCCGCAGATGGCGGGCTGGCCCTCGGTCTTGCGGACGCTGATCGGTTTGATCTGCTGGCAGAGATCGCAGAGTCGGGGCGGGGAGTCGTAACAGACCTGGCAGACCGGGCCGTCACCGGTGTTGGTCTGCGCCGGCCGCAGCTTCCCGCAGTGGATGCACTCGTGCTCGGGCCGAGGAGCACATGCCTGACACAGGCTGGCGCCGTCCTCGCGGCGGTGGTGCGGTTTCCGGGAGCGTCCGCAATCGGCGCACTCCTCAAGGACCAGCGGGTCGCTGCCGTAGCAGCGGCGGCAGATCGGTCCGTCCTCGCGGCGGGTGACGATGTGCCCGTCCTGGCCGCAGCGCGCGCAGGGGCGAAGTTCTGTTCGGGCGACGCACCAGTCGCAGCAGCGGCCCTCCGGGGTGTTCCGGGTGAGGCGAAGCCCGGTGCGGTGGCAGCGTGCACAGGCCAGCTGGGTGACGGCGTCGCCATGTCCGGTGGCTTCGAGGTGCTGGAGGAGCCGGACCACCTGGAGCGGGGAGTGGGGCGAGGGCTCGGTGAGGGCGTTGGGGTGCTCGGCGAAGTAGTCGTCCATGGTCCGAGCTGGACCGCTCTTCCATGCCTTGGCCTTCTTCAGGGCCGCCTGGGCGTCCTCGGCTGTCAGCGCAGGACCGGCCACCCGCTGGAGGTAGGCGATCAGGCGGGCGCGAGCATGCGCAAGCTCGCGCTCCCGGCGTATCGCCTCTTGCCTCACGACTGCCCTGGACGACGGATCACGGTGCGGCGGCGCTCGACCGGCAGCGGGGCGGCATCCCCGTCGGCGGTCTTGCGGACCTGGGCGTTGACGACCTCGGGCTTGATCAGGTCGTCGGGAGTGCACTGCAGGATGTCGCAGAGCGCGACGAGGGTGTCCATGCTCATGCGCTGCGGTGGCTGGGTCACCAGCCGGTAGACCTGTTCCCTCGACAGGGTGATGCCGCGTTCAGCCAGCAGCGGGACCAGGTCGGAGGTTTGGAACATCTGGCGCTCGGCCATAAGCTGGCGGAGCTGCCACTGGTAGCCCATCTTCTTGATCATTTGATCACGTCCCAGTCGTCGCCCAGTCGGTTCTTCATCGATGCTTCCAGCAGCGTGTTGCGGTACTCGTTCGAGACCCCCATATAGATCGCCGTGGTGGACGCGTGCGAGTGACCGACCTGTTCCTGGACGAACCGGGCGGGATAGCCGAACTCCGTCAGGTGCGTGATGTAGCTGTGCCGGAGGCAGTGCAGGTCGAGGTCTTCCTGAAGGCCAGCGGCATCGCGGGCCGTGACAAACGCCTCGTTGATCGACCGCGGGGATATCCGTCCGATCCGTTCGGTCACCCAGAGCGCGGGATGCCGACCGGGCGAGAAGTGCGGCCGGATCTCGGTCACCCACTCGTCCAGAATGTCGACAGCCCAGTCCATCTCCGGGACCATCAGCACGGTGCGGCGCTTGGGCGGTGAGCCCTTCTGGGCTTTGCCGAAACGGACCATCATGCTGCCGTAGCCACGGAACTGCGGAGCCTTCCGGCTCCGCCGCAGGTCCGTCAGGTCGACCCGCGACGACTCGGTCCGCCGCGTGCCGTAGGCGTAGATCGTCTTGAGGATCGCAGCGTCCCGCAGCGCGGTCAGGGCGCCCTTGCGGCCCTGCCCACGGATCTTGCTCGGCCGGGCATCGGCGGCGTCGAAGAGGGCCTGGACCTCGTCGTAGGTCAGCGGACGCCGCCGCGGATCACCCTCGTAATCAACCGTGTGCAGGACCGAGTTGCCCTCATGGAACACCTGCTGCGGGACCTCGCCGAACCGCTCCTGGCAGGCGTCGACCCAGCCGTAGCGGGCGTCGAGCAGGTACTCCAGGAACAGCTCAATGGTCACCTCGTAGGTGCGGGCCGTCGACAACTGAATCGGCTTCTTCCCGCTCCGAAGGTGAGCGATGAACGCCTCGCCCTCGGCCGGCGTCCACTGCCACGGGTACTGGCCCGTGAACTCCTCCAACCGCTCGATCATCCGCAGCCTCGGATCGATCGTCGACGCCTTCAGGAACCGGGCCGACTGCTGCCGAGCCCAGCCCTCCTTCATCGCGCCGGAAACGGCAGGGGCCGGGTCGAGGTGCACGACGTTGCGCGCGAGGACGAGACGCGCTGATCCAGGGGCCGGGGTGGTCACAACCCTGTTGTATCAGACGCAACATCGTTGAGTCTGCCTGCTAGGGTGCAGGTCGGCGACCGGGCCACCCCCGGCCGCCGACACAGGCCCGGGCCCACGACCAGCGAGAACAGCCATCCCGGCACCCCGAGGAATGTTGCATCTAATGCAATTAATCCTGTTTATCCCGCGCGACGATGTCGATCTCGCCCTCGGCGCAGCGCCAGTTGCGTTCCAGGACCGCCATGCCCGCTTCGCGCAGCCGGCGCGCTGCCAGGTCCTCTCCGTACCGGCCCAGGGCGCCCCTCGCGCAGGCGGCCCTCCGCCGGGTGTCACGCCGCCCGGGCTCCGGGCCTCCCCGCGCGCTCGGGCCGCCCGGGCGGTCCCCGGCCGTCTGCCGGGGACGGGGATGTGCGGTGTCAGCTCCGCTGTGTGTCTCGCCGGTGTTCATCACGGCACCACCTCCGGACACCGACTGTGACGGCCGTTGAGGCAGTGCGGGGATCTTGCTCGGTCTCTGTGGAGAACCCGGCGGTTGTGGACATCTCCGTCACCTGCACGAGTGACTCCTCCGCAGGGTCTTCAGCCGAGCCCTCAGCAGAGCGTCCCCGTGGCACCGGACCCGGTGCCACGGGGACGCCATGGAACGCGCAGACGCGTCGCCGGGCCGCGTGCCGCGGGGGCGCGCGGCGGTTCAGCTCTTGAAGCCGGAGTCCTCCGGGAGATCGAGTTCGCTCTTGTTGAGCTCCTCGATGTTCACGTCCTTGAATGTCAGGACGCGTACCTGCTTGACGAAACGAGCCGGTCTGTACATGTCCCAGACCCAGGCATCCGCCATCGACACCTCGAAGAAGACCTCACCCTGCACCGAGTGGACCTGCATCTCGTAGTCGTTGGTGAGGTAGAAGCGCCGGTCGGTCTCGATCACATATTTGAACAGTCCGACGACGTCTCTGTACTCCCTGTAGAGCTTGAGCTCCATCTCGGTCTCGTACTTCTCGAGGTCCTCGGCGCTCATGGCATGTTCCCCTTCAGCCGTGCGTCCCCCCATTGTGCGTCACCCCGCGCGGCGTCGGGCCGAAGTCGCGCGACGCCGCGCGAGCGGTCCGTACGCCGCCCCGCCCAGCACCAGGACGGCCCCCACGAGCACGGCGGTCAGCGCCAGCGGGAGCGGCCCGCGATCGGAGGTTCCGCCGGGCATGTCGGCGAAGCCGCTCGGTTCCGGAAGCATTCCGGCCGCACTGCCGGGCCAGGCTATGGCGGCGACCCGGGCCTGGACGGCGGAACGCGGCACGGCACCGTGGTCGGCGTCCTCCAGGTGCACCCGGGAGTCGAGGGACGCCTGCCGGTTGTCCCCCAGCAGGAAGAGCTTCCCCGCGGGCACCCGGGTGGCTTCGAAGGCCCGCTGCGAGTCGTCGCCCCGGGCATGGAGGTACGGCTCGTCGACGGGCCGGCCGTCGACGGTGAGCCGGCCCTCCCGGTCGCAGCACGCGACTCTGTCCCCGCCGACGCCCACGACCCGCTTGACCATGGGCACCGTGCCCCACACCGAGTCCTGGAAGACGACGACGTCGCCCCGCCGCACCTCGTCGCCGTCCACACGCTCGGCCAGCACCCGGGCGCCGGCCTGCACCGTGGGGTCCATGGAGTCGGTGGGCACCGTGTAGGGCTTGTAGAGCACGGCGCCCCAGACGAAGCCGCCGAGAAAGAGCACACACCCGAGGGCCACAACCGCTCCGGAGATTCGGTCACCCAGGCGGCCGCGGCCCTCGTCGGTACGTTCTGCCTTGCTCACTTCCGTACTCCCCGGCTCTTGCGCAACGGACCCGACAGCCTGCGTCGGCGCAGACCGCTGACCCTACCGGGCGGTACTCGAAGCCGTCAGCCGTCGTGGGGTGCGGACTGCGCGACGGGGCGCGCCTGCTGCGGCTGCCTCCGCCGACGTCGCCAGAGCACCAGCGGAACGGCGCCCGCGAGCCCGACGGCACCCGGGGCGGCGTTCAGCGCGCGCGACTGCACACCCTTCTGGTCATAGGTCTCGGGGACCGGGAGCGTGCCCCAGCGGTCGATCGGCCACGCCTTGACGATGGCCCGTCCCACCACCTGCTTCTCCGGGACGAAGCCGTCACCGGGCTGGTTCTGGTGGTAGCGGGAGTCGAGGGAGTCCTGGCGGTGGTCGCCCATCACCCACAGCTTGCCGTCGGGGACCTTCAGCGGTCCGAACGGCTTGTCGTCGCACGGGGTGTTGCCCGGGTAGATGTACGAGGACTCGTTCAGCGGCGTGCCGTTGACCCGGATCTTGCCGCCCTTCTTGCACTCCACCGTGTCCCCGCCGACCGCGATGACCCGCTTGATCAGGTCCTTCTCGTTGGCCGACGGCATCAGGCCGATGAAGCTGAGCGCGGTCTGCAGGAAGTTCTCCTCGACGTGCGCCTCGGGGAGCCAGCCGCCCGGGTCGTGGAAGACGACGACCTCGCCGCGCTCCGGGGTCGCCCCGAACCACGGCGTCAGTTTGTCCACCAGTACCCGGTCACCGCGCTGGAGCGTGTCCTGCATCGAGTCGGAGGGGATGGAGAACGCCTGGACCAGGAACGTCTTGATGATCAGGGCGAGGATGAGCGCGATGCCGATGAGCATCGGCAGCTCTTTCCAGAACGGGCGCTGCTTCTTCGCCGCCTCCTTGTCGTCCGGCTCCCCGGCTCCCCCGTCCGGGTTCGCCGCCTCGGCCGCCCCGTCCGGGCCCGGTGCCTCGTGCTGCGGCTTCGCTTCGGAGGTCCACGGGCCGTCCCCGTCCGCCCCTGAGCCGGCTGCCGTCCCGTCGGTCTCCGCCGTCACGCTGTCACTCCCTCTTTCCACGGCCGGTGGTTCTGCGTCGCCTGTCCTGCCGTCCGCACCCGGACCTCGGTCCTCCGGGTACCCGGAACCGGACCGCGTACCGACCGCCAAGTCCCCCACATCCACTCCTCACGCCGCGCATTCGCCTGTCCCGCCAGCGGTACAGGCCCACCATTCCCATAACGAGCGGAAGTTCCGCGGAGAACGGCAGTTGCGCCACCCGATTGTCCCGGTTCGTTCGCAGGGAGACGGCTCCGCCGCCGGGATCGGGGACGGAGGCGTACACTCCCGGCTCCTCGAGCCGCCTCCAGTGGTCGAACGGCCAAGCAATGACGACAGCTTTACCAACGATTCGGTCTTCTCCGATCGTTCCTCGATTCGGATCCTTCAAGTGATAGCGCGAGTCGGCGGAGTTGGCCCGATGATCACCCATCACGAAGACCCGTCCCGCGGGAACGTTGACGGTGAACTTCATCCGGGAGGGTTTGTTGCCCGGGTGAAGATAGGGCTCGTTCAGCGGCGTGCCGTTGACGGTGATGCGCCCCTGCTTGTCGCAGCAGCGCACGGTGTCCCCGCCGACGGCGACGACCCGTTTGATCAGATCCTGTTCGTCGTCAGAGGGCAGCAGTCCGATGAACGTGAGCAGTTCCTTGCCCTGCTTGATCCCGACGGGGGCGTTGTCGGGCTCCTTCTTCTCGTTCTCCAGCCAGCCGCCCGGGTCCTGGAAGACGACCACGTCCCCGCGGTGGGGCTCGGCACCGAACCAGGGCGTGAACTTGTCCACCAGCACCCGGTCCCCGATGCGGATGGTCTGTTCCATGGAGCCCGACGGGATCACGAACGCCTGCACGAGGAAGGTCTTGAGCACCCACGCGATCAGCAGCGCGACGCAGACGAGGATCGGGAGTTCCTTGGTCGCGGAGAGCCTGCGGCGGCGCTGGATGCGCTTGGCGGCGCGTCTGCGGTCGGCCCTGCCCTGGCCGGGGCGGCGCAGCGGCGGCGCCTCGTGTGCCGGGTCCGCCGGCTCGGCGGCGTCAGCGGGCTCTTCGTGGAGTGCGGCATCCACGGGCCCCCCGGGATCGGCGCTCCCGTACCGGGACCCGGGCACCGGCTCACCGGGCAGACCCTGGCCTGCCGGGGGCTCGGGCGGTGCGGCGGGGCCGGGGACGCCGAAGGACTCGGAGCGGTCACCGGGCGCCGTGTAGTCGTAGGGCTCCGTGTACGGGTAGTCGGCGCCGGGCGGAGACGCGCCGTCCCGGGCTCCGGGGCCCGGAACGGGGGGCCGGTCCTGCCTTCCGCCGTACCCGCCGGGTCCGGCGTACGCACCGTGGCCGCCGGGTTCGCGGCCATCGGCGGGCCCGGTGTGACCGCCATGGCCGGGGGAAGCGTCGTGACCGCCGTGGGCGCCGCGCGCTCCGGGGCCCGGCGCGCCGGGTCCGGCGCCGCCCGGGAAGCCCTCGGGATCAGTCATGGCCGCTGCCCGCGCCGGACGGCACCGATTCGATGCGGCTCGGCGGCCAGCCGATCCAGTCGGCCCGCCCGATCACGCGCTCGACCGGAACGGTGCCGCCGCCGGGTTCGCCGAGGTGGTCGCGGGAGTCGCTGGACCGGGAGCGGTAGTCCCCCATCACCCACAGGCGCCCCTCGGGCACCCGGATGTCGAAGGGGACGGCGGAAGGGGCGTTCCCGGAGTGCAGATACTCCTCGTCCACGGGCCGGCCGTTCACCTCGATCCTCCCCCGCCTGTCGCAGCAGCGCACCCGATCGCCGCCGACCCCGATCACCCGCTTCACGTAGTCCGTCTCGGCGGGCCGCGCCAGCCCGGTCGCAGCGCCCGCCTCGCGCAAAGCGGCCACCACCGGGTTCGCGTCGGGATCGGCCTCCCCCGAGAAGGAGTCGGTGCCGTCGAAGACCACGACGTCCCCGCGTCGCGGACCGTCTCCGAAACGATAGACCAGCTTGTTCACCAGCACCCGGTCCCCGACGCGCAGGGTCGGATCCATCGAGGAACTCGGAATCAGAAAAGGTTGCACGATGAACGCACTTGTCAGCAAGAGCACCGTCAGGACCGATGCCGCGGCCAGCCCCAGACGCACGGAGCGCGACCTGCCCTTCGTCCCCTGTCCGGGAACCGAAGAGCGGTCGCGCTCCGGTGGTTCGTGCTGTTCCTCGGTCTCCATCGAGCGGAAGCCTAACCGGCCCGCCGGGCGCCGAGGACGCGCGCTCAGCTCGCGCGCTTCTCCTTGATCTTGGCGGCCTTGCCGCGCAGCTCGCGCAGGTAGTACAGCTTGGCGCGGCGGACGTCACCGCGGGTCACGACCTCGATCTTCTCGACGATCGGGGTGTGCACCGGGAAGGTGCGCTCGACGCCGACGCTGAAGCTGACCTTGCGGACGGTGAAGGTCTCCCGCACGCCCGAGCCCTGGCGGCGGATGCAGACGCCCTTGAACTGCTGGACACGGGAGCGGTTGCCCTCGATGACGCGGACGTGCACGTTGACCGTGTCGCCGGGGCGGAAGGCCGGTACGTCCGTACGCAGGGAGGCGGAGTCGACAGTGTCGAGGAGGTGGGACATGTCCGTCTGCTTTCTTCGCCGATGCCACAGGTCATCAGCGGAATCGTGGTGATGGTCCGAAGGGCCGCGTCCCCGACGGGCGTCGGTCCCCCTGTGGCAGGGTCGCGCGCCGGTGACGAAGCGGAAGATCCCAGCCGGAGGCCGGGGTCGGCCCATTCTTCCACGGGCTCCCCACCCTGCCCAAATCGGCCCCCGCTCCGCATCCGGACCCTACGGCCCGGACCACGGCCCCGGACCGTCCTGCTCGCGACCGTACTGCTCGCGACCGTGCTGCCGGCCGGGGCCGGTCTGATCCTCGGTGCCGCCGCGCTGCCCGGCGCCGTCGCCCGGCGCCGCACCGGGGCCCGGCCGCCAGTGACCGTCCGCGTCCGGCTCCCAGCCCAGAGCCGCCAGGGCGGCCCTGTCCTGCTTGTCGAGGGCTTCGGGGGGGCAGTGCTCGACCAGCTCGGGGCGGTTGCCGACCGTCCGCGCGAACGCCTGGTCGCGGCGCCAGCGGGCGATCCTGCCGTGGTGGCCGCTCAGCAGCACCTCCGGGATGCCCCGCCCGCGCCACTCGGGCGGCTTGGTGTAGACGGGGCCCTCCAGCAGGTTCGCCATGGTGCCGGGCGCGAAGGAGTCGTCCTGGTGGGAGGCGGCGTTGCCGAGCACGCCGGGCAGCAGCCGCGCGACGGCCTCGACCATGACCAGGACCGGTGCCTCGCCGCCGGCGAGGACGTAGTCGCCGATGGAGACCTCGCGTACGTCGAGCCGTTCCGCGTACTCCTCGATGACGCGGCGGTCGATGCCCTCGTACCGGGCGGGTGTGAAGACGAGCCACGGCTTGCCCGCCAGCTCGACCGCCAGCTCCTGGGTGAACGGCCGCCCGCTGGGGGTGGGGACGACGAGCACCGGGGAGTCCTGGCCCGGCTCGCCCGTGGCCAGCACCTCGTCCAGTGCCTCGCCCCAGGGCTCGGGCTTCATGACCATGCCGGGGCCGCCGCCGTAGGGGGTGTCGTCGACGGTGTGGTGCCGGTCGTGCGTCCAGGCCCGCAGATCGTGGACGCGGACGTCCAGCACTCCGCGCGCCCGCGCCTTGCCGACCAGCGAGACGTCCAGCGGCTCCAGGTACTCGGGGAAGATCGTGACGACGTCGAGCCTCACCGGGAGCTCCCCTGGCCGGGGTCCTCGGTGTCCGGCGCCGGGCGCGTGGCCGGACCGCCGGACGGCTCCCCGGGCACGAACCCCTCGCCCTCCGGCCCCGCGTCCCCGGGCTCCTCGCCGAGCAGCCCGGGAGGCGGGTCGACGAGAGCGCGCTGGGCCGCCAGGTCGATCTCCGGGACGATCTCGGCGACGAACGGGATCAGGGCCTCACCGCCGTCTGCGCGCCGCACCACGAGCAGGTCCTGGGCCGGCAGGTGCGCCACGCTCTCGATCCGGCCGACGACCGTTCCGTCCACCGTGACGACCTCCAGGTCGGCCAGCTGGTGGTCGTAGAACTCCTCCGGGTCCTCGGGGGTCTCGTCCGGGTCGACCTCGGCGACGAGCAGCGTGTTGCGCAGGGCCTCGGCGGCGGTGCGGTCCCGCACGCCCTCGAAGCGCAGCAGCAGCCGTCCGCTGTGCACCCGTCCGGCGGCCACGGTGAGCGGCCCGGCGGCGGCCGGTTCGGTGGTCAGCACCGCGCCGGGGCCGAGCCGCAGTTCCGGCTCGTCGGTCCTGACCTCGACCGTGACCTCGCCCTTGATGCCGTGGGCGCGGCCGATCCGCGCGACGACTAGCTGCACTGTGCTTCTCCGTGCTCGGTTCCGTACTCGGTGGGTGTCCGCGGTCCCGGGAGGGTCCGCGGATCGCGGGTCCGGGCGCGACAACGGGCCGGGGACGGCTTGGCTGCCGTCCCCGGCCCGTGCCGGTGCTGCATGCTGCGCTTCAGTGGACCTGGTCCACGTCGACGAGGTCGACGCGGATGCCCCGGCCCCCGAGCGCTCCCACGACGGTGCGCAGAGAACGCGCGGTGCGGCCGTTGCGGCCGATCACCTTGCCGAGATCGTCGGGGTGCACCCGGACCTCGAGCACACGTCCGCGACGAAGGTTGCGGGACGCGATCTGCACCTCGTCGGGGTGGTCGACGATGCCCTTCACCAGGTGCTCGAGGGCTTCCTCGAGCATCCTCAGGCCTCGGTCGACTCGGTGGCGGCGGCCGAAGCGTCGGCCCCGTCCGCCTTCTTGTCGGCCTTGTCAGCCTTCTTGGCCTTGGGGGTGATGGCCTCACCCTTGGGCTCGTCGGCGGACTCCTTGGCGGCGGCCTCGAACAGGACGCGCTTGTCGGCCTTGGCCTCGGCGACCTTCATCGGCTCCGGGGCGGGGAGGCCCTTGAACTTCTGCCAGTCGCCGGTGACCTTGAGGATGGCCGCGACGGGCTCGGTCGGCTGGGCGCCGACGCTGAGCCAGTACTGCGCACGCTCCGAGTCGACCTCGATGCGCGAGGGGTTCTGCACCGGGTGGTACAGGCCGATCTCCTCGATGGCCCGGCCGTCGCGGCGGGTACGGGAGTCGGCGACGATGATGCGGTAGTGAGGCGAACGGATCTTGCCCAGACGCTTCAGCTTGATCTTGACTGCCACGGGTGTGGTGTCTCCTGGTCTTGACGTGGGTGGACACGGCGGACTGCCACGTGGGGTTGTAGCGCCGGGTGCCCGAATGGACGCGTCAGCCGGAGGAGAGAGGGGTCCTGTGCGACTGTCGAGTTCAGCCGACCATGATGCCACACCGCGGAGCCCGGCAGAAACCGCCCCCCTCCCGGCCGCGGGACGCACCCTGGGCCCGCGGCCGGGACGGGGGCGGTGTGGCGGCGCGGCATCGCGGGCGGTCAGCCCACAGCCGCCATCTGCTCCGCCTCCGGAACCGGCGCCGGGTCGACGGGGATGCGGAACTGCTTGCCGCAGGCCCCGCACATGATCGGTGCCTGCGCCAGCACGGAGGGGACGACCCGGACATTGCGCCCGCAGTCGCAGACGGCCTTGACGCGGACCCCGCCCCCGGACGAGCCGTGCCGGGCCGCCGGACCGCGGAAGCTGCGTCCGGTGTCCGTCTCGGTGGCCGCACTGTAGGCCTTCAGTGCCCGCTGGAGGCGCTCGGCGGTGGGGCGGTAGCGCCGCCGTGTCTCGGGCGTGAGCACCACGAGGGAGAAGCCGCTGCTGGGATGCGGTTCCTCGGGGTGGTCGAGACCGAGCTCCACGGCGATCGCCAGGAAGCGGCGGTTGTGGTAGCGGCCGGCCCGTGAGGTGTCCCGGACACCGCGGGCCGCCGCGATGCCGTGGACCGCCTCGTGGAGCAGCCGTTCGAAGGAGAGCCCGGTACCGCAGGCGGACGAGGATTCTCCGATGAGTGATTCGGGCGCGGCCAGATCCGGCAGCTCGGGGTGGTGCCGTTGAATGTCGGCCCAGGCGGCTGCCAGCTCGGCGGCGAGAACTGGTGGTGTCGTGCTCACGTCGTGCCCAACGAGCGGGAGTGCCCTGGTGTTCCGATTACGGGGCATCGCAAATATTTTGCACGTACCAGTCAGTTCTCGGTGATGCCCGGGGAGATGGGTGCGGGTACGCAGATGTACGCCCAAGCCGCGCACCCACCGCAAGCCGGACGTATCACCGGAGCTCCGCAAGCGGCTGCCGCCGCGCCGGCCCGGACTCAGCCCTCCAGGCCGGGCCACTCCTCGACGGTGAGCGCGAAGCGCTCGTGGTCCCGCCAGGCGTCGTCGATGTAGAGCATCCGCGGCGAGAAGCCCTCGTGCCGGAAGCCGAGCCGCTTGGCCAGGGCCAGGGAGCGGTCGTTCTCCGGCTGGACGTTGATCTCCAGCCGGTGCAGCCCGAGCCTGTCGGGGCCCGACTGGAAGCAGCGGTCCACGACCAGCCGCATGCCCTCGGTCATCCGGCCGGTACCCGCGTAGGGAACGTAACTGTCGTAGCCGAGGGAGCCGTTGCGGAAGCGCGCACGGACGATGTTGGCCACGTTCACCCGGCCGACGAGCCCCTCGTCCTCGCGGTCGAGGATGAGGAAGGTGCGCAGCGCGGGCCCCTGGCGGCGGAGCAGGTCGGGGAAGCCGTCCGGCTCGACAGGGTTCCACGGGTGGAGGTGGTCTGCCGAGCGGACGACGGCCTCGCTGTAGAGCTGCTCGTCGGCGGGCCGCGGGGGGCGGATGTATACGCGCATGGACGACATCATCCGCCTTTGCCGCGGCAGGCTCACTTCGGGGGCAGCATGTCCTTGAACTCCTGCGGGAGCTCGAAGTCGCCGGGGTCCTGGCCGGGGCCCGGGATGCCGGGGGCGCCGCCCTGGGCCCGGCGCGCGGCGGCGGCCTGCTCCTCCTGCCGGCGCTTCATCGGGTTGCCCGACTGGCGCTTGCCCTTGACCTTCTTCTGCTTGCCCTTCTTCTTTCCTCCGCCGCCACCCGGCATGCCCGGCATACCCGGCATCCCGGGCATGCCGCCGCCCTGGGCCATGCGGGACATCATCTTGCGGGCGTCGAAGAAGCGCTCCACCAAGCCCTTGACCGCACTGACATCCACTCCGGAGCCCCGTGCGATACGGGCCCGCCGCGAGCCGTTGATGATCGTCGGCTCGGCCCGCTCCGCCGGGGTCATCGACTTGATGATGGCGGCAGTGCGGTCCACCTCGCGCTCGTCCAGGTTGTTGATCTGGTCCTTCATCTGCCCCATGCCCGGCATCATGCCGAGCAGCTTGGAGATGGAGCCCATCTTGCGGACCTGCTCCATCTGGGCCAGGAAGTCGTCGAGCGTGAACTCCTTGGGCCCCTTCGCCAGCTTGGCGGCCATCTTCTCGGCCTCTTGCTGGCTGAAGGTCTGCTCCGCCTTCTCGATCAGCGTGAGCATGTCGCCCATGCCGAGGATGCGGGAGGCCATCCGGTCGGGATGGAAGGCGTCGAAGTCGTCGAGCTTCTCGCCGTTCGAGGCGAACATGATCTGCTTGCCGGTGACCTTGGCGACCGAGAGGGCCGCACCGCCGCGCGCGTCGCCGTCCAGCTTGGAGAGCACGACGCCGTCGAAGCCGACGCCCTCCTGGAACGCCTCCGCGGTGGTGACCGCGTCCTGACCGATCATGGCGTCGACGACGAAGAGGACCTCGTCCGGGCTGACCGCGTCCCGGATGTCGGCCGCCTGCTGCATCAGCTCCTGGTCGATGCCCAGGCGTCCGGCGGTGTCCACGACGACCACGTCGTGCTGCTTGTCACGCGCGTAGGTGATCGAGTCCTTGGCGACCTTGACCGGGTCCCCGACACCGTTGCCGGGCTCGGGTGCGAAGACGGCCACGCCCGCGCGTTCGGCGACGACGGAGAGCTGGTTGACCGCGTTGGGGCGCTGGAGGTCGGCCGCGACGAGCATCGGCGTGTGCCCCTGCTGCTGCAGCCAGCGGCCCAGCTTGCCCGCCAGGGTGGTCTTGCCCGCGCCCTGGAGACCGGCGAGCATGATGACGGTCGGCGGGTTCTTGGCGAACCTCAGCCGGCGCGTCTCGCCGCCGAGGACGCCGATCAGCTCCTCGTTGACGATCTTGATGACCTGCTGGGCGGGATTCAGCGCCTGGGAGACCTCGGCCCCCAGCGCGCGTTCCTTGACCTGCTTGATGAAGGCGCGCACCACGGTGAGCGCGACATCCGCCTCGAGCAGGGCGATACGGATCTCGCGGGCGGTGGCGTCGATGTCCGCCTCGCTGAGGCGCCCTTTGCCCCGGAGGTTCTTGAACGTCGCACTCAGGCGGTCGGAAAGGGTATCGAACACAGCGCTCGTCGGTCCTCGGGTCGGTGGCGGAGGCAATCTCTGCCAAGGGTAGCCGCCTCGCGGACGGTAGCGGCCCGCCTGTCCGGATCCGGCACTCCTCCCGGTCCGCGCGGGGCGCTCGGGCTCAGCGCAGCTCGGCCTCCAGCCGCTGGGCGAGCCGGGCGGCCGCGACCTCGGAGAGCGGGGATCCGGCGGCGTCCGTCACGTAGAACGCGTCGACGGCATTGGCGCCCAGGGTGCTCACATGGGCGCTGCTGACCCGCACCCCGGCCTCCTCCAACGCCCTGCCGATGCGGTGCAGCAGGCCGGGAGCGTCCTGGGCCCGCACCTCCAGGACGGTGGCGGCCGCCGAGTCGCCCGCAGCGACGGTGGCGCGCGGCGGCGGAGGCTGCGCCGCCGCGCTGCGGCGCGGCCGGTAGGCGGCCTCCCGCTCGGCCAGCCGGGCGGCCAGCCGCAGGGAGCCGTCGAGCGCCCGCACCAGATCCTCGCGCAGTCTGGCGGGCTGCGGCAGCGAGCCGTACTGCGCGGCGACGCGCCAGGTGAGCAGCAGGACCCGCGGGATCTCCCCGGAGGCGGTCGCACCGGTCGGCACCGTCGCGCCACGCCCGTCCGGGCCCTCTTCCGCAGGGCCCTGCCCGGCCGGGCCGTTCCCGTCCGGGCTGTCGGCGGGGCCCTGCGGTGCGCAGCCGGCCAGGGCGGACAGCTCCACCAGCCGCAGATCGGCGGCCCGGACGGTCAGCTTGTGCAGCGCCAGCACCCCGGCGACCGCGGGCAGCACCCCGGGCTGCTCGGGCAGCGCCACCCGCAGCTCCACGCCGACGGGTTCGGGCCCGGGTTCGGGCCCGGGTTCGGGTCCGGCACCCCCGGAGGCCGCTTCCCCGTCCGTACGGGGTTCCGCCGCCGCCCGGCCGCCGCCGGCCCCCTGCTGGGGCCGCAGCGCGAGGACGGGACCGCCGGTGCGCCAGGCCTCCATCGCCAGCCGCTCCCCCTCCGCCGTCAGCTCCTGCCCGCCGGTCTGGTCGGCGACGGCGGCGCCGGAGAGCACCGCCGCCACCCGGGAGACCAGGTCGTCGACGAGCGCGGCGCGCCAGGCGGACCAGGCGGCCGGGCCGGTGGCCAGCGCGTCGGCCTCCGTCAGGGCGTGCAGCAGCTCCAGGGTGCCGAGGGAGCCCACGGCGTCGGCGACGGACCGGATGGTGGCCGGGTCGTCCAGATTGCGCCGGGTCGCCGTCTCGACGAGCAGCAGATGGTGGCGGACCAGAGCGGCCAGCGTCCGGGTGTCGGCCCCGTCGAAGCCGATGCGGGCCGCCAGGTCGCGGGTGATGGTCTCACCGGTGAGCGAGTGGTCCCCGGGCCACCCCTTGCCGATGTCGTGCAGCAGCGCACCGGTCAGCAGCAGATCGGGGCGGTGCACGCGGCGGGTGAGCGCTGCCGCCCGTACGGCGGTCTCGACCAGGTGCCGGTCGACGGTGAAGCGGTGCACGGGGTTGCGCTGGGGGCGGCAGCGGACCCGCTCCCAGTCGGGCAGCAGGCGGGCGATGAGACCGGCCGCGTCCATGGCCTCCCACACCGGGACGGTGGCCTCCCCGGCACCGAGGAGGGTGACGAACTCCTCGCGGGCCTCGGCGGGCCACGGCACGGGAAGGTCCGGTGCGGTGCGCGCGAGCTTGCGGACCGCGGGCAGCGCGAGCGGGAGGCCGGCCTGTGCCGCCGCCGCCGCGGCGCGCAGCGGCAGCACGGGATCACGGTCGGGCCGCGCGTGCAGGGCCAGCGCCGCCTCGCACTCGTGCTCCACGACGCCCTCGGCCAGCGGGGTCCGCTCCGGCGCGGGTTCGCCCGAGGGGCGGACCGTGGAGCGCCTGCCGCCGCCCAGCAGCCCGCGCAGCCGGGCACCGCGCGGGGACGCGGTGCGCGGCCGCAGGACGCGCTCGACCTCGCGCCAGGTGACGTCGCTCGCGTAGGAGACCGCGCCCGCCGCCTCGTAGACGCGGCGCAGCAGCGTGTCGGCGTCCAGCAGGCCGAGCGCCTCGGCCACCTGGTCCTGGTCCTGGAGCGCGAGCCGGTCGGTGGCCCGGCCGGTGGTCAGATGGAGGGCGTCACGGGCGTCGAGGAGGGTGTCCCGGGCCTGCTGCAGCCCCTCCCGCGGGGCGTCGGCGAGCCAGGAGGCGGCCACGGCGCGCAGTGCGGTGAGGTCCCGCAGTCCGCCGCGTGCCTCCTTGAGGTCGGGCTCCAGCAGGAACCGCAGCTCGCCGTGGCGCCGGGCCCGCTCGGTGGCGTACTCGCGCAGCTCCGGCAGCCCGGTGCGGGCCTGGGCGCGCCACCTGCCGAGCGCGGCGGTGCGCAGCTGCGCCGTGAGGTCCGCGTCCCCGGCCAGGTGGCGGGCCTCCAGCAGGCCGAGCTGCACCTTGAGGTCGTCGGCCGATGCGGTGCGCGCCTCGTCCGGGGTGCGGACGGAGTGGTCGAGGGCGAGGCCGAGGTCCCAGACGGGGTACCAGAGGCGGTCGGCGAGGGCGGCCAGGGCGGCGGCGTCGGTGCTGCCGTCGTGCAGCAGGAGCAGATCGAGGTCGCTGCGCGGGGAGAGCTCGCCGTGTCCGTATCCGCCGACGGCCACCAGCGCGGTCCCGGCGGGCGCGTCGGGCCCGAAGAGCGCGGCGAGCCACTGGTCGGTCAGCGCGGACAGGGCGCGGCGCCGGTCGGGTCCGGAGAGTTCGGCGTCCTGCAGGAGCCGCACCCGGGCGGCCGCGTAGCCCTCGTCCGCGTCGCGGGGGTCGGCTCCCGGGCACGCGCGCGTGCCCGGGAAGCCGTCGCCCGCGGATCGTGCGGTGCCGTCCGCTGCCGGTGCTCCCGCCGCCGGGGCCGTCGCCGCGTCCCTCACAGCGCGTCCGGTCCCCGCTCGCCCGTGCGCACCCGGACGGCGGTCTCGACGGGCACCGTCCACACCTTCCCGTCGCCGATCTTGCCGGTGCGTGCGGCCTTGACGACGATCTCCAGGAGCTGTTCGGCCTCCTCGTCCTCCGCCAGGACCTCGATGCGCACCTTGGGGACGAGGTCGACGGTGTACTCGGCGCCCCGGTAGACCTCGGTGTGCCCGCGCTGCCGCCCGTAGCCGCTGGCCTCGGTGACGGTGAGGCCCTGGACGCCGAAGGCCCGCAGCGCCTCCTTCACCTCGTCGAGCTGGTAGGGCTTGATCACGGCGGTGATGAGCTTCATGCGTCCACCTTGCTGTCGTGGCTGTCGTGACGGGCGCTGTCCGCACGCGGGGCCTGCGCGGCCGCGCTCCCCGCGGCGGCGGATCCGGCGGCCGCGGGGCCGCCCCGGTCGCGGACCGAGGAGCCGCCGACGGCGCTGAAGTCGTACGCGGTCTCGGCGTGGAACGCCTGGTCGACCCCGGCCGCCTCGTCGTCCGGGTCGGCACGGAAGCCCATCGTGGCGTGCACGAGCTTGGCCAGCAGCCAGGAGACCACGAAGGAGAAGGCCATCACCGAGCCGGCGCCGAGCGCCTGCTTGCCGAACTGGGTGAGGCCGCCCACGCCGTCCACGGCCAGGAAGCCGACCAGCAGGGTGCCGATGACGCCGCCGACCAGGTGCACGCCGACCACGTCCAGCGAGTCGTCGAAGCCGAGCTTGTACTTGAGGCTGACCGCCCACGAGCAGACCGCGCCCGCGACGACACCGATCAGCAGCGCGCCCATGGCGTTGACCGCGGCGCCGGAGGGGGTGATCGCCACCAGCCCGGCCACGGCACCGGAGGCGGCGCCCAGCGTGGTGAACGCGCCGTGCTTCACCCGCTCGTAGACCAGCCAGCCGAGCATGGCGGCCGCGGTGGCGAGCTGGGTGTTGAGCGCCATGTTGGCGGCGGTGCCGTCGGCGGCGAGTTCCGAGCCGGCGTTGAAGCCGAACCAGCCGAACCACAGCAGTGCGGCACCGAGCATCACCAGCGGCAGGCTGTGCGGACGCATCGGGTCCTTCTTGAAGCCGATGCGCTTGCCGACGACGAGTACGGCGGCCAGCGCTCCGACACCGGCGTTGATGTGCACGGCGGTGCCGCCCGCGAAGTCGATGACCTCGAGGTCGTAGAGCCAGCCGCCCTCGGCCCACACCCAGTGGGCGACGGGGAAGTAGACGACCGTCACCCAGAGGGTGAGGAACACCGCCCAGGCGCTGAATTTCACCCGGTCCGCGAGGGCGCCGCTCATCAGTGCGGGAGTGATGATCGCGAACATCATCTGGAAGAGGACGAAGGCGAAGACCGGAATGCCGCCTTTCCCGGTGAGGGAGTCGGCGGAGATGCCCTTGAGGCCGACGAAGTCCAGATTGCCGACGACGCCGCCGGTGTCCGGGCCGAAAGCCAGCGAGTAGCCGTAGAGCACCCACAGCACGCTGACGATCGCCAGCGAGATGAAGGACATCATCAGCATGTTCAGGGCGCTTTTCACCCGGACCATGCCGCCGTAGAAGAAGGCGAGGCCAGGCGTCATCACCATCACGAGAAACGCACTGACCAAGACGAAAGTGGTATCCGCGCCGTTCACTGTGGGCGTCTCCTCGGGGTCGCGGTCCTGCGGGGGCCGGATCGTAGGGGCGCCTCCCGGCCGAAGAAGGAAGGGAGGGCGGACTGAATGCCAGGTTTCCGAAGCCCGGTTTCCGCCGTCGCCCCCGGGTGTTTCCAGGCCGTGAAAACCGGCCCGCCGCTGTTACGAGGAGATGAAGCGCGGCTTTCCGTGCGGGAACGCGCGTACGCTGCGCTCCCCGGTCGCTGTGCGCCGTGGGTGCCAGCCGCCGCCCGGGCGGGTCAGCCCGCGGCGGCCTCGCTCTCGGCCAGCTCAGCCTGGAGCCGCTCGCTGAGCTGCACCACGTCCGCGAATTCCCCGAACTCGCGGACGGCGCCGGCCGTGGTGCGGCGCAGCCGGTTGTTGACGCGCTCCGAGCGCAGTCGCTTGGCGACGCCGAGGGCCTCGCTGGCCCGGGCCACACAGCCTTCGGGCTCCCGCTGGAGCAGGTGCACACTGGCCATGCCGATCAGGTTGAGCGCGTAGGAGCGCCGGTGGCCGCCGCCCTGCGTCTCCCGGGCCTCCCTGGCGAACAGTTCGACGGCCCGCTCCATCGCGGGGCGTGCGAGTGAGGCGTAGGTGGGGCTGCGGCCGGAGGAGTAGGCCAGGTCCCGGAAGGAGTGCGCGGTCTCCGCGCACAGCTCGGCCTCGGAGAAGAACCGGATCCAGTCGGGGTCCGGGTCCGAGCGGTCGATGTCGGTGAACGTTTCTTCCGCCATCCGTACCGCACGCTTGCACTTGCCCGGCTGCCCCATGTTCGCGTAGGCGCGGGCCTCCATGGCGTGCAGCATGGCCTGGGTGCGGGCGGTGGCGCCCTCCCGGCTGCCGTACTGCGCCAGGTGCACCAGCTCCAGCGCGTCCGCCGGACGGCCCAGATGGATCATCTGCCGGCTCATCTTGCTCAGGATGTACGACCCCAGAGGCCGGTCGCCGGCCTCCTTGGCGGCGTGCAGGGCCAGCACGAAGTACTTCTGCGCGGTGGGCTGGAGCCCGACGTCGTAGCTCATCCAGCCGGCGAGCTCGGACAGTTCGGCGGTGACGCGGAAGAGCCGGCGGCGGACAGCCTCGGAGTGCCGTTCCTGGAGCAGATCGGTGACCTCGTGGAGCTGGCCGACGACGGCCTTGCGGCGCAGCCCGCCCCCGCACTGGGCGTCCCAGCCGCGGAACATCTCGGTGGTCTGCTCCAGCAGCTCCAGTTCGGGTGCGGACA
Organism: Streptomyces sp. AA1529; assembly: GCF_000280905.1. Classification (GTDB taxonomy): domain Bacteria; phylum Actinomycetota; class Actinomycetes; order Streptomycetales; family Streptomycetaceae; genus Streptomyces. The sequence goes on along the minus strand of NZ_ALAP01000032.1, from coordinate 98,370 downwards.
GCTGCGGCCCGCGCCGCGGCGCGCCGTCCTCGCCGTGGCCCGCCCCGCGGTGCTGCCCGTCGCGGGGGGCGGGGACGGTGAGTCCGGGGGCCGCCGGCTGCTCCCCCGAGGGTCCGGCCTCGGCGCCGGTGCCCGGCACCAGCCAGCGCTGCATGGGCTCGATCAGCGCGGGGCCCGCGGACACGGAGAGTGAGGCACCCAGGAAGCCGCGGTGGGCCAGCATCAGATCGCTGCGGGTGAAGTCGCTGATCAGCGCCACGGTCTGCGGTCCGGCCCAGGGCAGGTCCACGCCGGAGGCCGCGGGGGACTGCCGGGCGGGGCGCAGCCCGAGGTCCTCGACCGCCACGACGCAGCCGAACCGCTCGGAGAACAGCTCGGAGAGGATGCGCGGGATGGGCTCGCGGGGCTGCTCGCCGTCCAGCCACCGGCGTACCCGGGAGGTGTCGGTGCTGATGTGATGCGCGCCCATCCGCCGGGCGCGGCGGTTGACCTGGCGTGCCAGTTCGCCCTTGGACCAGCCGCTGCGCATGAACCACGAGCCCAGCCGCTCGTTCGGGCTCTTGCCCGTCTGGCCTCGCTCAGCCACTGGTAACGCCCCCATCCCGCTTCGGTGACGCGCTCCGGACCGGACCGCGCTCCGCCGCGCCCGCCGCGCCCTAGACGCCCCCATGCCTCCGGCATAGTCGGTCGCCGCGCTCTCCACTGTGTGTACCGAAAGTAATCCTACGATCACGAACGAGGCGAGTGTAATTGCAGAATCGCCACCATTCGCCACCCCTTCGAATGAACCCTGAGGCGCACGGAGGCGCTTGACTTGACACCAGGGAAACAACTCCACGGGAAGCCGCCCCCACCGCACCCCGCCCTCGCCTCAGGAGACCCCAGGAGTCCTGCCCGTCACTGTATGCAACGTATTCGTAACCATAAGCATTCGGGAACCGTTGGAGTGAGCATGGGCTTCACGATCGGTGCCATCAGCGGTCTCAGCGGCATCCGCGAGATCCGCGAACTGCGGCCCGGCGCACGCCGGCGCGAACGCGCCCAGCTGTGCACCCGTGTCGCGGAGTACACGAGCCTGTGGGGCTGGGACCTGGTCCCCGGCGCCCGCGCCACCCGCTCGGGCGGCCGGGTCGTCTGTTCCTGCGGCGCGCGGGCCTGCCCCTCCCCCGGCGACCATCCGCTCGACGCCTCGCTGGAGGTACCGGCGGGCGCCACCGTGGAAGAGGCGACCCGCGCCTGGGCGGCGGTCCCGGGCGCCGCCATGCTGCTGCCGACGGGCCGCGCCTTCGACGTGCTCGAGGTCGCCGAGCACGCCGCGCTGTGCGCACTGGCGCGGCTGGAGCGGATGGGCGTTCCGCTGGGCCCGGTGGCCGCGACCCCGGCCGGGCGCGCCTGGTTCCTGGTCGCGCCGGGCGCGGCCGCCGAACTGCCCGAACTCCTCTACCGGATGGGCTGGGACGACGCCGACCTCGACCTGCGCGGCAGAGGAGAGGGCCAGCACATCACGGCACCGCCCTCCGATCTGGCCGGCCGCGGCCCCGTCCGCTGGCTCCGGCCGCCCGCCCTGGAACGCGCCGGCCGTCCGCCGCAGGCGCGGCTGCTGCTGGGCACCCTCGCCTACGTCTGCCACCGCTCGTCCGTGGTGCGGCCGCGCACCCCGGACGGGCCCGCGGCCGTGCGCTAGCCCGCCCGCTCGCGGCGCACCACGACAGCGCACGGTGCGAGCGGCGACCCCCCAGGAATGCGAGCGGCGCCGCCGCGACGCCTCGGGAGGGGCGTCGCGGCGGCGCCGCTCGGCGGTGCGCACACCGGTACCGGCCGGTCAGCCCTCCTGGACCAGGGCGTCCACGAACGCCTCCGGCTCGAAGGGCGCCAGGTCGTCGGCGCCCTCGCCGAGGCCGACGAGCTTGACCGGGACGCCCAGCTCGCGCTGGACCGCGACCACGATGCCGCCCTTGGCCGTACCGTCCAGCTTGGTGAGGACGATGCCGGTGATGTCCACGACCTCGGCGAACACCCGCGCCTGTACCAGGCCGTTCTGGCCCGTGGTGGCGTCCAGCACCAGCAGCACCTCGTCCACCGGGGCCTGCTTCTCCACGACGCGCTTGACCTTGCCGAGCTCGTCCATGAGCCCCGTCTTGGTGTGCAGCCGGCCCGCCGTGTCGATCAGCACCACGTCGGCGCTCGCCTCGGTGCCCTGCTTGACCGCGTCGAACGCGACCGAGGCGGGGTCGCCGCCCTCCGGGCCGCGGACCGTGCGGGCGCCCACCCGGGTGCCCCAGGTTTCGAGCTGGTCAGCCGCCGCGGCGCGGAAGGTGTCGGCCGCGCCGAGCACCACCGACTTGCCGTCCGCCACCAGCACCCGGGCGAGCTTGCCGGTGGTGGTGGTCTTGCCGGTGCCGTTGACGCCGACGACGAGCACCACGCCCGGGCGGTCGACGGCTCCCTCCACCTCCGTGTGCACCGTGCGGTCCAGCTCGGTGCCGACCAGCGCGAGGAGTTCCTCGCGCAGCAGGCCGCGCAGCTCGTCGGGGGTGCGGGTGCCGAGCACCTTGACGCGTTCCCGCAGCCGCTCGACCAGCTCCTGGGTGGGGCCGACCCCGACGTCCGCGGTCAGCAGGGTGTCCTCGACCTCCTCCCAGGTCTCCTCGTCCAGGTGCTCCCGGGACAGCAGGGTGAGCAGCCCCTTGCCGAGGGAGTTCTGGGAGCGGGAGAGCCGGTCGCGCAGTCGCACCAGCCGTCCGGCCGTCGGTGCCGGGGTCTCGACCTCGGGCGCGGCGGCGGCCTCCGCTGCGGTGGTGGGCGCCTCGGCCGCCGCCTCCTCGGCCTCGGGAAGGCCGACCTCCTCGACGGTGCGGCGGGCGCCTTCGGGCGGGGCCTCCGCCTCCTCTCCGACCTTGGGCTCGGCTGTGCGGGCGGGGGTCTCGGTGGTGCTCCCGGCGGTGTCGGGCTGCTGGGCTCCGGCCGCCTTCTTCCTCCGGCCGCTGACCACGAGCCCGCTGACCGCGACGAGCGCGACCACGGCGATGACTACTACAAGGATGACGATTTCCATAGCGGCTCCAGTATCGACCACCGGCAGGGCTGCGCGGCCCTTCTCTCTTCGCGCGTGCTCCACCACGGTCCAGCACCCGCACCGCCGTCCACCGGGTGGGGGTACCCCGCGACCGTGCCGACCGGCGTCTGTTTCCCGCTCGTCCGGCCCGAACGGCCCCCGGGCGGAGGGGCGGCGGGCGAGCCGGCCCGGGGACCGCCACCGGGCCGCGCCGGAGATGGCCGGCTACGCCGACGCGCACGGTGTGACCTCCCTCATCGTCGAGGAGCAGCACGGCTCGCCGGACGGCCGGCTCCCGGCGGCGGACAGCCCGCTGCCCCGGCTCCTGGCGAAGGAACCGGGGCAGCGCCGTGCGAGGAGTGGGCGGCGGGGTGGCTAGCCCATCTCCTCCAACGCCTTGCCCTTCGGCTCCGGCACCCACTTGAGGATGAACGGGATCGAGAGCAGGGCGAAGACCGTGTAGCCGACGTAGGTGGCGGACAGGTTCCACTCCGAGAGACTCGGGAAGCTCGCGGTGATGGCCCAGTTGGCCACCCACTGCGCGGAGGCGGCGACACCGAGCGCGGCCGCGCGGATCTTGTTCGGGAAGATCTCGCCGAGCAGCACCCAGACGACCACGCCCCAGGAGAGGGCGAAGAACAGGGTGAAGGTGTGCGCGCCGACCAGTGCGACGACGCCCTGCACGTCCGGCAGCGAGACGTTGTCGCCGGAGCCGGTCTTGGCGGAGAACGCCCAGGCGACCGAGCCCAGTGAGAGGGCCATGCCGACGGAGCCGATCAGGGCGAGCGGCTTCCGGCCGACCCGGTCGACGAAGACCATGGCGATGGCGGTGCCGATGATGTTCACGATCGAGGTCGTGAAGGAGTAGAAGAACGAGCTCTCGGGGTTGATGCCCACCGACTGCCACAGCGTCGAGGAGTAGTAGAAGACGACGTTGATGCCGACGAGCTGCTGGAAGACGGAGAGCCCGATGCCGACCCAGACGATGGGCAGCAGGCCGAAGCGCCCGCCGAGCAGGTCCCGGAAGGTGGACCTGTGCTCGCTGCGCATCGCGGTCTCGATCTCGCCGATCCGGGTGTCGAGGCCGCCGTGCTCGCCCTCGACGTCGGCCAGCACCTCGCGGGCCTTGTCCTGGCGGCCGGCGGAGATCAGGAAGCGCGGGGACTCCGGAATGGCGAAGGAGAGCAGGAAGTAGCCGACCGCGGGGATCACCATGATGCCGAGCATCCACTGCCAGGCTTCCAGTCCGGCGACGTCGCCGCGCTGCTTGCCGTCGGCGAGGTTGAGGATGCCCCAGTTGACGAGCTGCGAGACGGCGATGCCGAGCACGATCGCGCCCTGCTGGAAGGAGGCGAGGCGGCCGCGGTAGGCGGGCGGGGAGACCTCCGCGATGTAGGCCGGGCCGATGACGGAGGCCATACCGATGGCGATGCCACCGAGCACCCGCCACATGGCCAGGTCCCACAGGGCGAAGGGCAGCGCCGAGCCGACGGCGCTGACGACGAAGAGTACGGCGGCCAGCCGCATGACCTTGATGCGGCCTATTCGGTCGGCGATCCGTCCGGCGACGGCGGCGCCGATCGCGCTGCCGATCAGGGCGGCGGCGATGACCTGCGCCAGCATCGCGGAGCCGACGTCGAAGCGGCCGCGGATCGCCTCCACCGCCCCGTTGATCACTGAGCTGTCGTAGCCGAAGAGGAAGCCGCCCATGGCGGCTGCTGCGGTGATGAAGACGACACGGCCGAGGGGCGCGGTGTGCGCTCCGGTGCCTGGCCGCGGCTGCGGCGCCTGCGCTTCCTGCGCTGTGCTGGTCACGTTCTTCTCCTGAGGTTCCCCGGCGCCGGTGCCGGGTGGGGACACCACCGTGCAAGGAACGAAGACGGGCCGACGCGGGGGAATCGCGCCGACCTCCGGCTTAACGGCGGCTTCTCAGACTGTAAATGTTCAATTCATGAAGTCAATAGGTCGGCTTCTGCGACTCAGAGCACATGAAGCGAGATCATCGTTCGACTTATGAAGATAAGAAGCCGGCTCCGGTCACCGCGCCGGCCGGTCAGGACAGCCGCTGGCTGATCACCTTGGACACGCCGTCGCCCTGCATGGAGACCCCGTAGAGCGCGTCGGCGACCTCCATCGTGCGCTTCTGATGGGTGATCACGATCAGCTGGGAGCTGTCCTTGAGCTCCTCCATGATCCGGATCAGCCGCTGCAGATTGGTGTCGTCCAGCGCCGCCTCGACCTCGTCCATCACATAGAACGGACTGGGCCGTGCCTTGAAGATCGACACCAGCAGCGCGACCGCCGTCAAGGACCGCTCGCCGCCCGAGAGCAGCGAGAGCCGCTTGACCTTCTTGCCCGGCGGCCGGGCCTCCACGTCCACTCCCGTGGACAGCATGTCGCCCGGGTCGGTGAGCACCAGCCGGCCCTCGCCGCCGGGGAAGAGCCGCGCGAAGACACCTTCGAACTCGCGCGCGGTGTCGTGATAGGCCTCCGTGAAGACCTGCTCGACCCGCTCGTCCACCTCCTTGACCACCTGCAGCAGGTCCGCGCGCGTCTTCTTCAGGTCCTCCAGCTGCTCGCTCAGGAACTGGTGCCGCTCCTCGAGCGCAGCGAACTCCTCCAGCGCCAGCGGGTTGACCTTCCCCAGCTTCTGGTAGGCCCGCTCGGCCGCCTTGAGCCGCTTCTCCTGCTCGGCCCGGACGAACGGCACCGGCGTGTTCCGCGGATGCTCCGGGTCCTCCGGCAGCTCCTCGCCCTCCGCCGGCGGGGACGGCGGGACCGGCTGGTCGGGGCCGTAGTCGCGGACCAGCCCCGCCGGCTCGACGCCCAGCTCCTCCAGCGCCTTGGTCTCCAACTGCTCGATGCGCATCCGCTTCTCGGCGCCGAGCACCTCGCCGCGGTGCACCGAGTCGGTGAGCTTGTCCAACTCCTCCTTGAGCCCCCGGCCCCGGCCCCGCTCCTCGGTCAGGGTCCGTTCGCGCTCCGCCTTGGTCCGCTCGACCTCCTCGCGCTCCTGTCCGGCCCGCTCCAGCGACGCCTCGACATGGGCGAGCAGCTGCCGGGCCCCGTCCGCGACAGCCCGCGCGACCTCCGCCTCGTGACGCAGCCGCGCCCGCCGCTCCTCGGCCCGGGCCCGGGCCTCGCGCTCGGCACGGGCGCCCCGGTCCAGCGAGTCGGCCCGGCCCGCGATCGCCTTGACCCGCTCCTCGTGCGTACGGACCTGGAGGCGGGCCTCCATCTCGGTCTGGCGCGCGTTGGCGCCGTCGGCCGCGAGCCGGTCGCGGACCGAGGTGTCGGGGTCCTCGGCGCCCTCCGCCTCCTGCGCCTCCTCGGCCGAGGCCAGACTCTCGGCCAGCTCCTCGGCCTCCTGCCGGGCCGCGGCCAGCGACTCCTGCGCCTTGGCCACCGCGGCCGCGGCGCGCTCGGCCTCGCCCTCAGCCGCCCGGGCCTGCCCCGCGAGGGTGCCCACCCGGCCGGCGACCCGGGACTTCTCCCGCTCCGCGCTGCTCCTGCGCGCGGCGATCTCCTCCAGTTCCGCCGCCCGCGCCCGGCGCTCGGCGGCGGCCCCGTCCTGCTCCCCGGCGAGCCGCTCGCAGCGCTCCTCCAGCTCGGTGAGCTGCGCGGCCGCCTCGTCCACCGCGGCCTGGGCCTCCAGCAGGGAGGGCGCGCCCTCCGATCCGCCGCCCGCGCGGTGGGCGGAGAGCAGGTCACCCTGCGCGGTGACCGCGGTGTGGTCCGGGTGCGCCCGGACGACCGCCTCGGCCGCCTCCAGGGTGTCGACCACGACGGTGCGGTCGAGGAGTTGCTCCACGGCCGGACGGAGCCGCTCCGGCGCGGTCACCAGGGAGACGGCCGGGGTGCCCGCGGAGGGGGCGCCGGGATGTCCGCGGGGGTCCCCGGCGCCCGTCCCCGGTCGCCGGCCACCAGCAGCGTCGCGCGGCCGGCGTCCTCCTTGCGCAGCAGCCGCAGCGCCTCGGCCGCCGTCGACACGTCCGCCACGGCCACCGCGTCGGCGGCCGCGCCGAGGGCAGCCGCTATCGGCAACTCGTGGCCCGCGGTCACGGTCAGCAGCTCGGCCGCCGGGCCCAGCAGACCGGTGAGCCGGTCCTTGGCCGCCAGCAGCGCCGCGGTGCCGTCCTTGCGGCGCAGATTCAGCGCCAGCGTGTCGTGGCGGGCGGAGGTGGCGGCGCGTTCGCGCTCCGCCGCGGTCAGCGCGTCGCGGGCCGAGCCGAGCACCCGCTCGGACTCGGCCAGTTCCCGCTTGGCCTCCTCGTGCCGGTCCGCCAGCCGCACGTCGCCCTCGTCGAGGCCGTCGGCCTCGCCGCGCAGCTCCTCGTATGCGGTCCGGGCCTGCTCGGCTCGGTGGAGGGCCTCGTCGCGGGCGGCGGCGAGGCGCTCGATCTCGGACTCGGCCGAGGCGGCGCGGCTGCGCGCGGCCCCCGCCTTCCCGCGCAGCCGCTCGAGGCCCTCCCGGCGGTCGGCGAGCGCGCGTGCCGCGTCCCGGAGCCGGCGCTCCTCCTGCTCCAGCCGCCGCTCCAACTCGGCCCGGTGCGCGACCGTGTCCTCCAGCGCGGTGCTCGCGGCCTCCAACGCCGCCTCCAGCTCGGCCTCCTGCTCCCGGATCCGGGCCGCCTCGCGCTCCATCTCCTCCGGGTCCCGGCCCCTGCGCTCCTCCGCCTGGGGCGCGGCCGCGTGCTGGACGCGCTGATCGGCCAGGCCGATGGTGCCCCGCACCCGCTCGGCCAGCCGGGAGAGTTCGTACCAGGTCTGCTGGGCCCGCTCCAGCCGGGGCGCCAGGGTGCGGACCTGCTGCTCCAGATCGGCCTCGCGGCGCTGGGCCTCCCGCAGCTCGGCCTCCGCGGCCTGTTTGCGCTGCTTGAGCTCGGCCTCGTCGGCGACCTCCGTCCGCAGCGCCTCGCGCAGCGCGACCAGGTCGTCGGCCACCAGCCGCAGCCGTGCGTCGCGCAGATCCGCCTGGATGACCTGGGCTCTGCGGGCCACGGCCGCCTGCCGTCCGAGCGGCTTGAGCTGGCGGCGCAGCTCGTCGGTGAGGTCCTGGACGCGGGAGAGGTTCGCCTGCATGGCGTCCAGCTTCCGCAGCGCCTTCTCCTTGCGCTTGCGGTGCTTGAGGACGCCCGCCGCCTCCTCGATGAAGGCGCGCCGCCCGGTCGGGTCGGCGTGCAGCACCCCGTCGAGCTGGCCCTGGCCGACGATGACGTGCATCTCGCGGCCGATGCCGGAGTCGGAGAGCAGCTCCTGCATGTCCAGCAGCCGGCAGGTGTCGCCGTTGATCTGGTATTCGCTGCCCCCGTTGCGGAACATGATCCGGGTGAGGGTGACTTCGGAGTAGTCGATGGGCAGCGCGCCGTCGGAGTTGTCGATGGTCAGCGAGACCTCGGCACGGCCCAGTGGTGGCCGGCCCGTCGTCCCGGCGAAGATGACGTCCTCCATCTTGCCGCCGCGCAGCGACTTGGCGCCCTGCTCCCCCATCACCCAGGAGAGGGCGTCGACCACGTTGGACTTGCCCGAGCCGTTGGGGCCGACGACGCAGGTGATGCCGGGCTCGAAGCGCAGCGTCGTGGCGGAGGCGAAGGACTTGAACCCCCGCAGTGTCAGGCTCTTGAGGTGCACGCGTCCGGACCTTACCGAGGGAGGCCTGGAGATGTCGCGCCGACGGCGCCGAAGCGACGGGAAGGGATTCGCGCGGGGGTTTCGCCTGGAGGGGGCGGGGGCAGATCAGACGTAACGCATCGCGCCACGATGAGCACACACCCCACACGCCAGCGGACCACCAGGAGACAAAAACTAAGGGACGCCGAAGCGTCCCTTGAGAATTTCCGACTACGGCTGTCCTGCTCGGCCCGTCCTGCCCGGCGGGCGAGGATCAGGTCAGCGCAGGCTCGGCCGTCTTCACGTCGAGGTCTTCGAACACCGAGTCGTGGTGCCGAGCGGCGGCGGACAGAGCGTCGTTCTCGGCCTGCATCCGAACGAGCTCGGATTCCAGGTCCTGGACACGCTGCTGCAGCCGTCGCATCTCGGCGAGCACCCGGGGGTCGTAACCGCCGACGTGACCGAGGAGCGCCTTTGCCATGATGGATGGTCCTCCACACTGAGTGACCGACCGTGGATGTGGTGGGTCGTGAGGGAATCGCACCGTTGAGGGTCTGCTCTGGACTTTTACTAAAGGTTCTCTGGATCAAACAGCTCAGGTGCGCGGGGTTTCAGGATCTCACCAAATGGTTTGACGGTCAACACGATCACACGTAGCTACCCCCGGGCCTGCTTCGGCTCCACGGCGTCCGGCGCCGGAGGCGGCTGTCCCGCGGGGGCGGATGGAAGATCCACGTCGCTCACTCGTTGCGGAAGCTTTGCATGGTGGAGCGCGATTGGCAACTGTTGTGGATCACCGGATCGCGAAGCCGCGGTACCCCCCGCGAGGTGTGTCCCAGATCTCGGTGACCCCGTCGACGCGCCCGGGCGTGTCCCCGCTCCGCAGCCACTCCAGCAGGTGCCCGCAGTCGGCACGGGTGCCCTCCGCCACGATCTGCACCCGGCCGTCGCCGAGATTCAGCGCGAAGCCGACGAGCCGGCCGATCCGCAGCGCCGCCGCACGGGTGAACCAGCGGAAGCCCACGCCCTGCACCTCCCCGCGCACCCAGGCGGTCAGCCGCGCGGGCTCCTCGGGGCGTACCCGATCGGGCTCTTCGGCGAACTGCTCGGCGAACTGCTCGCTCATCTGTTCACTCAGCTGTTCGCGCGACGTTCCGTCCGCGTCGTCGGTCGGATTGATGGCAGCCATGGGGTGCACGCTATCCGGACAATTCCCGAGCGGATACATCAGCCCCCGTGGGGATGCCGTACATTGCCCGGCAACTCTCTTCACTTCCCGCTCACACCAGGGAGTGAGCGGGAGACGGAACCTTGACGCCGTATCGCCGAGAGCAATGTGAGGACAGCACAGATGGGCCGCCATCGACGCGCTACCCCCACTCCAGCCGTCCCGCCGGAGTCCTCCGAGCCGCCGGCCGTACACCCCCACCGGGGCGGCAGGCGCCGCAGACGCGCGGCCACCCCCGTCCGGACCGGGGTGCTGGGCGCCTCCGCCGCGCTCGCCATGGGCACCGTCGCCGTGGCGTCCGGGCTGATACCCGCGCCGGGCGGGCTCGGCGGGCCACGGGACAGCCGGGTGCAGGCCGACGGCACCGGCCCGGCGGTCCCACCGGTCTCCGCCGACCCCACCGACCGCGACTCCGCGGCGCCCCCCGCCGACGGGGACAGGAGCCCGAGCCCCACCCCCACTCCCTCCCGGAAGAGCGAGCGCCCCACCCGGACGCCGGACGCCTCACCCTCGAAGCGGGCGTCGAAGACCCCGGAACCCACCCGCGAGGAGGAGCGCGGCTCCCGCACCGGCAGCTCCCGGCCGGACCCCGGAGGATCGGGCGGCGGCAGCACCGCCGCGGCCGACCAGGAGTCCGCCGCGGAGAGCGAGGTCCTCTCGCTGGTCAACCAGGAGCGGGCCAAGGCGGGCTGCAAGCCGCTGACGGCGGACGCGAAGCTGGCCGCCCTGGCCGGGGACTACAGCGAGGACATGGCACGGCGCGGGTTCTTCTCACACACCTCGCCCGACGGCAAGAGCCCCTGGGACCGCGCCGAGGCCGCCGGGGTCAGCGACCTGGGCGGCGAGAACATCGCCCGCGGCCAGGCCAACGCCCGCTCCGTGATGGATTCCTGGATGAACAGCCCCGGCCACCGGGCCAACATCCTCAACTGCGACTACCGCACCCTGGGCGTCGGCGCGCACTTCGCCGAGGGTGGCCCCTGGTGGACCCAGGACTTCGGCTTCTGAGCCCGCCCTGTGGGGCCCGACTCCCGGACAGCCCCCGGTCCGGGCCCGAGAGGGGCGCCCCGGTTCGCGGAAGACTCTTCGCAAGGGTGTCTGACGAACGGGTTCTGCGATGCTTCGATGCCCGAGGCAGAGCTTCGGTGCCCGAGGCAGAGGAGAGACATGGGAATCGAACTGGAGCTGCACTCGGGGCGGCCTCCGCTCAAGAAGGCGTCCCGGGAGACCTTGTTGCGGGAGTCCCACAAACACGGTGAAGCCTTGGCCAGGGCACTGAGCACGCTCGACCGGTTCGGGTCCGGCAAGCTCGGCTGGGTGGATCCGTATGGCGACACGCTGTTCAACGAACAGGAAGCCCACATCGCCCGCCAGGAGGTCACCGCTCTGACCGAGCGGTGTCCCGACGAGCGGCAGAAGGCGGCCCTGCTCGACCTCGCCGAGTTGCTGGAGGCATGCGCGGCGACGCCGGGCAGCCACCTGTGGTTCATGGGCGACCAGCCGTCCCCGGGCGCCGATCCCGTGCTGGGCCGGGGTGGGGTGGGCCGCTGCCACACCGCTTCGGAGGCCGGCCCCCGACCGTCCGCGTGCACAACGCTCCAGGCCAGTACACCTAGGCCCGTGCCGGACGCGGGTGGCCGTCGCCGCGCGGGCGCGGGGGCCGCTGGCAGCGGGGGCAGTAGTAGCTGGAGCGGTTCATCCAGGCGCTGCGCCGCATCGGGGTGCCGCAGCGGCGGCAGGGCTCGTCCTCGCGGCCGTAGGCGTCCAGCGAGCGGTCGAAGTAGCCGGACTCGCCGTTGACGTTCACATAGAGGCTGTCGAAGCTGGTGCCGCCCTGGGCCAGCGCGGCCGTCATCACCTCCCGCACATGTCCGACCAGCTCGGCGGTCTGCGTCCGGGTCAGGGTGGCCGTGGGACGGTCGTAGTGCAGCCGGGAGCGCCACAGCGCCTCGTCGGCGTAGATGTTGCCGACGCCGCTGATCAGCGACTGGTCCAGCAGGGCGCGCTTGACGGTGGTACGGCGGCGGCGCAGGGCCGCGTGCAGGGCCGCCTCGTCGAAGGCGGGGTCCAGCGGGTCGCGGGCGATGTGCGCGATCACGTCGGGCAGCCCGTCCTCGGCGGTCGCGTGGAGCGAGAGCCCGCCGAAGGTGCGCTGGTCGACGAAGCGCAGCTCACCGCCCGCGGCGTCCGCGAAGGTGAAGCGGACCCGCAGATGCCGCTCGTCGGGGGTGCCGGGCGGCTGGATGAGGAGCTGGCCGCTCATCCCCAGGTGGGCCAGGAGCGCGTGGGAACCGTCCTCGAGGGGCAGCCACAGGTATTTGCCCCGGCGCTGCGCCGGTCCGAGGCGCCGGCCGGCCAGCCGCGCGATGAAGTCCGGCGCACCGGCCAGGTGGCGGCGGACGGCACGCGGGTGCAGCACCTCGGTGGCGCTGATGGTGCGGCCGCCCGTCCAGCGTTCCAGGCCGCGGCGGACGACCTCGACTTCCGGCAGCTCGGGCACGGGACTCCTCAGGGGACAGGGCCCCGCCTGCTCGGGACCGGAAACACCACGGCCGCCCCGAGGAGGGCGGCCGTGACGGACGGTGCGGTGTGCGCGGGGGTCAGCGCGACGCGGCGCTGCCCTCGGTGGGCTCGGTGGGCTCGCTGCGCTGGCCGTCGGGGACGGAGGGCGCCGCGGCACCCTTGCCGGCGGCTGCGGCCTTGCCGGTCCGCCGGCTGTCGCCGTCGCCTTCCGCGGCGGCCTCCGCGCGGGCCGAGATGGCGCGCCAGGCGGCCTCGGCGGCCTGCTGCTCGGCCTCCTTCTTGCTGCGTCCTGTGCCGGTGCCGTACGCGACACCACCGACGCGGGCAGCAGCCGTGAAGGTCTTCTCGTGGTCGGGGCCCGTCTCGGAGACCAGGTACTCCGGGACGCCGAGTCCCTCGGCGGCCGTCAGCTCCTGCAGGCTGGTCTTCCAGTCGAGACCGGCGCCCAGGTTGGAGGACCGCTCGATGAGCGGGTCGAAGAGGCGGTGCACCAGTTCGGAGGCCGCTTCCAGCTCCTGGTCGAGATAGACGGCGCCGATGACCGCTTCCAGCGTGTCCGCGAGGATCGACGCCTTGTCCCGGCCGCCGGTGCCCTCCTCGCCTCTGCCGAGGCGGATGAAGGCGCCCAGGTCGAGCCCGCGGGCGACACCTGCGAGGGCACGCGAGTTGACCACCGCGGCCCGCAGCTTGGCGAGCTGGCCCTCCGGCAGGTCGGGATGCATCCGGTAGAGCGTGTCGGTGACCACGAGTCCGAGGACGGAGTCACCGAGGAATTCCAAGCGCTCGTTGGTGGGCAGCCCGCCGTTCTCGTAGGCGTAGCTGCGGTGCGTCAGCGCACGCACCAGAAGGGCGGACTCCAGTCGGTAACCGAGCCGCCCTTCCAGAATCGCGTGCGACGAGGCCGAGTCCACCAGCTCCGCGGAGTCTCCCCCCTTCCCGGGGACGGGACCCTGCGGAGTTCCGGCGTCGGACATGGAGCCTGTCACCCGCCGATCAGACCTCGAGGACCTGACGCTTGTTGTAGGTGCCGCAGCTCGGGCACGCGATGTGCTGCTGCTTGGGCTCGCGGCAGCGCTCGCACTTCACCAGGGTGGGGACCGCAGCCTTCCACTGCGACCGGCGGTGGCGCGTGTTGCTGCGCGACATCTTCCGCTTCGGAACAGCCACGGCTACTTCTCCTGTGAGTCGTCCCCGTCGGTGCGGGGCTCGTTGTCCTTCTCGCCGTCCGGCATGGTCTCGGCGAGTCCCTGCAGTGCCGCCCACCTGATGTCGACGGCTTCTTCGTGCCTGTGGTCGGGGTCGTCCGCCAGCCGGGCCCCGCATTCGGGGCACAGGCCGGGGCAGTCCTCGCGGCACACCGGCTGCAGCGGCAGTGCGAGCACCACCGCGTCCCGCAGCACGGGTTCGAGGTCGAACAGATCGCCCTCGAGGAAGAGTGTGTCCTCGTCCTCCTCGTCCTCGCCGGGCTCCGCAACGGGGCGGCCCCGGTCGTCGGCGTCGGGATAGGAGAACATCTCCTGGAAGTCCGCTTCGACCCGTTGGTCGAGCGGCTCCAGACACTTTACGCACTCCCCTGTCAGCGGCGCACGGGCGGTACCCGTGACGAGTACCCCCTCCATGACCGACTCCAGGCGGAGGTCCAGCTCGATCGTCGCCCCGTCGGGAACCTTGATGAACTCGACACCCAGGTCGCCGGGGGACTCCACCTCGCGGGAGAGCCGCTTCATCGCACCAGGTCGTCGCCCCAGCTCGCGTGTGTCGAACACGAGGGGCGCGCGGTGGTCGAGGGGGGAGTTCAGGGCTTCCTGCTTTCTACGGGTGGGGCTTCGGCCGCGCACGTACCCACGGCCGAAGAGACAGGATACGTGACGGCTCCCCCATGACCCAATCCGCGTCCCGGTGGCGCCGCGCTCCGCGGACCGGGGGGGGATCAGCCCCCGTGGCCGTGGCGCTGCTCGTAGGCCCGGACCTGTTCGATGTCGATCATGCTGGTGTCGAAGAGGCTGGTCTCGTCGAGCTGCTGTTGCGGCTGCTGCTGGTAGTACTGCTGGGGCTGCTGATAGTAGCCGTCCTGCTGCTGGGCGTAGCCGTAGGGGTCGTGCTGCTGCGCGTAGTAGGGGTCCTGCGGCGCCTGCTGGGCGTAGGCGTAGGGATCGTGCTGCTGCCCGGCGCCGTAGGGCATCTGCTGCTGCGCGTAGTAGGGGTCCTGCGGCTGCGCCGGGCTGTAGGGGGGCTGGGGCGGCTGCGCGGGCTGCGGCGGCCGGGACTGCTCGTCCTGCGCCGCCCCCGCCGCCGGCTCGGTGTGCGCGAGCCCGGCCAGATAGTCGGCATCACTGGTGTGCTGCGCGAAGCCCTCGGCACCGTCCTGCGCCGCCATGTGCGCGGCCAGCTCGTCGATGGGCTCGTGACCGTGCAGCTTGAGCCGGCCGCGCCCCACTGCCTCCAGTGTCTTGGTGAGCACCGCCGAGACCGACCCGAGCCGCGCCTCGACATAGCTGTCGGCCCGGCGCTGCAGCTCGCGGGGGTCGCCGGTGCGCTCGGGCGCCTCGTGCGCGTACTCCTCGTGCCACTCCTCGGCACCGGGCCCGCTGCCCAGCAGCTTCTCCCGGCCGCGCTCGACGGAACCGATGGTCTTGGAGAGCACGGCTTCGAAGTTGGCGAGCTTGCTGTCGACGTAGTCGTCGGCCTCGACCCGGATCTCGCCCGCCTCCCGGCGGGCCTCGGCCAGGATACGGTCGGCCTCCTCCTGCGCGCGCCGGGCCACTTCCGTGCCGGCCACCAGCGCCGCGCGCTCGCCCTGGGCCGCCTCGATGACGCGCTGGGCCTCCTGGTGGGCCTCGGCCACCACCTGCTCGCGGCCGCCGATCACCTCGCGCGCCTCGGCCAGGGAGCCGGGCAGCGCCTGGCGCACCTCCTCGAGCATGGCGAGCAACTCGGCCCGGTTGACCACGCAGGAGGCGGACATGGGCATCGAGCGCGCGCCGTCGACGGTCGCCACGATCTCGTCGAGTTTCTGCTGTACGTCCACGCAGGTGACTGTACGACCCGTGGGCGCGGGCCCGTTACTCCTTCCCGGAAGCCGACCGGTCCGGGCAGGTCAGCGCCGTCCGCCCGGAACCGTCCGCTCCCGGCCGCGGCGCGGGGCCGCGGCCCGGGGGTCGCGGGCCCGGAGCGCGTCAGGGCTTGGTGAGGCGTTCGGCCAGCGCCCGGTCGACGGCCTCCGGAACCAGGTGGGAGACGTCGCCGCCCCAGGTGGCGACCTCCTTGACGAGGCTGGAGGAGAGGAAGCTGTAGGTGGGGTTGGTCGGGACGAAGAGCGTCTCGACCCCGGAGAGGCCGTTGTTCATCTGGGCCATCTGCAGCTCGTAGTCGAAGTCGCTGACCGCGCGCAGCCCCTTGACGATGGCGGGAATGTCCCGCTCCTTGCAGAAGTCGACCAGCAGCCCGTGGAACGCCTCGACCTCGACGTTCCCGAAGGCCTCGGTGACCTGGCGGATCAGATCGATACGCTCCTCGACCGAGAAGAGCCCCTTCTTGGACTTGTTGATCATCACGGCGACGTGCACCGTGTCGTACAGCCGGGAAGCGCGCTCGATGATGTCGAGGTGGCCATTGGTGATGGGGTCGAACGACCCCGGGCAGACTGCGCGGCGCACTGGCACTTCCTCGCTCTCCTCACGGCGGGCGCGGGGCCCTGCCTCAGGTGATCTCAGCATGACGCGGGAGTAACTTCCCGCGCGGCGGCGCGACCGTACCAAAGCGTTCCCTCGCCGTAGCGACGGGATCTGAGTCCCTCGAAACCCTCCGGCCAGCGGAAATCGCCGCCCCTGGTGCTGCGCTCCACGGTGGCCAGCGCGGCGGGCGCCAGCCAGCCCCTGGCCCGGAGTGTGAGGAGTGTCTCCCGCAGCTCGTCGTCGGCCATCGCATACGGCGGATCGAGAAAGACCAGGCCGAACGGGGTCGAGGGCGGTTCACCGGCGAGCACCTGGGCCGCCTTCCCCGAGCGCACCTCGGCCCCGGGCAGTCCCAGCGCGCGCACGTTCTCCCGGAGGGTGCGCACGGCACGCGGATCCGCCTCGACGAGCAGCACCTGCCCGGCTCCCCGGGACAGCGCCTCCAGGCCGACGGCTCCCGAGCCGGCGAACAGGTCCAGCACCCGCAGGCCCTGCCAGCCGGCGGCGCCGCCCAGCTGGGACTCCCAGCTGGAGAACAGGCCTTCGCGGGCCCGGTCGGAGGTGGGGCGGGTGCCGGTGCCCGGCGGGACGGCCAGCCGTCGCCCGCCTGCGGCTCCGGCGATGACGCGGGTCATGGGTGCGGATCCTCTGTGTGGGGTGCGTGCTCGGCATCAGGATCCCATGCGGGGTCCGGCACCGCGTGGCCTCGGTCAGCCCTTGTCGAGGAACTCCTCCCGCTCCTCGTCCAGCAGCGCGTCCAGCGCGGTGCGCAGCTCGGGATGGTCCGCCAGCTCGGGGTCGGCCGCGACCAGCGCGGTGGCCTCGTCGCGGGCCGCGGCGATGATGTCCTCGTCGTCGATGACGGCGAGCATCCGCAGCGAGGAGCGCACGCCGGACTGCGCCTGGCCCAGGACATCGCCCTCGCGGCGCTGTTCGAGGTCGATGCGGGAGAGCTCGAAACCGTCGAGGGTGGCCGCGACGGCCTCCAGCCGGGTCCGTGCGGGGGACTCCTGCGGCATGTCCGTCACCAGCAGGCACAGCCCCGGTGCGGTGCCCCGGCCGACCCGGCCGCGCAGCTGGTGCAGTTGCGAGACGCCGAACCGGTCGGCGTCCATGACCACCATGCCGGTCGCGTTGGGGACGTTCACCCCGACCTCGATGACGGTGGTGGCCACCAGCACGTCGACCTCGCCCGCGGCGAACCGCCGCATCACCTCGTCCTTGGCCTCCGGCTGCATCCGCCCGTGCAGGACCGCCACCCGGAGCCCGGCCAGCGGACCGGAGGCGAGCTGCTCGGCGACGTCCAGCACGGCCAGCGGCGGACGCCTCTCCTCACTGTCGGCGCCCTCGTCCTCCGCTGAACCGCTCGCCGCCTCCTCGTCGGCGGGCCGCCCGCGAGCGCCGCTCTTGCCTCCCGCGTCCTCGTCGTCACCGATCCGGGGGCAGACCACATAGGTCTGGTGGCCGGCCTCCGTCTCCTCGCGCACCCGCTCCCAGGCGCGGGCGAGGAAGTGCGGCTTGTCCCTGACCGGGACGACGTGGGTGGCGATCGGGGACCGCCCGGCGGGGAGTTGGTCCAGTACGGAGGTCTCCAGGTCGCCGAAGACGGTCATGGCGACGGTCCGGGGGATGGGGGTCGCCGTCATGACCAGCAGATGCGGAGTGCGCTTCTCCCCCTGGGCGTGGCCGCCCTTGGAGCGCAGCGCGTCCCGCTGTTCGACGCCGAAGCGGTGCTGCTCGTCCACGACCACCAGCCCCAGGTCGTGGAAGGCGACCTTGTCCTCGATCAGCGCGTGGGTGCCCACCACGATGCCCGCCTCGCCGGTCGTCAGGTCCAGCAGGGCCCGGCGTCGTGCCGCGGCGCCCATCGAGCCGGTCAGCAGCACCACCTTGGTGCCCTGCTCGGCCCCGCCGAGCATGCCGCCCTCCGCGAGTTCGCCCATCATCTCGGTGATGGACCGGTGGTGCTGCTGGGCCAGCACCTCGGTGGGCGCCAGCATCGCCGCCTGGCCGCCCGCGTCGACGGTGGCGAGCATCGCGCGCAGCGCCACCAGCGTCTTGCCGGAGCCCACCTCGCCCTGCAGGAGCCGGTGCATGGGGTGCACGGTGGCCAGATCGGCGAAGATCTCCCGGCTGACCTCGTGCTGCCCGTCGGTGAGCGTGAACGGCAGCCGCGCGTCGAAGGCGTCCAGCAGCCCGCCGGCGGCCGGGCGGCGCGGCACGGCGGGCAGTTCGGTCTCCTTGGCACGGCGCCGGGCGAGGGCGACCTGCAGGACGAACGCCTCGTCCCACTTGAGCCGGGAGCGGGCCTCGGCGATGTCCGTCCGGCCCTGCGGCCGGTGGATCTTCTCCAGCGCCTCGGAGAGCGGGACGAGGCCGCGCTGCGCACGCAGCGGCCCGGGCAGCGGGTCGGCCAGGCCCTGCCAGGAGGTGGCCTGCAGTGCGTCGAGCACGGTGCCGACGGACTGCTCGATGTTCCAGGAGGAGAGCTGCTTGCACGCCGGGTACAGCGGCAGCACGGCGCCCGCGAACCGGGCGACGGTCTGCTCGTCGCTCTCCTCGTCCAGGAGCTTGTAGTCCGGATGGGAGAGCTGGAGCTTGCGGTTGAAGACCCCGACCTTCCCGGCGAACAGGCCGCGCTTGCCGGGCAGCAGCTGCCGCTGGTGGTAGTGGACCGAGCGGCCGAAGAAGACGAGCTGGAGCCGGCCGCTGCCGTCGGTCAGCGTGACCTCCAGGCGCTGGCCCCGGCCGTGGTTGAACTTGTGCACGCGGGCGTCGTGGATCCGGGCGACGACGGTGACGTGCTCGTCCAGCGGCAGCTCGGACAGCCGCGTCAGCTCGCCGCGCTCGGCGTACCGGCGGGGGTAGTGGTGCAGCAGGTCGCCGACCGTGCGCAGCCCGAGGTGCTCGGACATCGCCTGCGCGGTGTTTCCGCCGAGCAGCGCCTTCAGCGGCTCCTGGAGGGGTTCGCTTCGCCTGGTTTCTGTCGAGGGCACGGCTCCATCCTGCCGGACGGGGGTGACAGGTCCGGTGCCACGCGCCAGGCGCGCGGACGGCGGCGGCTATTCGACCCCGATGAGCAGCTGCGTCTCGTGCTGGCGGCCCTCGTGGACGACGGTGTCGACGGCCAGGTGGCGCTCGCGTACCCGGCGCTCCAGCGCCGCGGCGAGCCCCGCGGGGGCGTCCGCGCCGAGAACGAGGGTGACCAGTTCGCCGCCCGCCGCCAGCATCCGGTCGAGCACCTCGGTGGCGACCTGTCCGGTCCCGCTCCCGATCAGCGCGACGTCGCCGTCCACCAGGCCGAGCACGTCGCCCCGGTGGCAGATCCCGGCGCTGGTCCACGAGCGGCGTTCGGCGACGGTCACCTCCCCGTACCGGGTGGCTCCGGCGGCCGAGGTCATGGTGACGACGTCCTCGTCGAAGCGGCGGTCCGGCTGGTGCACGGCCAGCGCCGCCAGCCCCTGGACGGCGGCGCGGGTGGGGATGACGGCGCACCGGATGCCGGCCGCCCGTACGGCGTCGGCGGCGCGGGCGGCCAGGGGGTGGAGTCCGCTGTCGTTGGGCAGCAGGGCGACCTCGCCGGCTCCGGTCGCCCGGACCGCCGCCACCAGCGCTCCCTCGTCGATGCCGTCGATGCCGTCGACGGCGGCCCCGGCCGGCACGGAGCGCGCGGACAGCACCACGGCGCCGGCCTGCCGGCAGAGCGCGGCCAGCCCCTCCCCCGGCACGACGGCGACGACGACCCGCGCCCCGGGGTCCGGCGGCCGGCCCGGCCCGTCCGCGGCGCACCGCGGACCGCCGGTTGCGCCGTGCCCCGCCGCGTCCCCGGCCGTCGGCAGGTGGGTGATCCGGATGCGGTGCGGACGCCCCGCGGCCAGGCCCGCCTCCACGGCGGCGCCGGCGTCGGCGACGTGGACGTGGACGCTCCACAGCCCCTCGCCACCGCCGACGACCAGGGAGTCGCCGAGCGGGTCCAGCCGGGCCCGGAGCGCGTCGACGGCCGCGGGGTCCTCGGCCGCCAGCAGGTACATCACCTCGAACTCGGGGCGGCGGGGCGCCTGCGGCAGGCCGTCGGCGGGCAGAGCCGCGGGAGCGGCCGGAGAGTCCGCCGGTTCCGCAGCGGCCGGGGACGCCGCTCCGGTGGCCGCCGCGGGTTCCTCGTCGGGTACCTGCTCGCCCAGTGCCGCCCACAGTGCGGTCAGCAGCACGGTGAGCCCGAGTCCGCCCGCGTCCACCACACCGGCCCGGGCCAGCGCCGCCAGCCGGTCGGGGGTGGCGTCCAGCGTGCGCCGCGCCGCGGCCGCGGGGTCGTCCCCGGCCTCGGCCGCCGCGGCGGCGGCCTCCGCCACCGTGAGCATCGTCCCTTCCACCGGGTGCGCGACGGCGGCGTAGGCGGCGGACGCGCCGCCCCGGAGCGCCCGGCACAGCCGCTCGGCGGGGGCACCGGCCCCCTCGTCCAGTCCCCGCGCCATGCCGCGCAGGTACTCGGCGAGGATCGCCCCGGAGTTGCCCCTCGCCGCCAGGAGTGCGGCCCGCGCCATGGCGCGCAGTGCGGCTCCGGCGCCCGGGTCCCCGTTCGTGTCGCGGGCCGTGTCGCGGGTCGGGAGCGCCTCGCAGGCCGCTTCGAAGGTGAGGCACAGGTTGGTGCCGGTGTCGCCGTCCGCGACCGGGAAGACGTTGATGGCGTCCATCCGCGCGCAGTGGGCGCGCAGCGCTTCCCGGCCCAGGGCGCACCAGCGGCGTACCGCGGCGGCGTCGAGCGGTTGCGGCACGTGCGGGACCTCCTCCAGAGTGCTGCGGCCGGGATGCTCCGGCCGGGGCCGGCCGGTGTCCGGCGCCGGTCCGGCGGGCGGCGGCGCTGCCGGAAGGCTAGTGGGAGTCCGGACGGAATCCCAGGTCGGGACCGGAGCGGGGGCCTGGGTTTCGCTGTTCGAGACCGGCCGTTGTATGCTGCTCCGGTTGCCTGTTCCGGACGTTTCTCTCCGACGGGCGACGATCCCCCTGGCACAGCCGGTCATCTTGGTCTGCGTCGCCGGGATTCACCGTACGTGCATCTGAAGTCTTTGGAGTGACCCGTGGCTGCGAACTGCGACGTCTGCGGCAAGGGGCCGGAGTTCGGCAACAACATCTCCCACTCGCACCGCCGCACCCGCCGTCGCTGGAATCCGAACATCCAGCGCGTGCGTGCCGTGGTCGGCGGGACGCCGAAGCGCCTCAACGCCTGCACCTCGTGCATCAAGGCCGGCAAGGTGTCGCGCTGACGTCCTCGACGTAACGCAGCGCGGCTCACGCCGACAGCAGAACACAGGAACCGGCCCGCCTCGTGCGGGCCGGTTCCTTGTGCGTTCCGGTGGTGGTCCGGGCGTCCGGCCCGGGTTCCGGGAGCAGGGCTCCGGGCATACCGGCTCCGGCCCCGGCGTCACATCGGACGGGCCGGGGGTGCGGCACGGGGAGGGGGAGGGATGCCGGGCGGCGCCGGCGGCTCAGTCCCGGCCGCGCAGCCGCCATCCGTGGTCCACCGGTCCCAGTCCGGCGCCCAGCGCGAAGCCCGCCGCGATGGCGCCGGTCGTGTACTCCTTGGCGGCCCGTGCGGCCTCCGGCACCGGCAGGCCCCGGGCCAGGTACGCGGCCAGCGCGCTGGCCAGCGTGCAGCCGGTGCCGTGCGTGTGCCGGTTGTCGTACCGGGGGGCGCGCAGCCAGTGCTCCTCGGCGCCGTCGGTCAGCAGGTCGACGGCTTCGCCGGGCAGATGACCGCCTTTGATCAGCGCCCAGCGCGGTCCGTGTTCCAGCAGGGCGGCCGCGGCGTCGCGCAGTCCCGCCTCGCCGGTGACCGCGATGCCCGTCAACTGCGCGACCTCGTCCAGGTTGGGCGTGACGACGGTGGCGACGGGCAGCAGCCCGCGGCGCAGTGCGCCCACCGCGTCCGCGGCCAGCAGCGGGTCCCCGTGCTTGGAGACGCCCACCGGGTCGACGACCACCGGAGCCGGGGCGTCGGCCAGCAGTTCGGCGACGGTCTCCACGAGGGGCGCCGAGGCCAGCATGCCGGTCTTGACCGCCTGCACCCCGATGTCGTCGGCCACGCTGCGGTACTGGGCCCGTACCGCCTCCAGGGGCAGCTCCCAACTTCCCTGCACGCCGAGCGAGTTCTGCGCGGTGACGGCGGCGATCACGCTCATACCGTGGGTGCCGAGCGCCAGCATGGTCTTCAGGTCGGCCTGGACACCGGCGCCGCCGCCGGAGTCGGACCCGGCGACGGTCAGCACCCGGGGCGGGGCGGCACCGGTGGGGTTCACATCGTCCATGGTGCGACGGTACTCAGCGGTCCGCGTCGGGCGAGAAGTGGTCCCAGCCGCCCGCCTTCGCCCAGGGGGCCCCGTCCACCGTGACCCGGGGCCGCGCGGACGCGCCCTGCACCGCGCCGATGACCCGCCAGCGCGCCGGGAGCTTCTGGTCGCGCGGGAAGGTCGCGACGATGGCGTGGTCCTCTCCTCCGGTGAGCACCCACTGGAGCGGGTCGACGCCGACGGCCTGCCCGATGTCGGCCATCTGCGCGGGGACGTCCAGGTCGGCCGAGCGGATGTCGATGCGCACCTTGCTGGCCTCGGCGATGTGCCCGAGGTCGGCCACCAGGCCGTCGCTGACGTCGGTCATGGCGGTGGCGCCGAGTCCGGCGGCCGCCGGCCCCGCGTGGTAGGGCGGCTCGGGCCTGCGGTGCGCCTCCACGAAGGCCCGGGGGGAGCGGAAGCCCCGGGAGAGCACCGCGTGCCCGGCGGCGGACCAGCCCAGCCACCCGGTGACGGCGACGACGTCCCCGGCCCGGGCTCCGGAGCGGGTGACCGGCTCCTGGTTGCGCAGGTCGCCCAGCGCGGTGATGGAGACGGCGATGCTGTCGCCGCGCACCACGTCGCCGCCGACCACGGCGGAGGCGGCGACCTGGGCCTCGTCGCGGATGCCGTCCATCAGTTCGGTGGGCCAGTTGGCCGGGAGGTCCACGGGGACGATCAGTCCGAGCAGCAGTGCGGTGGGGACGGCGCCCATGGCGGCGATGTCGGCGAGGTTCTGCGCTGCGGCCTTGCGGCCCACGTCGTACGCCGTCGACCAGTCGCGCCGGAAGTGCCGCCCCTCCAGCAGGATGTCGGTGCTGGCCACGACCCGCCGGTCCGGCGCGGCCACCACGGCGGCGTCGTCCCCGGGGCCGATCCGGACGGCGGGGGTGGTGGTCAGCCGGGAGGTCAGCTCCCGGATCAGCCCGAACTCCCCCAGGGCGCCCACGGTGCCCGGCATCCGCCCCCGCGCGGGGCCGTGGGGGGCCTCCACCGCGGGTGTGGGTTCCGACGCGGTACTGCCGTTCACATCCCGCATTGTTCTGCCCCTTCACTCACATCGCTCATCGTGCACTCCCGTGCCTCGCCCACCCGCCCGGGGTGCGTGTCCGCCGGTACGCCGCGGCGCGTACCGGCAGCACCCGGGTACCCGGCGCCACGAGGGCGGGCCGGTGGTCTCCCGGCGGAGCAGGTGACGCGGTACGGTGGCGTCTCTCTCTCGCCCCGCATGATCCTCGTAGCCCCCGAGGAGGTTCCGTGGTACAGGCGTACGTCTTGATCCAGACCGAGGTCGGCAAGGCTTCGACCGTCGCAGAGATCGTCTCCAAGATCCCGGGCGTGATCCAGGCCGAGGATGTAACGGGTCCGTACGACGTGATCGTGCGTGCCCGCGCGGAGACGATGGACGACCTCGGACGCATGGTGGTCGCGAAGGTCCAGCAGGTTGAGGGCATCACCCGCACCCTGACCTGCCCCATCGTCCATCTCTAGTCCCCCGTATGCTCGCCCGGTGAGTATGCGACGCCGGACTGCTTCCTCTCGTTCCGTCTCCACCGCCCCGCTCGCGGCGGTGGCCGCGCTGGCGTCCCTGGCCACGGCAGCCTGTTCGGCCACCGGCGAGGCGGGCCCCACCCCGCCCAGCCCGTCCGGCAGGGCGGCGAAAGTGTGCCGGTCATTGCACGGCGCGCTGCCGGAAAGGGTTCACGACCAGCGACGCGGCCGGGCCGACCAGGTCTCCGACTTCACAGCCGTCTGGGGCGATCCGGCCATCGCGCTGCGCTGCGGAGTGCCCGAACCCCCCGTGCTCACCCCCGGCACCGAAGAGTACAACCCCACCGCCGAGGTGGCCGAGGTGAACGGGGTCTCCTGGCTGCTGGAGAAGCGGGACGACGGCTACCGCTTCGTCACGACGGGCCGCGTCGCCTACGTCGAGTTGACGGTGCCCGGCGACTACGCGCCCGAGGCCGAGGTGCTCCCCGATCTCGCGGACGCCGTCGGGCGCACGGTGCCCACGGTGCGGGACGCGGCGGACGGCGCCGGGAACTGACCAGCCGGACGCCCCCCGAGGGTCTCCCCTGCGCGCCCGCCGGGTGTGCGGGCCCGACGGGGCCGCCCGCGCCGTCTCCGGGGGGGCGCACTCCGCACGCCGCGGCCCTCCGGGGACGGTGCGGGCGCGCCGGACGGCTAGCGCAGGCCGGTGGGGCGGTCGAGAGCGCCCTGGATGAGGCGGTCGACCAGCTCGGGATAGCTGACCCCGGCCTCCTGCCACATCCGGGGGTACATCGAGATGGGGGTGAAGCCCGGCATGGTGTTGATCTCGTTGATGACGAACTCGCCGTCCTCGCGCAGGAAGAAGTCGGCCCGCACCAGCCCCTCGCAGGAGGCGGCCTCGAAGGCCAGGACGGCCAGCTCCCGCACCCGCTCGGTCTCCTCCGCACTCAGCGGGGCCGGGACGATGCCGGAGGCGGAGTCGATGTACTTGGCCTCGAAGTCGTAGAAGTCGTGGTTGCTGACCGGCGGGATCTCGGCCGGGACGCTGGCCCGCGGACCGTCCTCGAACTCCAGGACGCCGCACTCGATCTCGCGGCCGCGCAGCAGCGACTCCACGATGATCTTCGGATCGTGGCGCCGGGCGGTCTCCACGGCCTCGTCCAGTCCACCCAGGTCGGAGACCTTGGTGATGCCCATGGACGAGCCGGCCCGCGCGGGCTTGACGAAGACCGGCCAGCCCTGGTCGGAGGCGAAGTCGACGATCTTCTTGCGCGCCGTGGCGGGGTCGCGCTCCCACTCCCGGGGCCGGACGGTGACGTAGGGGCCCACCGGCAGCCCGAAGGAGGAGAAGATCCGCTTCATGTAGTCCTTGTCCATGCCGACGGCGGAGGACAGCACGCCCGAGCCGACATAGGGCACCCCCGCCAGCTCCAGCATCCCCTGCAGGGTGCCGTCCTCGCCGTAAGGGCCGTGCAGGACCGGGAAGACGACGTCGATCTCGCCGAGGGTCTTGGGCACCTGGCCGGGCTCGGTGTGGACGACCTCCCGGCTGCCGGGCGAGACCGGCAGCAGCACGGCGCCGGTGTCCGAGTCGGCGACCCGCTCCACGGTGGGCAGCTCGCGGCCCTCGACGGCCATCCGGGCCGGGTCGTCTGCCGCCAGGGCCCAGCGGCCGTCCGCGGTGATGCCGATGGGCAGCACCTCGTACTTGTCGCGGTCGATGGCGTCGAGCACCGCGCCGGCCGTGAGGACGGAGATCTGGTGCTCTGAGTTGCGTCCGCCGAAGACGACGGCGACTCGGGGCTTGGGGGCGGGGCTCTGGCTGCTCATCGCTGGGACTTTACCGCGTCGTACCCCCGGCGCCGAGGCGGTGGCCCCTCGTGGCGCCGGGTGCCGGACGGGCCCGCGCGGGACCGCTGCGGTGCGGTCAGCTCCGTTCGGCCTTGGCGCTGCGGGACATCAGCTCCTTGAGCGCCACGTGCGGGGGCTTGCCCTCGTGGACGATCTCCACGACCGTCTCGGTGATCGGCATCTCCACGCCGTGCCGCCGGGCGAGGTCCAGCACGGACTGGCAGGACTTGACGCCCTCCGCGGTCTGCTCGGTGACCGCGATGGTCTCCTGGAGGGTCATGCCGCGGCCGAGGTTGGTGCCGAAGGTGTGGTTGCGCGACAGCGGCGAGGAGCAGGTGGCCACCAGGTCGCCCATGCCCGCGAGGCCGGCGAAGGTGTGTGCCTCGGCGCCCATCGCCAGTCCGAGCCGGGTGGTCTCGGCCAGGCCCCGGGTGATCAGCGACGCCTTGGAGTTGTCCCCCAGCCCCATCCCGTCGGCGATGCCCACGGCCAGCGCGATGACGTTCTTGACGGCCCCGCCCAGCTCGCAGCCGACCACGTCGGTGCTGGTGTAGGGCCGGAAGTACGGGGTGTGGCAGGCACTCTGCAGAGCCCGCGCCGCCTCCTCGTCCGCGCAGGCCGCGACGGCGGCCGCCGGCTGCCGGGCGGCGATCTCCCGGGCGAGGTTGGGCCCGGTGAGCACGGCGACCCGTTCGGCGGGGACACCGGCGACCTCCTGGACGACCTCGCTCATCCGCTTGGCCGTGCCGAGTTCGACGCCCTTCATCAGGGAGACGAGCACGGTGTCCGGGTGCAGCAGCTCCCGCCAGGACTCCAGGTTGGTGCGGAGCGTCTGGGCGGGGACGGACAGGACGGTGAACTCCGCGTCCCGGGCGGCCTCGGCCGGGTCGGTGGTGGCCCGCACCCCGGCGGGGAGTTCCGTCCCGGGGTGGTACCCGGGGTTGCGGCGCGTGGTGTTGATCGCCTCGACGACCTCGGGCCGGCGGCCCCACAGGACCACCTCGACCCCGGCGTCGGCGAGCACCATCGCGAAGGCGGTCCCCCAGGAGCCGGTGCCGAACACGGCGGCCTTCCTCCGGCGTTCCTGCTGCGGCCCGTCGTGCCGGCTCACGCGTTCGTCTCTCCCTCTGCCGCCTCGGCCGCGGCCGGTGCTCCACCGGCCGGTTCGTGCTGTCCGCCCGCGGTGTGCGCCTCCTGCCCGTCCTTCGGGACGGCGCGCTGCTCGCGCCGGCGGACCGCCGCCTTGCGCATGTCGTACCGCTCGGCGGGCGCGGGCTCGCCGCGGACGACGGCGAGCTGCGCGCTGACGGCGTCCATCATGACGTCGGTGACCTCGCGGAGCACCTCGGCGGTGGGCTCCCGGTCGTAGAACGCCGAGAGGTCCAGCGGCGGGCCCGCCTGCACGGTGAGCGTCTTGCGGGGGAAGAGCCGCAGCTTCTTCTCCTTGGCGTACGGCGGCATCGCGAGGTTGGCGCCCCACTGTGCGACCGGGACGACAGGCGCCCTGGTCAGCAGCGCGACCCTGGCTGCGCCGGTCTTGCCGGCCATCGGCCACATCTCCGGATCGCGGGTGAGAGTGCCCTCGGGGTAGAAGGCGACGCACTCGCCCTTCTCGATGGCCTCCACGGCGGCCCGGAAGGCGCCCACCGCGTCCGCGGACTCGCGGTAGACGGGAATCTGCCCGGTTCCGCGCATCACGGCGCCCACGAAGCCGCCCTTGAACAGGCCCACCTTGGCCAGGAACCGGGGGACCCGGCCGGTGTTGTACTGGTAGTGCGCGTAGGAGAGCGGGTCGAGGTACGAGTTGTGGTTGACGACGGTGATGAATCCGCCGTCCTGCGGAATGTGCTCCATTCCGCGCCAGTCCCGTTTGAAGAGCAGGACGAGCGGCGGTTTCGCCAGAACCGCGGCCAGGCGGTACCAGAAGCCGATCTTCCTGGGTTTGCCGTCACTCCCCGGCACTGCGCGCCCCCTTCGGCCCGGCCTCTCCGGCAGGTGGTCGCGGGGTCGCTCCCGGCGCGGACACGGTTTGGCGGGACACCCGGACACCATCTCCTTAGGGGGCTCCTTGTGGGGCCCTTCCTCTGGGGGCACATCGACAACCGCACAAGTGTCGCCGCGGACTGCCTCGCTGTCGAGCACACTGTCCGTGCCCGACCGCAGGGCACACGGTAACCCCGCCCTCACCGGGCCGCTCGGGCAGCAGGTGAGAATGGGGTCGATGAAGCCACATGTGACGCCCGTGACGTGGACTCTCGTGGTGCCGCTGAAGCCTCTCCCCCGGGCCAAGAGCCGGCTGGCGGGCGTCCCGGGCGGCCCGGCCCTGCCCGCGCTCGCGCTGGCGTTCGCGCAGGACACGGTCACGGCAGCGCTCGCCTGCCGGGCGGTGAGCGGTGTGGTGGTTGTCACGGACGATCCGCTGGCCGCCGCCGAACTGCGCACCCTGGGCGCCGGCACGGTGCCGGACCCGCCGGGCGGAGGGCTCAACGCCGCGCTCGCGCACGGAGCGTCCGCGGCCCGCGCCGCGGACCCCGGCGCCGCCGTCGCCGCGCTCAACGCCGACCTGCCGGCACTGCGGCCCGCGGAATTGGAGCGGGCCCTGGACACGGCCGCCGGATTTCCGCGCGCTTTTCTTCCGGACGCCGCGGAAATCGGCACCACGCTGCTCACCGCTCTCCCCCGTATCCCGCTTTCCCCGGCTTTCGGCGGCCTCTCCCGGGCCCGGCACCGGGCCTCGGGGGCGGCGGAACTGCCGGTGTCGGGGGTGCCCAGCGTGCGGCAGGACGTGGACACGCCCGCGGACCTGGCCGCGGCGAACGCCCTGGGGGTGGGCGGCTTCACCACCGCGCTGCTCGCCGGCCCCGTCCCGGACCCGGGCCGCTAGGCTGCGGGTATGCAGGCCACGGCGTACACCTACGATCCGGCGTCCCGGTCCGGCAGTGTGCTGCTGGACGACGGCACACCGCTCCCCTTCGAGGCCCCCGCGTTCGACGCGGGCGGGCTGCTGCTGCTCCGCCCCGGTCAGCGGGTGCGGATCGAGACCGAGGGCGAGGGCGAGGCACGCCGGATCACCGTGGTGACCCTGCAGACCCTGTAGTCGGCGCTGCCCGGCAGCGGATGCCGGGTGCCGCGCGGAGTTCTCGCGGGGCGCCGTGTCCTCCGGGCGCCGTCCCGCGGCGGGATGCCGGAGGTTGCCCACGCGGAGTGCTCGTCGGGCGGCCACGGAGTGCTCGCCGGGCGGCCGCGGCGCTCTCGCACGCCCTGTGCGCCGTTGTGGGCGCCCTCGGAGCCTGGGGGCGCCTCCGAGCGGGCGCGTCCCCTCGCCCGGGTACCGCTCGCCATCCGGTCGCCGCCCGGCCGCTGTCGGGGCGGGGCCCGTGGGAGCTGGGGGCCGTGCGGCGTGGCGCCCGGGAAGCGGAAGAGGGCGTGCACTGGGGCCGTGGACCGGAGCCGGGAGGGCGGGGTCCGTGAACGGAGACCGGCAGGCCGGGGCCCGGCGCCCGAACCGACGGGCCGATGACCGGTAGCGGCGGGCCCCGGAGCCGGGGACGGGCAGACCGGGGGCCGGAAGGCCTTGGACATGCCGCGGGCCGGGCTCCCCCGAGGGAGCCCGGCCCGGCGCTGGCGTCGCGGCGCGCGGCCGCGTGGTCCACTCGCCGCTGGTGGCGTGCGCCGCCGGCGGGAGGGATCGTTTCCCCGCTCAACAGCGGGGGACGAGTCGCGTACGGACGAGCCGCGGTACGCGACTCACCGCCGACGCGAGGTGGTCTTCTTGGCCGTGGTCTTGCGGGCGGCGGTCTTGCGCGCGGGAGCTTTCTTGGCGGTGCTCTTGCGCGCCGGGGCCTTCTTGGCCGTGGTGGCCTTGGCCGGGGCCTTCTTGGCGGTGGTCTTCTTGGCCGCGGCGGTCTTCGCCGGTGCCTTCTTCGCCGCCGCCTTCTTGGCCGTGGTGGCCTTCTTCGCCGGTGCCGCCTTCTTCGCCGGCGTGGCCTTCTTGGCCGTGGTGGCCTTCTTCGCCGCCGCCTTCTTGGCACCCGCCTTCTTGGCCGTGGCCTTCTTGGTGGCCGTGCCGCCGGAGAGGCTGCCCTTGGGAGCCTTCTTGACCGCGACATCGTTCTTGGGGAGCTTCTTCGCGCCGCTCACCAGGTCCTTGAATCCCGCACCGGCGCGGAAGCGCGGTACGGAGGTCTTCTTCACCCGGACACGTTCTCCGGTCTGCGGGTTGCGGGCGTACCGGGCCGGGCGGTCGACCTTCTCGAAAGAGCCGAAGCCGGTGACCGAAACTCGCTCACCGGCGACGACCGCACGAACGATCGCGTCCAGGACCACATCGACCGCGTCCGCGGCCTGCTGGCGTCCACCGAGGTCATCTTGGATAGCTTCAACGAGCTGCGCCTTGTTCACGTCTTCCCCTTCGGAGACCTTGCCGGAACGAATGTGTTCAGCTTTTTCGCACGCTAGGCAGATATATACCGCAAATCAAACACGAAACGGGCGAATCACCCTTGTGCCGCAACGAACTCGCCCGTCACGGAGTTCCGTCCATGCGTACGTCCCCCGCCGCGGCGCTGAACCGCCCCTCGTCGATGTCGGCCATCAGGCGCTCCAGACGCCGTTCGGCACCGGCGAGATCGTGCTTGGAAGCCGCGGTGATGACGAGCAGCCTCCGGGTCAGCGGCACCCGTGCGCTCTGCGGGATGTGCGGGGAGCGCACCCGCGAATGCGCCTCCTTCAGTCGGGCGGCGAGTCGGTCGTAGAGCTCCAGTTGACCGTCGCGTTCCATGCGGTGATTGTGCCATTGGGGGTGAGTTGTCGCTTCCAGCGGGTCAGCGTGCGGCGGGGACGTAGCAGGTGTGGGCCCCAACTCCGCCGGGAAGAAGCCGTGTTGGCATCTCCAGGCGAAACGTGCGGGCGAGTCGCGAGCAGCACTGCGTCTCAGTGCGACAGGAGCCTGCGTCAAGACTAATTCACGTCAATCATGAGCGCACGTGTGTGCGCACACGTGGCGCCCGGCGCGGCGCCGCGCCGGGGCCGCCGGCGCCACCCGGCGGAGCGGTCGGCGCCCCTCCCTCCGCCGGTCCCGCGGGACCGCCACGCAACAGCAGCGCGCCCCCGCCGGGTGCGGCGGGGGCGCGGAGAGTGCTTTTTGAGGGGTGCTCAGCCCTGCGGCGCCCGACGGGGCGCGGGCAGGTCAGGCAATCGTCGTGCGCGGCCTGAAGGCGGCCCGGGAGCTCTCGAACTCCGCGATGGCCTCCTCGTTCTTCAGCGTGAGGCTGATGTCGTCCAGCCCCTCCAGCAGACGCCAGCGGGCGTTCTCGTCGAGTTCGAAGTCCGCGTCGAGGCCGGGCGCCAGCACCTTGCGCCGGACCAGGTCCACGGTCACCTCGATGGCCGGGTCCGCCTCCGCCAGCCGCCACAGCTCCTCGACCGTCTCCTGCGGCAGCACCACCGTGAGCAGGCCGTTCTTGAGCGAGTTGCCCCGGAAGATGTCGGCGAACCGGGAGGAGACGACGGCCTTGAAGCCGTAGTTCTGCAGCGCCCAGACCGCGTGCTCCCGGGAGGAGCCGGTACCGAAGTCGGGGCCGGCGACGAGCACCGTGCCGCCCCGGTGAGCGGGCTGGTTGAGGACGAACTCCGGGTCCTTGCGCCAGGCCTCGAAGAGGCCGTCCTCGAAACCGTCGCGGGTGACCTTCTTGAGCCAGTGGGCCGGGATGATCTGGTCGGTGTCGACATTGCTGCGGCGCAGCGGGACGGCCCGGCCGGTGTGTGTGGTGAAGGCTTCCATCAGTGCGTCTCCCTTGAGCTTCCCGGACCGTCAGACCGCGGCCGGCTCGCGTACATCGGCCAGGTCGGCGGGCGAGGCCAGGTGGCCCAGTACCGCCGTCGCCGCCGCCACCTGCGGTGAGACCAGATGGGTGCGTCCGCCCTTGCCCTGGCGGCCCTCGAAGTTGCGGTTCGAGGTGGAGGCGGCGCGCTCACCGGGCTGAAGCTGGTCGGGGTTCATCCCCAGGCACATCGAGCACCCCGCGTGCCGCCATTCGGCTCCGGCGGCGGTGAACACCGCGTCCAGCCCCTCCTCGACGGCCTGCAGCGCGACCCGAACGGAGCCGGGCACGACCAGCATCCGGACACCGTCGGCCACCGTGCGTCCCTGCAGCACCGCGGCGGCCGAACGCAGGTCCTCAATCCGCCCGTTGGTGCACGAGCCGACGAAGACGGTGTCGACGGCGACCTCGCGCAGCGGCTGCCCGGCGCTCAGCCCCATGTAGTCCAGGGCCTTCTCCGCCGCGTAACGCTCGCTGGAGTCCTCGAAGGAGGCCGGGTCCGGCACCGCGTGCGACAGCGGCGCGCCCTGTCCGGGATTGGTGCCCCAGGTGACGAACGGCGCGAGCTCGGACGCCTCGATGACGACCTCGTGGTCGAAGACCGCGTCCTGGTCGGTGCGCAGCGTCTTCCAGTAGGAGACCGCCTCGTCCCAGTCCGCGCCGCGGGGGGCGTGCTCACGGCCTTGGACGTAGGCGAAGGTGGTCTCGTCCGGGGCGATCATCCCGGCCCGGGCGCCCGCCTCGATGGACATGTTGCAGATGGTCATGCGGGCCTCCATCGACAGTTTCTCGATGGCCTCGCCCCGGTACTCGATCACATACCCCTGCCCCCCGCCGGTGCCGATCCTGGCGATGACGGCCAGGATCAGGTCCTTGGCGGTGACGTCCTCGGGCAGCTCGCCGTTCACGGTGACCGCCATGGTGCGGAACGGCGCCATGGGCAGCGTCTGGGTCGCGAGCACGTGCTCGACCTGGGAGGTGCCGATGCCGAAGGCCAGCGCGCCGAACGCGCCGTGGGTCGAGGTGTGGCTGTCCCCGCAGACCACGGTCGTGCCGGGCTGGGTCAGGCCGAGCTGCGGCCCGACCACGTGCACGACACCCTGTTCGACGTCGCCCAGCGGGTGCAGCCGCACCCCGAGGTCCGCGCAGTTCTTGCGCAGGGTCTCCAACTGGACCCGGGAGACCGGGTCGGCGATGGGCTTGTCGATGTCGAGGGTGGGGGTGTTGTGGTCCTCGGTCGCGATGGTCAGATCCGTGCGCCGCACGGCACGGCCGGCCTTGCGGAGTCCGTCGAAGGCCTGCGGACTGGTCACCTCGTGGAGCAGGTGCAGATCGATGAAGAGAAGGTCCGGCTCACCTTCCGCTCGCCTGACGACATGGTCGTCCCAGACCTTCTCCGCGAGTGTGCGTCCCATCGCATTCCCTCCGGTCGGCAGCGCCGCCGACCACATGTCGAGATCAGTACCTCCCCCGGCCTGCGGCCGGGGGACCCCCGCGCAGCGGCGGCCCGTCCCTCAAGATTGGCGGTTCGCCGGGAAAATTGAACTTGCGTTTCACAGTTTGAGACGTGAGTATCGACGCATGGACAACTCTAGCGGCGTCGGCGTTCTCGACAAGGCAGCTCTGGTACTGAGCGCTCTGGAGTCCGGTCCGGCCACCCTCGCCGGGCTGGTCTCCGCGACCGGTCTCGCGCGCCCCACGGCGCACCGGCTCGCGGTGGCTCTCGAACACCACCGCATGGTGGCCCGCGACATGCAGGGCCGGTTCATCCTCGGTCCCCGGCTGGGCGAGCTGGCCGCGGCGGCGGGCGAGGACCGGCTCCTGGCGGCGGCGGGCCCGGTGCTCACCCACCTGCGCGATGTGACCGGCGAGAGCGCGCAGCTCTACCGCCGCCAGGGCGACATGCGCATCTGCGTGGCCGCGGCGGAACGTCTCTCCGGGCTGCGGGACACCGTGCCGGTCGGCTCCACCCTGCCCATGAAGGCCGGCTCGGCCGCGCAGATCCTGATGGCCTGGGAGGAGCCCGAGCGGCTGCACCGCGGGCTGCAGGGCGCGCGCTTCACCGCCACCGCGCTGTCCGGGGTGCGGCGCCGCGGCTGGGCCCAGTCGATCGGCGAGCGGGAGCCGGGTGTGGCGTCCGTCTCGGCGCCCGTACGCGGCCCGTCGAACCGGGTGGTGGCCGCGGTCTCCGTCTCCGGGCCCATCGAGCGGCTCACCCGCCACCCCGGCCGGATGCACGCCCAGGCCATCGTGGACGCGGCGACCCGGCTCAGCGAGTCGCTGCGGCGGCCGGGCGCGATCTGAACCGACCCTCCGCCGCTCCCCCGCCCGCACCCCGGTCCGCCGCTCCCCGCACGGCCTCCCCGCGGGTCAGGCCTCGCCGGAGGCGGACGACAGCCGCTGGGCCGCGCGGTCCCGCTGCGGTGTGACGGGGGCGCTGCCGTGGGCGGCGGCCAGCCCGTAGAGCGGCATGTCGAAGTAGATGCTCTCGTGCGCCCCGGCCGGGACGGCATACGTCTCGTGCCAGCTCCCGACCGCTCCCCTGCCCTCCCGGGCCCGGCGGTTGAAGGCGGCCCAGGCGGGTCGGTGCGCACGTGTGGAGTCGGCGGCGTAGGCCAGCAGCTTGTCCGTCGACTCCCAGTACTGGATCACCGCGAACTCACGCGGCCCGCTGGTGACGACCCTGCTCGCGAGCAGTCCGGCGGCTGCATCGGCTCGCAGCTCGCGCAGCATCCGCGGCATCGCCGTGAACACCGGGAGCCAATGGCGCAGCGCCCGGAAGCGGTTGATCCGCATGCCGATGAGGAAGACGGTCACACCGCCCTCGGTGCCGGAGGTGCGGCGCCCGTGCTGTACCCGATTCGTCATCCCGTCCCCAGACGTCGCGAAGGCCTCCGCGGGCGAACACCCCGGATAATTGGATAGTGCCACTCTCCAATCAAGAACGCCAGCCGGAATCGAGGAACAGAGCCCATGCGCATGGCGGAGTTGAGCGAACGCAGCGGGGTACCGACCGCGACGATCAAGTACTACCTGCGGGAAGGGCTGCTCCCCCGTGGACACCGGGTCAACGCCACCCAGGCCGAGTACGGCGAGGACCACGTACGCCGGCTGCGGCTGGTGCGGGCGCTGATCCAGGTGGGCCGGATGCCGGTGACGACCGCCCGCGAGGTGCTGGCCGCCGTGGACGACGCATCGCTCTCCCAGCACGAACGGCTGGGCACGGCCGCCTGGGCGCTCCCCCGGCCCGTACCGCCGCGACAGGCCGACACCGGAGCCGGGGATGCCGGAGATGCCGCCGAGGCGGCCGCGGCGCGGCGCGAGGTGACCGCGCTGCTCGACGGACTCGGCTGGCAGCAGGCAGGCCCCGACTCCCCACCCGGACAGGCGCTCACCGAGGCCGTCGCCGCGCTGACCCGGCTCGGCTATCCGTGCACCGCAACGCATCTGGCGCTGTTCGCACGGGCGGCCGAGCGCACGGCGGGGGCCGAACTGGACCTGCTGGAGAGTTTTCCGGACCAGGAGGCACAAGTGGAGGCCAGCGTGGCGCTGACCGTGCTCTACGAACCGGTACTGCTGAGTCTGCGGCGGCTCGCGCACGTGGAGGAGTCGGCGCGCCGGTTCGGGGCCGAGGGCTGACCGGCCGCCGAGGGCCCGGTGCGGAGCTGAACGGAGACGACGAAGGCCCCGCACCTGGGTGCGGGGCCTTCGGTGATCGAGTACCCCCGACCGGATTCGAACCGGCGCTACCGCCTTGAGAGGGCGGCGTGCTAGGCCGCTACACAACGGGGGCCCTATCTGTGATCCCACCCGGGTCAGCCGACTCCGGACGGAATCCGTACCCCCGACCGGATTCGAACCGGCGCTACCGCCTTGAGAGGGCGGCGTGCTAGGCCGCTACACAACGGGGGCCTCGATCTCGCAGAACGTGAACGCTTCCGAACAGAACGCGGATCTTGCTGGGCTACCAGGACTCGAACCTAGACTAACTGAACCAGAATCAGTCGTGCTGCCAATTACACCATAGCCCACCGAAACGCAACCCCCTGGGGGATTTTGTCTGGGTGGCCGCCGTGTGGTTCCGGCCCTTTCGGCCTGCCCCGCTCGGCGACAGACAGAACATTACCTGATCGAGGACGGTGCTCCAAAACGAGATACCGGCGTCCGTTCCGGGGCACCGTCCCCACCTCGGCTGCTACGAACCGAGCTTGGCCAGGGCCGCGTCGACGCGCTCCAGGGTGCGGTCCTTGCCGAGCACCTGGAGGGACTCGAACAGCGGCAGACCGACGGTCCGGCCGGTGACGGCCACCCGTACCGGGGCCTGGGCCTTGCCCAGTTTCAGCCCGTGCTCCTCCCCCGCGGCCAGGACGGCCTCCTTGAGCGACTCGGCGGACCGCCAGTCGGCGGTGTCCAGCCGGGCGCGGGCCGTGCGCAGCAGGTCGACCGAGCCCTCCTTCATCGCCTTCTGCCAGGACTTCTCGTCCTCGACCGGCCGCTCCAGGAAGAGGAAGTCGACGTTGTCGGTGATGTCCGAGAGGACCGTCAGCCGGGTCTGGGCCAGCGGGGCCAGCTCCTCGAAGGCCTGCTGGGAGAAGTCCGCCTCGTCCCAGGGCGCGTGCGGGGCCTTCAGCCAGGGCTCGCAGGCGGCGATGAAGTCCTTCAGCGGCATCTCCCGCAGGTGCGTGGCGTTGATGGCCTCGCACTTCTTCAGGTCGAAGCGCGCCGGGTTGGCGTTGACGTCCCGGATGTCGAAGGCGGCGACCATCTCCTCCATCGAGAAGATGTCCCGGTCCTCGGAGATCGACCAGCCCAGCAGGGAGAGGTAGTTGAGCAGCCCCTCACGCAGGAAGCCGCGCTCGCGGTAGAGGTTGAGGGAGGACTGCGGGTCGCGCTTGGAGAGCTTCTTGTTGCCCTCGCCCATCACATACGGAAGGTGCCCGAACTCCGGGACGCGCCGCGCGACGCCCAGCTCGATCAGGGCCCGGTAGAGCGCGATCTGCCGGGGCGTGGAGGAGAGCAGGTCCTCGCCGCGCAGCACGTGCGTGATGTCCATCAGGGCGTCGTCGACCGGGTTGACCAGCGTGTACAGCGGCGCGCCGTTGGTGCGCAGGATGCCGTAGTCGGTGACGTTCTCCGGCTGGAAGGTGATCTCGCCGCGGACCAGGTCCGTGAAGGTGATCGGCTCGTCCGGCATCCGGAAGCGGACGACGTGGCTGCGTCCTTCGGCCTCGTAGCCGGCGATCTGCTCACCGGTCAGCTCCCGGCAGCGGCCGTCGTAGCCGGAGGGGCGACCGTCCTTGCGGGCCTGCTCGCGGCGCTGGTCGAGCTCCTCCGCCGTGCAGTAGCACGGGTAGGCGTAGCCGCCCTCCAGCAGCTTGCGCGCGATGTCCGCGTAGCTGTCCGTCCGCTGGGACTGCCGGTAGGGGCCGTGCGGTCCGCCGACCTCCGGGCCCTCGTCCCAGTCGAGACCCAGCCAGCGCATCGCGTCCAGGAGCTGCTCGTAGGACTCCTCGGAGTCCCGCGCCGCGTCGGTGTCCTCGATGCGGAAGACCAGGGTGCCGCCGGTGTGCCGGGCGTACGCCCAGTTGAACAGGGCGGTACGGACCAGACCCACGTGGGGGTTACCGGTCGGGGAGGGACAGAAACGTACGCGGACGTCCGTGCCCGCGGTCGCGTTAGTCACGCTTGATCACCTTATTGGTGAGAGTGCCGATTCCTTCGATGGTGACGGCGACCTCGTCGCCGACGTTCACGGGGCCGACCCCCGCGGGGGTGCCGGTGAGGATGACATCGCCCGGCAGCAGGGTCATGGCCTGGGTGATGTGGACGATCAGGTCCTCGACGGGCCTGATCATCTCGCTGGTGCGGCCCAGCTGGCGCTGCTCGCCGTTGACGGTGCACATGATGCCGACGTCGGCGGCGTCCAGCTCGGTCTCCGTCCAGGGGCCCAGCGGGCAGGAGCCGTCGAAGCCCTTGGCCCGGGCCCACTGGCTCTCCGTGCGCTGGACATCACGGGCGGTGATGTCGTTGGCGCAGGTGTAGCCGAGGATGACGTCCTTGGCCCGCTCCCGCGGCACGTCCTTGCACAGCCGGCCGATGACCACCGCCAGCTCCGCCTCGTGGTGCACCTCGTTCGAGAAGGACGGGTAGCCGATGGGGTCATTCGGTCCGATGACCGACGTGGACGGCTTGAGGAAGGTGACCGGGACCTCGGGGACCTCGTTGCCCAGTTCCTTCGCGTGCTCGGCGTAGTTCCTGCCGATCGCGACGACCTTGTTGGGCAGGGTCGGCGGGAGGATCCGGACCTTGCTCAGGGGCAGCTTCTGACCCGTGCGCTCGAACTCGGCGAAGGGGTGGCCCCTGATGATGTCCAGGACGGGGCCCTCCGGGCTGGAGGGCTCGCCCTCGACGACGCCGAACCCTACGGTTCCGTCCAGGGAGAATCTTGCGATGCGCACAGGGGTCCTTCGCTGCGGGTCCGATGGCTGGGACCCCCAGCGTATTCCACCGGTCGCAGGACCCGGGGACGGGTTCTCCCGGCTCCCGGCCGGCCTCGGCTCCGCCGGAGGGACCGGCCCGCGGGACGCCACCGCGTCCCGCCGGGCGCAAGCCCGCCGCGGAGCGCGGTGCTCAGCGCAGGCGCGCCATCAGGGCGTGCTCCACCAGGGTGATCAGCGCGCTCTTGGCGTCCGCGCGGTGCCGTGCGTCGGTGGTGATGATGGGCGCGTCGGGGCCGATCTGGAGGGCTTCGCGGACCTCTTCGGGCGCGTAGGGCTGGTGCCCGTCGAACCCGTTGAGCGCGATCACGAACGGCAGCCCACTGTTCTCGAAGTAGTCCACCGCCGGGAAACAGTCCGCCAGCCGACGGGTGTCCACCAGCACCACCGCACCGATCGCACCCCGCACCAGGTCGTCCCACATGAACCAGAACCGGTCCTGACCCGGCGTACCGAACAGGTAGAGGATCAGGTCCTGGTCCAGGGTGATCCGGCCGAAGTCCATGGCCACCGTGGTGGTGGTCTTGTCCGCCGTGTGGGTCAGATCGTCGATACCGGCCGAGGCAGAGGTCATCACGGCCTCGGTGCGCAGCGGGTTGATCTCCGAGACCGCACCGACGAAGGTCGTCTTGCCCACGCCGAAACCGCCGGCCACCACGATCTTCGCGGAGGTCGTCGAGCGGGCTGTCGTACCCCCGACAGGCCCGGCGCTAGAGCTTCCGAAGTCCACTGAGCACCCTTTCGAGCAGTGTCACGTCTGGTTGACCGTCGGCGGTGGTCTCGTCACCGCCCGGCTGGTGGATGGCGACGAGTCCGGCCTCGGCCAGGTCGGCGACGAGGATCCGGGCGACGCCGAGCGGAATGGTCAGAAGTGCTGAGATCTCGGCGACCGACTTGATCTCGTAGCACAGGTGGCAGATCCGCTGGTGCTCCGGGAGCTGGCCCTGGAGCTGAGCGTTCTCCGCCGTGGTGTGCACCAGTGCCTCGATGGCGAGCTGGTAGCGGGGACGGGTCCGGCCCCCCGTCATCGCGTAGGGGCGCACCAGCGGCTGCGGCGGCGGCGGGGGCTGGTCGGCGGCGCGCTGGGTGCCGGCCGTCCTGTCCGCGTGACCGGGCTGCACCGGCTGGATACGGGTCTGCGGGTTCTGCTGCTGCGGTTCCTGCTGCTGCGGGTGCCGCTGCGGGGGCTGCGCACCATAGGGCGACTGCCCCGCGTGCTGCGGCGGCCGGCCGTGCTGCGGCGGCTGTCCGCCCTGGGGCGGCTGCTGCCGGTCGACCGGCCGCTGGACGTACTCGCTGGGCGCGGAGGGGAAGTTGAAACGGTTGAGGAAGGGCGCGTCCCCGCCCGGGGTCGCGGCCGATCGGACGTCCTGCGGCTGGTCGGAACGACCACTGCCGTACGACGACGGACCTCCTGGGGGCGTTGCCACGATTCCTCCTCCGACTCACGGACATACGACCGTTGCGCTCACGGCACCTTATGGCGCCCGGCGGCGTTCCGCACTGCCGTGGGCCAGTTGTGCCCTAGTTGAGAAGACTGCCCTGCAGCTCCGCGCGCAGATCCGGGGTGAGGACCCCGCCGGCCCGGTCGACCAGCAGTGCCATCTCGTACCCCACCAGACCGATGTCGGCCTCGGGGTGGGCGAGGACGGCCAGCGAGGAACCGTCGGAGATGGACATGATGAACAGGAATCCCCGTTCCATCTCCACAACCGTCTGGTTGACGCTGCCGCCCTCGAAGATCCGGGACGCGCCCGCGGTCAGCGAGGTGAGCCCCGATGCGACCGCCGCCAACTGGTCGGCGCGGTCGCGCGGGAAGCCCTCGGACATCGCGAGCAGGAGTCCGTCGGCGGAGACCACCACCGTGTGGGACACCCCGGGGGTGTTGTCCACGAAGTTGGTGATCAACCAGTTCAGGTTCTGCGCCGCCTGGCTCATCGGGCTCACACTAACGCTCCTGATCGTAGGTGCTTCCGGGGCCGAAGCCCTGTCGGTCATTCTGGTTGCCGTCGCCCGCGGTACGTCCCTGGCGGACGCCGCGGTGCAGGTTGCTCAGTCTTCCGCGCACGTCCTCGGGCGCCCGGGAGACCGCGGGAGTACCCTGCGGGTTCTCCTCGGCCGCGCCCGCGACCAGGTTGGCCCTGGGCACCCTGCGCGGCAGTCCGGACGAGGTGACGCCGCCGGACTGCGGGGCGCGCAACTGGCCCGCCCTGCTCCAGTGTTCGTCGTTCCCGCTCCACCGGTGGGTGCCGGATTCCTCCTGCGACGGCTGCCCGGCCGACTCCTCGGCCGGGGCTTCCCAGCCCTGGGCGGGAGCCTGCTGCCGGGCCGCCGGCGCTCCGTCCTGCTGCCGCCCCGCGTCCCGGCGCGGGAGGCCCGCGTCGGTCGTGGTGCTCCAGTTGTCGGGGAGGGAACCCGGACGGTCGAAACCTACACGGTCAGCATCCCCGTGGGGAACGCCAGGTGCGGATTCCGCTTCTGGCCAGCCGGAGAGGTACTGGCCGTCGTGGCCTGGCTGTTGAGCCGGAGGCTGCGGATCCGCATAGGCTCCGGTGCCGTCCTGCGCCGGCTCGTGGGGACGTCCGGCGGCAGGCGGCGCGTAGGGCTGCGCGTAGCCCTGGCCGTACGCCTCCGGATAGCCGCCGGTGTACTGCTGGGCGGCGATCTCGCCGGTCTGCTCGTACCCGGGCCGGTACGGTGCGCCGTCCTGCTGCTGATAGGGGTCGTACTGCCCCTGGCCACCGGGCAGCCCCTGCGGATGGACATCCTGCTGGGGCTGCTGGGGCTGCTGCGGCGCCTCGATGGCCGACCGGCGCTGCTCGTGGAGCCCGGAACGGTCGTCGGGGCCCGGCAGCCGTGCCTGGTTCCCGGAGCCGTAGCGCGAATCGTCGAAGCCGAGTTCGGCGGCAGAGCGCGCGCCCTCCACGCCGTTCGGGCCGCGCGGATGCTCGGGGACGATCCGGGAGACGGTGAAGTCCTCCTCGGGGCTCTCCTCGCCGCCGCCGCCATGGGTGATGGCGTCGGGCAGCATCACCAGCGAGGTGGTGCCCGCCTGCTCGCCGGAGGGGCGCAGCTGGACGCGGATACCGTGCCGGTCCGCGAGGCGGCCGACCACGAACAGCCCCATGCGCTGGGAGACGGCGGCGTCCACGGTCGGCGGATTGGCCAGCTTGTGGTTGAGGTCCGCGAAGTCCTCGGCGGTCAGACCGATGCCCTTGTCGTGGATCTCGATCATCATCCGGCCGTCCGGCAGCCGGGTGGCGGTCACCCGTACCTTGCTCTGCGGCGAGGAGAACGACGCGGCGTTCTCCAGCAGCTCGGCGAGCAGGTGGACCAGGTCGTTGACGACCTGCCCGTGGATCTCCGTCTCCGGGATGCCGCTGATCTCGATGCGTTCGTAGTGCTCCACCTCGGAAGAGGCGGCACGCAGGATGTCGACCAGCGGGACCGGCTCCGTCCACCGGCGGCCGGGCTCCTCGCCCGCGAGGACCAGCAGGTTCTCGCCGTTGCGCCGCATACGGGTGGACAGGTGGTCCATCCGGAACAGCTTCTCGAGCTGGTCCGGGTCCGCCTCGCTGTTCTCCATCTCCGTCACCAGCTCGAGCTGGCGTTCGATGAGACCCTGGTTGCGGCGGGAGAGGTTGGTGAAGATCGCGTTGACGTTGCCGCGCAGCAGCGCCTGCTCGGCGGCCAGCCGCACGGCCTCCCGGTGCACCTGGTCGAAGGCGCGGGCCACCTCGCCGATCTCGTCGCGGCTGGTGATCGGAATCGGCTGCACGCGGGTGTCCACACGGCCCGGTTCGGTACGCGAGAGCTGGTCGACCAGCATCGGCAGCCGCTGCTGGGCGACATCGAAGGCCGCAGTGCGCAGCGTGCGCATGCTCTGGCTCATCGAGCGGGCCATCCGCCCCGCGATGATGAACGCGAACAGCAGCGCCACCAGCACGATCGCCGAGTTCACCAGCGCGTTCCGACGCGCGTCGGAGGCGATCTCCTCGGTGTCGGCGACCGCGTCCCGGGTCAGCTTCGACTCGACCGCGCGGTAGGCGTCGAAGGTGCCGGTGGCGGTCTCGAAATAGCTCTCGGTGGT
Organism: Streptomyces sp. AA1529; assembly: GCF_000280905.1. Lineage (GTDB taxonomy): Bacteria > Actinomycetota > Actinomycetes > Streptomycetales > Streptomycetaceae > Streptomyces. Next base: position 56,206 of record NZ_ALAP01000032.1, on the reverse strand, counting down.
GATGCCCTTGGCGCGCAGTTCGCGCGACCCGGCACCGGAGCCGATGGCCTTGACCATCTTGGCCATGGAGGGCGGGGCCACGAACTTCTCCCCCTTGGCCGCGGCATGCTCACGCGCCGCCTCCACCTGCCTGCGGCCCGCCTCCTCGGCCTTGGCGGACTCCTGCTTGAGCAGCTTCACGTCCTCGGGGCGGCCACCGGAGGTGTACTCGCCCAGCGCGATGCGCTCCAGGTAGTGGTACGAGGCCAGCGCGGTCGTCTGGGCCTCCTTGTCCGCGCGGGTGGGGCCCGGCTCGACCATCAGATGGGTGCCCAGGCCGCGCTGCAGCGACTCGGCGGCCTTGGCCAGCGAGATGGCATAGACCGTCCGGCCGAAGGAGGTGACGTTGCCGGTGCCCAGCCCCAGTTCGTTGGCGAACTCCATCAGAGGGTGCTGGATGGTGACGTAGCCCTCTTCGGTCTCCACGCCGCTCATGTCCTCGGAGTACGCGGACTCCCGCAGCACCGGCAGCCGCGGCTCCACCTTCTCGAACGCGGCGAGCCGGCGCTTGAGACCCGGATTGTCCGGGAGGTGCGAGGCCGCCTTCTTGAATTCCGCGGCGGCCCGGTCGGTGGCGGCGCGGGCCTTGCGGACCGCGGGATCGTCCCGGTCCCCCCGCAGCAGCGGCTCGGCGGTGCGGTCCCGCTCGTCGATGAGGGCGTTGCCGTAATTGGCGGCCGCCTCCACCAGTTCCGCCGTACGCTGGGCTTCCTTGGCGTCCTGCCAGGCGGAGATGTCGGATTCGACCTTGAAACCGCCGAAGACGAGCGCCACGAGCACGGGTATGAGCAGGATCGCGTTCAGCCGGGTGGGAACGCGCCAGTTCCGCGCCTGCCATCTGCTGCCGCCCCCGGTTGCGGGCGGCGGCTGGGAGGCCGAGGCATCCGGGCCGCGCGACGTGGCGGAGCGCTGCGGCGGGGTGAAGTTACCCCGCGATTCCGCAGCGCCCTGCCGTGCGGAACCCTGTGCCGGTCCCGACGTACCCCTGGTCGTTCGCCTCACTCGACTTCTCACCTCTCGGTGCGCGGCGCCCCCTGACAGCCTGCGCCTGCGCTACTGCTGAGTTCAGGGAATTCCAGCACGTCACGACCGCTCCCTCCAAACAGTTGGCGCATTACGGAGGGCGAGGGAGAACGCGGATTCCGGCCCGCGGAAAAACGGGCATTGGGGCCGTGCAGCGCCAAATGGCCCGGGATTCGTGCGCAGAGTGAGACGCTCCGCGCGCCCGGCGTGTTCACACGGTCGTAATTCTCTGTCGAAACGTTATGAACGTGAGGCCGTCACGGTTCCCGGGCATGGCGAAAAACACAGCCTTCCCGGGACACCGGTCGTACGATGCCCCAGCCCTTTCGGGCCGGGCGCGGCGCGCTACTTGAGGCGGGCGAGCAGCGCGTGCTCCACCAGGGTGATCAACCCGCTCTTCGCCTCGGCGCGGTGCCGAGCGTCGGTGGTGATGATGGGCGCGTCGGGGCCAATCTGGAGGGCTTCGCGGACCTCTTCGGGCGCGTAGGGCTGGTGCCCGTCGAACCCGTTGAGCGCGATCACGAACGGCAGCCCACTGTTCTCGAAGTAGTCCACCGCCGGGAAACAGTCCGCCAGCCGGCGGGTGTCCACCAGCACCACCGCACCGATCGCACCCCGCACCAGGTCGTCCCACATGAACCAGAACCGGTCCTGACCCGGCGTACCGAACAGATACAGGATCAGATCGTCGTCCAGGGTGATCCGGCCGAAGTCCATGGCCACCGTCGTGGTGGTCTTCCCCCCGGTGTGGGTCAGATCGTCGATACCGGCCGAGGCAGAGGTCATCACGGCCTCGGTGCGCAGCGGGTTGATCTCCGAGACCGCACCGACGAAGGTCGTCTTGCCCACGCCGAAACCGCCGGCCACCACGATCTTCGCGGAGGTCGTCGACCGCCCGGAGGCGGGCGTCCCGTACCCCTGCTGGCCGGCCTGTCCCATGGAACCCATCGGCCCGACCGGCGGGGCCGGCTGCCGCCCGGCGGGGTCCATCTGCGGGCTAGAGCTTACGAAGTCCACTGAGCACCCTTTCCAGCAACGTCACATCGGGGGCACCGCCCGGGTCCGAGGAGCTGCCGGGCTGGTGGATGGCCACCATCCCGGCCTCGGCGAGGTCGGCGACGAGAATGCGGGCCACCCCCAGCGGGATGGCGAGCAGCGCGGAGATCTCCGCGACCGATTTGACCTCCCGGCACAGGTGGCAGATCCGCTGGTGCTCGGGGAGCAGCCCCTGCAGCTGCATCGGATCCGCGGTGCTGCTCACCAGCGCCTCGATGGCGAGCTGGTAGCGCGGCCGGGTACGGCCGCCCGTCATGGCGTACGGACGCACCAGAGGCTGGTCGCCCTCTCCTCCGTACGGCGCATGCGCGTTGTGCGCACCGTACGGATCGTGCGAAGCGGGCGGCGGGGTCATGGCTCCTCCGAGCGAGGCATGGGGTCGGCGAACGGACTGTGGTGCTCAGGTGGGGGGAGCGTGATGATCAGTTGAGAATGCTTCCCTGGAGTTCCGCGCGCACGTCGGGAGTGAGTACGCTTCCAGCACGGTCCACCAAGAGAGCCATCTCGTAGCCGATGAGGCCGATGTCCGCCTCCGGGTGGGCGAGGACGGCCAGTGAAGAGCCGTCGGAGATGGACATGATGAAGAGGAAACCCTTCTCCATCTCCACAACCGTCTGGTTGACGCTGCCGCCCTCGAAGATGCGCGAGGCACCTGCCGTCAGCGAGGTGAGACCCGACGCGACCGCCGCCAACTGATCGGCACGATCCCGCGGGAAGCCCTCCGACATGGCCAGAAGCAGGCCGTCGGCGGAGACCACCACCGTGTGCGACACCCCTGGGGTGTTCTCCACGAAGTTGGTGATCAACCAGTTCAGATTCTGCGCAGCCTGGCTCATCGGACTCAACTAGCGCTCCTGCTGGTAGGTGGGACCTGCGCCACGGGGATCCGTGCCGGCCTGTCGGCCCTGCTGGATACCGCGGCGGAGATTGGTCAGCCGGCCGCGCACGTCGTCCGGCGCGCGGGAGACCTGGGGGCCGGCCTGTGCCGAGGACTGCTGCTGCGCGGTGCCCGCGACCAGGTTGGCGCGGGGCACCCGACGCGGCAGACCCGAGGTGGTGACCCCGCCGGCTGCGGGCTGGCGGAGCTGTTCGGCACGCCGCCAGCGCTCGTCGTTGGGTGAGGCACCCCAGCTTTCGTCGGCGGCCGGGCCGCCCTGGCCCGCGCCGGCGGGGGCGCCCGGGGCGGCCTGGGGGCAGCGGGGCCGGCGCCGGGCCGGGTTGCTCGGGGGCCTGCTGCTGAGCCGGCCACTGGCCGGTGCCGGCCGGGCCGACGCCGGGCGCCTGCTGGGGCATGGGCTGCTGCGGCGCGGACTGGCCGGGGCCGCGGAACCAGTTGGACTCCATGGACGCGAAAATCGGCGTGGGGGCGTCCGCGGGAGCCGGGGGGCCGGAGGGTATGCCGTCGCCGGACGCGGCTCCCGGCTGCCCGTGAGGGATGCCCTGGCCCGCCGGGCCCGGAACGGCTCCGGGATATCCCGGGCGGGGGTACTCGCCGGTGCCCTCGGGCTCGTCGTGGCCGCGCGGGGTGTCCTCGTCGCCTGGCCCCTGCTCGGGCCGTGCCCAGCTCGGGCGGTTCTGCTCGCCGTCCGGGAGCCGCTCGCCCGGGGCGTCCCCGAAGGGCGCCTGCGGGAACGGGGCCGGGCCACCGGGGCGGGCGAACTGGCCAGTGTGGCCCGGGCCGTCGGGGCGGCCGGGCTGCGGGAACCGGCCGGTGTCGGCGGGGCCGTCCGGGGTGATCCGCGGAATCTCGCTCGTGCTCCCCGGACCGTCCTGCGGACCGCCCGGACGCGCGAACCCACCCGTGTCGGCGGGATCACCCGACTGCGGCAGCGCGAACTGCCCGGTACCCGGACCACCCTGCGCCGAGGGCGGCTGCGGGAACTGGCCGGGACCGCCCTGGCCGATCTGCGGGAACTGCCCCGTGCTGCCCGGACCCGCCTGGGGGCCGCCGGGCTGCGGGAACTGGCCGGTGTCGGCGGGCTGCGGGAACTGGCCGGTGTCGGTGGGCTGCGGGAACCGGCCGGTGTCGGTGGGCTGCGGGAACCGGCCGGTGTCGGCGGGGCCGTCCGGGGTGATCCGCGGAATCTCGCTCGTGCTCCCCGGACCGTCCTGCGGACCGCCCGGACGCGCGAACCCACCCGTGTCGGCAGGATCACCCGACTGCGGCAGCGCGAACTGCCCGGTACCCGGGCCCTGCGCGGCCGGGGGGCCCGCGGGGCCGCCGGGGAGTTCGGCGGCGGGGCCGCCCTGGTCGCGCCGGGGTGCGGACGGGGTGGCGCCGCGGTCCGGGCCGGCCGGGGCTTGCCCGGGACGGCCCGGGTCGGGCGGAGCGCCGAAGAAGTCGACGGCACTGCCACCGGAGCCGGGCTGGGGGCGGTTGGCGTCCCGGGCGGGGAGCGCGGGCCGGGCACCGCCGGTGTCCTGACCGCGCGGCGGCAGCGCGTCCATCCGGGCCGGCTCACCGGTGCCCAGGGCCGGGCCGGGGCCCTGGCCGAGACCGGGAGCGCCCGGGCCACCGGGGGCACCGCTCTGCGGTCCGCGCTGGAGCGCCGCCGCGAGGTTGCCGCCCTTGCTGCCGCCCCGGGTCTGCGGAGGCGGCGGGCCTCCCTGGCCACCGGGCGTGCCGGCTCCCGGACGGCCCTTGGTGCCCTGGCCCCCGCCCTGCGCGACGTCGACGGGGAGCATGACCAGCGCGGTCGTGCCCCCGGAGTCGGAGGGCCGGAGCTGGATGCGGATGCCGTGCCGCAGGGAGAGCCGGCCGACCACGAACAGGCCCATCCGGCGGGAGACGGAGACGTCCACCGTGGGCGGATTGGCCAGCCGCTCGTTGATCGCGGACAGGTCCTCGGGCGACAGCCCGATGCCGGTGTCGTGGATCTCGACCAGGACGCGGCCGTCGGGCAGTGCGTGCCCGGTGACCTTGACCTTGGTCTGCGGGGAGGAGAACGAGGTGGCGTTCTCCAGCAGCTCGGCGAGCAGGTGGACGAGGTCGTTCACCACCCGGCCGGCGACCTCGGTGGCGGGGACCGCGTTCAGCTCGATGCGTTCGTACTGCTCCACCTCCGAGGCGGCCGCGCGGAGCACGTCGACCAGCGGCACGGGGCGGGTCCAGCGGCGGCCCGGCTCCTCGCCGGCGAGCACCAGCAGGTTCTCGCCGTTGCGCCGCATGCGGGTGGCGAGGTGGTCGAGCTTGAAGAGCGAGGAGAGCTGGTCCGGGTCGGCCTCGCGGGACTCCAGTTCGGAGATGAGCGAGAGCTGACGCTGGATCAGGCTCTGGCTGCGCCGCGAGAGGTTGGTGAACATCGCGTTGACGTTCCCCCGCAGCAGCGCCTGCTCACCGGCGAGGCGGACGGCCTCCCGGTGGACGTCGTCGAAGGCCGCGGCCACCTTGCCGATCTCGTCCCGGCTGTGCACACCGACGGACTCGACGGAGGTGTCCACGTCCTGCGGCTCGGCCTCGGACATCTGCTTGACCAGCTCGGGCAGCCGCTTGCGGGCCACGTCCTGGGCGGTGTCCTGGAGGCGGCGCAGCGAGCGGACCATGGAACGGGCGACGACGAACGCGCCGACCAGCGAGATGCCCAGCACGAGCAGGATGAGCGCACCGCTGATGAACGCCTCGCGCTGGGCTTCGGAGCGCAGCTCACGCGCCTGCTGCTCCATCTTCTCCAGCAGGGTGCGCTCGATCTTCTCCATGCTGACGATCTTGGAAGCGTCCTGGTCCATCCAGTCGACGTAGGTGCGCTTCTGTTTCCTGATCGCATCCGGGCTGTGCAGCATCCGGTCGCGGTAGTTGTCGGCCAGCCGGACGTTGACGTCGCCGCCGCTGATCGGCTTGAGGAGGGTGTCGGCGGCCTTGTCGCCGTAGACCTTGCCGAAGCTGTCCAGCTCGGCGTCCTCACTGTCGGTCGCGGTCCGGGCGTAGAGCCGGTCGTTCTCGGAGAGCTTGGGGCTGGGCTGGTGGGCCAGCCCGGCGGAGATGATCGCGCGCTGCATGGAGGCGTACTCCTTGGCGCTGGAGAAGGCGGCCAGCGCGCGGGTGCTGCGGATCATCTCCGAATTGCTCGTCGCCTGCGCCATGTCCTGCGAGAGGGAGAGCAGCGAGTCGATCACCTGGTTGTAGGCGTTGACCGTCTGGGAGACGTTGTCGGGGTTCTCGTAGGCGCGTTCGCGGATCGTGTTGATCGCCTGGAGCTGGCGGACGATGTCCAGGACGGTGGACTGGATGCCCACCATCGCCTCGTCGCTGCCGTCGATGTCGGCAGTGGCCTTCTGGAAGGAGCGGAACGCCTTGTCGGTCTGCTCCCGGGGGGCGACGACGTTGTCGTCCTTCTCGTCACCGGTGCTCACCAGGGGACCGGCGGACTTGTCCCGCTCGTCCTGGAGCTTCGCCGCCAGGTTGGTGGCCTGCTCCGTCATCTCGGTGAGGAGCTTCATGTTGTCGAGCTGGTCGACGTTCTGCAGCGAGCTGGAGATCCGCATCCCGCCGAGCGTGGTGGCGGCGATGACGGGGAGCGCGAGGAGAGAGACCAGGCGGGTGCTGATGCGCCAGTTGCGCAGGGCGACCCGGGGGCCGAGGTCGGGACCGCCCTCGACGGGGCCCTGGGTGTGATCCCCGGCGTTCCCGCCGCTCTCGGCGTCTCCGACGTTTCCGGCGCCGCCCTTGGCCGGCTTGCCGCCCTTGGGTGCCTTGCCGGTCTTCCCCTTCTTCCCGGCTCCCTTGGCGGTGCTCACCTGCCCGCCGGCGGGCGCGCCCTGCTCACCGCCCGCGGACCCGCCGTCCTCGGCGCGCTGCGTCCGGGACCCGTGGTCGGCCGAGCCGTGCGCCTCCGGGGCTCCCTCAGCGCTGCCATCCCTCTTGAAACGTCCCTGCACTAGCGTCGCAACCTCTGGACCAGGCGTCCCCCCGCTCGCGACGGGCGGGACGGTATCGAGTCGTGGGGGTCCGAGGCCCCCATGGCGGTCGTGATGACCGGCGCGTCCCCTCATCACCGTCGCGCGGCGCCGCTGCGTGTGCGCCCGACGCGCTCCGGTCTGTTTCGTCCTACGGCGGTCCGTGGAATTCCAGCACAGTGCAGGATCTCCAACAAGGTCTGTGGATAACCCTTGGGTGTCGATTACGGCGCGCGTTCGACGTCGCACCGACCGTGATATTCGTGCCGCGAAATGCCGGATTTCGGTGGATCGGACCCGCCGGTTCCGGTGCGAGCGCGACACGCCCGTACGCCCGGCCCTACGGGTGCATTGCCCTCTTGGCCCACCTGTGTCCGATTACGCATCCGGATTCAACGACTGCTTATGTCTGTTTTGACCACGGACCCGTGAGGAAACTCACAGGGCGGACGTTGCCTAGATCACGTTCCAGTGGGGAATGGCGGGCCTACCCTCGGCGTTTACATACCACGTTGAAATGACAAGCCGAGCGAGGTAAGGGCCCCAGTGAAGTCCACAGCGACCATGCGGAACATAGCGAACCCGCGGCGCACCACCCTGGCACACCTGAAGGACGCCGACCCGGTCGGCGACGCCGGCACCCTCGACGGCTCGGTGGGCGGACCCGCCGAGGCCCCGGAGGGGCAGGAAGCGGCAGCCGCGCTGCCGGAGCGGACCGCCAATCCCCGCCGCACCACCCTGGTGGACGCCCCGGCGGGTTGATCCGCCGCCCCGCGCACCCAGCCGAAGAGCAGCGCGACCGCACGAAGGCGCGTGCCGGAATCCTGTCCCGGGATTCCGGCACGCGCCTTCGTCGTCCCCGTGTGGCGGCTGCGCACGGCGCAGCGCGCGAAGTGGTGACTAGCCCTGCCAGCTGTGCGGGGCGCGGAAGCCGTGCTGGCGCTCCAGCCGGCGCCATCCCGCCTTGCTCGGGCGGCCGCGGCGGGCGGCGGGCTGCGGCTCCCCGGCGCGGGTCGAGGCGGCTCGGGCGAGCAGCAGCGCGGTGACCGCGGCCAGTTCCTCCGCGTTGGCCCGCCCCTTCTCCACGCGCACGACGCTGTTCGCCTCGGCGGTCAGCGGACCCGTACTGCCAGGCTCCTTCGGGCTCTCGTTCATCTGTGCTCCCATCACTGCCGGATTGCTGTGCGGTTCCCGGGGCGCCGCCGCGGTGTGCACCGGCGCCCGCGGTGTCACTGCGGGGGGTTGCCGTGCTTGCGCGACGGCAGGTCTGCGTGCTTGCTGCGCAGCATCGCCAGGGACCGCACGAGCACCTCGCGGGTCTCGACCGGGTCGATGACGTCGTCCACCAGTCCGCGCTCGGCGGCGTAGTAGGGGTGCATCAGCTCGGCCTTGTACTCCTTGACCATGCGGGTGCGCATGGCCTCGGGGTCGTCGGCCGCGGCGATCTGCTTGCGGAAGATGACGTTGGCGGCGCCCTCGGCGCCCATCACGGCGATCTCGTTGGTCGGCCAGGCGAACGTCAGGTCGGCGCCGATGGACTGGCTGTCCATCACGATGTAGGCGCCGCCGTACGCCTTGCGCAGGACGACGGAGATGCGCGGCACGGTGGCGTTGCAGTAGGCGTACAGCAGCTTGGCGCCGTGCCGGATGATGCCGCCGTGCTCCTGGTCGACGCCGGGGAGGAAGCCGGGGACGTCCAGCAGGGTGAGGATCGGGATGTTGAAGGCGTCGCACATCTGCACGAAGCGGGCCGCCTTCTCGCTGGCCTCGATGTCCAGCACGCCGGCGAGCGACTGCGGCTGGTTGGCGACGATGCCGACGACCTCGCCGTCCATCCGCGCCAGGGTGCAGATGATGTTGGTCGCCCAGCGCTCGTGCACCTCCAGGAAGTCGCCGTCGTCGACGAGTTCCTCGATCACCTTGCGCATGTCGTACGGGCGGTTGCCGTCGGCGGGCACCAGGTCCAGCAGGGCTTCGCCGCGCCGGTCGGCGGGGTCGTCCGTGGGCTCGGAGGGCGGGTTCTCCCGGTTGTTCTGCGGAAGCAGCGAGAGGAGGTAGCGCACCTCCTCCAGGCAGGTCTCCTCGTCGTCGTAGGCGAAGTGCGCCACGCCGGAGGTCGCCGCGTGCACATCGGCGCCGCCCAGACCGTCCTGGCTCACCTCGGCCCCGGTCACCGCCTGCACCACGTCGGGCCCGGTGATGAACATCTGCGAGGTGTCGCGGACCATGAAGACGAAGTCGGTCAGCGCCGGGCTGTAGGCGGCGCCGCCCGCGCACGGGCCGAGCATCACGCTGATCTGCGGGATGACCCCGGACGCCTTGGTGTTGCGCTGGAAGATGCCGCCGTAGCCGGCCAGCGCCGCGACACCCTCCTGGATGCGGGCCCCGGCGCCGTCGTTGAGGGAGACCAGCGGGGCACCTGCCGCGATGGCCTTGTCCATCAGCTTGTGGATCTTGGTGGCGTGGGCCTCGCCCAGCGCGCCGCCGAAGATCCGGAAGTCGTGCGCGTAGACGAAGACGGTCCGGCCGTGCACGGTGCCCCAACCGGTGATCACACCGTCGGTGTAGGGCTTCTTCTCCTCCAGGCCGAAGCCCGTGGCGCGGTGCCGGCGCAGCGGCTCGAGCTCGCGGAAGCTGCCCTCGTCCAGGAGCAGTTCGATCCGCTCGCGGGCGGTCAGCTTGCCTTTCGCGTGCTGGGCCTCGGTCGCCCGCTCGCTGGGGCCTCGGTGCACCTGCGCACGGATCGCGTGCAGCTCGGCGACACGGCCGCGCGTGTCCTGCGCCGGAACGGAACCGGGCGAACCGGGCGGGGCCTGCTCGGCCTGGGGCGACGGCTGGGACAGATCGGTCATGTATAGACCCTACGAAACCCGGGCGCCGATCACCGTCGTCAGATTCGTACAGTCTCCGTGGCGTTTTCATGGCAGCGCTGGACAGAACCTTGCCGAAGCGCGGCCGGTGAGCAGGGAACTCTCCCATGCCCGGACTGGCACGCTGTGGAGTCCCCACAGCTTCCCGACCGGCGGTTCTGCGCCCGCCCGGGACCGTCGGGCGCCCCGCGCGGCCCGCGGCGCGCCCGACGGGGCGTGGTCAGGGCCGCGGTGCGGCCGTCTTCGGCCCCCGGTCGCGCGCCGTCGCTCCCGGCGCTCCGGCCGCGGACCGCCCGCCGGGGGCGGCCGCCGCCCGGTCCCGTACCAGGAGGAGGAACGCCGTGGCCGACACGGCGGCCGAGAGGAGGAAACTGAGGTCGAACCCGCCCAGATGCGGGACGAGCGGACCGGTGTAGAGGGGCGTGTCGACGGCCAGCAGTCCGACCGCGGAACCGACGGCCCAGGCCAGCGCGGCTCGCAGGTGCCAGCCCGCGGTGTACCAGTAGCGGCCGCCCACCGAGCGCCGGTTGAGGACCTGCAGCGCCTCCGCGTCGTAGCTCCCCCGGCAGCGTGCGTGCCCGATCAGGACGATCACCGCCCAGGGGGTCCCCACGGCGGTGAGCAGCAGCACGAACGAGGTCATCGCGTCCTGGGCGTCCCAGACGAAGTGGCCGAGGAAGACGAGGGCGGTCGCCAGGGCCGCCACGGTGTAGGTGGCCCTGGTGCGGGTGGTGCGCGGGACGATGGCGTCCAGGTCGAGCCCCATCGAGTAGAGCATCAGCCCGGCGTTGCCGACCGAGCCGAACGAGGCCGCGAGCAGCAGCGGCACCAGGAACCAGAACGGCGCCTCCCGCACGAGCGGTCCCGCGTAGTCGGTGGCCGCACCGACGGCGACCGCGGTGAAGGTGCCGAAGAGCTGGGGGATCAGCAGCCCGGCGACCAGTCCGACGCAGGTGGTGAGGTAGACCCGGCGGGAGGAGTGCCGGGCCGGTGACATGTAGCGGGTGTAGTCGCCCAGCAGGGTGATGAAGGCGATCGGACCGCTGAGTCCGGCCGCCACGACCGACAGCAGCCAGGTGGTCCAGAAGTCGCCGAGCAGGTACGAGGTGCCGGCGGGCGCCTGGGTGGTGAAGTGCGGCGCGTAGGCGAACACCCCGACGATCAGCAGCGCGGTCATGCCGAGGGCGAGGACGCGGCTCAGCCGCAGCAGCAGCTTGTAGCCGTAGACGGCGCACCCGGCGGTGCACACGGCGAGCACGGCGTAGACGAGCGCGTATCCGGCCGCCGAGTCGGGCAGTCCGAAGAGCCGGGCGAGCGAGCCGACCATGGCGTCGCCGCCGACCCACAGGGTGAGCGCGGTGTAGCCGAGTGAGAGCAGCAGCCCGATCGCGGAGCCCAGCAGCCTGCCGCGCACCCCGAACTGGGCGCCGCTGCTGGTCGAGAGGTTGGTCGCGGTGCGCAGCGAGACCAGCGCGAGCGGGGCGACGAGCACCGTGCCGACCAGGGTTCCGGCCACCAGCGAGGTGACGGCGGGCCAGAAGCCGAGCCCGAAGGAGACCGGCAGCCAGCCGAAGATGACGACGCCGAGCGCCAGATTCGATCCGATGAGGAAGCTCACGATGTCGCGGGGACTGCTGGTGCGTTCCGGTTCGGGGATGACATCGACGCCGTGCTGCTCGATCTGCATGGTGCTCCCTGGAGGGTCCTGGCATTGGTTTGAGCAGCGCTCAATCTGATGCATCCCGAGCCATGCGGTCAATGGTCGATGCAGAGACTTGACTATTTGAGTGCCGCTCTAAATGCTGGCCGCATACAGGTGACGTCCGGCGCGGCCCGGCGTCATGCATCACGACCGGAAGGTGGGGAGAGCGTGCGGCTGGGTCCGACCGAACGAGACCGCCTGCTGATCTTCGGCACGGCCGAGCTGGCGCGGGCCAGGCGGGCCCGGGGACTGCGGCTGAACGTGCCGGAGGCCACGGCATTGATCGCCGACACCGTCTGCGAGGCGGCCCGCGACGGGCTCCGGCTCGCCGAGGCCATCGCGGCCGGCCGCGCCGCGCTGGGCCCCGAGGACGTGCTGCCCGGCGTGGCCGACGTGCTGACCGAGATCCAGGTGGAGGCCGTCTTCGAGGACGGCTCCCGGCTGGCCGTGCTCCCCTTCCCGCTCCGCTCCCCCGGCTCCGGCGACGGGCCCGGTGCCGGTGCCGGTGACTCCGCCGGTGCCGGCGACCCGGCCGGGCACGGTGCCGGAACCCCGGACGGAGCGGACGCGGACACGGCCCCCGGCGCCGTGCTGCCCGCCGGGCCGGACGAGGGCACCGACGCGGCCTACGCACCGCGACCGGCCGCGCTGTCGCTGACCGTGCGCAACACCGCGGCGGTGCCGGTCAGCGTGACCTCGCACTTCCACTTCTTCGAAGCCAACCCGCGGCTGGAGTTCGACCGTGCCGCCGCCTACGGCATGCGGCTCGCGGTACCGGCCGGCTCCTCGGTGCGCTTCGATCCGGGCGGCATCCGCACGGTGGAGCTGGTGCCGCTGGGCGGCGACCGGATCGCCATCGGTTTCGCCGGGCTGGTGGACGGGCCGCTGGACGCGCCCGGGGCCCGCGCGGAGGCACTGCGGCGCGCGGCGGCCTGCGGATATCTGGGCGCGGCCGCCTCGGACGCGCGCCGCGAGGAGGGCGAGGCATGAGCGGGGACGCACGCGAGTACGCGGCGGTGCACGGGCCGCGGAAGGGCGACCGGGTGCGGCTGGGCGACACCGGACTCGTCGTCCGGGTCGAGTCCGACTCCCAGCAGCCGGGGGACGAGTTCCTGGCCGGGTTCGGCAAGACGGCGCGGGACGGGCTGCATCTCAAGGCGGCCGCCGTCCGCGAGACGTGCGACGTGGTGATCAGCAACGTGCTGGTGATCGACGCCGTGCAGGGCGTCCGGAAGGTGTCGATCGGGATCCGGGAGGGCCGGATCCACGCGATCGGACGCGCGGGCAACCCGGACACCGTCGACGGCGTGGACGTCGTCGTGGGCACCGGCACCTCGATCGTCTCCGGGGAGGGGCTGATCGCCACGGCGGGCGCCGTGGACACCCACGTCCACCTGCTCTCCCCGCGCATCATGGAGGCGTCCCTGTCCTCCGGCACCACGACCGTCATCGGCCAGGAGTTCGGCCCGGTGTGGGGGGTGGGGGTCAACTCGCCCTGGGCGCTGCGGCACGCCTTCGCCGCGTTCGACGCCTGGCCGGTCAACATCGGCTTCCTGGGCCGCGGCTCCTCCTCGCATCCCGCGCCGCTGGTGGAGGCGCTGGCCGAGGGCGGTGCCTGCGGCTTCAAGGTGCACGAGGACATGGGGGCGCACCACCGGGCGCTGGACACCGCGCTGCGGGTGGCCGAGGAGTACGACGTCCAGGTCGCGCTGCACAGCGACGGGCTGAACGAGGCGCTGGCCGTCGAGGACACTCTCGCCGTGCTGGAGGGGCGCACCGTCCACGCCTTCCACATCGAGGGCTGCGGCGGCGGCCACGTCCCGAACGTGCTGCGGATGGCCGGCGTGCCCAACGTCATCGGCTCCTCGACCAATCCCACGCTGCCCTTCGGCCGGGACGCGGTCGCCGAGCACTACGGCATGATCGTCTCGGTGCACGACCTGAAGACGGACCTGCCCGGCGACGCGGCCATGGCCCGCGACCGGATCCGCGCGGGCACCATGGGCGCCGAGGACGTCCTGCACGACCTGGGCGCCATCGGCATCACCTCCTCCGACGCACAGGGCATGGGACGCGCGGGCGAGACCGTGCGGCGCACCTTCCAGATGGCGGCCAAGCTCAAGGCGGACCGCGGACCGCTGGAGGACCGCGCGGCGGTCCCCGGCGCCGGTACCGGGGACGCCGACGGCGCCGATGACAACGCGCGCGTGCTGCGCTACATCGCCAAGCTCACCCTCAACCCGGCCCTGGCGCACGGACTCGCGCACGAGATCGGCTCGCTGGAGCCGGGCAAGATGGCGGACATCGTGCTGTGGCACCCCGCCTACTTCGGCGCCAAGCCGCAGCTCGTCCTCAAGTCCGGCTTCCCCGCCTGGGGGGTGACCGGCGACCCGAACGCGGCGACCGACACCAGCGAACCGCTGGTGCTGGGGCCGCAGTTCGGGGCGCACGGCGCGGCGCCCGCCGAGCTGTCCGTCGCCTTCGTCTCCGCGGCCGCGGCCGAACGCGGCGCGGACACCCTGCCGACCCGCCGTCGCCGGGTCGGCGTGCGGGGCACCCGCGGGATCGGTCCGGCGGACCTGGTGCACAACACACGGCTGGGCTCGGTCGAGGTCGACCAGCACAGCGGACTGGTGACGCTGGACGGTGAGCCGCTGCGCTCCGACCCGGCCGAGCAGGTCCCGCTCAACCGCCTCTACTTCCTCTGACCCCTCCGGTCCTCCGTCCGGCCCTCCTGCGACAGCACCCCGACCGCCCCGCCCCCGACCGCCCTGGCCGCACCCGCGGCACGACCGACCGCCGACCACCGCAAGGAAGCCGCCTCCATGAGCACCCCCACCTCCGCCGCCCCCGTCATGCCGCCCGAGTGGGCGCCGCACGAGCGCACCTGGATGGCCTGGCCGGGCGCCAACCCGACGTTCGAGGACCCGGCGGTGCTGGCCGAGGCACGCGCCGCCTGGGCGTCGGTGGCCCGTGCCGTGCGCCGCTTCGAGCCGGTCACGATGGTCGCCTCGCCCCCCGACGCGGCAGTGGCCCGGCAGCAGCTGGGCCCGGACATCGAGGTGGTCGCCGAGCCGCTGGACGACGCGTGGATGCGGGACATCGGGCCGACGTTCGTCACCCAGGGCGGCCGGCTGGCCGCCGTGGACTGGACGTTCAACGGCTGGGGTGCCCAGTCCTGGGCCCGGTGGGAACGGGACGCGCGGATCGGCGCGGCCGTGGCCGGGCGCGCGGGCGCCGCGGTGCACACCTCGCGGCTGGTGAACGAGGGCGGCGGCGTCCATGTGGACGGCGAGGGGACGGTGCTGCTCACCGAGACCGTGCAGCTGGGCCCGGAGCGCAATCCGGGCTGGACGCACGAGGAGATCGAGGCGGAGGTGCACGCGCGGCTGGGCACCCGCAAGGCGGTCTGGCTGCCCCGCGGTCTGACGGCCGACTACGGCACCTTCGGCACCCGCGGGCATGTCGACCTGGTGGCCGCCTTCGCGGCGCCGGGCGTGGTGGTGGCCCACACCCAGCCCGACCCCGCGCACCCCGACCACGAGCTGTGCGCCGAGACGGTCGAGCTGCTGCGGTCGGCGACCGACGCGCGGGGCAGGCGGCTGGAGGTCGTCGAGCTGCCCGCGCCGACGGTGACGCACACGGCGGACGGCGAACCGGTCGACTACAGCTACGTCAACCACTATCTGTGCAACGGCGGAGTCGTGCTGTGCGGGTTCGGCGATCCGCGGGACGAGCACGCCGCCGGGATCTTCCGCCGCCTCTTCCCGCGGCGCACGGTCACGCTGGTGGACGCGCGCACCGTCTTCGCCGCGGGGGGCGGCATCCACTGCATCACCCAGCAGCAGCCGCGGGTCTGACCCGGCCGGCGGCAGGGGGCCGGGCAGTCCCGGCACCGGCGCTGCCGGGCCCGGATAGGCTGAACGGCCGGCAGCCGAGGGCGCCGCGGCGCCGGCCGGCGCCGCCGGGCGCACAGTCCGAGGGAGGAGCACGGCGGTGGTCGCACGGACCGGAGGCAACCGCGAGCGCCCCGACGGGGGCAGGCGGCGGGCTGCCCAGCCCCGGGAGCAGCTGCTGGCCACCGCGATGGAGATGATCGCCGAACGCGGCCTGGACCGGCTGACGATGGCCGCGCTCGGCCGTGAGGTCGGTATGAGCAGCGGTCATCTCGTCTACTACTTCAAGACCAAGGACGAGTTGCTGCTGCAGACCCTGCAGTGGAGCGAGGAGCAGCTGGGCTCGGCGCGGCGGGCTGCTCTCGCCCGGCGGGTGCCCGCGCGCGAGCGGCTGGACGCGCTGGTGGCGCTCTATCTGCCGGAGGGCCACCGGGACCCGCACTGGGCGCTGTGGCTGGAGGTGTGGAACCGGTCCCAGTCCGGTGACGACGAGATGCGCGCCCGGCAGCTCGAACTGGAGCTGAGCTGGCACCGGGACCTGGTGGCGCTGCTGGTGGAGGGCGCGGGCCGGGGCGAGTTCGCCGCGGTCGACGCGGACCGCTTCGCCACCCGCACCCGGGCCCTCCTGGACGGCTTCGGCACCCATCTGGTGGTGGGCCTGCCGGGGGTGGACCGGGAGCTGGTCCTGGGCCACGTCCGCGACCACTTCGACCAGTCCCTGGCCCCCGCGGCAGGCTGACCGGCGCGCCGGGCGCGGTCAGTCGTGCGCCTCGGCCCCGGCGCGGAGCAGCCCGTAGGTGTAGCCGTCGTCCAGGGCCTGCCAGGAGGCGGCGATGACGTTGTCGCCGACGCCGACCGTCGTCCACTCCCCGCTGCCGTCGCTCATCGACAGCAGCACCCGGGTGGTGGAGGAGGTGCCGTGCGCGCCCTCCAGGATGCGGACCTTGTAGTCGACCAGGTTCAGCCGTGCCAGCGCGGGGTGGATGCGCTCCAGTCCGGCGCGCAGGGCCCGGTCCAGCGCGTCGACGGGGCCGTTGCCCTCGCCGGTGACGACGATGCGCTCGCCCTTGGCCCACAGCTTCACCGTCGCCTCGTTGACCTGCATGCCGTCCGGCCGCTGCTCGACGATGGCGCGCCAGGACTCGGCCCGGAAGAACCGCGGCGCGGTGCCCGTGGCGCCGCCGTGCACCTCGTCCCTGAGCAGCAGTTCGAAGGAGGCGTCGGCGGCTTCGTAGGTGTAGCCCTTGAGTTCCTGCTCCTTGACCCGCTCGACCACCCGGCCGACCAGTTCCCGGTCACCGCTCAGGTCGTAGCCCAGCTCCTTGCCCTTGAGCTCGACGGAGGCGCGCCCGGCCATGTCGGAGACGAGCATCCGCATGGTGTTGCCGACGCGTTCGGGGTCGATGTGCTGGTAGAGGTCCGGATCGATCTTGATCGCGGAGGCGTGCAGTCCGCCCTTGTGGGCGAAGGCGGAGGTGCCGACGTAGGGCTGGTGGGTGGAGGGGGTCAGGTTGACGACCTCGGCGATGGCGTGCGAGATGCGGGTGGTCTCGGCGAGCGCGCCCTCGGGCAGCACGCGCCTGCCGTACTTGAGCTCCAGTGCGGCGACCACGGGGAAGAGGTTGGCGTTTCCGACGCGTTCGCCGTAGCCGTTGGCGGTGCACTGGACGTGGGTGGCACCGCCGTCGACGGCGGCCAGGGTGTTGGCGACCGCGCAGCCGGTGTCGTCCTGCGCGTGGATGCCCAGCCGGGCCCCGGTGTCGGCCGCCACGGTGCGGACGACGGCCTGGATCCGGGCGGGGATCATCCCGCCGTTGGTGTCGCAGAGGACGACCACTTCGGCGCCCGCCTCGTACGCGGTGCGCACGACCTGCTCGGCGTAGCGGGGGTTGGCCTGGTAGCCGTCGAAGAAGTGCTCGCAGTCGACGAAGACGCGGCGGCCGTGGTCCCGCAGATGGCCGACCGTCTCGGCGATCATCGACAGGTTCTCCTCCAGCGTGGTGCGCAGCGCCAGCTCCACGTGGCGGTCGTGGGCCTTGGCGACGAGCGTGACCACCGGCGCCTTCGCGTCCAGCAGTGCCTGGACCTGCGGGTCGATCTGCGCGGGGACACCGGCCCTGCGGGTGGAGCCGAAGGCGACGAGCTGTGCGTGCCGGAAGTCGATCTCCTGGGGGGCGCGGGCGAAGAACTCGGTGTCGCGCGGGTTGGCGCCCGGCCAGCCGCCCTCGATGAAGCCGACCCCGTACTCGTCGAGGTGGCGGGCGATGGTCAGCTTGTCGGCGACGGTCAGGTTGATGCCCTCGCGCTGCGCCCCGTCGCGCAGAGTGGTGTCGAAGACGTGGAAACCGTCGTCGGGGGCCTGCGGTCCCGTCGGACTGCCGGTGGCTGCTGCGGCGCCTGCCGCGTCGGAGGTCATGGCTGGTGGCTCCTGGGCTGGGTTCAGTGGTTCCGGAAGGAAGCGCTCCACTTGCCCCCATCATCCCTCGCGCCGTCCGCTCCGGCTGAGGTGGGCCGGAAAACGAAAAAACCCCTCGCGGGTGCGAGAGGTCTGCGCGCGGGTCTGGGGCACGGTGTCCGCTGCCGTACGGGTCGTTCCACGGCAGTCGGTCACTGCGGACCGGCGCGCCTGCTGCCAATAATCATGACGAACGAGGGCACGGGGGAAGTCTCGCACAACCCGCCCCCCACGCCCCCTTCCGTCTCACGATGCGAAAACCCGCCGCTCAGACGGTCGACCCCGGTCCGCTCACACCTCGTGCAGGCCCTGCTCGCCGACCCGGGTGGCGAAGGACGCGGCGGTGCGCACCGGCGATCCCGGCTCGGTGACGACGGCGACCGTGCGGAAGTCCGCCCGTGCCTGCCGCTTGTCCAGCCGCACGGTCACATAGCCCCGGTGCCCGTTGTAGAACTTCATGTGCGGGTTGGCCGCCAGGTAGGTCTCCCAGTTGGAGGGCCGGTCCTCGCCGTCCTTGCCGCTGGTGACGGAGGTGGCCACGATCTCGGTCCCCACCGTGCGGGAGTCCTGGTCGCCGAAGTCCTGCTTGATGTCGTAGGCGTACCCCTTGTGCACGTCCCCGGTGAGCACCATCAGGTTCTCCACCCCGGCCGCCTCGGCGCCCGCCAGCAGCCGGTCGCGGGAGGCCGGGGCGCCGTCCCAGGCGTCCATGCTGACCTTGTAGGCGGACGTGCTGCTGCTGCGCCGCTCGGAGAAGGTGACCTGCTGCGAAACGAGGTTCCAGACGGCGTCCGAGCCGCGCCACCCGTCGATCAGCCAGCGCTCCTGCGCGGCGCCGACCATGGTGCGGGCCGGGTCCGTCGACTCCGGGCCCGGGTGGTGCCAGCCGTCGCCGTACGCCTGGTCCGAGCGGTACTGCCGGGTGTCGAGGATGTCGAACTGGGCCAGCCTGCCGAACCGCAGCCTGCGGTAGAGCCGCATGTCCGGGCCCCTGGGCCGCTGGGGGCGGCGCAGCGGCAGGTTCTCCCAGTACGCGCGGTAGGCGGCCGCCCGGCGCACCAGGAAGTCCTCCGAGGAGCCGCCGTCCTCGGGGACGTCGTCCGCGTAGTTGTTCTCCGTCTCGTGGTCGTCCCAGGTGACCACGAACGGGTGCGCCGCGTGCGCCGCCTGCAGATCGGGGTCCGACTTGTAGAGCGCGTACCGCAGCCGGTACTCCTCCAGCGAGACCGTCTCCCGGTCGAAGCGGGAGGGCAGCTCCCGGTCGGTGTACCCGCGGGCGCCGCCGTGCGCGTCGACGGCGTACTCGTACAGGTAGTCGCCGAGGTGGAGGACCAGGTCCACGTCCTCCTCGGCGAGGTGCCGGTGGGCGGTGAAGTAGCCGTGGTGGTACGCCTGGCAGGAGACGGCGGCCAGCCGCAGCTCGCCGATGTCGGCGCCGGGGGCCGGTGCCGTGCGGGTGCGGCCCACCGGGCTGAGCCACTTCCCCGCCCGGAAGCGGTAGTAGTACACGCGGTCGGCGCCCAGGCCCTCGGCCTCCACATGCACGGCATGGTTCAGCTCGGGGTGGGCGAGGGCCGCACCGCGGCGCACGACGCGGCGGAAGCGGCGGTCGTGCGCCAGCTCCCAGCGGACGGGGATCCGCGCCTTCGGCAGGCCGCTGCCGGGCTCGTAGGGCTCGGGAGCGAGGCGCGTCCACAGCACGACGGAGCCGGGCTGCGGGTCACCGGAGGCGACGCCCAGGGTGAAGGGGTCGGCGCGGACGGCGGTCCGCGCGTCCGCCTCGGCCGCCTGTGCGCTGCCGGGCAGGTCGGTGGTGAAGGCGAGCACCGCGGCGGCGCCCGTGACGGTCAGCAGGCGGCGGCGGCCCAGTGCCGCCGCCGCCCGTCTGATCTCCTGCTGGCTGTCCTGATCCTGCTGGGTCGTGCGGGGACGCGGCATCGTGGATCTCGGCCCTCCGGGAGGCGGTCGATGACACCGTCATGACAGCGCTGCCAAAAGGCCCTTCAGCTACGGAAGTTCGACCCCCGCATGTCAGGTACATGTACGTCAGGTCGGTTCCGGGCTTACCGTGACACGCCCCACGATGTCCGTGAGGACCTACCCCTCAGGAGCCGAGGGTGTGCATCCAGCCGTGCGTGTCCTCCGCCTGGCCGGTCTGGACCGCCAGCAGCGCCTCGCGCAGCCGCATCGTGATCTCACCGGCGCCCCCGTCGCCGACCTTCCACTCGCCACGCGCCGACTTCACCTGGCCGACCGGCGTGATCACCGCCGCGGTCCCGCAGGCGAACACCTCGCTGATCGAGCCGTCGGCGTTGCCCGCGCGCCACTCGTCGGTCGTCAGCCGCACCTCCCCCGTGGCATACCCGAGGTCGGCGGCGATCCGCAGCAGCGAGTCACGGGTGATGCCCGGGAGCAGCGTCCCGGTCAGCTCCGGGGTCACGATCCGCGCGTCGGCGCCGGAGCCCTGGACGAAGTAGAGGTTCATGCCGCCCATCTCCTCGACGTAGCGGCGCTCCACCGCGTCCAGCCAGACCACCTGGTCGCAGCCGTGCCCGGCGGCCTCCGCCTGGGCGACCAGCGAGGCGGCGTAGTTGCCCGCGCACTTGGCCTCGCCCGTCCCGCCCGGCGCCGCACGCACGTACTCCTCGGAGAGCCACACCGAGACGGGCTCGACACCGCCGGGGAAGTAGGCACCCGCCGGGGACGCGATGACCATGAACGTGTAGCGGTTCGCGGGCCGCACCCCCAGCCCGACCTCGGTGGCGAACAGGAACGGCCGCAGATAGAGCGACGCCTCGCCGCCGCCGGGCACCCACGCGCTGTCCTGCCCCACCAGCAGGTCGCACGCCTCGACGAAGGTCTCCACGGGCAGCTGGGGCATCGCCAGCCGGCGGGCGCTGCGCCGGAAGCGGCGGGCGTTGGCGTCCGGCCGGAAGACCTTCACCGAGCCGTCGGGCTGCCGGTACGCCTTCAGCCCCTCGAAGATCGACTGCGCGTAGTGCAGCGTCATGTTCGCCGGGTCGATCTCCAGCGGAGCGTAGGGCTGCAGCCGCGCATCGTGCCAGCCGCGGTCCTCGGTCCACTGGATGGTCACCATGTGGTCGGTGAAGTACCGCCCGAAACCGGGATTCGCCAGCACCGCCTCCCGCTCGGCGGTGCCGAGCGGCTCGGCGGTCGGTTCGAGGTCGAATGCGATACGGGGGGTCGTCATGTCCGCGTCCTTAGCTCGTGTCGTTGCGGACCCTGCGGCCGGGCTTCCCACCGGTACGGGCCTCCGGTGCGGCTGCCCTCGCGGCGCAGTCGCTCCGAGCACGCTGCCGCCCCGGCACCACCGCGCTCCACAGCGCGGTACCGGGGCTCGGGAGCAGCCTCCCGGCGCTGTCCACACTCCGATTATCGCGCGCCGGCCGAACACTTTCGGACAGGGGTGCGAGAAAGCGTGCAAGGGCGGCCCGTCCCGCCGCGACGGCGGGGCGGGCCGGATCAGGGGGCCGCGGCCTGCGGCAGCACTCCCCCCGGAATCCGGAGACAGCCGGTGCCGGGGGCGCCACGGACGGCTCAGTCGGCCACGCGGGCCGCGAGCGCGTCGCCGATCTCGTCGGTGGTGCGGACCGGAGCGGCGTCCCGCTCGGCGAGATCCGCGGTGACGGCCACCTCGACGCGGGCGGCCTCCGCCTCGTGGCCGAGGTGGCGCAGCAGCAGGGCGACGGACAGCACGGTGGCGGTCGGGTCGGCCTTTCCGCTGCCCGCGATGTCGGGCGCCGACCCGTGCACCGGCTCGAACATGGAGGGGAACTGCCGGGTGGGGTTGATGTTCCCCGAGGCCGCGAGCCCGATACCGCCGCTGACGGCGGCGGCGAGGTCGGTGATGATGTCGCCGAAGAGGTTGTCGGTGACGATCACGTCGAACCGCGCCGGATCGGTCACCATGAAGATCGTGGCCGCGTCGACGTGCAGATAGTCGGTCGTCACCTCGGGGTACTCGCGGCCGACCCGGTCGAAGGTGTCCTTCCACAGGTGGCCGGCGTGCACCAGCACGTTGTTCTTGTGCACCAGGGTGAGCTTCTTCCGCGGGCGCGCCTGCGCCCGGGCGTACGCGTCGCGCACGACCCGCTCCACACCGAACGCGGTGTTGACGCTGACCTCGTTGGCGACCTCGTGCGGGGTGCCCTTGCGGATGCTGCCGCCGTTGCCCACGTAGGGCCCCTCGGTTCCCTCGCGGACGACGACGAAGTCGATCTCCGGACGGCCCGCCAGCGGGGACTCGGTGTTCGGGAAGAGCGTGGAGGGACGCAGGTTGACGAAGTGGTCGAAGGCGAAGCGCAGCTTGAGCAGCAGCCCGCGCTCCAGCACCCCGGAGGGGACACCGGGGTCGCCGATGGCGCCGAGCAGGATCGCGTCGTGCCCCGCGAGCCGCTCCAGTTCCTCCTCGGTGAGAGTCTCCCCGGTGGCGTGCCAGCGTTTGGCACCGAGATCGTACTCGTGCGTCTCCAGGGCGACGTCCGGGGGGAGGACGGCGGTGAGGACCTTGAGGCCCTGGGCGACGACCTCCGGGCCGATTCCGTCTCCGGAGATCACTGCGAGGTCGATGGTGCGGTCCGTGCGGGAGGCCGTTCCTGAAGACATACGCCGGACACTACTCCCCGTCCCAGGCTGTGACATAAGGCTGTCCGTATGACGGACGACACCCGCGGTCGCACCGGCTGACGCACGCTGTTCAGCCGGCGTATCCGCCGCTGTCGCCCACCAGTTGGCCCCCGTGGGGACCCTGGCACCATGGCCGCGAACGACCTGCCCGACCTGGGCGTGCCCGCTCGGCTCGCCGCCCGCCTGAGCATGGCCGAGCAGCACGCCTACCTGCGCGAGAAGCTCGGCCGCCGCCCCCGTCCCGTGCTGCCGAACGGTCCGACCAGGCGCGGGGTGCTGCGCGGCGGCGGACTGCTGGCAGCCGGTGCGGCGGGCGCCGCGGGGCTGCGCGCGGACGCCGGGGTGCTGCGCGGCGGGAGCGCTCCCGGCGGCAGCACGGCGCTGCTGCCCCGGACCGCCGTGGACGGTGCGCTGGTCGCGCCGTTCGGCCGCCACCTGGCCTTCGGCGCCGACCCGGCCTCGCAGATGCGGATCTCCTGGCAGGTACCGCTCCCGGTCCGGCGCCCCTACCTGCGGGTGGGCACCGCACCGTGGGACCTGGGCGGCAGAGTGGCGGCGGAGGTCCGTGCGCTGTACACCCCGGCGCTGAGCAGCACGCTGCCGAGCGTCGAGCAGCTCCATCTGCACGTCGGCCTGGAGGGGCTGCGCCCGGGCACGACGTACTACTACGGCGTCGGCCACGACGGCTTCGACCCCGCGGCGCCCGCGCGGTCACACACCGTGGACTCCTTCACCACAGCCCCCGCCGACGGCACCCGGCCCTTCGTCTTCACCGCCTTCGGCGACCAGGGCGTCAGCCCCGGGGCGCGCACCGCCGGCCGGCTCCTGCTCGACCGGGACCCGGCCTTCCATCTGCACGCGGGCGACATCTGCTACGCCGACGGGACCGGGCACGGAGCGGACTCCGACCGCTACGACGCGCGGACGTGGGACCGCTTCCTCGCCCAGATCGAACCGGTGGCCCGCCGGGTGCCGTGGATGGTGACCACCGGCAACCACGACATGGAGGCCTGGTATTCGCCGGACGGCTACGGCGGTCAGACCGCGCGCTGGTCGCTGCCCGGCGACGGGCCCGACCCGGAGCGGGCGCCCGGCATCTACTCGTTCGTGTACGGGAACGTCGGCGTGCTGGCCCTGGACGCCAACGACGTCTCCTACGAGATCCCGGCCAACCGCGGCTGCACCGGCGGAGCGCAGACGCGGTGGCTGGAGCGGACGCTGGAGCGGCTGCGCGCCCACCGGGGCGTCGACTTCCTGGTCGTCTTCTTCCACCACTGCGCGTACTCGACCGCCACCCACGGCTCGGACGGCGGGGTACGGGAGAGGTGGGTGACGCTGTTCGAACGGCACCACGTCGACCTCGTGGTCAACGGGCACAATCACGTCTACGAGCGCACCGACCCGCTGCGCGGCGGCAGACCCACCCGCGCGCTGCGGAGCGGCGGGACCACCGACCCGGACGCGGACGGGACCGTGTACGTCACGGCGGGCGGGGGCGGGCGCGAGCTGTACGGCTTCCGGGCACCGGACAGCCACGAGGGGCACGTCCGGGAGCGGGACAGCGTGCCGGGAATCCGCTGGACCGGGGAGCGGACCGCCGAACGGGACCGCGTGGAGTGGTCCCGGGTCCGCTACACCGGGTTCTCCTTCCTCGCGGTGGAGTCCCGCCCCGGGCCTCGGCCGGCACTCTCGGTGACGGCATTGGCGCACTCGGGGCGGCGCATCGACCACTTCGCGGTGCGCCGCAGCTGAGGCTCCCGCCGCGGCCGGGAACCGTCCCCGCGGAGGGCCGCGGAGCACGGACCCGGCCGGACGGCGACACGGCAGGCGCTCGGCCCGCGCCGCTCGGCGGCGGTCGCTCAGCGGCGGTCGAAGGCGCGCTGGAGGGCCTCGGCTGCCTTGCGGCGGTCCTCCTCGCGGAGGCGGGCCGCGGCACGGGAGCGGCGGACGCGGGAGGCGGGGACGTGGGTGGCTGTGGGCGTGGCCATGGGAATGCAACTCCTTCTGCACGGCGTGGAACGCAAGACGCGAGGAGAGATCTGCCGGACAGCCAACGGTGCGGGGACAACCGGTGCGGCAGGGATCACCTGCCGGAGACGCACGGTGTCGCATCCGCGAAGCGCTCGGTCGAGCGGGACGATCGGCTTCCTACAACGATAGGAGCCGGAGCCCGTGATGTCTCGCCAAATAGTTGGGCTTCCTACTATCTGAGACGAGCCCCACACCGGGCCCGCCGCCACGGGCCCGGGGAAAGCCCGGGAAGGCCGGGGGAAAGCCGGGGAACGAGCGGAAAATGAGCCGGGCCCGGCCCCCTCCGTACGGGCGGAGAAGGGGGCCGGGCCCTCATCGCACAGGGGCCACGGGGGCGTCAGCCCATGTGCGGGTACCGGTAGTCGGTCGGCGCGACCTGGGTCTCCTTGATCGCGCGCGGCGAGGACCAGCGGATCAGGTTGAACTTCGAGCCGGCCTTGTCGTTGGTGCCCGAGGCCCGCGCACCGCCGAACGGCTGCTGGCCGACGATGGAACCGGTGGGCCGGTCGTTGAGGTAGAAGTTGCCCGCGGCGAACCGCAGCTTCTCCGAGGCGGCGGCCAGCACCGCACGGTCCTTGGCCAGCACGGCACCGGTCAGCGCGTACGCCGAGGCCGACTCCATCTGGTCCAGCATCGCGTCCCAGTTCTCGTCCTCGTAGACGTGGACCGCGATGATCGGGCCGAAGTACTCGGCCTTGAAGACCTCGTTCTCCGGGTCGGAGCAGACGATGACGGTCGGCGAGACGAAGTAGCCGGTGCTGTCGTCACAGCTGCCGCCGACCAGGATCTCGCAGGACGGATCGGCCGCGGCGCGGTCGATGGCGGCCTTGTTCTTGGCGAAGGCCCGGTCGTCGATGACGGCGCCGATGAAGTGCGACAGGTCCGTCACATCGCCCATGGACAGCCCCCGCACCTCGGTGGCCAGGTCGTCCTTGAAGCCGCTCTCCCACAGGGAGCGGGGCAGGTAGGCGCGGGATGCGGCGGAGCACTTCTGGCCCTGGTACTCGAAGGCGCCCCGGGTGATGGCGGTCTTGAGCACGGCCGGGTCGGCCGAGGGGTGGGCGACGATGAAGTCCTTGCCGCCGGTCTCGCCGACGATACGCGGGTAGGACTTGTAGTTCGTGATGTTCTCGCCGACGGACTTCCACAGATGCTGGAAGGTGGCGGTCGAGCCGGTGAAGTGCACGCCGGCCAGGTCCGGGTGCGGCAGTGCGACCTCGGACACCTCCTTGCCGTCGCCGGTCACCAGGTTGATGACGCCCTTGGGCAGCCCGGCCTCCTCCAGCAGCTCCATGAGCAGCACGGCGGAGTGCGTCTGGGTGGGGGACGGCTTCCAGACGACCACGTTGCCCATCAGCGCCGGGGCCGTGGGCAGGTTGCCCGCGATCGCGGTGAAGTTGAACGGCGTGATCGCGTAGACGAAGCCCTCCAGCGGGCGGTGGTCCATGCGGTTCCAGATCCCGTTGGGCTGGACCAGCGGCTGCTCGGTCATCAGCTCACGGGCGAAGTGCACGTTGAAGCGCCAGAAGTCGATCAGCTCGCAGGGCGCGTCGATCTCGGCCTGCTGCGCGGTCTTGGACTGGCCCAGCATGGTGGAGGCGGCGATCGTCTCGCGCCAGGGGCCGGAGAGCAGCTCGGCGGCCTTGAGGATGATCGCGGCCCGGTCGTCGAAGGACAGCGCACGCCAGGCCGGGGCCGCGGCGAGCGCCGCGTCGACGGCGTCCTGCGCGTCCTGCCGGGTGGCGGTCGCGTAGGTGCCCAGGACCTTCCGGTGGTTGTGCGGCTGGACGACGTCGACACGCTCGCCGCCGCCCATCCGCTTGACGCCGTCGATCGTCATCGGCAGCTCGCGCGGGCTGTCGCCCAGCTCCTTGAGTTTGGCCTCCAGGCGCGCGCGCTCGGGGCTGCCGGGCGCGTAGGTGTGCACCGGCTCGTTGTACGGGGCGGGGACCTGGGTCACAGCGTCCACGGTTGCTCCTCGGGTCGTGGTTCGGACGGTCGGTGGGGGCGCCGGTCGGGTGCCCGGATGCGGTGTTCTCAGTTGCGGGTGGCGAGCGAGCGCAGGAAGAAGCCCATGTTCGCGGGGCGCTCCGCCAGCCGCCGCATGAAGTATCCGTACCAGTCGGTGCCGTACGGAACGTAGACGCGCATCCGGTGCCCGTTCGCGACCAGCCGCTCGTGCTCGGCCGCGCGGATCCCGTAGAGCATCTGGAACTCGTACTCGTCCCGCTTTCGACCGTAACGCTCGGCCAGGTTCTGGGCGATGGCCACCATGCGGGGATCGTGGGAGCCCACCATCGGGTAGCCCTCACCGGCCATCAGGATCTTCAGACAGCGCACGTACGCCCGGTCGACCTCGTGCTTGTCCTGGTAGGCGACCTCGGCGGGCTCCTTGTAGGCGCCCTTGACCAGCCGGACCCGGGAGCCCTCGCCCGCGAGCGCGTGGCAGTCCTCCTCGGTACGGAAGAGGTACGACTGGACCACGGCACCGGTACCGGGGAAGCGCTCGCGCAGCTGCGAGAGGATCGCGAGCGTCGAGTCGACGGTGGTGTGGTCCTCCATGTCGAGGGTGACGGTCGTCCCGGCGGCGGCAGCGGCCTCGACGACGGGCAGCACGTTGTCGTGCGCCAGGTCGTGCCCGCCCGGGAGCGCCTGGCCGAAGGCCGAGAGCTTGACCGACATCTCGGCCTGCTCCGCGAGCCCGGCGGCGGCCAGCGCTTCGGTCAGCGCGAGGTAGGCGTCGCGGTTACGGAGAGCTTCCGACCGGTCGGTGATGTCCTCGCCCAGGTGGTCGATGGTCACCTGCATGCCGCGCGCGGCCAGCGCCGCGACGGAGTCCAGACACGGATCGAGCCGCTCGCCTGCCACGAACCGGTCCACCATCGGGCGGGTCACCGGAGCGGCCGAGACGAGGCGGCGAATGCTGTCGCTGCGCGCGGCGGCGAGGAGCACGGGTCCCAGCACGGGGCACCTCCACGAAGTCTTCTTGCGGGTGGCTCGGTGGCGCACGCGCAGCGGAGGCGTGACGCGGAAGCCACCTAGAAGTTAAGGATCGCGCCACCGCGGGGGCCATCGACAGGTGTCACGCGTCCGTGGTCCGGCTCTCAGACAGATGTATGAGAATGGACCGGCGGGCACGCGGACCGCCGCGGCGAGCGCCGACGGCACGGCCGCGAGTGACAGACGGCACGGCGCGAGGCACAGGAGGCCACGACATGCGCGAGGACTATCAGGCGCTGATCGACGAGGTCTCGCAGTTGCTGGGCACCCCGGCCACGCTGGAGAGCCGGGACTTCTCGCTGATCGCCTTCGGGGCGCACGAGGGCGGTGCCGACGGCGACGAGGGGCAGGACGGTGGCCCCGCGCTGGACCCGGTGCGCACCCGCACCATCCTCCAGCGCCGCTCCACCCCCGCCGTGCGCGCCTTCTTCGAGAGCTACGGCATCGCCCGGGCGAGCGGCCCGGTGCGCATCCCTCCCCCGGTCTCCGGCCAGGAGGTCCCGCCGGACCCGGCAGCGGGCCTGGTGCACGGCCGGATCTGCCTGCCGGTGCGCGACCGGGGCGTCGTGCACGGCTACATCTGGCTGCTGGACGACGGGGCGCTGGAGCTCACCGACCCGCGGCTGGCCGCGGCGATGGCGGTCGCCGAGCGCACCGGCGCCCAGCTGGCCGCCGACTCCCGCGCCGAGGAACAGACCGGGGAACTGCTGCACGCGGCCCTGGCCGAGCGCGGCGGGGCCGCACGGGACGAGGCGGTCGCCGGACTGCGGACGGCACTGGGCGAGACCGCGTACGGGCCACTGGTGCTGGTGGCGGTGCTGCCCTGGCCGGAGGAGGACGCGACCGCGGTCCGCGGACCGCTCCCGGCCGCCCTCCCCCGGCTCGCGGCCCAGTGCGTGCGGGACGGGACGCTGGCCGCGCTCGTGCGGCTGCGCACTCCGCACGGCCTGGAGGCGGCCCGGTCGGCGGCCGACCGGCTGCTGCGCGCGCCGGGCCGGACCGGGAGCGCGGACCCGGCCAGCGGGGCTCCGGCTCCGACCGCCGGGCTGAGCAGCCCGCGCAGCGGACTGTCGGACCTGTCGACGGCCTGGTACGAGGCCCGCGCCGCGGCCCGCGCCGCGGCGGCCGAACCCCGGCCGGGCGCACTGGCCGAGTGGGACGCCATCGGGCCCTACCGGATGCTCACCGGCATCCCCCGCACCGCGGGCACCGCACCCGATCCCGCTGTGCAGGACCTCCTGCGCGCCACCCACCACGAGCTGGCCCGCACCGCCGAGGTCTACCTCGACTGCGCGGGCCAGGCGGGCCGCGCCGCCGCCGCGCTCGGCATCCACCGGCAGACCCTCTACTACCGTCTCTCCCGGGTCGAGCGCCTCACCGGCCTGGATCTGGACGAGGGCGAGGACCGCCTGCTGCTGCACATGGCGCTCAAGGCCGCCCGGCTGTGACCGCCCGCCGGACCCGCCGCCTCGCCGCCTCGCCGCCGCTGACGACAGCCGCCAGGAGGTCATCCGGGGGCGACTGCGCGGCCGGGGGCGGCGGCAGCTCCGGCGCCGCCCGGGGCAGATCGCGGTCCGGACGGCGGAGGGCCGCACGCGGTCTCCGTGCGGCCCCTTCCGCTGTGCCTGCGTGGGCCCCTCGTGGGGCCCCGCGTCACTCGGTCAGGTTGACCGCCCGGGCGTGGGTGGCACCCACCTCGTCGGCGATCTCGGAGAGGGCCGCGGCGCCGATGGTGCCGTCGACGGTCAGCGCGACGAGCGCCTCGCCGCCCTCCTCGGCGCGGGAGACCTGCATGCCCGCGATGTTGACACCCGACTCGCCCAGGACGCGGCCGACGGTGCCGACGACACCGGGCCGGTCGCTGTAGCGCAGGAACGCCATGTGGTCGGCGACCGCGAGGTCCACACCGTGCTCGTTGATGGCGACGAGCTTCTGGAGGTGCTTGGGGCCGGACAGCGTGCCGGAAGCCGAGACCTCCTCGCCGCCCGCGAGGGTGCCCCGCACGGTCACCACGTTGCGGTGCTCGGCGGACTCGCTGGAGGTCGTCAGCCGCACCTCGACCCCGCGCTCCTGGGCGAACAGGGGTGCGTTGACATAGCTGACCGTGTCGTCCACCACGTCCTCGAACACGCCCTTGAGCGCGGACAGCTCCAGCACCTTGACGTCGTGCTGGGTGATCTCGCCGTACACCTCCACATCCAGCCGGACGGCGACCTCGCCGGCCAGCGCGGTGAAGATGCGGCCCAGGTTCTCGGCGAGCGGCAGCGCCGGGCGCACGTCCTCGGCGATCACCCCGCCCTGCACGTTGACCGCGTCCGGCACCAGCTCGCCCGCCAGGGCCAGCCGCACCGACTTGGCGACCGCGATACCGGCCTTCTCCTGCGCCTCACCGGTGGAGGCGCCCAGGTGCGGGGTGCACACGACCTGGTCGAAGGCGAAGAGCGGGGAGTCGGTGCACGGCTCGGAGGCGTACACGTCCAGCCCCGCGCCCGCGACCCGGCCCTCCTTGATCGC
Organism: Streptomyces sp. AA1529; assembly: GCF_000280905.1. Taxonomy (GTDB): domain Bacteria; phylum Actinomycetota; class Actinomycetes; order Streptomycetales; family Streptomycetaceae; genus Streptomyces. Next base: position 26,080 of record NZ_ALAP01000032.1, on the reverse strand, counting down.
CGCCGCCAGCGCCTCCTCGTCGACGATGCCGCCGCGTGCCGCGTTGACCACGCGCACGTTCGGCTTGACCTTGTGCAGCGCCTCGTCCCCGATGAGTCCGAGGGTCTCCGGGGTCTTGGGCAGGTGCACGGTGATGAAGTCCGAGACGGCCAGCAGCTCGTCCAGCGAGAGCAGCTTGACGCCCATCTGCGCGGCCCGCGCCGGCTGCACGAACGGGTCGTAGGCGACGACCTTCATCCCGAACGCCGACATCCGCTGGGCCACCAGCACACCGATCCGGCCCAGGCCGACCACGCCGAGCGTCTTCTCGCTCAGCTCCACGCCGGTGTACTTGCTGCGCTTCCACTCGCCGTTCTTGAGCGCCGTGTTGGCCTGCGGAATGTTCCGGGCCGTGGCGATGAGCAGGCCGCAGGCCAGTTCGGCCGCGGTGACGATGTTGGAGGTGGGGGCGTTGACCACCATCACGCCCGCCTTGGTGGCGGCGGGCACGTCCACGTTGTCGAGTCCGACTCCGGCGCGGGCGACCACCTTGAGCTTGTGCGCCGCGGCCACGGCCTCGGCGTCGATCTTGGTGGCGGAGCGGACGAGAACGGCGTCCACATCGGCGAGAGCGGGGAGGAGTTCGCCCCGGTCGGCGCCGTCACACTGCCGGATCTCGAAATCCGGCCCCAGCGCTTCGACGGTCGCGGGCGACAGCTCTTCGGCGATGAGTACTACGGGCTTGCTCACGTGGTCTCCAAATTCTTGGGACGGCGCGTTTCCCTGCGGGGCGGGAGGAGCAGACGCACGACGCTGTGAGCCTGTGGACCCGCAGTCTATCGAGGGCACCGCCCCGATGTGGCCGATCGGTCCACACCGCCTGCGGGGCGGGCCTCCGCCCCTGAGCGTGCCCTCGGGGCCGCGGAACGGAACACCCGGCGCCTGCGGCGGTACGGGTTCGGGTGGATTCCGGCGGATTCCGCTCCGGGCGGGCGCACCCGGCACCCGCCCCGGCGCGCTGCGCGTCCGCGCCCGGGGGTCCGTGCGGAACCCCGGGCGCGGACGTGCCCGCCCCGGCCGCGGGTGCGCTCCGGTTCCGCGGAGCGCGGGCGCGGCCGGGACGGCTGCTCAGCGCCGGACGAGGGTCACTTCTCCTCGTCGACCCAGCTCATCAGGGAGCGCAGGTTCTTGCCCGTGGTGGCCAGCAGGCTGTCCTCGTCGGCCTTCTTGTACTCGTTGTACCGGGGCAGACCGGCGTTGTACTCGGCCATCCAGTTCTTCGCGAAGGAGCCGTCCTGGATGTCGCCGAGGATCTTCTTCATCTCGGCCCGCGTCTGGTCGTTGATCACCCGCGGACCCGAGACGTAGTCGCCCCACTCGGCGGTCTCGGAGACGGACCAGCGCATCTTCTCCAGACCGCCCTCGTACATGAGGTCCACGATCAGCTTCAGCTCGTGGAGGCACTCGAAGTAGGCGATCTCCGGCTGGTAGCCGGCCTCGACCAGGGTGTCGAAGCCCGCCTTGACCAGCGCGGCCGTACCGCCGCAGAGGACGGCCTGCTCGCCGAAGAGGTCGGTCTCGGTCTCCTCGGTGAAGGTGGTCTTGATGACGCCCGCGCGGGTGCCGCCGATGGCCTTGGCGTAGGACAGCGCCAGCGCGAAGGCGCCGCCGCTCGCGTCCTGCTCCACGGCCGCGATGCACGGCACGCCGCGGCCCTCCTCGTACTGGCGGCGGACCAGGTGGCCCGGGCCCTTCGGGGCGACCATGCAGACGTCCACCGAGGCCGGGGGCTTGATGAAGTCGTAGCGGATGTTCAGGCCGTGGCCGAAGAAGAGCGCGTCGCCGTCCTCGATGTGGGGGGCGATGGACTCCTCGTAGACCTTGGCCTGGAGCGGGTCCGGGACCAGGACCATGACCACGTTCGCTTCCCGGACCGCCTCGTCCGGCGTGGTCACCCGCAGGCCCTGCTCCTCGGCCCTGGCCCGCGACTTCGAGCCCTCGTGCAGGCCGACCCGGACGTCGACGCCCGAGTCGCGCAGGGACAGCGCGTGGGCGTGGCCCTGGCTGCCGTATCCGAGGACCGCGACCTTGCGGCCCTGGATGATGGACAGATCGGCGTCGTCGTCGTAGAACAGCTCGGCCACTTGGGGTTTCTCCTTGTGCTGATGATGGGTGCTGCCCAACCTATGACGGCCGGGCGGGCGGAGGGTTCGGGGGCGGGGTCAGGCCGTGCGCTCCAGCGCACGCAGGCTCCGGTCGGTGATGGAGCGGGCGCCGCGCCCTATGGCGATGGTGCCGGACTGCACCAGTTCCTTGATGCCGTACGGCTCCAGCATCCTCAGCATCGCCTCCAGCTTGTCGGCGCTGCCGGTGGCCTCGATGGTGACGGCCTCCGGGGAGACGTCGACGGTCTTGGCGCGGAACAGCTGGACGATCTCCACGATCTGGGAGCGGGTCTCGCCCTCCGCGCGGACCTTCACCAGGACGAGTTCGCGCTGCACCGCGGAGGCGGGTTCCAGCTCGACGATCTTGAGGACGTTGACCAGCTTGTTGAGCTGCTTGGTGACCTGCTCCAGCGGCAGGTCCTCGACGTTCACCACGATGGTGATGCGCGAGATGTCGGGGTGCTCGGTGACGCCCACCGCGAGGGAGTCGATGTTGAAGCCGCGGCGGGAGAAGAGCGAGGCGATCCTGGCCAGGATGCCGGGGGTGTTCTCCACCAGCACGGAGAGCGTGTGCTTGGACATCGTTCGGTGCCTTCCGTTTCCTGTTCCTGGTCAGTCGTCGCTGTCGCCGAAGTCGGGGCGGACCCCGCGGGCCGCCATGACCTCGTCGTTGGAGGTGCCCGCCGCCACCATCGGCCAGACCATGGCGTCCTCGTGGACGATGAAGTCCACGACGACGGGCCGGTCGTTGATGGCATTCGCCTTCTCGATGACCGCATCGAGCTGGGCGGGGTCCTCGCAGCGGATGCCGACGCAGCCCATGGCCTCGGCGAGCTTCACGAAGTCGGGCACGCGGGTGCCCCGGCCGGGCTCGCCCTCCTCGCTGCTGTGCAGGACGGTGTTGGAGTACCGCTGGTTGTAGAAGAGGGTCTGCCACTGGCGGACCATGCCCAGCGCTCCGTTGTTGATGATCGCCACCTTGATCGGCGCGCCGTTGAGGGCGGCGGTGACCAGCTCCTGGTTGGTCATCTGGAAGCAGCCGTCGCCGTCGATCGCCCACACCGCGCGGTCGGGCATTCCGACCTTGGCGCCCAGCGCCGCCGGGACCGCGTAGCCCATGGTGCCCAGTCCGCCCGAGTTGAGCCAGGTGGCGGGCCGGTCGTAGGTGACGAAGTGGGCCGCCCACATCTGGTGCTGGCCGACGCCCGCGGCGAAGATGGTGCCCTCGGGTGCCAGTTCCCCGATCCGCTGGATGACCTGCTGCGGAGCCAGCGAACCGTCCTCGGGCAGGTCGTAGCCCAGCGGGTAGGTCGTGCGCCAGCGGTCCAGCAGCGTCCACCAGTCGGCATAGCGGTCGCCGTGCCGGTCGGGGTGCTCGGCCGCCTCGGCCTGGAGGGCGACGACGAGATCGGCCAGCACCTCGCGGGCGTCCCCGACGATCGGCACGTCCGCCGCGCGGTTCTTGCCGATCTCGGCGGGGTCGATGTCCGCGTGGACGATCTTGGCGTGCGGGGCGAAGGAGTCCAGCTTTCCGGTGACCCGGTCGTCGAAGCGGGCGCCGAGCGCGATGATCAGGTCGGCCTTCTGCAGCGCCGTGACGGCCGCGACGGTGCCGTGCATCCCCGGCATCCCCAGGTGCTGGGGATGACTGTCGGGGAAGGCGCCGATGCCCATCAGCGTGGTGGTGACCGGGGTGCCGGTCAGCTCGGCGAGCACCTTCAGCTCCGCCGTGGCACCGGCCTTCAGGACGCCGCCGCCGACGTAGAGCACCGGGCGGCGGGCGTCGGCCAGCAGCTTGGCGGCCTCCCGGATCTGCTTGCCGTGCGGCTTGGTCACCGGGCGGTAACCGGGCAGCTCGGTGGTGGGCGGCCACTGGAAGGCGGTCTCCCGCTGGAGCGCGTCCTTGGCGATGTCGACCAGCACCGGGCCCGGACGGCCGGTGGAGGCGATGTGGAACGCCTCGGCGATCGTCCTGGGGATGTCGTCGGCGTCCTTGACCAGGAAGTTGTGCTTGGTGACCGGCATCGAGATGCCGCAGATGTCGGCCTCCTGGAAGCCGTCCGTACCGATCAGGGAGGTGGCGACCTGCCCCGTGATGGCGACCAGCGGCACGGAGTCCATGTGGGCGTCGGCGAGCGGGGTGACCAGGTTGGTGGCCCCGGGCCCCGAGGTGGCCATGCAGACGCCGACCTTGCCGGTGGCCTGCGCATAGCCGGTGGCGGCGTGCCCGGCCCCCTGCTCGTGCCGGACCAGGACGTGCTGGACCCGGGAGGAGTCCATCATCGGGTCGTAGGCGGGCAGGATGGCGCCGCCGGGGATGCCGAATACGGTGTCGGCGCCGACTTCCTCGAGAGCACGGATGAGGGACTGGGCGCCCGTGATGCGGGGGGCTGCCTGGGCCGGCACGGAGTTGGACTGTCCGCTGTTGCGGGCCCGCGGCTGCGGTTTCGGGGCCCCGGTGGCCTGATCGGTCATCGGCTTATCTCTTCTCGGAGAGTGAGGGTTGACGCTCGTTTTGGGCGGTTTCTTCGGTTCACCGCTGGTTCGTGCTCAGGTGCTGGTGCAACAAAAAACCCCCCGTGCCGTGAGGCAAGCGAGGGGAGCGCGCCGCTGGTGGACGCGGGATCGGTGGGTCCCGCGGTCAGCCGACGCGCTGTCCAAGTACGAGAATTCGGGTGCGCATGGCACTGACCCTCTCCCCGTCAAGCCCCGAGTGTCAAGTGAGTGGGACGGCCGTCTCAGCATTCGGGCGAGGCGGTCAGTGCGCCAGCGGATCCGCCGCACCCTCCTGCCTCACCGGCAGCGCCCCCGCGCCGCGTGCCAGGGGCACCGTCGCCGGCACGGTGACGGTCGCGTCCCGGCCCTCCGGATGCTCCTCGCCGTACCCGGAGGCCCCGCCGCTGCGGGTGGACTCCGGGACCGCGTAGACCCCGCGGGCCAGCGCGGTGCGCAGCCGGTGCTCGTCCAGCGGACCGGAGAAGACCGCCCCCTGCCCGTGGGTGCAGCCCATCTCGCGCAGCAGCGTGGCCTGCTCCGGCAGGTCGACCGCCTCCGCGACGGTGGTCAGCCCCAGGTCCCCGGCGATCCGCAGCAGCCCGGAGGTGATCTTGCGCTGCCGGGTGGACTCCAGGATCCCGTCCGTCAGCCCCCGGTCCAGCCGCAGGATGTCCACCGGCAGCCTGCGCAGCGCGGAGATCGCCGCATAGCCGCTGCCGAAGCCGTCCAGCGAGATCAGCACCCCGAGCCGGCGCAGCGCCGTCAGCCGCCGCTCCAGCTCGTCCAGCGGGATCCGCGGATCGCTGTCCGACAGCTCCAGGATCAGCGCACCCGGCGCCCCCGGCACCCCCGCGTTGGCCGCCGGGGCGCCCAGGGCGGTACCGCCGGTGGGGCCCGGTGCCGCCGCGAGACCGTGCCGGGCCAGCAGGGCGCCGATGCTGCGCGGCTCCATCCCCGGCTCGGTCAGCCGCCGCGCGGGCAGCCGCACGGTCACCGGGGCGCCGTACCCGGCGCGCTGGCGGGCGGCGGCCTGCTGCACCGCTTCCTCCAGCAGCCACCGGCTCACCTCGGCGGCCCGCTCGCCGCCGGCCCCGCGCGCCTCCCGGGCGGAGGCGCCCTCGGTGCGCAGGAACTCCGCCGGCGTGAACAGGATCCCCTGGGCCGACCGCCAGCGGGCCTCGGCCGCGACCGCGGTGATCTTGCCACTGGCCAGCTCGACGATCGGCTGGTGCAGCAGCGCGAACTCGCCGTCGTGCAGCGCGCTGCGCAGCCGCGCCGCCAGCTCGGCCCGCTTGACCACCTCGGCCTGCATCTGCGGCGCGTACAGCTCCACCCGGCCCTTGCCCGCCTGCTTGGCGCGGTACATCGCCAGATCGGCGTTCCGCATCAGGGAACCGGGCGTGATGCCGGGCTCGGCGAAGGCGATGCCGATGGAGGCGGCGACCCGCAGCTCCGTGCCCTCGACGCGGTACGGGTCGGAGAGCGTGACCCGCAGCCGGTCGGCGATGTCGTGGATGCGCAGCTCGCGTTCGGCGTCCGGCATCCGCCCCGGCTCGCCGTCGCCGCGGATGAGGACGGCGAACTCGTCGCCGCCCAGCCGGGCCGCGGTGTCGCCGGAACGCACGGAGTCGTGCAACCGCCGTGCCGCCTGCACCAGGAGTTCGTCGCCCGCCTGGTGGCCGACGGTGTCGTTGACCGCCTTGAAGCCGTCCAGGTCGATGAAGAGCACGGCGGTACCGCAGTCGCCCCCGCGGCGACCGCCGATGGCCTGCCGGACCCGCTCGGTGAACAGCGCCCGGTTGGGCAGGTCGGTGAGGGCGTCGTGGGAGGCGTTGTGCTGCAACTGCGCCTGCAGCCGCACCCGCTCGGTGACGTCCCGGCTGTTGAAGATCAGCCCGCCCTGGTAGCGGTTGACCGTGGACTCGACGTTCAGCCAGTGCCCGTCGCCGTGCCGGAAGCGGCACTCGACGCGGGTGCTGGACTCCCGGTCGGCGGAGGTCGCCAGGAAGCGGCGCAGTTCGTGGTTCACCTGGCCCAGGTCCTCGGGGTGCACCAGGGAGGAGAGCTCGCAGCCCACCATGTCCTCGGCGCTGCGCCCGTAGACCCCGGCCGCGGCGGGTGAGACGTAGCGGAGCGTGCCCGCCGCCGCGGTGATCATGATGACGTCGCTGGAACCCTGGACCAGGGAGCGGAAGTGGTTCTCCTTCTGCGCCAGCTCCCTGGTCAGCGTGATGTTGTCCAGCAGCATGATGCCCTGGCGCAGCACCAGCGCGAGGACGACCGTGCAGCCGGTGTAGAGGACGACGCGGTCGATGTCCCGGCCGTCGACCGAGTTGTAGAGGATGCCCAGGGTGCACACGGCCGCCGCCAGGTAGGGGGTCAGCGCGCTGAGCGAGCCCGAGATGGGGCGGCTCGGGTTGGTGGCCCGGGCCTCGGCCTGCCGGTCGGTGGCGGCCAGCGGCTGCTGCGCGGCGGTGGAGGCCGCCTCCCCGTCGCTCCTGCGCGCCCGGCCGACCCAGGGCGCGTAGGCCAGGAGCAGCGAGCCGGCGAACCACCCGGCGTCCAGCAGCTGCCCCGAGGAGTAGTGCTCACGCAGCATCGGGGAGGTGAACAGCGCGTCGCACAGCACCGTGAGGGCGAGCGCGCCGATGGCGGTGTTGATGGCGCTGCGGTGCGCCGAGGAGCGCCGGAAGTGCAGCGCGAGCACCATGCTGACCAGCACGATGTCGAGCAGCGGATAGGCCAGGTTGAGCGCGGCCCTGGCGACCGAGTCGCCCTGCCAGTAGGCCGTGTGGGCCAGGGCGAGCGACCAGGAGAGGGTCAGCAGCGAGCCGCCGATGAGCCAGGCGTCGAGGCTGAGGCAGACCCAGCCGGCCCGGGTCACCGGGCGCTTGGCGAGCACCAGCAGCCCGACGATGGCCGGCGGGGCGAACAGCAGGAAGCAGAAGTCGGCGAGCGAGGGGCGCGGCACCGCCTGGTGCAGCACCAGTTCGTACCAGCCCCACACCGCGTTGCCGAACCCCGCCATCAGCGAGGAGACGCCGAAGAGCACCCAGGCCGGGCGGCTGGCCTCCAGGCGGGCGCGGGCGGGGGCCGACAGATGGCCGGCCGCCTCCCGCCGCTGGATGCGCGCATACCACAGGCACGAGCCGCCGGCCAGCAGCGCGGCGGCGCTGAGTCCGAAGTCGCCCATGAGGACGGCGACCGTCTCGGATCCCCAGCCGAAGGCCGCGCCGACGGCGTAGGCGGCGCAGACCAGGATGAGGGCGAGCTGCGGCAGCAGGGTGCCGCGGCCGCCGCTGCCGGAGTCTCCTCCGTCGCGCGGCCGGGCGGTGGGCGGCAGCGTCGGTGTCGCCGCCCGGGCCCGTGGCGCGGTCTGCGACGGGCGGGGCGCCGACGCCGGCCGGGTGTGCCGCCGCTGCCGCGGGTGCGGCGGATACGCGGGGAGCGGCGCGGGCGGCGGTGCCTCGCTCCGGGCGGTGCCGTCGGGGCGGGCGGTCTGGGTGCCGGTCCAGCACGGGCCCCGCCTGGGGGCCGCTTCGTGGGTGGTCATCGCGCCACCCGTGGAGACGGGGGTCGCGTTGCCGCGCCCGTCCGGCCGTTCCGGGACAGCTGCGCCGGAGCCCCGCAACGCGGGGGTTCCGCTGGAGAGTTGGAATGTCCGCGGGCGCCGTCCCCGCGGCCCGCACGGCAATTCGTCCGTTGATCGTACATTCGCCCGTCGCCCCCCTCGTGTCCGGGTTTCGCCCCCCGATCGGGACGATACACCAGGTTCGTCACTCAGGGACATAGTCCCAATACAGACCGTAACCATAAGAGGGAAGCTCGGTACAGGGTGCAGTCGTACGGATCCGTAGCGTTGCCTCTCGCGGCCTCGGGGGGTTTACCGGCCCTACGCCACGGCCACCGTGTTCGCCAGCTCCTCACCGGCCGCCCAGCGCCTCAGTTGCGACGCGAGCAGTCGTCTCGCGCGGGGGTGGTAGGCGGAAGTCGGCCCTCCGAGATGCGGAGTGATCAGCACACCGGGCACCCGCCACAGCGGATGGTCCTGCGGGAGGGGTTCCGGGTCGGTGACGTCCAGCGCAGCCCGCAGCCGCCCCGGAACGCCGTCCTCCGCACCCGGGGCCGAGGCCGGGGTCCCGGTCTCGGCGAGCAGCGCGGCGGTGTCCACCACGGCCCCGCGCGCGACGTTGACCAGCAGCGCCCCGTCCTTCATCCGGGCGAGGAAGTCCGCGTCCACCAGGCCGCGGGTCTGCTCGGTGAGCGGGGTCGCCAATATCACGACATCCGCCTGCGGCAGCAGTTCACCGATCTCGCCCAGCGGCCGCACCGGCCCCAGCGGTGCCTGCCGCGCGGAGCGGGCGACCCGGTGCACGGCGGCGACCTCGAAGGGCAGCAGCCGCCGCTCGACGGCCTCGCCCACCGCGCCGTACCCGACGATGAGCACCGTGCGGTCCGCGAGCGCCGGGTGGAAGGCGGACCGCCAGACGCCGCGGTCCTGGGCGCGGACGGATCCGGGCAGGTCGCGCAGGGATCCGAGGGTGAGTGCGAGGGCCAGCTCGGCGGTGCTCGCGTCGTGCACGCCGCGGGCGTTGCACACGCGCGTCCCGGTGGGGAGGCGCGGGATGGCGGGCGCGATGTGGTCGATCCCCGCGGTGAGGGTCTGGACGACCCGCACCCCCGTCATCCGCGCGAGCGGCCGTACGGCGACCTCGGCACGCACGGAATAGGGGACGACGTAGAAGGCGCAGTCGGCAGGGTCCGCCGGGAACTCCTGCTCTCCGGTCCAGTACCGGTACGTCAGGTTGTCGGGAAGGCCCTCGACGCTCTCCGGCGGGAGCGCGAGCCAGATCTCCTTCGCATCGGCCATGGGGAGAGACTAGTCGGACCGCGCCGGCGGTTCCGGGGCACCTCCCGTCCGGAGTCGGGGGCACGGCCGGGAAACGCAGGGAAACGCAGGGAAACGCAGGGGATGCAGGCGAACGCCGGGAGAGCGGACGGACTCGGCGGACCGGGCGGAACGGACGGACCTCGGGGGGAAGCTGTGGTGGGAGCGAACGTGTGTGGCGCCGGAGGCAACCGTTACGTTGGGAGCCGTCCGGGAGGGAGCGGGTACCAGGTGGAGCGCAGGACAATCGGTGCGGCGGCGCTCGGCGTGGGCGCCGTTGGCCTCGGATGCATGCCGATGAGCTGGGCCTATTCCACTTCCGAGCAGCGCGGCGACAGCTCGCTGCGCGCGGTGCACACCGCACTGGACGCGGGGATGTCGCTGCTGGACACGGCCGACATGTACGGCCCCTTCACCAACGAGCTGCTGATCGGGCGCGCGCTCAAGGAGCGGCGCGCGGAGGCGTTCGTCTCCACCAAGTGCGGACTGCTCGTGGGCGAGCAGCACATCGTCGCGAACGGCCGCCCCGGCTATGTGCGGCGCGCCTGCGACTCCTCGCTGCGCAGGCTGCAGACCGACGTGATCGACCTCTACCAGCTGCACCGGGCCGACCCCGAGGTACCGATCGAGGAGACCTGGGGCGCGATGGCCGAGCTGGTGACGGCGGGCAAGGTACGCGCGCTGGGCTTCTGCGCCGTGGGCGCCCGCGCCGATCGCCGCGCGGACGCGGGTATCCACGACGGGACCATACGGCAGCTCGAACGCGTCCAGCAGGTGTTCCCGGTCAGCGGGGTGCAGGCCGAGCTGTCGGTCTGGTCCCGCGAGGCGCTGGAGACCCTGCTGCCCTGGTGCGAGGCGCGCGGTGTGGGGTTCCTGGCCGCCATGCCGCTGGGCAACGGCTACCTGAGCGGCGCGCTCACCACCGGGGGCGGCTTCGAGCCGGACGACGTGCGCGCCCGGCACCCCCGCTTCACCGCCGACATGATGGCCGCCAACCAGCCCATCGTGGCCGGGCTGCGCCGGGTGGCCCGACGGCACGGCAACGCCACCCCGGCGCAGGTCGGCCTGGCCTGGGTGCTCGCACAGGGCCGGCACGTGATCCCGGTGCCGGGCACCAAGAAGGCGCACTGGGCCGCCGAGAACGCCCGCGCCGCCGGACTGGCGCTCACCGCCGAGGACCTGGCCGAGGTCGACGGACTCCCCGCCGCGCAGGGTTCCTGGGACTGACCCGGCGGGCGGCTCCGGCGCCCGGCGGAGAATCCGGCGGACGACCGCGCCTCGGCGGCGCGGCCGGGGGAGGATGTGGTCCCCTGGGGAGTCCGCCTGTCGAGCACCGGCCGAGGACTGACCGAGGACCCTTCCGGGGACGCCGGTCGGGAACGCCGGCCGGGGACGCCGATCGAGAACGAGGAGCCGAAACGTGCGAGGTACGGCAGGTTTGCGCGTCGTCGCGGTCTGCGCGCTGGCGCTGAGCGCGGGATGTTCCGGCGGGGGCGACGGCGGGGACGAGCCCTCGGGAGCGCGGAGCAGCACCGCCGCGGCGCCCTCGCCGAGCGCCGCTCCCGCCAAGGGTTCGGTGAAGGTGGTCAAGACGCTCACGACGGGGCTGGAGTCGCCCTGGGGGCTGGCCCCGCTGCCCGGCGGGGACCTGCTCGTCTCCTCGCGGGACACCGGCAAGATCCTGCGCATCGACGGCGACAGCGGCAGAAAGACCGAGGTGGGCACCGTTCCCGGGGTGGAGCCGGGCGGCGAGGGCGGGCTGCTGGGACTGGCCGTCCCGCCGGACGGGGCGGAAGCCGGGAAGATGGTCTACGCCTACTTCACCTCCGCCTCCGACAACCGGATCGTGCGGATGCTCTACGACCCCGCCAAGGAGCCCGGCGACCAGCTCGGAGCGCCGGACACCATCCTCAAGGGCATCCCCAAGGGACGGATCCACAACGGCGGGCGGATCGCGTTCGGCCCGGACAAGATGCTCTACGCCGGAACCGGTGAGTCCGGCGACGGTGGACTCGCGCAGGACAAGAAGTCGCTGGGCGGCAAGATCCTGCGGATGACGCCCGAGGGCGAACCCGCGGGGCACGGCAGCCCCGACCCGGACTCGGTCGTCTACTCCTGGGGGCACCGCAATGTGCAGGGTCTGGACTGGGACCGCGGCAAGCGGCTGTGGGCCTCCGAGTTCGGGCAGGACACCTGGGACGAACTCAATCTGATCGAGCCGGGCGGAAACTACGGCTGGCCGGACGCCGAGGGCAGGAGTGACGACAAGAGGTTCGAGAACCCGGTCGAGCAGTGGCGCACGGACGAGGCGTCCCCCAGCGGACTGGCCGTCGCCGCGGGGTCGGTGTGGATGGCGGGGCTGCGCGGGGAGCGGCTGTGGCGGATCCCGCTCGAGGGCGGGGAACCCGCCGCCGCCCCCCAGGCGTTCCTGAAGGGGAAGTACGGGCGGCTCCGGACGGTGGTCGCCGACCGCGGCAGCGGTGGCGGCCACGGACTCTGGCTGGTCACGAGCGAGACGGACGGACGCGGCTCGCCGGAGAAGGGGGACGACCGCATCCTGCGACTCGAGGTGCATTGAGGATGGTCAGATGTTCAACCTGATGCAGGAGCTGTTCTCACCGGGCAGCAAGCACACGGACGACGAGCAGCGGCGGCTGGAGCACACCCGGGTCCAGGAGGGCGTCGGCGACCCCGGAAAGGGGCCCATCGACCTGTCCTCCGGCCGGGCCCTCATCCGTCCACCCGAGCAACGGATCGAGCCGCGGCCGGAGCCGTCGGGGACACTGCGGCGCCCGGAGCAGCCGCCGTCCGCGGAGCGTCCGCCGTGGCGTCCCCGTCCGGAACCGCCGCGGAACTGAGCCTCTTCGGGCTCACCAGCCGCAGCCGGAACGCCATGGCCGCCGCCTCGCCGCGAGTGGCCACACCCAGCTTGGCGAGGATGTTGGAGACGTGCACACTCGCCGTCTTCGGGGCGATGTAGAGGCGCTCGGCTATCTGCCGATTGCTGCGGCCCTCGGCGACCAGTTCCAGCACACCGCGCTCCCGCCGGGTGAGTCCGAACGCCTCCGCCGGGTCGGCGGGCGCGGATACCGGCCGGTCGGCGGCCGGGCGCCCGGAGTCCGCGCCACCGCCGAGCACGATCCGGGCGCGGGCCGCGAGCTGTTCGGCCTCGGCCCGCAGCGGCGCGGCGCCCAGTCGTACCGCGGCGGAGTGCGCCTGCCCCAGCAGCTCCCGCGGGGCCGGGCAGTCGCCGCGCCGGGCTTCCGCGTCCAGCAGCGCCTCGGCCCAGCGCAGCCGGGCACGGGCCAGCGGCACGGGGCGGCCCACCGGCTCCCAGGCCCGCACCGCCGCCTCCCAGGCCCGCGGATCGCCCTCCCCCGCCGCCCGCTTCAGCTCGGCCTCCAGCAGCAGCGCGTACGCCTCCCACACGGGGGCCGGCCGGGGCAGCCTGCGGGCCGCGCGGCGCAGTTCGGCCAGCACCTCGTCCCGCCCCCGCTCGGCGTCCGGCAGGCCGCGGAGCTCCGCCTCGCAGGAGGCGGCCGCGTACAGCAGCGCCCATGCGTAGGGATGGGTGCCCGGCGGAAAACCCTCCTGGAGGGCGGTCCTCAGCTCGCGGCGGGCCGCGGCGACCGCGCCGCGCTCGGCCGCCAGCGCCATCGTGAAGAGCCGGAGCGCCACCACCCGCTGCGGCTCGCCCGCCGGGGACGACCCCATGGTGGCCGCGGCCTCCTCGACGGCCGACTCCAGCCCCGGGAGGTCCCCCCGGTCCCGCGCCAGCCGGGCACGGAGCAGCGCCACCCAGGCGCGTACGTCGGCCACGCGGGCCGCCGCGGCGGCCCGTTCGAGCAGGTCCTCCGCCCGCCGCCAGTCCCCGGTCGAGAGCAGCGCCTCGGCCTGTCCGGCGAGGGCTCCCGCGTAGGAGTTGGGGCGCCCGCGGTCCCGGGCGACGCGGGCGGCTCCGGCGGCCTCCTCGGCGGCCTCCGCCGAGCGCCCCACCGCCTCCAGTTCCACGGCGATGTTGATGGCGGCGCAGGTCATCACGCTGGTGACGCCGGCCTCGTCCGCCTCGTCCCGCGCCCGGGCCAGTTCGGCGAGCCCCTCCTCCAGATCGCCGGACTCGGCGAGCAGGGTGCCGAGGGTGACCCTGGCGTCCAGCTCGATGGTGGTCGCACCCACCACCCGGGCCAGTTCGACCGCGCGCACGGCGGTCGCCAGCGCCTCCCGCCCGGGACGGTGGATCATGCCCCAGCTCGCGGCGCCGGAGAGCACCTCCGCGTGCACCGCCGACGGCGGCAGCCCGCGGACCAGTTCCTGGGCCTTGGCGATCTGCGCCCAGCCGTCGCCCTTGCCCATGTCCTCCAGCAGCAGCCCACTCCTGAGCTGGAACCAGGCGGCGGTCAGCGGGTCCTTCGCCTCGTCCAGCCGGGCCAGGGCACGGCGGGCGAGCACCTTGGCCCGCGCCACGTCGCCGCTGACGCGGGCGGCGGTGAGCGCTTCGGCCAGCACCTCGAGGAAGCCCGGCGGCCGGAAGGCGGGAGCCCGGTGGCCGTCGGGGTCCTCGGCGGCGTCGGCGCTCGGGAAGGTGCGCGGGATCCGCAGCGCGGGCAGTGCGGCCCGGTCCTCCTCGGGCACCTCGTCCCACAGTTCGATGACCCGCTCCAGCAGGCTGTGCTCCTCGGCGTACGCGTGCCGGTCCCGGGCCTCGCAGGCGGCGGACAGCGCCGCGGGCAGCGCCTTGGCCGCGTCCCGGCTGCGGTGCCAGTAGTGCGCCAGGCGGGCCAGCCGCTCCTCGGCGCGAACCAGGGACGGATCGCCTTCCAGCGTCTCGGCGTAGCGGCGGCTGATGCGGGCCAGTTCGCCGGGGAGCAGGTCCTCCCGTACCGCCTCGCGCAGCAGGGCGTGCCGGAACAGATAGCCGGAACCGTCGGCGGTGGGGCGCAGCACGTTGGCGCCGACCGCCGAGCGCAGCGCCTCCAGCAGCGCGTCCTCGGCGAGTCCGGCGACCGCGGCCAGCAGGGCGTGCTCCACGGCCGAACCGCCGCCCGCCGCCAGCCGCACCACACGCTGGGCGGGTTCGGGCAGCGCCTCGACGCGGACGAGCAGCAGGTCGCGCAGCGAGTTGCTGATGGCGCAGGCGGCCTCGGTGGCCGTCAGCTCCTCGACGAAGAAGGGGATGCCCTCGGAGCGGCAGAAGATCTCCTCGGCCAGCTCCCCGGCGGGCTCGGCGCCCTTGATGCCGGTGATCTGGTCGCGCACCTCGCCGCGGGTCAGCCGGGGCAGCTCCAGGTGCAGCACGGTGCGCAGCCGGTCCTGCTCGGCGAGGAAGGGACGCAGCGGGTGGCGGCGGTGGATGTCGTCCGTCCGGTAGGTGGCCAGCAGCACGAGCCGGCAGGTGCGTACGGAGCGGAAGAGGTAGCCGAGCAGTTCCCTGGTGGAGCGGTCCGCCCACTGGAGGTCTTCGAGGGCGACGACGAGGGTGCGGTCGGCGGCCAGCCGTTCCAGCAGTTGGGCCGTGGCCTCGAACAGCCGGGCGCGCCCGCCGTCGGCGCCGTCGTCGTACTCCTCGCGCTGCGGCGCCGCTGCTCCGGGCGCTGCCAGGTCCGGTAGCAGCCGGGCCAGTTCGGTCTCGCGGCCCTCGGCGGCGGCGGCCAGCGCGGCGGGCGGCACGGCGCCGCGCAGCCCGCGCAGCGCGGTGGTGAAGGGGGCGAAGGGGAGGCCGTCCGCGCCCAGTTCCAGGCAGCCGCCGAGGGTGGTGACCCCGTCGGCCGTGCGGACCCGGGTGAGGAATTCCTCCAGCAGCCGGGTCTTGCCCACGCCCGCCTCGCCGCCGAGGAGGAGCGCCTGGGGAGCGCCCGTACCGGCGCGGGTGAGGGCAGTGGTGAGTGCGGTCAGTTCGGCGGTACGGCCGACGAACACGGGACTGACACCGGTTTGCAGGGGCACGTCGCTCAGCATCGCATCCGGCACCGTCATAAGGCATCTGCCTTATGCGCGGCCGCTCCGGCGGCGGACGTCCGGGGCGCGGCCGCTCCGGGAACGCGCGCGCCGGGCACGGCCGCGCCGTGCCCGGTGGCCGGTCCGCCGCCCGCGGCGCCCCTGCCGCGGGCGGCACGCGCCGCGCTCACGCGGCCGGGACCCACACCCGCTCACCCTCGCCCCGGTCCCGGCTCCTGCGGCCGAGCCAGGAGCGCGCGCCCGCGCGGCCCTGCTCCCGGCGTGCCGCCTTGGCCGCGCGGACCAGGCGCTCGTGCTCGGCCTCGCGGCGCAAATCGTCCATCCGGCTCAGGTGGTGGGTGTGGTCGAGGTCGTACAGCATCTCCGTGGCCCCCTCGGGGAGTGGTTGCGAACTGTGCTTCCACAGTCCTCCCTGAGGGTGGTGCGGCACATCGGGCAACTGCCCGGTCCTGGCGGTCCGGGTGCCTTAGGACCTCGACCGGCGTCGGCCCGGGGGCCTTAGGGCCCTGGTCCCGGGTGCCCGAGGACCTGAGGAGGAGGTACCGCACGGGGTGGGAAGGGGGTCCGGGCCCGGCCGGGAGCCCGGGGACTCCGCGGGAGACCGAAGGACTCCGCGGGAGACCGAAGGACTCCGCGGGACCGGGGGGCTCACCGGCCGGGGCCGCGGGACCCCGGGAGCTCACTGGCCGGGCGCAGCGGGTACCTCGGGCTGCGCGGCGAACAGGTCGAAGTACATGCCCCCGGCGACGAGGAGCCCGACCAGGCCGAGCAGTACCCCGCCCAGCGCCACGGCCTTGACCCAGCTGCGCGTCCGGCTGCGGCCGGTGAGTGCCGCCAGCAGCAGGGCGCCGACCACGACGGCCAGTGCGGCGAAGATCCCGTTGACCACGGCCGCCGCGTGCCAGGGCGCCCCGTAGAGGGAGTTGACCTGGTCGGCCGCGGACCCACCGGATCCCTGGGCGCTGCTCTCGATCTGGCCGATGAGGCTCTTGCGCTCGCGCAGCATGTCGCTGAAGGAGGTGCCGGTCAGCGAGGCGAGGCCGAGCCCGGCGCTGAGGACGGCCACCGCGCCGCCTGCCCAGTCCTGGCGCCGGCCGGGGCCGGAGTCCGCGGCCCGCGGGCCGTCGTCGGCGTCCCCGCTGTCCCCGCTGTCCCCGCCGTCCCCGCCGTCCTCGTCGTCTTCGCCGGCGCCGGACTCGTCGCCGTCGCTGCCGCTCCCGCTGTCGGGAGCGTCCGCGGCGGCGTCGGGGCCCGTTCCGTCCCCGTCCGCGGTGGACGAGCCTGCCGCGTCCTCCTCCGGCTCCTTGCCGTCGTCACCGCCGCGCCGGGCCGTGCCGCGCCCGGCCCGCTCCTCGGCCGCCGGACTGCGCTGCTCCGCTGCGGCCGCCTCGTCGGCCGGTTCCTCGTCCGGGGACCTAACGGTCGTGTTCTGCGTGGTCGTGGTGCTTTCGGTAGCCATGGGCGGCCACGGTAGGGGCGGTTTCTGAGAGACCGATGAGAGAGCCGGGACGCTGTCCGACCACCGGCACGGGAGTGGTGACGGGCGCTTCCTCCTCGGCGCTGGTTTCCGGCTCGATGCTGAGTCGCGGCAGCCGCCGGTCCAGCCACTTGGGCAGCCACCAGTTGGCGCCCCCGAGCATGTGCATCAGCGCCGGTACCAGCAGCGTGCGCAGGACGAACGCGTCCAGGGCCACCGCCGCGGCCAGCGCGATGCCGAACATGGCGATGATCCGGTCGCCGCTGAGCACGAACCCGCCGAAGACCGAGATCATGATCACGGCCGCGGAGTTGATCACCTTGCTGGTCTCCGAGAGGCCGACCCGCACCGCACGCCGGTTGTCGCCGGTCAGCCGCCATTCCTCGTACATCCGGCTGACCAGGAAGACCTGGTAGTCCATGGACAGCCCGAACAGCACCGAGATCATGATGACCGGGAGGAAGGGCTCGATGGGGCCGGCACTGCCCAGCCCGAGCAGTTCGCTGCCCCAGCCCCACTGGAAGACGGCCACCACCACGCCGAAGGCTCCGGCGACCGCCGCGATGTTCATCACCGCAGCCTTGACCGGGATGCCGATGCTCCTGAAGGCCACCAGCAGCAGCAGCGAGCCGAGGCCGATGACCACGCCGCCGAACAGCGGGAGCTTGCCGACGATGATGTCCGCGAAGTCGTCGTGACCCGCGGTGGACCCGCCGACCAGGACCTCCATCGTCGACCCCTCCTCGGCCTTCGGCAGGACGTCCCCGCGCAGCCGGTCCACCAGATCGGAGGTGGACCGGGACTGCGGGGAGCTGTCGGGCACCACCGTGATCACTCCGGTGTCGCCGCTGCCGTTGAACTCGGGCCCGCTGACCTGGGCGACCCCGGGGGTGTGCTGGATGTCACCGCGCAGGTGGTCGAAGGCCAGTTTGTCGCCGGCCCCGTCCAGCTCGCCGACCAGCGTCAGCGGACCGTTGGTGCCCGGCCCGAAACCGTCCGCGAGCATGTCGTAGGCCTTGCGGGTGGTGCTGGCCGCCGGGTCGTTGCCCTGGTCCGAGGTGCCCAGGTGCAGTCCGAGCGCGGGCAGCGCCAGCACGGCCATCAGCAGGGCCGCGACCCCGCCCAGCAGCTTGGGCCGCCGTTCGACGAAGGCGGACCAGCGCATGGCGAAGCCCGTGGGACGGTCCGGTCGCGGACCGCGCTCGACGAGCTGACGGCGCTCCCGGCGGCTGAGGGCCCGCATACCGATGAAACCGAGCAGGGCGGGCAGCAGGGTGACGGAGGCGGCCACGCTCAGCAGCACGGTCAGACAGGCGGCTATCGCCACTCCGTTGAGGAAGCCGAGCCGCAGGATGAACATGCCCAGCAGGGCGATGCAGACCGTCGCCCCCGCGAAGACCACCGCGCGTCCCGACACCGTCACCGCCCGGCGTGCGGCCTCGACCACCGGCAGCCCGGCGCGCAGCCCGCGCCGGTGCCGCGTGACGATGAACAGCGCGTAGTCGATGCCGACGCCCAGCCCGATGAGCATGCCCAGCATGGGCGCGAAGTCGGCGACGGTCATCAGCCGGCTGAGCAGCCCGGTGCCTGCCGTCGCGGTGCCCACGG
Source organism: Streptomyces sp. AA1529 (assembly GCF_000280905.1). Classification (GTDB taxonomy): domain Bacteria; phylum Actinomycetota; class Actinomycetes; order Streptomycetales; family Streptomycetaceae; genus Streptomyces. Next base: position 7,512 of record NZ_ALAP01000032.1, on the reverse strand, counting down.
CGACGACCGCGGTGATCAGCGGCAGCGCCGTGGCGGCGAGCGAGCCGAAGGCCAGGAAGAGGACGACGGCCGCCGCCGCCAGTCCGATGGCCTCGGCGAGGTGGGCCGTGGGGGCCTCGGCGACCGCCACGCCGGAGCCGCCCGCCTCGACCTGCAGGCCGTCCCCGGATGCGTTCTGGACGGTGTCCAGGACGCGCTGCACGGTCTGCCCGCCCAGTTCGTCGGTGGGCCCGTCGAAGGTGAGAGCGGCGTAGGCGGTGTGCCCGTCGGGGCTGATCGCGCCGCCGCCCCCGGCGCCGTAGGGCGACTCCACGGACTCGACGCCGGGCAGACCTTCGACCTCGTGCAGCGCCTCGGTCATCCGCTCCTGGACCGCCGTGGCGCGCACCGTGCCCTGCTCCGAGTGCCACACGATCGTGTCACTGGCACCGGCCCGGTCGGGGAAGGCGCTGTGCATACGCTCCGCCGCCCGGCCGGACTCGGTGCCCTGGGCGCCGTAGTCGTCGGAATAGGCGCTGCCGAGAAGCGAGGAGGCCGTCACGGCACCGGCCAGCGCGGCGAGCCAGAGCAGCAGGACGAGGAGGCGGCGCCTCAGGCACCAGCGGGCAAGAGCGGTCACGGGCGGTCGCCTGCTCCCGGGTGTCGTACGGGCGGGGAACGGAGCGCGTCGACTCCTGTCCGCCGCATCGGGCCTCCCGGCCGTCGGCCGGGAGCGGCGGTCCGAGGCGGCAGCACACCCCACCTCAAGGACCGTGCTCTGCAGCGTGCCATCCCACGGAGATCGATTGCGGCGTTTGTGGCGATACCCACAGCGGCCCGGGCCGGGGTCTCAGTCCGTAGCCGCGTCCGCACCGCTCGGACGGTGCTCCCGCCGCGGCGCTCCGGGCCGGGGCCGGCGAGCCCCGGCGCGGGGGACGCGCCGCGGAAGGGTGCGGTGAGCCCCGCCGCGGAAGGGTGCCGCGCGGCTTCGGCCGCGCGGGACCGGCGCGAATCCACGCAAGCCCGGCGTGCGCCGCGTGCCGGGGGCTCCGGGGGAACTCGCGCGGTACCGCCGTCGTCGGTACCCATTAGCCTGTGGGAGCCGTCCGGCGATCCCCTCGCGGAGGTCGGACGGTCCGCAGGAGGCCGGAAGGCCCGGCGCACGCACCACACGGGATGGGGGACGGTCGTTACGTATGTCCAGGGAATTCCAACGCGGCCACAAGGCCAGGATCAGTGACCTGACGGCCGGCACGGATCTGTACGTGGGCGTGCAGATCGCCGGAGCCGGACTCTCCTTCGACATCAGCTGCTTCGGGCTGGACGGGCAGGAGCAGCTCTCGGACGACCGCTACTTCGTCTTCTTCAACCAACCCGCCTCGCCCGAGGAGTCCCTGCAGCTCCTGGGGGCGCAGGCCGGGGACACCGAGTCCTTCCGGGTGACGCTGGAGCGGGTTCCCGCGCAGGTGCGGCGGCTGTCGTTCACGGCCTCGCTCGACGGGGCCGGGCAGATGTCCGGGATCGGCCCCGGCTACATCCGCCTGGTGGCGGGCGGCGAGGAGGTGGCCCGCTACCCCTTCGACGGCTCGGAGTTCAGCACCGAGCGTGCCGTGATGCTGGGCGACATCTACCGGAAGGACGACGTCTGGCGGTTCGCCGCGATCGGCCAGGGATTCGACGGCGGGCTGGACGCGCTGCTCACGCACTTCGGCGGCGAGGTGCTGGAGGAGCAGCAGGAGGAGAGCGCTCCCGGGGCCGGGGCGGTGCCGGGCTTCGCGCCACCGGGCGGAGACGCTCCGCCGCCGCAGCCCGCTCCCGGGTTCGCCCCTCCGGCGGGCCCCGCGCCCGCACCGGCACCCGCGTCGGCACAGGCTCCGCAGCCCCGAGCAGCTGCGCAGCAGCCGCAGGTGCCGCAGCAGCAGGCACCACAGCCGCCGCAACAACCGCAGGCACCGCAGCAGCCGCAGCCTCCTCAGCCACCCCAGGCTCCCCAGCAGCCCCAGTCACCCCCACCGTCCGCTCCCGATCTCCACGGCGCTCCGACCGTGGTGGGTCCGCTCCAGCCGCAGCACGGCGGTCCGCCGCCACCGCCGCAGCCGGGGCCGCCCGGCGGAGCGCAGTTCGCCCCCGGCGGGATGCCACAGGCACCACAGGCACCACAGCCCTACCCGCAGCACCAGCCGCCGCCTCCGCAGCAGCCGGGGCCGCCCGGCGGGCAGCAGCTCTCCAATCCGTTCGCGCAGCAGCCGCCCGGCGGTCCCGGCGCACCGCAGTTCCCGCAGGTCCCGCCGGGCCCGGCCGCGGGCATCGGCGCGGTCCTGCAGAAGTTCCAGGAGGCGCCCGACGGCCAGCGCTGGACCCTGCAGAATCCCTCCCTGGTCCGCGCGGACCTCGGCGTCGACGGCCGGCCCGTGCTCGCCAGACAGGGCAGCATGGTGCTCTACCAGGGAAAGGTCGACTTCTCCTACAAGGGCGCCGGCTTCACCGGGCGCGTGGTCGGCAACGCCACCGGCCAGGAGATGCAGCTCATGCGCTGCACCGGCCGCGGGCAGGTCTTCTTCGCCGAGGACGCGGCACACGTCCACCCCGTCGAACTGCAGGGCGACGGACTGTGCGTCTCGGCCGAGAACGTGCTCGCCTTCGACGAGTCGCTGCAGCACGAGGTGCGCCGGATCGAGGGCCACGGCATCCCCGGGGGCGCACTGTTCACGATGCAGTTCAGCGGAACCGGCACCGTGGTCGTCAAGACCCGGGGCACCCCGGTCGTCCTCCCCGTCACCCCCACCACCTTCGCCGACGCGCAGGCGGTCGTGGCGTGGTCGGCGGCGGCACAGGTCATCGTCACCAGCCAGGTGCGGCTGCACCGCAACGCCTATCCGGGGCACAGCGGGGAGACCGTGAACCTCCAGTTCCGCGGGGCACCCGGCAACTTCATCGTCGTCCAGCCGTACGAGGTCTAGGGGGAGCCCGTCATGAACCAGCCAGCACCGCTCGCGGGCTTCGCGCCCGCTCCCGTGGCAGCACGCATGGAGAACCACGGCTCGCACATGGTCAAGGTGGCCATGCAGTCGGGCCAGGACCTGTTCGCGCGGCCGGGCTCGATGGTCGCCTACGAGGGCTTCGTGCAGTACGAGGCCAATCCGCCCGCCGTCCGCCAGCTGGCCTCCCAGTGGCTGACCGGCGAGCAGAACCCGCTGATGCTCTGCCGGGGCGACGGCCTGCTCTACCTGGCCGACTACGGCGCCGACGTGGTCTGCGTCAACCTCGCCGAGGAGGGGCTGTCGATCAACGGCACCAATCTGCTGGCCTTCGACGCGCACCTCCAGTGGGGCGTCGAGCGGGTCAAGGGGCTCGCCAAGTTCGCAGGTCAGGGCCTGTTCAACGTCTCCGTCCGGGGCACCGGCTGGGCGGCCCTCACCTCGCGCGGCACCCCCGTGGTCGTGGACTGCGGACGCGGCGAGGACGAGACCTACGTCGACCCGGACGCGCTGGTGGCCTGGTCCAGCGGGCTGAAGATGAAGAGCAAGCGCAGCATGAAGGCCGGAGCCCTCATCGGCCGGGGCAGCGGCGAGGCGTACCAGATCGCCTTCTCCGGACAGGGCTTCGTGGTGGTCCAGCCGAGCGAGGACAGCACCGACCGCATCCGGGTCCGGGGCTGAGGGGGAAGGAGAACAGCCGTGCAGAGTTCGCTCTTCGGATACGCCGAGGTCGCCACGGAGGACCGCTACACGGTGCAGAACCCGCAGTTGCTGCGAGTGCGGCTGGGGGGCCATGACGACGTGCTGGCCCGCAAGGGCGCCATGGTCGCCTACCAGGGGCTGCTGGAGTTCGACGCCGAGTACCAGGCGCGCGGCGGGCACCGCGGCCCGGTCCGCGAGCAGGTGCCGCTGATGCGCTGCTCCGGCCAGGGGACGGTCTTCCTGGCCAATCTGGCGCAGTACGTCCATGTGGTGGACATCGACCGGGACGGGCTGACCGTGGACGCGGCCTACGTCCTGGCCATGGACTCCACGCTGCACCACGAGGTGATCTCGGTGGACAGCCAGTTCGGCATCTCCGGCACCGGGGCCTACAACCTCAACATCACCGGGCAGGGCAAGGTGGCGCTGATGACCTCGGGACAGCCGCTGCTGCTGAACGTCACCCCGGACACCTACGTCAACGCCGACTCGGACGCGGTCGTCGCCTGGTCCAGCGGGCTGCGGGTGCAGATGCAGGCCCAGACCTCCTCGCAGGGCGTCTGGCGCCGCCGCGGCAGCACCGGTGAGGGCTGGGAGCTCTCCTTCATGGGCCAGGGCTACGCCCTCGTGCAGCCCAGCGAGCTGCTCCCGCCGCAGCACGCGCAGCTCGGCGGCGGACTGCGCGCCCAGTACGGGATGGGCGCCCAGGGGGCCCGCGGCCACAACCAGGGCAACATCTTCACCAACTGAGCCGGTGGGCGCCCCGGCTGTGCCCGAGGGACAGCCGGGGCGCCCACCTGGCACAGCCGGGAGACGGCCCGCGCCGCGCCTGGGAGGACGCGCACGCAGACCGGTTCCCGAGCCGGGCCGCCGAAGGCCGTCGGCGCAGCGGCGCCGTCACGGACGGCCGGAGCGCAGGCGGTGCAGCAGCCGCGCCGTGGCACCTCGCCGCACTCTGGCGACGAAGCCGCACAGCGCGGCCGTGGCGACGGTGGTGACCACCGCCCCGGGAGCGTCGAGCACGGTCAGGTTGAAGAGAGCGGCACCGGCCAGCAGGCCGATGAACGCCAGCGCCGCCGCCTCGGACAGCAGCGGGACCAGCAGCGCTGCCGCGCCCAGCACCTCCAGCGAGCCGACGGTGTACATGAACCAGTCGCCCCAGCCGATCCGGTCGAAGGCGTCGACCGCCGCCTGGGCCCGGAACAGCTTGGGCGCTCCGCTGGCCGTTCCGAAGAACAGGGCGAGCAGCACGACGAGGATCTTCGCCGCGAGCTCTGCACGGCGACCGGTCGCCTCCTGGCGGTCGGCGGTGGCGGACGGGACGCTGAGGGTCTGGGACATCGGGGCTCCTCGGGAAGGTGCGGGCAACTCTCGAAAGGACAGACCCCGCCACCCGCCGGAACTCATCGCTCGCACCGGAACCCGTCACCTTCCTCCGCCGACCGCACCCACGCCCGCGCCCGCCACGACGCCCGGGACCCGCCCCGGCGACGGCCCGCGGCGATGCTCCACGGCACAATCGGGCCCATGGCACTCTCCCCCACGGCCCTGCTGCCCCTCGCTGACGACCTGTACCTGTGGAAGCCACCGCGGCGTGGCTGGGGGCTCGCCAACTGCGGGCTGCTGGCGGCCTCCGATGAGGCCCTGTGGATCGACACCCCGTACGACCGGCCCCTGGCCGAGGCGTTCCTGGCGGAGTCGCAGCGGATACTCGGCGGGCGCGGGATAGCCCGGATCGTGGTCACCCACGCCAACGGCGACCACCTGTGGGGCGCCGATGTCGTGCCGGGCGCCGAGGTGATCGCCACCCGGGAGGCACGGCACCACATCGAGATCGAGCCGAGTCCGCAGCAGCTGCGGGAGTTGATCGAGGGGGCGGGTGCGCAGTCGCCGGTCGGCGGTTACCTCGCCGAACACTTCGGGCACTTTGACTGGTCCCGGACGGAGGTCGTCGCGCCGACGACCGTGTTCGAGGGGGAGCTGGAGCTGACCGTCGGAGGTCACCCCGTCGTGCTGACCAGCCTGCCGTCCGCGCACACCACCGGGGACCTGATCGTTCAGCTGCCCGACCACGGCACGGTGTTCACCGGCGACATCGTCTTCGCCTCGACACCCGAGGAGCCCGGCGACCACGCGGTGCACTGGGCGGGGCCACTGGAGAATGTCATCCAGGCGTGCGAGGGGGTGCTGGCCTGCGGGGCCGAGACCATCGTGCCGGGGCACGGCCCCGTGCTCGACCCGGCGGGGCTGCGCGCCCACATCGACTACCTCGGAGAGGTGCGAGAGCGGGCGCATGCGCTGCATGCCCGCGGGGTGCCCGCCGTCGAGGCTGCCCGCGCGATAGCCGGGGAAAGCCGCTGGCCGGGGCTCGGGCTGCCCGAGCGGCTCGTGGTGACCGTCGGCACCGAGTACCGGCATCTGAACGGTACGGCCCCGGAGCCGATAGCCGCGGTCCTGCCCGAGATGGTGGCCTTCGCCAGCCGGCCGCATTCCTTCTGAGCGCACGGGTGGGGCACCGGAACCATCCCATCCGGTGCCCCACCCGTCACGGCTCAGCTCAACGGGCTCAGCCCTCGACGCCCAGCTTCTCCAGGATCATCTCGCGGGCACGGCCCGCGTCGGCCTGGCCCCTGGTGGCCTTCATGACGGCGCCGACCAGGGCACCGGCGGCCTGGATCTTGCCGCCGCGCACCTTCTCGGCGATGTCCGGGTTCCCGGCGATGGCCTCGTCGACAGCGGTACCCAGCGCGCCCTCGTCCGAGACGACCTTGAGGCCGCGCTTCTCGACCACCTCGTCCGGACCGCCTTCACCGGCCAGCACGCCCTCGATGGTCTGCCGGGCGAGCTTGTCGTTCAGCGAGCCCTCGGCGACCAGCACGCAGAGCCGGGCGACCTGCTCGGGGGTGATGGGCAGCGCTGTCAGCTCGCTGCCGTCCTCGTTGGCGCGCCGGGCGAGCTCCCCCATCCACCACTTGCGGGCCTGGTCGGCCGGGGCGCCGGCGTTCACGGTGGCGACGATCGGGTCGACGGCGCCCGCGTTGAGCACCGACTGCATCTCGTGCTCGGAGATGCCCCACTCCTCGCGCAGCCGCATCCGCCGCACCCGGGGCAGCTCCGGCAGGGTGCCGCGCAGCTCCTCCACCCACTCGCGGGCGGGTGCCACGGGCACCAGGTCGGGCTCGGGGAAGTAGCGGTAGTCCTCCGCCTCCTCCTTGACCCGGCCGGAGGTGGTGGACCCGTCCTCCTCGTGGAAGTGCCGGGTCTCCTGGATGATGGTGCCGCCGGAGGAGAGCACGGCGGCGTGCCGCTGGATCTCGAACCGGGCGGCGCGCTCGACGCTGCGCAGCGAGTTGACGTTCTTGGTCTCGCTGCGGGTGCCGAACTTCTCGATGCCCTTGGGGCGGAGCGAGAGGTTGACGTCGCAGCGCATCTGGCCCATCTCCATCCGGGCCTCGGAGACGCCGAGCGCCTTGATGAGCTCGCGGAGTTCGGCGACGTACGCCTTGGCGACCTCCGGCGCCCGCTCGCCCGCGCCCTGGATCGGCTTGGTGACGATCTCGATCAGCGGGATGCCGGCCCGGTTGTAGTCCAGCAGCGAGTGCGAGGCGCCGTGGATGCGTCCGGTGGCCCCGCCCACGTGGGTGGACTTGCCGGTGTCCTCCTCCATGTGGGCGCGCTCGATCTCCACGCGGAAGATTTCGCCGTCCGCCAGCTGGACGTCCAGATAGCCGTCGAAGGCGATCGGCTCGTCGTACTGGGAGGTCTGGAAGTTCTTCGGCATGTCCGGATAGAAGTAGTTCTTCCGGGCGAAGCGGCACCAGTCGGCGATCCGGCAGTTCAGCGCGAGGCCGAT
>NZ_ALAP01000031.1 GCF_000280905.1 Streptomyces sp. AA1529 | reverse complement strand
CATCCCGCGCGCCGCCCGGCTCCCCCGCCGGGAGCCGGGGGCGCTCCCCCGGTGGGTCAGACCTCGACGTCCTCCAGGATGCCGAGCGCGTCGGGCACCAGGACGGCGGCCGAGAAGTAGGCGCTCACCAGGTAGGAGACCAGCGCCCGCTCGTCGATGCCCATGAAGCGCACGTTCAGGGAGGGTTCGATCTCGTCCGGGATCCCGGTCTGGTGCAGCCCGATGACGCCCTGGTCCTCCGCCCCGGTGCGCATGGCCAGCACCGAGGTGGTGCCGTCCGCCCGGATCGGGATCTTGTCGCAGGGCAGCAGCGGGATGCCCCGCCAGGCGTGTGCCGTGCTGCCCTCGACCTGGACGCGCTCGGGGTAGATGCCGCGGCTGCTGCACTCCCGGCCGAAAGCGGCGACGGCCCGCGGATGCGCCAGCAGGTACCGGGTCTTGCGGCGGCGGGAGATCAGCTCGTCCAGGTCCTCCGGCGTGGGCGCGCCGGTGCGGGAGCGGATGCGCTGGGTCAGGTCGGCGTTGTGCAGCAATCCGAACTCGCGGCTGTTGACCAGCTCGTGCTCCTGGCGCTCGCGCAGCGCCTCGACGGTGAGCCGCAACTGCTCCTGCACCTGGTTCATCGGGTCGTTGTAGAGGTCGGCGACCCTGGTGTGGACGCGCAGCACGGTCTGGGCGACGGCCAGCTCGTACTGGCGCGGGTTCAGTTCGTAGTCGACGAACGTGCCGGGCAGCGGAATCTCACCGAGATGGCCGGAGGCCAGGGCGATGTCGGCCTCTCCGCGCCGGTTCTGCGCGGGCAGGGTGCGGGTGAGGGCGGTGTCGAGGTGGTGGCGCAGCGGCGGGGAGGCTTCGGCCGTCCGCCGGAACGTCTCGCGGGGCAGCGCCAGCACGGTGCAGCGGGTGGTGGCGCGCAGGGTCTGCTGCCAGTTGCCGGGGTCCGGGGTGAGGATCTGGTCACCGGCGTGGTCGCCGTCGGCGATGACACCGAGTTCGATGTCGTCGTCGTACTGTCCGGCGGCTTCCTGGACGACCCGGCCGTGCGCGATCAGCAGCAGTTCGTCCGCGGGTTCGCCGCGCACGGCCAGTGCGTCGCCGGGCTCGTACTCGCGCTGGACGAACCCGTCGGCCAGGGCGCGCAGGGCCGCTTCGTCGGCCAGGCCGCGCAGCAGCGGGATCTCCCGCAGCTCGGCGGGGATGACGTCGACCTCGGCACCGGTGGAGACGAACTCGATCCGGCCGTCGCCCAGGGTGTGGGTGAGCCGCCGGTTGACGCGGAAGGTGCCGCCGGTGGTCTCCGTCCAGGGCAGGACGCGCAGCAGCCAGCGCGGGGAGATCCCCTGCATCTGGGGCGGTGTCTTGGTCGTGGTGGTGAGCTTGCGGGCGGCCGCCGTGGAGAGGCTGGCGCGGTCCTGCCGCAGTTCTTCGGGATGCGTGGTCATGTGTGCCCGGTTTCCTGGTGTTTCCGACTGCCTGTTTTCCTGAGGACGCTTGTCCGGTCACCGCCGAGGACGGTTTTCCGGGCCGGGGACCGATGCCCCGGCGCGCGGGTCAGTGGCCGATCTCGACGTCCTCGAGAACTCCGAGCGCGTCGGGCACGAGAACGGCGGCGGAGTAATAGGCGCTCACCAGATACGACATGACGGCCTTCTCGTTGATCCCCATGAAGCGGACCGAGAGACCCGGGCTGTACTCGTCGGGAATTCCCGTCTGGTGGAGTCCGACCACGCCCTGGGCCTTCTCGCCGGTGCGCATCGCCAGGACGGAGGTGCTGCCCTGCGGGGTGACCGGGATCTTGTTGCAGGGCAGGATGGGGACGCCGCGCCAGGCGGGCACCGAGTGCCCCTCGTGGTCGACGGACTGCGGGTAGAGCCCGCGCCTGCTGCACTCCCGGCCGATCGCGGCGATCGCCCTGGGGTGGGCCAGGATGACGCCGGGGTCCTTCCACACGGTGGCCAGCAGCTCGTCCAGGTCGTCCGGGGTGGGCGGTCCGGAGCGGGTGTGGACGCGCTGCCGCGTCCCGGCGTTGTGCAGCAGGCCGATCTCGCGGTTGTTGACCAGCTCGTGCTCCTGGCGCTCGCGCAGCGCCTCGACGGTGAGCCGGAGCTGCTCCTCGAGCTGGTTCATCGGGTGGTTGTACAGGTCGGCGACCCTGGTGTGGACGCGCAGCACGGTCTGGGCGACCTCGAGTTCGTACTCGCGGGGGCTCAGCTCGTAGTCGACGAACGTGCCCGGCAGCGGCGCCTCCCCCACGTGTCCGGACGCCAGCTCGATCGCGGACTCGCCGTCCCCGGTCCGCTGCGAGGGGATGAGGGCACCGGCGGATGCCAGGTGGGAGCGGAGCGAGCCGGCGCCGGCCAGTACGGCGTCGAACGCGCTGCGCTCCAGGGTGAGGACGGTACCGCTGGTGAGCGCGGTCAGGGTGCGGTCCCAGGTGCCCGTCTCGCCGGTCATCAGCTGATCGCCGACGAAGTCGCCGTCCGCGAGCACGCCCTGGGTGACGTCCTCGTCGTACCGGCCCCGGACCGACTGGCGCAGTTTGCCGTGTGCGATCAGTACCAGCCGGTCGGCGGGCCGGCCCTCCTCCAGAATCACCTCGCCGGGGCGGAAGTCGCGCTGCTCGCACCGGTCGGCGAGGGTCTCCAGCACCGCGTGGTCGTCGTAGCCGCGCAGCAGCGGCAGCTCGGTGAGCTCCAACGGGATGACCCGGACCTCGGCGCCGGTGGAGACGAACTCCACCCGGCCGTCCCCGAGTGTGTGGGACAGCCGCCGGTTCACCCGGAAGGTGCCGCCCGTCACCTGCACCCACGGCAGGGCCCGCAGCAGCCACCTCGAGGTGATCCCCTGCATCTGCGGGGGCGTCTTCGTGGTGGTCGCGAGATTCCGTGCCGCTTCCGTGGCGAGGCTCTGCTGCGCCTGGTCCGCACTCCCGTTTCCGGAATTCCGCTCCGCCGCAGTCGTCATCCGACACCGCCAATCCTTGTGATGCGCCGTCATATGGCCTGATGCGCAGAGAAGTTAAATGGGTCGCGGGAGAGGCGGCAATCGCCCGAAAGAGATGGGCACGCCCCGAATGCCCGCGCGATCCACGGGTAAGATCACCAATTTTTCTTACCGAGCGTGACAATCTCGCGGAGCACCTCACCGTGTGCGACATTCACACCGCATCGCGGCCCTGCCCACTCCCCGGCCCGAGCAGATGTGCGGAAAAAGTGGGCGTACACATGTCCGACCCGCGCCCGGTGTCCGGCACCGGAAGGCCACTCAGTAAACTCTGCGGATCACGAGGGGAAAGCAGCGAGCCCGCGACCAGCCCGAGGACGGAGAGGGGACCGACGGACCCGAAGAACCGGCAGCCGGTCGCACGGCAGCCGGTGAGCTGTACGGCCCGGGGCTCGACGCCTCCTCCCGTGCGGGTACCGCACCCGGTGGACGAACGGCGAGAGGGGGTGCAGCGGTGCGCGCTGTCTCCGGTCTGTGGCGCTGGCGGAGGAACCCGCTGTACCGGCGCACCGACCGCCGGGAGGCGTGGCTGACCCTGTGTGCGGTGCTGCTGATCGCTCTCGCCGCCCCGCTGGCGGGATGGGCCGCCACCGAGACGGCCCACGCGGCACTGCTGCGCACCGCACACGAGCAGCAGCACCAGCGGTCGCGGATCCCGGCGACGGTCCAGCACGTGCGGGTGCTGCCGCCGTTGGACTCCGAGACCGAGACCGGCGCCGGGGCGCAGAACCGCCATCGGATCACCGCGCGGTGGGAGGGGCCGGACGGCACCCCGCACACCGGCGTCGTCGTGCTCCGGCACCCCGTGGAGCCCGGCGCCCGCTTCCCGGTGTGGACGGACGCGCACGGGCGCCTGACCTCCCGTCCGATGAGCACGCACAGCGCCCGCTCCTACTCGCTGCTGGCCGGACTGGCCATCGGCGCGCTCACCGCCGGAGGGCTGGAGGCCGCCAGGCGGCTGACCGTACGGTTGCTGCTGCGGCGCCGGTACGCACGCTGGGACGAGGAGTGGGTGCGCATCGGCCCCGACTGGGGCCGCACCGGAACCAGCACCTGACAACCGCCCCTTCCCGGCATGTCGGTTCCGAGCGGGTGTCCGCGCCGGTCACTCGGTCGGACCCGTCACCGCAGAGCACCAGCGCACGCTACGGTGGTGCGGCCGGCCCGGACAGCGCACGCAGCGCTCCGCGCGACCGGCGCAACGCATCTCCGCACGCACGAGGTTGGGGCACAGCACTCCATGGCACAGGGCTCGGTCCAGGTGACGCACAGCGGCACGTCGCGGTGGCGGCGGCGCACGGGCGAATACGCGTCGTTGTCCGCCGCGCTGGAGGTTGCGGGCGACGGCGACGTCCTCACCGTGGCACCCGGCACCTACCGGGAGAACCTGGTCATCGAGCGCATGGTGACGCTGCGCGGCCCCGAACGCGGCGGCTCCGGACCGGTCCGGATCGCCCCCGCGGACGGGGTGGCGCTCACCGTGCGGTCCGCCGCGCTGGTCCAGGACCTGCAGATCGAGGGCCAGGACTCGGCCGTGCCCGCCGTGCTCGTGGAGGACGCGGCGCCGGAGCTGGCCGGGCTGCGGGTGATGACCCGCTCGGCCTCCGGGATCGAGGTGCGCGGCGGGGCCCGGCCCACGGTGCGGCGCTGCACCGTGGACAACCCGGCCGGGATCGGCTTCAGCATCACCGGGGGCGCCGGGGGCGTCTTCGAGGAGTGCGAGGTGGTGGCGGCGGGCCAGTCCGGCGTCCTGGTGCGGGACGGCGCCCGGCCGCGGCTCGCGCACTGCAGGGTGCACCTCGCCTCGGGCGCGGGCATCGCGCTGCAGGGCGAGGGCAGCACGCTGGAGGCGCTGGGCTGCGAGGTGTACGAGATCAAGGGCAGCGGCCTGCGCGTCGCCGGGCGCGCCAGCGGGCACTTCACCGACTGCCGGGTGCACCGCACCTCGACCGACGGGGTCACCCTGGACACCGACGCCGTGCTCACCCTCGCCGACTGCGACATCCACGACATCCCGGAGAACGCGGTCGACCTGCGGTCCCGCTCGGTGCTGACGCTGACCCGCTCCACGGTGCGCCGGTTCGGCCGCAACGGCCTGTCGGTGTGGGACCCGGGAACCCGCGCGGACGCCAACGGCTGCGAGATACACGAGAGCACCGGCGACTACCCGGCGGTGTGGGTCAGCGACGGTGCCACCGCGGTACTGGACACCTGCCGGGTGCATTCGGTGCCCGACGCGCTCTTCGTCCTGGACCGGGGCTCCCGTGCCGACGTCCTGGACAGCGACCTCTCCCAGGTGCGCGGCACCGCCGTCTCGGTGAGCGACGGCGCGGTCGTGCAGCTGGACGACTGCCGCATCAGCAAGGCCGGCACCGGCGCCTGGTTCCGCGACCACGGCAGCGGCGGAGTGCTCAACGGCTGCACCATCGACCAGGCCGCGACCGGAGTGATCGTCACCAAGGGCGCCGATCCCACCATCGAACGCTGCACGGTCAGCGGTTCCGGCGAGGCCGGGTTCTACGTGTCCGCCGAGGGACGCGGTACGTTCCACAACTGCCGGGTGTCCGGCTCGCGCGGCTACGGCTTCCATGTGATCGACGGCTGCCGCACCACGCTGCGCCGCTGCCGCACCGAGCGGTGCACGCGCGGCGGCTACGAGTTCGCCGAGGAGGGCCCGACCGTCGAGGACTGCAGCAGCGACGAGAGCGCCGCCGCGGTCACCGCGACGCCCGCCGCCGCACCGGTCTCCCCCGCCCCGCCCGCCGACGGCTCGGCGGGACTGCTGACCGCGCAGGCCGCGGTGCCCCGGCAGCGCTCGGAGAGCCCGTCGCCGGCAACGGCACCGGCGGCGTCCGCACCCGGCGACGACGCGGCCGACGCGAACGGGGACGAGGAGGCACCGCGCCCCGCCAAGGAAGTGCTGGGCGAACTCGACGAGCTGGTCGGGCTGGACGCGGTCAAGCGCGAGGTCCGGGCGCTCACCGACATGATCGAGGTCGGCCGCAGACGGCAGCGCGCCGGGCTGAAGGCGGCGTCCGCGCGGCGGCACCTGGTCTTCACCGGGTCGCCCGGCACCGGCAAGACCACGGTGGCCCGCCTCTACGGCGAGATCCTGCACTCCCTGGGGGTGCTGCGCCGCGGGCATCTGGTGGAGGTCTCCCGCGTGGACCTGGTCGGCGAGCACATCGGGTCCACGGCGCTGCGCACCCAGGAGGCGTTCGAGAAGGCCAGGGGCGGCGTGCTGTTCATCGACGAGGCGTATGCGCTCGCCCCGCAGGACTCGGGCCGCGACTTCGGCCGCGAGGCCATCGACACCCTGGTGAAGCTGATGGAGGACCACCGGGACGACGTGGTGGTCATCGTGGCGGGCTACACCACCGAGATGGAGCACTTCCTGGCCGCCAACCCCGGTGTGGCCTCGCGCTTCTCCCGCACGATCACCTTCGGGGACTACGCGCCCGAGGAGCTGCTGAGCATCGTCGAGCAGCAGGCCGAGGAGCAGGAGTACCACCTGGGCGGCGGCACGCGGCAGGCGCTGCTGGAGTACTTCGGACAGCTTCCCAAGGGCCCCTCGTTCGGCAACGGGCGCACCGCGCGGCAGACCTTCGAGGCGATGGTCGAGCGGCACGCGGGCCGGGTCGCGCAGCTTCCCGACCCGAGCACCGAGGACCTCACCCTGCTCTACCCCTCGGATCTGCCCGGCCCGGGCTGAGCGGCCCGCCGGCCCGGCGCACCGGGCCTCCGCCGGTCCGGCTGCCGGCCGGGACGCCGGACGGCTTCCTGCGGCGGACGCCGGGGCGCGACGGCCCGCCGCGCGCGGTCCGCGAGGCGGGCCAGCAGCCCGGCCCGCTCCTCGGCGAAGGCCGGATCCGCCTGGTAGTCCCCGTGCGCCAGGATCGGTTCGGGCAGCGGCAGCTCGCGGGTGCGGCCGTAGGCGACGGGGTCGCGCAGCGGACCGCGGTCGACCCCGAGGCACGCTTCGGGCGGTCCGGGCTCGGGGGCACCGGCGCGCTCGGGCCGCACGGGACCGCCGATCGGGTCGGTCAGCCGCCACAGGTTGCGCCAGCACTCCAGATCACCGTGCAGGGCGGCCAGCCGGTGCGGACCGAAGTAGGCGGGGAACCAGCGCCCGTACAGCCGTTCCAGGGGTGAGCCGTAGGTGAGGAGGGCGACCTGGCGGCGGGTACCGGGATCCAGTTGCCAGACCGCCGCTGCCGCCAGGACGCTGCCCTGCGAGTGGCCGGAGATCACCAGGCGCCGCTCGGGCCGCCCGTCGGTCCACATCGCCATCCGCCAGGCCAGGTCGGGCACGGCGCGCTCGGCGTAGCAGGGCGGCGCGAACGGGTGGGCGCAGCGCGGCCAGAAGGTGCCCACGTCCCACAGGATGCCGATGGTGCGGCGGGCCGAGGCGTCCCGGTAGGCGCGGCGGCCCCAGGCGAGCAGCAGGACGAAGGCGAACCCGACCAGCCAGGAGCCGAGAGCCTGCACGGCGTCGGCGGTTCCCGCGACGACGCCGGGGGCCCCGTCCGTGGCGCGCCCGGGAACCTGACCGGTCAGCAGCGTGCCGAGCACGGCCGCACCGCCCATCACGAGTGTGGCGGCGGCGACGGCGGCCACCAGCCGGGGTGCCCGGTCGGTGAGGCCGGCGCGGGCGATCGTGGCGGCGATCCGGCGGGAGCGGGACGGGTCGGGCAGCGACGCGGGGTACCCGGCCGCCACGTCGTCGGTGAGTCGCCGGGTGTCGCGCCACACGTGCACGGCGGACCAGCCCGCCAGCAGCAGCACCAGGGCGAGCAGGACGGGGATGACGGACGCCTGCCAGGTGAGGACGGCCGGCGGGCCCGCGATGCGGCCGCCGCTGCCGCCGGACCCGCCGGGGCCGTCGAGCCAGTCACCGACCCGTTGGCAGACCCCGCCGGAGAGCACGCCGCCCAGCGAGCAGGCGAGCATCGCCACGCATCCGGAGGCCGTCCCGTGCAGCGCCGTGCGAGGGACCCGCGTGCGGCGGTGCAGTCGCAGACCCAGCACGCCGAGCGCGACCACGAGCGTGCCCTGGAGCACCGCGAGGACGCTGAACGTCTCGTCGCCGGGGAGGGTACCGCCGGAGGTCCATTCCGGACGGCTCCAGCCGGTGTGCACGACGGCCGACAGCAGCACGGCGAGGGAGGCCGGGGGCAGCCCGCGCACCGCGAGCGTGTCGGCACCGTCGTCGGGTTCGGTCTCCTTGCGGCCCCGGCCGCAGACGACGAACAGCACCCAGGCGGCTCCCGCCAGCACCAGTCCCGTCAGCAGCCGTCCGGACAGGTCCAGCGCGGTGCTGCCGCCGGGTGCCCGGTCGTGCCGGGCGGTGGCGGCGGTGAGCGCGGCGGCGACGGTCAGGAACCCGGCGGCGGTGTGCGCGGCGCGCAGCCGGGCGACGAGGCGCTTGCCGTACCAGAAGCCCGGCAGCGACAGCGGGGGCCGCCCCTCGGCCGCGGGGGCGTCCTCGGGGACGGTGCGCTCCAGCGGCGGCTGGGATTCGTAGGCGCTCCAGGTGCGGTGCGAGAGCCACCACAGCAGGGCGGTCACGGCGGCCGGCAGCACGGCGGCCAGGGCCAGCCGGCGGCCCGGCTGGCTCCACCAACTGCCCGGGGCCGCGGTCTCCTCGGGCGCCGCCAGGAACGCCAGCCAGGAGCGTTCCCCGGCGCAGCGGGCGGCCCCGGCGCACTGCCAGGCGACCAGGTCGAGTGCGACCTCGCAGGCCGCGGCGACCAGCAGCACCGTCAGGGAGAGCGCCAGCAGCCGGACCAGCAGGCCGTGCAGCCGTACGGTGCGGGCACGGCCGCGGGAGGCGGGCCGGGTCCAGTGGGCCAGGTTGGCCACCATGAACGGCAGCAGGATCAGCCACAGGGCGCGGGCGCCGTTGCCGGAGGTCAGGTTCGACCAGCAGTAGGCCTCCGGTACCGCTCTGCCCGTGTAGTCCTCCGGGCGCTGCTCGGCGTCCGTGTCGTCCGTGCGCCGGTGGATGGCCGCCGTGCCGTCCCCGGTGACGCGTTCGGTGCGCGGGTCGCCGAGCATCTCGGCGGCGGTCGTCCCGCCCACTCCGTGTACGAGCAGTTCCAGTGCGAGGCCCGGCGCGTCGCCGGGTGCGCCGCTGGGTGCGTGGTCTGTCGGCACTGTGCTTCCCCCCGGTTCCCCCGAACGGTGTGTCAGCTTCGTGTCGGCCGGTGCCAGCATCACTGCCCGCGCCGCGCCGTGCCAGCCCCCCACGGGTGAAAGCGGGGTGCGCGGGGGCTCGATCGAGACAGCGGCGCGGCTGTGGCGCGCGTGGGAGGATGGGCCGACCGGAGGCCTCCCCACAGCCCCGACACCCGGTCGCGAAAGGAACGGAGACAGCGGCAGTGAGCGACAACCAGAACCTCCTCGCCGAACAGCGGCGCGCGCTGATCCTGGAGGAGGTGCGGCGCCGGGGCGGCGCCCGGGTCAACGAGCTGACCAGGAAGCTGTCGGTCTCGGACATGACGGTGCGGCGCGACCTGGACGCGCTGGCCCGGCAGGGCGCCCTGGAGAAGGTGCACGGCGGCGCCGTGCCGGTCGCCGAGGCCAGTACGCACGAGCCGGGGTTCGAGGCGAAGTCCTCGCTGGAGCTGAGCGCGAAGGAGGACATCGCGCGGGCGGCGGCCACCATGGCCCAGCCGGGCACCGCGATCGCGCTCTCGGGCGGTACGACGACGTTCGCGCTGGCGCGGCACCTGCTGGAGGTGCCGAACCTGACGGTGGTCACCAACTCGGTGCGGGTCGCCGACGTCTTCCACGCGGCGCAGCGGAGCGGCGCCGGGGCGGGAACGGCGGGGACCCGTCCGGGCGCGGCGACGGTGGTGCTGACGGGCGGGGTGCGGACGCCCTCGGACTCGCTGGTGGGTTCGGTGGCGGACGCGGCGATCCGCTCGCTCCACTTCGACGCGCTGTTCCTGGGGGTGCACGGCATATCGGTGGAGGCCGGGCTCTCCACCCCGAATCTGGCGGAGGCGGAGACGAACCGGCAGTTCGTGGGCTCGGCCCGCCGGGTCATCGTGGTCGCGGACCACACCAAGTGGGGCACGGTGGGGCTGAGTTCGTTCGCCTCGCTGGACCAGGTGGACGCGCTGGTGACGGACGGCGGGCTGCCGGCGGCGGCGCGGGAGGAGATCCAGGAGCGGCTGCCGGAGCTGGTGGTGGCCGGCGAGCAGGACGGCGAGGGCTTCGCGGGCGCGCTCTGACCCCGGGCCCGCGGCCGCCCGGCGCGGCGCCGGGCGGCGGGACGGGACGGGCAGCGGGACGGGACGGGCTACTGCGGCTCGGCCCACTCCCCCGAGGCCAGGAACCGCTCCAGGGTGCGCGTGTAGGGAGCGATCTCCAGGCCCTGCCGGGCCAGCCAGGAGTCGGCGTAGTACTTGTCCAGATACCGCTCGCCCGGGTCGCACAGCAGGGTGACGACGCTGCCCTGCTCGCCGGCGGCCAGCATCCGGGCGACGATCCGCAGGCTGCTCCACAGCCCGGTGCCGGTGGACCCGCCGGCCTTGCGGCCCAGCACCCGGTCCAGCTGCCGTACGGCGGCCACGCTGGCGGCGTCCGGGACCTTCATCATCCGGTCGACGGCGGCGGGCACGAAGCTGGGTTCCATCCGGGGCCGTCCGATGCCCTCGATCCGGGAGCCGCAGTCGCTGGTGGCCTCCGGGTCGCCGCGGGTCCAGCCGTCGAAGAAGCAGGAGTTCTCCGGGTCGGGGACGCAGACCCGGGTGTCGTACTGCATGTAGCGGATGTAGCGGGCGAAGGTCGCCGAGGTGCCCCCGGTTCCGGCGGTGGCGACGATCCACGCCGGTTCCGGGTACCGCTCCCCGGCGAGCTGCTGGTAGACGGACTCGGCGATGTTGTTGTTGCCCCGCCAGTCGGTGGCCCGTTCGGCGTAGGTGAACTGGTCCATGAAGTGGCCGCCGCTCTCCGCGGCGAGCCGAGCCGAGACCTCGTAGACGGTACGGGGATCGTCCACCAGGTGGCAGGTGCCGCCGTGGAACTCGATCAGCCGGGTCTTCTCGCTGCTCGTCGTGCGCGGCATCACCGCGATGAACGGGACGCCGATCAGCTTGGCGAAGTACGCCTCGCTCACCGCGGTGGAGCCGCTGGACGCCTCGATGACGGGCCGTCCCTGCCGGATCCAGCCGTTGCACAGCGCGTGCAGGAACAGCGAGCGCGCCAGGCGGTGCTTGAGACTGCCGGTGGGGTGGGTCGACTCGTCCTTGAGGTACAGGTCGACGCCCCATTCCTCGGGCAGCGGGAAGGCCAGCAGGTGGGTGTCGGCGCTGCGGCCGCTCTCGGCCCGCACCTTGCGTACCGCCTCCTTCAGCCAGCCGCGGCGGTCGGGGTCGCTGCGGTCCACGTCCTGGGTGGGGAGGCCGGGGACGGGAGGGGCGGGTTCGGTGGTGCTCACAGGCCGATCATAGAGGGGGGTCGGTAGACAGCGGTGGACATGGGCATGCTCCCGGCAAGGGGCTGGGCTCTCCGGGGGTGTACGCGCACCGCCCGGGGGTACCCCGGTACCTCTGCCGGGCAGATCCGGTGGGAGCCGGTGGGAGGCGGTGTGCAGTGGCGGAGCCGGAGTTCGACGCGACTGGGGTGGGGATCAGCCGGATGCTCCGCTCCCTCACCCGGGCCGGCCATGTGCTGGTGCGGGACGGGGAACTGGTGCTGCTGACCAGCTACGGCAGCGAGATCGACAGCGCGCCGGTCGACGAGGTGCGGATCAGCGGCTACGGGCTGCGCGACCAGGTACCGGCGACGCTGCGCGGCAGAAGCTACCTGCTGCGCCTGGGCCAGGAGCACCGGGAGGGCCTGCTGTCGGCCCTGCGGACGGCACGGGCGAAGGCCGCCGCGGAGCGCGGTGTGCTGGGCCGGTGAAGACGATCACCTGCCGCCGCTCCGTGACCGGATCGTCGCAGCGCGTTTGCGCCGCGGCCGGTCCGCTCCCATCCTGGCCCTGTAGCGCACATCACATGTGATCCGTCCCCGCCCGCCGGCGGCCCCTCGTGAGGGAGTCACAGCCGTGATCAGTCCACCGAGCAGCACCCCTGCACCGGCCCCGGCGCGGCACTGCGCCGTGGAGTTCCAGGCGCTGCCCCCGCGCATAGGGCAGGTCCGAAGAATCGTCTCCGCGCAGCTGCGGTACTGGCGGCTGGACGCCGTCCTGGACGTCGCGGCCCTCCTGCTGACGGAGTTGCTGGCCAACGTCCACCGGCACGCGGATCCCCGGCGCTGCGACGCCGGTCCGGCTCCCGCCGACAAGCACTGCACCGTGGAACTGTCCCTGGTCGGGGACCGGCTGACGGTCTCGGTGCACGACCACGACCCCCGACTGCCGCGGGTCCGCGGCGCGGCGTCCGACGAGCCGCTGCCCACCAGCGGGCGCGGCCTCGCCCTGGTGGCGTCGCTCAGCGAGAGCTGGGGGGTGCGGGCCCGGCCCGACGGCTCGGGAAAGACCGTGTGGTTCTCGCTGCCGGTGCCGGCCCCGGAGCCGGCCGCGCCGGCCGGGGGCCGTACCTGCCGTGCCGCCCGGGACGCCGCCGCACCCCGGCAGCCGGCCGCCGGTCCGGCCCCGGTGCCGCCCCCGGCCGAGGTGGAGCCGGCGGCAGCGGGCTGAGGAGGCATCGGCGCCCGGCGCCACCCCCGGTGACCGGCACCGGCACCCACCGCGCCATGCCCCGCAGCGGGCCGCGGGTCCGCCGGGTCGGGCGGAGCAGGGCCGGCTCCCAGGCCTCGCGGGGACCGCGAGGATGAGGGTGTCGGTGCCCGGCGGCACGCCGAGCGCCGCCGGTCCCCCGCAGCCGCCGAGTCGAGGGCAGGGGTCGTCGGGCTGCGGCGGTGCGGCTCGTCATATGCCGCCCGGGCGCTCCGCGTGCCGCTCGCGGGTGCTCTCGGCCAGCACGGAGGTGCGCCGCCAGTACTCGTCCTCGTCGATCTCGCCCTGCGCGAAGCGGCGGTCCAGGAGTTCCAGCGGGCTCTCGGTGCCGTGCGGGGCCTGCTGCCGCCGCTGCCAGGGTCCGCGGCGGCCCCGGAGGACCGTGCGGCGCAGCAGGAGGACGCAGGCCGCGACGAGGGCGGCCCAGATGAGCGGGAAGAACAGGATCCAGGGGCCGGGTCCCCCCGCGCCGTGCCAGTGGGCCAGGGTCTGCATGGTCGTCAACTCCTCGGTAGCGGCCGGGTGGTGCTTTGCGCTACCGAGACTGCGCGCGGGGAGGGGCTCGGCGCATCGTACGGCCGGCGGCGGTGCGGCTACCTCTCCGGGAGCAGCGCGGGGGGTGCCGGGCTGCTCCACGGTCGCACGCGGGGCGGCCCGGCGCGGCTACCCCACCGGGCGAGGGCCGCCGCGCGTCGGGGCGGCGGCCTCGCGGCGCATGCACACCCGGGGCCGGCGGTCCAGCCCGGCGGCGGTCTCCCGGGACCGGATCGCGCGCGGACACTGCCGGGTGGGCGGCTCGTCGTCGGCGATCTCCGGCATGCCGATGCCGCGGAACCACCGGCCCGCCGCCCGTTCGACCTCCTGGAGCCTGCCGAGCTCACGTGCGGCACCCGCTCGGATGCGCATGGGGGTCATCCCCCCAGCACCGCGAGCGGGTCGTCGAGCACCGGCTGCCAGGCCGACTCGGCGGCCCCGACGAGGGAGTTGTGCGCCAGCTCGCTGGGCAGGACGGGGACGCCGCCGCTGCGCCCCCACAGGCTGCGGTCCGCGACGACGCCGCGCAGCCGTTCGCCGTCGGCCTCGACCAGGGCGCGGTGCAGTCCGGCGAGCACGATCCGGTCGGGGTTGAGGATGTTGACGAGTCCGGCGAGTCCGAGTCCGAGCCGGTCGACGAGCCGGCCGGCCGCCTCGCGGACCGCGGGGTCGGTGCCGTACTCCGTGCGGAGCAGTTCGGCGGCCTGGGTGAGCAGGGAGGTCCCGGGGCTGGCCGGACGCCCGGCGGCGGCGAGGAGCGCCGCGGGGTCGGTCTCCACGTCCAGGCAGCCGCGGCTGCCGCAGTGGCAGGGGCGGCCGTCGGGATCCACCGTCAGATGGCCGACCTCCAGGGCCAGGCCCGAACTCCCGGTGTGCAGCCGCCCGTCCAGCACGAGCGCGCCGCCCACGCCGTGGTGGCCGGTGCCGACGACGAGCAGGTGGCGGGCTCCGCGTCCGGCACCGTGCCGGTGCTCGGCCAGCGCGGCGACGTTCAGGTCGTTGCCGGCGAAGCCGGTGACGGTGGCGCCGTCGGCGCCGGTGACCCCGGCCTCGGCGAGGCAGGCGCGGAAGGTGTCGCGCACCGGGGCACCCGCCTCCCAGGCGAGGTGCAGCGGGTTGAGCGCGGTGCCCTCCGGTTCGGCCACCGCGGAGGGCACGGCGAGTCCCGCGCCCACGCAGCGCCGTCCGCGGGAGCGCAGCAACTCCGCGCCCGCGGCCACGACTTCGCTGATGACCTGCGCGGGGTCGGCGTCCACGGTGCCGCAGCCGGGCGCCGTGGCGACGATGCGCCCGCCGAGACCGACCAGCGCCGCGCGGTAGCCGTCCGCGTGGATCTGCGCGGCGAGCGCGACGGGTCCGGCGGGATCGACGGCGAGCCGGTGCGAGGGCCGGCCCTGGCTGCCCACGGGTGCGGTGGGGTGGGGGTCGACGGTGATGAGTCCGAGGGCCTCCAGTTCGGCGGCGACGGCTCCCGCTGTCGCGCGGGTCACCCCCAGTTCGGCCGTGAGCACGGCGCGGGTGGGCGCCTGACCGGTGTGGACCAGCTCCAGTGCGGGCCCCAGGGCCGAACGCCCTCTTTCCAACCTCGTTGTACGTGTGCGGGTCACGCCTCTATTCTCTCTTTGTGCCGACACTAAACAAAATACGGTCGGCGCTCGCCGGTGCGAAGGAGCGCGGCGGCCGGTACCCCGCCGCTCCCCACCGTCCGGACCTGCGCCGCTTCCGCCACGCCCTGACCGTCTTCTTCGCTCTCGATGGCTTCCTCTTCGCCGGATGGGTCGTCCGGATCCCCGCAGTCAAGGCCCGGACGGGCGCCTCGGACAGCGCGCTCGGCCTGGCGCTGCTCGGCCTCTCGGCGGGCGCCGTGGTCACCATGATGGCGACCGGACGGCTGTGCTCCCGCTTCGGCAACCAACCCGTCCTGCTCGGCTGCGGATTCCTGCTGCCCCTCAGCGTGGCACTTCCGCCGCTCACCCGCTCCCCGCTCGCCCTCGGCCTCGTGCTGCTGGTCTTCGGCGCCGCGTACGGCGGGATGAACGTCGCCCTCAACAGCACCGCGGTCGACCTGGTGGCGGCGCTGGACCGCCCCGCGATGCCGGGCTTCCACGCCGCCTTCAGCCTCGGCGGCATGCTCGGCGCGGGCCTGGGCGGCCTGCTGGCGGGCGCGTTGAGCCCCACCCGGCACCTGCTGCTGCTCGCCGCGGCCGGGCTGGCCCTGGCCGCGCTCGCCGCCCGGCCGCTGCTGCGCTTCCCGCTGACCGCCGCCCGGCGCCCGCCGCGCCCCCGCCGTGCCGGCCCGGCGCCCGGACACGACACACCGGGGGCGGACGCCGGTCCCGTACCCGCGCCGGATCCGCCCCACCGCGCCCGCCGGGCGGTCGCGATCCTGGGGGCGATCGCACTGTGCACCGCGTACGGCGAGGGAGCGCTGGCCGACTGGAGCGCGCTGCACCTGGCGGAGGACCTGGGCGCCGGCCCGGCCCTGGCCGCCGCCGGCTACTCGGTGTTCGCCGGCGCCATGACGGTGGGGCGGCTCTCCGGCACGACGCTCGTCGAGCGCCTGGGGCCCGGCCGCGTACTGATCTGGGGCGGGGCGCTGGGCTGCTGCGGCATGCTGCTGGGCGCGCTCGCACCGTCGGTGTGGGCGGTCCTCGCGGGTTTCGTCCTGACCGGCCTCGGCCTGGCCAACGTCTTCCCCATCGCCATCGGACGGGCAGGGGATCTGGCCGGGCCCGGCGGGGTGGCGGCGGCCTCCACGCTCGGATACGGCGGAATCCTGCTGGGCCCGGTGGCGATCGGGTTCCTGGCGGAGCGGTTCTCGTTGCAGGCGGCGCTGTTGACGGTCGCACTGCTGGCGGGAGCCGCCGCGCTGACCGCGGCGGCGGCACGGCGCGCCGTGCTGCCGGGCGGGTGAGCACGGGCCGGGCTCCAGCTGGCCGGATCCTTGCGTTCATCGTCACTCCAGCCAGTGGTCCGGCGGCCCCGCGGCCCGCAGAGTGGTGCGCATGAACGACACCTGGACGCTGGATCGCAGCTACGAAAGTGCCCTGGGGACCGTACGCTGGGCCGCCCTGGGCGACCCCGCGCTGCCGCCCGTCGTACTGCTGCACGGGACACCCTGGTCCTCCTACACCTGGCGGAACGTCGCCCGGAGCCTCGCCGGAGGCCACCACGTCCACGTGTGGGACATGCCCGGATACGGCACTTCGGCCAAGTACGCGGGGCAGGAGGTGTCGCTGCGCGCCCAGGGCGAGCTGTTCGCCGAACTGCTGGACCACTGGGGCCTGGAGCAGCCCGCCGTGGTGGCGCACGACTTCGGCGGCGCCGTGGCGCTGCGCGCACACCTGCTGCACGGTGCGCGCTACTCCCGGCTGGCGCTGGTGGACGTCGTGGCTCTGGCCCCCTGGGGGTCCCCGGCCTACCGGCTGCTGGGCGAGCACTCCGAGGTGTTCGCCCAGCTCCCGCCCGCACTGCACGCGGCGCTGGTACGGGAGTACGTCTCCTCCGTCGGCGGTCCCGGCCTGCCCGGGGACGTCGTGGCGCAGCTGGCCGCGCCGTGGCTGGACCCGGCGGGACGGAGCGCGTTCTACCGGCAGATCGCCCAGAACGACCAGCGCTGGACCGACGAGATCGAGCACCGGTACGGCGAGCTGGCGCTGCCCGTCCTCGTCTGCTGGGGCACCGACGACGCCTGGATCCCGGTCGAGCGCGCGCACCGGCTGGTCGCGGCGATCCCGGGCGCCCGGCTGCGGCTGCTCGAGGGCGCCGGACATCTGGTCCAGGAGGATGCCACCGCGGAGCTGACGAGGACGCTCGCGGGCTTCCTGGAGGAGTGAGCGGATGCCGCCGGCCGGACCGGCCGGCGGCCCGCCAGCCCGGCGCCGGCCCGGCGCGGGAGTGATCACCGCCGCCTGTTACTCAACAGTAGGAGCGTGGTAGCTTCACGGCCATGGCTCACGTGCTGCGCACCCCGAAGGGGTTGCTGCGCGCCCTGAACTGGTACCCGCCGTACCGGTTCGCGGGCATCCGCGTCCTGGAGATCGCCGACGACTGGAGCAGCGCCCGGGTCCGGCTGAAGCTCGGCCGGCTGAACCGGAACTACTTCGGCACCCAGTTCGGCGGGTCGCTCTATTCCATGAGCGACCCCTTCTGGGCGCTGCTGGCGGTCAACCGGCTCGGCCCGGACTACGTGGTGTGGGACAAGAGCGCAGAGGTCGAGTTCGTCTCACCCGGCCGCGGCGACGTCTACGCCGACTTCGAACTCACCGAGGACCGGCTGGAGGAGATCCGCGCCGCGACGGCGGACGGCGCCAAAGCGCTGCCCTGGTTCGAATCGACGGTCACCGCGGCCGACGGCACCGTGGTCGCCCGCGTCCGCAAACAGCTCTACGTGCGCCGCAAACGGGACAGGTGACGGGAGGCGGTCCGCTCTCCCGGCTCCGGCGCGCGGAGTCCCGCCCCCGGGGGTCCGGCTCCCCCGGTTCACCGCGCGGGTTCCGGCCGGAGCGGCTCCGGGCGCGGCGCTCAGCCGAGCCAGCCCGGGCGCACCAGGCCGGATTCGTAGGCCAGGACGACGAGCTGGGCACGGTCGCGGGCGCCCAGCTTGACCATCGTCCGGCTCACATGGGTCTTGGCGGTCAGCGGCGAGACGACGAGCCGGCGGGCGATCTCCTCGTTGGAGAGCCCGATCCCCACCAGCGCCATCACCTCCCGCTCGCGCTCGGTGAGTTCGGCCAGCCCCTCGACCGCGGCCGGCTCCTTGGAGCGGGCCGCGAACTCCTCGATCAGCCGCCGCGTGACGCCGGGCGACAGCAGCGCGTCCCCGTCCACCACGGCACGGACGGCCCGCAGCAGTTCGTCCGGCTCGGTGTCCTTGACGAGGAACCCCGAGGCTCCCGACCGCAGCGCCTCGAACACGTACTCGTCCAGCTCGAAGGTGGTCAGCATGACCACCTTGACCGCGCTCAGCTCCGGGTCGGAGGTGATCCGCCTGGTGGCCACCAGGCCGTCGACCAGTGGCATCCGGATGTCCATCAGCACCAGATCGGGGGCGCGTTCGCGTACCAGCGCGACCGCCTCCGCGCCGTCGGCCGCCTCCCCCGCCACCTCGATGTCGGGCTGCGCGTCCAGCAGCGCACGGAATCCGGCCCGCACCAGAACCTGGTCGTCGGCGAGCAGCACACGGATCACGGTCTCTCTCCTCGGTTCGCCGGGCCGCTCACTGTAGCGGCGCCTGCTCCTCGCCGGAGGACAGCGGAAGCGTCGCGCACACCCGGAAGCCCCCGTCCGCGCGCGGGCCCGCCTCGACGGTGCCGCCGAAAGCGGCGATCCGCTCGCGCATCCCCACCAGCCCGTTGCCGCCGCCGGGCGGCCCCGAGCCGGTGGCCGGGCCGTCGTCGTCGACACGCAGCTCCAGCACGTCCCCGCCGTAGCGGACCCGTACGCGAGCGGTGCGCGAGCCCGAGTGGCGCACGACGTTGGTGAGCGCCTCCTGGACGACGCGGAACGCCGCCAGGTCCGTCCCCGGCGCCAGCGGCACCGGCGTGCCCTCGGTTCCGGTGGTCACCCGCAGCCCGGCGCCCGCCGCCTGCTCGGCCAGTTCGCCGAGCCGGCCGAGGCCCGGTGCGGGCGCGCGGGGCGCCTCCCCCGGCGTCCGGAGCGTCGCGAGCACCTGGCGCACCTCGCCGAGCGCCTCCCTGCTGGCGGACTTGATGGTGCCGAGCGCGGTACGCGCCTGCTCCGGGTCCGAGTCCAGCAGCGCGAGCCCGACCCCGGCCTGGACGTTGATCACGGAGATGCTGTGCGCCAGCACGTCGTGCAGCTCCCGGGCGATGCGCAGCCGCTCCTCGTCCGCCCGGCGCTGCGCGGCCTCCGCCTCCTCCCGCTCCCGCCGGGCCCGCTCGGCGGATCGCACCCGGGCCAGTTCACCGGCCGTGCACAGCGCCACCGCCCAGGCGGCCATGAACAGGTCGGTACCCCAGGCCCCCGGCCCGTCCCCTCCCGGCGGCAGCCAGCGGTAGCAGACGTGGGCCGCCAGCAGCCGGCCCACCAGCAGCATCGCCAGCGCGCTCCAGGTCGCGTACCGGTACCCGGCGACGAGCGCGCCGAACCCGGCCACCACGACGCTGAGCAGCACCGGCCCATAGGGGTATCCGGCCGCCAGGTACCCCAGCGTCACCGCCGAGGTCCCGAACACCGCGGTACGCGGGAAGCGCCGGCGCAGCAGCAGCAGGAGCGGCCCGAGCGCGAGCAGCAGCCGCGCTGCGGGGTCCAGCTCCGCGGCGGTGTCCCGCTGGTTGTGCGCGGCGAAACCCGAACCGACCTGCTGGATCACGAGAACGGCGAGCGAGGAGGGCCAGGGCAGGCGCCGGGGCCGGGGGCCGGTCCCGAACCGGGGCCACCACCGGAAAGGCGTTCCCGGCGTCCCCGCGGCCGGTGCCGGCCCGGAGCCGGTGGTCCGGGGCTGCTCCGCGGTGCCGGACGCCGGGCTGGGAGAGGACGGTGTGCTGGTCACGTCCTGCACGCTAGCCGCGCCGCGGGCGGCGCCGCGTCAGCCGGGCGCGGTGGTCCCGGCTACTCCGCGGGGAGTACGCGGGCGGTTCCCGCGGGCGAACGCCTCGGCGGGGCGCGGCTCAGCGGCGGAGGCCCACCTGGTCGGCGAGACGCTCGGCGGCGTGGTCGAAGAACGCGTCCCGTGCGTCGATCACGTTGGCGAACTGGCCGAACAGCTCGAAGCCGACCAGTCCGAACAGCTGCGCCCACGCGGCCACCGCCTCCGCGGCGACCGCCGGGGGCAGCGGCACCGCCAACTCCCCGACCAGCCGTTCGGTGTCCCGCAGTACCGGCGCGGGCGCGACCGCGGCACGGGCGGGCACGCGCAGCGCCCCGACCGCGTAGGCGTCGCTCAGCACCGTCAGCAGCGCCAGAGCGGCGCGGGAGGCCGGCCGGATGGTGGCGGAAGGTGCCGCGTACCCGGGCACGGGCGAGCCGTAGAGCAGCGCGTACTCGTGCGGATGCGCCAGGCTCCAGCCGCGGACGGCGCGGCAGACGGCGCGCCAGCGGACGAGGTGCGAGTCTCCCGCCGACTCGGCTTCGGCGAGCGCCTCCTCGGCGGCTGCCCCCAGCGCGTCGTAGGCGTCCATGATCAGTGCGGTCAACAGCTCGTCGCGGCTGGGGAAGTAGCGGTAGAGGGCGGAGGAGGCCACCCCGAGTTCGCGGGCGACGGCGCGGAGGGAGAGCCGGGAGGCGCCCTGCTCGGCGAGCTGGCGGCGCGCCTCTTCCTTGATCGCTTCGGTGATCTCACCCCGCGCCCGCTGGCGGGCGCCCTGCATCCTGCTCATACGGAGCAGTGTGCCAGCTGCGGGAGCAGTGCTCAACAGTGAGAGCACCGCTCACCATACCGCTCACCGCCGCGCACCTCCGCGCACCGCCCGCCACTCATCGCACGCCACGCACCGCCCCGGCATGCCGCGGTCTCCGCCGGCGCCCGGTGTGCGAACAGCGCACAGCAGCGAGAGCACCGCTCACATCCCGGGCCGGCGCGGTCCCCGAGCGCCGACGATATGGCACCCGGCGGGTCACCCGGGGTCACCAGCCGATCCCCGCCGCCACCGGCCGGTGGTCACTGCCCGTCGCCGGCAGCAGCCACGCGCTCTTCGGCTCCACACCGCGGACCAGGATCCGGTCGATCCGCGCCATCGGGAACCTCGCGGGCCAGCTGAAGCCGAACCCGTCCCCGGCGACCTCCTGGGCGGAGCGCAGCCGCGAGGTGAGGCCGGCGAACGCGCGGTCGTCCATGGTGCCGTTGAAGTCGCCGAGCACCAGCATCCGCTCGCCGCGCTCGGCGGCGACGGCCGCGGCGAGCTTCCTCGCGCCCGCGTCCCGCGAGTCCGTCCAGAACCCGCTCCCGGGCATCACCCGCACGGACCCCAGATGCACCACGTACACGGCCAGCGGCCCCTTCCCGGTGACCACCGTGGTGCGCAGCGCGCGGGGCGGTTCCTCCGGCCCCTCGGCCCGCGCCTGCTCGGCCAGCGGCCCGGCATCGCCCCGCAGGACGTCGACCGGCCGGGTGTCCGACAGCGGCAGCCTGCTCCACAGGCCGACCGTGCCCCGCACGGTGTGGTACGGGTACTCCTTCGCCAGCTCCTTCCCGTAGCTGCCCACGGCCCGGTCGGTCAGTTCCTCGAGCGCCAGCAGATCCGCACCGGAGGCCGCCAGCTCACGGGCGGTGCCGACCGGATCGGGGTTCTCGGCGGCGACGTTGTGACTGACCACGGTGAGGTCACCGCCCCCGTGGGAGCTGTCGCCCAGCAGCCCGCCGAACAGGTTCAGCCACACCGTGACCGGCAACAGCGACGCGACGGCCGCGGAGGCGGAGCGGCGCCGCAGCGCCCCGGCGAGCAGCACCGGGACGAACAGGCCGAACCACGGCAGGAAGGTCTCCACCAGGCTGCCCAGCCCGGCCCGGTCGGTGAGCTGCCCGTGCAGCAGCAGAAGCAGGCCGAGCAGCAGCCCACCCGCCGTGAGCAGCGGGCCGCGCCGCCACGGGCCCGGCCGGGGGCGGTCCTCGGTCCGGGCTCCTGCGCCATCGGCCGCCGGACTGTCCGCTCCGGTCGCCGCCGGGTCCGCCTGGATCATCGTCGTCTGCTCCCGCTCGTCCGTGCTCTCGCTGTTCACCGGGACTCCCTGCTCACTGCCGCATGCGCGGGTCACGGGTGGGGTCGGCATATCTCCGCGGGCAGCCACCGGTGGTCGCCCCGGCGCGCAGTTCGTAGTGCCAGGGTTCGTTCTCGTAGATCCGGCACAGCCCGTAGGCGGCACCGTGCCGGGACAGCCACTCCGTCGCCCGGGAGCCTCCGACGTCCACCGCCTTGCCCGCGACATGCGGGGAAGTCGCCGCGGTGGCCACCCAACGGGCGGCCTCCTCCGCTGATCCGTACCGGGCGACCGCCTGGCGAAGGAGGTCGTTCTGGTACGCGGGCGAACGCCAGCCGCTGTTGACGTGGAAGGTGACACCGCGGCTCGCGGCGTCCTTCGCCGCCCGGCGCAGGGCCTTGAGCAGTTGCGGATCGAGTTCGGCCACGGCCGGATAGGTGTCGTCGAAGACGGTCACCCCGTCGGGGACGACACCGTCGGCCGCACCCACCCCGCCACCGGGCCCGCCGCGTGGCGGGGTGGAGTCCGGGGGCGCCGCGGCCGGGGGGCCGGAGGCCGACGCGGAGGCCGTGGCCGGCGTGGCGGCCCGGGAGGACGCGGCGGGCGAGAGCGGCGCGGACTGCGACGCCCGAGGGGTGAGAACGGCGGCGCCTCCCGCCGTGACTGCCGCTGCGGCCACGACGGCCGTCAGGCCGGCGGCGGTCAGCCGGCGAGCACGCAGGGGCGGTTCCCCTGCCGGGGACTGGAATCGGAACATACCGCGAGTGAAGACAACCGGGTGTTGCCGGCACGTATGCGATTCTCGATACGCGGACGATATGTGCCGACTCATATCCTCGATGCATGCGTGTCTTGATCGTCGAGGATGAGCCCTATCTGGCCGATGCGATCCGCGACGGCCTGCGGCTGGAAGCGATCGCGGCCGACATCGCCGGCGACGGCGACACCGCCATGGAGCTGCTCGGCATCAACAGCTACGACATCGCCGTCCTCGACCGCGACGTCCCCGGCCCTTCCGGCGACGAGATCACCAGACGCATCGTCGCCTCCGGCAGCGGCATGCCCGTGCTCATGCTCACCGCCGCCGACCGCCTCGACGACAAGGCCTCCGGGTTCGAGCTCGGCGCCGACGACTACCTCACCAAGCCCTTCGAGCTACTGGAGCTGGTGCTCAGGCTGCGGGCCCTCGACCGGCGGCGCGGCCACAACCGGCCTCCGGTACGGCAGATCGCGGGCCTGCGCCTCGATCCGTTCCGCCGCGAGGTCTACCGCGACGACCGCTACATCGCGCTCACCCGCAAGCAGTTCGCGGTCCTGGACATCCTCGTCGCCGCCGAGGGCGGGGTCGTCAGCGCCGAGGAACTGCTGGAGCGGGCGTGGGACGAGAACGCCGACCCGTTCACCAACGCTGTCCGCATCACGGTCTCGGCGCTGCGCAAGCGCCTCGGCGAACCCTGGATCATCGCCACCGTGCCGGGCGTCGGCTACCGCATCGACACCGCACCCGCCGCCGGGCACGGTGGTGCCGTCCGTGGTTAGGCAGCCCGGCTTGAGCGTGCGCCTCAAACTCACCCTCAGCTACGCCGGCTTCCTCATGCTCGCGGGTGCCCTGCTGCTCGTCGCCGTGGGAGTGTTCCTGCTGCGGCAGGGATGGCTGCAGACCAATGAGTCGGGGGCGGTACGACTCACACCGGGCACCCTCTTCGTGCGCGACTTCGCCCCGACGGCAGCCGCTGTGCTGGTGTTCCTCCTGGTGTTCGGCCTCCTGGGCGGATGGGTCCTCGCCGGACGCATGCTCGCGCCGCTGGACCGCATCACCCGTGCCACCCGCACGGCAGCGGCCGGATCGCTGTCCCACCGGATCCGGCTGCCGGGTCGCAGGGACGAGTTCCGCGAGCTGGCGGACGCCTTCGACACGATGCTCGCGCAGCTCGAAGCACACGTCGCGGAACAGCAGAGGTTCGCCGCCAACGCCTCGCACGAGCTGCGCACCCCCTTGGCGATCTCGAAGACGCTCCTCGACGTCGCACGCGCCGATCCGCACCGCGACACCGGGGAACTCGTCGACCGCCTCCACACCGTCAACACCCGGGCGATCGACCTCACCGAGGCACTGCTCCTGCTCAGCCGGGCCGGCCGGCGGTCCTTCACCCGGGAGGACGTCGACCTGTCCCTGGTCGCGGAAGAAGCAGCCGAAACGCTGCACCCACTCGCGGAGAACCACGGCGTCACCCTGGAGACCAGCGGCGACATCGCCCCCACGAGCGGTTCGCCCGCACTCCTGCTGCAGCTCACCACGAACCTCGTGCACAACGCGATCGTCCACAACGTGCCGGAAGAGGGCCCGGAAGAGGGCACCGTGCGGGTGCACACCGGCGTCCGGCCCGGGTCCGTGGTGCTCACCGTCGAGAACACCGGCGAGCGGCTCACCCCGCAACTGGTCGCGACCCTCACCGAACCCTTCCGGCGCGGCAGCGAGCGCGTCCGCACCGACCAGGCCGGCGTCGGGCTGGGCCTGGCCATCGTCAAGACCGTGACCGAGGCCCACGGGGGAACCCTCACCCTCACCCCGCGCCCGGCCGGCGGGCTCCGGATCACCGTGGAGTTGCCCGCGGCGTCCGGAGGGTGAGCCCGGGGTCCTGTCCCGGGGGTCCATCTTTTGCGAGAGCACTGCTCTTGTTTTGGAGCACCAGAAGTGCAACACTGCTTCACGACGAGAGCAGTGCTCTCGATTCGGATCACCGATTTCGATGGCCGATCCGACCACGGAGCGCCCCGCGGGTCCGCTTCCCGCCCATCCGACCACTCCTCGACGGAGGACACCGATGTCACCCGAGCCGTACGTCAAGCGCCCCGGCTGGTTCACCAACAAGGTGCTGAACCGGACCGTCTCCTGGCTCTCCAGGAGAGGCGTCAGCCTGGCGGGTTCACGTGTACTGGCGGTCAAGGGCCGCAAGAGCGGCGAGTGGCGCCGCACACCGGTCAACCCGCTCCGGCACGAGGGAGGGCTCTACCTGGTCGCGGCCCGCGGGCACGTCCAGTGGACGCGCAACATGCGGGCCGCGGGCGGCGGCGAGCTGTTCCACGGCCGACGGGGCCGGCACTTCACCGCCGCCGAGGTGCCCGACGCGGAGAAGCCGGAGATCCTGCGGGCCTATCTGCGCAAGTGGAAGTGGGAGGTCGGGGCGTTCTTCGAGGTGGGCCCGGACTCCTCCGACGAGGAGATCCGGGCGGTGGCGGACCGCCATCCCGTCTTCCGGCTCACCCTGACCGACTGAGGGGCGCAACCGCCGGGCGCACCCACGGGGACCGTACCTGCCGTCGGCGTGTGCCGCGCCTTCCCCCTCGGCAACGGCCGGGCGCGCGGGGACCGTACGCTCCGTACGCGACGGGACGCGTCAGCGCTCCCGACGGGCCGCAGTGCGCACCCCTCCGGCGGACCCCGCAGCCGACCGGGCCTCCGCGGCCCCAGCCTCCGCAGACCACCGGCCCGGGACGGAGCCCGGAGCCGACCCGGACCCGTGCGCGCCATGGAGCCCGGGGTGACGTTCCCCTCCGGGCCCCGACGGTGTCGGCCGGCGCCGCTGCCGGCACCCGGAGCCGCCGACAGCGGACCGTGCGCCCGGGGCGACGGTCGCGCGGCTACGCCCGGCGGCCTCCCGCGGCCGGCTCGTCACCCCCGCCGCCGTCACCGTCGTCCCCTCCCTCGCGGCTGCCGGAGGTGTCGCCGCCACCGGTTCCAAACGCGGAGTCCGCTGTCCCGGATGCGGACGCGCCGTCCGCCGCCCGGGATTCCGCGGCCTCACGACGGTCGAAGGTGTCCAGCGCCCGCCGGGCGAGCGGGTGGACCCGGACGACCTCGGCCAGGGAGGTGGCGCCGCGGGCGAAGCGGGCGAAGACGTTCCACGCGGGACGGAATCCGGTGAGCGCGGCGTGGAAGACCCCGGGGCGGCGGGAGAAGATCCGCAGCAGCCGCCGTCCCACCGCCATCTCGACGCCGAGACCGGCCTTGATCGCGAAGGCGTAGTTGAGGGCCTGCCGGCGCGCGTCCACCGCGTCGTGCGCCTCGGCGATCCGGACGGCCCACTCCCCCGCCAGGCGCCCCGAGCGCAGCGCGAAGGAGATGCCCTCGCGGGTCCAGGGCTCCAGCAGACCGGCCGCATCTCCGCAGACCAGCACCCGGCCGCGGGAGAGCGGCGAGTCCTCGGCCCGGCAGCGGGTCAGATGGCCGGAGGAGACGCGGGGTTCGAAACCGGCCAGACCGAGGCGGCCGATGAAGTCGTCGAGGTAGCGCTTGGTGGCAGCGCCCTCGCCGCGTGCCGAGATGACCCCCACGGTGAGGGTGTCGCCCTTGGGGAAGACCCAGCCGTAACTTCCGGGCAGCGGGCCCCAGTCCACCAGCACCCGCCCGGCCCAGTCCTCCGCCACGCTCTCCGGGACCGGGATCTCGGCCTCCAGGCCGAGGTCGACCTGGTCCATCCGGACCCCGACGTGGGCACCTATCCGGCTGGCGCTGCCGTCGGCGCCGACCACGGCGCGGGCGAGGACCGGCTGCTCCTCACCCGCCAGGACGACGGCGACCGTGCGGCGGTCGGGCACGGCCGGGCCGTGCTGCTCGACCCGGGAGACCGAGGCGCCGGTACGGATCTCCGCACCGGCCTTGACGGCGGACTCGACCAGGCCGTTGTCGAACTCGTCGCGGTTGACGAGCCCGAAGAGCATGCTGCGCGAGCGCCGGGTACGGGACAGCTTGCCGTTGAGCGCGAAGGTCACGGCGTGCACCCGCTCCCGCAGCGGCAGATCGAAGCCGGGAGGCAGCGCGTCGCGGGACGGGCCGATGATGCCGCCGCCGCAGGTCTTGTACCGGGGCAGTTCGGCCTTCTCCAGCAGCAGCACGCTGCGGCCCGCGACCGCGGCCGCGTAGGCGGCCGCGGCCCCGGCGGGCCCGGCGCCGACCACGACCACGTCCCAGACGGGGCGCTCCTCGCCGCCGGCCGCGCTCCCTTCGAGGGGCTGGTCCGCCGGATCCGCCCCGGAGTTCTCCGCAGGCTCGACGTCCTCGTTCCCGGCTGCGTGCTCGCTGCTCACGATGTGTTGTGCTCCCGCTTGACCTCGGCGTACGGATGGCCCACCGCATCCTACGGGCCCGCCCATGTGCGATACACATGTCTCCGTACACGTGTGCCAACGTCGCGCCCACAAGGAGCGTTCCCATGCAGCACCCCCCGTCCGACCCGACGGCCATGCCTCACTCATCTGCTTCGTCTGCTTCCTCCGGGTACTCC
Organism: Streptomyces sp. AA1529; assembly: GCF_000280905.1. Taxonomy (GTDB): domain Bacteria; phylum Actinomycetota; class Actinomycetes; order Streptomycetales; family Streptomycetaceae; genus Streptomyces. The sequence continues at coordinate 20,520 of NZ_ALAP01000031.1, read as the reverse complement.
GGACCGGCCGCACCGGGTTCCGGTGCCGGTGCCGGACGGGGAGTGGCCGCGACGGTGGCCTCGCTGATGCCGCGGGCGCGGACGGAACTCGCCGAGCTGGTGGCCTTCCGCTCGGTGGCGGATCCGGAGCAGTTCCCCAGGAGCGAGTGCGAGGGCGCGGCCGACTGGGTCGCGGAGGCGCTGCGCGCCGAGGGCTTCCAGGACGTGGCCGCCCTGGAGACACCGGACGGCACCCGTTCCGTGTACGGATTCCTGCCCGGCCCGGCAGGAGCTCCCACGGTGCTGCTGTACGCGCACTACGACGTGCAGCCGCCGCTGGACGAAGCGGCCTGGCACACGCCGCCGTTCGAGCTCACCGACGGCGCCGACGGGCGCTGGTACGGGCGGGGCGCGGCGGACTGCAAGGGCGGATTCATCATGCACCTGCTGGCCCTGCGGGCCGTGCGGGAGAACGGCGGACTGCCCGTCTCGGTGAAGATGATCGTGGAGGGCTCCGAGGAGCAGGGCACCGGCGGTCTGGAGCAGTACGCGCGGCAGCACCCCGAACTGCTGGCGGCCGACACCATCGTCATCGGGGACGCGGGCAACTTCCGCTGCGGCCTGCCGACCGTGACGGCTTCGCTGCGCGGAATGACCCTGCTGCGGGTCCAGGTGGACACCCTCGAGGGCAATCTGCACTCGGGGCTGTTCGGCGGAGCGGCTCCCGACGCGCTGGCGGCGCTGCTCCGTACGCTGGACTCGCTGCGGGACGCCGAGGGCAACACCGTCGTCGACGGCCTGGCGGCGGACGCCCGGTGGGAGGGGATGGCTTATCCGGAGGAGGACTTCCGCCGGGACGCGAAGGTGCTGGACGGGGTCGGTCTGAGCGGCGGCGGGGCCGTCGCCGACCGGCTGTGGGCCCGGCCCGCGGTGACGGTCCTGGGCATCGACTGCCCGCCCGTGGTCGGTGCGACCCCCTCGGTGCACGCATCGGCACGTGCGCTGGTCTCGCTGCGGATCCCGCCGGGCGCGGATGTGGAGCAGGCCATCGAACTGCTGGTGGCGCACGTGGAGTCGCACGTGCCGTGGCGGGCGCGGGTGTCGACGGAGGTCGTGGGCAAGGGCCAGCCCTTCACCGCCGACACCTCCAGCCCGGCGTACGCCGCGATGGCCACGGCGCTGAGCGCGGCCTACGGCGGACAGGAGATGCAGGTCGCGGGGATGGGCGGCTCGATCCCGCTGTGCAACGCGCTGGACGCGCTCTACCCGGACGCGGAGATCCTGCTCATCGGTCTGAGCGAGCCCGAGGCGCAGATCCACGCCGTCAACGAGAGCGTTGACCCGCGCGAGCTGGAGCGGATGGCGGTGGCCGAGGCGCTGTTCCTGCGCGGCTACGCGGAGCAGGCCGCGGGGGCCTGAGCCCGGGCCCGGGCACGCACCCCTGGTGTCCGCGGCGGGCCCGGACCGGAGACGGCTCCGGCTCCGGCTCCGGCTCCGGCTCCGGCTCCGGCTCCGGCTCCGGCTCCGGCAGCAGGCTCGGTCCCGCACACGGGACCGGTCCCCGCCCGGCACCAGGGGCCGGCCCGGACGGCGGAGAGGCGGTCGCCGGGGCGCCGCCGGGCGGAGAGGAGGCGGCCCGGCTCAGCGCAGCAGCCTGCTCGGATCGGCCGCGCCGGTCGGGACGCCGCCCTCCAGGTACAGCGGCTGTCCCGCACGGCGGGCCCGCAGGGCGCAGCGGAGCCGCTCCAGCCGCACCGGAGGCAGCAGTTCCGCGGCCTCGTCCTCGGTGACGAACCGCCAGTCACGGAGTTCGGCGCTGGGGAGCAGGAGAGCGGCGGCCTCCCCCGGGGCGAGCCGTCCGCCGTCGAAGAGCAGCCGCATCCCGCCGAACCCCGGCGGCCGCGGCGCTTCCCAGTCGGCGACGAGCAGCCCGAGCTCACCGGTCAGCCGCAGCCCGAGTTCCTCGAACACCTCGCGCACTCCGGCGGCGCTGGGGGCCTCCCCGCGCTCCACGACGCCGCCGGGGAACTCCCAGCCGGGCTTGTAGGTCGGGTCGACGAGCAGCACCCGGTCGCGGTCGTCGAACAGCAGGATTCCGGCGGCGACCGTCTCGGCCGTCGGCTCGGGGGTCTGCACGATGTCCACGGCGCCCTCCCCCGCGCCGATCGCCTCGGCGAGGCGCTCGGCGGTGTGCCGCGGACCGAGGTGGGTGGTGTCGATGGTGTGTGCTTCCGACTCGATCCAGGCCAGCGCCTCCTGGTAGGGACGCAGATGGCTCAGGCACCAGGCCCTGGCGGTGCCGCCGTCCGCGGCGGCGCGGCTGTCGATCCGCTCGCGCAGCACTGCCTCCTCGGCGTGCAGCAGCAGGTGCCGTACGGGGATGCGGCGCGCGGCGAAGGCGCCGAACATCTCGTCCCGGTACTCGCGGCGCAGCAGCGTCATGGGTGTGATCAGCGGCCCGGGGACCTCGCTCAGCAGAGCGGCGGCCGTGTCCGCCACGAGCCGCCGCCACGAGCGCAGGTCCTGGAAGTCGGCTATCTGTGCCAGGTGTTCCTTCGGCAGCATCCAGCGCAGTTCCGCGCCGATGACTTCGGGATCGTAGAGCGTGCTGCCTGGGAGCAGGTCCAGGAGTTCGTACGCCGCAGTGGTCTTGCCCGCGCCGAAAGCGCCGTTCAGCCAGACGATCACGGTGTTTCCCCCTCATCCGTTGTCCCCGTTCAGCTGCCCGCATCACCCGGTGCGGGAAACGCGCCGGGGCGGCTCTCCCGGCGCTGAACGAGGCACGGCGCCCGCGCCCCGGCGCGTATTGCAGGCGCGTGCGACCCCTGGGAGGGGGATCGGTGTCCACGGACGGAAGTGTCCGGCCCCGATCCGGGCGGCGGCCCGGCCGCCGGTCACGGGCCGCCGGTCACGGGCCGCCGGTCGCGGGCCGCGGGCCGCCGGTCGCGGGACCGTCGGAGGGCCGGTCGGTCGATCCGCGGCCGAGGGGCCCGGCGACGGCCGAGCGGGCGGCAGCCGGTCCGCGGCTGACTGCCGGGAACGGCGCGGGGCGGCGTCAGCGGGAAGACCAGCCGGGATCGCGACCGGAGAGCATGAGCAGCCGTTCGAAGGGAGTGGCACCGGGAGGCGGCGGAATCTCCTCGCCGAAGACCCCCGCCTTGCGGGCCATGGGCGCCATCTCCGCGAAGGCGGGCCCCGCTTCGTCGAGCACGGCCGGATCGGGCCGGTAGTCCTGGTCCGTGGCGCGGGCGAGGTCCCAGCCGTGCACCAGCAGATCTCCCATCACCATGTGCGCGACGGTGCGCTGCGGCAGCCCCATGCCCTGCGAGACACCCTCCAGTGCGTCGGGGGCGGACCACGCCTTCGTCAGCCCGGCCGTCTCCTCCCGGAAGCGGGCGCGCCAGTCCCCCGTGAGCCGGTCAGGGGTGCTGCTGAAGTCCGCGGTGCCCCGGCCGGCCAGCGCCTGGAAGCCGATGACGACGTGGAGGAGGTGGTTGAGCAGAGCCCGCACATCGTAGTCGGCACACGGCGTGGGCAGGTCCAGCTGCTCGTCCCGTACCCCGCGGACCACGGGGTCGGTCGCGCGGGCCGCACTGTCGAGAAGAGGGGGGATCGTGTTCGTCATACCGCCACGCTAGGCCGGGCCCGCGGCGGCGACTTGAAGAAACACGACATAGGATCCACGTCATGGCAGGTCGCAGCGCTCCCCCGGGGAGCGGGAGCGACGGCGACGCTCCCCGCCGGGACACCCGGGGCATCGTGCAGGCCTCCGGTCTGCTGGCGCGGGTCGACTTCCGGCGCAGGCTCCCCGCCGAACCACTGCGCCGCTGGATCGAGCACTACTGGCTGATCGACTGGAATCTCGAGCAGCCCTACGTCGCCCGGGTCGTGCCGCACCCGTGCGTCAACCTCGTCCTCGAACGGCGCGGCCCGGCGGCTGCGGCACCGGCGACGGGGCTGGTGTCCGGGGTGGGCACCGGCGTGTTCGCCACCGAACTCGAGTCCGTCGGACGGGTCGTCGGGGTGCAGTTCCGGCCCGGTGGGTTCCGGCCCTTCCTGACCGCGCCACGCCCCCTCGCGCAGCTCACCGGTGGAGGGCTCGCGCTCGACGAGGCATTCGGCCCGGACGGCGCCCTGCTGCCGGCCCGGGTGCTGGCCCCGGACCGGGAGGGAGAGCGGGTCGCCGCGCTCGACGCCTTCCTGCTCTCCCTGCGTCCTGCCGCCGACCCGGCGGCCGAACAGGCCATGGCCCTGGCGCACCGGGTGCGCACGGACCGCTCGGTGCGGCGGGTCGAGCATCTCGCCGCGGCGGGGGGCCGCTCCGTGCGGAGTCTCCAGCGGCTGTTCGCCACGTACGTCGGGGTCACTCCGAAGTGGACGATCCTGCGGTACCGGGTCCACGAGGCGATGGAGCGCGCCGGGGGCCCCGGGACCGACTGGGCCCGGCTCGCCGCCGAGCTCGGCTACAGCGACCAGTCCCATCTCATCCGGGACTTCACCGCCGCGGTGGGCGTCTCCCCCGCGGCGTACGCCCGCGCCGTGGCGGCGGAGCCGCGCCCTCCGGCCTCCCCCGGCCCGGAGGACCGCGCCCCGGAGAACGCCCCGGGGACCGGGTACGCGGGGCCGGCCGGCGGAGGGCCCGGCCACGGAGGGCAGAACCGGCTCCCCTGACCACCCGGATCCGCGGCCAGGGGGCTCAGACCGCGCCGGTCTCCAGCAGTTTCCAGCCCGCGGCCCCCGCGCCGATCAGCCCGGCGTCGGTACCGGTGGCGGCGGGGGCCAGTGCGAGGTCCTGGACGTAGGGCAGGGTCGCGTACCGCTTGAGCTCCGTACGCAGCGGGGCGAAGAGCACCTCGCCCGCGCGGGCCACACCGCCGCCGACGACCGCGATATCGACCTCGACGAGGGTGGCGGTGGCGGCGATGGCGGCCGCCAGGGCGCGAGCGGCCTGTTCGAAGGCGTCGCGGGCGGGCGGGTCGCCCGCGCGGGCGGCGGCGGCCACGCCCGCGGCGGTGGCGTCCTGGTCGGGGCCGGGGCGCCAGCCCGCCTCCAGGGCGCGGCGCGCGATGTTGGTGCCGCTGGCGACGGTCTCGACGCAGCCGTAGGAGCCGCAGGGGCACTGGGCCCCGTCCATGTCGACACTGATGTGGCCGATGTGCCCGGCGTTCCCGGTGGGGCCCGGATGGAGGGCGCCTCCCAGGATCAGGCCCCCGCCGACGCCCGTCGAGACAACCATGCACAGGGCGTCGGAATGGCCCTTGGCGGCACCCTGCCAGTGTTCGGCCGCCGCGATCGCCGGGCCGTCGCCGATGAGCGCGACGGGGAGCCCGCCCGCCCCGTCGCGGACCCCGGCGACGAGCGGGTGGGCGCGCCAGGCGGGGATGTTGACCGGGCTGACGGTGCCGGCCTTGGCGTCCACGGGGCCGGCGCTGCCGATGCCGACCGCGCCGACGCGGTACCAGTGCGGGGTCGCGGTCAGTTCACCGAGCACCTCGTCCACGGTCGCGGCCATCCGCTCGGCGCTCTCCTGCGCGGGGGTGGGCCGCTGGGTGCGGGCCAGGAGCCCGCCACCGCTGTCCACCAGGGCACCCGCGATCTTGGTGCCACCGATGTCGAGCGCGGCGACGAGGTCGTTGGGCATGGTCGGTCGGCTCCTGCGCGTGCGGTGGCGGGCCCGCACGGTGCGCGGGGCGGACCGCACAAGTCTTGCAAGACTTCCGTGATCTGACAACGTTGTCCAGACCTGCCGCGCCGACGCCGCTATGCTGCTCCGTACCGCGATCACCGAACCCGCCCGCAGCACCGGCGCACCCCTCGCCGGACCGCACCCACCGCCCATCCACCCCGCACCGCGCCGACCTCCGCTCCCCAGGACAAGGACAGCAGCCGTGGCCGCCGACGCCTCCGACCCCGCCCGCCCCCCGCTCCCCGGGAGCCCCCGCGCCGCAGGGACGCGCCGCGGCGGGCGCCGCCACGCGGGCCGGCCGACGATGAAGGACGTCGCCGCCCAGGCGGGTGTCGGCCTCAAGACCGTCTCCCGGGTCGTCAACGGCGAGGCGGGGGTCTCCCAGGACACCGAGCAGCGGGTGCAGGAGGCCATCACCTCGCTCGGCTTCCGGCGCAACGACAGTGCCCGCGTGCTGCGCAAGGGGACCACGGCCAGCATCGGCCTGGTGCTGGAGGACCTCGCCGACCCGTTCTACTCCCCGCTCAGCAGGGCGGTCGAGGAGGTCGCCCGCGCGCACGGGGCGCTGCTGATCAACGGGTCCAGTGCGGAGGACCCGGAGCGGGAGCAGGAACTCGCGCTGGCACTGTGCGCCCGCCGCGTCGACGGCCTGGTGATCATCCCGGCCAGTGACGACCACCGCTATCTGGCCCCCGAGATCGCCGCGGGTGTCGCCACCGTCTTCGTCGACCGGCCCCCGGGGCGGATAGCCGCGGACCTGGTGCTCTCCGACAACTTCGAGGGCGCACGCGAGGGGGTCGCCCATCTGATCGCACACGGGCACCGGCGGATCGGGTACATCGGCGACCGGCCCGGGATCCACACCGCGGAGGAGCGGCTGCGCGGCTACCGGGCCGCGATGGCCGAGGCGGGGCTGCCGGTGGCGGAGGCCTGGGTGGCGCCCGGCGGCACGGACGCCGACCGGGTGCGGGCCGACGCGGTCCGGATGCTGGCGGGCGGTCGCGGCGGCGAGCCGGTGACGGCGCTCTTCTCGGGCAACAACCGGGTGACGGTCACGCTGGTGCGCGTGCTGGCCGCACCCGAGCGGCGGGAGCGGCCGGTGGCGCTGGTGGGGTTCGACGACTTCGAGCTGGCCGATCTGCTCTCGCCGCCGGTCACGGTCGTCGCCCAGGACCCGGCCGACCTCGGCCGCAGCGCGGCCGAACTGCTCTTCAGGCGGCTGGACGGCGCCGACGACGAACCGCGTACGGTCTCACGGCCGACGACGCTGATCGCCCGCGGCTCGGGCGAGATCCCACCCAGCGGCTGAGCGCGCCCCCGTTCGGGCAGGGGGAGAGAAGGCGGAGCGTCGGCTGCCGGGCGCTCCCGGCGCGGCTCCGGCGCGCGCCCGCACGGCCGTCTCCCGCAGTGCGGACGGGGCCGTCCGCGCGCCCAACTCCCGTGCTTAAGTGGGTACATGGCTGACACGACCCCGGAAGGGACACCCGCGGCGGATTCCGCGGCGGCACCCGCCACCCCGTCCGCTCCCGCCGTGCTCACCGCGGCGCCCGGCTACCAGGTGCGGCGCCTGTACCAGGCGTATCTCGCGGGGTGGTTGCGTACGGTCGGCCCGACGCTGACCGGACCGCAGTTCGCCGTCCTGACGACGGTCGGGGCAAGCCCCGGCTGCGACCAGAGTTCGCTGGCCGCCGCCGTCGCCCTGGACACCTCCACCATGGCGGACCTGGCCCGGCGCCTGGAGGACCGCGGGCTGCTCGAGCGGCGGACCGCGGCGGCGGACGGCCGCCGCAAGCTGCTCTTCCTCACGGCGGAGGGCGAACAAGCGCTCCGCGAGGCCGACGGCCGGGTGCGGGAGCTCGACGAGCGGCTCCTGGCCCCCTACGAGCCCGCGGACCGGGAACGGCTGCTGCGCGAGCTGACCGCTCTGGCCGACGGCTGGGAGCGGCTGGGCGCCGACGTCTGACCGGGCGCCCGCCCGGTCCGGGAACGGCGGACGGAACGCCTCGCGGCGGCCGGCGGCACGGCACGGCACGGACCTGGCCCCCTCCCGGCCGCTGCGCCCGGGCGTCCCTTCCGGCCGCACCGGGACCGGGCGGCCGCGCGAGACCTGGGCGGCCGCCCGGAGAACGGGCGGGCTCAGCGGCCCGCGAGGCGGTCGAGCCCGGAGCGGTCCAGCCCGGAGACCGCGGTGACCTCGGCCGCGTCGAGTGCGCCGCAGTCGAGGCCGCGCAGCAGATAGCCGCTGAGCGCGCGGGCGGTCGCCGGCTCGTCCAGCACCTCGCCGCCGGCCTGCTCGACATAGGCGGCCAGCCGTTCACCGGCCCGCCGCATGCCCTCGCGGTAGAAGGCGTACACGGCGGCGTAGCGGGTGGGCAGATGGCCGGGGTGCATGTCCCAGCCCTGGTAATAGGCACGCGACAGCGAGCGCCTGACCAGTGAGTGGTGCAGCCGCCAGGCGTCGTGGACCTGCTCCCGGCCGCCGGTGGGGATGACGTTGGTGGAGCCGTCGGAGAGCCGGACCCCGGTTCCCGCGGCGGCGACCTGCATGACGGCCTTGGCGTGGTCGGCCGCGGGATGGTCCATGGCCTGGTGGGCGGCCGAGACTCCGCAGGAGGCGCTGTAGTCGAAGGTGCCGTAGTGCAGCGAGGTGGCGCGGCCCTCGGCGGCGTCGATCAGCCGGGCGACGGTGGCCCGGCCGTCGGCGCCGAGGATCGCCTGTGTGGTCTCGATCTGGATCTCGAACCCGATCCGGCCCGGCGCCAGGCCGCGGGCCTTCTCGAACTCCTCGCACAGCCGGGCCATCGCGGTGACCTGCTCGGGGTAGGTCACCTTCGGCAGGGTGAGCACCAGTCCGCCGGGCAGTCCTCCCGCCTCCATGAGGCCGGTCAGGAAGAGGTCGAGGGTGCGGATGCCGCGGTCGCGGACGGCCGCCTCCATGCACTTCATCCGGATGCCCGCGCAGGCGGGAGCGGGTCCCGGGGCGCCTTCGGCGAAGGTGTCGGCGAGCAGTGCGGCGGCCCGGAGGGCGGCGGCGTCCTCCTCGTCGTCGGGCCGGACGCCGTAGCCGTCCTCGAAGTCGATGCGCAGGTCCTCCACGGGCTCCCGGCGCAGCTTGTCCAGGATCCGCGTGTGGACCGGCCCGGCCAGCGCCTCATCCATGCCCAGTACCCGGGCGAGGGAGGCGGCGTCCGGCGCGTGCGCCTCGAGCAGTGCCCGGGCGGTTTCGCCCCATTCCCGTACGGTGCCGGGCGTAACGGTGTCGGCGGGGACATAGACGGTGTGCACCGGCTGCCGGGTGCTCGGCTCCCCCGGGTAGCGGCGGGCGAGTTCGGCGTCCACCGGCTCCAGCAGCCGGGACACCCCTTCCAGCACGCCGCTGCCCAAGCTGGTCCCCACGGTCCCGCCCTGCGCCATCTGTACTCCCTCTCCCGCACTCCGACCTGACATCAACAAAACGTTGAAGTCGGTGCCGTGACGCTAATGGCGGCCTGACCAGCCAGTCAAGGGCTCCCCGGGAGCGGGTACGGCGGAGCCACCGGAGCGAGCGGGGAACGGCCCGAACCACGGTTTCCGGTCGTCGTGAAACACGATGATCAGGCCATACGGGCAGGGCGAAAGCGTCAGACGGGGGGTGTCGCCGCAGGCCGCGGGAGCAGGAAGGCGTCACTTTGCGCCACTGATTCAATGCGAAACGTTACCGAAACGGCGGGGGTCGATGTGCTTTGTTCACGCGGACTCGGCAAACTCACTTTCGCCGATAGATCCGGCACTTACCCCAAAGCGGAAGGAAGCACACAATGCGGAAGACCGCACCCTGGCGCACCGTCCTCACCACGGCGGCTGCTGTCACGGGCGCCGTCAGCGCCCTCGCGCTCACGGCAGCACCCGCCGAGGCCGCGCCTGCCAAGGCCACCTCGCTGTACGCCCCCTCGGCCCTGGTGCTCACCATCGCGGACGGCGAGAGCGCCGCGACCACGGCACCCCAGCGTGCCGTCACCCTGAACTGCATGCCGGCCCCGTCCGGCAGCCACCCCGCCGCGCAGGACGCGTGCGCCCGACTGCGGGCCTCCGGCGGGAACTTCGACGCCCTGGCCGAGGGCGGCGAGCAGACCTTCTGCACCAAGGAATGGCGGCCCGTCGTGGTGACCGCCCAGGGGGTGTGGCAGGGCGAGCGCGTGAACTACGAGCACACCTTCGCCAACGCCTGCCAGAAGCGGATCGAGGGCAGCTCCGTCTTCGCCTTCTGACCGACCCCCGGAAGCCGCCGACGGAGCCCACCCGGCCCCCGGAGGCGGCGCGGGAGGAACGTACCGAGCCCCGCACCTGACCGGTGCGGGGCTCAGCCGTCGAACTGCCGGGTCGAGCTGCCGGGGAATCAGCCCTTGCGGGCCTTGATCTCCTCGGTGAGCTGGGGGACGACCTGGAAGAGGTCGCCGACGACGCCGTAGTCGACCAGGTCGAAGATCGGGGCCTCGGAGTCCTTGTTGATGGCCACGATCGTCTTCGAGGTCTGCATTCCGGCGCGGTGCTGGATCGCCCCGGAGATGCCGGTGGCGATGTAGAGCTGCGGAGAGACGCTCTTGCCGGTCTGGCCCACCTGGTGGGAGTGCGGGTACCAGCCGGCGTCGACCGCGGCGCGGGAGGCGCCCACTGCGGCGCCCAGCGAGTCGGCCAGGCCCTCGATCAGCGGGAAGTTCTCGGCGCCGTTGAGGCCGCGGCCGCCGGAGACCACGATCGCGGCCTCGGTCAGCTCGGGGCGGCCGGTGGACTCGCGCGGGGTGCGCGAAGTGACCTTGGTACCGGTGGCGGTGTCGCCGAAGCCGACCGCCAGCTCCTCGACCGCGCCCGCGGCGGGAGCCGCCTCCGGGGTGGCCGAGTTGGGCTTGACGGTGATGACCGGAGTGCCCTTGGTGATCCGGGACTTGGTGGTGAAGGCGGCGGCGAAGACCGACTGCGTGGCCACCGGGCCCTCGTCACCGGCCTCCAGGTCGACCGCGTCGGTGACGATGCCGGAGCCGAGGCGGACCGCGAGCCGTGCCGCGATCTCCTTGCCCTCCGCGGAGGAGGGCACCAGCACGGCGGCGGGCGAGACGGCGTCATGGGCCGCCTGCAGCGCGTCCACCTTGGGGACGACGAGGTAGTCGGCGAACTCGGACGCGTCGGCGGCCAGTACGCGGGTGGCGCCGTACTCGCCGAGGGTCTTGGCGGCGTCCGCGGCGTTCGGGCCGAGGTGCACGGCGACCGGTTCGCCCAGCCGGCGGGCGAGGGTCAGCAGTTCGAGGGTGGGCTTGCGGACGGCGCCGTCCACGTGGTCGACGTAGACAAGGACTTCAGCCATGGGGTGCTCTCCTGCGGAAGATCAGTGGGAGGTCGGTGGGACGAGGGTGCGACCGGTTCCGGGCGGCGTCGCCGCGGCGGCCGGGCCGTCTCAGACGAACTTGCGCTCCGCGAGGAACGCGGCGAGCTGCTTGCCGCCCTCGCCCTCGTCGTCGACGACGGTGCCCGCGGCACGCGGGGGGCGCTCGGCCACGTCCTCGACCTTGGTCCAGGCGCCTTCCAGGCCGACCTCTTCGGCCTCGATGTCCAGGTCGTCGAGGTCCAGCGACTCGACGGGCTTCTTCTTGGCGGCCATGATCCCCTTGAAGGAGGGGTAGCGGGCCTCGCCGGACTGGTCGGTGACGGAGGCGACCGCCGGGAGCGGGGCCTCGAGCTGCTCGGTGGCGGTGTCGCCGTCGCGGCGCCCGGTCACCTTGCCGTCCGCCACGGAGACCTCGGACAGCAGGGTCACCTGCGGCACGCCCAGCCGCTCGGCCAGCATCGCGGGCAGCACGCCCATCGTGCCGTCGGTGGAGGCCATGCCGCAGACGACCAGGTCGTAGCCGGTCTTCTCGATGGCCTTGGCCAGGACGTGGGAGGTACCCAGCGCGTCGGTGCCGTGCAGGTCGTCGTCCTCGACGTGCACGGCCTTGTCCGCGCCCATGGACAGCGCCTTGCGCAGGGCGTCCTTGGCGTCCTCCGGGCCCACGGTGAGCACGGTGATCTCCGCGTCGTCGACCCCGTCCGAGTCGGCGATCTGCAGGGCCTGCTCGACCGCGTACTCGTCCAGCTCGGAGAGCAGCCCGTCGACCGACTCGCGGTCGGTGGTCCGGTCCTCCGCGAAGTGCCGGTCACCGGTGGCGTCGGGCACGTACTTCACACAGACAACGATCCTCAAGCTCACGCCGGCTCTCCTACTGCTTCGACTCACGGGTTCCGGTCCGGTGGGACCGGGCGTCCGTCCACAATATTACTCGTCAGTACATCCAGCACGTTCCCCGTTCTCAAGACCGCCGAACTGTGACGTTGCCAACCGTCGCCGACGGGGAGCGGGAACAGCCCAACTCCATCACGCGGGACGGTGCGAAGCGAGTGCCCCGGGGCAGGATCTCGATCACTCCGGACCCTCGGCCGCGGGGGACGTGTCGACCGCGGCACCCAGCGCCGCGATGACGTCCGCCTTGCGCGGCTGCCCCGTCGCGCGCCGGACGATCCGGCCCCGGGCGTCGAGGACGAACACCGTGGGTGTGCCGGTCACCTCCAGCTCGCGCACGAGCGCCAGGTGCTCCTCGGCGTCGACCTCCAGGTGTACGACGCCCTCGACCATGGCGGCCACCTCGGCAAGCGTGCGGCGAGTGGCACGGCAGGGCTGGCAGAAGGCGCTGGAGAACTGCACGAGGGTGGCCCGCTCCCCCAGCCGCGCACCGGCACCGAGCACCTCGGGGTTCAGCCGCTCCACCCGCTCCACCCGCTCCACCACGAAGACCTCCATTCCTGTGATTCCTGCGATTACCGCGATTCCCGCGTGCATACGGACAAGTCTGCCGTGAGGGTAGCCAGGAGCAACGCTTTGGGGAACGATCAGCCGCAGTCGGAAGTTACGCCCCCGTAAGTACCGGCATCCCGAGACGAAGGGTTACCCCGACGTGGCAGATCTCCTCTACCCGCCGGTGATCGGTGCGGCACGAGCGTGGTTCAAGGCTCTCGACCTGCGCTTCGACATCCGCGGCACCGAACATGTGCCCTCCCGCGGCGGCGCCGTGCTGGTGAGCAACCACATCAGCTACCTCGACTTCCTCTTCACCGGCCTCGCCGCGCGCCCCGCAAAACGGCTGGTGCGCTTCATGGCCAAGGAGTCGGTCTTCCGGCACAAGGTCTCCGGACCGCTGATGCGCGCGATGAAGCACATACCGGTGGACCGCTCGCGGGGTGAGCACGCGTACGAGCACGCGCTGCGGGCACTGCGGTCCGGCGAGGTCGTGGGCGTCTTCCCGGAGGCGACCATCTCCCCGTCCTTCACGCTGAAGGACTTCAAGAGCGGCGCGGCCCGGCTGGCACAGGACGCCCGGGTACCGCTCGTCCCGATGGCGCTGTGGGGCACCCAGCGGCTGTGGACCAAGGGACACAAGCGGGACTTCGGCCGCAACCACTTCCCCGTCGGCATCCGGGTGGGCGAGCCGATCGAGGCGGAGCCGCACGAGTCGGTGCGCGGCGTCACCCAGCAGCTGCGCGAGCGGATGCAGGAGCTGCTGGAGGCGGCGCAGCGCGCCTACCCGGCCACGCCCCGGACGCCGGACGACACCTGGTGGCTGCCGGCCCACCTCGGCGGCACCGCACCCACCCCCGCGCAGGCCCGCACGCAGTGACCGGGTGACCGCCGTGACCGGGTGACCGCCCACCGGACGCCGGACTGCGCCCCGTGGTCCGACGGCGGGCCGGTGCGCCGGCCAGGGCCGGACTCTACCCGCCTGCCCGGTCGCCGTCCGCCCGGTCGCCGTCCGCGAGCAGCCGCAGCAGCGGGGCCGTGGCCAGCACCCGCTCGGCGTCCTCGTCCGGCAGCGCGCCGAGCCGCTCCAGAAGCACCGCGGCCTCGCCGTGGGCCACCCCGCGCAGCGCGGCGAAGCCCTCCTCGGTGACGGCCACACGCGCGGCGCGGCCGTCGGTGGGGTCGGGCTCCCGGCGGACGAGCCCCGCGGTCTGCAGCTCCGCCACCGCCGCGGTGGCGGTCGGCTGGGAGCAGGGGACCCGGTCGGCGATGACACCGATCCGGCTGGGACCGGCCTCCGTCAGCAGCGCCAGGACGATCAGCTGGGTGGGCTGCAGCCCGCCGGTCGGCCCGGCCCGGCGCAGCGACCGCAGCACCCGGTGCAGGGCCAGGACCATCTCGAACGCCGCGTCCTGCCGGGTCCCCATCGCTCCCCCACGAGTTCACCCCGGCACTCTCGGCGGATCAGGAACCGGCCGGGTCCTGCTGTTGATCAGGAGAGTGTAAGCGTGGGCGCGTACATGTCGATCCACAGCGCCAGATCGAGGGCGCGCTCCATGCCGTACCGGGCGTTCCGGGTGCTCCCTGCTGCCGGGGTCCGGGCCATCCGCTCCAGCCGCTCCCTGCTGACCAGGTCGAAGACCGGGTGGGAGGGCGCCGCCAGCAGTTCCTCGACGTTCCGCTGCAGCGCCCTGTGGTACTTCGGGTCCTGCGTGGCCGGGTAGGGGCTCTTGGCCCGGTCGTAGACGGAACGGGGCAGCACGTCTGCCGTCGCCTCGCGCAGCAGGCTCTTCTCCCGGCCGTCGAACGATTTCAGGGCCCAGGGCGTGTTGTAGACGTACTCGACCAGCCGGTGGTCGCAGAAGGGCACCCGGACCTCCAGACCGACGGCCATGCTCGCGCGGTCCTTGCGGTCGAGCAGGACGCGGACGAACCGGGTCAGATGGAGGTGGCACAGCACCCGCATCCGGTACTCGAAGTCGCTCTCCCCCTCGGCACGCCGGATCCCGGAGACCGCGTCAGCGTAGCTGTCCCGCTCGTAGCCGGGCAGATCGAGAGCACGGGCGACGGAGTCGTCGAGCAGACCGCCCGCCACGCCGGGGCTGTGGGCGCCCCGCACCAGCCACGGGAACGTGCCGCCCCGGCGCGCGTCCTCGTCGAAGAACTGCTTGTAGCCGCCGAACACCTCGTCGGCCGACTCCCCGGACAGCGCGACCGTGGACCGGCGCCGGACGGCCTCGAAGAGCAGATGGAGCGAGGCGTCCATGTCCCCGAAGCCCGCGGGGATGTCGCGGGCCCGCACGACCCGGGCGCGGAGCTCGGGATCGGCCAGTTCCTCGGAGCCGAGGACGATGTCCTGGTGCTCGGTGGCGGATTCGCGGGCGACGTCGTGCACGAAGGGCGTGTCGGGGGTGGCACGGAGTTCGTCGGCGACGAAGTTCTCGGTCCGGCCGACGAAGTCGACGGCGAAGCTGCGCACGGTCCCGCCGCTCGCGCGCAGCTGCCGGGCCGCCAGCGCCGTCATCGCCGAGGAGTCGAGACCGCCGGAGAGCAGCGTGCAGCGGGGTACGTCGGAGACGAGCTGGCGGGAGACGATGTCGTCCAGCAGCTCACGCACCCGCTCGACGGTCTCCCGCCTGCCGTCGGTGTGCGGTCGGGTCTCCAGCCTCCAGTAGACGCGGGTGCGCAGGCCGTCGCGGCCGACGGTCACCACCGTGCCGGGCTCGACCTCGCGCATGCCCTCCCATATCGCCTGGCCTGGTGTCCTGACGAGGGTGAACAGCTCGCGGAGGCCGTCGGCGCCGACCGCGCGGCGGGCCAGCGGGTTGGCCAGCAGCGCCTTGGGCTCGGAGCCGAACAGCACACCGTCGGCGGTCTCGGCGTAGTAGAGGGGTTTGACGCCCATCCGGTCGCGGACCAGGGTCAGCCGCCCCGAGCGGCCGTCCCAGACGGCGAACGCGTACATGCCGTTCAGCCGTTCGGCCAGGTCGGCACCCCATTCCAGATAGGCGCGCAGCACGACTTCGGTGTCCGACCGGGTGCGGAAGCGGTGACCGCGGTCGGACAGTTCACGACGCAGCTCGCCGTGGTTGTAGGTCTCGCCGGAGTAGACGAGCACGACGGGGCCCTCGGGGGTCTCGACGGCCATCGGCTGGCTCCCGCCGGGGAGGTCGATGATCGCGAGCCTGCGGTGGCCCAGGGCGACGGGGCCGGCGATCCAGGTTCCGGCCTCGTCCGGACCGCGGCAGGCCATGGTCTCCGTCATGGCCTCGGCGGTCGCGCGCTCGGCCGCCAGGTTCCGTTCGTAGGCGACCCATCCGGTGATTCCGCACATGTTGCCCCTCCGTCCGGTTCCGATCTCCGGCGGCGCGGTCGGCGCACCGCCACTGCCCCCGGAGAGAGCCGGCCGAAGGACCCACCGGAGATCAGATGTATCGACCATCTATGCATCTGGCTCTCTTTCACCTTCCCGCTCCCGGCAAACCCCAGGGGCCGGCGCACCGCATGGTTCACGCCACCGGGAGCCGCCGTGGAGGCGCCCCGCGGCTCCCGGGGCGCCCCCGACTACGGGGTGCGTGCGGACGGTCCGGATCGCGGAGCGGCCTCCCCCGCCCGCGGCGCGCCGGCCCCGTCGCCCGGCGCGGGGCCGGTGACCGGGGCCGCGTCCGCCACCGCGAGGCGCCGCGAGCGGATCTGCCGGGCCCGGTCGAGCAGGATGAGCGGCACGGCGGCCGCGGCGAGGGCGGCCCCGATCAGGCAGACCGAGGTGAGAGCGGCACCCCGGGCGAGCGAGGCGGCCGCGAGCACGGGGGTGATGCTGATGCCCAGCTGGAAGGCCGAGACGGTGGTGGCCCCGGCGAGGGTCGGCGCCTCGGCCGCGATGGCGAAGACGCGTCCGTAGAGGGCGGGGTTGAGGACGAACGCGGCGATGCCCGCCAGGAGGACCGTGGGCACCACCGCCCACACCCGGTGGATCGCGGCGACCATCACGACCGACAGGAGCACGGTCGCCGACGCGCCGGTGAGGAGCGCGAGGTGCGGGCGCCGGTCGGAGACCCGGCCGCCGACGGACAGCCCCACGAAGGCTCCGACCCCGAACAGCGCCAGGACCCCCGGGACGGCCGCCTCGGAGAGGGCGGTGATGTCCTCGAGCATCGCGGCCAGGTAGTTGAACGTGATCATGTATGCGGCCGTGGTGAGGACGGTGATCCCGTAGATGCCCCACAGCGCCGGTCTGCGCATCGTGGCCAGCTCCCGCGGCACGCTCGGCCCGGCGGACCGCTCGGCGCGCGGAGCGGCGGCGGGAAGCCCGGACAGACAGCCGAGGATCCCCGCGGCCGTCAGGACCACGACGGCCCAGAAACCGCCGCGCCACTCGGTGAAGTGGCTGAGCAGCGTGCCCGCCGGACCGCCGGCGACCATGGCCACGCTCAGCCCGCTGACCACGACTCCGGAGGCGCGGGCGTTGCGGTCCGGTGTCACCAGGCTGATCGCGGTGGCCGACGCGACGGCGAAGTAGCCCGCGTAGGCGATGCCCGAGACCACCCTGGTGACCAGCAGCACCCGGTAGTCGCCCAGCAGTCCGACGGCGACGCAGGCGGCGAAGACGCCCTGGGTCACCACCAGCGCGGTGCGGCGCGGCCAGTGCAGACTGAGCACGGCGAACGGCGGTCCGCCGACCACCACACCGAGCGCGAACGCGGTGATCAGGAACCCGGCCGAGGAGAGCGTGATGTCCAGGTCCTCGGCCACCGCCGGCAGCACGCCGGCCATCAGGAACTCCGCGCTTCCCATCGCGAACAGGCTGAACCCCAGCAGGTACACGCCGAGGGGCAGCCTGTCGGGGCGGCCGGCGCGGGAGGTCTCCGCGGTGCCCGCCATCAGAGCGCACCCCCCGGGACCGGCTGCTCGCCCCGGACCGCGGCGGACAGCTCCCGTTCGAGGAGCCAGGCGCTCATGTTGACGGCGGCGGTCGAGCCGGCCCCCGCGGCCGTGACGACCTGCGCCCGGGGATTGACCACGTTCCCGGCCGCCCAGACCCCGGGGACGCCCGTGGCGCCCTGCGCGTCGACGGCGACGAGCCCGCTCACCGGGTCCCGGCCCGCTCCCAGCATGGCCAGGATCGCGTCGTGCGGTGCGGGCCGGGGCGCCACGAAGACGGCCTCGCACACGAGGGACTCGCCGTTGTCCAGCTCGATCCCGACCGCGTCCCCCTCCCGTGTACCGGCGGGTGACCCGACCCGGGTGACCCGCCCGTCGACCAGGCGCACTCCGTACGCCGTGAGGCGCTGCCGCTCGGCGGCGGCGACCTCGATGCCGTTGACGCAGAACGCCACCGTCGGGCTGTAGCGGCGCAGCAGCGCGGCGAGATGCACCGACACCGCCGCCATGGGGCCGCCGAGCACGGCGAGGGAGCGTCCCCGTACTTCGTGGCCGTGGCAGTGCGGGCAGTGGTGCACCTGGGATGCCCACCGTTCGGACAGTCCGGGGATGTCGGGCAGTTCGTCGGTCAGTCCGGTGGCGACCAGTACCGACCGGGCGCGTACCGTGCGCTGGTCCCCGAGCCGCAGCTCGAACGTCCCGTCCGCGGTGCGCCGTGCCCCGGCCACCGACGCGCGCAGGAGCGTTCCGCCGTACCGGCCGAACTCGCTCTGCCCGGTCGCGACGAACTCCCCCGGCGCCATGCCGTCCCGGGTCGGATACCCGTGCATCCGGTCGGCGGGCCCGTTGCGGGGAGCGCCGCCGTCGACGATCAGGGGCGCGAACCGCGCCCGTGCGAGCACGATCCCGGCAGCCAGGCCGGCGGCCCCGCCGCCGACGACGACGGCGTCCCGGATACTTCCTGCAGCGGTTGCTGCGTCCATTGCGGATCACCTCCACCGACAGAATCGGGAGGGCGTTCCACTTTCGACAAAGTCTCTTGCCGATTCCGGGACACATTGGTTTGACTGCACCCATGGATCAGCAACCGAGCGTCGGCGCCGTGCTCGAACAGATCGCTCCCCGGCTGCGCCGCGCCCGTCAGAAGAAGGGCGTCAGCCTGGCCGACCTGGCGCGCGCCACCGGCATCTCGACGAGCACGCTGTCGCGGCTGGAGTCGGCGCAGCGCAAGCCGAGCCTCGAACTGCTCCTGCCGATCACCGGTGCGCTCGGCATCCCGCTCGACGAGGTGGTGGCCGCGCCCCGGATACTCGACCCGCGGGTGCCGCAGCAGCCCACCAAGAAGGACGGCCGGGTGCTGATCCCGCTGTCGCGGCAGCAGGGAGAACCCCGCGCCTACAAGATGACCATCCCCGCGCACGACGATGCGCCCCATCTGCGGACCCATGCGGGCCACGAGTGGCTCTATGTGCTCCGCGGGCAGCTCCGCGTCCGGCTGGGCGACCAGGACTTCGTCGCGGGAGCGGGCGAAGCCGCCGAGTTCGACTGCCGGATTCCGCACTGGTTCGGCGCGGCCGGACGCGGGGACGTCGAAGTGCTCAGCCTCTTCGGAAAGCAGGGCGAGCGCATCCACCTGCGCACCCCGCGCCGCTGACGCGGGGGCCCGCCGTGCGTCCGCCCGGACGGCGCTCGCAGTCGGGAGGCCGACCGGCCGGAGGCGAGGCCGCCGGCGGGCCGGCCGCGGACGCGCCCGGCTCCGGCGGGGCCGGTGGGTCGGCCCCGCCGCCCGGCCGATGCGGCTAGAGCGCCGTGTCCAGCAACTGCCACAGCCGGGCCGGACCCGTGGCCTGCCGCAGCGCCCGCACCACCACCGGGTGCGGCTCGGCGTAGAGCACGGGGTAGTCGCACTCCCCCTTCTCCGGCCACACCGGAAAGGCGAGTTGTTCGCGGTCCAACCTGAACTGGGCGTTCACTCCCGGCTTGTTGCCCCGCGCGTCCTGCCGCACCCAGTGCCGCGAGTCCGGGAGCCGCACCGCGATCAGCCCGTGAAGGACGTTCAGCTTCTGATAGCAGAAGCCCGCGGGGACGCCCTCCGCACGCAGCAGGGCGACCAGGGCGTGGGACTTGGCGTGGCAGATGCCGATCCGCTGGGCGAGCACGTCCGAGGCCCGACAGGTGATCCGCCAGTCCTCGACGTCGGCGGAGTGCGGGATGGTGTCACGGACGAATTCGTAGGCGGCACGGGCGTAGGCGGCCGCGTCGCCGTCGGTGCCGGAACGCAGCCGCGCTGCCGTCTCCCGCACCAGGGGATGGGTGTGGTCGACGACGTCGTCGGCGGCGAGGTAGGCGGAGTCGTCAGCGGTGACGGGGGTGAGCTTCATGCCGCGCCAGCGTACGGCGCGGCCCGCCGCAACTCAATACAATTACGACGGACCGCATAAGTATTCGGCAGGTCTGCGGAGCGCCCGGTGCTAGCGCCCCATCTCCTCGCGGAGCGCGGCGAGGAAGCCGTCCACGTCCTGTTCGGTGGTGTCGAACGAGCACATCCAGCGCACCTCGCCCACCGCCTCGTCCCAGAAGTAGAAGCGGTAGCGCTTCTGCAGGCGCTCGCTCACCTCGTGCGGCAGCCGCGCGAAGACGGCGTTCGCCTGCACCGGGTAGCGGATCTCCACACCCGCCACCTCGCGCACCCCCGCCGCCAGGCGCTGGGCCAGCGCATTGGAGTGCCGTGCGTTGCGCAACCACAGGTCGCCCGCGAGCAGGGCCTCCAACTGCACGGATATGAAGCGCATCTTGGAGGCGAGCTGCATCGACAGCTTGCGCAGATGCTTCATATGGCGGACCGCGTCCGGATTCAGCACCACGACGGCCTCGCCGAAGAGCATGCCGTTCTTGGTGCCGCCGAAGGAGAGGATGTCCACGCCCGCCGCGTTGGTGAACGCGCGCATCGGGACGTCCAGCGCCGCCGCCGCGTTGGCGATCCGCGCCCCGTCGAGGTGGACGAACATGCCCCGCTCGTGCGCGTGGTCGCACAGTGCGCGGATCTCCTCCACCGTGTAGAGCGTGCCCAGTTCGGTGTTCTGGGCGAAGGAGACCACCTGCGGCATGGCCCGGTGCTCGTCGTCCCAGCCGAACGCCTCCCGGTCGATCAGCTCCGGCGTCAGCTTGCCGT
>NZ_ALAP01000030.1 GCF_000280905.1 Streptomyces sp. AA1529 | reverse complement strand
ACATGGGCAGCACGTCGGAGATCGCCTCCAGGGCGGGCTGCATGCTGCTGCGCGGTGCGAACAGGCCGCAGAGCAGGATCTGCGGGAAGATCACCGCGGGCATGAACTGCACCACCTGGAACTCGGACGCGGCGAAGGCGGAGACGAAGAGCCCGAGCGCCGTGCCGAGCAGCGCGTCGAGCAGGGCGACGAGCAGCAGCAGCCAGGGCGAGCCGGCGATGTCGAGGTCCAGCAGCCCGACCGCGACGCCGGTGGCGGCGGATGCCTGGACGACGGCGAGCGCGCCGAAGGCCAGGGCGTAGCCGAGGATCAGATCGGCCTTGCCCAGGGGCATCGACAGCAGCCGCTCCAGGGTGCCGGAGGTGCGCTCGCGCAGTGTGGCGATGGAGGTGACCAGGAACATCGTCACCAGCGGGAAGATGCCCAGCAGCGAGGCCCCGATGCTGTCGAAGGAGCGCCGGTCGGCGTCGAAGACGTAGTAGAGCAGGACCAGCAGCAGGACCGGCACGAGCAGCAGCAGGGCGATGGTGCGCGGGTCGTGGGCGAGTTGGCGCAGGACCCGGCGGGCGGTGGCGAAGGTACGGGCGGCGTTCACGGGGTGCCTCGCAGGGGGTGGTCGGCCGGCTCGGTGCGGGCGGATTCGACGAGTCGGAGGAAGGCGTCCTCGACGGTGTCGCTGCCAGTGGCCTCGCGGAGTGCCTGCGGGGTGTCGGCGGCGAGCAGGGTGCCGTCCCGGACGAGGAGCAGGTGTTCGCAGCGGTCGGCCTCGTCCATCACGTGCGAGGAGATCAGCAGGGTGGTGCCGTGTGCGGCCAGGCGGTGGAAGAGGTTCCACAGGTCGCGGCGGAGCACGGGGTCGAGGCCGACGGTGGGTTCGTCCAGGACGAGCAGCTCGGGGGTGCCGAGCAGGGCGACGGCGAGGGAGACGCGGGAGGACTGGCCGCCGGAGAGGTTGCCCGCCAGGTCGTCGGCGTGGGAGGTGAGGTCGACGTCGGCGAGGGCCCGGGTGACGGCGGCGGCGCGGTCGGCGCGCGGGATGCCGAGGACGGCGGCGTAGTAGTCGAGGTTCTGCCGGGCGGTCAGGTCCGCGTAGACGGAGGGGGACTGGGTGACGTAGCCGACGCGGGAGCGCAGCGGTGCGGAGCCCGCGGGCCTGCCCAGGACGTCGAGGGTGCCGGTGACCTTGGCCTGGGTGCCGACGACGGCCCGGATGAGGGTGGATTTGCCGCTGCCGGAGGGCCCGAGGAGGCCGGTGACGGTGCCGGGGGCGATGTCGAAGGAGAGCTGGTCGAGGACGCGGCGGCGGCCGCGGATCACGGTCAGGCCGTGGGCGTGGACGGCGGGCGGGTCCGCGGCCTGACCGGCGGTGGGCGGCTCGGCGGAGCCGGGCGGAGTTTTATTCATCACGTGATGAATTATGTGTCGCGTGGTACGGGAGCGTCAAGCGGCCGGACCGAGAACGGCGGTGCCGGAGCCCCTGCGTGACAGCAGGGACCCCGGCACCGCCGGTGGGACGGAAACACCGCTCTCGGGCGGCGGGTCCGGTCCGGTCAGACGCGCTCCAGCGCACGGCCTCCCGGGCCGCCGGGGCTCCCGGCCTCCCCGGCGTCGCCCTCCTCCGGAGTGCCGGACCCGGCAGCCGGCCGCGGGGCGCGGCCCAGCCGGCTCGGCCACCAGATACGGGCCCCGATGTCGAGCGCCAGCGACGGCACCAGCACGGTGCGGACCAGGAACGTGTCCAACAGGACGCCGATCCCGACCAGCACCCCGAGCTGGGCCATCGACACCAGCGGCATCGAGGCGATGACCGCGAAGGTGGCCGCCAGCACGATGCCCGCCGAGGTGATCACACCGCCCGTGGAGCTGAGCCCGGTCAGCACACCCGCCCGGTGGCCCCGCAGCACCACCTCCTCGCGGACCCGGGTCATCAGGAAGATGTTGTAGTCGATGCCCAGCGCCACCAGGAACACGAAGCCCATCAGCGGGAGGGAGTTGTCCACGGCGGGGAAGTCCAGCAGGTACGCGAAGACCAGATGCGAGGCCCCCAGCGCGCCGAAGTAGGACAGCACCACCGTGGCCAGCAGCACCAGCGGCGCGAGCAGCGAGCGCAGCAGCGCCACCAGGACGAGCAGGACGACGGCGAGCACGACCGGGATGACGACCTTCAGATCGCTCTCCGCCGCGCGCCGGGTGTCCAGCGACTCCGCCGTCGTACCGCCCACCAGGGCCTCGGCCCCGTCCACCCGGTGCACCGCGGTGCGCAGCCGGTCGACGGTGCGCTCGGCGGCCGCGCTGTCCGGCGCGTCCCGCAGGACCACCGACAGCGAGGTCAGCGACCCGTCGGCGGTGCGGTCGGCGGTCTCGACGGACTCCACCCCGGGAACCGCGGCGGCGGCCCGCTCGGTCTCGGCCCGCTCCGCCGTCCGCACGACCACGGTGGCCGGGTCGGAGGAGCCGGACGGGTAGTGCGCGGAGAGCTTCTCCTGGGCGACCACCGACTCCGGCTTGTCCTGGAACATCTCCGCGTTCGTCAGGCCCATCGTGATCCCGGTCGCGCTCAGCGCCAGCACGGCCGTGACGGCCACGGACATCAGCCACGACCAGCGCGGACGGCGATCCAGCAGCGCACCGATCCGGGTCCAGACGGTGCGGGGGCCGGCGTCCCGCCCGGACTCCTCCGCCGCCGGAGCCCCGGTGCAGCGCGGGACGAACGGCCAGAACACCCAGCGGCCCGTCACCACCAGCAGCGCGGGCAGCACGGTGATCATCGCCAGCAGGGCGCAGACCACACCGACCGCTCCGACCAGGCCCAGCGAACGCGAGGAGTTGATGTCCGCGAAGGCCAGGCAGGCGAGCCCCACGGCGATGGTGCCGGCCGAGGCCACGATCGCCGGACCGGAGCGGCGCAGCGCCAGCCGCATCGCGTCGTGCCGGTCCTCGTGGCGGTGCAACTCCTCCCGGTAGCGGGCGATGAGCAGCAGCGCGTAGTCGGTGCCGACCCCGAAGACCAGCACCATGAGGATGCCCGCGCTCTGCGGATCGACGGGCAGCGCGGCGTACTTGGCCAGCGCGAAGGTGGCGACCTGGGTGAGGACCGCGGCGAAGCCGACCGACAGCACCGGGACGAGCCACAGCAGCGGACTGCGGTAGGTGAGCAGGAGCAGCAGCGTGACGACGGCGCCGGTGGCCAGCATCAGCGTCGAGTCGAGATTGTCGAAGACCTCGATGCTGTCGATCAGCGACCCGGCCGGGCCGCCGACCTCGACATCCAGGCCGGGCGGCGCGTTGGCCGCCGCGACCGAGCGGACCTTCTCCACGTCACCGGTGACGTCGTCCCCGGCGGTGGAGAGCGGCACCACCAGCATCAGCGCCTTGCCGTCCGCGGACGGTACCGGCCCGCCGATCTGCTCGCCGGGGGCCGCCAGCGGAGCGAAGGCGGCGCGGTCGGCGCGGGCCTCGGCGGCGTCGGCCGGGGTGGTGGCGGACCCGCGGGAGTAGACGACCACGGCGGGGATGATCTCGTCCTCGCCGCGGAACTTCTCCAGTTCGGTGTTGACCTGGGCCGACTCGGCGCTGCCGGGCAGGAACGCGTTGGAGCTGCTGTCCTCGACCTCGCCGAGCTTGCCGGCCAGCGGGCCGAGGGCCGCGACGAGGATCAGCCAGGCCGCGAGGACCAGCCACTTGGCGCGCCTGCCGCCGGGGGCCGTGGCCAGCCGGCGCAGCACGGGGGTTCTCCCGGCCGGGGGTCGGGGGCGGGCAGGCATGGGTAACCTCCATGGGTGTGGGTGCGGGACGCGAGGGGTTCGCGGAATGCTCGCGCTCACAGGTACGGCCGGGAGTTGCCGCTCCCGGCCGTACGAGCGCCGGTGGCCGCCTGGATGCGGCGGAGGTGACGTCGTACGGGGCCGTACGGGGCCCTGGAGTGGAAGCCCAGGAAGTCCTGGAAGTCCAGGAAATCCCGTACGGGGTGCTGCGGGGGCTACTCGACTTCGCGCATCATCTTCTCCATCGAGGCGATCGACTGGCGCGCCTGCGTCAGCTCGTCCAGGGTGCGGCGGTGCAGCTCGACGTTGTCCTCCAGGAGCTGCGCGTACTTGTCGGTCAGCGCCTTGTACTGGTCCTCGCGGGCGGCCAGCATGCGGGCCCGCCAGGTGGCGGCGATCTGCCAGACGATGACGATCAGCAGGACGAAGACGCCTCCGGTGCCGAGCGCCGCCGCCCAGATCCCGGCCGGATCGACCTCTGCCGCGGTCGTGAGCTGCTCGTTCACTGCGTTTCCTCTTTCTCGTCCGGGGCTGTCCCGTGCTGCGCTGTCCCGTCCTGCGCTCCGCCGCCGCCCGGGGGTGCGGCGGTTCTCCCGTCCGGTGCCCGGTCCGTGAGGGTGCGCGCCGCCTCCGCGACGGCCTGCGGGGTCAGGGCGTAGCCGAACGGCGCCACCTCGAAGAACTTCATCGCCTTGCCGCTGTCCGACAGCTCCAGCGTGCCGACCACGAGGCCGGCGGCCTCCAGCCGCTGGAGGTGCATGTGCAGCAGCGGACGGCTCATGCCGATCTCGCGGGCGAGTCCGCTGACGTAGTTGCGGCCCCCGGCCAGTGCCGCGACGATCCGCATCCGGTGCGGATTGCCGAGCGCCGCCAGGACCTTCAGCAGCTCGTCTCCGGAAGGGGCCTCGATCGCGCCCACCGCGGCCCCTCTCCCTCGGGTGTGTAAGAAGAATCTGACACGTGGCGAAACGGCGTGTCGAGCCCAACTGCCTGCTGTCCGGGGCAGTTCAGGGTTCCCCCTGAGACGGCTGCGGGAGGACCCTCGGGGTCCTCCCGCAATCAGGAAGCGTCAGTGACCCCACGCGCGCTCCACACCGCCGCAACTGCGACGCCTTGCACTGCAAAGGTGACGGCTGGCAGCAGAACGCCGCTGTCCTCGACCTCTGCTGCACCGCGGCCGTGGCTGGGCCCGGCCTTCTCCGGCAGCGTGCCGGCCCGGTCGGGGTCATCGGCTGCATGCCCGGGGGTGGCCCGCGCGAGCGTAGCGGGCTCCTGCCTCGGTTCTCCTACCAGGAATGACCGGCGTGAGCGTGGGTGATGCTCCGGTGCGTCAGGCGACGAGCCGGGTCGCCCGCTCGCGGAGTTCCTGCGCCTCCGGAGCGCCGTCGTACCGGCGCAGGCGGACGCGCATGTCCTGGAGTGCGGCCCGGACCTTCACCGAGCGGACGCCGTCGGCGCAGTCGAGGAAGTCGCGCCACGTGGCCATGGCGCCGTCGACGTCGCCCAGGCGGAGCCGGACGCCGCCGAGGTCGGCGAGGACGATGGCACGGGTGCGGCGGCGGTCGAGGCCGTGAATGTCGAGGGCGAGGTGCAGGTGTTCCTCCGCGGCGTCGAGGTCGCCGAGCCGGGAGAGGATCATGCCGGATTCGTGGGCCCAGCGGCCGGGGGAGTAGTGGGCGGCCCAGGAGTCGCCGGGCGCAGCGGTCGGCTTGCCGATGGCGGTCTCGGACATGGCGAGGTGCTTGGTCGCCATGCGACGGTCGTCGTCCTGGGCGGCGGCGTTGGCAAGGGTGGCCTCGTAATAGGCGACCGCGCGCGGGTTGTCGAGGTTGCGGCCGTACTCCACGCAGGCTTCGCCGAGCTGAACGGCTTCGGCTCGGTAGCCGAGGTCGACGCACTGTACGGCGAGGCCGCGGAGAGCCGTCGCTGACAGTTCCGGGTCGCCTGCCTCCGCGGCCAGGCGGAAGGAGTGGGCGTAGTAGCGCTGGGCGAGTCCGCGTAGTTCGGGGGTGTCGCCTTCGTCCTGGGCCATCCAGCCGGCGAGGTGGACGAGCTGGGAGGTGGCAGCGAACAGGTCTCGCCCGGTGGTTTCGGTGAAGTTGCCCTCCAGCCAGGGGGCGACGTCCTGGGTGAGATAGCGGACGGCCAGGTGGCGGGCGTGCCCGCCACCTAGTTCGGAGGCGGAGTCGCCGAGTGCCTTGACCATGTGTCGTACGGCGGCCACCTCGCCTTGGCCGACGCGGACGACTCCGGGAAGCGCGGTCTTGGTTCGGCGGGTGATGCTGTCCATGTCGGGCAGGCCGAGTGCGGACAGCGCGTATCCGCTGGAGGCGAGGATGAACTCCCGGCGTTCCACGTCGCTCCTTCCCAGGTGCAGGACTGACGCAACGGTATCTGTGTGGGGTGCCGCTGGCGCGGGCTCCGGGAGGTTGATGGCTTCGGGATCCAGTGCCAGCACCTGCGCGATGTAGGGCCACCAGTGGCCGGGGGTTCGTTCGCCTTCGATCCATCGCCGGGCGTGCTGACGTTGCAAGCGGCGCGGATCACCGCTTTCGGCGAGGCCGAGTGCCCGTGCCAACTCAGATGGTCCCCAACCGCGCTCCTGGCAGGCCCGCTTGATCAGTTCCGCGACGGCTGGGTTCCTCGGCACCCCGTCACCCTCCCCACCTGGATTACACGGGATTACGCAGGACTACATCCTGGGCCCTGTCCCGGGAGCACGGCCCGTCGTTCACTGGACATCACTCCGCAGATCTCCGAATGGCTCAAAAAAGCCCTGTTCAGGGCCTGTTGGCTGCTGCCCGGAAACGTTGAGAGGAACCGACGGTGCCGATGTCCACTGACAACGGACGGACCCGCACGATCGCGCTCTCGCACCAGCCCAGTGCGGCACGGGGCTCCGCCGTCCGAGAGGCGGTGATGAGCCGTTTCCACGTACCCGACCCGTTGGAGACAGCCCTGAGCTGGGTGTGGGCCCTCGGCACGGCTGCCGGGCTCGCCATGGTCGGGCTTCTGGCCCACACCGAGTACTCCTCCCCACAGGTCCCGTTGGCACAGCCGACGCTCAGTACCGAGGACCCTCCGGCAGCCGACGGCCCTGTATAGGCACTCCGCACGTTCTTGCCCCGCCCGGGGACGAGGACGGAGCCCCATCGAGGTATTGCCGCAGGCCGTCGATGGCGCCTCGCAGACGTACCCGCTCCGCATCACCAGTGAAGGGAAGCCGATGTCCAGCCCGTACGACAGCGACACGTATCCCCTCCCCGTCTCGGTCGCGTTCAGCGGCCCCGACAACACCGGGAAGACCAAGCAGATCGGAATCCTCGCCCGGTGCATGGGCCCGACCGCGACATCAGCGGGCCCGCTCGACCACTACGACCCGCGCTGGACCGCCATCGAGGCCGACGGCATGGCCCGCTGGTGGTTCGAGACCGGCCCGGTCGAGGAGGTCGCCGACGTCCTCGCCTCCTCCTACCTGGAACGCTCCCGACATGCCTTCTCCGCGCCGGTGCGCCTGCTGGACCGGGGCATCCCGATGCTGGAGGCGTCCGTCGCCGCGACGGTCGCCGTGCGGGAGGACCTGGGCGCCGAGCAGGCTCTGGACCGGGCCCGGCTCCTGCTGGCCCCGTACGAGACCGATCTGCGTTCCGCTGAAGAGAACGAGCACGCCCTCGTCCTCCTGCACTGCGACAACCCTGAGGAAGGCACCCGCCGGAGCCTGGCCCACGAGGTGACCGTCACCGGGACCTACGCGGCGTACCAGCGCCACCTCCACGAGCAGATCAACCGGCTCGTCGACGAAGGCCG
The DNA here is from genome assembly GCF_000280905.1 of Streptomyces sp. AA1529. Classification (GTDB taxonomy): domain Bacteria; phylum Actinomycetota; class Actinomycetes; order Streptomycetales; family Streptomycetaceae; genus Streptomyces. The sequence continues at coordinate 237,820 of NZ_ALAP01000030.1, read as the reverse complement.
CTTCCCGATGTCGATCCGCATCGGCGACCGGCCGACCATCGCCGTCCAGGACGAGGTCCGACGGCTCCTGGCGCCCCTGCACCCGGACGTGCCTGGGAGGGCTCTGGCCGGAGTGCACGTCACCGCGCTGGGCGGCATGTCGGAGAGCGGTAAGAGCACGGCCGGCGAGTACCTGCGCACCCAGCACGGCCACGCCCGCCTCAAGATCGGGTACCTCATCGAGGACGCGGCCGGGCGGGCGGGGATTCGTGATCCATATCGGCTGGGCTCGGTCGTGCAGGCCGAGCTGATCGTGGACGCGCTGGACCGCTTCTGCCAGGCCCACCACTTCCTCGACTCCGTCAGCATCGAGTCCTTGCACGACTTCGACTCGACCGCCGAACTCGCCCGGATGCTCGGACCTCAGCTCACCGTCGCCTATCTGGACGCTTCCGAGGCCACGCGCACCCGGCGCGGCACCTCCGGGGCCCAGGACGTCGCCGACCGCGACCTCATCAAGCGCGCACGAGGCGCTGACAAAGTCCTCTCCATCGCCCACGAGGTCATCGGCAACGACGGGCCGCGCCTGGAACTGGATCGGCGGCTGGACCGCATCGCACTCAATCGCCGCTGGCCGGAGCACCAGCCCTCCACCATGCCGGTCAACGGGCTCGGACTCCCCGTACACCTGGAGTCCTACCTGGCCGAATTACTCGACCGCACCACCGGCCTCCGCCCGCTGATCGACCTGCTCGTCGTCACCGGCAGCGGCGCCCGGGGCAAGTACCAGCACGGCTGGAGCGACCTCGACATCCTGGTCGTGGCCGACGCCTCCTCCCTCGACGAGATGCGCCAGATCCTCGCGGAACTGGAGACCGAACTCGGCGGGGTCAGGCTGGGCATGACCGTATTGACTCGCGCCGAGTGCCGGGCCGGCGCCATCACCTCTCGACTCCTTCACGTTCTTGCTCTCATCGGCAGCGGGGCGCTGGTCCCCTTGTGGTCCACCCCCGGCCTGGTTCTGCCCGCTCCGGACGCGGTCACCGACGTCGCCGCAAGCCTGCGCGACGGTATCCAGGCCGCCATCGAGATCCGCCGCCAACTCCTCAAGGGAAGCCCCGACCTCCGCGCTCTCTACAAGGTCACCGCGCTGCTCGCGAAGATTCAGCTCCGCTTCGGTGGGGTCGAGAGCCCCTCCGACCGCGACGCCCTCACCGTCCTCCTCGACGCCACACGACAGGACACGAGTCTGGTCACCACCGCCCGCACCGAGCCGCTCGCTGCCGAAGCGCTCGCGCTCCTCGTTCTCCAGGCTTGGCTGGACACCCTCCCTGGGGAGACGCGGTGAGCGCGAACGTCCAACGGCCCATGGCAACAACGAGTGTCTTCCACAAGCCGGTGGCGACCCGGGAGCGGGCCGAAGCCGAGGCGACGGGATGGGCACAGCTCGCCTCCCGCATCGCGGTTCCGGTCCTTCACGGGCAGATCGCGTCACCGGACGGACGACTCCTCGCGTACGAAGACGTCTTCGCCACCGGCCGGTGCAGGTTGCTCCTGGGCGACGTGATCGCCCTCGCCGACCGCGAACCGCTCGTCCAGCCCCGCCTGGACCGCCTCGTGGACGGCATCTGCACCGACCTGCGGGCAGCGGCTGAGGAGACCGGGAAGAGCGTGCCGCTGGCCGAGTGCGTCCCGGACCTCTACCTCAACCGCATCCGCCCCGGTAGCCGTCTGGACCGCTGGTACCTGCGCCGCGACCTGCCACTCACCCTGCCCCACACCGATACGACCCTCACCCTCCGGGAACTGGCTGACTTCACCCTCACTGCCAACGGCAGACCGCTGACGTTGAACGTCGCCGACACCATCGACAACCTCCGCCATGCCCTGGCTCCCGACCGCCGCAGGCTCGCGGGTCTCACACAGGGCGACCCCACGGAACCGAACATCGCCGCCCCGCTGTGCTGGCTCGACTTCGAGTTCGCCGGCCGCAACACCGTCGCGGGCGAGACCGCCAACCTGCTCTGGTACCTGATGGCCCTGGGCGGCTGGCTCGTCCCGCGCTACCAGCCCGACGTGTACGCGCGCACCCTCCGCCTCGCCCTGCCATCCCTGACCCGCCCGGGCATCGAGCACCTGGAACTGCACCGGAGCAGTCGGCACATCGATGTCCGTTACTCCTGGAACACCGGCCCCGGCCGCGCTGCCGCCATCACCCGTGCACTGGACTGCCTTCACAGGGAGAACGGCAGCGGTCAGGAGGAGATCCGTGCCTTTCTCGCCCTGCGCGTCCTCGGCGTCATCCCTCCCTCCCGACTCACCGGACACGACCTTCTGCTCGTTCTGGTCAAGCTCGCTGAGATTCAGGACCCGCACACGACGCTCGACGCCTTCTTCACCACCACACCCGCCCCTCATCCCCACTCCGGCGAATGGAGCAGCCATGTCCCTGCCCCTGCTTGAGGCTCCTCTCCAGACCTGGCCGCTCCAGGGCCGCACCGCCCTCGTCACCGGCGGGGCCACCGGCATCGGCGCCGAGATCGGACGGGCCCTCGCTGCCGCCGGAGCGACTGTCGCGATTAACCACCTCGGCCAGGACCCCGACGCTCACGCTCTCCTCGCCGCCTTCGAGCACGCGGGCAGCCCCGGGATCGCGGTGAACGCCGATCTGACCGATCCAGGCTCCGTTCATGCCATGGTCGGCCGCGTCCGCGCCGAGATCGGACCCGTAGACATCCTGGTGAACAACGCCGGTTCCTACCCCCGTGTTGCGTGGCAGGACACCGGCGAGACAGCTTGGAACCACTCCCTCGACGTGAACCTCACCGCTCACTACCGCGCCTGCCACGTGCTCACGCCCGGCATGATCGAACGCCGCTGGGGCCGGATCGTGAACATCGGCAGTGTCACCGCCCGCGCCGGCCGGACGAACCTCGTCGCATACAGCACCGCGAAGGCGGGGCTGCTGGGACTGACTCGCTCCCTGGCCCGCGAACTGGGCCCATACGGGATCTGCGTCAACACGGTCCTGCCCGGGGCCATCCAGGTCGAGGCCGAGAAGACCCTCCCCGCCCGGCACCGTGCGCGGCCGGAGGACCAGATCAAGCGCCAGTGTGTTCCGCGTCGTGGGCGGCCCGAGGATGTCGCGGCTCTGGTGGCATTTCTCGTGGGCCCTTCCGCCTCGTTCATCACGGGGCAGTCCATCCACGTCGACGGCGGCTGGCTGTTGCACTGAGACCACCGACGAGCAAGGAGACAAACCGAAATGATGGAACGAGTCCGCGCCGTCCTCGTCACCGCAGACGACACGACGCTGGTCATCCGCCGCACCCGGCCCGGCATCCCCGCATACTGGGTCCTGCCCGGCGGCGGCGTCGAACCCAGCGACCGGTCCCGGGAGGCGGCCCTCCACCGGGAGATCCACGAGGAGATCGCGGGGAAGGCCGACATCATCCGCCTCCTCCACACGATGGAGTCCGACGACGAGCGGCAGCTCTTCTACCTCGCTCGCATCGCGACCTGGTCCTTCGACGACCGCACCGGTCCCGAGTTCAGCGCCGAGGGCCGCGGTGAATACGCGCTGGAAGAGATTCCGCTGACCATGGAGGGGCTCGACGGTATCGACCTCAAGCCCGAGGAGATCGCCCACGTCCTACGGGGAGCCATCAAGGCGGGAAGCCTCGGTGTCGAGGCACCGCTCTGAGCCTTCGAGCACGTCAGCACGGCGTCCGGGCCGACTCTGGGATGAGTCGGCCCCGATGGCATCCGTATGCACTACCGGCTCGACGTCGGCTCGATGCCGCAAGCTCCGGGCGTGGTGACGGGAAACGCGCCGCGCCCGCGTCTCCTCGGGCCGAGCGGCGCTGCTACCGGACCAGGCCGAGTACCGGCTGCTGTCTCTCAACGTCCAGTCGAAGGTCTTGCACAGCTGTGACCAGGCCCTGGTCTCCGACCAGGGCCTTCATTACGGAGCGGGTGACGGGAATCGGTTTCGCGCTCTCAGCCCGGGAAGCTCAGCGCCTGCCCTTCCGGCGGCGGGCGGCGGGGTTCCCGGTGCGGGCGCTGCGCTGTCGTTCGTGGCGGGCGCGGGCCGCCTCGTACTCGGCGCGGTGCAGCTTCTCGCCGGGGGCCTCGACGCAGCTGCGCAGCGCGTAGGCGAGCAGCACCCCGATGAAGCCGATGAGCCGGATGCTCCGCATCGAGGACTCGGCCGCCGCGTCCCGCTCGTCGGGGCGGCGGCCGTAGGAGGTGAGGGTGCGGGAGAACGCGAGCGCGCTGCACACCGCGAACGCGGCGACCAGCAGCAGGCTCGCCCAGCTGCCGATGTCGGCCAGCACCACGCCCTGGTACGCGAAGCGCAGCACGACCGCGCCCGCGGCGGCCGCAAGCACCGCGCCCACCCCCAATGCGGCGCGGCGCAGCGCGTAGCCGCCGGAGTGGTCGACCCACGTGGTGCCGTAGAAGCGGAGCGGTTCGGGGGCCGGTGCGTCGGGGTTTCCGTGGTCCTGGGGCACGTCTCGATTATGGCCCGGGAGCGGCGCCGCGCCCGCCGGGCCCCTCCGGCCCGCGGCCCGGCGCTCCCCGGGGCCGCCGTTCCCCGGGCCGCCGACCCCTGGGCCGCGGTCCCCTGGGCCGCCGTCCTCGGGCCGCCGTTCCCCGGGAGGTGTCAGCGCTCCAGCTGGGTCACGTCGCGGACGGCACCCCGGTCGGCGCTGGTGGCCATCGCCGCGTAGGCGCGCAGCGCGGTGGAGACCTTGCGCTCGCGGCCGACGGGCGCGTACCGGCCGGCCAGCGCCTCGCGGCGGGCGGCGAGCGTCTCCTCGGGGACGTCCAGGCGCAGCTGCCGTTCGGGGATGTCGATGACGACCGGATCGCCGTCCTCCACCAGCGCGATCGTGCCGCCGCCCGCCGCCTCCGGGGAGATGTGGCCGATGGACAGCCCCGAGGTGCCGCCGGAGAACCGGCCGTCGGTGATCAGCGCGCACGCCTTGCCCAGCCCGCGGCCCTTGAGGAACGAGGTGGGATAGAGCATCTCCTGCATGCCGGGGCCGCCCTTGGGGCCCTCGTAGCGGATGACGACGACGTCGCCCTCCCCGACCGTCTTGTCGAGGATCTTCTGGACGGCCTCGTCCTGGGACTCGCAGACCACGGCGGGGCCGGTGAAGGTGAGGATCGACTCGTCGACGCCCGCGGTCTTCACCACGCAGCCGTTCTCGGCCAGGTTGCCGTACAGCACCGCCAGCCCGCCCTCGGCGGAGTAGGCGTGCTCGACGTCGCGGATGCAGCCGCCCGCCGCGTCCGTGTCCAGCGACTCCCAGCGCTCGGACTGCGAGAACGCCTCGGCGGAGCGCTTGCAGCCGGGCGCCGCGTGGAAGAGCTCCACGGCCCGCGGCGCGGGCGAGTCGCTGCGGATGTCCCAGGTCTTGAGCCACTCCTCCAGCGAGTCGGCGTGCACGGTGCGCACGTCCTCGTTGAGCAGCCCGCCGCGGTGGAGTTCGCCCAGGATGGCGGGGATGCCGCCGGCCCGGTGCACGTCCTCCATGTAGTAGGTGCCGCCCGGGGCCACGTTCGGGGCGACCTTGGCCAGGCACGGCAGGGCGCGGGAGAGCTGGTCGATGTCGTGCATCGTGAACTCCAGCCCGGCCTCCTGGGCCGCGGCCAGCAGGTGCAGGATCGTGTTGGTGGAGCCGCCCATGGCGATGTCCAGGGCCATGGCGTTCTCGAATGCGGCGCGGGAGCCGACGTTGCGCGGCAGGACGCTCGCGTCGTCCTGGTCGTAGTAGCGCCGGGCGATCTCCACGACCGTGCGGCCCGCCGTCTCGTACAGCTCCTTGCGGGCGGTGTGGGTGGCCAGCACCGAGCCGTTGCCGGGCAGGGCCAGGCCGATGGCCTCGGTGAGGCAGTTCATGGAGTTCGCGGTGAACATGCCCGAGCAGGAGCCGCAGGTCGGGCAGGCGTTCTCCTCGATGCGCAGGATGTCCTCGTCGGAGACCTTGTCGTTGGCGGCCTCGGACATCGCGTCGATCAGGTCCAGCTTGCGGACGGTGCCGTTCACCAGCGTCGCCCGGCCGGCCTCCATGGGACCGCCGGAGACGAAGACGGTGGGCACATTGAGCCGCATGGCGGCCATCAGCATCCCGGGGGTGATCTTGTCGCAGTTGGAGATGCAGATCAGCGCGTCCGCGCAGTGCGCCTCGACCATGTACTCGACGGAGTCGGCGATCAGGTCCCGGGAGGGCAGCGAGTAGAGCATGCCGCTGTGGCCCATGGCGATGCCGTCGTCCACCGCGATCGAGTTGAACTCGCGCGGGATGCCGCCCGCGGCCTTGACCGCCTCGCTGACGATCCGGCCCACCGGCTGCAGGTGGGTGTGGCCCGGCACGAACTCGGTGAAGCTGTTGGCGACCGCGACGATCGGCTTGCCGAAGTCCTCGCGCGCTACACCGGATGCCTGCATGAGGGCACGCGCCCCCGCCATGTTGCGTCCGTGGGTGACGGTGCGGGACCTCAGCTCGGGCATGGCTGCCCCTCCCTTGGTGCGGGCGGCCGCCACGGCGGTGGGCCCGGCGACCGCTGCGGTACGTATCCGAGATGATCCGAGATGAACACTGCCGTACGAGGGAATCGTGCGGTACGTGGAACATCCGAGCGTACGCCTACCGCTCAGGATCCGGACAGGGGGTCCGGATGGTGGACGGAATCGGGCTCAGCCCGTGGTCCGCAGCCCATGGCCGCCCGCCGGGCCCCGCTCACCCGCCGGGTCCGGCCCGCCCGCGGGGGCCGGACCGGTGAGATGGTGCTGGACGACCGACGCCAGTCGGGCGGTCACGGTCGCCAGCGGCTCGGAGGCCAGCGGCTCCAGTCGGATGACGTGCCGCAGCAGAGCCGCACCGACCAGTTGGGCCGCCGCCAGCGCGACCCGCAGCTCCGCGTCCGGCGCGGCGAGCCGGGCCGCCAGCCGGCTGAGCAGGTTCCGGGTCAGCAGGCCGCGGAAGACGGCCGCCGCCCGCTCGTTGTTGACCGCCGAACGGACGATCGCCAGCAGCGGCGCCCGGGTCGCGGGGTCCTCCCACGTCTCCAGGAACCTGCGGGTGACGGTCTCCCCCACCGCCTCCAGCGCGGTCTCCCGGACCAGCTCCGGGACGATCAGCACCGGCGCGATGGCACCCTCGACCGCGGCGGCGAACACCTGCTCCTTGGTGCCGAAGTAGTGGTGGACCAGCGCCGCGTCCACCCCGGCGCCGCGTGCGATGGCCCGGACGGAGACCTTGTCGTAGCCGTGCTCGGCGAACTCGCCCCGGGCCGACGCCAGGATCCGCTCCCGCGTCCCGGGCCCGTCCTCGGTACGCCGCGCCGGGCGGCCCCGCCTGCGGGGTGCGGGCGCCGGCTCCCCGGCTGCGGAGCCCCCGCTCACGCCTTCCTCCGGCCCATGCGGCGGCCGGCGGCCCGTCGGCCGCCCCGCTCGTCGCCGGTTCCGTCGGCCGGAGCGGCGCCGGGGGCGGCGAGATGCAGCCGGGTGTAGGCCAGGGCCTCCGCCAGGTCCTCCTCGCGCTCGGCAGCCGACATGGCACGCCGCGTGTTCACCTCGACGACCACATGGCCGTCGAACCCGCGGGCGGCCAGCCGCTCCAGGACCTCCGCGCAGGGCTGCGCGCCCCGCCCCGGGACCAGGTGCTCGTCCTTGGCCGAACCGCTCCCGTCGGCGAGGTGCACATGCCCCAGGCGGTCGCCCATCCGGTCCACCATGGCGAGGGTGTCGTTGCGGGCCGTCGCCGTGTGCGAGAGGTCGATCGTGAAGTGCCGGTAGTCGTTCCGGGTGGGGTCCCAGTCGGGTGCGTAGGCCAGCATCTCCCGGTCCCGGTAGCGCCAGGGGTACATGTTCTCGACCGCGAACCGCACGTCGGTCTCGTCCGCCATCCGCCACACCCCGCGCTCGAACTCCCGCGCGTAGGAGCGCTGCCAGCGGAACGGCGGATGCACCACGACGGTGGACGCACCGAGCGTCTCGGCCGCCGCCCTGGCCCGGACCAGCTTCGCCCACGGATCGGTGGACCAGACGCGCTGCGTGATGAGCAGGCACGGCGCGTGCACGGCCAGGATCGGCACCCCGTGGAAGTCGGACAGCCGCCGCAGCGCCTCGACGTCCTGGCTGACCGGGTCGGTCCACACCATGACCTCGACGCCGTCGTAGCCGAGGCGCGCGGCGATCTCGAAGGCCGCAGCCGTCGACTCCGGGTACACCGAGGCCGTCGACAGTGCGATCTTCGCCTGGGGGACCCGCACGCTTTCGATGCCCACCCAGCCACCCTAAGCGCGGTTCGCCACCCGTGAGGGACCGGCCCCCGCCGCCCGGCCGCCGGGCCCGGCACGCCGGCGGCCGCCGCGAGCGGGGCTCACACCGTGCGGAGACGGTCCAGACGGCGCAGGATGATGCCCTCGCGGAGCGCCCACGGGCAGATCTCGACCTCGGAGACGGCGAACAGATCCAGGGCCGCCTCCGCCACCAGCGCGCCCGCCAGCAGCTGGCGGGCCCGCCCCTCCGAGACCCCGGGCAGGGCCGCGCGCTCCTGCGCGGGCATCACCGCGAGCTTCGGCACCCACTCCTCCAGCGCCCCCCGGCCCAGCACCCGGCGGGCGTAGAGACCCTCCGCACTGCGCGGCGCTCCCGCCATCCGGGCGAGCTGCTTGAAGGTCTTGGAGGTGGCCACCACGTGGTCGGGCGGGCTGAACCGGTTGAACTCCCCCACCGTGCGGGCGATCTCCGCGCGCACATGCCGCCGCAGGGCCCGCACGTCCTCCGGGGCGGGCGGGTCGCCCGGCAGCCAGCCGGAGGTGAGCCGCCCGGCGCCCAACGGCAGCGACACCGCGGCGTCCGGGTCCTCGTCCAGCCCGTAGGCGATCTCCAGCGAACCGCCGCCGATGTCCAGCACCAGCAACCGCCCCGCCGACCAGCCGAACCAGCGCCGCACCGCGAGGAACGTCAGCCGCGCCTCGTCGGCGCCGGAGAGCACCTCCAGCTTGACGCCGGTCTCCGCGGCGATGCGGTCCAGCACCCGCTCCGCGTTGGCCGCCTCGCGCACCGCGGAGGTCGCGAACGGCAGCAGCGCCTCGACCCCCTTGTCCTCGGATATCTGCAGCGCCTCGGTGAGCGTGGCGCAGATCCGGTCGATGCCCTCCTCGCTGATCGACCCGTCCGCCTCCAGGAGTTCGGCCAGCCGCAGCGCCGTCTTGTGGGAGTAGGCCGGCAGCGGCCGGGCTCCGGGGTGCGCGTCCACCACGAGCAGATGGACCGTGTTGGATCCCACATCGAGGACACCGAGTCTCATACCCAGCACGCTAGCCTCCTCACCGGTCCGCCGCTGCGGGTACCTCCAGGTCGGGCCCCGGGGCATCTCCCGGCCGACGGTACGGGAGTTCCCCCGGCCGCGGCAGCCCGCCGCGGCACGCCGCGCCGCGCGGTGTGCCGCACCCCGTCCGGGCCGCGCCGCAGCACACCGGGGAGCGGCGTCCGGGCACCGCGGCCCGCGGCCCGTACGCTGGGCGGTGTGGGTAAGACGAAAGCGGCGAAGCACAAGAAGCAGGACGGCGCACGGCCGCTGCCTGCGCCCCGGGCACGCGACGAGGAGGTCGGTCTCGACGTCACCCGCGCCTGGGTGGAGTTCCCCGACCCGGCCGACGACGAGCAGGTCTTCCGCTGCGACCTGACGTGGCTGACGTCCCGCTGGAACTGTCTGTTCGGCAACGGCTGCCAGGGCATCACGCCCGGCCGCGCCGCCGACGGCTGCTGCACGCTGGGCGCCCACTTCTCCGACGAGGAGGACGAGCAGCGTGTCGCCGGGCACGTGGCCCGGCTGACGCCCGAGACCTGGCAGTTCCACGACGTGGGCACCGGTGCCCTGGGCTGGGCCGAGGTCAACGACGAGGGCGAGCGGCAGACCCGCCGCTGGCAGGGCGCCTGCATCTTCAACAACCGGGCCGGGTTCGAGGGCGGCGCCGGGTGCGCGCTGCACACCCTCGCGCTGCGCGAGGACCGCGAGCCGCTGGAGACCAAGCCGGACGTCTGCTGGCAGGTGCCGATCCGGCGCAGCTACGAGTGGGTGGAGCTGCCGGACGGCGAGGAGGTGCTGTACGTCACCGTCGGCGAGTACGACCGGCGCGGCTGGGGGTCGGGCGGACACGACCTGCACTGGTGGTGCACCTCGGCGCCGTCGGCACACGGCGCCGGGCAGCCGGTCTACGAGTCCTACCGCGCCGAGCTGACCGAACTGATGGGCAAGCCCGGCTACGACCGGCTGGCCGAGCTGTGCGCCGAGCGGCTGGCCGGTCAGCTTCCACTGCTGGCCGAGCATCCGGCCACGGCGCGCGCCGCGGCCGACCGTGCCGCCGCCGCCCGCGAGCCGGACGGCCCGGACGGCCCGGACGGGCCCGATCCTGCCGAGGCCGGCCCGGACGCGACCGGCCCGCACGGCGCCGGGGCCGACCGGGGACGCACGGAGTCGCCCGGGGTGTGACGGCCTCGCCGTACGGCCCGCGCCGAGACCGCCGGAGCCTCCGGAGGCTCCGGCGGTCTCGGCGGCGGACGGGCCGGGCGGTGCGGGATCCCGCCTCCGTTCAGGACGGGGACCGGCTCGGCGCCCGGGGCGGCCCGGAGGGCGCGACGTCGGCGAACGCGGGCCGACTCGTCGCGGGTGGCGGCTCCGCCGCGGACGGGGTGGCGGTCGACGCCGCGGAGCTGCTCCCGGAGGGCGGACCGCTGTCGGCAGGCGGACCGCCGCCGGACGGGGAGGCCGCCGCGAGGCTCGGCGCGGCCACCGCGGGCCGCGACACCGGCACCGAACGGTGCGGGGCCGCCGCCGGTTTCGACGCGGGCCGCCGCACCGTCGGCACGGACGGCGAACCGGTCCCGCGCCCGGACGGCTCCCGGACGTCCGAGCGGGACGGCGCCCCCCGGCCCACCGGGCCCGCTGCCGCACCGTCCGGTGCCGCCTGGCCTGCGTGGGGGCCGGCCGGGGGAGCCAGGGTGCCCGGCCGGGTCGCACCGCCGCTCCAGCCGTCCTCCGCGGTGTCCGGCGCGGTGGCCGACCGGTCGGCCTGCGGCTCGCCCGTCGCGGGAGCCCCCCGGTAGGCGGCCCACAGCGCGACCACCGGCGCCGCCAGCACCGCGGCGACGACCGTCGAGGTCAGTGCGCGGCTGCGCAGCCTGTCCCGGCGGGCCGGACGCGGCTGCTCGCGCTGCGGGTAGCCCGCACGGTCGAAGCGCGGGGTGCGCTGGGCCCTCGCCCGGCGCGCCAGCGCGACCGCCGCCTCGACGGCGGGCCGCGGCACCGCGACCACGGCCAGTTCGGCGGAGGCGGGCGCGGTACCCGGCCAGGAGACGCCGGCCATGGCGCGCTCGGCGGCCCGGCGGCACTGCGGGCACTCGTCCACGTGCTCCAGCAGCTCCCGGCGCAGTGCGGTGCCCAACAGCAGCCGCTCGTCCCCCGCGAGCCGGGCGACCACGGCGCAGCCGCCGGACTCGACGACGTGCAGCGCCGCCCTGGTCCGCTCGACCTCGCAGGCGGCGTGCAGCAGCAGGTCCTCGGCCGCGGCGGGCGGCAGCGAGAGGATCGCCGCGATCTGGGCGGCGGACAGCCCGTGGCGGACGGACAGTTCGAGGGCCTCGCGCTGCACGGGGGAGGTGCCTGCGGCCTCCGGCCAGGCCAGTGCGGCCAGTTCGCGCCGGCGCCGGACGCGGGAGGGGAGGTGCCCGGCCGGGCCGGGGCCGCCGTCGCCGAACGGTGCGGCCCGCTCGGCGGTGGGCGAGGCGGGCGGGCGGAGCGGAGACGCGGCGGGGGCCGGGGGCCGGACGGCCGCCCGGGTGCCTGCCCCCCGCCGCGCGGCAGCGGGACCAGCGGCGCACTCGCGCGCGACGGACGCTGGGCGCCCTGCGCGTTCCCCGGCCCGCTGGTCGGCGAGCCACCGGGCACAGACCCAGCGGGCCAGTGCATAGAGCCAGGGCCGGAGGGCATGCTCGCCCTCGGGGGCGCGTCCGCGGGCGCGTTGGCGGTCCGCGAGGGCGAGCGCCTCACCCAGTGCCGCGAGGGCGGATTCGTGTTCGCTCAGTGCGGCGAGGCAGTAGGTGAACAGGCCGTTCAGGTCCGCGTCGTCGCACTCCGCCACGGTGTGCGCGACGTGGTGGTGCGTCGTCCTGCCCGCCCGGTGCGCTGGGGGTGCGCCGGGGGCGTTCGTCGGGTGCTCGCGCCTGCTGGTCATCACCCCGGCGACGGTAGGCGGATGATGGCGCTTTGCTGAGGGCCGCGACAGTTGATTCCTTCCTTTGAGTGAAGGGCGTCGTCAAAACAAAACACGTTCGGTGGGTTTGGCGACACCAAAGGCACAAAGGGGCGCATGACAGGCGCACATCCTGCGCCCAGCCGACCGCGCACGTTCCGGAGGGCGGCCCGGCGCGCGTTCCGGAACGTGCGGGGTGCCACCGGTGAGCCGGCAGCGCGCAACCGCCGTCGCGGACCGGGCGGCACCGCCGTCGCGGACCGGCCGGACGTCGGTCAGCGGCAGAGCCACGACCACCGGCACCTGAGTCTCGGCTTCGGTGTCGGTGGCCCCCTATACGGTGTGGCCATGGCTGCCCGTAAGTCGTCCGCCAAGGACCGCCCCACCTACCGCTGCACCGAATGCGGCTGGCAGACCGCCAAGTGGCTCGGCCGCTGCCCCGAGTGCCACGCGTGGGGCACCGTCGAGGAGACGGGCGGCGCCCCGGCCGTGCGGACCACCGCGCCCGGCCGGGTCTCGGCCTCGGCACTGCCCATCGGCGAGGTGGACGGCAAGCAGGCCACCGCGCGCCCGACCGGCGTACCCGAACTGGACCGGGTGCTGGGCGGCGGGCTGGTCCCCGGTGCCGTGGTGCTGCTGGCCGGTGAGCCCGGCGTCGGCAAGTCGACGCTGCTGCTGGACGTCGCCGCCAAGGCCGCCTCCGGCGAGCACCGCACCCTCTATGTGACCGGAGAGGAGTCCGCGGGCCAGGTGCGCCTGCGGGCCGACCGCATCGACGCGATCGACGACGACCTGTATCTGACCGCCGAGACCGACCTGTCCGCGGTGCTGGGCCACCTGGACGAGGTCAAGCCCTCGCTGCTGGTGCTGGACTCGGTGCAGACGGTGGCCTCCCCCGAGATCGACGGAGCACCCGGCGGCGTCGCCCAGGTGCGGGAGGTGGCAGGGGCGCTGATCCGGGCCTCCAAGGAGCGGGGCATGTCCACACTGCTGGTCGGCCACGTCACCAAGGACGGCGCCATCGCCGGTCCGCGGCTGCTGGAGCACCTGGTCGACGTGGTGCTGCACTTCGAGGGCGACCGGCACGCGCGGCTTCGCCTGGTGCGCGGCGTCAAGAACCGGTACGGCACGACGGACGAGGTCGGCTGCTTCGAGCTGCACGACGAGGGGATCACGGGCCTGGCCGATCCCTCCGGGCTGTTCCTGACCCGGCGCGCCGAAGCCGTCCCCGGCACCTGTCTGACGGTGACACTGGAGGGCCGCCGCCCGCTGGTCGCGGAGGTGCAGGCGCTCACCGTCGACAGTCAGATCCCCTCGCCCCGCAGGACCACCTCGGGACTGGAGAACTCGCGGGTCTCGATGATGCTCGCGGTGCTGGAGCAGCGCGGCCGGATCAACGCCCTGGGCAAACGGGACATCTACAGCGCGACGGTCGGCGGGGTGCGGCTCTCCGAGCCCGCCGCCGACCTCGCCGTGGCGCTCGCGCTGGCCAGCGCGGCCGGCGACACCCCGCTGCCGAAGAACCTGGTGGCGATCGGCGAGGTCGGCCTCGCCGGGGAGGTCCGCCGGGTGACCGGGATCCAGCGGCGGCTGTCGGAAGCCGCCCGGCTGGGCTTCACCCACGCGCTGGTGCCGGGCGACCCGGGCCGCGTCCCGGACGGTATGCGGGTGCTGGAGGTCGCCGACATCGGGGAGGCACTGCGTGTGCTCCCGGCCCGGCCCGCCCGCACCGGCTGAGGCCCGGGCCCGGCGGGGAGCGCACGCGGCGAGGGGTCCGCTCGGCGCGCCGGTAGACTTTGCCCCGGTCTCGACCGACCACGAGCACCACGGGGGCTGTGCGCGGCACCACGAGGGGGCGGGTACGGCCCGCACCCGGGTGCGGTGGGTCCGGCGGTCGAGAGAATGCCGACAGGCACCCGCACGACCGAAGGAGTGCAGTGGCAGCCAACGACCGGGCAGCGGTCCCCGGCAGGGCCGAGGGGGCGTCCGGCCTGATGCGCGCCTCACTGAGCGCGGTCGCGCCCGGAACGGCGCTGCGCGACGGGCTGGAGCGCGTCCTGCGCGGCAACACCGGCGGGCTGATCGTCCTCGGCATGGACCGGAGCGTCGAGCACCTGTGCACCGGCGGCTTCGTCCTGGATGTGGACTTCAGCGCGACCCGGCTGCGCGAGCTGTGCAAGCTGGACGGCGCGCTCATCCTCGACAAGGACATCTCCAAGATCGTCCGCGCGGGGGTGCAGCTGGTCCCCGACGCGTCCATCGAGACGGAGGAGACCGGCACCCGGCACCGCACCGCGCAGCGGGTCTCCATCCAGACGGGCTACCCGGTCGTCTCGGTCAGCCAGTCCATGCGGCTGATCGCCCTCTACGTCGACGGGCAGCGGCGGGTGCTGGAGGACTCGGCGGCGATCCTCTCCCGCGCCAACCAGGCCCTGGCCACCCTGGAGCGCTACAAGCTGCGGCTGGACGAGGTCGCCGGGACGCTCTCCGCGCTGGAGATCGAGGACCTGGTCACGGTGCGGGACGTCACGGCCGTGGCGCAGCGGCTGGAGATGGTGCGCCGGATCGCGACGGAGATCGAGCAGTACGTCGTCGAGCTGGGCACCGACGGACGGCTGCTCTCGCTCCAGTTGGACGAGCTGATCGCGGGGGTGGAGCCGGAGCGCGAGCTGGTGGTCCGGGACTACGCGCCGCAGACGGTGGGCGCGGGCCGCCGGGTGCGCTCGGTACCCGACGCGCTCAACGACCTGGACCGGCTCACCCACACCGAGCTGCTCGAACTGGCCACCGTGGCCCGGGCGCTGGGCTACAGCGGCGCCCCGGAGACCCTCGACTCGGCCGTCTCGCCCCGCGGCTTCCGGCTGCTGGCCAAGGTGCCGCGGCTGCCGGGCACCGTCATCGACCGGCTGGTGGACCACTTCGGCGGGCTGCAGAAGCTGCTCGCGGCGAGCGTGGACGACCTCCAGGCGGTGGACGGGGTCGGGGAGGCGCGCGCCCGCTCGGTCCGCGAGGGCCTCTCGCGGCTGGCCGAGTCCTCGATCCTCGAACGGTACGTCTGACGGTTCCCGCACCGGACCGGCGAACGGCGCCGGCGCGGCACGTGCGTCCTGTCGTCCCCCGGTCCGGGGCCCGGACGCGGCCGGCCGCGGCACGGCGGCACGGCGGAGGTGCGGCCGCCGGTGCGCGGAGGGTCCCGCCGCCGGTTGCGGGACGTCCCGCCGCCGGTCCGGGGGCCGGCTACTTCACCAGGGTGAAGGACGTGCGGACCGTCTTCTTCAGCCCCTTGACCTTCACCTCGACCTCGTAGGTGCCCGGCTTGGGCGCCTCGAAGGTGGGGGTGCCGCAGTTGGCGGCGCTGGCCTTGCGGAACCAGGTGAGGGTGTGCGTCGAGCTGCCGTCGCCCGGCACCAGCCGCGGCAGCGGCTTCCTGGTCGGAGGGCAGTCGTCGGAGGCCCAGAACTTGGCGTCCTCCGGGTTGTTGATCGTCACGACCGTCGCGGTGCGGCCGAGGTCGATCCGGCAGTCGCTGTCCCGCTTGTTGGTGACCGTCAGTTCGAACCGGGGCTTCTCGTCCGGGCCGTACTTCTTCTTGACGCTGCGCAGCGCCACGGTCACCGCGCCGGGCCGGCAAGCCGCCAGGTCCGGCGGAGCCGGCACCCCCGCCGCTCCCCCGCCGTCGGCGCCACCCGAACCCGAACCACCGGAGCCCGAACCGTCCTTGTCCGAGCCGGCAGCGCCGCCCGAGCCGTCTCCCGCGCCCCAGCCGGTGCCGCCCGCCGAGGACCGGTCCTCCTCGTCGGAGCCTCCGGAACCGCCCGCCCCTTCGGAGCCGCCGTCCTCCTCGTCCCTGCCGCCCGGGCGCTCGCTGATCGCCGGGCCGGAGTCGGTGGGGCCCGGAGTGATGGTGCTCGCGGGGCCGTTGTCCTTGCCGTCGCCCTTGCCCTCGTTCCGGGACGGGTCGCCGCCGAACGAGGTCACCGCCCAGACGACGATCAGGACCAGCAGCGCGAGGACGGCAAAGGCAACTGCCCTCCGGCGCCAGTAGATGGAGGAGGGAAGCGGCCCGATCGGATTGCGCAGAGATCCCACGCGGAAACCTTACGAGACATCAGCCACACCACAGGACCACACCCACCGCTAGGAGTATCAATTGTTGTGATGAGCGGCAGCGGACGGGCGCCCGGATGGCGATCCGCACCGCTTCACACTGCTTTGCTACTTCTTTTCCCATTGTTGGGATTAAACGCTCTAATGGGACTTGTACGGCTTCTCCGATGTTTGCGGCACCGTGCCCGAAACCCGCCGGACACGCGGACGGGAGCAGCGGACAGGCTTTCGTACCGCGTGTGCGTTTTTCGGATGAGGGACGCCGTGCCAGGATCGGTCGTGCCATGACTGCGACCACCGAGACTTCCCAAGCCGCTTCGGCCGGCGCCCCGTCAGCGCGCGCCGCGGAACCCGAAGCCGTCGACCCCGCCCTGCGCGAGACGGCGCGCGCCCTCCATGCCCCCGTCGTCGACTGGTTCGCCACACACGCCCGCGACCTCCCCTGGCGCCGCCCGGAAGCGGGCGCGTGGGGCGTCATGGTCAGCGAGTTCATGCTCCAGCAGACCCCCGTCAACCGCGTACTGCCGGTGTACGAGGAGTGGATGAAGCGCTGGCCGCGCCCCGCCGACCTGGCCGCCGAGGCGCCCGGCGAAGCCGTACGCGCCTGGGGCCGGCTCGGCTACCCGCGCCGCGCGCTGCGGCTGCACGGAGCCGCCAAGGCCATAGCGGAACGGCACGACGGAGAGGTCCCCGTCGAGCATGCCCAGTTGCTGGCGCTGCCGGGCGTGGGCGAGTACACGGCGGCCGCCGTGGTGTCGTTCGCGTACGGCAAGCGGCACGCGGTGCTCGACACCAATGTGCGCCGGGTCTTCGCGCGCGCCGTCAGCGGCCGCCAGTACCCGCCCAACGCGACGACCGCTGCCGAACGGAAGCTCGCCCGGGCGCTGTTGCCCGAGGACGACGAGACCGCCTCGCGCTGGGCGGCGGCCACGATGGAGCTGGGCGCGCTGGTGTGCACGGCACGCAGCCCGGAATGCGGCCGCTGCCCGATCGCCGCACAGTGCGCCTGGCAGCGCGCGGGCGCCCCCGCCCACCAGGGGCCCGCCCGGCGCACCCAGGCGTACGCCGGGACCGACCGGCAGGTGCGCGGACGGCTGCTGGCGGTGCTGCGGGCCGCCAAGGAGCCGGTGCCGCAGTCGGATCTCGACCGCATCTGGCACGAGCCGGTCCAGCGCGCCCGGGCGCTGGACGGGCTGGTGGCCGACGGGCTGGTCGAGCCGCTGGACGGGAAGCGCTACCGGCTGCCGCTCACCTGACCCGGCCCGGCCCGGCCTGACCTGGCCTGGCCCGGCCTGTGAGGGCCTGTCACGCCCTGTCACGTCTTGCGGCCCGGCTTGTCCGGTGCCGGCCCCGGCCGGGCCGACGAGGCCGGGCCGCGTCGGCCCGAGGCCGCCTCCGGGCGCCACCCGGCCCGCGTGCGCGGACGCCGTCCCGCCGCCGCCCCCGCGGGTCGGGCTTCCTGCGCGGGGGCGGCGGCGAGGGCGCCGCGCGCCGGCTGCTACTTCTGGGCCTCCGCGTCCTTGAGCGGGACCTCCTTGATGAACCACGCGGCCACGAAGGTGAGCAGGGCGACTCCGGTGGCCAGCAGGAAGACCCCGTGGGTGCCCCCGGCCACCGCGTGCTCGTACGCCTCCCGCACCTGGGCGGGCAGCTTCTCCAGCGAGGCGGCGTCGAGCTGCGGGCCGGTGTCGGCGAGCTGCTTCCCGCCGCCGGACCCTCCGGAGGCCGCGGCGCTCTCCCGCATGGAGTCCTCGACCCGCCGGGCGAAGACGGTGCCCATCAGGGCCACGCCGAAGGAGCCTCCGATGGTGCGGAAGAGCGTCGTCGTCGAGGAGGCGACACCCATGTCCTTGAGCTCGACGCTGTTCTGCGCGATGAGCATGGTGAGCTGCATCAGGAAGCCCATGCCCGCGCCGAGCACCGCCATGTAGAGGCCGGAGGTGAGCCTGCTGGTGCCGACGTCCATCTGCGCCAGCAGGAAGAGGCCGACGGGGATCAGCGCACCGCCCATGATGGGGTACATCCGGTACTTGCCCGTCCGGGTGGTGGCCCGGCCGGTGACCACCGAGACGACCATCATCGGCAGCAGCACGGGGAGCAGCAGCAGCCCGGAGTTGGTGGCCGAAGCGCCCTGGACGCTCTGCTGGAAGAGCGGCAGGAAGGTCATCGAGCCGAACATCACGAAGCCGAGCACGAAGCCGATGAAGGCCATCAGCGAGAAGTTCCTGCTGTGGAAGACCCGCAGCGGGAGGATCGGCTCGGCGACCCGGCGCTCGACGAGGGGGAAGGCGGCCAGCGCGACCACCGCGACCAGTGCGAGCCCGACGATGGTGGCCGAGCCCCAGTCGTACTCGGTGCCGCCCCAGCTCGTGACGAGCACGGCCGAGGTGATGCCGGCGGTCAGCAGCCCGGCGCCGAGGTAGTCGATCCGTCCCTTGGCCGGCTTCTTCGGCAGGTGCAGGACGGTGCCGACCATGGCGAGCGCGACGGCGCCCAGCGGCAGGTTGATGTAGAAGGCCCAGCGCCATCCGAGGTGGTCGGTGAGCGTCCCCCCGACGAGCGGGCCGCCGATCATGGCGAGGGACATCACCCCGGCCATCAGGCCCATGTACTTGCCGCGCTCCCGGGGCGGGATCAGATCGCCCATGATCGCCATGGCGCCGACCATGAGCCCGCCGGCACCCAGGCCCTGCACGGCGCGGAAGCCGATGAGCTGGCCCATCGTCTGGGCCGCGCCCGAGGTCATCGAACCGATGAGGAAGAGCACGATCGAGGTGAGGAAGACGCCCTTGCGCCCGAACATGTCGCCGAGCTTGCCCCACAGCGGGGTCGAGGCCGCGGTGGTGAGGGTGTAGGCGGTGACGACCCAGGAGAGGTGTTCGAGGCCGCCGAGCTCGCCGACGATGGTGGGCATGGCCGTGCCCACGATCATGTTGTCCAGCATGGCGAGCAGCACGGCGATCATCAGGGAGAGCAGGACCAGGCGCACGCTGCGCGGCTTGCGTCCTCCGGCCCCCGCGCCGGAGGCGGATCCGGCGGCGCCGTCGCCGCCCTCCGCTTCGGTGGCCGCTGCCGCGAGTGGCGCGGCCTCGGCTCCGGGGGCGGCCACGCGTCCCGGAGCGGCCTCGGCCGCGTCGGGGACCGTCCCGGACGCGTCCTCGGCCGCCTTGGGGATTCCTCGGCCCGGACTCGGCCCTTCCTCGACGCGGAGATCCTCCGTTTCCTGTTCTGCCCCGTTTGTCGCGCTGCTCGCACTCATGCGCGGCCACTCCCTCTGCTCGCCACTTACTTGCCGCACGGCTAGTTCAGTACGATGGACAAAGTAGGGCGCCACTAGCCGGGCGTCAAGTAAGTTCCGAAGGGGCCGTCATGAGCAGGGGAAACACCCGTCAGCGCATCCAGGACATCGCCCTGGAGCTGTTCGCTGAACGCGGTTACGAGAAGACCTCGCTCAGGGAGATCGCCGAACAGCTCGGTGTCACCAAGGCCGCGCTCTACTACCACTTCAGGACCAAGGAGGATCTGGTCACCAGCCTCTTCGAGGATCTGGTGCTGGGCCCGGCCGACGAGGTGATCGTCTGGGCCGAGGCGCGGCAGCCCACCACCCTGGAGACGAAGCTGGAGATCCTCAACCGCTACAGCGCGTGCATCAGCAAGGCCACACCGCTCGTCCGGTTCATGCACGAGAACCAGGCCGCGCTGCGCGAGCTGTCCGTGGGCGAGCAGATGAAGGCACGGATGTTCACCCTGCTGGAGCTGATCAAGGACGAGGACGCCGCCCTGTCCGACCAGGTGCGCTGCAGCTCGGCCCTGTTCACCATGCACTCGTCGCTCTTCGCGCTGGAGAGTTCCGGCGCGGGCATCGAGGAGAAGCGCCGGGCCGCCCTGGAGGTCGCCCGGGAGCTGGTCACCTCGGCCCACCACGGCCCGGCGCCGCGGCCCGGTGCGGAGACGAGCAGCGCCCGTCACGGATGACGGGCGCTGCTGCCGACTCCGGCACGTCCCCTGGGCCGGAGTGTCCTGTGGTGGGCGCTGGCCGCTCGGCGCCGACCGGGGTCGGCGCCGCGGCGGGCCGCACCGCGGGGGCGGGTCAGAAGGTGACGCCGACCGCCCGCATGGCCGGCACCGGGTCGACCGCCGTGCCGTAGTTCGGGCCCTTGCGGACCTCGAAGTGCAGATGCGGCCCGGAGGAGTTACCGGTGTTGCCGGACTTGGCTATGTTCTGTCCGGTCTTGATCTGCTGACCGGGCTTGACGTCGATCTGCGACAGGTGCGCGTACTGCGAGTACGCACCGTTGTCGTGCCGGATCACGATGGCGTTGCCGTACGCCGGGCCGTCACCGGCACCGTTCGGCCCCGCCTTGACGACGGTGCCCTTGTGCACGGCCTTGACCGGGGTGCCGACGCCCACGGCGAAGTCCTGGCCGGAGTGGTTGTGCGCCCAGCGGCCGCCCGCCTTGCCGTAGGAGGCGCTCAGCTCGTACTTGCCGCCGACCGGCTTGATCCAGGACGCCTGCAGCCGCTTGGCGTCCCGGGCGGCCTTCTCGGCAGCGCGCTTCTTCGCCTCGGCGGCGCGCTTCTCCGCCTTCTCGGCTGCCGCGACGGCCTTGCGGTGCGCGTCGGCCTGCTGCTGCGTGGACTTCGCGAGGCTGCTCGCCGTGCCGGTCGCGAAGATGTCGTGCTGGGCCGTGTTCGCCTCGGCCTTCGCGGCCGCCAGCGCCGTGCCGGCCCCCAGGGCCATCGACGCGCCCATTCCGACGGCCAGCACCGTCGTGTAGGTCCGGGCGCGGTGGGTGGTCCTCGACATCGCCATAGGGGTGCTACCTCCGGAAGGGGGTTCGTGGAGTGCGCCTCGAAGCGGACGCGCCCCCTTGGTAACCCGCCCGAAAAGGGGCATCAAGGACCCCTCCTACGAAACAGCTCCGTAGCTGGACGAGAGACCCAGGTCACTCCGCGCCGCCGCACCGGGTCCCGCCCGGGAGGCCGGGCCCGCGCGGCGGCTCCCGATCTCCTATCGGGCCTCGTAGCCCCGCCGGCCCCTGTGCCGCACCTCACGGCGGACCCGAGCCGGGCGTGACCCGGCTCATATGGCCCCGCTCACTCGGCAGGCCCCGGAGGGACGAGGGGGCCGTCATCGACGCGGCGCACCGGCCCCTCTACGCTTGCTCGCCGTACGCGGCCCCGTACTGCGGGGAGTCGAGCACCGAACGGGGGGGTCGGGGATGGACGCGGGGGTCGCCGGGCTGCGCATCGCCTCCAGCGTGCTGGCACCGCTGGTCAAGCGGCTGTTCATCGCGGAGAGCGCGGGCGCCGGGCTGGTGGATCGGCCGGTGCGCGTCGCACGGCTGGTCTCCTTCACCGGCGAACGCCGTGAGCTGGGCCGTCGGCAGCTGGAGAAGCTCGCCCGGGAGCTGGTCGACCGGGCGGTAGAGGGCATCGGACCGCACGAGGCCCCCTCACCCGGCGAGGCGGAGCGGGCAGCGGAGCGGCTCGCCGACACCCTGCACGCGCTCGGGGACATCGGCCTGAGCGACGTGGAGGCGGTCAGCCTCGGCCACACCGACTTCGCCCGCGCCCTCCGGGCACAGGCCGCCATGCACGACCCGCACCGGGACGCCGGCCCCGCGGAGGAGGCGCTCCACCAGCGGGTGCTGGAGACGGCGTGCCTGCACATCCTGCACTTCCTCACCCAGCGCTCCACCTTCGTGGCCCGCACCCTGGTCGAGCAGAGCCGCAGACTGGGCGAGCTGATCACCCTCGTGGACGTCCTGATCGAACGCGTCCCCTCCCAGTCCGCGCAGGACGCGGGGTTCGAGCAGCAGTACGCCCGCTACATCGCCAACCGGCACCGCACGCTCACCATCTACGGCATCGACGTCCAGCAGGCCGGCGAGTGGCCGCTGGACACCGCCTATCTGAGCCTGGAAGCGACGGCCGACGGGCCGGACACCGACCCGCTCGACGACCCGGAGGGCATGGCGGCCGCCTCCGCCGCTGTCAAGGCGCTCCCCGCCGACCAGGCGCTTGCCGGACACCGGCGGGTGCTGCTGCGCGGTGTGGCGGGCTCCGGGAAGACCACACTGGTGCAGTGGCTGGCCGTGACGACGGCACGCCAGTCCGAGTTGACCGGGCGGCTCGCGCACCTGATCGGCCGGGTGCCCTTCGTGCTGCCGCTGCGCACCCTCACCCGCGCGAGCGGCACGCTGCCGGTGCCGGCCGACTTCCTGTCCGCGGTCAGCTGCCCGCTCTCCGGAGCCCAGCCCGCC
Organism: Streptomyces sp. AA1529; assembly: GCF_000280905.1. Taxonomy (GTDB): domain Bacteria; phylum Actinomycetota; class Actinomycetes; order Streptomycetales; family Streptomycetaceae; genus Streptomyces. The sequence continues at coordinate 215,198 of NZ_ALAP01000030.1, read as the reverse complement.
GGCTGGGCGGACCGCGTACTCGCGGCCGGGCGCGGGGTGTTGCTGATCGACGGCATCGACGAGGTTCCGGAACAGGAGCGTGCCCGCGCCCACGCCTGGCTGTGCGATCTGACGGCCGCCTACCCGGACAACCTCGTCCTGGTGACCTCGCGCCCGTCCGCCGTACGGGAGGACTGGCTGAGCCGGGAGGATTTCACCGAGCTCTCCCTGTCCCCCATGCGCCCCGCCGACGTCGACCTGTTCATCGGCCGCTGGCACGCGGCGGCGGAGGCGGAGGAGGAACTGGCGGCCTCGTTGCGTGCGGTCGTACGCACCCGCTCCGACCTGTCCCTGCTGGCCACCAACCCCCTGATGTGCGGTCTGATCTGTGCCCTCCACCGGGAACGGCACGGCTTCCTGCCCCGGGGCCGCAAGGCCCTCTACGACGCCGCGCTGGCAATGCTGCTGGAGCGGCGGGACCGGGAGCGCGCCGTCTACGCCGCACATCCGGCCGGCGTCGAACTGGACGAGGCGTCCCAGGTGGAGATTCTGCAGAAGCTCGCCTACTGGCTGATTCGCAACGGCCGCTCCGAGATGGCGCAGAGCGACGCGGTCGGCCTGGTTGAGCGGATGCTGCCGGCCATGCCGTACGTCGCCGACCAAGGCTCGGCGACGGCGATCTTCCGCTTTCTGCTGGTGCGCTCCGGCCTGCTGCGCGAGCCGGGGCCCGGGGCCGTGGACTTCGTCCACCGCACCTTCCAGGACTACCTGGGGGCCAAGGCCGCCGTGGAGGAGCGCGACTTCGGCGTCCTGGTGCAGAATGCGCACCTGGACCAGTGGGAGGACGTGCTGCGGATGGCCGTCGCCCACGCCCGGCCCGACGAGCGGGCCCGCCTGTTGCGTGGTCTGGTGGAGCGGGGAGACACGGAACCGCAGTGGCGAACCCGGTTGCACCTGCTGGCGACGGCGTGCTTGGAGCACGCCACGAAGCTGGATCCGGCCGTGCGGGGCGAGGTGGAAGAGCGCGCCAGGGAGCTGATTCCGCCGCAGAGCGTCGACGAGGCGAAGAAGCTCGCCGAGGTCGGCCCGGTGGTGGTCGAGTTGCTGCCGGGACCGGAGAGTCTGGAGGCGCACGAAGCCCTGGCCGTGGCCCACACCGCGGCCCAACTCGGCACCGACGCCGCGCTCGCACTCCTGACCCGGTTCCGTGACCACCCGTCCCCCGCCGTGCTGCACCAACTGGCCGGCCACTGGGACCGTTTCGACACGGACACCTACGCGCGGCAGATCATCGCCCACCTCCCCAACCGACCCCAGGTACAGGTCACGGCGAGCACACCACAGCATCTGGCGTGGCTGCGCAGGCTGGGCGAGCGGACGACCTCACGGATCCGTGGCGAGTTCTCCGCCGACGACATCATCCGGGCCCATGGCTCGGGCACGGAACTGGTCGAGCTCAGCCTCGCACGCAACCCCGCACTGAGCCGACTGGAGTTCGTCCGGTCCTTCCCGCACCTGCGCACGCTCGACCTCCGTGAATGCCCGGTGACGGACCTCGCTCCGCTGGCCGCGCTGCCCCTGGAATTCCTGTACCTGTGGGACGTGCAGTCGCTTGCGCGGCTGGAGGGGATCGGGGCACTCACCGGCCTCCGCCGGCTGTGTCTGCGGGAGAGCACCCCTTGGCCGGGCGTCTCCCACATCGCTCATCTCTCCGAGCTGACCACGCTGCTCCTCCCGGAGGACGCGGAGACCTTCACCGGGATATCCCGCCTCCGCGGTCTCAAGTCGCTGAACGTTGTCATGACCGCGCATCCACTGCCGCCCGAGGACTGGTCCGAACTCGCCGAACTGCCGGAATTCGAGGAGCTCACCTGCGAGCCGCACCACCTGGACAACATCAGTTGGGGCCGGACTCCGCTGCCGCACGTGACACAGATGCAGGTGCTCGGCAACGTCCCGTTCGAACTGGGCGTACTTCCCGAGTGTTTCCCCAGCCTCCGCACGCTCCAGCTGACACAGGCGCGTGCGTCCCTCGACCTCGCACCGCTGGCAGAGCTCTCCCAGCTCGAAGAGGTGACGCTGGTCCGCCCCGAGAGCCCGGCGATCGCCCACCGCCTCCCCTCACACATCGAGGTCAGCATCCTGCCGCTTCCTCGCCGAGGCTGACCGGGACGCAGGGTGACCGGAGCCACACGGACGGCCTACGCTGGTCACCGACCAGCCGACGAACCGCCGGCCGCCCTCCGACCACCGACCTCGCACACCGATCTCACCGCCGACCACCCGCAGCCCACCGTCGTCGCCCTCGACAGGGAGTCCCCGACGTATGGACCCCGCCGTCCGACTCGCCTCGACCGTCGCCGATCCGCATGTCAGCCAGCTCCTGCTCCCCGTGGAGGCCACACCCGACCAGGCCCAGTCCGAGGGGGAGCTGCTGGCGCGGCTCGTCTCCTTCCGCGGCGAGAACCCGCCGCTGTCCTACGAATCGCTGCTCTCGCTCGCCCGGGAACTGGTGGGCCTCGCCGCACCCGCCCATCGGCTGCCGCACCTGGACGAGGGACCCGTCGCCGCGATACTCGCCCGCACCCTGTGGATCATCGGGGAGCTCGACACCACCGACGAGCAGGCGGTACGGCTGGGGCCGCAGGACTTCGCCCGCAAACTGCGCTCCGCGCTCCCGGGCGCCGACCGCGAACTGTCCACGGACGCGGCCTGGTTCCACGACCGGCTCCTGGTCACCGTCTGCCTGCATCTGCTGCACCACCTCATCCGCCGCTCCCCCGTCCTCTCCGACCGCATGCCGGAACGCGCCCACCGCATCCGCCAGTTGATCGACCTGAACGATGTGGAGGCCGTACGGGGCCGACCGGAGCCCTCCGCCGTGGACGCCGAGTTCGAGACCCGCTACGCCCGTTCCATTGCCGAGCAGTACAACCGGGTGACCATCTACGGCATCGATCTGCCCAACCCCAACACCCCGGACAACTGGTCGCTGGACGCCACCTACCTCAGCCTCAGCGCCGAGTTCGACAACCCGGACCGGAGCGAGGAGGACGGGGGCAGCGGCGAGCCGGTGCTCCCCGCCGACCGGGCGCTGGGCGGCCACGAGCGGGTGCTGCTGCGCGGTGTGGCCGGATCGGGCAAGACGACGCTCGTGCAGTGGCTGGCCGTCTCCGCGGCCCGCGATGTGCTGCCGCCCGAACTGGCCTCGCTGCGCGGCCGGATCCCGCTGGTGCTGCCGGTGCGCCGGTTCGCCCGCGAGGGATTCCCCTCCCCGGAGGACTTCCTGCGGGCCGTGCGTCATCCGCTGGCCGACGAGGCGCCCGACGGCTGGGTGGCCCGGGTCCTCACCGAGGAGCGGGGGCTGCTGCTGGTCGACGGCATCGACGAGGTGCCCGAGTCCGAGCGGGCAGCGCTGCGGCATCAGCTGCGCCGCCTGATGCGGATCTACTCGGGAAACTTCTGCCTGGTCACCGCCCGCCCCTCGGCCGTGGAGGCGAACTGGCTGGCCGACGAGGGCTTCGACGAGCTGGCACTGGCGCCCATGAGCCGCGACCAGGTGGCCGCCTTCATCACCGCCTGGCACACGGCGGCCGCCGACGACGAGGGCAAGGACCACCAGCGGCTGGCCGACTACCGCGACCAGCTCCTCTCCTCCATCCCGCTCTACCGCGAACTGCGCGGCCTGGCGACCAACCCGCTGATGTGCGGGCTGATCTGCGCCCTCAACCGGGACCGCTCCGGCTCACTGCCGCAGGGGCGCAAGGAGCTGTACGAGGCCGCGATGGAGATGCTCCTGCAACGCCGCGACCCCGAGCGCCGCGTCCTGTACGCCGACGCCGTGAAGCTCCGGCGCGGCGCCCGCGAGCGGCTGCTGCGCAAGCTCGCCTACCGGATGCTGGTCGCCCGGCGGGCCGAACTGACCATGGCGGAGGCGCTGGAGGAGATCGCCCGGCAGCTCCCCGCCATCCCCTCCACCTCCGGCCAGGGGCAGCCCGAGGACATCTTCAACCATCTGCTGCTGCGCACCGGGCTGCTGCGCGAACAGTCCGACCACTCGGTCGAGTTCGTGCACCGCACCGTGCAGGACTATCTCGCCGCCAAGGAGTCCGTCGAGCAGGGCGCCTTCGACATGCTGCTCGACCACGCCCACGAGACCGAGTGGGAGGAGGTCATCCGGATGGCCGTCGCGCACTCCCGCCCCGCCGAGTGCGCACGGCTGCTGGGCGGGCTGCTGGCGCCCGGCCGCAAGGGCATGCAGCGCAACCGGCGGCGGCTGCTGGCGGCCGCCTGCCTGGAGCATGTGACGGAGCTGGACCCGGAGACCCATGCCCGTATCCGCCGCGAGACCCGCAACATGGTGCGGCCCACCACCCTGGAGGGCGCCCGCAGCCTGGGGTGGGTGGGGCCCATCGTGCTGGAGATGCTGCCGGACCCCGGCACGGTTCCCGACCGGGAGGCGCACCGGCTCGCCGTGACCACCACCCGGATCAACGACGACGCGGCCATCCACTATCTCGCCCAGCTGCGGAACCGCGCTTCGCTGGAGCTGCGCGCCGAGCTGGCACGCGGCTGGCGGAACTTCGACACCGACCGGTACGCCGAGGAGATCATCGCGCACCTCGACCCGGAGGGGTTGTACTTCCCGGTCTCCGACCGCTTCGAGCTGGCGGCGCTGCGGAAGCTGGGCGGGCGGGCGCGGGTGCAGATCGTCGGGCCGTTCACCCCCGACGAGCTGCTGGAGGGGCTCGCCCACGAGCAGCTCACCCATCTGTGGCTCGCCTACGACCTGGGCGTGCCGATGGGGTGGCTCGCGGCCTTCCCGCACCTGATGACCCTCCGCGTCAATCCGCGGCTGCCCCGGGTCAGCGGGGTGCCCGACGGGATCCGCATCCTGTCCTGAGCGCCCTGGGGTCCTGGGTCCTGGGAGTCCCGGGGCCTTGGCGGACCTCAGCGGTCCCGAGCGCCCCGTCGGCGGACGGCCCGGACTTACCGGCCCGGGCCGGGCCGGAAACACCGGTGGGGACCGACCCTGGACGGGTCGGTCCCCACTCGGATGATCCGGCGTACGAGCCCTGCGGCCGTCACGCCTCCTTGCTGAGGTTGGGTCCGCCGCCCGCGGCGGACTCCACCGGCGGAGCGTCCGGCAGTGCGGACTTCTCCTCGCCACGGAAGGTGAAGGTCTTGCCCTCGCCCTCGCCCTCGGTGTCCACGACCACGATGTGACCGGGCCGCAGCTCGCCGAAGAGGATCTTCTCCGACAGCACGTCCTCGATCTGGCGCTGGATCGTCCGGCGCAGCGGCCGGGCGCCCATCACCGGGTCGTAGCCCTTCTCGGCGAGCAGCTCCTTGGCCTCGGTGCTCAGCTCGATGCCCATGTCGCGGTCCTTCAGCCGCTCGTCCACCTGCGAGATCATCAGGTCGACGATGCGGATGATGTCGTCCTGCGTGAGCTGGTGGAAGACGACCGTGTCGTCGACACGGTTGAGGAACTCCGGCCGGAAGTGCTGCTTGAGCTCGTCGTTGACCTTCGCCTTCATCCGCTCGTATCCCGCGCGGACGTCGCCCTGGGCGGTGAAGCCGAGGTTGAAGCCCTTGGAGATGTCCCGGGTGCCGAGGTTGGTCGTCATGATGATGACCGTGTTCTTGAAGTCCACGACCCGGCCCTGGGAGTCGGTCAGCCGACCGTCCTCCAGGATCTGCAGCAGCGAGTTGAAGATGTCCGGGTGGGCCTTCTCGACCTCGTCGAAGAGGACCACGGAGAACGGCTTGCGGCGCACCTTCTCGGTGAGCTGGCCGCCCTCCTCGTAGCCGACGTAGCCGGGCGGGGAGCCGAAGAGCCGCGAGACGGTGTGCTTCTCGCCGAACTCCGACATGTCGAGGGAGATCAGCGCCTCCTCGTCCCCGAACAGGAACTCGGCCAGCGTCTTGGACAGCTCCGTCTTACCCACACCGGAGGGGCCGGCGAAGATGAACGAGCCACCGGGGCGCTTGGGGTCCTTCAGACCCGCACGGGTGCGCCGGATCGCCTGGGAGAGCGCCTTGATGGCGTCCTCCTGGCCGATGACGCGCTTGTGCAGCTCGTCCTCCATGCGCAGGAGCCGGCTGGACTCCTCCTCGGTGAGCTTGAAGACCGGGATGCCGGTGGCCGTGGCCAGGACCTCGGCGATCAGCTCCTCGTCCACCTCGGCGACGACGTCCATGTCGCCGGCCTTCCATTCCTTCTCCCGCTTGGCCTTCTCGGCCAGCAGCTGCTTCTCCGTGTCGCGGAGGGAGGCGGCCTTCTCGAAGTCCTGCGAGTCGATCGCGGACTCCTTGTCCCGGCGCACATTCGCGATCTTCTCGTCGAACTCGCGCAGGTCCGGCGGAGCGGTCATCCGGCGGATGCGCATCCGGGAGCCCGCCTCGTCGATCAGGTCGATCGCCTTGTCCGGCAGGTAGCGGTCCGAGATGTACCGGTCGGCGAGGGTGGCCGCGCCGACCAGGGCTGCGTCGGTGATCGAGACGCGGTGGTGCGCCTCGTACCGGTCGCGCAGGCCCTTGAGGATCTCGATGGTGTGCGGCAGCGACGGCTCCGCGACCTGGATGGGCTGGAAGCGGCGCTCCAGGGCCGCGTCCTTCTCCAGATACTTGCGGTACTCGTCCAGCGTGGTGGCACCGATGGTCTGCAGCTCGCCGCGGGCCAGCATCGGCTTGAGGATGCTCGCCGCGTCGATGGCGCCCTCGGCGGCGCCCGCGCCGACCAGGGTGTGCAGCTCGTCGATGAACAGGATGATGTCGCCGCGCGTACGGATCTCCTTGAGCACCTTCTTCAGGCGCTCCTCGAAGTCGCCCCGGTAGCGGGAGCCGGCGACCAGCGCGCCCAGGTCGAGGGTGTAGAGGTGCTTGTCCTTGAGGGTCTCGGGCACCTCACCCTTGACGATGGCCTGCGCCAGCCCCTCGACGACGGCGGTCTTGCCGACGCCGGGCTCACCGATGAGCACGGGGTTGTTCTTCGTACGGCGGGACAGGACCTGCATGACCCGCTCGATCTCCGTCTCGCGCCCGATGACCGGGTCGAGCTTGGACTCGCGGGCGGCCTGCGTGAGATTGCGGCCGAACTGGTCCAGCACCAGCGAGGTGGACGGCGTGCCCTCGGCGGGTCCGCCGGCCGTGGCGGCTTCCTTGCCACCGGAGTAACCGGACAGGAGCTGGATCACCTGCTGGCGCACCCTGTTCAGGTCGGCGCCCAGCTTGACGAGGACCTGGGCGGCGACGCCCTCGCCCTCGCGGATCAGCCCCAGCAGGATGTGCTCGGTACCGATGTAGTTGTGGCCGAGCTGAAGGGCTTCGCGGAGCGACAGCTCCAGCACCTTCTTGGCACGAGGGGTGAAGGGGATGTGGCCGGACGGCGCCTGCTGTCCCTGCCCGATGATCTCCTCCACCTGCTGGCGGACAGCCTCAAGCGAGATCCCGAGGCTCTCCAGTGCCTTAGCGGCGACACCCTCACCCTCGTGGATCAGGCCCAGAAGGATGTGCTCGGTGCCGATGTAGTTGTGGTTGAGCATCCGGGCTTCTTCCTGAGCCAGGACGACAACCCGCCGCGCGCGGTCGGTGAACCTCTCGAACATCGTTAATCGCTCCTCAGAGCGGTCAGGCAGTGAGGGGACGCTCCCCTCGCTGTCCTTCCGCAGCTTAGTCCCGCAACGGGGGACCGCTCATTCCAACTGCCGACTGCGGCCCGGTCGACCCGGTCGATCATGCGCCTCCTGCCCGGACAGCCGACACCAGTTCCAACCCGATGGTGCGAGACGATGTTCCCGCAGGCCAGGCGTATTCACCTGGATCCACTACGCCGAAGGCGAACACCTCCGCACCGGCCCCCTGACCGTGCGGTGGCACCTGTCACTCAGCACCCCCGATCCGCCGCCGCCACCTGGGGCTTCCTGACTGTCAGAGCCTTCTTACCCGCTCGGTGTGACAATCCATGCGGCTTCCGCGGGATACGGCACCCCGCATCCGCTGAGGGCGAACAGACGGGTGCCCTTTCCGTGGACACCGCAGGAGCGGGCACACCGGGTGACGCGGCACAGCAGCGCGTGACGGGACCGGTGCGCGGCGGAACCCGCCGGCCGGGGGCCGGCCGGCCCCTGGGGAGGCCGCCGCGAGGGGGCCTCCCGAACCGGGACGGCCATCGGGGTCAGGGTCGGCCCGTGAGCCGGAACGCCTCAGCCGTTGGCCTTCTCGTACGCCTCGCGAATGCTGGCCGGAACCCGCCCGCGGTCATTGACCTCGTAACCCTGCTCCTTGGCCCACGCGCGGATCTTCGCGGTGTCCTGGCTGCTGCTGGAACCCGATCCCGAGCGGCTCCCCTTTCCGCGCGAGGAACGGCCACCGGTACGCCGGCCGCCCTTCAGATAGGGCTCCAGAGCGGATCGGAGCTTGTCCGCATTAGCGGTCGTGAGGTCGATCTCGTAGGACTTACCGTCCAGCGCGAACGTCACCGTCTCGTCCGCCTCGCCGCCCTCGAGGTCGTCGACAAGAAGAACCTGAACCTTCTGTGCCACCTGCTACTCCCATTCGTCCTGGATAACGGATTACAGATACCGACGTGGAAAGCAAACCGCTTTTCTCTGGGAAACACAAACCCTGTGCCGAGTTTGACCGCCGGCTCCGCTGGGATTGGCGGGATCTTTCGGACATAGTGCCGGGCCTTCGCCCCCGGATCACAGATGCAGCAGCATCCGGCTGTTGCCAAGGGTGTTGGGCTTCACCCGTTCGAGACCGAGGAACTCGGCCACTCCCTCGTCGGGGGAACGCAGCAGCTCGCTGTAGACATCCCCGTCCACCGGGGTCTCGCCGATCTCCGTGAAGCCGTGCTTGGCGAAGAACTCGACTTCGAAGGTGAGGCAGAAAATGCGGCGCACCCCGATCCAGCGGGCGGTGCGCAGGAGCTTCTCCAGCAGCAGATGCCCGACGCCGGTTCCGCGCCGGGAACGGTCCACGGCCAGGGTCCGGACCTCCGCGAGGTCTTCCCACATGACGTGCAGCGCGCCGCAGCCCACGACTTCCGCGTCCGCGTCCCGTTCCGCAACCCAGAACTCCTGGATGTCCTCGTAAAGGGTCACGGTGGCTTTGTCGAGCAGGATGCGGTCGCGCGAGTAGGCGTCGAGCAGCTGGCGCACCGCCGGGACATCGGCCGTGCGGGCCCTGCGGATGGTGATCTCGGATAGCGGTGCGCGTTCTGTCATGAACGGACGCTATCGACCCGCGGTCTCGCCGCCCGCAGCGGGGGGATCGAGATGGACACCGTTCAGATGTGCGACTCGCAAGGCGGTCCGCAACACCTCGGCCTGTTCCGGGGACATCATGCCGAAGAAGTCGACGAGAGCGGCGGCGGGGTTGTCACTCGCCGACCACGCCTCATGCATGAGAGCGGCCGAGTATGCGGCCCGGGTGGAGACGGCTGCATAACGATAGGCGCGGCCTTCTTGATCCCTGCGCAGCCAGCCCTTCTGGCGCAGGTTGTCCATTACGGTCATCACCGTCGTGTACGCGACGGTGCGTTCCTTCTGGAGATCTTCGAGGACTTCCCGCACGGTGACCGGGCGGTTCCAGCGCCACACCCGGGTCATCACGGCGTCTTCCAGCTCTCCCAATGGCCTCGGCACAGAAGAACAATAGTGGAAAATGTCCGAATCGAGGGAATTACCCGGACACTGGGCGGGGTGCACCGGAGTGCGGAGTCCGGCGCGAGGGCTGCCCCGGGCTCAGCTCCGGCGCTGCTGACCGGCGCCGTCGGCGCGCGCGGCGGCGGCGTCCACGATGCCGTCCTCCTTGGCCTTGTTCGCACCGCCCTGGGTCCTGACGATCGTCACGATGAGCGCCGTGAAGGCCACCGCCATCACGAGCGGCGGGGTCAGTGCGGCGACGTAGTCCATGCCAGGGCCTCCTCGGTGAACGGAGCCCCCAGGGTAACGCCGCCCCCCGCGGCCGGACCGGCAGGGCGGACCGGCGGGGCGGACCGGCGGACCGGCACGGGCGCGGGGCCCGGACGCGGTCACACACCCCGGCGGCGGGTGAGTGCCGAAGCGCGTGCCGCGTCACACGGGGACGGCACGCGGCGGCAGAAGGGCCGGGGACGGGCGGCCCCCGGCGGCCCGCTGCTCGGTGCCCGGCTCCGCGTCCGGCTCCGCGGGCTGCTCCTCCGGGGGCTCGGGCGGGGTCCGGCGGCGCCGGGGCGGAAAGACCTCGGCGGGGGTGGGCACGGGCCGCGAGGGGGTGGCGGGACGCTCGGCGGGAGCGGGCTCGGCCGGGCCGGGCGAGGGCTTCCCGGGGCGCCGCGGCGCCGGTTCCGGCCCGTCGCCGTCCTCCTGCTCGCCGGCCCGCACAGCGGGCACACGGGGTGCCTGACGGCCGCCCTGGGGCCGGGGCAGCCGGGGCACCCGGGCCTCCTCGGCGCGCCGCAGCAGGCCCGTGCGGCGGATGGCCTCGCGCGGGCCGACGGGCTCGGCGCACAGCTCGCGGAGCGCGGCGAGGTCGGCGGGAGCGGGGAGGTACCCGGCGGCGAGGGCGTCCTCGAACTGCTCCAGATAGCCGGCCGCGGCGCCCGGCAGCGCCGCGCGGTGGCGGGCGAGGTCGGCACGCACGAAGGAGCGCAGCCGGGCACCCTCACCGATCGCCTCGTCCACGGCCCGGACGAGCCGCAGATACTCCTGGACCCGCTCGGGCGCGGGGTCGGACTGGAGGGCGATGGCGAGAGCGCCGCCGAGCACACGCAGCTCGTGCGGGCCGAACGCCACGCCGCCTCGGGAACCGTATGGCGTGGGCATGCGGCGACGATAGAAGGCATGCGGGCCAAATGTACGTATTGCCTGATTTACGGCGTGGCGCCCCGGGCCGCCCGCCACGCGGCCCCCGCGGGCTGCGAGCCCACCCCCGTGCGGACCCCGCGGGCGCCGTCCGCCCGACGCACGGCCCCGCGTTCAGCCCCGTTCGACGTTCCGCTCGTACACCAGCCGGAGGCCGATCAGCGTCAGCCAGGGCTCGTGCTCGTCGATCACCGTCGACTCGCCCAGCACCATCGGGGCGAGCCCGCCGGTCGCGATGACGGTGACGTCCTGCGGATCGTCCGCCAGCTCCGCCGCCATCCGGTTGACGACCCCGTCCACCTGGCCCGCGAAGCCGTAGACGATGCCCGCCTGCATCGCCTCCACGGTGTTCTTGCCGATCACGCTGCGCGGCCGGGCGATCTCGATCTTGCGGAGCTGCGCGCCCCGCATGCCCAGCGCGTCCACCGAGATCTCGATACCGGGTGCGATGACCCCGCCGACGTACTCGCCCCGCGCCGAGACCGCGTCGAACGTGGTGGCCGTGCCGAAGTCGACCACCACGCACGGACCGCCGTACAGCTCGACCGCCCCCAGCGCGTTGATGATCCGGTCGGCCCCGACCTCCTTCGGGTTGTCCATCAGGATCGGCACGCCGGTCTTCACCCCGGGCTCCACCAGCACCGCCGGGATGTCCCCGTAGTAGCGCCGGGTCACCTCGCGCAGTTCGTGCAGCACGGAGGGCACGGTCGAGCAGATGGCGATGCCCTCGATGTTGTCGCCCAGCTCCTCGCCGAGCAGCGGGTGCATCCCCATCAGCCCGTTCAGCAGCACGGCCAGCTCGTCCGCCGTGCGGCGCGCCTCCGTCGAGATCCGCCAGTGCTCGACGATCTCCTCGCCGTCGAACAGGCCCAGCACGGTGTGGGTGTTGCCCACGTCGATGGTGAGCAGCATCAGCGCTGTTCCTCCCGCAGGTCCAGGCCGATGTCGAGCACCGGCGCGGAGTGGGTGAGCGCCCCCACCGCGAGGTAGTCGACGCCGGTGGCCGCGTACTCGGCGGCGTTGGCGAGCGTCAGCCCCCCGGAGGACTCCAGCCGCGCCCGGCCCGCCACCAGGGTGACCGCCTCGGCGGTCGTCCCCGGGGTGAAGTTGTCCAGCAGCAGCAGATCGGCCCCCTGGTCGAGCACCGACGGGATCTGGTCGAGGCTGTCGACCTCCACCTCGACGGGGATGTCCGGGAACTCCGCACGCACCCGCGCGAACGCCTCGGCCACCCCGCCCGCGGCGATCACATGGTTGTCCTTGATCAGCGCCGCGTCGGACAGCGACATCCGGTGGTTGACCCCGCCGCCGCAGCGCACCGCGAACTTCTCCAGGGCGCGCAGCCCCGGCGTGGTCTTGCGGGTGTCGCGCACCCGCGCCCCGGTGCCCTCCAACGCGTCCGCCCACGCGCGGGTCGCGGTCGCGATCCCGGAGAGCCGGCACAGCAGATTGAGGGCGCTGCGCTCCGCGGTGAGCAGGTCGCGGGTACGGGTGCGGACCGTCAGCAGCCGCTGCCCGGCCACCACCCGGTCCCCGTCCAGCGCGTGCCGCTCCACCTCGAACTCGTCGGTGCACACCACCGAGAGGACCGCCTCGGCGACCCGGAGCCCGGCGACGGTGCCCGCCTCCCGGGCCGTGAAGTCGCCCGTGGCGACGGCCTCCTCCGGGACGGTGGCGACGCTGGTGACGTCCACACCGCGGTCGAGGTCCTCCTCGACCGCCAGGTGAGCGATGTCCTCGACCTGCACGGGATCCAGACCGGAGTCGCTCAGCAGCTGCGCCAGATCGGGGTCCAGGCCGCACTCCAGCGGGTCGAGACCGTCCGGGTCCGGCTCGGCCGAGCAGCCGCAGCCGTCGCCGCAGCCACCGCCTTCGGACGGCGCCGAGGGGCCCCGGCCGATCTGGAGGAGGGGGAGGTCGTCGGTCACTGTTGCTCCTTGGGCAGGGCGACAACCGGCGGGAAGGCGGTCGTCCGGGTGGTACGGAGAGTGAAGCGGGCGTCGGGCCGGGCCGCGCCTCCGGGACTGTCGGGCTGAGCCGCGCCTCCGGGGCCGGTGCCGAGGCGCACGACGAGGTGGCGGGACCACGTCTCGTCGTCGCGGTCCGGGAAGTCCTCGCGCCAGTGGCAGCCCCGGGTCTCCTCGCGGCGGAGGGCCGCTGCCACCAGGACCTGTGCGACCAGGTGGAGGTTGGCCGTCTCCCAGGTGTCCACGCCCGGCTCGGGATGCTTCCCGGCGGCCGCACCGGAGAGGGCCGCGAGCTGCTCCGCGGCCCGCGCCAGGGAGGCGGCGGACCGGAGCACTCCGGCGCCCTCGCTCATGACGCGCTGGACGCGGGTCCGCGCGGAGGCGGGAAGCAACGCCGCCCGCGCCGAACCGGCGCCGTCCGCGGGCGCCGCGGGCGCCGCGGAACCGGCGTCCGGAGCCGCGGCCGGGTCGAGCACGGCCTCGGCGATCCGCTCCGCGAACACCAGGCCCTCCAGCAGGCTGTTGGAGGCCAGCCGGTTGGCGCCGTGCACCCCGGTGCAGGCCGCCTCGCCGCAGGCGTAGAGGCCCGGCACGGTGGTACGGCCGTGCAGGTCGGTGCGGATGCCGCCGCTGGCGTAGTGGGCCGCGGGAGCGACCGGCACGGGCTGCGTCACCGGGTCGATGCCGTGCGCCCGGCAGGCGGCCAGGATGGTGGGGAAGCGGGTCTCCCACATGGCGGCGCCGAAGTGCCGGGCGTCCAGATACATGTGGTCGGTGCCCTGCCGCGCGGCGTGCCGCATGATGCCCTTGGCGACGATGTCGCGCGGCGCCAGCTCGGCGAGGGGATGGGCGCCCTGCATGAAGCGGAGCCCGTCGGCGTCCACCAGGCGGGCGCCCTCGCCGCGCACGGCCTCGGAGATGAGCGGCTGCTGCCCCTCGGCGTCCGGACCGAGGTAGAGCACCGTCGGGTGGAACTGCACGAACTCCAGGTCGGAGACCTCCGCGTCGGCGCGCAGTGCGAGGGCGACGCCGTCGCCGGTGGAGACGGCCGGGTTGGTGGTCGCGGCGAAGACCTGGCCCATGCCGCCGGTGGCCAGTACGACGGCGGGAGCGCGCACGGCGCCGACGCCGTCGTGCTGCCCCTCGCCCATCACGTGCAGGGTGACGCCCGCGGTGTGCCCGTCTGCGTCTTTGAGCAGGTCGAGGACGAGGGCGTTCTCGACGGTGCGGATGCCCTGTTCGCGTACGGCCTCGACCAGCGCGCGGGAGATCTCGGCCCCCGTCGCGTCGCCGCCCGCGTGCGCGATGCGGTTGCGGTGGTGGCCGCCCTCGCGGGTCAGCGCGATCTCACCGGTGTCGGAGGAGAGGTCGAAATCGGCGCCCGCCGCGATGAGCCGCCGCACGGCCGCGGGACCCTCGGTGACCAGGGTGCGCACCGCGTTCTCGTCGCACAGTCCGGCACCTGCCTCCAGGGTGTCGTCCAGGTGCTGCTCCGGGCTGTCGCCCTCGCCCAGCGCGGCGGCGACGCCGCCCTGGGCCCAGCGGGTCGATCCGGCGTTCAGCCGGGCCTTGGTGACGATGACGGTACGGGCGCCGCCCGCCGCGCAGCGCAGCGCGGCCGTCAGCCCGGCGACCCCGGAACCGACGACGACCACATCGGCGTCGAGGGTCCAGCCCGGGGCGGGCGCGGGCAGCGCGGTGCCGGCTATGCCGGGTCCGACGGCTTCGGGGTGCCGGCTGTGGACGGTCATCGGGCTTCTCCGAGGTTCGAGCGGCCGAGGTTCGAGCGGCCTGGGTTCGAGCGGCCTGGGTTCGACTGGCCGAAGTGCAGGGGGGCGTTGTCGATCAGCCGGGTGGTGCCCACGCGGGCGGCGACCGCGAGCACGGCGTCGCCCTGCCGCGCCTCGTCGGTGATCTCGGCGAATCCCTCGGGGTCGATCAGCGCGACGTAGTCCACGTCCAGGCCCTGCTCGGCGGCCGGCTCCAGCACCTGCCGGGCGGCGCGCAGCGCAGCTGCCGGGCCCTGCGGCGCGGCCTGCGCACCGGCGCGCAGGGCGCGGGAGAGGGCGAGGCCGCTGGCGCGCTCCGCGTCGTTCAGGAACCGGTTGCGGCTGGAGAGGGCGAGACCGTCGTGCTCGCGGACCGTGGGGACCGCGACGATCTCCACCGGGAAGTTCAGATCCCGCACCATCCGGCGGACGAGGGCGAGCTGCTGCGCGTCCTTCTGCCCGAAGAAGGCCGCATCGGGTGCCGTCAGGTGGAGCAGCTTGGCGACGACGGTGAGCATCCCGTCGAAGTGCCCGGGCCGGAAGGCGCCCTCCAGCACGTCGCCCATCGGCCCCGCGGAGATCCGCACCTGTGGCTCGCCGCCCGGGTAGACCTCGGCCGCGGACGGGGCGAAGACCACGTCCGCGCCTTCCTTCCCGGCGACCTCCAGATCGGCCTCCAGGGTGCGCGGGTAGCGCTCCAGGTCCTCACCGGCGCCGAACTGGAGCGGGTTGACGAAGACCGTCACGACGACCTGGCCCAGCGGACCCACCCGGTCCCGGGCCGCGCGCACCAGCGCGGCGTGGCCCTCGTGCAGTGCACCCATGGTCATGACGACGGCCCGGTCGCCCGCGCGCGCCAGGGCGCGCAGTTCGGCAGCCGTACCGATGACGCGCGGCGTCATGCGCCCGCCTCCCCGTCCCGGCCGTCTCCGCGGTCCGCTCCCCCGTCGTCGCCCCGGTCGCCCCGGCCGTCGTCCGGGTCGTCGCCCGGCGTCCGCGGGGTGCCGCCGGCCGGTCCCGCACCGCCGGACGAGCCGTCGTCCGGGGGGTTGCCGGGCGCGCCCGCCGCCGCCAGCACGTCCAGCAGCGCCTCGGCGGGCCCGGGCCGCAGCAGACCGTGCGCCAGGGCCCGGTCGGCGGTCGCGCGGGCCATCGCCAGATATCCGGCCACCGTCCCCGGTGCGCTGCGACGCAGCTCCTCGACGTGCGCCGCGACGGTGCCCGCGTCACCGCGGGCCACCGGGCCGGTCAGCGCGGCGTCACCGGAGCGCAGCGCGTTGTCCAGGGCCGCTCCCAGCAGCGGGCCCAGCATCCTGTCGGGGGCCTGCACCCCGGTGGCGCGCAGCAGGTCCATCGACTGGTTGACCAGCGTGACCAGGTGGTTGGCGCCGATGGCGAGGGCCGCGTGGTACAGCGGACGGGCCGCTTCGGCGATCCACTCCGGCTCGCCGCCCATCTCGATGACGAGGGCCTCGGCCGCCAGCCGCAGTTCCTGCGGTGCGGTCACCCCGAACGCGCACCCGGCCAGCCGCTGCACGTCCACGGCCGTGCCGGTGAACGTCATCACCGGGTGCAGCGCGAGGGGCAGCGCCCCGGCCCGCAGCGCGGGCTCCAGCACCGAGATGCCGAACCGGCCGGAGGTGTGCGCCACCAGTTGGCCGGGGCGCACGGCGCCGGTCCGCGCCAGGCCGGACACCAGGTCCGGCAGCGCGTCGTCGGGCACGGTCAGCAGGACCAGCTCGGAGCGGGCCAGCACCTCGGCCGGGTCCACCAGCGGCACGCCGGGCAGCAGCTCGGCCGCCCGGCCGCGGGACGCGTCCGAGACCCCGGAGGCCGCGACCGGGCGGTGCCCGGCCAGCCGGAGCGCCGCGGCCAGTGCCGGGCCGACCCGTCCGGCGCCGACGACGCCCACGGACAGCCGCGCCGGGCGGTCCTCGGCGCGGGCCGGGGCGGCGGGCTCGGGCCTGCCCCCGGCGCCGGGCCGGGAGGCGTCCCCGGTGCCGTCCGGGGGCGGGGAGTGGTGTGCGTTCACGAAAGCGGCCTTCCGTATGCGTTCCGGTCCGCTCAGTGGCCGGTACCGGACGAGACCACGCCATGCTAAGCCCTCCGCGTCCGGCGCCGGAGCGGCCGGGGTGCGGTCCGGGAGGCCCCGTCCCGGACCGCGCGCGGGCCCGCGGAGGGCGCCGCGGGCCGGTCCGCGGCGCCGCCGCCGGACCCGAACTCCTGCCTGGCCTCCCGGCGGGCCACCCACCAGGCCCGCAGGAGCCTCGCCTCGTGGCTGCCGGGTGCCGGGGGCGGTGCCTGACCGTGCGAGCCGAGCCGCCAGATGTCCAACGCGTACTGATCCATGAGTGCCATGCGCCCCACGGTGCGGCGCTTCCGGTACCGGAGCACGCGGGTTGACGGGGGCCGTCAATCGACCCGGCGTGGATTGACGACCCTGGTCAATCGGGGAAGAAGCCGCAGCGGAAAGCCGGGTTCCGGCAGGGGGCGGTGTCCGGCCGGGAAGGCACCATGGGGGACATGAGCGTCACCATCGACATCGCCGGGCTGCCGCTGGAGCGCATCGTCTTCGCACCCTCCCCGCTGGCGGAGCTGGGCGCCGCGCTGCACACCCTCGCCGAGCCCGGGCACCATCCCCGGGCGCACAACTGGGCGACCGCCGTGAACGCCGCCCTCCCGCCGGAGCTCGCCGACCGGCTGTGCGAGGCGGACTTCCTGTGGCGTACGACGTTCTCCGACCTGCTGATGAGCTTCGCCGGGCTGGGCGACGCCGCGGTCCGGCCCGGCGCGACGCTCGCCGAGGACCTGGACGTGGTGGACAAGCTGGACGACGAGCAGTTCGTCACCACCGCCCTGGAGTTCACCTGCGGCACCGAGTACGCGGCCGCCGCCGGGCTCTCGCCGCTGTCGGACACGGCACTGCGCACCCGGGCGGTGGAGCTGGCCGCCGCACGGGGGCCGCAGCAGCGCCGGTTCACCGAGCGGCTGCTGGAGGACCCGCCCGCCGTGCGGGCCTGGGTGCGGCGCCTGTTCGAGGACTGCGAGCGGGCGTTCTTCGCCGACACCTGGAACCGGGTGCGCGGCCAGCTCGCGGCCGACGCGCGGCAGAAGACGGAGCTGCTGCGCCGCCGGGGGCTGGCGGCGACCCTGGAGGCCGTCTCCGCGGCGCTGTCGACCGACGAGCGGGGTTCGGTCATCGCCGTGGACAAGCTCGTCAGCGGGCGCACCACGGCCGTCGACCCGGCGGTGGGCCCCGGGGTGACCTTCGTCCCGTCCGTCCACCAGTGGCCGCATCTGATGGTGCTGTACCGGCACGGCTGGCGGCCCGTCGTGCACTATCCGCTGGCGTCGCGGGAGCTGTCCGGGCCGCTGTCGGTCGAGCAGTTCAAACTGCGGATGGAAGCGCTGGCGCACCCCATGCGGATGCAGCTGTGCCGGAGCCTGGCGCGCGGCCCCTACACCACCGGCGAGCTGGCCGACCACCACTCGGTCAGCTCCCCGGAGATCTCCCGGCACCTGACCGTGCTGAAGAAGGCCGGCCTGATCACCGCGCAGCGGCGCGGGCGGTACGTCCAGTACCAACTGGACCTGAAAGTGGTGGGACGGCTGGGCAGCGACTTCCTGGAGACGGTGCTGCGCTGACCCGCTGCGGTGCCGGCGCACCGCCCGGCAGCCGTCCGCGGCACCCCGCCGGGCGCCTCACTGGCTCCCGGCGCGCACCAGGCCCGTCTCGTACGCCAGCACCACCGCCTGCACCCGGTCCCGCAGCTCCAGCTTGGCCAGGATGCGGCCCACGTGCGTCTTGACCGTGGCCTCGGACAGCACCAGCCGGGCGGCGATCTCGCCGTTGGACAGGCCCTGCGCGATCAGGGTCAGGACCTCGCGCTCGCGGTCGGTGATGCGGCGCAGCTCCTTGGCGACCGGCTCCGAGGACGAGGCCGGCAGCACGGAGGAGAAGCGGTCGATCAGCCGCCGGGTGGTGCTGGGGGCGACGACCGCGTCCCCGCTGCGCACGGCCCGGATCGCGGCCAGCAGGTCGCCGGGCGGCACGTCCTTGAGCATGAAGCCGCTCGCCCCGGCCTTGAGCGCGGAGAAGGCGTACTCGTCCAAGTCGAAGGTGGTGAGTATCAGCACCTTGGGGTCGCCCGGCCCGCCCTCGCCGCCCTCGCAGATCCGGCGGGTGGCCTCCACGCCGTCGACGCCGGGCATCCGCACGTCCATCAGCACCACGTCCACCGGCTGGTCCCGCAGCACGGCCAGCGCCTCGGCGCCGTCGCTCGCCTCCGCCACGACCTCCATGTCCTGCTGCGCGGTCAGCACCATGCGGAATCCGGTGCGCAGCAGCGCCTGGTCGTCGACGAGCATCACGCGGATGGTCATGGCAGGTCCTCGGGTTCTTCTCGGCTCGGGCAGCGGCTGGTGGGTTCGGCGGGGACGGCGGGTTCGGCAAGGAGGACGGGGACGGCGGATTCGGCGGGGCTGCGGGGACGGCGGGGAACGGCGGGGCGTCGGGGCGGCCTCAGTCCGCGCCCTTGAGGGGAAGGGCGGCGCGGATGCGGAACCCGCCCCCGGAACGCGGCCCGGCCTCCAGCGCGCCGCCCACCATGCCGACACGTTCGCGCATCCCGATCAGCCCGTGTCCGAGACCGTCGGTGCCGCCGTCCTGGTACAGCTCACGCTGGGCGCCGCGGCCGTCGTCCTCGGCGAGCACGGACAGCTCGTCGTCCCGGTAGCAGAGCTGCACGGTAGCGCCCACGTGCGGACCGCCGTGCTTGCGGGTGTTGGTCAGCGCCTCCTGCACGATGCGGTACGCGGTCAGCTCGACGCTGCTGGGCAGCGGATGCGGGTCGCCCTCCACCCTGAAGTCGACCGTCAGACCGGCGCCGCGCACCTGCTCGACGAGGTCGGCGATCTGCTCGACCCCGGGCTGCGGCACATACGCGTCCCCGTCCCGCTTCGCGGTGTCGCCGCTGCGCAGCACGCCCAGCAGCCGGCGCATCTCGGCGAGGGCCTGACGGCCGGTCCCGGAGATGGTCTCCAGCGCCATCCGCGTCTGATCGGGCGAGGCGTCCAGCACATAGGAGGCGCCGTCGGCCTGGACCACCATCACCGAGACGTTGTGCGCCACCACGTCGTGCAGTTCGCGGGCTATCCGGGCGCGCTCCGCCGCGACGGCCACCTTGGCCTGAGCCTCGCGCTCCTTCTCCAGCCGCTTGGCGCGCTGCTCCAGCTCCAGGTAGTAGGCGCGGCGGGTGCGCAGCGAGTCGCCGAGCACCCAGGCCAGCACGAACGCCAGGGTCATGAAGAGGGTGCCGAAGACGTCGGCGGTCGGATTGTGCGGCGAGCTGGGCCAGCGCAGCGTGTCGATGGTGGGGGCCAGCAGCGCCCCGGCCAGTGCCCAGCGGGAGGCCCAGCGGGTGTGCCGGGAGGCGACGGTGAAGAGGATGACGAGGAAGGCGAAGTTGCCGGGGAACGGGCCCACGTCGGCGATCACCTGCGCGACTCCGGCGCCGGTCGCCAGCAGCAGCATCTTCTCCGGCGCGCGCCGCCGCAGCGCCACCACCAGGCTCAGCGCGAGCGAGATCGGGACGATGGCGATCAGCTGTCCGGTCCCCCGGGGCAGCGGGTCGGCGGCGTCCGGGCCCGGGGGTGTGGACACGCTCGCGACGATCCACAGCGACGACAGCATCAGCAGGAACACAGCCCAGAGGCTGTCCACCCAGGTGGGGTGCCTGCGGATGAAGTCGTAGAGCCGATTCACATAACTAAGCGTATGCAGGGCAGGCACGTGCGGAGGTCAACCGGACGGCCGATCCCTGGCAGCCCGCCTACTCCGCAAGGTGGAGGGCCGGGGTCCGCACCAGCGGTGAGACCGGCCCGGGTCCGTCGTCCGCGCCCCCGGTCACCGGCTGCCGGTCATCGGCCGCCGCCGGGGTCCGGTGCGTGCCGGTACCCGGAGCCACGCGGCGGCACGACCTCCGCTGCGGCCCTAGGGTGAGGCCGTGCACAACGAGCCGCCCGGGTGGCGCACGGCCACCGAACACGCGCTCTACGGGCCGGACGGCTTCTACACCCGCCAGGTCCCGGCGGCGCACTTCCGCACCTCGGTGCACGCCTCGCCGCTGTTCGCGGACGCCGTGGCTCGCCTCCTGCTGCGGGTGGACGAGGCGCTGGGGCACCCCGAGCCGCTGGATCTGGTGGACGTCGGGGCGGGCGAGGGCGAACTGCTGACCGGGGTGCTGGCGGCGCTGCGGACCCGGGAGGCGGCCGGCGGGGAGGTGGCGGCCCGGCTGCGCCCGGTCGCCGTCGAGCGGCGGGCCCGGCCCACGCGACTGGACCCGGCGATCGGCTGGCAGCAGGAGCTCCCGGAGCCGGGGACGTGCACGGGGCTGCTGTTCGCCAACGAGTGGCTGGACAACGTCCCCGTGGACGTCGCCGAGTACGACGCGGCGGGCACCGCGCGGCTGGTGCTGGTGGAGCCGGACGGTACCGAGCGGCCCGGTCCCCCGGTGTCCGGCGCGGACGCGGACTGGCTGGCCCGCTGGTGGCCGCCCGCGGAGGACGGTGCGGACGGCGCGCGGGCCGAGATCGGGCATCCGCGGGACACCGCGTGGGCGCGCGCGGCGAGCGCACTGCGCCGGGGTGCCGCCGTCGCCGTCGACTACGCGCACCGGCGCGCCGACCGGCCGCCCTTCGGCACGCTGACCGGCTTCCGCGCCGGCCACGACTGCCGGCCGGTGCCGGACGGGTCCTGCGATCTGACCTCCCACGTGGCCCTGGACGCGGTGGCGGCCGCCGCGCCGGGCAGCAGCACGCTGCTGACCCAGCGGGCGGCGCTGCGGGCGCTGGGAGTGACCGGGCGGCGCCCGCCGCTGTCCCTGGCCTCCGGCGACCCCGCGGCCTATGTGCGGGAGCTGGGTGCGGCCGGTGCGGCCGCGGAGCTGCTGGATCCCGGTGGTCTGGGCGGATTCGGCTGGCTGGTGTGCGAGGTGGAGTGCTCCGCCGGCCCCTGGGAGTGAACCGCACCCCCGGAGTGGACCGGACCACGCGGGAGACCTGGACCGCGCGGGAGGCACGGACCGCGCGGGAGGCGAGGCCCGGGAGTGGGCGCGTCCGAAGGCGGGCCGGCCTCCGGTGCGGGACCGCGCCCGGGGTGCCCGCCGGCGCCTGGGCTCTTATGCTCGCCGGAGGCCCGGCACCGGCCGGGCGGCGGGCAGCGGCGCCCGGCCGGGCCGACGAGCGGAGGAGTCCGGGGTATGGCGCGGGAATGCGATGTCGTCGTGCTGGGGATGGGACCGGGCGGCGAGGAGGTCGCGGGGCGGCTGGCCGAGGCCGGTCTCGACGTGGTGGGCGTGGAGGCGGAGCTGCTGGGCGGCGAGTGCCCGTACTGGGCGTGTGTGCCCAGCAAGATGATGGTGCGGGCCGGCGATCTGCTCGCCGAGGCGCGGCGGGTGCCCGGGATGGCGGGCACGGCGCGGGTGGAGCCGGACTTCACCC
Source organism: Streptomyces sp. AA1529 (assembly GCF_000280905.1). Lineage (GTDB taxonomy): Bacteria > Actinomycetota > Actinomycetes > Streptomycetales > Streptomycetaceae > Streptomyces. The sequence goes on along the minus strand of NZ_ALAP01000030.1, from coordinate 193,133 downwards.
CCGTCCATGCCCGGATCCGGGACGAGGCGACGGCCGACTGGGACGACGCGGCGGCCGTCGAGCGGTTCACCGCCAAGGGCGGCCGCTTCGTGCGCGGCCGCGGCAGGTTCACCGGACAGGGCCGGGTCGAGGTCGATGCCGCCGGCGGAGCGGAGACGTTCGCCGCGCGGGTCGGCGTCGTCCTGGCGACCGGCAGCGCCCCCGCGGCGCCGCCGGTGCCCGGCCTCGACCAGGTGCCGTACTGGACGAACCGGGAGGCGGTGTCCGCGCTGGAGGCCCCGGAGTCGCTGCTGGTGCTCGGCGGCGGCGCGGTGGGAGTGGAACTGGCCCAGTCCTACGCCCGCTTCGGCACCCGGGTGACCCTGGTCGAGGCGTCCGAGCGGGTGGTCTCCGCGGAGGAACCGGAAGCCGGCGACCTGCTGCTGGAGGTCCTGCGGCGGGAGGGGCTGACGGTGCTGACCGGGGCGCGCGCCCGGGCGGCACGGTACGCGGACGGCGCCTTCGTCCTCACCCTGGACGGCGGCGAGGAGGTGTCCGCGGAGAAGCTGCTGGTGGCGACGGGACGGCGACCGCGGCTGGACGCGCTGGACCGCGCGGCGCTGGGCCTGGACGCGGAGGCCCGCCGGGTGGAGGTGGACGCGCACCTGCGCGCGGCACCCGGCGTCTGGGCCCTGGGGGACCTGGTCGGCGAGGGCGCCTTCACCCACGTGGCGATGTACCAGGCGGACGTGGCGGTACGCGCCGTGCTGGCCGCGGCGGGCCGGGGCGAAGCGGGCCCCGGCGCCGACTACCGCGCGGTGCCCCATGTCACCTTCACCGACCCGGAGATCGGTTCCGTGGGGCTGACCGAGGCCGCGGCGCGCGAACGGGGACTGACGGTCCGCACCGGGACGGCCCGGGTGCCGGACGGGATCCGCGGCTGGATCCACAAGGCGGGCAACGACGGTCTGGTCAAACTGGTGGAGGACGCCGAGCGGGGCGTCCTGGTGGGCGCGACGGCCGCCGGGCCGATGGGCGGTGAGGTGCTCTACGGACTCGCCGTGGCCGTCCGCGCGGCCGTGCCCACGGCGACGCTGCGCGACATGATGTTCGCCTTCCCCACCTTCCACCGCAGCGTCCTGGAAGCGCTCGGCGACCTCACCGCTGACTGACCGCCCCGCGGGCCGTCCGTCGGCACGGGTGACGGCCGTGTGGCGGGGCCCGCCCGCTCAGGAGCTCTCGATCGTCTCCAGTTCGACCTCCTGGCGGGCCACGGCGCGGGCGTCGGCGTCGACCGAGCGGCGCAGCGCCTCGTGCAGCCTGGCCGGGGTGAGCACGCCGACGAACCGGTCCGCGGCGTCCAGCACGGCGATCCATCCGGCGTCGTGCTGGAGCATGGTGCTGAACGCCTGCTTGAGGGTGGAGCCCAGCGGCAGCCACGCCTCCATCCGCTGCGCGTGGTCGCCGACCGTCCCCGAGCCGTCCCCGCCCCGGACCGACGCCTCGACCAGGGCGGCGGCCGAGACCCAGCCGTGCAGTTCCTCGGCGCCGTCCAGGACCACGGCCCAGCGGGCGCCGTCGGTCGCCATCCGGGCGGCGGCCTCGGCGAGCCCGTCGCTCAGGTGGAGGGTCGGCGGCTGCTCCAGGTCGCCGGGCTCTATCGGGGTGACGGACAGCCGCTTGAGGCCGCGGTCGGCGCCGACGAAGTCGGCCACGTACCCGGAGGCGGGCGCGCCCAGCACGGTGGCGGGGGTGTCGAACTGCTCGATCCGGCCCTCCCCGTAGACGGCGATCCGGTCGCCGAGGCGGACGGCCTCCTCGATGTCGTGCGTGACGAACAGCACCGTCTTGTGCAGGCGCGACTGGAGCCGCAGGAACTCGTTCTGCAGATGCTCGCGCACCACCGGGTCCACGGCGCCGAAGGGCTCGTCCATCAGCAGCACCGGCGGATCGGCGGCCAGCGCCCGGGCCACCCCGACCCGCTGCCGCTGGCCTCCGCTGAGCTGCTCGGGGTAGCGGTCGCCGAACACGTGCGGGTCCAGGCCCACCAGGTCCAGCAGTTCGCGGGCGCGCTCCCGCCTGCGCGCCTTGGACCAGCCCAGCAGGTGCGGAACGGTGGCGGTGTTGTCCAGCACCGTGCGGTGCGGGAAGAGCCCGGTCTGCTGGATGACGTAGCCCATCCGGCGGCGCAGCTCGACCGGTTCGACGCGGGCGATGTCGGCGCCGTCGACCAGGATGCGCCCCTCGGTCGGTTCGATCAGCCGGTTGACCATCTTCATGGTGGTGGTCTTGCCGCAGCCCGAGGGCCCGACGAGGGTGACCAGTTCCCCGTCGGCCACCTCGAAGGAGAGCCCCTCGACCGCGACGGTCCCGTCGGGGTAGCGCTTGGCCACGTTCTCGAAGCGAATCATCTGCCCATCCTCGTCTCCGGCCCGTTCCCGGCTGTTGCCCCGGCCGCTGCGGTCGTATGCGGACAGCGAAACACAGCCCACCGACAATCCTCCCGGCAGCCGTGCTGATCCCGCGGACAGCGGATGAACCGAACGGTTCCGGGGTACGGCACTCCGGACTGATTGTCAGTCCGCCGGGATAGGGTCGGCCGTCATCGTGGCATGACACTTCACAACGTCGTCCGAACGGCATGGTCCGAACGGCAACCGTCCGGACACCGTCGTCCGGGCACCCGCCGTCCGGACCACGTCGTCCGAACAACCAGTCCGAGCACCGCACAGCGCGGGGAGGTGACAGATGAGCAGCGTCGCAGCAGGCGGCCCGCAGGGCTGCCTCGCGCAGAACGACTGGCTGTGCTGGACGTATGTGCGCACCCGGCAGAGCGAACTGCTCGACGCGACGGTGGAGCACGTCTGGATCACCGCGCTCTCCGTCGCGATCGCCCTGGCCGTCGCCCTGCCGCTGGCGGTGGCGGCCCGGCGCTGGCGCGCGGCGCGCGCCCCGGCGCTCGGCGTGACGACGCTCCTCTACACGATCCCGTCGCTGGCGATGTTCGCGCTGCTGCTGCCCGTCTTCGGGCTGTCGGCCGCCGTGGTGGTGACGGGCCTGGTGCTGTACTCCCTCACGGTCCTGGTGCGCAACATCCTGGCGGGGCTGGACGCGGTGCCGGGCGAGGCCCGGCAGGCCGCCGAGGGGATGGGGTACGGGCCGGGCAGGCTGCTGCTGGAGGTGGAGCTGCCGCTGGCGCTGCCCGCGCTGCTGGCGGGGGTGCGCATCGCCACCGTCACCGCGGTCTCGCTCACCACGGTCGGCGCCATCGTCGGCTACGGCGGGCTGGGCAACCTCATCTACGACGGCATGGAGAGCTACTTCAAGGCGCAGGTGCTGACCGCCTCGGCCATCTGCGTCGTCCTGGCGGTCGTCGCGGACCTGCTGCTGCTGTGGCTCCAGCGGGTGCTGACCCCCTGGACCCGGGCGGGCGCCCGCAAGCGGGCCGTGCGCGCGCCGGCCGCACCCGCCGCGGCCCCGGCGCAGGACCTCGTGGGGAAGGCGGACTGAGCACATGGGCATCCTCACCGACGTATGGACCTGGCTGACGACCGGCTCCCACTGGACCGGGACCGGCGGTGTGCTCCAGCGGCTCGGGGAGCACATCTATCTGACGGGCGTCTGCCTGCTGCTCTCCTGCGCGCTGGCGCTGCCGCTCGCGCTGTGGCTCGGCCATGTGGGGCGGGGCGGCGCGCTGGCGGTCAACCTCTCCAACGCGGGCCGGGCCGTGCCCACCTTCGCCGTGCTGGTGCTGCTGTCGATGGGCCCGCTGGGCCGGTACGGCGACTGGGCGACGATCGTGGCGCTGGTGCTGTTCGCGCTGCCGCCGCTGCTGACCAACGCGTACACCGGCGTGCGCGAGGCGGACCGGGAGGTCGTCGAGGCCGCCCGCGGCATGGGCATGACGGGCGGGCAACTGCTGCGCCAGGTCGAACTGCCACTCGCCCTCCCCCTGATCATGACCGGGGTGCAGACCGCCGCCGTGCAGCTCGTCGCCACGGCGACGCTCGCCGCACTGCCGGGCGGCGGCGGCCTCGGCCGGCTGATCACCGCCGGATTCGGCAACTACGACACACCGCAGGTGGTCGCGGGCGCCCTGCTCGTGGCCGCGCTGGCGCTGCTGGTCGAGCGCGTCCTCACCCTCACCGAGCGGCTCCTGGACCCGATGCGGCGGCAGCCGGCCCGCCGCACGACGCCCGTCTGACGGCCCCACCAAGAACGACACCGGACGAATGGACGCATGATGGCTCGCTCCCGCACCACCCCCGGCCCCACCGCACCCCGGCGCAGAACGGCGGCCCGGCGCGGTCTCGCCGCCGTCGGCACGGCCTCCGCGCTGGCCCTGACACTGGCCGCCTGCGGCGGCAGCGACCTGGAGGAGAAGGACTCCGGCTCGGGCGGCGGCAAGGGAAGTCTCGTCATCGGCTCGGCAGGCTTCACCGAGTCGGAGATCCTCTCCGAGCTCTACTCCGGAGTGCTGTCCGAGGCCGGTTGGAAGACCACCGTCAAGAAGGTCAAGAACCGCGAGCTGTACGCGCCCGAGCTGGAGAAGGGCCGCATCGACGTCGTACCGGAGTACGCGGCGACGATGGCCGAGTTCCTCAACGCCAAGAAGAACGGCGCCAAGGCCGAGCCGGTCGCCTCCAACGACGCGGACAAGACCGTCGAGGCGCTCCGCGACCTGGCCGAGCCGCGCGGTCTGAAGGTGCTGGAGGCGGGCGACGCGGTGGACCAGAACGCGTTCGCCGTCTCCGCGGACTACGCGAAGAAGCACGACCTCGAGACCCTCAGCGATCTGGGCCGCTCCGATGAGCGCGTCACCATCGCGGCGGGCGACGAGTGCGAGACCCGGCCGTTCTGCCGCCCCGGCCTGGAGAAGACCTACGGGATCGACGTCAAGGGCATAGACCCCAAGGGCGTCGGCACCAGCCAGTCCAAGCAGGCCGTCAAGGACGGCAAGGACCAGCTCGTGCTGACCACCACCACCGACGCCACCCTCGACCAGTTCGGCCTGGTGCTGCTGGAGGACGACAAGAAGCTGCAGAACGCGGACAACATCGTGCCGGTCGTCAACGCCAAGGACGCCGGTGACAAGAAGGTGGCGGACGCGCTCGGCAAGCTCACCAGCACCCTCACCACCAAGGACCTGACCGAGCTCAACCGCAAGGTCGACCAGGACCGGGAGAAGCCCGCGGACGTCGCCGACGAGTACCTGAAGAGCAAGGGACTGGCGTGAGACGGTTCGTCCGGTGTCGTCCCCCCGGCGGAACACGGTAAATTCCCAGGCATGCCACGTGGACGTCATCGCCATTCCCCGCCGCTGCACCGACGGCTGCCCCCGGTGTCCGTGGCGGTGGCCGCACTGGCCTGCGCCGGCGGGGCCTGGCTGATCGGTGAGCCGGGCGTCGCCGACCTGGAGACGGTGGCGCTGCGCGCGCTCACCGCGGCAGCGGCGGCCGCCGCCGTCACCGGAGCCGTGCTGCTGCGCGGCTGGGACCGCGCGGCGGGCAAGCAGGTCGGCGACCTCAAGGCACAGCTCGCCAGCTCGGCCTGGCGGGCCGAGGAGAAGCAGGCGGACCTGGAGGGCGAGGTCGAGGAGCTGCGCGAGCTCCGCACCAAGCTGGACGGCAGGCTGCGCGAGAAGCGCGCCGAGCTGACCGGACTCCGCTCCGAGCACGCCGCCCTGCTGCGCCGCTACGCCAACGCCCAGACGGAGCGGGCGAGTGCGCTGGAGGGGCGCAGGGTGCTGGAGCTGGAGGCGGGCACGACGGCGTCCGCCAAGGCCCTCACCACCTCGGCGACCGACCACCGGCACAGCTCCGGGGCGCCCACCCCGCTGACCTACCGGCAGGCGGCCGAAGCGCTGGACGCGCTCGCCCGCAACGCGGTCCGGCAACGGGCCGCCGCCCGGCTGTCGAACAGCCGGGCGGCCACCGTGGTGCCCCCGCAGGCCCCGCCGCGCTCCCGGCCGGTGGGCCCGCGTACCGCCGCGCGGCGCACGTCCGGGCCCGCGGCGCGGGACGGGTCGGCAACCGGACCGGGCGGGTCCCGGGAGCCGGAGGACGCGGAAGGTCCGGAGACCGGTTCGGGTCCGGCCGGGGCGGCCGGGAAGACCGAGGACGCGGCGCCCGAGCCGGACGGCCGCGACGGCGGCACGGGCGGCTTCGACTTCTTCGGGCGAAGCAGGCGCCGGACGCACTCGCCGTCTTCCTGACGCGCGGCACCGGGGCCGGACTGCCGATCCCGGGGGCGCGGCGAGCCCGGGAGCACGCCCCCGGAAGCCACATGGCGCTGCGCGGCGTCACATGGCGCGGTGCGGCGTCACTTGTCGATGTCGCCCACCACGAAGAAGAACGACCCCAGGATCGCGACCATGTCCGCCACCAGCGTCCCGGGCAGCAGCTCGGTGAGCGCCTGGATGTTGTTGAACGAAGCGGAGCGGAGCTTGAGCCGGTGCGGGGTCTTCTCGCCCTTGGAGACCAGGTAGTAGCCGTTCAGACCCAGCGGGTTCTCGGTCCAGGTGTAGGTGGCGCCCTCCGGGGCCTTGAGCACCTTGGGCAGCCGCTGGTTGACCGGGCCCGCGGGCAGCTCGGCGAGCCGGTCCAGGCAGGCGTCGGCCAGGTCCAGGGAGTTGTGCGTCTGGTCGAGCAGCAGCTCGAAGCGGGCCAGGCAGTCGCCCTCCGAACGGGTGGCCACCCGCAGCACGTCGGCCAGCTCGCCGTAGGCCAGGTACGGCTCGTCGCGGCGCAGGTCGAAGTCGACCCCGGAGGCGCGGGCGATCGGACCGCTGACCCCGTAGGCGTGCACCAGCTCCGGGCTGAGCACGCCGACGCCCCGGGTGCGGCCCCGGAAGATCTCGTTGCCGAGCACCAGCTTGTCGAAGGTGTCCATCCGGCCGCGTACGGCGGCCACCGCCTGCCGCGCCCGGTCCCGCCAGCCCGCCGGGAGGTCGTCCTTGAGCCCGCCGACCCGGTTGAACATGTAGTGCATCCGGCCGCCCGAGAGCTCCTCCATCACGTTCTGGAGCACCTCGCGCTCCCGGAAGGAGTGGAAGACCGGCGTGATCCCGCCCAGCTCCAGCGGGTAGGAGCCCAGGAACATCAGGTGGTTGAGCACCCGGTTCAGCTCGGCCAGCAGGGTGCGGGTCCACACCGCGCGCGCCGGGACCTCCATGCCGAGCATCCGCTCGACGCCGAGCACCACGCCCAGCTCGTTGGAGAACGCCGACAGCCAGTCGTGGCGGTTGGCCAGCACGATGATCTGGCGGTAGTCGCGGGCCTCGAAGAGCTTTTCGGCGCCCCGGTGCATATAGCCGACCACCGGCTCGGCCCGCTCGATCCGCTCGCCGTCCAGGACCAGCCGCAGCCGCAGCACTCCGTGCGTGGAGGGGTGCTGCGGGCCGATGTTGAGCACCATGTCGGTGCTCTCCGCGGCACCGCCGATACCGACGGTCGTCTCCGTCTGAGTCATGACGCTCATCCTGTCAGCTTCCTCCTGCGGACGGACACGGGCTCCGGTCGCCCGCACGTACGCTGAACGGATGACCGACCCCACCCCGGCACCGCCCGCCCCACCGGGCTCCGGACAGCCCGGCGACAGCCCGGACGGAACCGGCCCGGCCGAGCCCGGAGCCGGTCCCGAGCGGACCGGACCCCAGGAGCCCGGCGCCGGCCCGGAGCGGACGGAGACCGACCCCGCGTGGCGCGGTGTGGAGCGGGGGCTGCTGCCGCTGCGCCGGTGCGTGCTGCTCGGCTGGCTGCTGCCGCCGGCCGCGGCGGCGGGGGTGGTGCCGGCGCTGGCAGCGGGACCGGTGTGGGCGCTGTGCGCGCTGCCGCCGCTCGCGGCGGCCGGGTGGGGCTGGGGAGCACTGGCACGCAACTGGCGCTCGTGGCGCTACCGGGAGCGGGCCGACGACCTGCTCGTCTCGCGCGGTGTGCTGTGGCGCGAGACGACGGTGGTGCCCTACGGGCGGATGCAGCTCGTGGAGGTGACCTCGGGGCCGCTGGAGCGGCGCTTCGGACTGGCCTCGCTGCAGCTGCACACGGCCGCCGCGACCACCGACGCGAGCATCCCGGGACTGACCCCCGCGGAGGCCGAACGGCTGCGCGACCGGCTCACCGAGCTGGGCGAAGCCCGATCGGCGGGCCTGTGACCGGCGGGCCCGTGACCGGCGACCCCGAAGCCGACGGGCCGGACCGGACCGGCACCGGCACCCCGGAAACCGGCACCTCGGCGACCCGCACCGACACTCCGGCGCCCGGACCCCGCGCCGACAACACCGGCACCGGCACCGCGACAACCGGCACCGACACCCCGGCAGCCCCCGCGGAGAGCACCGCCCCCGCCGCCCGCGGTCCGCGCTTCCTGCCGCGCCGCCCCGAGGGCAACCGGCTGCATCCGGTCACCCCGTGGCGGCGGGCCTGGGCGCCGCTCGCCGGGCTGCTGGCATTCGCCGCGCACGACCTCGACCGGGCCCGCGAGTGGTCCGAGCAGCTCACCGCGGCCTGGACGGCGCTGGGACTGGCGGTGCTGCTGCCGGTGGCCGCCGGATACGGATTCCTGTCCTGGTGGTGCACCAGCTACCTGGTCACCGACACCGAGCTGCGCATCCGTACCGGTCTGTTCTTCCGCCGCACCGCCCACATCCGGCTGGACCGCGTCCAGGCCGTCGACATCTCCCGGCCGCTGCCGGCCCGGATCGCCGGGGTGGCCAAACTGAAGCTGGACGTCGTCGGCACCGAGGACAAGGACGAGCTGGCGTACCTGGGCGAGCGGCAGGCCGTCGCGCTCCGCGCCGAACTGCTCGCCCGCGCCGCCGGCATCGCCCCGGACGCCGCCCCCGAGGCGGGCGAGGCGCCCGCCAGGGAGCTGCTCCGGGTGCCGCCGCGCACCCTGGTGGTCAGCGTGCTGCTGCGGGGCTCGGTCTGGGGGACGCTGGCCGCGCTGCTCCTCGTACCGACCCTGCTGTGGCTGGCGACGGGGAGCGTGTGGACGGTCCTGGCGACGGCGCTGCCGCTCGCGGGCGGCAGCTGGGCGGCGAGCGGCGGGCGGGTCGTCCGGGAGTTCGACTGGACCGTGGCGGAATCCCCCGACGGGCTGCGCCTGGACGCGGGCCTGCTGGACCGGCAGCACGCCACGGTGCCGCCCGGAAGAGTGCAGGCCGTCCGGATCACGCAGCCGCTGCTGTGGCGGCGGCGGGACTGGGTGCGGGTCGAGATGGAGGTCGCGGGCACCGGCAGCGGTACCGGGGACGGAGTGCTCGTACCGGTGGCCGACTGGCGGCAGGCCGCAGCCGTGCTCGCGCGGGTGCTGCCCGGCGTGGACCCGGACGCCGCCCTGGCCGCGGCGGGGCCCGTGCCCCGCCGGGCCCGCTGGTGCGCACCGGTGGTCCGCCGCGGCTACGGGCACGGGGTCACCCCCGGCGTCTTCGTCGCCCGCCAGGGGCTGCTGACTCGCCGCACCACCCTGGTGCCGCACGCGAAGGTGCAGAGCGTGCGGTTCGCCCAGGGGCCGTGGGAGCGCCGCCACCGGCTGGCCGATGTGTGCGTCGACCTCGGCGCCGGGGGCACCGCACGGGCACGGCTGCGGGACCAGGACGAGGCCCTGGCCCTGCTGCGCGCCCAGGCCGACCGTTCGCGCACCGGACGCCGCTCCGCGCTCCCGGAGCGCTGGCTGACGGCGCCGCAGGCCGCCGCCGACTGAGGCACCCGGGCGCGGCCCGGCCGGAGCGGCGGCGCGGGCCGTCCCGCGGCCGCACGGTGGCGGTCCCGCCCCGGGGAAGGCGGGCGCCTACCCTGGGCACATGGGTGCGAGAACGCGTGGCCGCGTGGACGGCCTCCCCGAATGGGACCGCTGCGCAGTAATGGGTGTGGTCAACGTGACCCCCGACTCGTTCTCGGACGGGGGGCGGTGGTTCGACACCGAAGCAGCGATCAAGCACGGGCTCGACCTGGTGGCGCAGGGCGCCGACCTGGTGGACGTCGGCGGCGAGTCGACCCGGCCCGGCGCCGCCCGGGTCGGCGAGGACGAGGAGCTGCGCCGGGTGCTGCCGGTGGTGCGCGGGCTGACCGGCGAGGGCCTGGTGGTCAGCGTCGACACCATGCGGGCCTCCGTGGCGGCGCAGGCGGTGGCTGCCGGTGCGGTCCTGGTCAACGACGTCAGCGGCGGCCGCGCCGATCCGGAGATGGTGCCCGCCGTCGCCGACGCCGGCGTGCCGTTCGTGGTGATGCACTGGCGCGGCCAGAGCATCGACATGAACAACCGCGCCGTCTACACCGATGTCGTCGGCGAGGTGCTCGACGAGCTGCGCACGGCGGTGGAGCAGGCCGTGGCGGGCGGGATCGACCCCGCCCGGATCGTGGTCGACCCCGGGCTGGGCTTCGCCAAGCGCGCCGAACACGATCTCGCCCTCGTCGCGGCGCTCGCCGGACTGCGGGCCGGGCTGCCCCACCCGATGCTGGTGGCCGCCTCCCGGAAGCGGTTCCTGGGCCGGGTGCTGACGGACGAACAGGGCGCGGCCCCGCCGCCCGCCCGCGAACGCGACGCGGCGACGGCCGCCGTCACCGCGCTGGCGGCCCGCGAGGGCGCCTGGGCGGTACGGGTCCACGAGGTGCGGGCCAGCGCGGACGCCGTCCGCGTCGTCCGGGCCGTGGACGCGGCCGCCGCGGCTCTTCCCGACGCACCCCGGGTTCCGGTCACCCCCGGGACGACGAACCCGGAGGCGGCGACATGAGCGACGCACGAACCGACAGCGAGGCGGTCGAGGCCGCCAACACCGCCCTGTACGAGGCGGTCGAGCGGGGCGACATCGAGGCCCTCTCCCGGATGTGGCTGGGTGAGGAGGCGGTCGATCCGGACGACCCCGAGGGCGGTGAGGGCGAGCACGGGGTCCGGGTCGTCCACCCCGGCTGGCCGGTGCTGACCGGGCGCGGCGAGGTGCTGCGCTCCTACGCACTGATCATGGCCAACACCGAGTACGTCCAGTTCTTCCTCACCGATGTGGAGATCTCGGTGCTGGGCGACACCGCGCTGGTCAGCTGCACCGAGAACATCCTCAGCGGCGGCCCGGCCGAGGCGGACGGCTCCGCGGGACCGCTGGTCGGCGGGCTCGTGGTGGCCACCAACGTCTTCCGCCGCACCGAGCAGGGCGAGTGGAGGCTGTGGTCGCACCACGGATCGCCGGTGCTGGTCGAGCAGGACGACGAGGACGAGGACGGCGAGGGAGAAGGGGACCTGGGCCAGGGCGACATCGAGCTCTAGGCGCGGTGGGCACAGCCCCCGCGAGCGCGCCGGCGCCCCGGCCGGGGCGTCGGCGGGTTCCTGTCCGGACCCGCCCCGTCCGGCCGCACCGGGCGCCTGCCGGCAACCGGTTGCGCGCGGACCACCCGATCCGGCACCCGACCGGGAATGCGCGCGTGGGCGCGGACGCTGTGGGGTAGGGGGCGGCGCGAGCCGTCACGCTCACGGGTAGATTCGATCCGGTGCCGCGAGGGGCCGTTCGCTGCCCCGGGGCCGGTATACGTTCGCACGACCGACGGGAGTGGTGAAGTGGATCGCGTCGCACTGCGCGGCCTCGCGGCGCGTGGGCATCACGGCGTGTTCGAGAGGGAACGCGAGCAGGGGCAGACCTTCGTCGTGGACCTCGACATGGGACTCGACACGCGGTCGGCCGCCGAGAGCGACGACCTGTCCCGTACGGTCCATTACGGAGTCGTCGCCGAAGAGGTCGTCGCGGTCGTCGAGGGGGAACCGGTCGACCTGATCGAGACGCTCGCCCAGCGGATCGCCGACACCTGCCTGCGGCACGAGGCCGTACGCGAGGTGGAGGTGGTCGTGCACAAGCCCGACGCCCCGATCGCCGTGCCGTTCGAGGACGTGACCATCACTATCAAGCGGAGCCGCGCATGACGCCGAACAGTGACCCGACCGTACAGCCGGTGCCCGCCTCCGTGGTGCAGCAGGTGGACGCCGCCGACACGACGTTGCACAACCCGCAGACCGCCGTGCTGTCGATCGGCAGCAACCTGGGCAACCGGCTGGAGTCGCTGCAGAGCGCCGTCGACGCGCTCGCGGACACCCCGGGGATGAAGGTGACGGCCGTCTCGCCGGTCTACGAGACCGAGCCGTGGGGCGTCGAGCCGGGCAGCCAGCCCGCCTACTTCAACGCGGTCGTCGTGGTCCGCACCACCCTGCCGCCCGGCTCGCTCCTGGAGCGCGGCCACGCCATCGAGGAGGCGCTGGAGCGGGTGCGCGAGGAGCGCTGGGAGCCGCGTCCGATCGACGTGGACATCGTGGCCTACCAGGGCGTCGTCTCCGACGACCCGCAGCTCACCCTCCCCCACCCCAGGGCGCACGAGCGGGCCTTCGTCCTCGTGCCGTGGCACGACGTGGACCCCGCGGCCGAGGTCCCGGGCCGCGGCAGCGTCGAGGAGCTGCTGCGGACACTCGGCACGGAGGGCGTCACCGCCCGTCCGGACCTGGAACTCATCGTGCACGCCTGAGCGTTGGCCGCGCGTACCCCGTTCCCCGTTCCTGCCGCAACCCGTTGCCGTTCCTGCCCGGCGTCCCCCGGCCGACGCCCGCACCGTCCGGACCGCACCCGCGAGGTGGAAGCTCGATGAACCAACTCCGTATCCGCACCCTCGCGGCGCTCTTCGTCGTCGCGGGAGTGCTCTCGTGGGGCGGAGCGCGGCTGTGGGACGCGCTGGGCACGCTGCCGGGAGTGCCGTTCGCGGCGCCCATCGTGCTCGGCGCCATCGCGGCCGTGCTGCTGGCCACGGCGCTCTCGCTGCGCTCCCGGCTGAAGGCCCAGCGGGAGCGGGAGCCGGGTGCCAAGGGTGTGGATCCGATGATGGCGGCCCGTGCCGTCCTCTTCGGTCAGGCGAGCGCCCTGGTGGCCGGGCTGGTCTCGGGGGTGTACGGCGGCACCGGGCTGTTCCTGATCACCGAGCGCGCCGAGGTTCCGGCCCGCGCCCAGCAGGCGCTCTATGCGGGCCTCTCCGTGGTGGCGGGCATCGCGGTGATAGCGGCGGCCGTGCTGCTGGAGCGCATCTGCCGACTGCCCGAGGACGAGGACGAGAACAACCCCCCGACCGCCGCGGCCTGAGCCCGGCGGGACCTGGGTCCGCCGCGGCCCAGGCCCGGCGGGTCGGCGGACCGGCCCGGATCGGCGGCGACGGGACGCGTGGCCCGGGCGCTCGGGCTCAGGCTCAGGCTCAGGCTCAGGCTCAGGCTCAGGCTCAGGCTCAGGCTCAGGCTCAGGCTCAGGCTCAGGCTCAGGCTCAGGCTCAGCGGGCCAGTATCAGGCTCATCGCCTCGGCCCGGGTGGTCGCGTCGCGGAGCTGTCCGCGGACCGCTGAGGTCGTCGTCTTGGCGCCGGGCTTCCGGACGCCCCGCACCGACATGCACATGTGCTCGCACTCGATGACCACGATGACTCCGCGGGGCTCCAGGATCCGCATCAGCGAGTCGGCGATCTGGGTCGTCAGCCGCTCCTGGACCTGGGGCCGGCGGGCGAAGACGTCGACCAGCCGGGCCAGCTTGGACAGCCCGGTGATCTTGCCGCTGGCGGACGGGATGTAGCCGACGTGCGCCATGCCGTGGAACGGCAGCAGGTGGTGCTCGCACTGGCTGACCACCTCGATGTCCTTGACCAGGACCATCTCGTCGTGGCCCAGGTCGAACGTCGTCGTCAGCACGTCCTCGGGGCGCTGGTTCAGGCCCGCGAACATCTCCCGGTAGGCGCGGGCCACCCGCGCCGGGGTCTCCAGGAGTCCCTCCCGGTCGGGGTCCTCGCCCACGGCGATCAGGAGTTCGCGTATCGCGTTCTCGGCACGCTTCTCGTCGAACGCGCTGTTCGAGCTCTCCCCGTCCAGGGTCACCGGGTCGGTCATCTGGTCCCTCGTTCCTCGACTTCCACAACCTGCGAACCGCCACCGTGCGTGACCGGTCTGGGCTGTCGCGTGCACAGCGAAAAGCCGCGCCCCTCGACACTAACCCGAGGGGCGCGGCTGACATTCCGTGGCGCGGTTCTCACCCCGCCCACCTGCGGTTATCCGTTGTCCGGATCCACGGGCTCGACGATGGCGTCCGAGTCCCGGGGGCCGATCTCCTTGCCCAGATTCGGGCCGGAGTTCCCGTTGGTCAGCGCCGCGGGCGGAGCCGACACCGGGGGCCGGGTGGAGGGGGTGCGCCGCGAGGAACCCGTCCAGGCGGGACGGGCCGGACGCTTGACGACAGGGTTGAAGACCTCGGCGATCTCCTCCTTGTTCAGCGTCTCCTTCTCCAGCAGGGCCAGGACGAGGTTGTCGAGCACGTCGCGGTTCTCCACCAGGATTTCCCAGGCTTCGTTGTGCGCCGTCTCGATCAGCTTCTTGACCTCCTCGTCCACCAGTCCGGCGACCTCCTCGGAGTAGTCCCGCTGGTGGGACATCTCCTTGCCCAGGAAGGGCTCGGACTGGTCGGAGCCGAACTTGATGGCGCCCAGCCGCTCGGTCATGCCGTACTGGGTGACCATCGCACGCGCGGTCGCCGTCGCCTTCTCGATGTCGTTGGCCGCGCCCGTGGTCGGGTCGTGGAAGACCAGTTCCTCGGCCGCCCGGCCGCCCATCATGTAGGCGAGCTGGTCGAGCATCTCGTTCCGCGTGGTCGAGTACTTGTCCTCGTCGGGGAGGACCATGGTGTACCCGAGCGCGCGGCCTCTGGAGAGGATGGTGATCTTGTGGACCGGATCGGAGTTCGGTGAGGCCGCCGCGACCAGGGCGTGTCCGCCCTCGTGGTACGCGGTGATCTTCTTCTCCTTGTCGCTCATGATCCGGGTCCGCTTCTGCGGTCCGGCCACGACGCGGTCGATCGCCTCGTCCAGATACTTGTTGTCGATCAGCTTCTGGTCGCTGCGCGCGGTGAGCAGCGCGGCCTCGTTCAGCACGTTGCTCAGGTCGGCACCGGTGAAGCCCGGGGTGCGCCGGGCGACCGCACTCAGGTCCACGTCGGGCGCCATCGGCTTGCCCTTCTGGTGGACCTGGAGGATCTCCAGGCGGCCCTGCATGTCGGGGCGGTCGACGGCGATCTGCCGGTCGAACCGGCCCGGACGCAGCAGCGCCGGGTCCAGGATGTCCGGCCGGTTGGTGGCGGCGATCAGGATGACGCCGCCCTTGACGTCGAAGCCGTCCATCTCGACCAGGAGCTGGTTGAGTGTCTGCTCCCGCTCGTCGTGGCCGCCGCCCATACCGGCGCCGCGGTGCCGGCCGACCGCGTCGATCTCGTCGACGAAGACGATGGCCGGGGCGTTCGCCTTGGCCTGCTCGAACAGGTCGCGCACCCGGGAGGCGCCGACACCGACGAACATCTCCACGAAGTCCGAACCGGAGATCGAGTAGAACGGCACGCCCGCCTCACCCGCGACCGCACGGGCGAGCAGCGTCTTACCGGTGCCGGGCGGGCCGTAGAGCAGCACGCCCTTCGGGATCTTGGCACCGACGGCCTGGAACTTGGCGGGTTCCTGCAGAAAGTCCTTGATCTCGTGGAGCTCCTCGACGGCCTCGTCGGAGCCGGCCACATCGGTGAAGGTCGTCTTCGGGGTGTCCTTGGTGATGAGCTTGGCCTTGGACTTCCCGAAGTTCATGACCCGGGAGCCGCCGCCCTGCATCTGGTTCATCAGGAACAGGAAGATGACGATGATCAGCACGAACGGCAGCAGCGAGATCAGCATCCCGACGAACGGGTTCTGCTTCTGCGGCGCGACCGTGTATCCCTTCGGGATCTCCTTCTGGTCGTACTTGCTCTGGAGTTCCTTGGCGATGTCGACACCCTGGGAGTCGATGTAGCTCGCCTTGATCTTGTCGCTGTCCTCGACCTTGGCGCCGTCCTTGAGCTCGAGCTTGACGATCTGCTCGTCGCCCGTGGTGAGCTCTGCGGACTTCACCTTGTCCTGTCGGATCGCCTGTACGACCTGGCCGGTGTCCACCGTCTTGAAGCCGCCGGACGAGCCGACGACCTGCATCAACACGACCACGGCAAGGACGGCCAGCACGATCCACATGACCGGCCCGCGGAAGTATCGCTTCACGTCCATCCATACGGAGCGCGTGGGCCCCGTCCCTCCTGCCACAGTGAGTTGAAAAGCCTGACCTTCGGACGGTACCCCAGCATTGTCACCCGGCGCCGCCGAGGACGGTCAACCGCACCGCCCTCCGACGGTGCAACGAGGGACACCGGCCCTGTGTTCCCGGCCCGCACGTGCGTGCGCGACGGATGTCAGCCGCCGTACACGTGCGGGGCAAGCGTGCCGACGAACGGCAGATTGCGGTACCGCTCGGCGTAGTCGAGCCCGTAGCCGACGACGAACTCGTTCGGGATGTCGAATCCCACCCACTTCACGTCGATCGCCACCTTGGCGGCGTCCGGCTTGCGCAGCAGGGTGCACACGTTGAGGGAGGCGGGCTCGCGGGACCCCAGGTTGGACAGCAGCCAGGAGAGCGTCAGCCCCGAGTCGATGATGTCCTCGACGATCAGGACGTGCTTCCCCTTGATGTCGGTGTCCAGGTCCTTGAGGATCCGGACCACGCCCGAGGACTGGGTCCCGGCGCCGTAGGAGGACACCGCCATCCAGTCCATCGTCGCCGGGGTGGACAGGGCGCGCGCCAGGTCCGCCATCACCATGACGGCTCCCTTGAGCACCCCGACCAGCAGCAGCTCCTCGCCCGCGTACTCCGCGTCGATCCGCTCCGCCAGCTCGGCCAGCTTCGCGTCGATCTCTTCCTTGCCGACCAGCACCGACTGCAGGTCGGTGCCCATGTCTTTCTCGTCCACCCGTGCTGCTCTCGCTCGTCGCGGTCCGGTCGCCCCGGCCCGCCGCAGCCTCCGGACGACCCGGTGAGTGCCGGGACGCCGGTCAGCTCGGTGAGCCGTGCCGGATGACCAGTCTGCCACCCTGGCGCGCGACCTCCACACGCCCGGGCAGGTTGAGGGCCCGCTGGCCGCGCCACGCGGTGATGAGGCGGTCCATCTCCTCGACGTGCCGGGCGAACAGCGACCCGGCCGGGGAGCCGGCCTCGATCGCCGCCCGGCGCAGCACCCGGCGCCGCACGGCGGGCGGCAGCGCGTACAGCCGGACCACATCGAGCTCCACCGCTCCGTCGGCGCCGGGCACGCCCTCCGTCCGGGCGACGGCCCGGTCGGAGGGTGCCGAGCCGTCCGCCTGGTCCGGCACCCCGGCGTCCTCCGGGCCGCTGCCGGGGGTGCGCACGACGGCGCGCTCGGCGTCGTCGGTCCACGCGTCGAGCGCGTCCGCGTCGTCCCGGGAGAGCTGCGCCGTACGGGCGAGTGCCTCGATGACGCCCTTGCCGAGCGCCTTCTCCAGCGCGGGCAGCGCCTCGTGGCGGACCCGGGAGCGGGTGTAGGCGGGGTCGGCGTTGTGCGGGTCGTCCCAGACGGGGAGCGACTGGACCATGCACGCCTTGCGGGTGGTCTGCCGGTCGACGGCCAGGAACGGGCGGCGGTAGCGGCCGCCGGGGCCGGAGACCGCCGCCATGCCGGACAGCGAGCGGGTGCCGGAGCCGCGGGCCAGCCCGAGCAGCACCGTCTCCGCCTGGTCGTCGCGGGTGTGGCCGAGCAGCACGGCGGCCGCGCCGTACCGCTCCGCGATCGCGTCCAGCGCGGCGTACCGGCCCTCGCGCGCGGCGGCTTCGGGGCCGGTGCTGGTCCGTCCCACCTGGATGGCGACCGACTCGACCGGCGTCAGGCCGAGTCCGGCGAGCCGGTCGGCCACGTCCTGGGCCCGCTCGGCGGAGCCGGGTTGCAGGCCGTGGTCGACCGTGACGCCGCCGGCGCGCAGGCCGAGGCGGGGGGCCTCGAACGCGAGCGCGGAGGCGAGGGCCATCGAGTCGGCGCCGCCGGAGCAGGCGACGAGGACGAGCGTTGGCGGCGGCTCGGTGGGGAGATCGGCGGGGAGGTCGGTGGTGAGGTCGGCGGGGAGATCGGCGGGGAGGGGGCCGGCGGGCTGGGGGGTCGCCGCGAGCTGTGCGCCGCGCGCGCCGCGCGCGGTCGCGTCGTGGGCGCTGAGGTCGTGCGCGCTGAGCACGTCGTGGAGTGTGCGGCGGACCGCCAGGCGTATTGCGGCGACCGCGGGGTGGGGACCCATGTCCGATTCACTTCCTCGTCAGGAGCTGCGCGGACCGCGGAAGGAGGCTTCCGCGGATCCGGGTGGGGGTGTCGAAGTCGGCAACTGCTGTCACGCTGTGTGGGTCGATGGTGACAGAGACGGACTGTGTTCCCCGAGCATCGCACGCGTACCCCGCCCGCACGGTCCCTCGGAAGGGTGATTGGGGAGGCTTCCGCTCGCCTCAATCGGCCTTGCGGTGCACCCTCGCGATCCACTCGGCGGGGTCGGCGATCTCCGCCTTCGTCGGAAGGGTGTTCGGTGACGTCCACACACGGTTGAAACCCTCCATGCCCACCTCGTCCACCACGGTGCGCACGAACCGCTCCCCGTCCCGGTACTGCCGCAGCTTCGCGTCCAGGCCCAGCAGCTTGCGCAGCGCCAGGTCGAGCCGTCCGGCACCGGCGGCCCGGCGCTTCTGGAACTTCTCCCGGATCTCGGTGACGGTCGGGACGACCTGCGGGCCCACCCCGTCCATCACGTAGTCGGCGTGCCCCTCCAGCAGCGACATGACGGCGGTCAGCCGGCCCAGCACCTCGCGCTGCGCCGGGGTCTGCACCAGTTCCACCAGACCGGGCCGCTCCTCCGCCTCGTCCGCCGCGCCGCTCTCGCCCGACCTGCCGCCGGCCAGCGACTGGACGGCCTCCCGCAGCCGCTCCACCAGCGTCGAGGGGTCGATGTCGGTCTGCTCCAGGAAGGACTGGATCTCCATCCGCAGGTGGTCGCGCAGCCAGGGCACCGCCGTGAACTGGGTGCGGTGCGTCTCCTCGTGCAGGCACACCCACAGCCGGAAGTCGTGCGGATCGACCTCCAGCTCGCGCTCCACGTGCACGATGTTCGGCGCCACCAGCAGCAGCCGGCCGCCGCCGTCGGCACCTCCCGGCAGGTCGCGGCCGGCCGGCGCGAACGTCTCGTACTGGCCCAGCACCCGCGAGGAGAGGAAGGACAGCAGCATGCCGACCTCGACCCCGGTGACCTTGCCGCCGACCGCGCCGAGCACGGCCCCGCCGGGGACCCCGGCACGGCGCTCGGCCACCTTGCCCAGCAGCGGGGAGAGCAGCTCCCGGAATCCGGCGACGTTGGCCCGCACCCAGCCGGGCCGGTCCACCACCAGGACGGGCGTGTCCCCCGCCTCGGCGTCGGCGGGGGCCAGCCGGGTGAAGGCGCGTACATGCTCCTCGGAGACCTTCGCGTGCCGCCGCAGCTCGGCGACGATGCCGCGGGCCTCCTCCCTGCTGACTTCCGGCCCCGGCCGTCCGAGCCGGGTCGCGGTCGTGACCGCGAGATTCCAGTCGACCATCTGCACACCACCGAGGCTCGTCATTCTTTCACCGTACGTGCAGTGCGCGCGGGGCGGGAGGAGAGCGCGAGTACCGGGCCGCCCGCCCGGGATCAGCCCGCGGAGGGCGAATCCCGGCAGCCGCAGTTGGCCAGGGCCGAGGCGAGCCGGTCCAGGGACTGCTGGGCCGCGTCCCGCGCGGTCGCCCCCGTCGTCAGGAACGCGAAGGCCAGCATCCGGCCGTCCGCGTCGACGACCGTGCCGGCCAGCGTGTTCACTCCGG
Source organism: Streptomyces sp. AA1529 (assembly GCF_000280905.1). Lineage (GTDB taxonomy): Bacteria > Actinomycetota > Actinomycetes > Streptomycetales > Streptomycetaceae > Streptomyces. The sequence goes on along the minus strand of NZ_ALAP01000030.1, from coordinate 173,435 downwards.
TCAGGGTGCCGGTCTTGGCCCGCACCAGCCCCGCGCCGGGCTCGCCGCGCTCGCCGCCGTACCGGCTGCCGAGGGTGCCGGTGAACCGGGCGACGGGCAGTCCGGTGAGCACGGTGCGCAGCTCGGGCCGGTCCGGGTCGGCCGCCAGGGTGAGCAGCCGGGTGAGCAGCTCCGGGGAGACCCGGTCCGCGCGGTCGAGGCCGCTGCCGTCCGCGAAGCGGGCGCCCTTCAGGGGCAGGCCGAGCCGGTCGAGGGTGTGCCGTACGGCGCGGCCCGCGCCGCGGAAGCCGGCGGGCTCGCCCGCGGCGAGGGCCGTCTGGCGCGCGAGGGCCTCGGCGAGGTCGTTGTCGCTGTGGGTGAGCATCCGCTCGACCAGTGCGCCGAGCGGAGCCGAGCGGTGCACGGCCAGCTCGGTGGCCCGCTTCCCGGCGGTGCGCTCTCGGGGTGCGCCCTCGACGGTGACGCCCTCGTCCTCGAGCGCGTCCGCGAACACGTCGGCCGCCTCCCGGGCGGGGTCGGCGGCACGCGGCGCCGGGCCGTGGTCGCTGCCGTCCGTGCGGCCCTCCTCGACCATCAGCGGGGTGACCCGGGCCAGGTTCTCGTTGGGCCCGATGACGTGCCGCTCGGTGCCGGTGTAGCGGGAGGTGTCGTACCGGAGCCGGACCGGGTGCGTGTCGCCCTCGTCCAGGGCCCGGGCGGTCCGCGCGGCCAGGGCCGTCAGGTCCTTCTCGGTGAGCGTGGGGTCGCCGCCGCCGACGAGGGTGACCCGGTCGTCCTCGCGGACCGCGCGGGTGGCGATGCGGTACGTCCCGCCGCGCGCGGTCAGCGCCGCGACGGCGGTGGCCAGCTTGATCGTGGAGGCGGGGGCCGAGACCGCCCGGGCGTCCCGGGAGAACAGCCGGCGTCCGGTGACGGCGTCCACGACGGAGGCGTGCCGTACGGCGCCGAGCGAGCCGTCCTCGATCAGCGGCTCCAGCGTGTCGGCGAGGGCCGAGGCGGTCGGCGGCGGCATCTGCTCCGGCCCGCTGCCGCCGCGGCCGGAGCCCTGCGGGCCGCCCTCGCCGGCGTCCTGTTCCGGGACGGGGCCGGCCGGGGCGAGCACCTGGGGGGCGGCGGGGGGCCCGGAGGGGCGTCCGGGGGTGCCGGGAGTGTGGTCCGCGCCACTTCCGCGTTCCTGGCGGGCCGCCCGGACCCGCTCGGCCGTACGCTGACCCGAGTCCCACGGCCCCGCCGCGGCCACCGCCAGCAGCGCGGCCACGAGTCCCAGCGCGGTGGAGGCGGCGGTGAACCGGACCGTCAGCCGCTGCTGCGGAGAGGCCGCCCGCCAACGACGCCGGGCCCTGTGCACCGCGGCGCGCCCGTGCGCGTGCGCGCGGGCGGCGGTCGTACGGGTGTGTGCCGCGAGGGCGCCTGTGTGTGCCGCGAGGGCGCGCGCACGGGGCGCGACGGTCCGGGTGTGCGCCGCCACCGATCGGGCCGCGCGGAGGGTGGAGCGGTATGCCCGGTTCGCGGTGCCACGCACCTTCGATCCGGTGTCATGCACCTCGACCAGCCCCTTTCGCGAGCACACATGTGCGTGGGGGACACTTAATCACCAGACTGGAGTTCTTCTGGGGGACGGCCCCCAGGGCACACGAGTGCTGATCTCATCATGATCTATACGGAGGAGCCTCCCTTGGAGTTCGACGTCACCATCGAGATCCCGAAGGGCTCGCGGAACAAGTACGAGGTGGACCACGAGACGGGCCGCATCCGCCTCGACCGGCACCTGTTCACCTCGACCGTGTACCCGGCGGACTACGGCTTCGTCGACGGCACCCTGGGCGAGGACGGTGACCCGCTCGACGCGCTCGTGCTGCTGGAGGAGCCCACCTTCCCCGGGTGCATCATCAAGTGCCGCGCCATCGGGATGTTCCGGATGACCGACGAGGCGGGCGGCGACGACAAGCTGCTGTGCGTCCCCTCCTCGGACCCGCGCATGGAGCACCTGCGCGACATCCACCACGTGAGCGAGTTCGACCGGCTGGAGATCCAGCACTTCTTCGAGGTCTACAAGGACCTGGAGCCCGGCAAGTCGGTCGAGGGCGCCGACTGGGTGGGCCGCGCCGAGGCCGAGGCCGAGGTCGAGGCCTCCATCAAGCGGCTGGCCGCCGAGGGCGGGCACTGAGAACCGTTTCTGCACGGGGCTGCGCCGCTGCCCCCGTTCGGGTGACGGAGGGGCTGCCCGCGCACCGGGCAGCCCCTCCGCCGCTCAGAAGCCCCGGGTGCGCTTGGCGGCGCGCCGGCCCGGCAGCGGCGTCTCCTGGCCCGGGGTCTTGATGAAGAGGCGGGCCAGCTCGCCGCCCAGGTTGACCCCGATGGCGATGGCCAGGGCCAGCGCGCCGGCCGTCGCCAGGTGCTCGAACCCCTTGTTGACGTCGCCCTGGGCGATGTTCAGCAGCCCGAAGTAGGTGTTGCTACCCGGCAGCAGCGGGCCGATGGCCGCCGTGATGTACGGCAGCGACGAGGCGAACTGGTACCGGGACAGCAGCTGGCCGAAGAGGCCGACGAGCCCGGCGGCCACCACGGTGGCCGGGACCGGTGTGACGTCCGCCTTGGTCAGCACCCCGAAGATCAGCCAGGCGACGCCCCCGTTCATGGTGGCCAGCACCACGGTGTGGCGCTCCTGCTGGAGCAGCACGCAGAACGCCAGCGCCAGCAGCATGGCGGCCAGCAGCTGGGTGACCGGCCGGTCGCTGTGGTGCACGATGTCGGGCGTCAGCCGGGCGTTCAGCCGGGCACCCACGTACAGCACCATCAGCACTCCGCAGACGATGCCGACGATGAGGTAGATGACCTCCAGCAGCCGGGCGGCGGCGGTGATGTAGAAGCCGGTGAGTCCGTCGTGCACGGCCGCGACCAGCGCCCGCCCCGGGATCAGCGCGAAGAGGCCACCGGTGATCACCGCGGACGCCTGGATGCGGGTGTCGGTGTGCTGGGCGAGCAGCGCGACGGCCACCCCCATCCCGGCCGGGGGCATGGCGGCGGCCGCGAACTGGTAGAACTCCGGCAGTCCGCGCCCGGCGCACAGCCAGGCCAGCCGGTCGCCGAGCATGGCGCCGAACGCGGCCAGCACGAAGACCAGCCCGTCGCCGCCCACCAGCAGCGAGGCCGCGCCGGACAGGGCGCCGCTGGCCACGGTCAGCGCCCACTTGGTGTAGGGGTGCCGGTTGCGGCGCATCTCCGCGAGCCGCCGGTAGGCCTCCTCCAGCGACACCTCGCCCTGGGTGATGTCGGCGACGAGCGCGAAGACGGCCGACAGCCGGGTGTAGTCGGTGCCGCGCCTGCGGACGGTCCTGCTGAGCGTGACCGGGTCGTCCACCAGCGAGGGCTGGTGGGTGATGGACAGCAGGGTGAAGGTGACCTCGGGTTCGGTGCGGTCGAGTCCGAAGGCGTGCGCGACGCCGAACATGGCCGCCTCGACGTCCTCGGCGCCCTCCCCGCCCGCGAGCAGCAGCTCGCCGATCCGGAGCGTCAGGTCGAGGACGCGGGGAACGGGGGGTCCGCTCTCCGCGCCCTCGTCGCCGCGCTGGGAGCGCTCGGGCACCGGACGCTCGGCGAGCGGCATCCGGACCATGGAGCGCATCCGGTCCTGCCAGGGCGAGCCCGGCTTGGCCAGCGGCCCGACGACGGGGATGCCGTCGGGCGGCGTGAAGGCGCTGCCGGCCTCGTACGACAGCGGGCTGACCAGCCCTTCCGGGATGGTGAACTCGGAGGTCGGGTGCTCCTCCTCCGGGACGGGGGGAAGCGGCACGCCCAAGGGCGCCGTGAAGGCGCTGCGTGATTCGTCGGACGCCGGTTTGGTGTCGTCCGGCTCACCACCCTGCTCCGCGGCGTCGCCGTTTCCCCGGGGCTGCCCCACCACTTTCTGTGCGCTCCTTACCCTCTCGCGCCCGATGCGCGTTACGTCTCAAGTTTCCAGCAGTGCCACACGACCGACGTGGTGTCCAACGGAAATGGTTCCACGAACCGGAAGCGTGCTACCTCACAGTGGAGCATGAGAAGTGATCCTCTCCCCAAAGGTCCCCCTGTACAGGGGAATTAAAAGTGAGAGAACACGAGGGAAGGGGGTGCGGAGGGGCTCAGGAGGCGGAAGACCCGCCCTCGCCCCGCTCCGTGCCTACTGCGTTTGCCGCGCGTGCGCGGGCGCGGTCACGCTCGGCTGCTTCGTTGGCCGCGATCGCGTCCCGCAGGTACCGGGCCAGCCCCGGCCGGATCGCGTCGTAGGTCGCGGTGAAGCGCTCGTCCTGGACGTACATCTCGCCGAGCCTGCGGTGCATCCCGTGGTCGCACGGGTAACTGGTGCGGGAGATGAACAGCCGGTGCCGCTCGGCCAGATCGGTCACCGCGGGTGCGTCCGGAGCGTCCCCGGCCGCCATCCGGTCGGCGACCGCGCGGTGGAGCCCGTCCAGCTCCCGCGTGAGTGCCTTCCAGTCCTCCTTGGTGCGGGAGGCGGCGCGGCGCTGCGACTCCCGGTACGCCTCGGTGCTGCCCCAGCGGTGCTCCGCCTCCTCGGCGTGCGCCTCCGGGTCGAAGTCCCCGAAGACCTCGAACCGCTCCTCGGGGGTGAGACTGATGCCCATTTTCCGTGCCTCCATGGCGCGTTCCACGGCGGTGGCCATCTCCGTGAGCCGACCGATCCGCGCCGTCAGCACGGCGTGCTGCCGGCGCAGCAGGTCGACCGGGTCCGCAGCGGGGTCGTCCAGCAGGACGGCGACCTCCTCCAGGGGGAAGCCCAGCTCCCGGTGGAAGAGGATCTGCTGCAGCCGGTCCAGGTCGGCATCGGTGTAGCGGCGGTGTCCGGCCGCCGTGCGCTCCCCGGGGACCAGCAGTCCGATCTCGTCGTAGTGGTGCAGGGTGCGCACCGTGATCCCGGCGAGAGCGGCGACCTGCCCGACGGAGTGGCTCATGTCCGCCTCCTCGTTGGCTTGCGGCATCCACGGTGCTCCCTCACGTCGCGTGAGGTGCAAGCCGTTCTTCCGGGCGCCGCGGCGCCCGGCTCAGCACGGACGCCGGTCCGTCAGGACGCTGAGATCCCGCTCGCCCTCGCCCGCCATCACGAAGGCGCCGCCCTCCAGCCGGGCGATCAGCTCGCGGGCCCACGCGGCGTCGCTCTCGGCCGTGTGCACCCACAGCTTCATGATCTCCCCGATGTGCCCCCACTCCGGCGGAGCACCGCCGTCCGGTGTCCAGTTCGAGGTGACCTCCGCGCGCCAGGACTTCAGCGCGGCGACCCGCTCCTCCAGCAGCGCGACGGCCTCGGCCCGGGGCAGGTCCACGAGGAACCCGACGGCGGAGGTGAGCAGCTCCTGCTTCTCCCCGGTCGCGGTCAGCGCGTGCCGCAGCAGCCGGAAGAACTCCGCCTCACCGGCCGCGGTGATCTCGTACTCGGTGCGCGGCGGACCGCCCGCGGTGCTGGGGGCGATGTCGTGGGCGAGCAGCAGGTCCTGCTTGGCGAGCTGCTTGAGCGCGTGGTAGATCGAGCCGGGCTTGGCCGCCGACCACTCGTGCGCGCCCCAGAACTCCAGATCGTTGCGGACCTGGTAGCCGTGCGCCCGCCCGCGCAGGCGCACGTCTCCCAGCACCAGCAGCCGGATCGCCGACATCGCTCCCTGCCCCAGTCACACCGCCGTGGTTGTGTCAAGCACCACCCTATGCGGGTCCGCCGGGACGGGGAGCGGCGGCGGGCTCAGTCCTGCGCGGTGTCGCCCCCGCCGGGTGCGCCGCCGAAGGCCGACCAGTCCGGCTCGGGCATCGCACCTGTCTCGAACACGAGGTCGAAAGCACCCTTGCCGTCGAGCGTCTCGCGGATGATGTCGGCGTGCCCCGCGTGCCGCGCGTACTCCTCGATCAGGTGCAGCAGGCCCCAGCGCCAGGAGAACTCGCCGCCCTTGTCCCACGGCGCGGGCGGCACGACGAAGGTCTCGTCCAGCGAGCCCAGCCCGGCGACGGCCCGCTCGGTCTCGGCACCGACCCGCTCGCTCTCGGCGAGCAGCACCTCGACGGTCTGCTCCTCGCCGGGGGTGAAGCTGGTCTCCCACTCCGCACGCTTGACCTCGTCCCCGACCTCGATCCCGCGGAAGGTGCGCAGCCAGCTCGCCTCCATCACGGTCACATGCCTGAGGACACCGGCCACCGACAGCTCGCTGGCCGCGGGGGCGCTGCGGGCCTGCTCCTCGGTGAGCCCGTGCAGGGCCCTGCGGATGCCGCCGCGCTGCGCCTCCAGGAACGCCAGCAGCGCTCCGCGCTCGTCTCCGGGTGCCTCTGCCTGGACGACTACCGGCATGCTGCTCGCCACCTCTCGGGTCGGTCCGGGGCCTCTCCCCGGCCGATGACCACAAGCTATGCGGCCTCGCGGTCAGGTTCTGTCCTCGATCGCGCAGGAGCGGTACGGCATTTCGGGGGCGCCGCCCGGCCCCGGGCGGCGAACGCGACGGGGCCGGGCGGAACGGCCGGAACGGGCTGGAGCGGCCGGGACGGTCAGAACGGGAACTCGCTGCGCTCCCGCTGGATGGAGACCCAGCGGGTGGTGGTGAACGCCTCCACCACCTGCGGGCCGTTCAGCCTGCCGAGGCCCGAGTGCTTCTCGCCGCCGTACGGCACGATCGGCTCGTCGGCGACCGTGGAATCGTTCACGTGCACCATGCCCGCCTCGATCCGGCGGGCGAAGGCGACACCGCGCTCGATGTCCGCGGTGTGCACCGCGCCGGCGAGTCCGTAGGGGGTGTCGTTGGCGACCCGTACCGCGTCCTCCTCGCCGTCCGCGCCGATGATCAGCGCGACCGGCCCGAAGATCTCCTCGTGGCGCAGCGGGGAGTCGGCGGGCAGGTCCGCCAGCACACTGGGCGAGACGAGGTTGCCGTCCGCGGAACCGTGCAGCAGCGCCGTGGCGCCTTCGGAGAGGGCCTGCTCGACGATGGCCGTCACCCGCTCCGCCTGCCGGGAGTTGATCAGCGGACCGATGTGGGTCTCCGGCTTCGCCGGGTCCCCCACCACCAGCCTGCCGACCCGGTCGACGAACTTCGCGGTGAACTCCCGCTCCAGGCTGCGGTCCACGATGATCCGGTTGGCCGCCATGCACAGTTGGCCCTGGTTGACGAAGCGGCTGTAGACCGCGGCGTCCACGGCGTAGTCCACATCGGCGTCGTCCAGCACCACCAGCCCGCTGTTGGAGCCGAGTTGGAGTATCACCCGCTTGAAGTTGCGGCCCGCGACGGTGGCCACGTGGCGGCCGACGCGGTCGGAGCCGGTGAAGGAGATGACCTTCGGCACCGGGTGCTCGATCAGCGTGTCGCCGATCTCCGCGCTGTCGGTGATCACCACGTTCACCAGCCCCGGCGGCAGCCCGGCGTCCTCCAGCACCTTGGCGACCAGGGTGCCCCCGCACACCGGGGTCGACTGGTGCGGCTTGAGGACCGTGGCGTTGCCCAGTGCCAGGGCCGGCGCCACGGACTTGACCGCCAGCAGGAACGGGTAGTTGAACGGGGAGATCACCCCCACGACCCCCACCGGGTCCCGGTAGACGCGGTTCTCCTTGCCGGGCACCGAGGAGGGCAGGATCTCCCCGAGCGGGTTGAGCGAGAGCTGGAGCGCCTCCCGGAAGAACTCCTTCACCATGTGGATCTCGAAGGCCGCCTTGTGCCGGGTGCCGCCCAACTCGGCGATGATGGCCTCGGTGATCTGCGGCTCGTGCTCCTCGATGACCCGGATCGCCCGCTCGAAGACCCGTCTGCGGGTGTACGGGTTGGTGGCAGCCCAGTCGCGCTGCGCGCGCTCGGCCGCGCGATATGCCTCGTCCACCTCGTCGCGTGTGGCGACGGTGATGGAGGCGAGCTTCTCCCCGTTGTACGGGTTGAAGTCGATGATGTCCCAGGAGCCGGAGCCGGGACGCCACTCGCCGTCTATGCACTGGAGTGCCAGATCCGTGAAGTAGGCCATGCCATTCCTTCGGGGGGTTGAAGGAGATGCTGCTGCTTGGTCATCGTACCGACGCATCACAGGAGTTGGCGGATTCGCCACAGATGATCCCGGGTGTCTTCGGGAGAAAGGCTGATATCCACCAGTCGCCGCAGCACCTGGTCGTACTGTGTCACCTCGTCCCGCTTGTCCAGGTACAGGGCACTGGTGAGCTGCTCGAGGTAGACGATGTCGTTGAGGTCGGACTCCGGGAAGCGCAGCAGGGTGAAGGCGCCGGCCTCGGCGGCGTGCCCACCGATGGCGAACGGGACCACGTGCAGGTGCACGTTGGGCTGGTGGGAGACCTCGGCGAGGTGGGCGAGCTGGGCCTCCATGACCGCCGTCGAGCCGAACGGCCGGTGCAGCGCGGCCTCGTCCAGCACGCAGACCAACTGCGGGGCGCTCTCGCCCAGGAGCAGCTTCTGCCGCTCCAGCCGGAGCGCGACGCGGCGCTCGGCGTCCTCCTCGGCCAGCGGGGTGCGGTGGCCGGCGGCGACCACGGCCCGGGCGTACTCGCCCGTCTGCAGCAGGCCGTGCACGAACTGGACCTCGAACGTGCTGATGTGCGAGGCGGCACCCTCCAGCCCGACGTAGGTCTGGAACCAGCCGGGCAGCACGTCGCTGAAGTTGTGCCACCAGCCGGCGACGCTGGAGTCCCTGGCCAGCCCCAGGAGGGGGGCGCGTTCGGCGTCGTCGGTGACGCCGTAGAGCGTGAGCAGGTCCTCCACGTCGCGGGCCTTGAAACTGACCCGGCCCAGCTCCATCCGGCTGATTTTGGACTCGGAGGCCCGGATCGAGTACCCGGCGGCCTCGCGGGTGACGCCGCGGGCCTCGCGCAATCTCCTGAGCTGCGATCCGAGCAGGATGCGCCGGACCATCGAGCCGCTGGAGCTGTTCACTCCCTTCGCCGCCCCGAGGTCGCTCCCTGCCGATTCTGCTGCCATTCCGATCAGCCCTCCACCCCTGCTTGAAGGGAAGTGTGCCATCCCCGCGCTCCGTTGCGTGCGCAGCCGATTACACACGATCGAAAGTCTCTCGTGCACGTGCATCTGCCCTTGCATCTGCTGTGAGCATTGGGAACCATGGGGAGGGCACAAGTGGACTCGCCGGTACGCAAGTTGGCCGCGTGGGTTGCGCTGTGGCGCCCGCACCAGGCGGGGTAGCACGGCCGACAGGATCCGCACAGGATCGACACTGCCGCTGACGCCAGGAGTGGCCCTTGTTGGGGACCGAAGGATCGACGGTGCTGGAGCCCTTAAGCGAGGGCCTCCGTACGCCGGATGCCGCCTCGGCCTCCGGCTCCGCTTCCTGTGCGCTCCCGCCGCGCTACGAAGCGGTCTCCAGCGCCCGGAACTTCACCCGCAGCACGCTCCGGTACTGGGACCTGGCAGAGAAGTTCGACGACGTGGCGCTGGTGGTCTCCGAACTGGTGACCAACGCCATGCGGCACGGCCTCACCCCCGGCGCCGATCACGGGGCGGCGTCGGGGGACGAGGGCGACCCACCGGTCCGGCTGCATCTGATGCGCTGGTCGGCCCGGCTGGTCTGTGCCGTACGGGACCCCAGCGACCAGCCCCCCGATGTGACGGCCGTGCGGGACACCGCCGCGCACCGGGGGGCACACGGGGGATTCGACGACCGCGGGACACCCGCCGGCCTCCAGGGCCGGTCGGCACTCGCGGGCTCCATGGAGTACGGGGGCTCCATGGATCGAGGGGGTGCCTCGGCTTTCGGGGCCCCTCTTGAACCCGGGAGGCCCCTCGATCCCGAGGGGCCTCCCGGACACGGGGGAAACGGGGGAAACGGGGGACACGGGGGCGCCGTGGAAGCCGCTGACGCGTTCGCCGCGTGCGACGCGTCGGGCGTCTCGTACTCCGAGGACGCGGAGTACGAGACGCCCGGCTTCACGGCGGAGTCGGGCCGCGGCCTGTGCCTGGTCGACTCCTTCAGCGACGCCTGGGGCTGGCACCCGCTCTCGGGCCCGCTCGCCGGGAAGATCGTCTGGGCGCTCTTCCGGACCGGGCGCGAGGCACCGGCTCTCGGCGAGGCCCCGGCCCTCGGCGGAGTGCCGGTCGTCAGCGGGCTGTCAGGTCGTCGAACTCACCGTCCTTGACGCCGAGGATCATCGCCTCCAGTTCGGCGGACGTGTAGACGAGCGCGGGCCCGTCGGGGAAGCGCGAGTTGCGCATGGCGATCTCCCCGTTGGGCAGCTTGGCGAACTCCACGCAGGCTCCCTGCGAGTTGCTGAAGCGGCTCTTTCTCCACACGACCCCCTGGAGGTCCCTGGCGGCCATGCCGTTGAACGCGTCGGGCACTTGGAACTCCTGAGGTGGTCGAATGTGCAGGACCGGGTCGCGCAGCCGTGAACTGCCAACTTCCCGGGATCATAACTTCGTTCATGTACGGATGCATGTGCCGATGCACGTGCACGACCGCGGGTCGCAAGGCCGTCACAGCTGGTCAGACCCTTGACTTAAACGTAGCTTCAAGTTCTAGCCTCACGCCATGAGCATGGAGATGACCGCTTGGCAGGCGCTCTACAGCGCACGCCAGGCCCACCAGGACCAGCACCCCTTCTCCGCGGCCGCGATCGGCCGCATCGTCCGCTTCGCACACCGCCACCACCGCAGAATGCTCGTGTTCATGCTGCTCAGCAGCGTGCTCGCGGTGCTCACCGTGGCCACCCCGCTGCTCGCGGGCCGGGTGGTGACCGCGATCGACCAACAGGCCGCCGCCGGCACCGTGCTGGGACTGGCCGGGCTGATCGCGGCCATCGCCCTGGCGGAGGCGGGCGTCGGCCTTCTGACCCGCTGGCTGTCCGCGCGTGTCGGGGAGGGACTCATCCTCGATCTGCGTACCGCCGTCTACGACCATGTGCAGCGGATGCCGGTGGCCTTCTTCACCCGCACCCGCACCGGTGCCCTGGTGAGCCGCCTCAACAACGACGTCATCGGCGCCCAGCGCGCCTTCTCCTCCACCCTCTCGCAGGTCTTCAGCAACGTCGTCACCCTGCTGCTGACCCTGGTGGTGATGTTCAACCTCTCCTGGCGGATCACCCTGCTCGCGCTGGTGCTGCTGCCGCTGTTCGTCCTCCCGGCCCGGCGGATGGGCGCCCGGCTCGCCCGGCTGGAGCGGGAGCGGGCCGACCACAACGCCCGGATGAGCACCCAGATGACCGAGCGCTTCTCCGCACCCGGTGCCACCCTGGTCAAGCTGTTCGGACGGCCGCGCGAGGAGTCCGAGGAGTTCGCCGCCCGCGCCGACCGGGTACGCGCCATCGGAGTGCGCACCGCCATGGTGCAGGAGGTCTTCTTCACCGCGCTGACCCTGGTGGCGGCCCTCGCGCTCGCCCTCGTCTACGGACTCGGCGGCTACTACGCGCTGCGCGGCAGCCTGGAGCCGGGCGCCGTCGTCTCCCTCGCGCTGCTGCTCACCCGCCTGTACGCCCCGCTGACCGCCCTGGCCAGCGCCCGGGTCGCGGTCATGAGCGCCCTCGTCAGCTTCCAGCGGGTCTTCGAAGTCCTCGACCTCCAACCCCTGATCGAGGAGAAGCCGGACGCGGAAGAGGTGCCCGCCGGTCCCGTCTCCGTCGAGTTCGACGACGTCCACTTCGGCTACCCCTCCCCCGACAAGGTCTCCCTCGCCTCCCTGGAGGAGGTCGCCACGCTCGACACCCGGGGCGGCGAGGAGGTGCTGCACGGCATCTCCTTCCGCGCCGAACCAGGACAGATGGTCGCCCTCGTGGGCTCCTCGGGCGCGGGCAAATCCACCCTCGCCTCGCTGCTCCCCCGCCTCTACGACGTGGACAGCGGCGCCGTCCGGCTCGGCGGGACGGACGTGCGCGACCTGAGCGCCGCCACGATCCGGCAGACGCTCGGCATGGTCACCCAGGACGGGCACCTCTTCCACGACACCATCCGCGCCAACCTGCTGCTGCCCCGCCCGGAGGCCACCGACGAGGAGCTGTGGTCCGCGCTGCGCCGGGCCCGCCTCGACGGACTGGTCGCCTCCCTGCCCGACGGGCTGGACACCCTCGTCGGGGAACGCGGCTACCGGCTCTCCGGCGGCGAGCGGCAACGGCTGACCATCGCCCGGCTGCTGCTCGCCCGGCCCCGCCTCGTGCTGCTGGACGAGGCGACGGCCCACCTGGACTCCACCTCCGAGGCCGCCGTGCAGGAAGCGCTCGCCGAGGCGCTGCAGGGCCGCACCTCCCTCGTCATCGCCCACCGGCTGTCCACCGTGCGGGCCGCCGACCGGATCCTCGTCCTGGAAGAGGGCCGGATCGTCGAGCAGGGCACCCACGAGGAGCTGCTGGCCACGGGCGGCCGCTACGAGGAACTCCACCGCACCCAGTTCCTCGCGGGCGAACAGCCCGCGGAGGCGCCGGCCGCGGAGGCGCCGGCCGGCTGACCCCGTCCGGTACGCCGGGAGCGGTTCCCCGCGGGAGAGCGCGCCGCGGAGGCGCGCACCGCGGACGGCACCGGGCCCGGGAAGCACCGGAGCGCATCCGGACGCGGGCCGCGGAACGGCCCGCGTCACCCCCGCGGACGCGCTCGGCGGGCGCGCCCCCGCGCAGGAGCACAGGCTGAGCCGTGGACCGTCCCTCGGCTCCGTCACGCGGCGGTCCACTGGTACACGCCAGCCTGCCGGAAGGACACGAGCGCCATGAGCTGCTCCAGCCTTGAGTCTCTGACCCGCTGCTCCGTCGCCGTCGACCTGGGGGCGGCCAGGACCCGTGTGTACGCGAAGGGTGCGGGGCTCATCGTCGACCAGCCGTCGGCCGTCGCGGTCAACACCTACTCCGGCAGCCTGATCGCGGTCGGCCAGGCCGCGGAACGGATGGCGGGGCGCACGCCGCAGCACATCGAGGTCATCCGGCCGATCGCCAACGGCCATGTGGTGGACATCGAGATGGCCCGGCGGATGGTGCGGACCCTCATCGGCGAGCAGCTGCCCCGCCTCAAGCGGCGCCGGACGATGCAGCGGGCCGTGGTCACCGTCCCGCACGACGCCGACCCGCTGACGCGCCGCGCAGCCGTCGAGACGCTCTCCGGGGTGGGGGCGCGCCACGTCGAGCTGGTGGAGGCCCCGATCGCCGCGGCGATCGGCTCCGGACTCCCCGTCGTCCACCCCGAAGGGGCGATGGTGTTGCTGTGCGGGACGACCAGCACCCAGATCGCGGTCGTCTCCCTGGGGGCCATCGTGGCGGCCGGCACGGTCGGCCTGGGCGGGGACACCATCCACCACTCCGTGGTGCAGTACCTGCGCAACCGGCACGAGCTGCTGCTGCCCAGCCAGGACGTCCGCCCGCTCCACCTGGCGCTGCTCGGCAGCGGCGGCGTCGGCACCGGCGTCTACACCGGGACCATCGAGGTACAGGGCCGGGACGTGGTCTCGGGCCTCGCCCGCACCGTCACCATCGACCCGGAAGAGGTGCGCGGTGCCATCCAGACCCCGCTCACCGGCCTCCTGGACACGATCCGGATCGTGCTGCACCGCTGCCCGCCCGACCTGGTGGCCGACCTCGCCGAGCACGGCATGGTGCTGGCGGGCGGCACCGCGCTGCTGCCGGGCCTCGCCGACCAGCTGCGGGAGCACACCGGAATGGCCGTGCAGGTGGCGGAGGAACCGGAGCTGTGCGCGGTCAACGGGCTCGCCGCGATGATGTCGGGCCGGATCACCCCGCACCCGACGGGCTGGGACTCCCCGGCGGCCGAGGGCGCAGCCGTCCCGGCGGGCGCGGGTGCGCTCGCCGGGGGCGCGGACGCGGTGCCGGTGCCGGGGCAGGACCTCGGCTGACCGCCGTCCGCGCCGACCGCCCCGGCCGGCGCGGCGAACGGGCGGCTGCGCGGCGCCGGAGTTCAGATCGGGTCGGCGGCGGCGTCGTGCGGCGCGTAGGGCCCGAACAGATCCACCAGCCGGGCCCGGCAGCGCTGCAGCCGGTCCGCCATCACCGCGGCCACCGACCTGGTCATCGCCAGGCCCAGCGCTTTGTCCTCGTCGCACAGCACCCGCACCGTGAGGGCGTCGAACTCCAGGGCGCGGACGGGGCTGTCCGCCTGGGCCGCGAGCGACCACACATACGGCTGGAACATCCAGGACCAGCCGAGCAGCTCCCCGTGCCGGACGTGGTCGATGGCCACGTCCCGGTGTCCCGGTATGTGCATGGCCAGCGTCGCCGAACCGGTGTGCAGTATCCAGAACCGGTCGGCTCTCGAACCCTCCTCGAAGATCCGTTCCCCGGCGTCGAAGTGCACTTCGTATCCCAGGGAGCGCACCCGCTCTCGCTGCTCGGGTGTCAGCTCGCCGAGCAGTCCCGTCGTGGTCTGCATGGCCCGCCCTCCCTTCCGGGAACGGAGCGACGTATTCCCACGTCACGGCCTTTTCACCGTACCTCTCCTCACTCGAACAGGCGAGCCGGGAGAGACGCGACGTACGGTCGGCAGTATGTGCAGAAGCATCCGGACCCTGCGTCCGCCCTACGCCGAGGCCGTCACCGAGCAGGACGTGCGCGCGGCCGCACTCCAGTACGTCCGCAAGGTGTCCGGATTCCGTGCCCCGGCAGCGCACAACCAGGCCGCATTCGACCAGGCCGTCGAGCGGATCACCGCCGCGACCGAGGACCTCCTGGAGAGCCTGGTGGTCAAGGGCTCCCGGTGAGCACCGGGCGCGTCCGCCCGGACACGCCGGACGCCGGGTGACCGCCGGACAGGCCGGACGCGGGCGAACGCGGACAGGCCGGACGCGGGTGACCGCCGGGCCCGGGCCGGCGGCGCCGGGGACCGACCGTGTGACCGCCGGGCGCGCGTGAACGCCGGACGCCGGAAGCGCGCCGCGGCGCCGTTCAGCGCCGGGAGCCCGCCTCCTCGCGGCTCTCCAGCAGCCGCAGCAGCTCGCCCAGCGTCCGGGCGAGCCCGTCGCGCTCCTCCTCGCCGAGCCCCGCCAGCAGCGACCGCTCGAACGCCACCTGCTCCGGCAGGATCCGGTCCACCAGCTCGCGCCCCCGCTCGGTCAGGGAGAGGTGCGCGACGCGGCGGTCCCGCGCGTCCGGGCGCCGCTCGACCAGACCCCGCTCCTCCAGGGTGCGGACCCGCTTGGTGACCGCCGTCCCCGAGGCGTAGGTCTCCCGCGCCAGCCGCCCCGGGGTCAGATCCCGGTCCTCACGGCGCAGGGCGCTGAGGATGTCGAACTCGGGACGCGAGAAGCCCTCCCGGGCCAGCGGCGCGTCGGACGACTGCCGCAGCAGCGCCGCGCACCGGGTGAGCCGGCCGATCACCCCGATCGGCTCGGTGTCCAGGTCGGGCAGCACCTGCCGCCACTGCCCCAGGACCCGCGCGACGACGTCCCCCTCGGCCGTCCAGCCGTTCTCCCCCGCCGCTCCCGCTCCGTCGGCTCTTCTCCCGTGGGCTCTTCCGCCGTCGGCTCTTTCGCCGGGTGCGCCTTCCGCCGGCACGCGCTGCCCCTCTCACCCGAACTCGTCTCTCCCGTACACCGCCCAATTCTGCCGCCGGGGGTGGGAGCAGCACGGGAGCGGGGTCCCGCCGGACGCGCGTGGCGCCCGGCGGGACCCCGGGGAGTGGCCGGCGGCCCTGCGGATCCCGCCGGTGACGGGGCCGCCGGCCGGCCACCGCGAGCAGGAGCCGGACGGGCTCGCGGTCGGGTTCGGACACGGCTCCGGGCCGGTTCGGGGCCGGCTCCGCAGCCGGCGCCGCCGTCAGACCCGGCTCGGCGTGGACGGCGCCGGCCGCGGCGTCAGGCGCGGCTCCACAGCGACGGCGCGTCCTGCGGGTTCCAGCCCGGCTGCGCGGTGTGGGCCTGGACGCAGCGGTAGGTCACTCCGTCGTAGGTGACCTGGTCGCCCACCCGGTACGCGGTGCCCGCCGCCCAGGTGCCCTGGTCGGGCGGGTCCGTCGGCCCACCACCGCCGCTGGTCACGAGAGTGAGGCCGTACGCCTGGAGCGCCGGGTTGACCGGATGGAAGAACGTGGTGCCGCCCGAGGTGCAGTCGCCGGAGCCGCCCGAGGTCATGCCCTGGGCCTGGCTGCCGGAGATGAACGAGCCGCCCGAGTCGCCCGGCTCCGCGCACACCGTGGTCCGCGTCACCCCCGAGACGGTGCCCTGCGGGTACGTGACGCTGGTGTTGCGCTGCTGGATGGTGCCGCAGTGCCAGCCGGTGGTCGAGCCGCTGCGGCACACCGACGAGCCCACCGGTGCCTCGGTGGAGCCGGCCACCGTCACATCGCCGCCGCCGTAGCCGTTGACCAGCGGGCGCGGCGTCCAGGAGGAGTTCGCCGCGACCCAGGCGTAGTCGCGGCCGGGGAACGTCGAGCCCTGGAAGCTGCCCTGGGGCTGCTGGTTGTACCCGGAGGTGGAGGTGCCCGGGGTACCGCAGTGGCCCGCCGTCACGAATCCGCCCTGACCGCCGCGGGTGACGGAGAATCCGATGGAGCACCGGCCGCTGCCATTCATGTAGTAGGCGTCGCCGCCGCGCAGGTCGGCCAGCGGGCGGGGCTCGGCGGTGGTGCGGCGCACCGTCACCGCGTCCCGGTCCACATCTGCCCGCTTCAGCAGCGCGTGCGCCGCCGAGGTGCTGCGGGCCTCCACGACGACATCGTTGCGGACGGTGTCGATGTACCAGACGGGGACGTCCTTCGGCGCGGAGCGGGCCGCCGCGCGGTCGAGGGCCTTCTGCACCCGGTCGAGCGCGCCGAGGTCCCGCGTGACGACCCGCGCGGTGGCGCCCGCCTCGGTGATGCGCGACCGCTCGGCCGCGTCCGTGGTCGCGACCGTCAGCCGCTCGGCCGTCCGGCCGCTGACGTGGGCCCCGACGAAACTGTCGCCGAGTGCGGTGCGCAGCGCCCGGGACGTGGCGGCCGCCGCTGCCTCGTTGCCGAGCCGGGTCTCGGCCTCGGACGCGGTGAGCCCGAGATCGCGGCTCATCGCCCGCACCAGGTCGGGGTCGGGGGCCGAGTGGGCGCCGGGGGCACGGGCCCCCTCGGCGGCAGCGGCGGAGGACGGCTCGCCCAGGCCGGCCAGCACCAGGCCCGCGACGGCCAGTACGGCGGCGCCGGCGGCGGCACCCTGCCGGCGCACGGCGCGTGCTCCGGGTGGGAGGTTTCCGGAACTCGTGGGTCTCGCCATGGAGTTCTCCTCTGTGGGGCGCTCCCGGCGGGGACGGGGAGCGGGTTGGCGAAACCGTAGACCGGACCACCATTGGTCCGGACCTCTCATCTGCCCCCCTGCCACGGTGTTATGGCGCCGCCGTGCTGGTGCGGGGTTCCGCAGTGCGGGGCGCCGCGATGCCGGGGTGGCGCGATGCCGGGAGCCGCGTCATGGTGCGGGCCTCCGCGCCGTGGTGCGGGCCTCCGTGCCGTGGCGGCGCGTCGGCCCTCGCCCGGCTCCGCGTGTCACGTGGCCGCCTGCCGCAGTCGGCGCCAGTGGGCGTAGCTGGGGCTGAGCGCGGCGGCGCCGGCGTGCACGGCGCGGGCGTGCGCCAGGACGCTCTCCGCGGTTTCGGCGGCCGGTGTGTCCGGATACCAGCCCAGGACATGCCGCCACATCAGCGGCGAGCCGAGCAGGGGGCGCGTCACCAGCCCGGGAGTCGGCGGAAACGTCGCCCGGCACAAGCCCACCGCCCGCCCCACCTGCACCAGGTGCACACAGGAGGCGGTGTCCGTCTCGTACACCGCCTCCGGGGTGAACCCCACCCGCGCGCAGGCCGCCGCGAAGCACTCGGCGAAACAACCGTCCCCCGGAACGTTGGTCCAGCACGCGTCCGCCAACTCTCCCAACGGCACCTCCTCGCAGGCCACGAGCGGATGCCCCTCGGGCAGCATCACGAACACCGGATCCACCGCCACCTCCCGCCACACCACCGCCGCACCGCTCCCGGCAGTCGGCGGACGGCTCGGCCCGCACACCCCCGTCAGCGCGTAGTCGATCCGCCCCTCGGCCAGCAGCCCCGCCAGCTCGCGGGTCGACCACGAGGTGTACGTCGTCACCGACGCCGCAGGGCGGGCCGAGGCCAGCCGGTCCACCAGGCCGCCCAGCAGCGGCCCGTGCGTCCCGCCCAGCCGGTAGCGGGCCCGCCGGTCCGCACCGGCCGCGCGCTTGCGGCTGAAGCTGCGCGCCTCCTCCTGGAGCTCCGCGACCGCGGGCACCAGCACCCGGGCCCGCTCCAGCACCAACTCCCCCAACTCGGTGGGCCGCACCCCATGCGGCCCCCGGACGAACAGCTCACCGCCCAGAGCCCGCTCCATCCGCTTGAGCTGTGCGCTCAGCGCCGGCTGCGCCAGCCCCAACCCGGTCGCGGCCCGCGTCAGGCTCCCTGCCTCGGCGATGGCCGAGACGACCTTGAGGTGTCGGAGTTCCAGGTCCATTCCCATACGGTGCGGCGCCCGCCGACCGCCGACAAGAGGGCGGCACCCGGCCTGTCCGGCCCGACGGGGGACCGCGCTCCCGCACCCTCCGAGAGGTGGGTACCGTTGTCACACTGCAAATGTTCCGGGGGAGAAAGAAGGACACCCTATGGGCGCGACGGGCGGCCCCGGCACCGCACGGGCAGAAGTCGTGCGGCTGCCGCACGGAGACGGCCTGTGGGCGGTGCGCGCGGAAGGCGGTGTGGCGGACGCCGACCACCCGGCACTCCGCGCAGCCGTGCGCCCCCCGGCCGGCTGCAGCGCCGTGGTGATCGACCTCGCCCTCGTCCCGCACGTCTCCCCGGCCGGCGTCCGCGCGCTGGCCGCCTGCGCGCGGACCCTCGCGGCCGACCGCCACGCACTCCTGCTGGCCGCCCCGGACGAACGGCTCCGCCGTGCACTCTCCGGGGAGGGGGGTCACGCCGCGGAAGGGGGTCACGCCGCGGAGGATGGTCACGCCGCGGAAGGGGGTCACGCCGCGGAGAGCGGTTCCGCCGCTGAGGGGGGCTCCTCCGCGGCAGGCCGCCCGATCGTGGTCCGCTCCGTCGCGGAGGCGGCCGCGGGCTGCGCCACGTCCGCCGCGCAGCCGTCCGCCGCGTCGCCCACGCCCGCCGCACCGTCCACGCCCGCCGCACAGCCGGCGGAGCCCTCCGCTCCGCCCGGCGAACTCCTCCGGCTGCGCAAGGAGATACGCCACCTGCGGGCCAAGGCCCGCACCCATCCGCTCGTCTCGCGCGCCCAGGGCATCCTGGAGGAGCGCTACCGGCTGCCGGACGACCGGGCGGCGTTCTCCCTGCTGGAAGCCGGCTCGCAACGGTTCAACGTACGGCTCCGGACCCTCGCGACCGCGGTCGTCACCACCCCGGGCCCACGCTCCTACGACAGCGTGTGGTTCCCGGCCCGGGAGCGGCGCACCCCGCCACGGCTGGCCTTCGCCCCGAGCCTGCGGACCGCTTCCGCGAACACCGCGGAGGTGCTCTCCGCGGTGCTGCGCCGCAGCATGGAGATCGTCGGCACGGACATGGGCAACGTGCAGCTCGTCGACCCGGTGACCGGCGACCTGCGGATCGAGAAGCACCGGGGTCTGGACGAGGACTTCGTGGAGTTCTTCGACCGCGTCGGCAAGGACGGCACCGCCTGCGCGCAGGCTTCGCAACACGTCGCCCGCGTCACCGTCACCGACGTGGCCACCGACCCCATGTTCGAGGAGCCCGCCCGGAAGGCGATCCTGGCCGCGGGCAGCCGCGGCTGCCACAGCACACCCCTGGTGAAGCAGCCCTCGGACCGGCCCGAGGGAGTGGTCTCCACCCACCACGAACGTCCGGTGCGGGCGCTCTCGGCCGCGGAGGCCCGGTCCCTGGACGAAGTGGGGGCACAGGCCGCGGCGTGGCTGGAGTGGTACCGGCACACCGTCGTCCTCGACGCCCTGGAGGACCTCCACTTCGCGGGCAGCACCTGGCGCTGACCCCTCCGGAGGTCCCGCCACCCCCACGGAGCACCCCTTGGTGGCGGCCCCGCCGTTGTGGTCGGGGCACGTGATTTTCGGCCACCCGCCGGTGCGGGATTGTCGTGTGGGGGGCGTGCCCCCCACCAACGGGGCGCTCCACGACGTCCGCGAGGGCACCGTCACGGCTCCGTCACAGCGGAAGGCCGGAGCCTTCTGAACTGCACCGGTGTCCGGGGGGTGTGCGAATATCGCCCCGTACGGTCCGGCCGGATGTGCGGCCGGGGCAAGGGGGGAAGGGGGACCCATGTCGTTGCGCGATCTCGTCCACGACACCGCCGTGGCGCGGATGTCCACGTCGGAGCGGCTGGACCGACTGCGCGCCGCACGTCTGTACTTCCAGCGTCCTGAGAATCCCGGTTTCCTGGTGGCCGAGACGGTGGACGGTCCGGTGGTACCGGTCTTCACCTCCTGGGAGCAACTGGCCCTGTTCGCCGGAGTGTGCGACTGGGCTTCCACCACGGCGGAGGACTTGGTGGAACTGCTGCCCGACGGCGTCCGGGCCCTGGTGGATCCGCTGGGCGAGCACCCCTTCCTGCTGGACGCGGACCGGCTGCCGCCGCCGGAGACGACCGGGCCCGACGTCGGCGAAGGGACCGCGGACGTCCGGACCACGGACCCGGCGGACGCGGCGGACGCGGCGGACGCCACGGACGCCACGGACGCGGCACCCGCGGACGCCGGGGCCACCGCCCGGAGGGGGTGAGCATGTCGGGGGACGAGAAGGGCGCGTACGACGGCCCCAAACCCGGTGACGGGTACGCGATCGAGATCGCGGGCGTCCGCAAGATCCTCAAGCCGCTGGAGGAGTCGGTCGTCGCGGCTCGGAAGATCAAGGACGACTGGAAGTCGATGGCGAGCGGGATCAACAACGCGGCCACCATCGAGATCGAGAAGCCCGCCAAGGAAGTCCTCTCCGAGTGGGGATTCGGGATGGGGCGGGTCGCCGAGCACACCGATGTGATCGTCGAGACGCTGCGGCAGGTCATCGCCGCCTACATGCTGGCCGATCTGCTGCGGGTCAAGGACTTCTCGCCGACCGAGGACAACATGGCCAAGCTGCCGTTCGGTGAGCACGGACTGCGGGCGTGGGAGAACGGGGACCGCGGGAAGTTCGATCCGCCTCCGGAGATCTACCAGGAGCCCTGGCTGGACGACGGCAAACCGGGCGGCGACGGCACGACCGTCACGGGTGATCTGCCCACCAACCCGCGCTATCGGGTCGCGGGCGAGGGCGGCGAAGGCTGGGTGGTCGACGGCGGACAGGGGCCCATCGCATGACCTGGCCCTGCCCGACGTACCGACCTCGGACACTCCCCGCGGGACGCGGTGGTGGAAAGGACCCCCTCGTATGACGCAGAAGGACGCCATGGAGGGCGGCACAGCCGAACGCCTGCCGCCGCACGCCGAGCCCGACGAGGTCATACCCGGCGATCCGGACAAGATCGATGATCTGGTCGTCAAGCTGCGTGCCTACGCGGGTGCGTTCAAGGACGGCTACGACAAGCTGACCGATCTGTCCCTGCTGCCGTGGACCGGCGCCGGCTCGCGCAGCTTCGAGGACGCGAGCAAGAGCCTGCCCAGGGAACTGGAGTCCGCCCGCAAATACTTCAAGTCGGCGGCCGGCGCACTGGACGCGTATGCGGACAAACTCCGCTCCGTCCACAAGCGGGTCAAACCGATCATCAAGGACGCGGACGAGATCCGGGCCGCCTCCAAAGCCCACTGGAAGAAGGTCAAGGCGTACAACGACGCCGTGGACCGGGGTGACGAGACCCTTCCGGAGCGACCGCCGGACGAGGATCCCATCACCGGACTGGACTCCTGCTACAGCCGGCTGGACAAGCTGGAGAAGGAGCTCCAGGGCGTCGTCGACGACTCCAAGAGCACGCTGGACAAGGCGGCGGAGAAGGCTCCCGATCCCCCGAAGGGCTGGAACCGCTTCAAGAAGGGTGCCAAGGACTTCTTCGGCGGTGCGGGCGACAGCGTCCACGGGATGTGGAAGCAGTTCGAGTACCTGACCGAGGACGGTCTGGACGGGGCCGGCCTCCAACTGGCGGGGATGGTCGACGGGGCGGCCTATGCGGCGCATCATCCCAAGGAGTTCGCCAAGGCGGTCGTCAACTGGGAGGAGTGGCAGCGCAACCCCTCCCGTGCGGCGGGGCAGCTCACCCCGGATCTGCTCCTGGCGCTCGCCTCCGGCGGCGGGGGCGCGCTGCGCAAGGGCGGCTCGGCGGCCAAGAACGCCGCCCAGCGGCTGGCCGGCCGGGAGCGGGCACTGCGGCGGGACGGCAGTGCGCGGGACCGGGCGGACGGGCCGGACCAGAGCGACGTGGGCAGCGGCGAGAAGAAGGGGCTCAACGAGCCTGTCGACGCGGCGACAGGTGAGATGTTCACCTCTGCCACGGATGTCGCTCTGCCCGGGGATCTGCCGTTGTTGCTGGAGCGGCATTACGTGTCGGGGCATCCGTGCGGGGGCTGGTTCGGGCCGACCTGGGCGGGGACGCTGGATCAGCGGGTGGAGCTGGACGAGCGGGGGATCGTCTTCGTCGCGGACGACGGGATGGTGCTCAGCTATCCGGTGCCCGAGGCGGACGTGCCGGCGCTGCCGGTCAGCGGGCCCCGGTGGCCGCTGTGCTGGGACGGCAAACCGGACGGCACTATGACGATCACCGCACCCGAACGCAACCGCACCCTGCACTTCGCCCCGCTGCCCGCCGGCGGACGCGAACTGGCACTGCGCGCGATCAGCGACCGGGCCGGCAACCGCATCGACATCGCCTACGACCAGACCGGCGCACCGCAGCGGGTGACCCACTCGGGCGGCTACCGGATCGCGGTGGACACCGATCCGGACCTGATGCGGATCACCGCACTGCGCATGCTGCACGGCCCCGACCAGGAGCGCAGCACCCTCCTGGTCTCCTACCGCTACGACCCGGCCGGGGACCTCGCCGAGATCCTCAACTCCACCGGGCAGCCGCTGCGCTATCGCTACGACGAGGCCCACCGCATCACCTCGTGGACGGACCGCAACGGCACGGCCTTCGGCTACGTCTACGACCACCGCGGCCGCGTGCTGCGCACCATCGGCCCCGACGGCACCTTCTCGGGCCGCTTCCACTACGACCAGGCGGCCCGCACCACCCGCTACACCGACTCCCAGGGCCACCAGTCCCTCTACGTCCACAACGAGGCCCACCGCATCGTCGCCGAGACCGACACCCTCGGCCACACCACCCGCACCGAATGGGACGCGGACAACCGCCACCCGGTGGCCGTCACCGACCCGCTGGGCCGCACCACCCGCTACACCTACGACGAGGCGGGCAACCTCACCCGCATCCAGCGCCCCGACGGCAGCACCACCACCGCCCTCTACGACGACGACTGCCTCCCGCTGGAGATCCGCGACCCCAACGACGGCCTGTGGCGGCACACCTGGGACGACCTGGGCAACCGCACCTCCACCACCGACCCGGCCGGCACCACCACCCGCTACACCTACAACCAGGCCGGACACCTCACCTCCGTCACCGACCCCCTCGGCCACACCACCACGGTCACCCCCAACCCGGCCGGCCTCCCCATCGCCCTCACCGACCCCCTCGGCAACACCACCCACATCCACCGCGGCCCCCACGGCCGCATCACCACCCTCACCGACCCACTGGGCCACACCACCCGCCACGGCTGGACCATCGAAGGCAAACCCGCCTGGCGGGAGTACGCCGACGGTGCCTGGGAGGAGTGGAAGTGGGACTGCGAGGGCAACCTCGTCTCCCACACCGACACCGCGGGCCACACCACGGAGTACACCCACACCCACTTCGACCTGCCCGTCACCCGCACCGACCCGGACGGGGCGCGGTATGCGTTCTCCTACGACACCGAACTGCGCCTGGTGGAGGTCACCAATCCGCAGGGCAGGTCGTGGCGCTACGAGTACGACCCGGCCGGCCGGCTGGTCGCCGAGACCGACTTCAACAACGCACGCCAGACCTACGAACTGGACGCCGCAGGCGACCTCCTCGCCCGCACGAACGCCATGGGCGAGCGGCTCACCTACACCCTCGACCCCCTCGGCCGCCCCGTCGAACAGCACGACGAGACCAGCGGCGAGGTGACCACATACGCGTACGACCCGGCAGGCGCCCTCGTCCACACCGCCAACGCGGCGGCGGAGGTGACGCTGGAGCGGGACGCAGTGGGCCGGCTGCTGGCCGAGACGGTCAACGGACGCAGAACGTCCTACACCTACGACGCGGCGGGCCGCCGCATCAGCCGCACGACGCCCGCCGGACACACTTCCACCTGGACGTACGACGCGGCGGACCGCCCGACATCGCTGTTGACGGACGGCGGCACGCTCACCTTCACATATGACGCCGCGAGCCGTGAGACGCACCGTGAACTGGCAGAGGGCATCACACTGCACCAGGGCTGGGACGCCACCGACCACCTCACCCGCCAGACAGTGCAGACGGCGCACGGCGACATCCTCCAGCACCGCGCCTACACCTACCGCCCCGACGGCTACGTCACCGAAATCCGCGAACTGACCGCCGGGACACGCCGCTTCGAGCTCGACCCCCTGGGCCGCATAACGGGTGTCCACGCCCACGGCTGGACCGAGAAGTACGCCTACGACACAGCCGGCAACCAGTCCCACGCCCAAGCCCCGGCCCACCCCGCATCCGGCGCACGCGAACACGACGGCACCCTCATCCGCCGAGCCGGCCGCACCAGCTTTGAACACGACGCAGCCGGCCGCCTCACCCGCAAAACCCGCAAACTCCTCAACGGCCAGACCCGCACCTGGACCTACACCTGGAACACCCACGAACGCCTCATATCCGCGACCAACCCCAGCGGCGAGACCTGGCACTACACCTACGACCCACTCGGCCGCCGCGCCACGAAAACCGGACCCGAAGGACGCTCCACCACCTTCGCCTGGGACGGCACCCGCACAGCGGAGCAGACCACCGAGAACGGCACGACCACCACCTGGGACTACGCCCCCGACACCCATCGCCCCGTGGCCCAGACCACCCGCGACCCACTCGTCAGAACCCCGCAGTTCCACGCGGTCATCACCGACACCGTCGGCACCCCCACCGAACTCCTCGCCTCCGACGGCACCCTCGCCTGGCAATCCCGCACCACCCTCTGGGGCACCCCACTCCCCTCCCCCGCCGCAACAGTGGACTGTCCCCTCCGCTTCCCCGGCCAATACTCCGACCACGAAACCGGCCTCAACTACAACTACTTCCGCTACTACGACCCCGAAACAGCCCGCTACCTCACACCCGACCCACTCGGCCTCGAACCCTCGCCGAGCCCGCAGACCTATGTGCGAAACCCTTGCGCGTGGGAGGATCCGCTCGGCCTGGCGGGCTGCCCGAAGGACAAGCCCAAGCTGAGTGACCCCAACCCCATACGCAACAAGAAGCTCCGCCACGTCTATGAGGAGGTTCTGGCCGGAAGAGGAACGCAACGGCCAGGCGACGCCCCGGACGGCCTCGACTACTACAATGCGGATAAGCTGTCCCCCAAGGAAAAGGCCAAGTGGAAGGGCGCGGCGATATACGACGTGGAGGGCACACCGCACCGGGTTCTGAAGCGCAAGGATGGGTTGATCGGCTTCATCTGGAATCACGATTACAAGAAGCCGAGACTGTTTCCGGCTCCTTGGTACAAAGATGGTGGAGACGTCCCAAAACTTCCGAAGGAGCAGCGTTGACTGCGGAGTACGCCGCATACCTCCTCTATTCGGCGGACTCGGAACGCGACTTGTACGCTGTCGAAGAACTGCAAGGGTTCTTTGAGAGCGAGGAGTACGCGACTTTTCGAGCCCCACGTGCCCGGCGCCTGGCCGAGCCGCCAGTTCAGGTGCATCACGATGCGCTGGAGCTTCGCGTGCTGGGAAAGAACGGGTTGCCTGTCGCTGCTTATACGGTAGGGAGCGCGGAAATCTCCGAGGAGCACGAACGCGGCAATGTGGTCGATCTCCGCGTCTCGGGATACTTGTGGGACACCCCCTGCCCTGGGACAGACGCGGTGTGGTCCGCCTGGCGTACGTCGAGCGGTGATGAGCGCAACATCTGGGCAGGACTTCCGGAGGAGGGACGTGAGGCATGGCTCGACGCAGCCCGACTACGCGCTGTCTGGCGATTCCCGATCCCTCCGCCCCCCTCTCCCTCTGACTCGTTCCGCCTGGACGGAAGCCATGTCACGGACCATTCGGGGCTCTACTGTGCGCTGGGGGAGGCGTTGAACGGGCCTGGCGGCTACTACGGCTCGACTCTGGACGCCCTCAAGGACTGCTTGCGTGGCAACTTCGGCCCGGTGGCTCCGTTCACACTCGTGTGGCACGACTCCGCTACGGCCCGCACTCATATCCCCGAGTACATGGACGAGGTTGTCCGCACCCTGCGTTCGGCGGGCGTGACGACACTGCTGACCTGAACCCGGCGGTGCATTCCAAGCCAAGACAGAGCATGCCCCGCGAAGTCAGACCAACGTTCCGCGCATCGTTCTCCGGACGCCTGTCTTACGTGAAGACCTCTCAGCAATGTGCTGGACCACAGCGCTCACGGAGGAGCGGCATGCGAGACGTCGAAGCCCTGGACAGCCTGTGGGCGGAGTACTGTCTTCCGCTCCGTGACGCCCTGTATGTGCGCCAGGGCGAGCAGGTGCGGGCCCATGACGTCTCGTACGACTCGGACCGGCCCGGGGGCCTGGTGATCGGGGAGTCCTTCGACCTCGCGGCGGAGTTGGCCGAGGACCCGGAGTGGGTCTCCTGGGTGGACGGGCAGCGGGAGGTGGAGCTGCCCGGTGGCGGACAGCTGTGGGCCGGCGAGGGGGACCAGGGGTCGCAGGGGTTCTTCGCACGCCTCGCCGAGGACGGAACCCTGGTGTGGGCGGTCTTCCTCACGGAGTCCAATCCGTTCACGGAGATCCGGCCGGTCGGGCGCGAGGCGACGTTCACCTCGACGGCCGGGGTCGTGATCACGGTGGACATCGACGACCCCGCCGGACGCTGACAGGGGTTCGCAGAGCACCGGACCGAACCGGCCGTCGTCGCCTCGGGCACTTCGCCGAGTCCGGCGAAGCTTCCTCTGCCGTTGGACGACGGCCACCGGGTGCCGGCGGGGGAAGGGGCACCGCGGCCCCGCACGCCACGCTGCCGGAGGGCGCGGCATCGCCGCCGGCGCCGGGGTGCGCGGTGCCGCCGGTTCCCGCACCGGGGTGTGCGGCGCCCTCCGCGTACCGGGGTCGGTCGCCCGTTCCGTCGGGGCGCGCGGCGCCGCCGGGTCTGGCTCAGCGGGATCCGTCCGGCGTCGGCTGTGGTGGGCGGGCCGTCCCGTCCCGTCCAGCGGAACGATCGCGGCGAGGAGTGCCGTACCCACCACGATCCGCAGCAGGTCGGCCCGGCAGAACCGCGGGATGCCCCGGACGATCGGGGCGAAGGGACCGGCGGAGCACCCGGCGGGGCCGGTGCGCCACGGCCTGGTTGGACGCGGCGGGGCTGGGCACCCGGGGAGGGCACGCGGTGCGAGGGGAGTGAGAGGGCGTGCCTACGGAAACCATGGAAACCGTCCACATCAGGACCGGCGGCGGAACGGTGCTCACCGGCGATCTCCAGGTGCCGGACCGGGTGACGGGCGCGGTGCTGTTCGCACACGGGAGCGGCAGCTCGCGCTTCAGTCCACGCAACCGGGCGGTCGCTGCCGCGCTGCGCGAGGAGGGGCTGGCCACCCTGCTGCTGGATCTGCTGACCGAGGACGAGGAGCGGATCGACGCCGCGACAGCCGAGCACCGCTTCGACATTCCGCTGCTGGGTCACCGTCTGGTGGCTGCCGTCGACGAGCTGACGCGCCACGGGCGGACGGCCGGGCTGCCGGTGGGCCTGTTCGGGGCGAGCACCGGGGCGGCGGCGGCACTGACGGCCGCGGCCGAGCGGCCGGGCACCGTGTACGCGGTGGTCTCCCGCGGAGGCCGGCCGGATCTGGCGGGCGACGCCCTGTCGCAGGTGCTGGCCCCCGTGCTGCTGATCGTCGGAGGTGACGACCACCAGGTGCTGCGGCTGAACGAGGCCGCCGCCGAGCGGCTGCGCGCACCGCACCGGATCCACGTCGTCCCGGGCGCCACCCATCTGTTCGAGGAGCCCGGGACCCTGGAGGAGGTCGCGCGGGTGGCGGCCGGATGGTTCGCGCTCCCGCCCACCACGGACGGCGAATGAGGGTGCGGTCCGGGACGGGCCGCACGCGGCCGGTGCCGGCCGGGCGCCGGCCGGATGTCGCGAGAAGGGAGCCGAGATGCGTTTCGCAGACCGCGTCCAGGCGGGCCGCGAACTCGCCGCCGAGGTGCTTCGGTTGCAGCGGACGGAGGAGTTGCGGGATCCGCTGGTGCTGGCGCTGCCGCGGGGCGGGGTACCTGTCGCCGCGGAGGTGGCACGCACGCTGCACGCGCCGCTGGACGTGCTCGTCGCCCGCAAGATCGGGCTGCCGGGCCGGCCGGAGTACGGCGTCGGGGCCATCGCCGGGGAGGATCCGCCGGTCTACGACACGACGGCCCTGGAGATGCTCGGGCTCACCGCCGACCGGCTGTCCTCGACGGTGGCGCACGAGCGCACCGAGATGCACCGCCGCCAGGACCTCTACCGGGGCGGCCGCCCCGAGCCGCTGATCGAGGGCCGCACCGTCCTGGTCGTCGACGACGGGCTGGCCACGGGCGTCACGGCCCGGGCGGCGCTGCGGCATCTGAGGCGGCAGCGGCCGGCCAGGCTCGTTCTGGCGGTCCCGGTCGGTTCGCCGCAGGCCGTCAGGGATCTCAGCCGCGAGGCGGACACCGTGCTGTGCCCGAACCAGCCGGCCGTCTTCGAGGCGGTGGGCCTCTGGTACGAGAACTTCCCGCAGATCACCGACGCGGAGGTCACCGAGGCCCTGCAGGCGACCACCGCCGGGTGAGGCCCCCGCGCGGGCCCGCTCGGGCCCGCGCGGGGGCCGGTCGACGGGAGGGGCCGATGTCGCGGCAGCTGTACCGGCCGCTGCCGGCCGGCGAGTCCCCACGCCGGTTGCCTGGAATCACACCGTGCGGGCACCCCCGGCGGTGAGGTTCCGCGCCGGGGGCGTCGACGCTGTCGTCAGGCGGCTGCCGCCGCGCCGGGGGCGACCGCCGGGGCACGGCGCGCCGTCTGCCGCGCACCGGGCGTACGGCGGCTGTCGTGCCCGGTACCGGTACGGCCGGTCCTGCCGGTGCGGCCGGAGTTGGTCGTCTCCGCGGGGCGTGCGGCCCGGCGCTCGTGTTCGACCTGGCGGCGGACCCGCTCACAGCTCTTGGACAGCAGCCGGGAGACGTGCATCTGGGAGATGCCCAGTTCCTCGCCGATCCGCGACTGGGTCATGTCGCGGAAGTAGCGCAGGTACAGCACCTGCCGCTGACGCTCGGGCAGTTCGCGCAGACACGGCTTGACCGCCTCCCGGGCCACCACCGTGTCGTACTCGGGTTCCGAGGCGCCGAGCGTGTCGGCGAGCGAGAAGCCGTCGTCGGCACTGCCCGCGACGGACGCGTCCAGCGACAGCGAGCGGAAGCTGTCCAGCGCCTCCAGCCCCGCGGCCACGTCCTCCTCGGACATGCCGGTGTGCTCGGCGATCCGCGCCACCGACGGCGGCCCCTCCTCCAGGCCTGCGGTCAGCTCCCGCACGGCGTTCCGCACCTTGTTCCGCAGTTCCTGCACGCGCCTGGGAACATGCACGTCCCAGGTGTGGTCACGGAAGTGCCGCCGGATCTCACCGGTGACGGTCGGCACCGCGAACGGCACGAACGGCGTCCCCTGCGCGGGGTCGTACCGGTCCACCGCCTTGACCAGTCCGAGCGCGGCGACCTGCTCCAGGTCCTCCAGCGACTCACCGCGGTTGCGGTACTTGGCGGCCAGCCGATGCGCCATCGGCAGCCACGCCTCCACCAGGCGGCCGGCCAGCTCCTCCCGCTCCGGGCCCTCGGGGAGCGTCGCCAGTCGCGCGAAGTCCTCCGCGGTGTCGGGGGCGTCGTCGTGGCTGTGGCGGGTGCGCTGCGGGCGGTACCTCACGGGGCACATGGGATCGGGCTCCTCCCGGTGTCGTTGACACGTGGACAACCGCGGGAGAAACGGCCCGGGTGACACACCCGGGGGACCCTGGGGGTCTCCTCCCGCGATGTGCCTGTACTCCCAAGCACGTGGAGTCTCGTGTATCCGACTCGGGCGGCGGTAAACACCCCGAACCTGTCAGGTGGGCACACGGTTCCGTGGGCCGCTCCCCGACGGCCCGGAATCGCCTGCCGTGCTCCGGAGGCGGCGCGGGCGGCCGACGCCCGCGCGGCACGAAGGCTGCCCGGGAGTTGCTGGGAGTGTCCGGAGCTGCACGGGACTGTACGGAGTTTGTGCGGTTCTGTGCGGGACGGTCCGAGCGCGCAGCGGCGGTGGGCCCGCGTGGAGACGGGCCCCGGGCCAGGGCGTAAGGTCGGCGTCCGGCCATCTGCATCCCTGTGGATGGCCGGTTGTTTGTCCATACCCTCACCAGGAGATTCTCCGCATGACGACCGACAGCGCCACCGGTCCGCCCATCTACAGCAGCCTGATCGAGGAGCACGGCGACGTGCCCGGCGATGTACGCCAGGCCGCCGAGGCGCTCACGCAGGAAGCCGAGCAGGCGGTGGACTTCTCACCCGTGCACCACCGCCACCCCAGTACCGGAAGACCCGAGTCAGCCGAGCCTCCGGCGGCCGGTCCCGCGCGTGCCTCCGTTCCCGGTCCCGGTCCCGGTCCCGGACACGGCCCTGGTCCCGGACACGGTCCGGCTCCGGCTCCGGCTCCGGCTCCGGCTCCGGCTCCGGCTGAACAGGCACGCCGCACCGCGCCGCCCGCGCCCAGGGCGCCTGCCGGGCCCTCCGGCCCGCCCTCCGGCCCGCGCGCCGGTCAGCAGCCCGGCCTTCCGGCCCCGGAGCGGCCGCAGGAGTACGCGGCCGAGTAGTCGCGAGCCCGCCGAGGCCCGAACCGGCACGGTTCCGCGAACACGGCGGCACGAACGTGGGCTGAGCACATCGGGGGCGGGCACCGCTCGGGGCAGCGCCACGGGGCGAGGGCGGGACGGGACGCGTGGCTCCCGGACCCGCCGCCCCGGTCCTCCGGCCGGTGCCCGGCTCCGGGTCGCCCCGCGGGTCTCAGCGCGGTGCGCGCGGCTCGCGGCGGTCCGGTGGCCCGCTTCCGCCGCGCCGGCCGGGCGGCGTCCGCACCTCGCGCAGAGCGGTGGCCAGATGCTTGCGCACTGGCTTGGGGACGGCGGTGCCCTCGGCGCCGGACACCAGCGCGGCGGCCACGCTGCGGAGCTTGACGTTGGAGTGCTGGGACACCCGTACCAGGACCTGCCAGGCCGTCTCCGCGTCGCACGGCGCCAGGGCCATCACCATGCCCCTGGCCTGGTCGATGACGGGACGGCTCGCCAGCGCCTCCCGGAGCTGGCCGACCTCCGTGTCGAGTGCGTCGATCCGCGCGGTCAGCTCGTCGCGCTCCCGCGCGGACAGCGGTGCCTCACCGGGGCCCGCCGGGCCCTCCGGGGCCGTCGCGTCCGCGGCGACGGGCTCGGGTCCGGTCCTGCGCGCCGGGGGCGCGGCCGGAGTCGTGGCCTCGCCCGGCGGTACGGTTCTGGGCCGCGGACGTCCTGCGAGCGCAGTCGTACGCGCAGACCCGGTTGCGGCACTCATCAAGCTCTCCCAGCGTCGGACGGTCCTTCAACACGGAAGCGCTGTCACAGCCGACCCGCGTTCGGGACTCCTCCGAGCGTGGACCCACCGGCCCGATACCAGCAACCCTGCGCCAACCGGGCATCGCAGGTGAAAAACGGCACCGGGGGCTGTGTCCCCAACCCGCCGGTGCCTCCGCGAGGCGAGCTCACCCCCACGTACCGGTGCACGTAACCGCCGATCGGCCAGGGCAAACCCATCGGAGGCCACGGCACACCGGAAGAGGCTGCTGCCCGCCGGGGACGGCAGAACGGAGTCCGGCCGGAAATCGCTCCCTGCCCGGTTCTCAGAAGCCGCCCCCGAAGTCGCCTCCGCCGAAGCCGCCGCCGTCTCCGAAGCCGCCGCCGAAGTCGCGCGGATCGGCGCCGCCCCCGGAGAAGTCACCGCCGAAGTCGCCCCCGCCGGAGGGGTCGCCGGACCCGTCCGGGTACGGCCCGCCGAGCGCGCCGCCCAGCAGGGTGCCCATCAGCAGGCCCGGCAGCAGTCCTCCGCCGAAGTACCCGGCGGCCCACGGCGCGTACACCGGTCCGGCCTCCCAGTACGGCCGCGGCCCCTGCGGGGTGCCGACCTCGCGGGCCGCGGGCTCCTCGCCGCCGGCCAGCCGGGCGGCGTCCGCCGCGCAGACGGGGACGGCCCGCTCGGTTCCGCCCGGCGGCGCCCATTGCACGTCCTCGACCGACGGCCCGTGCCGCGGGTCGAAGAAGCACGGGGCCCGGCGCTCGGGCAGCACCGCGCCGTGCAGCCGCGCTTCCAGGGTGGCGAGGGCGAACCGGCCGTCCGCCAGCGCCCGGCTCACTTCGCGGACGTCCTGCGGGCGGCGCGCGGCGGCCATCCTGGTCTTGGCGTCGTCGTATCCGTCGAGTGCCCGCGCGTAGTCCTCGCGCGCGGCATCCGCTTCCTCCGCGTCCGTTCCGGCGCCGGTCCGGGCGGCAGCGGCGCCGGTGCCGCCCGGACCGGGGCCGGGGCGGGCGGTGGCGGTGGCCGGGTCGAAGCCGATCCGGCTCAGCTCCTCCCCGAACGCGGTGATGTCCTCGTCCACGACCGGGCGCAGCTTCTCCAGTCCGGCCCGCTCCAGTCGGGCCCGCCGTCTGCGGGAGCCCCGGCTCACCAGGAAGGCGCCGCCTCCGGCGAGCAGCACGAGGACGCCCAGGGTGACGATGGCCGCGGTGCCGCCGCCGGTGCGGCCGCCGTCCTCGGCGGCACCGTTCCCGTCCCAGGCCGCGGGTGCCGAGCCGGAGGCCTGCCGGACCGCCCGGTCGGTGAAGTCGGTGACCATCGCAGCGGGGTCCCCCGGGTGCGCGCGCCGTACGGCGCCGACCGCGTCCCGGACGGCGTCCCGCGACATGATCCGGTGGTCGGCGCCCGCGTCGAAGCGGTCGCCGAGCGCGACCGCGTAGACGCCGGCGATGCCTGTCTCGGCGCGCAGCCGACGCAGCAGCGTCTTCCGGTCGGAGTCGCCGTCGGCGGGCAGCACGGCGACGAGGACCGGTTTGTCGGCCCGTTCGATGGTGCTCCGCAGCGCCTTGGCGGCCGCCGGGGGGAGCGCGTCGCGGGCGCGCGGGTCGACGTGGACGGGGCCGGCGCGCAGTGCGGCGGCCGCGGCGGACACCCCGTCGCCGTCCGCGGCGTGCGGCCCGCCGGGGCTGCCCGCGGTCGTCAGCAGCAGCGCGATCAGCGTCGCGGTGAGCACCGACACGAGCCGCGCACCCCTTCGTACGGTGGTCATACGATCACGTTAGCGCAAAACAGGCATTGCATGACTTTTGGGAATACCCCTCCCGGTGACGGCACACCACCCCTGACCCGCGGTGAACTTTTCCGCCGGACCCGGCATCGAACGCTGTACCGGCCTCCGGGTCCGGCTCCGGGGCGGAGGCCGGGCACGGAGGCCGGCTCCCGACGGCCGGACCAGAGGGGCGGCCACGGACACGTATACACCCCGTGTATACACATGATGTAGAGTCGCCACGTCCATCCGCCGCACGTCGTCCGCCGCACGCCGCACCGGCCGCCGCGGAACCGGCCCCAACCGACCCGCGCCGGCCCCGGAGGCCGCCGCCCCGACCACGAACCCACCCCGGAGGTGCGCCCCTTGCTCCCCCCACTCAGCACCGGTCAGGGGTCCGAGCCGTCGGCCGGACCCCTGCTGCACGCCGAGGGCGTGCACAAGACCTACGGATCGACAGCCGCGCTCTCCGGAGCCGACTTCTCCGTCGCCGCCGGCGAGGTCGTCGCGGTGATGGGCCCCTCCGGCTCCGGCAAGTCCACGCTGCTGCACTGCCTGGCGGGGATCGTCCCGCCGGACGCGGGCCGGATCACCTACCAGGGCCGGGAGATGTCGGCCCTCTCCGACGCGGAGCGCAGCGCGCTCCGCCGGGGCGACTTCGGGTTCATCTTCCAGTTCGGCCAGCTGGTGCCCGAGCTGACCTGCCTGGAGAACGCGGCCCTGCCGCTGCGTCTGGCGGGCGCTCGCCGCAAGGAGGCCGAGGCGCGGGCCCAGGAGTGGCTGGCGCGCCTGGAGGTCGACGACGTCCGCCACCACCGGCCCGGGCAGGTGTCCGGCGGCCAGGGCCAGCGCGTCGCCGTGGCCCGCGCGCTGGCCGGCTCGCCCCGCGTCGTCTTCGCCGACGAGCCGACCGGCGCGCTCGACTCGCTCAACGGGGAGCGGGTCATGCAACTGCTGACGGCGGCCGCCCGCGAGACCGGGGCCGCGGTCGTGCTGGTCACCCACGAGGCGCGGGTGGCCGCCTACTCCGACCGCGAGGTCGTCGTCCGGGACGGCACGGCACGGGACATGAGCGGTGTGGTGGGCGCGGTATGAGCGGCAGGCCCAGGGCGCACCGGGTGCGCGAGTGGACACGGGACCTGGCCATGGGCGCCGGGTTCGCCTTCGCCGGCCGGCAGAGCCGGCTCCGCACCCTGCTGACCGCCGTCGGGGTGGGGCTCGGAGTGGCGATGCTGCTGCTGGCCGCCGCGGTGCCGTCGATCATGAGCGCGCAGGAGTCCCGCCGGGACGCCCGGGCGGTCAACGGCTCGGTGCTGGGGAACGCCACCTCGGCGGACGAGAGCCGGGCCACCGAGCGCACCCTGCTGACGGCCGTGGCGGACACCACCTTCCACGGACGGGACATCGACGGCCGGCTCCTGCAGGCCGACGGCAGCCACCCGGTCACCCCGCCGGGCACCGAGCGGATACCGGAGCCCGGCGAGATGGTGGTCTCGCCCGCGCTGAAGGAGCTGCTCGACTCCGCGGCGGGTGCTGAGCTGGCGAAGCGGCTGAACGCGCGGATCGTCGGCGTCATCGCCGACGACGGCCTGCTCGGACCGGCCGACCTCTCCTTCTATCTGGGCACTGACACGCTGCGGGCCGGGGACGCGCAGCGCGTGCGGTACTTCGGCCACGTCGAGGAACACCGCGACGTGGACCCGCTGCTGATCCTGCTCGGCGCGGTGGCGTGCGCGGTGCTGCTGATGCCGGTGGCCACCTTCATCGGGACCGCCACCCGGTTCGGCGGCGAGCGGCGGGACCAGCGGCTGGCGGCCCTGCGGCTGGTGGGGGCCGACACGGCCATGACCCGCCGGATCGCCGCCGGGGAGTCGCTCGCCGGAGCGGTGCTGGGGCTGCTGCTCGGCGGCGCGGTCTTCGCGCTCGGACGCGGACTGGCCGCGGACGTCACCCTCTTCGACGTCAGCGTCTTCCCCGCCGACGTGGTCCCGGACCCGGTGCTGGGCGCGCTGGTGGTGCTCGGGCTGCCGCTGGTGACGGTCGGCGCCGCCGTGTTCGCGCTGCGGGGCGTGACGATCGAGCCGGTGCGGGTGACGCGGGAGAGCACGCCGCGGCCGCGCCGTCTGTGGTGGCGGCTGCTGCCCCCGGTGGTCGGGCTGGCGCTGCTGCTGCCGCTGGCCGGGGCGCTGGGCTCGGGAGGCGGCGGTCAGGTGAACGAGTTCCGGGTCGCCACCGGGGTGGTGGCGCTGCTGAGCGGCGTCGCGCTCCTGCTGCCCTGGGTGGTGGAGCGGCTGGTCGGCAAGCTGCGCGGTGGGCCGGTCTCCTGGCAGCTCGCGGTGCGCCGGCTCCAGTTGTCCAGCGGTACGGCGACCCGGGCCGTCAGCGGGATCACCATCGCCGTGGCCGGGGCCGTCGCGCTGCAACTGCTGTTCGCCGGGGTCCAGGCGGAGGCCACGCAGGAGACCGGCCGGAAGAAGTCCGCGCTGCGGCAGGTGAACGTCATCGACCTCACGACGGACACCGCGGGTGCCCGGAAACTGGACCGGGCGCTGGCCGCCACCCCGGGCGTCGCCGGGTCCACCGGGTTCCTGGAGAGCACCCAGGAGGTCGCGGGGAAGGCGGCGGGCACCGACGCGGCGGAGTACGCGCAGGTCATCGTGGGCGACTGCGGAACGCTGCGGGAAGTGGCGGACGTCGGCTCCTGCCGTGACGGGCGGGTCTTCCGCGCGGCGGCGGATCCGCGGGACACGGACGAGGAGACCAGCCGTCCCGCTCCGCCGCGCCCCGGAACCGCCCTCCGGGTGGCCGGGCCAGACGGCCGCGGCACCGAGAACTGGCGGATCCCCGAGGGCACGCGCACCGTGTCCGCGAAGCCGTCCGGCTGGGGTGCTCCGGTCACCGGGATCCTGGTGACGCCCGGCGCCCTCTCCCCCGACCGTCTCGACCTCCGGTACACCGGCTGGGTGCGGCTCCAGGACGACGAGCCGGAGGCGCTGGAGCACGTCCGGACGACCGTCTTCCGGCAGAGCCCGGCGGCCGATGTGTGGCTGTCCCGGTCGACGAAGGTCTCCGCCGGGTTCGCCGAGCTGAGCCGGGTCATCTTCGCCGCGGCCACCGCGGTGCTGGTGCTCATCGCCGCCAGCATGGTCGTGTCCCAGGCGGAGCAGCTGCGCGAACGCAGGCGGCAGTTGGCGGTGCTGGTGGCGTTCGGGACCCGCCGCGGCACGCTGGGCGCCTCCGTGCTCTGGCAGACGGCGATCCCGGTGGCGCTGGGTCTCCTGCTGGCCTCGGCGTTCGGGCTCGGCCTCGGCTGGACCCTGTTGCGGGTCATCTCGCGGTCGGTCGCCGACTGGGGCGTCATCTGGCCGATGTTCGCCGTCGGCGGCGGGCTGGTCGCCGTGGTGACGCTGCTGAGCCTGCCACTGCTGTGGCGCATGATGCGCCCGGCCGGCCTGCGCACGGAGTGACGGAGGCCGGCGGCGCGCTCCCGCGCCCGCCGCCCCTCCCCGCATCCGCCGCGGCTCCGGCACGGCCGGGGCCGCGGCGCGGGAGCACCCGAAGCCCGGGCAGGCGGGCAGCACCCCCGGAGGGCAGGTGAAAAGCGCGCGGCCGGAGCCCGCCGTGGCCGCTCACGCGGGCGCGGCGGCGAACGGGCCGCCGTCCGCGAACACCTGCGCGGCGAAGCGTTCGCCGATGCGGCGGTGGGCGGCCGCGTCCGGGTGGAGCTCGTCGGGCAGCGGCAGCTCGGCGGCGTCCGCCTCGCCGTACAGCTCCAGTCCGTCGAGGTAGTACAGGTTCGGGTCGTCGGCCGCGCGGGACCGCACCACCCGGGACAGCTCCTCGCGGATGCCGCGCAGGGTCAGCTTCCCGGCGGCACGCTCCGCCGGATCGCCCATGGCCAGGAACCGCAGCCGGCCGTCCTCGAAGGCCTCCGGGTCCGGGAGGCTGGGGCCGGGGGTGTCCTCGTGGATCGGGCACAGGAGGGACGAGACGACCAGCAGCGGCGTGCCCGGGTGCCCCTCGCGGAGGGTGTCGAGGAAGCCGTGCACGGCCGGGGTGAAGGCGCGCAGCCGCATCAGGTCGCTGTTGACCACGTTGATGCCGATCTTGACGCTGATCAGGTCGGCCGGGGTGTCCCGCATCGCCCGGGCGGTGCTCGGGTCGAGCAGTGCCCCGCCGCCCAGCCCCAGGTTGACCAGCTCCACGCCGCCGCGCGCGGCGGCGAGCGCGGGCCAGGTCGTGCTGGGGCTCGCCGCGTTGGAGCCCTGGCTGATCGAACTGCCGTGGTGCAGCCACACCCTGCGGCCCCGGTCGGGCAGCGGCTCGACGGCGGCGTCGGTGCGCAGCGCCAGCAGCTCGGTGGTCTCGTTGTGCGGCAGCCAGATCTCGACGTCCTTCATCCGGTCCGGCAGCCCGGTGAAGCGGAGCGTGCCGCCGCGGCCGGAAGTGGTCTCGGCGGTCCCGGCCCGCATGTCGACGGTCAGGGTGTTGCCGCCCGGCACTGTGCCCTGGTCGGCGAGGCTGCCGTCCACGACCAGGTCGTACAGCCCGTCGGGGAGGGCCGGGAGGCCGGTGTAGGCCCGCTTGGTGGGCAGGGTGTCGAGTTCGACGGCGGTCGCGGCGGTACGGAAGGCCAGCCGCACCCCGGAGGGCTGGGACTCGGCCATGTGCAGCTGCCCGTCGTCGCACTGCGCCCGGGCAGCTGCGGGCAGCCGGTGCGGCAGCAGGCCGTGCGCGGTGCGCTCCAGCGCCGACGCGCCGCGGACGAGGTCCGCGGTCAGGGGCGTGGTGGTCCAGGTGTCCTCGGCGTGCATGTCGTCAACCTGTTCGGGTCGTCGGGTCGGGTGGTGGCGGGCGTCACGGGCGGGGTTCGGGCCAGTTGCGCAGCAGCGCGTCGAGGGAGTCCAGCACCCGCTCCCACGTCTGCTGGGTGTCCGGGGCGCTGTGGCTGAACCCGCCGCCCATCTCCAGGCTCACGTAGCCGTGGAAGACGCTGCCCAGCAGCCGGACCGCGTGCGTCTGGTCCGGCTCCGCCAGGTCGTAGCCGCGCAGCAGCGCCCGCGTCATCCGGGAGTGCCTGACTCCCGCGCTGGCCGCGGCCGTCTCCGGGTCCAGCCTGGTCTGCGCGGCGGCGTAGCGCCCGGGGTGCTCCCGTGCGTAGTCGCGGTAGACGTTCGCGAAGGCCGCCAGCGCGTCCTTGCCGGAGCGTCCGGCGAGCGCCTCGGCGGCCCGGTCCGCCATTTCCTCCAGGGCGAGCAGCGCGATCTTCGTCTTGAGGTCCTGCGAGTTGCGCAGATGCGAGTACAGGCTCGCGACCTTGACGTCGAAGCGCCGGGCCAGCGCCGAGACGGTCACCTGGTCGAAGCCGACCTCGTCGGCCAGCTCCGCGCCCGCCCGGATCAGTCGCTCCGTGGTCAACCCCGCACGCACCATAACGCTCCTCCTGTTCAGCTGAGTCGATTATGCATTTGCCTAAGACTTTTAGGCAAATTAGCCTCACTCTTATGGAACCGTTGACCGAGCGAGAGATCCGGGCCGCGTTCGTGAACTGCACGAAGGGCGAGGCCAAGCGGCTGTCCGTGCCGCGCGACCTGGCCGAGCGGCCCTGGGAGGACCTGGACTACCTGGGCTGGCGCGACCCCCAGGCCCCCGACCGCGCCTATCTGGTCACCCGGCGCGGCGACCGCCCCCGGGCCCTCGCGCTGCGCTGCCCCGCCCCGGCCCCCTGGCAGACCCGGCGCAGCATGTGCTCGATATGTCTGACCGACCACACGAGCGGCGTCTCGCTGATGGTCGCGCCGATGGCCGGCAAAGCCGGCAAGCAGGGCAACTCGGTGGGCACCTACCTGTGCAGCGACCTGTGCTGCTCGCTCTACGTACGGGGCAAGAAGGACACGGGCCTCGCCGTCCGGTACCGCGAGTCGCTCACCGTCGAGGAGAAGATCCAGCGCGCCGCGGCCAACCTCGACGCGTTCCTGGCCAGGGTGACGGCCTGACCTCCGGGACGGCCCGGGGTGGCCGCGCCCCCGGCACGGCAGCGGCGGCGCCCGGACCGGCGGGCGAACTGCCGGTCCGGGCGCCGCCGCACTCCGCGGTGTCAGCCCTGCCCGGCCGACGCGGACGCGGTGCCCGCGTGCACCGCGTCCAGCTCCTCCTCGCTCATCCCCTCGACGAGCGCGACGACGGCCAGACCCCGCTCGGCCATGTCCGGGGGCCCGTCCAGCGGCTCGTCGGGCGCATCGTCCCGCGGGCCGAAGGCCGGTTCCGGCGCCGGCCGCGGCTCGGCGGTCCGGGGTGGAACCGCGGGGGCTCCGGTGGCTCCCGGCGCGTCGTGCCGCAGGGCCGGACCGGAGGACGCGGGCATCCGGCCGATCCAGTAGCTGCCGCCCTCGAAGACCGTCGGGGGCAGTGGGGCGAACCGGCGGGGGCCGCCGTGCAGCCGCCGCCAGGGCACCTCGCCGCCGCGCACCCACACCTCGGCCAGGTGCGCCAGGTCCCGGTCGTCGACCAGACCCGCGAGGAACTTCTCGCCCCGGTCCCCGGAGAGCAGCGCCCCCAGCGGGCCGGGGTCTTCCTCGGCGTTGCCCGTACGGACGACGGCGCCGCCGGCATCCGCCGCGGCCGACCCGTCGTCCGCGAGATACCGGGCCAGCGCCGTACACAGCTCCGCCGTCGAACCTGCGACCACGGCGAGCCGCTCGGGCTGGGGCTCGCGGCCCAACTGGCACGTGTAGGCCACATCGGCCAGGCTCACCGCGCAGTCGTCGTCCGCCACATACGCCAGCAACCGCCCCACCGCCGTGCGCAGCCGCGGACGCGTCCGCGCGGACAGCACCACGAGCTGACTGCCGGCGGCGGCCCCCTCCGCACCGGGGTCGGTGCCGCGCGGCGGCTCCTCGACGACGAGACTGACGTGGCTGCCGCCCGGAGCGACCGAGTTGACCAGCGCACGGCGCGGAACCAGCGCCTCCGCGCTGTCCTGGCCGTCCTCCCCTCCCGGCACGCCACCGGGAGCGCCGCCCCGGTGCTCCCAGGGTGCGGACCGCTCGCACAGTTCGAGCGGCGTTCCCGCCAGGTCGAGCCGCGGATTCGGGGCTCCGGACGCGGTGAGGGGCGCGAGCTCCCCGTGCTGCAGTTGCAGGATGACCTTGGTCAGCTGGGCGATCCCGGAGGCGGCTTCCGGATGGCCCAGCCCCGAGGCCACCGAGCCGACCGGAACCGGCTCGGTGACTCCCTCGAACACCTCGCGCAGCGCGCGCAGTTCCGCCTCGTCCGCCGAGGGGATCCCGTTCGCGGACGCCTCCACGCAGCCGATGGAGTCCGCCGCCGCGCCGGCCTGCGCCAGTGCCCGCCGTACGACCTTCGCCTGCGCGCGGCTGCTCGGCACCGTGAACTCCGCGGACCGGCCGCCGTGCCCGGAGGCGGTGCCGCTGATCACGGCGTACACCCGGTCGCCGTCGTGCAGGGCGGCGTCCAGCGGCTTGAGCAGGACGGCCCCGACCGCCTCGGCAGGCAGGTAGCCGTCTCCGTCGCGGTAGCTGCGGCTGCCCGGGTCGCTGCCCAGGAGCCCCAGCTCGGAGAGTGCGAGGTACTTGTCCGTGTGCACCGTGAGGTTGACGCCGCCGGCCACGGCCAGCTCGGCCTCCCCGGACAGCAGATCGGCACAGGCGAGGTGGACGGCCTGCGCGGAGGAGGTGCACCTGCTGTCCACGGCCAGACTCGGGCCCTCCAGCCCGAAGAACTGCGAGACCCGGTTGGCGATCAGGTTGTACGAGGCGGACGCGGCGAGCGCGGCCCGTCCCGGGTCCGCACCGTCCGGCCGGTAGAGCTGGTAGGACGCGCCCACATAGACCCCCACCCGGCGCCGGTAGCGCCGCCGGAGGACCTCCTGGGTCACGCCCGCCTGCTCCAGCAGCAGCCACGCGGTCTCCAGGAACAGCCGCTGCTGCGGATCCATCTCCGCCGCCTCCCGCGGGGAGACCCCGAACAGCAGCGGATCGAACCGGTCGATGCCGTCGAGAAACCCACCCCAGGCCGACGGACCGGCGTCCGGCCCGGCGGCCCGCGGACCGGACGGCGCCGCGCCGTGCCGGCGCTCGGCGGGCAGCTCCGTGACGCAGTCCGTGCCCGCCCGGAGGTTGGCCCACAGCGCGTCCAGGTCACCGGCCTGCGGATACCGTCCGCTGACGCCGACGACCGCCACCCCACCGCCGCCGGGCCGGCCGGTGCGCGCCCGCCCGACCGCTCGCGCGGCGTCCCGTGCCGGGACGGCCGAAGCCGGGGTGTCCGGTGCCGGGGTGTCCGGTGCCGGGTCGGCGGCTGTCGGGGCGGCGGCTGTCGGGGCGGCATCCGGGCGCGGCCCCTCGGGAGCGGCGGCCGGCACGCTCGGTGCCTCCGGAACGGGCGCCGGGCCCGGGGCCGGCGCCCCGGTCTCCGGAGCCGGACCGGCCGGCATGCCGAGCAGCTCGCGCAGCTCCTCGGGATGGTCGGAGGCGAAGTACCGGGCCAGCTCCCGCACCGACTCGACCTCCAGCAGCAGCGTCCGCGACAGGCGGCCGAAGGACTCCTCCAACTGGGAGATGACCTCCACCGCGATCACGGAGTCCATCCCGTAGCGGTCCAGCGGCGCGTCCGGCGCCAGCCGCTCGGAGCCGAGCTTGAGCGCCGCGGCCAGCACCCGCCGCAGATGGTCCACCGCGCGGTCCTCCAGCAGCCGGCCCGGGGCGCTGTCCGGTGCCGGGGACGGGATCGTCGGCGCCGGGCCCGTCGGGGTCACCGGGGTCCCGGCCACGACGGTGCGGCCCGC
Organism: Streptomyces sp. AA1529; assembly: GCF_000280905.1. Lineage (GTDB taxonomy): Bacteria > Actinomycetota > Actinomycetes > Streptomycetales > Streptomycetaceae > Streptomyces. Next base: position 131,199 of record NZ_ALAP01000030.1, on the reverse strand, counting down.
CGCGGCCCCCGGGCCGCCCACGTCCGGCGCCGCCCGGCCCGGTGACTCCTCCGCGGGACGGGCGAGTTCGCCGAGCAACCGCCCCCGGTCCCCGGCCAGGACGAGCAGCGTGCCCTCCGGCCGACTGCCGTCAGCGGTCAGTGCGTGCCGCAGCACCGCCAGCCCGCGAGCGGTGTCCAGCGGGACGAGGCCGGCACGGCGCAGCTGCTCCCGTACCGCGTCGCCGCCCATCCCGCCCGCCTCCCACAGCGGCCAGCCGATCGACACCGTCCGGCCGCTGCACCGCCCCTGCCCGACCATGCGGTTGCGGTGGCCGGCGTAGGCGTCCATGAAGGCGTTGCCCGCCGCGTAGTCCGCCTGTCCCGCGTTGCCGAAGGCGCCCGCGGTCGAGGAGAAGCAGCAGAAGAACTCCAGCGGCTGGTCCCGGGTCAGCTCGTCCAGGTTGACCAGCCCCGGCACCTTCGGCCGGAGGACGCGTGCGAAGTCCTCGGGGCTCTTGCGCAGCAGCAGACCGTCGGCAAGCACCCCGGCGCTGTGCACGACACCGGTCAGCGGCCCGTGGTCGGCGGTCACCTGCGCCAGCACGCCCGACAGCGCCCGGCGGTCGGCCACGTCGGCGGTCCGGTGGTCGACCGTCAGACCGAAGGCACGCAGCTCCTCCAGTTCGCGCTGCCGCCGCGGGTCCAGCGGCGACCTGCCCAGGAGCACCACCGTGGCGTCTTCGACGGTGGCGGCGATGTCCTCGGCCACGAGGCGGCCCAGACCGCCCGCGCCGCCCGTGATCAGGTACACGCCGCCGGTGCGCCAGGGCGCCGGGCCGGACGGGGTGCCCGCCGCCTCCTCCACGAGCTGCCGCACCAGCCGGCGGCCCGCCCGGTACCGCACCTCCGGCTCGGGGTCGGGTACGGCCTCGGCGGCCAGCCGGGCGGCCACCGCGGCGGGTCCCGCGCCGTCCAGGCACTCGACGTACTGGGTGCGCAGCAGCGGCTGCTCGGCGGTGGCGGACTTCAGAAGTCCGGCCAGACCGCCGGCACACGCCAGGAGGTCCTCTCCGGCCGCGTCGCCGGACGGTACGGCTCCCGCCAGAACCACCTGGAGCAGCACCGGTTGCCGCACCCCGCGCGCCAGGATCTCCCGCACGAGGACGAACACCTGCTGTGCGCCCTCGCCGTACCAGGCGTCCGCCGGACCGTCGCCGAGCTGCACGAAGCGGCACTCGGCGCCCGCCGGCAGCGCGCTCCGGAGGGCGTCCCGCTCGTCCTCGGCCCACCGGCCGAGGACCACGACCTGCCGTGCGCGGTACGCCCCACCCGCGGCACCGGTGCCGCCGTCCCGCCCGGCCACCGCCTCCCGCGGCGTCCATTCGGGCCGGAGCAGCACCACGTCCCGCGCCACCGGGTCGGCGGCCTCCGGGGCCGGCGGCCGCTCGGGCGCGGCCGCCCGGCCGGGCAGCGGTTCCTGCCGCGTCCCGGTGCCGCCGTGCGGATCGAGGTCGAACCAGCAGCGTTCCCGGGCGAAGGGGTATCCGGGCAGCGGGACCCGTCGCGGATGCGGACCGGGGGGCGCCAGCTCCTCCCAGTGCACCGTCGCCCCGCGCGCCCACAGCCGCAGCAGTTCGCCGTGCTCGCCCCGCTCGGTCCAGGCCGCTGCCGCGTCGCGCAGTGCGGCCTTGCCCGCCTCCGCGGACGCCTGTCGGCCGGGACCGACGCTCCCGCGCACCCAGGCGGTTCCGGGCGCCGGGTCCGCGGCGCCGGCACCGGCACCGGCACCGGCACCGGACAGGAACTCCTCCAGGACGGCCGCGGCCTCCTCCGTCGTGGCGGCGGCGAAGGCCAGCCGCTCCTCCAGCGCCGTGCGCCCCACCTGGAGCGTCCACGCGATGTCGGCCAGCGCGTGCTGCGGCGGTTCGGCCAGCCGGGCCCGCAGCCGGCGGGCCTGCTCGGTGAGCTGCTCCGGGCTCTTCGCGGAGAGCACCACCAGCGCGGGGCGGCCCGGCGCGACCGGCCGCGCGGGAGGCGGAGCGGTCCTGGGCAGGTACTCGGCCAGCACGACATGGACGTTCGCCCCGCCGGCGCCGAAGCCGGACACCCCGGCGATGCGCGGGAGCTCCCGGGGCGCGCCCGTCTCGTCCCGCACGGTGGGCCGGCGCCAGGGCTCCGTGTGCTGCTGGACCCGCAGCGGGCTGCCGTCGAAGTCGATGTGCGGGTTGAGGGTGCCGGAGTGCAGGCTGGGCACCAGCTCGCCGTGGCGCATCTGCAGCAGCACCTTGGTGACTCCGGCGATCCCGGCCGCACCCTCGCAGTGCCCGATGTTCGACTTCACCGAGCCGATCGGACACGTGCCCGGTGCGCTGCCCGACGCGGCGAATGCTCTGGTGAGGCCGGTGATCTCCAGCGGGTCGCCCAGGGACGTACCCGTACCGTGCGCCTCCAGATAGCCGACCGTCGCCGGGTCGACGCCCGCAGCGGCGAAGGCGTCGGCGACGACCTCGCCCTGCGCCCCCGGCGACGGGACCGAGTAACCCGAGGTGCGGCCCCCGTGGTTGAGCGCCGTCCCCTTGATGACCGCGTGGATGTGGTCGCCGTCGGCCACCGCCCGCTCCAGCGGCTTGAGCACGACGGCGCCGACGCCCTCGCCGGGAACGTAGCCGTCCCCGCCCTCGCCGAAGCTGCGGCAGCGTCCGTCGCTGGAGAGGAACCGGCGGCGGCTGAGCATGACGAACTTGTTCGGGTGCGAATGCAGGTTCACCCCGCCCGCCAGCGCGGTCTCGCACTGGCCGCTGCGGATGGCCTCGCAGGCCAGATGGATGGCGGTCAGCGAGGAGGAGCACATGGTGTCCACGGTCATGCTCGGGCCGCGGAAGTCGTAGAGGTAGGAGACCCGGTTGGCGATGCTGGAGGCGCTGCCGGACAGCGCCGTGTACCTGCCCCGGTCCTGCGCCTGGGCGCCGTAGAGCTGGTACTCCGCGTACATCGCGCCGACGAAGACCCCGACCCGGCCCGGCGGTGCGACGGCCGCGGCGGCGCCGTGCGGATCGGCCGCGGCGCGGGCCAGCAGTTCGCCGGTGTGGCCGCTGTCCTCCAGCGCGTGGTGGGCGCACTGCAGGAACAGCCGCTCCTGCGGGTCCAGCAGTTCGGCCTCGTGCAGCGAGATCTGGAAGAAGAGCGGGTCGAACCGGTCGATGCCGTCGAGGAATCCGCCCCACGCGCCGGTGGACGATCCCGTGCCGTCGGCGTATCTGCGGTGGTCCCAGCGTTCCCGGGGGACCTCCGTGATGCAGTCGCGGCCCGCCCGCAGGTTCTGCCAGAACTCGTCCAGGTCGGCCGCCTCCGGATAGCGCCCGCTCAGCCCCACGATGGCGATGTCGGTGCCGGTGCGGTCGCCGGTTCCGGTCCGCTGCCCGGTCGGTCCGGCGGGCGGGACGGCACGGGTGCCGGCGGACGGCTGCTGCCCGGCGTCCGCGGGAGCGGCCAGGGGCCGCGTGCGCAGCCCGGTCAGCTCGGCGCACACCCCGCCGTCCTCGTCGAGCAGGGTGATGTCGACGTCCTCCGTGCTGCCGGGCCGGCGCCGCAGCCAGGCGTAGGCGTAGGCCGGGACGGCGGTGTACACCTCGACCCGCTCGACCGCGAACGGCAGTGCGGCACGGCCTCGTTCGTCCTGCCGGTCGTCCTGGAGCGCGGACAGCCCCGCCACGGCCTGCAGCGCGCCGTCCGCGATGCTCGGGTGGAGCAGACAGCCGACCACCTCGCGCGCCTCGGCCGGCAGCCGGAGCCGCGCCAGTACCTCGGGGCTCCCGGACGCGCCGGTGCCCACCCCGAGTTCCGCGACCGAACGCTGTGCGGGCCCGTAGTCCATACCGACACCGTCGTAGAGGTCGTAGACGTCGGTGGCGGGCACGGTCCGCCGGGAGCACCGCTCGCGCAGCCGGGCCAGCGGCGGGGCCGTGGCAGCGCCCTCCCGCAGGCTCGCGCGGCCGCGTCCGCACAGGTCCGGCTTCCCGTCGGCGACGACGGCGTGCAGCGTGTAGTCCCAGCCGCCGGGGGCCTCCCGCACGGCCACGCGCAGCTCCAGCCCCTCGGCTCCGCACCGCGCGGGGCGGAGCCATACGACATCGTCGAGCCGTACGGTGCCGGGTCCGGCCTGCGCCGCGTCCTCGACCGCGGCGCGCGCCATCTCCAACTGCGCGACCGCGGGCAGGATGCGGTCCCCGCGGACCCGGTGATCGCGCAGGAACGGTTCCGCCCCGGAGAAGCGCGTGCGGTACTCCATCGCACCGTCCTGCCGCACGACCCGGTGCAGCAGCGGATGCGCGGAAGCCGCGTCCGACGGCTCGGCGGCCGGACGGACGCGGGCGGCCAACCGGTCGGCGACGGCGCCCACCGTCAGATGGTCGGCGAGCGACGCCGCGGCCGGTGCCGCTCCCAGCCGCGCTCCGAGCCGCTCCGCGAGCACGGCGCGCGCGGTCAGGTCGAGCCCGTACTCCCCCAGCTCCTGGTCCTCCGCGATCTCGTGGGGCCCGACCTCCAGCACGGCCGCGAGCTCCTCGACCACCGCGGCGTGCACGGCGGGGTGGCCGCCGCCGGGCGGTGGGCCCTCCGCGCCGCCCGCAGGAGCGGACGGCTCCGGCACCCCGCCGGACTCGGGCGGTGTCGCCGCACTGCGCCGCCCCGCGGTCTGCGAGTCCAGCCAGGCCGCCAGGTCCGCCGGTGACCGGTGCTCGAACACCACGGTGGGCGAGAGCGAGAGCGCCAGCCGCTCCTCCAGCTCCGGCACCATCGAGACCAGGTCGGCGGAGGCCAGGCCGAGGTCGTAGAACCCGGCGGCGGTGTCCACCCGCCCCGGTGGCAGTGCCAGCCGGGCGCCGACCAGTTCCGCCACCAGCTCCGCGGCAGCCGGGACACCGGGGGCACCCGCGTCCTGCGGTGCCCGTGCCGGGTCCCGGCCCGGGGACGCCGCGCCCGGGGACGCGGCCTCGGCGCCGGACGGCTCCCGGAGCGGCCCGGCCACCGCGCGGGCGGCGGCCCCCTGGTGCGGTTCTCCCCGTACGTCGAGGGTGGCGGCGGCGCGCACCCGTTTGGCGACGATGTGCCGCAGCTCGGCGACCTGCCGGCCCGTCTCGTCGAAGAACTCCACGGCGAGCCGCATCAGTTCCTCGTCCCGGTGCGCCGACTCCGCCGGTACCCGCACGAAGCAGCGGCTGCCCAGCGGCGCCGTGGCGCGGAAGGACTCGAAGACCAGCGGCAGATAGAGGTCCTCGGCCGCCCCGCCCTCGTGCAGCATGTGCAGGCCCACCCCGGCGCCCAGCACCCCGGCCTCGAACAGGGCCGGGTGGAAGGGGAACTCCGCGGCGGTGTCCCGGTGCGCCGGATCGAGCTCGACCTCGGCCGTCCAGTCCCCGCGTCGGTGGTGCACCTGACCGCCGACCTTCATCAGTCCCGAGTGGACGAGGTTCCGCTCCCGCAGCCACGCGTACAGGTCGGACATCCGGGTGTGCCGGTGCGCGCCGGTGACGGGGGTCTCCAGCCGCCCCTCGAAGGCGGGCAGGGAGTGCCGGTGCGCGGTGACCGTCGCGTGCACCAGGTCGGGTCCGCCTCGCCGGCCGGTGTCCTGCCGGGAGCCGACGATCTCGATCCGGCATCCGCCGCCGGCGGCGGGCCGTCCTCGCACCGTGGTGGCCAGGCGCTCCCCGGGGGCGGCCACCAGGGGGGCGAGGATGGTGAGGTTGCGCAGCTCCACGGAGGACGATTGCCAGCCGTGCCGGGAGAGGACCTGGAGCACCAGGTCCACGTAGCCGACGCCCGGGAGCAGATGCCGCCCGTGCACGACGTGGCCGCGCAGCAGCGGGTTGTCGGCGGTGACGGTGAAGGTCTCGTCGAAGGTCAGAGATTCGGGCATCGGTATCCGTCCCATGAGTCGATATCCGCCCCGCGGGACACGGGACCGGCGGGCGTTCCGCGGCGGCCGGTCCGGAAGCTCTCCCCGGCGGGAGGGAAATCAGCGGCTCAGTCGTGTCGTGCTGCGTGACTGAAGAGAAAAAGGCGAATCGAATGGCGCGTCATGCGCACAGTTCAAAGACCCTGTCGGACGGAGGGCACCCGCGGGTCCTCCGGACTTCGGCGAACAGGATCGAGCAATCGGCACACCGAGGAGATCGGAGCCGACGGCTGCTACCTGTGAAAAATAGGTGACATCTCCCCGTGGTTCCCCCGTTGCGTTGCCGACGCGTGGCCGCCGGTGCGGAAGGCCGTATTCGATCCCTCTGCCGCGCATTCTCATCCGACCACGACCGTCGGCAACGTTAGCGAAGCCGGGCAAGGGGTGGCAACCCTCCCAGGAGCAGTATCCGGGGACCCGTACGCGCCTGACCACCGGCGTTGACGGGGCATCAGAAAAGGGGCTGTGCAGCGACGTTGCTCCTGTGCACGGGCCGCTTTCGGCACACCGCGCCGGAATCGTCCGACCGCCCGGTTCCGGGGCGCGGCACTGTCGCCGGGAACTATGCTGAACCGGCCGCTGCGAACGGCCACGGCCGCCGGATTCCGCACGGAAGGACGGCCGTTCCTTTCGCCGCGGCCGTCCGGGCACAACACACGACAGGGGGAATGCGTGAAAATCGAAGGGAGTGTTGCGCTGGTCGCCGGCGGAACATCCGGCCTCGGGCTCGCCGCGGTACGCATGCTGCACGGCAAAGGCGCCTCCGTGGTCGTCATGGGCCGTTCCGCCGAACCCGGCGAACAGCTCGCCGAGGAACTGGGTGAGCGGGTGGTGTTCTCGCCCGGAGACGTGACCAAGGAAGACGACGTCCTCGCGGCCGTCGAAAACGCCGCGCTGCTCGGCCCGCTGCGCATCGCGGTGAACTGTGCCGGGATCGGCAGCGCCGGCCGGACCGTCGGCAGGAACGGCCCCTTCCCGCTCGCCGCTTTCACCAAGGTCGTCCAGGTCAACCTGATCGGCAGTTTCAACGTCGCCCGGCTGGCCGCGGCGCAGATGTGCCGGAACGCCGACGGTGCCGATGCCGCCGACGCGGAGGAGCGCGGCGTCCTGGTCAACACCGCCTCCGCCGCCGCGTTCGAGGGGCAGATCGGGCAGGCCGCGTACGCGGCGTCCAAAGGCGGCGTCGTGGGCATGACCCTGCCGATCGCCCGCGATCTGGCGGAGTGGCGCATCCGGATGGTCACGATCGCACCCGGGCTCTTCCGCACCCCCATGTTCGACCCCCTCCCCGAACCGGCGCTCGAGGCGCTCGGTCAACAGGTGCCGCACCCCGCCCGGCTGGGGGATCCGGCGGAATACGCCTCGATGGTCTGCCACGTCGTGGAGAACCCGATGCTCAACGGCGAGACGATCCGGCTGGACGGTGCCCTGCGGATGCCGCCCAGGTAGCCCGGCGTCCGGCCGGGGGCCGCTCGCGCGTCCGGCCGTCGGCCCGGCCGGACGACGGCGGGCCCGCGGCCGGACGCGGCCTCCCGGTGGGCCCTTCCGCCGGCTCCGCGGCCGGCCCCCCGGCCGCGGGCCGTCCGCCGGGTGCCTCACTCCGCCGTCGCCACCGCGTGCTCCGCCAGGATGAGCTGGCAGATCTCGCTGCTGCCTTCGATGATCTCCATCAGCTTCGCGTCCCGGTACGCGCGGGCCACGGCGTGCCCGTCCTGCGTCCCGGCGGACGCCAGCACCTGCACCGCCCGGGAGGCGCCCTGGGCCGCGTGCCCGGCGCTGACGTGCTTGGCGAGGACGGTGGCGACCACGAGACCGGGCGAGCCGGCCTCCCAGCAGTCGCTGGCGTGCCCGCACGCCTGCGTCGCGACCTGCTCGGCGACGAACAGTTCGGCCAGGTGGCGCTGCACGAGCTGGTGTCCGCTCAGCTCCTTGCCGAACTGGGTGCGGGAGGCCGCGTGCCGGGCCGCCGCCTGCCGGCAGGCGCGCAGGATGCCCACGCACCCCCAGGCGACCGAGATCCTCCCGTACGTGAGCGCGGCGGTGACCAGCAGCGGCAGCGGCAGCCCCGGCCCCCCGAGGATGCCGGCGGCCGGGAGGCGCACCCCGTCGAAGCTCACGTGCGCGTGGCCCGCGGCGCGGCAGCCCATCGGGTCGGCGACGCGCTCCACCCGCACACCGGGCGCCGAGGCGGGCACCACCACGGCGGCCGCGCCGCCCTCGCAGGTGGCGAAGACGACCAGCAGGTCCGCGTAGTACGCACCGGTGACCCACACCTTGCGGCCGGTCAGCACGAACGTGTCACCGTCCGCGACGAGCGAGGTGCTCATCGCGGACAGGTCGGAGCCGGCGTCGGCCTCGCTGAACCCCACCGCCGCCAGCCGGCCCTCGACCAGCTGCGGCAGCAGCGCGGCGGCCTGCTCCGGTGCGGCCAGCCGCTGAACGGTCCAGGCCGCCATGCCCTGCGACGTCATCACGCTGCGCAGCGAACTGCACCTGCTGCCGGTGTGCGCGGTGAGTTCTCCGTTGGCACGACTGGTGAAGCCGGGCCCGCCGGACGCGGCACCGACCTGTGCGCACAGCAGTCCGCGGGCGCCCAGGCCGCGCAGCAGATCGACGGGGATCTCCCCGGCGAGATCCCAGGCCCCGGCCCGGTCGCCGACGAGTTCGTCGACGACCGCGGTCGCGGCGGCGAGCGGTTCAGGCACCGTCCGCCGCCCCGGGCCCGCCGAGCCGGAGCACGAGCTCGGTCATGCTCGCCACCGTGCGGAAGTTGTCCAGCCGCAGATCGGTGCCGACGATGGAGATCCCGTACTCCTTCTCCAGCTGGACCACGAGTTCCATGGCGAACATCGAGGAGACCAGTCCGGAGGCGAAGAGTTCCTGCGTCGGCGTGACGGAGGTCTTCGTCCTGGCCTCCAGGAAGCTCAGCAGGTCCCGTTCGACCGCCTGTGCGTCGATGCCGTCGGTGTGCTGTTCCGTCGTCACAGCTCGTCCTTTCCGTATCCGTAGAAGCCACGGCCGGACTTGCGGCCGAGGTCGCCGTCCCGCACCTTGTCCAGCAGCAGGTCGCAGGGCTTGCACTCGTCGGCGCCCGTGCGCTCGTAGAGGGCGGCGAGCGAGTCGACGAGGTTGTCCAGCCCGATCATGTCCGCGGTGCGCAGCGGGCCCGTCGGGTGTCCGAGGCAGCCCTCCATGAGCTGATCGACCGCCTCGGCCGAGGCGGTGCCCTCGCCGACGATCCGCGCCGCGGCGTTGATCATCGGGTGGAGCAGCCTGCTGGTCACGAAGCCGGGCGCGTCCCGCACCGCGACCGCGCGCCGGCCCAGGTCGCCGAGCAGCGCGATCAGCGCCTCGACCGTCGCGTCGCCGGTCTGCGGGCCCCGGCTCACCTCCACCATGTCGATCAGGTACGGCGGGTTCATGAAGTGGGTGCCCAGCAGTTCGGCCGGGCGCGCGGTCGAGGCGGCGAGCTCGCTGATCGGGATGCCCGAGGTGTTGGTGATCAGCGGAGTGCCGGGCCGGACCGCTGCCGACGCCTGTGCCAGCACCCGGGCCTTGGCCTCGGGCGACTCGGTGACCGCCTCGATGACGGCGGTCGCCTCCGCCACGTCGGCGGTGGAGGTGCTGGTGGCCAGCTCGCCCGGGGCGCGGCCGGGCGGCAGCACACCCATCAGCTGGGCGTGCCGGAGCTGATGGGCGATCCGGCCGCGGGCGTCCGCGCACCGCGCCTCGTCGGTCTCGACGAGTACCACCGGGATGCCGTGCCCGAGCACCAGGGCGGCGATGCCCGAGCCCATCACTCCCCCGCCGACGAGGGCCACCCGGTGGCCGGTCGGTTCTTCCGTCATGGTCGGTGCCACTCCTTCGTGCGCGCCGGGCGGGTGTCCGCCGGGCGGTCGTCGTCCGGGTGCGGGCGGGTTCCGGGGTGCGGTGCCCGGCTCCGGTGCCCGCCCGCCGGCACCGGAGCGCGGGCTCACACGCGGATCGGCAGCCGCTCCGCGCCCCGCAGGGTGAGCAGGCCGTTCCACTCGACGGGACCGTCCATGGCGAGTCCGGGAAAGCGGCGGACGAGTTCGCCGATCGCCACCCGGCCCTCGATGCGCGCCAGTGCGCCACCGAGGCAGTAGTGCATCCCGCCGCCGAAGGAGAGCTGCTTGCGGGCGTTCTCCCGCTCCAGCCGCAGCTCCTCCGCGTCGGGGCCGAAGAACTCCTCGTCGCGGTTGGCCGCGGCCAGGTTGGCGAGCACCATCGAACCGGCCGGGATCTCGTACCCGCCGACGTGGTACGGCTCCAGGGTGATCCGGCGGCTGCTGTGCGTCGGCGGGTCGTAGCGCAGCATCTCCTCGACCGCGTTCTCCCCGATCCCGGGCCGGGCCCGCAGCAGCTCCAGTTGGTCGGGGTTGCGCAGCAGCGCCAGGGTGCCGCCGGAGATCAGGTTCACCGTGGTCTCGTAGCCGGCCACGAACAACGTGGTGACCTGGGCGACCAGTTCGTCGTGGCTCAGCGTGTCCCCGTCGTCCTCGGCCGCGATGAGTGCGGTGAGCAGGTCGTCACCGGGATCGTCGCGCTTGCGCGAGACGGCGTCGCCGACCACCTCGAAGATCTCCGCGTCGGCGGCCTCGATGACGCGCATCACCTCCGGGTCGGTGGTCAGTTCCACCGAGCGCATCAGCAGGCTGGTGAGCATCCGCAGGTGCTTGGTGTCGATCGGCGGCATGCCGAGCATCCGCGTCATCACGGTGAACGGCAGCGGGAAGGCCAGCTCCTCGACCAGGTCGCCGCCGCCGGCCGCCGCGATGCCGTCGAGGGCCTCGTCGACCAGTTCGCGGACCATCGGCTCCAGGCCGTTGATCGCACGGACGGTGAACGCCTTGGTGACCAGCTTGCGCAGCCGGGTGTGGTCCGGCGGGTCCAGGTCCAGCAGTGCCAGGCCCTTCAGCCTGGGCTTCTCCGAGACACCGGCCCTCGCGTAGGCGTCCCGGAACGGCCCGGGGGCGACATGGCGCTGGTCGACCGAGTGCTTGGAGCGCAGCAGCGCGTCCACGTCGGCGTAGCGCGAGAGCATCCAGAAGCCGCCCGGATGCTCGTGCACCGGCACCTGCCGACGCAGTTCGGCGTAGTGCGGGTAGGGGTCCTCCATGAACTCGGGGGTGAACGGGTAGTAGATCAGGGGCTGGTCCTGCGGAACGGTGCTCATGACTGCACCGCCTCCTTCCTCGCTGGTCGTCGGCTCGGGTCCGGCCGCTCCTGCCGCATCCCGCCGAAGCTCCGCAGCCGGGCTGCGACGTGCTCCGCGGCGCCGTCCAGGAGGACGTCGCAGACGGCCTCGACCGTGCGGGCCCGCCAGGGGTGCAGCCCGGTTCCGGCGACGGCCTGGTTGAAGGCGCCCATCGCCGGGCCGCAGTGGACGAGGTGATCGGCCCGGTCCGCGGCGTCCCCGCGCACCGCGAGCCGGAAGCCGCGGGCGAAGTAGTTCCGGAACAGGTCCGCGAGCTCCGCCTTGCCGTCCTGGCCCGGTGGCGCGGGCGGCGGGTGCTCTCCGCCCAGTCGGCGGTCGAGGATCCGCTCCCTGGTGGCCTCGTCGAGTTCGGCGAACGAGGTGTGCCGCCGCCACAGCTCGTGCAGCCTCGTCGCCCGGGCCGGGAAGAGCAGGCCCCGCTTCAGATAGCGTGCCTGCCCGCCCAGTTCGAACAGGTCGGCCCAGGGCGCGGTGTCCACGTCGTGCTGGTGCGCCTGTTGCAGCAGGTCCTTGACGTGGTCGCTGGTGGCGGCCTCGACCGTGCACTGGTTGACCGAGCCGGTCAGGACGAAGTCGGCGCCGAGCAGGAACGCCGCCGCGGCCGCCTCCGGGGTGCCGATGCCTCCGGCGCAGCCCACGTGCACGCGGGGGCCGGGCGGCGCCGCCTCGTCGCGCAGCCGCAGGACCGCGGGCAGCAGGGTGAGCAGATCGGCGCCGACGCACTGCCAGCCGCCATCCGCCTCGACGCACAGGTCGTCGGCCATCGGCCGGGACGCCGCTGCCGCCGCCTCGGCCGCGGTCACGGCCCCGGCGTCCAGCAGCCGTGCGACCAGCCGCTCGGGAGGCGGCGCGAGGAACGCGGCGGCCATGTCGGTTCTGGAGACCTTCGCCAGGACGCGGCCGCCCTTGAGCCGGAAGCGCACCAGGTCCTCGGTGAGCACCGGGAACCCGGATGCCTCCACGAGGTCGACGCCGTGCCGCAGGAGCTGGTCGACCAGCTCCGCCTCGCGTTCCGGAGCGCCGTGCCGGTAGCCGAGGTTGGCCCCGACGGCGGCTTGCGGCTCCAGTTCGCGGAGCCGGCCCTCCAGCTCGCCCCGGGTCAGCCCGCCGGTCCCGAGGAAGCCCAGGAGTCCGGCCTTGGCCGTGGCACGGAGCAGCTCCGGTCCGGAGACGCCGCCGTGCATCGATCCCACGGCGTAGGCCCGCAGCAGCCCGTACCGTTCGCGGAAGCTCCGGGCTCCGAGGCCGTCCGCGGTGACCGCGGGCGCCGGGTGCTGCTCCGCGCCCGCCGCCGGGGCCGCGGGGGCCGGTTCCCCGGTGGGCGGTGCGGGGGCCGGTGCGGGCGCTGTGGTCCCGGCGGACGGCGCCGGGGCGGCCGGAGCGGCCGGACCGGCCGACGGGGCGGGTTCGGCGGCGGTGATGCGCTCGACCAGCTTGGTGAGCACCCGTCCGGGGCCGAGTTCGACGAAGTCGGGTTCGCCGTGCTCCCGCACCGCGCGGACGACGTCGGTCCAGCGGACCGGCGCGGCGATCTGCGCCGTCAGCCGTTCCTTCAGCGTGTCGGGGGTGTACGGGCGGGCGTCGACGCCCGCGAGCACCGGGACGGCGGGCGGGCGCAGTTCGAAGCCGTCCAGGAACGGGCCGAACCGCTCGGCCACACCGCGCATGTAGCGGGAGTGCAGCGGCGCGCTGACATGCAGCCGGACGGTGCGGGCTCCTGCCGCGTCGAAGGCGGCGCAGGCCGCGTCGACGCCCTCGGCCGGGCCGGAGATCACGAACTGGTCCGGCGCGTTGTGGTTGGCCAGGTCCAGGGCCGCCAGGGCGGGGTCGGCCAGCAGCCGGGTGACGGTCGCCTCGTCGGTCCCGACCACCGCGGCCATGCCGCCGCCGTCCGCCTCGGCCATCAGCTCGCCGCGCCGCCGCACCAGCCGCAGACCGGTCTCGAAGTCGAGGACCCCGGCCGCGAACAGCGCCGCGTACTCGCCCAGGCTGTGGCCCACCAGGAAGTCCGGCGGCTCCGGGTCCCGGGCCGCACGGTCCAGGTAGCCGAGGGCGCTCACCACGTAGACGGCGGGCTGGGTGAACTCGGTCCGGGCGAGGCGCCGTTCGGGGTCCCGGACGCACAGCTCCTCGATGGAGTAGCCGAGCACCTCGTCCGCGAGTGCCGTCTGCGCGGGGAACCGGCCGAAGAGGTCCTTGCCCATCCCGCGGCGCTGGGAGCCCTGGCCGGGGAAGCCGTAGACCTTCGCGGGGCGGTCCGCCGGGTGCCGGTCGGTGGTGTCCCGGACCGTCGTGGGGCGGTCCTCGGCGCGAGCGTCCGCGCCGCGGGTGGCCGCGGCGGCGGGCTGCCGCCGGGGGGTGCGGGCGGCACGGGCGCGGACTCCGGCGAGCAGCTCGGTGTCCTTCTCGAACTGGCTGAGCAGCGGCAGCGACACCGACCGGCCGTCCTCGGGGAGCAGTTGCCGCAGGAAGTTGTGCAGCGTCCCCGCCGGCCCGAGGTCCAGGTAGAGGAAGTCGCCCCGCTCGCGCAGCGCGGCCACCGCACGCTCGAACTCGATCGGCCGCCGGGCGACCCGCCAGAAGTGGTCGGCGGTCACCTCTCGCACCGGGGCGCCGTCCACGCAGGAGGTCCAGGGGATGCGCGGCGGGGCGAGCGCCACCCCCTCGAAGGTCGCCCGGCAGGTGTCCAGCGCCTCGTCCATCAGGCGGGAGTGGAAGGCGTACTCGACCGGCAGCCGGACGTGCAGCACGTCGGCGGCCCGCAACGCCGCCTCCGCGCGCGCCAGATCCGCCTCCGGCCCCGACACCACGAAGCTGCCCGGATAGTTGTGCGCGGCGATCTCGCACACCCGCAGCTCGGGCACCCGGTCCAGCACGTCGGTTCCGGTGAGCACGGCGAGCATGCCGCCGGGCGGGCTCGCGCCGACCAGGTCGGCCTGCTGCACCAGCAGCCGCAGGCAGTCCACCGGGTCGAGGCTGCCCGCGACGACGGCCGCGGTGTACTCGCCCAGGCTGCAGCCCAGGACCCGGTCCGGCTCGATGCCCTCGGCGCGCAGGGTCTCCGTCAGCGCGAGTTCGATCATGACGATGCCGGGGTGGGTGATCCGGGTGTCCAGGAGCGGATGGTTCCGCGGCTTCGCCGGGTCGAAGATCCTGGCGAGCACCGACTCGCCCAGCTCCTCGGCCACGGCGGTGTCGTAGCGGTCCAGCGCGGCGCGGAACACCGGCTCGGCGTCGTAGAGCTCCTTGCCCATGCCGTAGTACTGGGAGCCCTGGCCGGCGTACGCGAAGACGAGGGGCTGCCCGCCGTGCGGCGGCTGCGTGGTGCTCATCGGTACTTGTCCCAGAACAGGCCGGTGGCCGCGGCCCCCGGTGCGGTGGTTCCTCGGATGACGGTCCTCCGGTTCAGTTCGGGTTCCGGCAGTGGAGTCCGGACGCGGTGGCGGGCTTCGGGCGCGGGCGCCAGCACGACGTGCGCGTTGGTGCCGCCGTCGGCGAAGCAGTTGAGCGCGGCCAGCGGCGCCGACTCGGGCCACGGGCGGGGCCCGCGGGGGAAGTCCAGCGCGGAGGCGGCCAGGTCGAAGTGCTCCAGCGGCTCCTGTCCGGAGCCGAACGGCACCTGTTCGCCGTGCCGCAGCATCAGGACGACCTTGATGAGCGCCGCGATCCCCTCCGCGGCCAGCGGATGACCGATGTTCGGCTTGACCGAGCCGAGGGAGACCGGGCGCTCCGCCCCGGCGCCGTACACCGCCTGCACCGCCTTGAGTTCGAGGAGATCGGCGACGGTCGATCCGGAGCCGTTGGCCTCCACCCAGCCGACCTCGTGGGGAAGGTGGCCGGCGTGTGCCAGTGCCTCGGCCATCACTCCCTTCTGGGCCTCCAGGCTCGGTGTGGCCGGGCCGGCGGTCCGCCCGTCGTTGTTGATCGCCACGCCCTTGAGGACGGCGAGGACCCGGTCGCCGTCCTGCTGCGCCCGTGCCAGCGGTTTGAGGAGCACGCTCCCGGCGCCCTCGCCCAGGACGAGCCCCGAGGCCCGGCGGTCGAAGAGGTGGAACGCGGCGCCGGTGCTGAGCAGACCGCGCCGGGCGAAGATCCGGTGCGCCCGGTCGTCGGCGAGCAGGCTGACCCCGGCGACCACCGCCGCCTCGAGGCTCCCGGCCCGCAGGGCCTGTGCGGCCATGTCCAGCGCCACCAGCGCGGAGGAGCAGGCGGTGTCGACGACGACGCTGGGGCCGCGGAAGTCGAAGAACTGGGAGACGTTGGCCGACAGATAGTTCTGGCCGGTGACCATCACCGGGTTCGCCGCCCGGTCCACCAGCGCCTCGTCCGGTGCGCTCGTGGCCCGTCCGCCGACATACACCCCCACGCGCCGCGACTTGAGCTCCTGGGGCCGGTATCCGGCGTGCCGGACGGCCCGGTCGACCTCTTCCAGCAGCAGCAGCGCCTGCGGATCCATGGCGGCGACATCCGCCTCCGACAGCAGGAACGCCTCCGGGTCGAAGCGCAGCTCCTCCGGCAGCAGTCCCGCGTGGTAGCCGTGCAGCCCGCCGAAGCGCTGCTCGGGGAGCGGGCGCAGCGCGCTGCGCCCCTGCCGCAGCAGCTCCCAGTACTCGTCCGCGGAGGCTGCGCCGGGGAAGCGGCAGGAGAGTCCGACCACCGCGATGTCGTCCCGCCCGGTGGTGTCCGCTCCGCGCGGTGCGGCCTGCCCTCGGGGGGCGGCCCGGTCCCGGTCCGGTCCGGACCCCGCCGCGCCGGACTCCGTGGCGTCCGGGGCCGATCCGGGGACGGCGGGTGCCGGTTGTGCCACGGGCTCCGCGGTGCCGGCTGCGGAACGGCCGAAGACCGCGGCGAGCTGCCGGGGGTGTTCCTCGGCGAGGTGCTCGGCGAACTCGTCGGCGGTCGGGTACTCCAGCAGCGCCGTCGGGTCGAGCGAGACGTCGAGCTGCTTGGCGAGGGTCTGCACGAGCTGGGTGACCAGGATCGAGTCGATGCCGAAGTCCTGGACGGGCACGTCGGGCGACAGTTTGGCCCGGTCGAAGCGGAGTTCCAGGGCGAGCCGGTCGAGCAGCCAGGAGGCCACCGCCTCCCGCGCCGCGAGGAGGGCGCCCGGCTCGGCCGGAGCCGGATCCGCGGCGGCCGGCTCGCCGTGGGGTCGCGTACGGCCCG
This sequence comes from Streptomyces sp. AA1529, assembly GCF_000280905.1. Classification (GTDB taxonomy): domain Bacteria; phylum Actinomycetota; class Actinomycetes; order Streptomycetales; family Streptomycetaceae; genus Streptomyces. The sequence goes on along the minus strand of NZ_ALAP01000030.1, from coordinate 114,860 downwards.
GGGCCTTCCGCCCTCCGGTGGGGGCTGCCGGGTCCGCGGCGGGCGCGGCCGCTCGCACTCCGGACGCCGGCGCCCGGCGGCCGGTCAGCAGCTCGGGGCGCCAGTCGGCGTCCGCGCGAACCGCCGCGGGCAGGACCACCCGCTCCCCGGCGGCCAGGGCGCGGTCCAGCAGCGCGAGTCCCTGCGCGTCCGGGAGGGCCGCGAGCCCGGACGCGCGGTAGGCGGCGCTGCGCACCTCCCCCATGCCGGTGTCCCGCCAGCTGGGCCACTGCACGCTGATCAGCGGCAGCCCGTGCGGCCGCGCCGCGGCGACCTCGTCCAGGAAGGCGTTGGCCAGCGCGTAGTCGCTCTGTCCGACGGCCAGCGCGGGGACCGCGGCGGTGACCGAGGAGTACAGCACGAAGAACTCCAGCGGCTCCGTGCGGAAGCACTGCGTCAGCGCGTCGAGCCCGAAGACCTTCGGGCCGAGCACCCGGGCCAGGTCCTCCGGGGTCTTGCGGACGAAGGCGGGGTTCTCGGAGTCGGTGGCACCGGCGCAGTGGATCACCCCGCCCACCGGGCCCAGCTCGCGTTTCACGTCGGCCAGGGTCCGGGCGAGCGCCGCGGGGTCCTCCAGGGGAACGGCCCGCACCTCCAGCTGCACGCCCTGGTCGGCGAGTTCGGCCAGCGGGCGGAGCTTGCGGCCCAGCGCGGTGTCCGCGCGCAGGTGTGCGGCCCACTCGGCGCGCGGAGGCAGTTCCTCGCGGCCGGTCAGGACGAGCTTGCGCACACCGTGCCGGGCGACGAAGTGCCGGGCGGTCAGCAGCCCGAGCCCGCGGGTGCCGCCGGTCACCCACAGGACGCGGCCCTCCGGGAAGCGCGGTGTCCGCGGCGCGGCGGGCGGCAGCGTCCGCAGCGACGCCCGGTGGCGGACGCCCTCGCGGTAGGCGACCTCGGGCTCCTCGCTGTCGAGGGCGAGTTCACCGGCCACCCGGGCGCACAGCTGCTCGTCCCCGCACGGGCCCACGTCCACATGCCGGGAGCGCAGCTGCCGGTACTCGCTCTGGAGCATCCGGTACAGGCCCACTCGGGAGGCGCCGCCCAGCGCGGACTCCGGGCCCCGGGACACCAGCAGCGCGCGCAGCTCGCGGCTGCCCCGGTCGACGACCTGCTGCAGCCAGCGCAGCCAGGTGTACAGCGCCGGGCCGTCGACGGGCAGGGCAGATCCGGCGCAGCCCGCCAGGTCGACCACCGCGTCGTAGCGGTCCCAGCGGGTCCCGGGATCGGCCAGCTCGGCGTCGAGCCGGGCGGTGCCGAGCACGTCGGCGGCCGGGAGCGCGGCAGCCAGCCGGGCGGCCAGCTCCTCGGTGCCGGGGGCGGCCAGGACCGCGGTGCACGCGGGCGGGGCGCCGCGCCCGGCGGGCTCCGCCGGGACCCAGTCCCGGGTCAGCAGCAGCTCTGCGGCGGCGGGTCCGGCCTCCGGGGTGCCGGGTCCGGGGGTGGATCCGGCGGCGGGCCCGGCGGCGGGTCCCGCGGACGGGAGGGACGGGCCGGGCGCGGGCCCGGCCCCGGTGACCGGTGCCGGGCCGGGCGCCGACGGCGTACCGGTCACCGGCGCCGCGCCGACGGCGGCGAGTTCGGCATCCGCCGCGGCCAGCCGGACCCGCTCGCCGCCGAAGGGGTAGCCGGGCAGCGGCACCCGGCGGGGCAGCGGTCCCGGGTGCAGCGCACTCCAGTCGACCGGCTGTCCGGAGGTCCAGGCCGCCGCACAGGCGGCCGGATCGTTCCCGGGCGGGTCGCCCCCGGCGGGCTTGCGCGGGTCGACCACCCCGGTCCAGCTCTCCTGGGGCTGCCCTCCGTCCGCGAACTCGGCCAGCCGCGCGGTGAGCTGACCGAGCGTCTCGAACCGGACGGCGAGCCGGTGCGCCATGGCCTCACGGCCGGACTGGAGCGTCCAGGCGACCTCGTGCCCGGCCCACCCGGCACCCTCGGTGCGCAGCCGGGAGGCCAGGCGGCGGGCCTGCTCGGCCAGCCGGTCGGAATCCCGCGCGGAGAGCACCGCGAGCTGCGGACCGGCCGGGGCGGCCGGCCGCTCGGGCGCCGCGGGGGGCTCCTGGAGGATGATGTGCGCGTTGGTGCCGCCGGCGCCGAAGGAGCTCACCCCGGCGGTCCTCGGCGCCTCGGTGCCGTCCGCGCGCAGCCGGCGCGGCCAGGGCGCCCCGTCGCGCTGCACCCGGAACGGGGTCGCCGCGAAGTCGATGTTGGGGTTGAGTTCGTCGGCGTGCAGCGACGGGGCGAACTCGCCGTGCCGCATCTGGAGCAGCACCTTGGTGAGCGCGGCGATGCCCGCCGCCGACTCGGCGTGTCCGATACCGGACTTGACGGAGCCGATCGGCAGCCGCTCGGGCAGGTCGCCGTCGAAGGCCCGCAGCAGGCCGGTGATCTCCACCGGGTCGCCGAGGGCCGTGCCGGTGCCATGCGCCTCGATGTAGTCCAGGTCGGCCGGGCGCATCCGGGCGCGGTCCAGCGCGGTGCGCACCAGATCGCCCTGCGCCTTGGGGCTGGGCACGTTGAAGCCGCGGCCGGTGCCGCCATGGTTGACGGCGGACGACTTGACGACGGCCAGCACCCGGTCGCCGTCGGCGAGCGCCGCGTCGAGGCGCTTGAGCAGCACGGCACCCGAGCCCTCGGACGGGACGTAGCCGGTCCCGTCCGCGCCGAAACTGCGGCAGCGGCCGTCCTCGGAGAGGAAGCTGCGCCAGGCCAGCTGGAGGTACTTCGCCGGATGCGTGGAGATGTTGACCCCGCCTGCGACGGCCGTCTCGCAGTCGCCGTCGCGGATGGCCTGGCACGCCTGGTGGATGGCGACCAGCGCGGAGGAGCACATCGTGTCCACGGCGACGCTGGGGCCGGTGAAGTCGAAGAAGTAGGAGACCCGGTTGGCCACCGAGGCGTAGGACGAGTGCGGGGGCGGCCCCTCGCCCCGCAGCGCCTCCTGGACGCCGTAGAGCTGGTACTGGCCGTACATCATGCCCGCGAACACGCCGGTACGGGAGCCGCGCAGGCTCTCGCGGGTGCGGCCCGCGTCCTCCAGCAGGTGCCAGACGGTCTCCAGGAAGACCCGCTCCTGCGGGTCGGTGAGTTCGGCCTCGATCTGCGACATCCGGAAGAAGAGCGGATCGAACCGGTCGGCGCCGCGGAGGAATCCGCCCCATTTGCCGTACGTCCGGCCGGCGGCGGACTTGTCCGCGTCGTAGAACGGGGCGTGGTTCCAGCGGTCGGCCGGGATCTCCTCGATGCAGTCCCGGCCGGCGCGCAGGTTGCGCCAGAACTCGGCGATGTCGTCGGCCTGCGGATAGCGGCCCGCGACGCCGATGATGGCGATCTCGTCCCCGGCCCCGGCCCCGGCCGCGCCGCCTTCCGCCGGCCGGACGGCTTCGACCGCGCCCCGCGCCGCCGGTGCCGCACCGGCGACGGCGGCCCCGGCTTCCGCCGCGGCGGCCGGTACCGGCTCCGGCGCGGGCGCGTGCTGGGGCGGCGCGGGCTGCTCGGGCACGGCGAACGCGTCGGGGTGTGCCGCGGCCAGGTGGTCGATCAGCTCGGCTGCCGTCACGTACTCGAACAGCAGGGTCTTCGAGAGCGGGCCGCAGTGCGCTTCGAGCCGCTGGGTCACGCTCATGGTCAGCAGCGAGTCCACGCCGTAGTGGTCGAAGGAGTCCGCGGGGTCGATCTCCGCGGCGGGGAGCCGCAGTTCCTCGGCCAGGATCCCCAGCACCACCCGCTCGGCCTGCTCCCGTACGCCGCTGCCCGGCTGCGCTGCGGCGGCGGGCGACGGCACCGCCGGGGCCGGGGCGTGCGCCGAGCGGCCGTCGAGCGCGGTGCGGATCCGGACGGGATCACCCGGCGCCAGCAGCAGCCGGGGCGCGGTGCCGGCCAGCGCGCCCTCCAGCGCCTCCAGCCCCGGTGCGGTGCCCAGCGGCCGGATGCCCAGCACCCGCTCCACGTACTCCTCCGCGGCGGCGTCGATCCGCATGCCGCCGTCCGCCCAGACCGGCCAGCCGGCGGCGAGGGTGCGGCCCTGCCGGACGCCCTCGCGGCGCAGCCGCTCCCGCTGCTCGGCGAAGTGGTCCAGGAAGGAGTTGGCGAACGCGTAGGCGGTCTGCCCCGCGTTGCCGAACGCCGCCGCGACGGAGGAGAACAGCACGAAGTAGTCGAGTGCGTCGTCCCTGGTGGCCTCGTCCAGCAGCACCGTCCCACGCACCTTGGCGGCCAGCACCGCCTCCGCGGCAGCACGGTCCGTGCGCTGCATCAGCCCGTCGCCGAGCACCCCGGCGGCGTGCAGGACACCGGAGACCGCTCCGTGCTCCGCGCGGACCCCGGCCAGCAGCGCGCGCACCGCGGCGCCGTCGGCCACGTCGGCCGGCACCACCCGGGCACCGGCCGCCTCGGCCCGGGCACGGGCCTCGGGACCGGGGGCGCTCCGCGCGGCGAGCACGATCCCGCCCCGGGGCAGGCCCGCCGCGCGCCGCACGCCCGCGAGGTGCTCGGCGAGCAGCAGCCCGAGCGCACCGGTGCCACCGGTGATCACATGGGCACCAGGACCGGTGAACGCCGAGGCGTCCGCGGCCGGCAGCGCGACCTGCCGCCAGGAGCGCCGGCTGCGGCCCGCGGCGGAGATCCGCACCTCGGGCTCGCCCTCGGCGCCGAGTTCGGCGGCCACCGCGTCCGCGAGCGGACCGTCCGCCACGGCCAGCACCCCGAAGTCGACCGCCGGATGCTCGGCCCGCACCGAGCGGGCGAACGCGGCCATGGCCGGGTGGGCGGGCGAGGTGGCCGGTTCCCGGTGCACGTAGAGGTAGCGCAGCGCGCCGCGGCGCTGCCGCTGCCACTCCTGGAGGAACGCCCTGGCGGTGTGGAAGCCGTGCTCCAGCGCGCTGTCGGGGTCGGTGTGCTCACCGGCCGGCTGCACGACGTGCAGCGGCGCGCCGGTCTCCGCCCGGAGGGCCGCCTCGATGCCGGGCCCGGAGTCGGGGACGAGGCGCCGCACGTCCGCGCCCGCCACGGTCAGCGCGGCCTGCACGGCCGCCCCCTCGGAACCCGCGTCCAGCACCAGGACGGTCCCGCGCGGTGCCCGCGGGGTCTGCGGTGCGGGCTGCCAGACCGGTTCGAACGCGGCCACCGCGTCCGGCGCGCCCGCGGCGTCGGTGCGGGGCAGCTCCCGGAGGGTGAAGGCGTCGAGGGTGGCGACCACTTCGCCGGTGCGGTCCAGCAGCGCCACGTCGAAGCAGAGTGTCCCGGCCGCGCGCGGGCCCGCGGCGGGGGTGGCGTGGGCGAACAGCTGCTGCGGCAGCGCTGCGTGCAGCCGGACCGAGCCCAGCGAGAAGGGCAGGTACGGCAGTGGGCGGGCCGGGTCGTGCGCCGCGGACGCGAGCCGCCCCGCCGTCTGCAGCGCCGCGTCGAGCAGCGAGGGATGGAAGACGTAGTCGCCCGCGTCCGCGGTGCGGTCGGCGGGCAGGCGCAGCGCCGCCAGCGCCTCGCGCTCCCCCACGGCGAGTTCCTCGATCACCTGGAAGCTCGTGCCGTAGTCCAGGCCCAGCCGGGAGAAGTCGCGGTAGCAGCTCGCGCCGTCCTGCACGGCCGGGCAGCGGCCGCGTACCGCCGCGACGTCGACCCCGGCGGGCCGCGGTCCGGGCGAGCCGAGCAGCAGGGTGCCGCGCGCATGGGCCCGGGGGCCGCCGTCCGCGCTGTGCACCTCGAAGGCGGTGCCCGCGGGGTCGGCACCGAGGCGGACCTCCAGCCGCTGCCCGCCGGCCGCGGGCAGCCGCACCGGCGCGGCCCACACCAACCCGTCGACGCCGCGCACCGGCCGCCCGGCGGACAGTTCACCGGCCAGCCGGGCGATCTCCAGGTACGCGACGCCGGGCAGCACGCGTTCGCCGCCGACGACGTGGTCGCGCAGGAAGAACTCCGTACCCGTGAGCGTCTTGGCGAACACCCGCTCACCGGGAGCGGAGCCCTCGGCGGATGGGGAGACCTCGGAGTCCAGCAGGGTGGGGTGCAGCCGGGCGGCTCCCGGCTGCGGAGCCGGGGACGGAGCCGCGGCCGGGGGCTGGGCCGCGGCCGGGAGCTGGGCCTGGGGCGGCGCGAACCAGTGGCGGGTGCGGGCGAAGGGGTAGCCCGGCAGATGCACCCGCCGGCGGGCCGCGTCCCGGTGCAGCTCGGCCCAGTCGACCTCGGCACCCGCCACCCAGGCGTCGACGGCCGCGCTCAGGTCCCCGGCCGCGGTGACGGTGCGCGGCGTGGCGTTCCGTTCGGCCCGTCCGGTGCGCACCGTCGAGGGGCGGCCCGCCAGATAGGCGGCCAGCTCGCTCCGCAGCGCGGCCACGCCGTCCGCCACCACGGCGAGCCGGTACGCCATCGGCTCCCGGCCCGTCTGGAGCGTGAACGCGAGGTCGCCCGGCGGGACGGGCCGGTCCGCCACGTGGTCCGCGAGCCGCTGCGCTGCGCTCCGCAGCGCAGCGGGGGTGCGTGCCGACAGCACGTAGGCGTGCTCGGCCGCCTCCTCCGCACGGGCGTCCGGCATCTGTGCCTCCTCCAGCACGATGTGTGCGTTGGCCCCGCCGAAGCCGAACGAGCTGACCCCGGCGCGGCGCGGCAGCTCGCGTCCGGCGGCGTCGTACCGGCGCGGCCAGGGCCGGGCGGTGGCGGCCACCTCGAACGGGCCGCCGTCGAGTTCCAGGTGGGGGTTCTGCTCGTGGAAGTGCAGGCCGGCCGGGATGGTGCCGTGTCCGAGCGCGAGCACCGTCTTGAACATTCCGGCGAGTCCGGCGGCGGCCTCCAGGTGGCCGATGTTGGTCTTGACCGAGCCGAGTGCGCAGCCGGGCGCCGCCTCGGTGCCCTGCTCCGCGCGGAGTTGCCGGAAGGCCGCGGACAGCCCGGCCGTCTCGATCGGGTCGCCGAGCGCGGTGCCGGTGCCGTGCGCCTCGAGGTAGCCGACGGACTCCACCGGGACGTCGGCGGTCCGGTACGCCTCGACCAGGAGTTCGGCCTGGGCATCCGGGTTGGGCGCGGTCAGTGACGTGGTGCGGCCGCCGTGGTTGGCGACCACGGCCTTGACCGTGGCATGCGGGGCGTCACCGTCCCGCCGGGCCCGGTCGGCCGGTTTGAGCAACACCGCGCCGACACCCTCGCCCCGGACATAGCCGTCGGCCCGGCTGTCGAACGTCTTGCAGCGGCCGTCGGGGCTGAGCATCTCGCCCTGGTCGAGCACCTCGTAGACGCTCGGCGTGAGGATCAGATTGACGCCCCCCGCGATCGCCAGGTCGCAGGTGCCGTCCCGAAGCGCGGCACACGCCTGGTGGACCGCGGTGAGCGAGCCGGAGCAGGCCGTGTCCACCGCCATACTCGGCCCGCGCAGGTCCAGCATGTAGGAGATCCGGTTCGGGATCACCGACAGCGCCGCGCCGGTGGCGGTGTGCCCCTGCGGGCCGTGCCCGGCGGCCCGCTGGGCCTCCAGGTAGTCGTTGTTGGCGACGGCGACGAACACCCCGACGCGTTTGCCGGCCAGTTCGGAGGGCCGGTATCCGGCGTCCTCCACGGCCGACCACACCACCTCCAGCAGGATCCGCTGCTGGGGGTCCATCAGCTCCGCCTCCCGGGGGGAGATCCCGAAGAAGGCCGCGTCGAAGCAGTCCACGTCGGGGACGAAGCCGCCCCGCAGGGGGTGCGGCCCCTGCTGTCCGGACCGCTGTCCGCTCCACCGGTCCGCGGGCACCTCCCTCACCAGGTCGTTCCCGGCGGCCAGATGCTCCCAGAACACGGCCAGATCCGGTGAGTCGGGCAGGCGTGCGGCCATGCCGACGACCGCGATGTCCGTGCCCCGCCGCTCCTGGGCACGCGGCTCGGCGGGCTGCGGCGCCGTGGCGGAGTCAGCGGCGAGGGCCTGACCGGCGGCCGGGACGACGGCCGGGTCGGCGGCGCCGAAACGCGCGCCGAGCTGCGCCGGATACTGCTCCCACAGGTGCCCGGCCAGCGCCCGCAGGGTGCCGCGGCGGTAGAACAGCGTGGGCCGGACGTCGATGCCGTAGGCGGTGCGCAGTTCGGCGCTGAGCGCGGTGAAGGTCACCGAGTTCATGCCCACTTCGCCGAGCGGGGTGTGCGCCCCGATCTCCTCGGCCGGCACGCCGGCGAGGCGGGCCACCGTACCGGCCAGTTCGGCCTCCAGCGCGGCGGTGGGCGCGCCGGGTCCCGGGGCAGGCTGCGACGGCACCCCGGCCCCCGTCTCCGGCCCCCGGACGCCGGAGACGCCGAAGCGGGCCCGCACCGCGTCCGGCGGCAGGGCGGCCAGCGCGGCCCGGTCGACCTTCTCGTTGAGGGTGTGCGGGAAGCCGGTTACCGGGATCATCACGTCCGGGACCATGTACGCCGGCAGCCAGGCAGCGAGCTGCTCGGCGGTCGGGTCGGGGCCGCTCCCGCTCCGGGTCCAGCAGGCCAGCAGCGAGCGGTCGCCGCCGCCGGTGCCACGCGCGACCACCACGGCGTCGCGGACACCCGCCAGCCGCCGCAGGGCCGCCTCGATCTCCTCCAGCTCCACGCGGTGGCCGCGCACCTTGACCTGGGAGTCGATCCGGCCCAGATGCTCGATCCGCCCGTCGGGCAGCCGCCGGACCAGATCACCGGTGCGGTACATCCGGGCTTCGGACCCGATGGCGAACGGGTCGGGCAGAAAGCGCTCGGCGGTCAGCTCGGGCCGCTCCAGATAGCCCTCGGCCACTCCGTGACCGCCGATGTACAGCTCGCCCGGCACCCCGGTCGGGACGGGCCTGCCCGCGCTGTCGAGCACGTACAGCGCCGTGTTGGCGAGCGGCGTCCCGACGGTGACCCGGTCGCCGGGGGCGAGCCGGGCCGCCGCCGACCAGATGGTGGTCTCGGTGGGGCCGTAGAGGTTCCACACCTCCCGGTTGCCCGCGAGCAGCGCCTCCGCCAGTTCGGCGGACAGCGCCTCGCCGCCGCACAGCACCGTCAGCCGGGGGTCACCCCGCCATCCGGCGGCGAGCAGCATGCTCCAGGTCGCCGGGGTGGCCTGGAGCACGGTGGCGGCGCTGCGCTCGACCGCGTCGCGCAGCCGCAGTCCGTCCCTGGTCGCGGCGGTCGGCAGGATCTCCACGGTGCCGCCGGTGATCAGCGGCAGGTAGAGCTCCAGGCCCGAGATGTCGAAGCAGACCGTGGTGAGCGCCAGCAGGGTGTCCCCCGGTCCGAATCCGGGCTCGCGTGCCATGGACCACAGGAAGTTGGTCAGTGCCCGGTGGGGGACGCGTACGCCCTTGGGCGTGCCGGTGGACCCCGAGGTGTAGATGACGTAGGCGGTGTCGGACGGGTCCGCGGGCCCGGGCGACGGGGCGGCGGGCGGCTCCGCGCCCCCGTCGAGCAGCAGCCGGGGCACCGTGTCCCCGCAGGTCGCCTCGACGGCGGAGTGCGTGAGCAGCAGGTGCAGTCCCGCGTCCCGGGCCATGAACTCCAGTCGCTGCTGCGGGTAGGCGGGATCCAGCGGCACGTAGGCGCCTCCGGCCGCCTGCACCGCGAGCAGGGCCGCGGGCAGGTCCGCGTCGCGCGGCAGCAGCACGCCGACCGTGCGTCCCCGGCCGACACCGGCGGAGCGCAGCCGGGCCGCGAGTGCCTCGACGCGCTCCCGCAGCGCGCGGTAGGTCAGCTCGCCCGTCTCGTCGCGGACGGCCACCGCTCCCGGCCGGGCCTCGGCCTGGCTCCGCACCAACTGCCAGACCAGGGTGTCGGCCGGATACTCGGAGGGGGCGGGCGGCGCGAGTGCGGTCCGCTCGTCGGCCGTCAGCAGGTCCAGCGCGCCGACCGCGGTCGCGGGCGCGGCCGCGGCGGAGGACAGCAGGGTGACGAAGTGTTCCCCGAGGCGCTCCACAGTGGTCGCGTCGAAGAGGTCGGGGTTGTACTTGAGGGTGTACCGGCAGCCGTCGGGGTGGTCGACCAGATCCAGGGTCAGATCGAACTCGCCCTCCTGGTGCACGCCGTCGACGCGCTCGCCCACCAGCCCGTCACCGCGCAGGTCGCGGGTCCAGTTGTGGAAGTAGAAGGCGACGTCGAACAGCGGGCCCGCGGACGCGCCCGGCTCCGCGCGCCGCAGCTCCTCGGTGAGGGTGAGCAGCGGATAGCCGCTGTGCTCCAGCGCGCCGAGCACGGTGCGGTGGGTGCGCCGCAGCAGCTCGCGGAAGGACTCCTGCCCGTCCACCCGCTCGGCCAGCACGACCATGTTCATGAAGTACCCGAGCACGTCGTCGTAGCCGCTGGGCGGCCGGTTCGCGGTCGGGGTGCCGACTGCGACATCGGCCTGGTCGCTGTAGCGGTGCAGCAGCACGAAGAAGACCGCCAGCATGACGCTGGACAGCGAGGTGCGCTCCCCGCCGGCCAGGGCGCGGACCCGCTCGGTGACCTCCGCCGGGACGCGCCCCTCCACGGCGGCGCCCCGGAATCCGGGCACCGGCGGCCGGGGGCGGTCCAGCGGCAGCGCCACGGAGGTCCGGCGGCCCCGCAGCCGGTCGGTCCAGTACGCGCGCAGCCGGTCGCCCGCGGGGCCGTCGAGCAGGTCGCGCTGCCATGCCGCGAAGTCGGCGAAGGTGTGCTCCGGCCGGTCGGTGGGCAGCGGACTCCCCGCCCGGAGCGCACGGTAGCCGCGGTCGACCTCCTCCAGCAGCAGGGGGATCGACACCCCGTCGAGCACCAGGTGGTGCACGGTCAGCAGCAGCGCCTGGGCACCGTCGCCGAGCGTGTACAGCGTCGCGCGCAGCAGCGGTCCTTCGGCCAGGTCGAACGGTCGGCGCAGGTCGGCACGCACCCGCTCGCGCAGGTCGTCCTCCGCGACGGAGGTGAGGAAGACCTGCTGGAAGGGGAGTTCGGGTTCGTCCGCGATCCGGACGTACGGCCCGTCCGTCCCGGTGCGGATTGTCGCGCGCAGTTCCTCGTGCCGGTCGAGCAGGTCCTGCAGGACGACGCGCAGGGCGAGCACGTCGACGCCGCGGTCGAGCCAGAAGGCGAGCGGCAGGTTGTAGGCATGGTTGCCCGGGGCGATCTGCTCGATCACCCACAGGGCGCGCTGGCCCTCGGACAGCGGGTGGGACGTCCGCGCTCCGGTACCGCGGGGCCGCAGGACGCGCGCGGCCTCCGCCGCGGCCGGCGACGCACCGGCGAGGGACGCACCGGCAGGAGGCGCAGCAGCGGGTGACGCACCGGGAGGAGACGCCGCGTCGACGGGCGACGCGGCGGCCGGCACGGGAGCGGACACCTCCGCCGGGGCCCGCACGGGAGCCGCGGACACGGCCGGGACCGCGGCGGTCGGCGGCTCGGCGGCGGCCCGCGGTTCGGCGGCGGTCGGCGCAGCGGCTTCCGGACCGGCGGCGAGCGGCTCGGCAGTGGCCGGTGCCGCGGTGGCCGGTGCCGCGGTGGCCGGCTCGGCCGTACCGGTCAGCCACTCCGAGGTCAGGTGGACGGTGAGTTCGCGCAGCGTCGGACGCTCGAAGAACTCGTCCAGCGGTACCGCCACCCCGAACTCCTCGTCCACCGCGGAGACGATGCGCAGCCCGCTGAGCGAGTCGAAACCGTAGTCCGCGAGCGAGCGGTCGGGGTCGATCGGCTCGTCCAGCTTCAGGATCCGCTCCAGCAGGTCCCGCAGCCGGGCCTGCACCCCCTCGGCCGGCACCGGCCCCGCCGCCGGCGTCTCCGCGGCGGGGGCGGCCTGCGGAACCGCGGCGGACGGACCGGTCACGGGGTGTGCGCTGCGGGCCACGAGCACCCGCTGGCCCAGGTCGGCCTCGTCCGCGCCGAGTGCCGCGACCTGTGTGAAGCCCTCCTCCTCCAGGAGCCGCGCCCACCGGTCGGGGGTGGCCAGCGGCGAGCCGCCGATGCGCAGCTCACCGTCCTCGAAGGCCCACCAGCCCTCCATCACGCCGCCGCCCACCGTCAGATACGGGCGGATGGCGGTCAGTTCGTTGAGCACCAGCAGGCCGCCGGGCTTGAGCAGCGAGCGGATCGCGCGCAGGGTGTCCCGCAGGTTCCGGGTGGCGTGGACGACGTTGGTGGCGACCACCGCGTCCGCCGACTCTCGGGCGATCCGCTGTTCGGCCGGGTCGCGCTCCAGATTGAGCAACTGGAACCGCACACCGGGGTGCTGTGCGGCGAAGCGTTCGCGGCCGTGGTCCAGGAAGCGCGGCGAGATGTCGGTGAAGGCGTAGCCGACGCGGTCGGTGTGCCCGGCCAGGACCGGCAGCACACGCTCGGTGGTGGCCCCGGTACCGGCGCCCAGTTCCAGGACCTCGAAGGTCTCCCGCTCGGCGAGCTGCGGCAGCCGGGCTGCCAGATGGCGCCCGACGGCGTCCGCGACGAGCGAGTTGAAGAAGTCGGTCAGCGGGTTGCCGCGGTACAGGTCCCGCACCAGCTCCATCGAGGAGTCGGGGAACATCACCTGGGTCCCGACCAGTTCGGCACGCAGCAGCCGCGGGTACACCCGCAGGAACTCCCGGTTGAGGGACGCGGTGGGTGCGATGTCGGGACAGTCGGCCGCGGCGCGCTCCAGCGCGGCCTCCCACTCCCCCGCACGGCCGACCGCGGCGGTGGCGGTGAAGCAGCCGTCCTCGTAGGTCAGATATCCGGCGTCCGCGAGCAGGTCGAGCAGCGCCTCGTGCAGCCGCCGGAACTTCTCCCGGATGCGGAGCGCGCCGCGCAGCTCCTCGGCGCGGTGCTGCTCGCCGGGACGCCGGAAGGCGCCCATCTCCTGGTAGGCGCCGAGCACTCCGGAGACCGAGGCCGCGTCCAGTGCCGCGTACCCGGCCAGCACCCGGCCCACGGCTGGGTCGAGACCCGGCTCGGCGCCGGGGCCGCCGGACCCGTCCGCCGCGGGCGGCTCGGGGGACGCAGCGGCCGGGGCCGCGCCGGCCGGGGCCGGGGCCGCGCCGGTCGGGGCGGCGCCCGGGAGCGGGCGGCGGTCGGCGGGGAGCCGGGGTATCCAGCAGCGTTTGCGCGCGAAGGGGTAGCCGGGCAGCTCGATCCGGCGGGCGCCCGCCGGGGCGATCCGGGACCAGTCCACCTCGGCCCCGGCCAGCCAGCACGCCGCGACCGCCGTTGCGTCGCCGCGGGTCAGCGCCTGCTCCAGAGTGCCGGCCGCCGCCTCGTCCGGACGTGCCCGGTGCGGCGCGGCCTGCCCGGTGACGACCCGGTCCCCTGCGTGGCCCGCCGCGTACGCCTCCAGCAGCTCCGCCGCCTCGGCCACCGAAGCCGCGGTCAGCGCCAGCCGGAACTCATGGGCGCTGCGGCCCGACTGCAGGGTGTGGGCGATGTCCGCGAGCCGCAGCGCCGGGTCGACGGCCCTCCCCGTACCGGGCAGCAGTCCGGTCACCGCGTCGGCGACGGCGCCGATGGTGTCCGCGCCCTGCACGGCCGGGGGCAGCTCGGCGCCCAACTCCTCGGACAGCAGCGTGAAGTAGTGAGCGCGCTCGGCCAGGCCGAAGCCGCAGTCGACGAGGTCGTCCGCCGCCTCGAGGGAGCCGGGCCGCACCCCGGCCACCTCGGCGGCCAGCCGCACGCACAGCTCTTCGGCGTCCACTGCGGCCCCGCTCTCCGGCCCCGACCGGTCCGGGCCGCCGCCACCGCGCAGGAAGGCCGCCAGGTCCGCCGCGTAGGCACCCAGCCGCTCCTCGCTCCTGGCCGACAGCACCAGCAGCTGTTCCCCGGTGTCCTCCGGCGGTTCGGGCGCCCCGGCCGGCACGTACTCCTCCAGGGCCACGCAGGCGTTCGCCCCGCCCGCGCCGAAGGAGCTGACGAGGGCCCGCAGCGGCGGCCCGGAAGCGCCGCCGGCCGCATCCGCCGCGGCGTCGTCCGCCCCGCTCCCCCGCCGCGACCACGGTTCCAGGCACTGCTGCACCTCGAACGGCGTGCTGCCGAAGTCGATCTCCGGGTTGCGGCGCTCCGCGTGCAGCGAGGGTGCCAGCTTGCGGTGCCGGAACTGGAGCAGCACCTTGGTCAGCCCGGCGATGCCGGCCGCCGCCTCCAGATGGCCGATGTTGGTCTTCACCGAGCCGAGGGCCGTCGTCGGCCGCTGCTCCCGGTGCGCCGGGTCGACCGGTCCGCCGAACGCCTCCACCAGACCCGCGACCTCGATGGGGTCGCCGAGATGGGTGCCGGTGCCGTGCGCCTCCACGTAGCCGACGCTTTCGGCGTCGAATCCGGCCCGCTCCAGCGCCGCACGGACCACTTCGGCCTGCGCCGACGCCTTCGGCACGGTGTAGCCGCCCGCGTCGCCGCCCGCGTTGACGGCCGATCCGCCGAGCACGCCGAGCACCCGGTCGCCGTCGGCGACCGCCGCCGCCAGCGGTTTGAGCAGCACGGCGCCGACCCCCTCGCCGTCGACGAAACCGTCCGCCTCCGCCCCGAACGCCTTGAGCCGGTCCCCGCGGGAGAGCATCCCGGCGCGGGCCAGGCCGCGCAGGTGCTGCGGGTGCAGGATCAGGTTGACGCCGCCCGCCAGCGCGGCGGTGCACTCGCCCGCCCTGATGCTCTGGCAGGCCAGATGGACCGCGGTCAGCGACGCCGAGCAGGCGGTGTCCACCGCCAGGCTCGGCCCGGTGAAGTCGAAGAACGCGGAGACCCGGTTGGCGACCGACCAGTGGTGGGAATGTGCGTCCGTCGGCACGCCGAGTGCGTCGGCCTCACCGCCCAGCCACGCGTAGTCGTTGCTCATCACCCCGGCGAACACCCCGACGGGGCCCTGTGCCGCGAGCCGGTCGGCCGGATACCCGGCGTCCTCCAGGACGGCGGCGGCCGTCTGCAGGAACAGCCGCTCCTGGGGGTCCATCGCCTCGGCATCGGCCGGAGAGATGTGGAAGAACAGCGGGTCGAACGCGTCGACGTCGTCGAGGAAGCCCGCCCACTTGCTGTAGGAGCCCCAGGTGCCGGTCGGGTCGTGGTGGGCGTCCGCGTCCCAGCGATCGGCGGGCACCTCGCGGATGCAGTGCCGTCCGCGCGCCAGGTTCTCCCACAGCTGCCCGACGGTCTCGGCCAGCGGGTAGCGGCCCGCGACGCCGACGATCGCGATCCGGTCCCCGGCGCCGTCCGCGGCCGCACGGCGGTCCGGAGCCGGCCCCTCCGCCGGTTCCGGTGCCGGTTCCGGTGCAGCGGGCCGGTCCGCGGTTCCGGTGCGGGCCACCGCGGCGGCCCGCGCGGCCCCCGCGTCGGCCAGCCGGCCGGCGAGGAAGGCCGCCAGCCGGCGCGGCGTACGGTGCTCGAAGACCATGGTCGCGGGCAGCCGCAGCCCGGTGCGGGCGCCGAGCCGGTTGCGCAGCTCCAGCGCCCCGAGCGAGGTGAGGCCGAGACGCTGGAACCCTGCGTCGGGGTCGACGGTGTCGGCCGCTTCGTGCCCCAGCGCCACCGCGGCCTCCCGCAGAACCAGTTCGCCGACGAAGCGTTCGCGCGCGGCCTCGGACATGCTCGCCACGTCCGTGCCCCGGCCGCCGGTGGCCACCGGCCCCCCGGCCGAGGATGCGGCGGTGAGTCCGGTGGGCCGTCGGCGCCGGGCCGGAACCGGGGCGCGGAACAGCGCGGCGAGAGCGCCGGGTTCCCCGGCTGCGGGGTCCAACCGGGCGGCGACCAGGTGCGCACGGTCGCCGCCCACGGCGGCGTCGAGCAGCGCCAGCCCTTCCTCGGTGGCCAGCGGGCGCACTCCGGCACCGGCCAGCCGCGCCAGGTCCGCCTCGTCGAGGCGGCCGGTCAGGGCGCTGCGCTCGGCCCACAGACCCCAGCCCAGCGCCAGCCCGGGCAGGCCCAGACCGCGGCGGTGGTGTGCCAGCGCCTCCAGGGCGGCGTTAGCCGCCGCGTAGTTGCCCTGGCCCGCGGTGCCCAGGGTGGCGGCCACCGAGGAGAACAGCACGAAGGCCGTGAGGTCGAGGTCCCGGGTCAGCTCGTGCAGCGTCCAGGCGCCGTCGGCCTTCGCCGCGAGCACGGTGCGCAGCCGCTCCGGGGTGAGCGAGCCGAGCACGCCGTCGTCCAGCACTCCGGCGGCGTGCACGACGGCACGCAGCGGACGGTCGCCGGGGATCGCGGCCAGCACGTCGGCGAGCGCCGCGCGGTCGGCGACGTCGCACGCAGCGGAGGTCGCCGTCGCGCCCTCGGCGGTCAGTTCGGCGGCGAGTTCCGCCGCCCCCCGGCGACTGACCAGCACCAGATCCCGCACGCCGTGCTCCGCCACCAGATGCCGGGCCACCAGCGCGCCGAGCGTGCCGGAGGCCCCGGTGATCAGCACCGTGCCGTCGGCGGGGAACGCGGCCCGGGCGGGTCCGGCGTGCGGCGGGGTGCGGACGAGGCTCGGCACCCGTATCCCGCCCTCGCGCACCAGGACCCGGTCCTCGCCGGACGCCAGCACGGACGGCAGCACCCGCGGCAGCCCGTCGGGGTCGTCGGTGTCGACGAGCACGATCCGGTCCGGATTCTCCGTCTGCGCGGACCGTACGAGGCCGTGCACCGCGGCCGCCGCGGGGTCCGGCAGCGCGCGGGTTCCGGCACCGTCCGCCCGCTCCTCGCCGGTGTCCGCGCCGTCGCCGGCCGGCACGCCGTCGCGGGTCACCACCACCAGGCGTCCGCCGGTGGTCTCGGTCCCGGCCAGCCAGGTCTGCAACTCGTCCAGCAGCGCCGAGGTCACCGCGTGGATCCTGGCGGGCGGGTCGCCCTCGGCGGTCGGGCAGTGCAGCACGGTGACGTCCGCGGGGACGCCGTGCGCGTCCGGCACGGCGGGTTCCGCGGGCACCGCGTCCGGCCCGGCGGGGTGCCAGGTCAGCTCGAACAGCGCCGCCTCGCCGCCCGCGAGGGCGCCCTGGGCGGCGCTCAGCGGACGCAGCGCCAGGGAGTCGGCGGACAGGATTCCGCGGCCGGTGCCGTCGGCGACCAGCACGGCCACCGAACCGTCCGCCAGGAGCGTCAGCCGCACCCGCAGGCCGGTCGCCTCCGCTGCCGCGTCCCGGTCCAGCCACCGCACCCCGTGCCAGGAGAACGGCAGCGCGGGCTCGGTCTCCGGGTCCAGCGCCGGGTGCAGCGCGGCGTCCAGCAGCGCCGCACGTACCGGCTCGGCCGAGGCCACCTCGGCGAACAGTTCGTCGCCGCGCCGCCACAGCGCCCGCAGGCCGCGGAAGCCGGGCCCGTACTCCAGGCCCTGTGCGGCCAGGTCCTCGTACCGGGTGCCGAGGTCGGCCGGTTCGGCGTCGGCGGGCGGCCAGTCGGCGATGTCCGGCCCGACGGTGTCCGCCGGTCCGGTCGGCGCGGAGAGCGCCCCGGCCGCGTGCAGCCGCCAGTCGGTCCGCGCCTCCCGCGCATACAGCCGCAGCGGCCTGCGGCCGCTCCCGTCACCGGGCTCCACCTGGAGCTGCAGCTCGATCTCGCCCTGCTCGGGCACCAGCACGGGCGCCAGCAGCGTGAGTTCGTCCACCACCTCCCCGTCCGTCCCGGCCTGCAGCGCCATTTCCAGCAGTGCGGTGCCCGGCACCACGACCCGGCCCCGCACCCGGTGGCCCGCCAGCCACGGGTGGCTGCTCAGCGAGAGCCGTCCGGTCTGCACGGTCCCCTCGCCGTCCGCCAGGTCGAGGGGGGCCTCCAGCAGCGGCCGGGGGGTCTCCAGCCAGTAGCGGCGCTGCTCGAAGGCGTAGGTGGGCAGGTCGACCGTGCGGGCGGCGGTGCCCTCGAAGGCCTGTGTCCAGTCCACGGCGCGGCCGCTCGCGTGCAGCCGGGCCATGGACAGCAGGAACCGGTGCGCGGCGTCCTCGTCCCGGCGCAGGGTGTCCGCCACCACGACTCCGCCGCCCGGGACGGTGTCCGCCGTGTCCTCGGTGTCCGCGGTGTCCTCGACCGCTGTGGTCAGCAGCGGGTGCGGGCTGACTTCCACGAACGTCCCGAACCCGGCCGCCACCAGGGCCCGCACGGTCTCCTCGAACCGCACCGGCTCCCGCAGGTTGCGGTACCAGTAGCCGGTGTCCAGCTCCGTGCCCTCCAGCGGGCCCGCCGTCACCGTCGACCAGAACGGTACCCGGGCGGGGCCCGGTTCGACCGCGGACAGCACGTCGGCGAGTTCGCCCTCCAGGGCCTCCACGTGCCGGGAGTGCGCGGAGAAGTCGACCCCGGGCACGTTCCACCGCATCACCCCGGCCTTCGCCAGCACCCTGCCGAGGTCCCGCAGCCCGTCGGGGTCGCCCGAGACGACCACCGTGTGCGGGCCGTTGACCGCCGCCACCGAGACCCGGTCGCCCAGTGGTGCGATCCGTTCCCGGACCCACTCCTGCGAGGCCACGATCGACAGCATCCCGCCGCTGCCGCTGAGCGCCCGCAGGGCGCGGCTGCGCAGTGCGGAGATCCGGGCGCCGTCCTCCAGGGACAGCGCGCCCGCGACGCACGCGGCGGCGATCTCGCCCTGGGAGTGGCCCACCACGGCGGAGGGTTCGAGTCCCGCGGCCCGCCACACCTCGGCCAGCGAGACCATCACCGCCCACAGCGCGGGCTGGACCACGTCCACTTCGGACAGCGCGGCCTCGTCGTCGAGGACCTCCGAGAGCGACCAGTCGACGTGCTCGTCCAGCAGCCGTTCGCACAACTCCAGCCGGGCGGCGAAGACCGGGGAGGTCTCCCGCAGCCGCCGGGCCATGCCGGCCCACTGGGAGCCCTGCCCGGGAAAGACCCACACCGTTCCGGACTCGGGCGCCACCGCCCCCTCGACCACCCGCGGCGAGGGCTCGCCCGTCGTCAGCGCGGCCAGGCCGGCCAGCAGCTCGGCACGGTCCCCGGCGACGACCACGCCGCGGTGCTCCAGCGCCGAGCGGGTCGTCACCGTGGAGAAGGCGATGTCCAGCGGGTCCGCGTCCGGGTCGGACTCCACCCGCTCCAGCAGTCGGCCGGCCTGCGCACGCAGCGCCGTCCCGGTCGCGGCCGAGACCACCACCGGGGCCGGGACCCCGGCCCCGGAGCGGGGCGCCTTCGGCCCCGCGGACTCCGCGTCGTCCGCCTCCGCCTCCGACTCCGGCTCCGAGGGGTGTTCGAGGATCACATGCGCGTTGGTGCCGCTGGCGCCGAAGGCCGACACCCCGGCCCGGCGGGGCCGCCCGTCGGCCGTGGGCCAGGGACGCTGCCCGGTCAGCAGTTCCACCGAACCGGCCGACCAGTCGATGTGCGGGGACGGCTCCTGGACGTGCAGCGTGCGCGGCAGCACCCCGTGCCGCATCGCCAGCACCATCTTGATCACACCGCCGACACCCGCCGCGGCCTGCGCGTGGCCGATATTGGACTTGAGCGAGCCGAGCCACAGCGGTTCGGTGCGCTGCTGCCCGTAGGTCGCCAACAGCGCCTGCGCCTCGATGGGGTCGCCCAGCACCGTTCCGGTGCCGTGCGCCTCGACCGCGTCCACCTCCGCGGCGGACAGCCCGCCGCTCGCCAGCGCCTGCCTGATCACCCGCTCCTGCGCGGGCCCGTTGGGGGCGGTCAGTCCGCTGGAGGCGCCGTCCTGGTTGACCGCCGAGCCGCGCACCACCGCCAGCACCCGGTGCCCGTTGGCCCGCGCGTCCGCGAGCCGCTCCAGCACCAGCACCCCCACACCCTCCGACCACCCCGTACCGTCCGCAGCCGCCGAGAACGCCTTGCACCGGCCGTCCGACGCCAGCGCGCGCTGCCGCGAGTACTCCACGAAGGTCCGCGGGGTGGACATCACCGCCACACCACCGGCCAGCGCCAGCGAACACTCACCCGCACGCAACGACCCCGCCGCCAGATGCAACGCCACCAACGACGACGAACACGCCGTGTCCACCGACACCGCAGGACCCTCCAGACCGAGCGTGTACGCCACCCGACCGGAGGCGACACTCGGCAGACTGCCGGTGAACAGGTGCCCCTCGAACCCGCCCGCGTCATGCGCCAGCCGTGCCGCGTAGTCGCTGTACATCACCCCGGCGAAGACTCCGGTGGCACTGCCGCGCAGGGAGGAGGGAGCGATCCGCGCGTGCTCCAGCGCCTCCCAGCTCGACTGCAGCAGCAGCCGCTGCTGCGGATCGGTCACCAGCGCGTCCTTGGGGGACATGCCGAAGACGGCAGGATCGAACTCCGCCGCGTCGTGCAGGAATCCCCCGTGCCGGGTGCTGCTCGTACCGGGCCGCTCCGCGTCCGGGTCGTAGAGGTCCGCCAGGTCCCAGCCGCGGTCGACGGGGAACTCGGAGACCGCGTCCACCCCGTCGACGACCAGCCGGTGCAGCTCCTCGGGCGAGGTCACCCCGCCGGGGAAGCGGCACGCCATACCGACGATCGCGAGCGGTTCCCGCTCGGCCGACTCCAGCGCGTCCAGCTTCCGCCGCGTGCTGCGCAGTTCGCTGGTCACCCGCTTCAGGTAGCCGAGCAGCTTCTCGTCGCTCATGTCAGGGCCTTCCCAGCTCATCGTCGATCAGGGCAAAGAGCTCGTCCGCGCTCGCGGCGGCGACCTCGTGGTCGTGGACGGGCGCCGCCGTCTCCTGCGCGGAGCCGACCGCGGCCAGCAGCTCCCACAGGCGGGTGGTGACGGCCGATCGGAGCGCGTCGTCGGCGACGGCGGTCACGCTCTCCTCCAGCCGGTCGAGTGCGGTCAGCAGCGGCTCCTCCGCCACCGGCCCGGGCACGGGCGGCTCGGCGGCCACCGGCCCGGCTGCGGGCCGGGACTCCGGGGGCGCGAGCCGCTCCAGCAGGTGCCGCGTCAGCGCGGACGGGCTCGGATGGTCGAAGGTGACCGTCGCGGTCAACGTGAGCCCGGTGAGCCTGCCGAGCCGGTTGCGCAGCTCCAGCGCGGTCAGCGAGTCGAACCCGAGGTCCGTGAAACCCCGCTCGGCGGACGCCTCTCCCGCCCCGGAGCGGCCCAGCACCGACGCCACCTCCGCCTGCACCAACCGCCGCACCGTCACCTCCCGGTCGTGCTCGGGCAGCGCGAGGAGCCGGTCGCGCAGCGACTGCCCCTCCTCCGGCCGGCCGGGGCCGCGCGAGGGCGCGGCCCCGGCCAGCGCGCGCAGCATCGCGGGCGGATCGCCGCCGCGCAGCGCGGACAGCTCGAACCGGGCGGGCACCAGGTGCGCCCGGTCCGCGTCGACGCCGAGGTCGAGCAGGGCCAGCCCGTCGTCCGCGGGCAGCGGGCGCAGTCCCAGCCGCGCCATCCGCTCCCGGTCGGCGCCGGCCAGCCCGGCGGTCAGGCCGGTGGCCTGCTCCCACAGGCCCCAGCCGAGCGACACCGCGGGCAGGCCCCGAGCCCGCCGGTGGTGGGCGAGCGCGTCGAGGAACGCGTTCCCGGCCGCGTAGTTCGCCTGCCCGGGCAGGCCGACGGTGGCCGAGACGGAGGAGAACAGCACGAACGCCGACAGGTCCGCGCCGGCCGTCGCCTCGTGCAGCCGCCAGGCAGCGTCCACCTTCGCCGCCAGCACCGCGCGGAGCCGCCGCGGAGTCAGCGACAGCAGCGCGGCGTCCTGGAGAGTGCCCGCCGCGTGCACCACGGCCCGCAGCGGCGCCGCCGCGGGTACCGAGGCGAGGACCTCGTCCAGTGCGGCCCGGTCGGCCACGTCGCAGGCGGCCACCGAGACCTCAGCGCCCGCCGCGGTCAGCTCCGCGACGAGGTCCTCGGCGCCCTCGGCGGCCGGGCCGCTGCGGCTGACCAGCAGCAGGTGGCGCACGCCGTGCCGGGCCACCAGGTGCCGGGCCGTGGCGGCACCCAGTCCACCGGTACCGCCGGTGATCAGCACGGTGCCGCCGGACGGGAACGGCTCCCGCTCCGGATCGGGCGGGGGCACCGACCCGCGGCCGAGCCGGGGTACCAGGACCCGACCGGAGTCCAGCGCGACCTGGGGTTCGTCCGACGCCAGCGCGCGGTCCAGCTCCTCGGCGGTCGGCTCGCCGTCCCCGCAGGAGTCCACCAGCACGATCCTGCCGGGGTGTTCGGTCTGCGCCGGCCGCAGCAGGCCCCACACCGCGGCGGCGGCGAGGTCGAGCACGGTGTCCGGTTCCACGGCCGCCGCATGCCGGGTGACGACCAGCAGCCGGTCGTCGCCGCCGGCCTTCTCCAGCCAGGTGCGGACGTCGTCCAGCACGGACTCGGCGACCCGGTGGACGGCGCCGGGCACATCGGGCGCGTCCCCGGCGCCGGGGGGAACCGCCAGCACGGTGGTGCGGGCGTCCCGTGCCGGTAGCGGCCCCGCGGGGACGGCCGCCTCGCGCCAGTCCACCTGGAAGAGCCCGGGGTCGACCCGCCGGGCGTCCAGCGGCCGCAGGGTGAGGGAGTCGACCGAGAGCACCTCGGCGCCGCTGCCGTCGGCCGCGGTCAGCGCAGCGCGGTCCGCGGCGTGCGGGCTGATGCGGACCCGCAGCCGGGCACCGCCCGGCCGGACGAGCCGCACCCCGGTCCAGGAGAACGGCACCATGGGGGCGGTCCCGGCACCCGCCTCCAGCACCAGCGGATGCAGCGCGGTGTCCAGCAGCGCCGGATGCACCCCGAAGGGACCCGCCTCGTCGGCCAGTTCGAGATCGACGAGGAGATCGGCGCCGTCCCGCCACGCCTGCCGCGCGTTCCGGAACCACGGCCCGTACTCCAGGCCGCGCGCGGCGAGTTCGTCGTACCAGCCCGTACGGTCCAGCGGCACGGCGCTCTCGGGCGGCCACCGGGTGAGGTCGAGGGCGGCACCGTCCGTACCGCCGGGACCGGTCGTGCGCACCGTTCCGGTGGCGTGCAGCTGCCAGTCCTCGCCGTCCGCGGCGGCCCGGCTGCGGAGGTGCACGGCACGCCGTCCGGCGTCGTCGGGCGCGGCCGCGGTGAGCTGCACCTCGACCTCGCCGCGCTCCGGCACCACCAGCGGTGCGTGCAGCGTCAGTTCGTCGACGGTGTCACCGACGCGCAGGGCCATCTCCAGCAGCGCGGTTCCCGGCACCACGATCCGGCCGAGCACGCGGTGATCGCCGAGCCACGGCCGGGTGCGCAGCGACAGCCGCTCCGTGCGGACGGTGCCGGAACCGTCCGCGAGGTCCACGACGGTGTCCAGCAGCGGCCGGTCCACGGCGGCGTCCAGCCAGTGGCGGCGGTGCTGGAAGGCATAGGTCGGCAGCTCGGCGGGCGGTGCGCCGCACCCGTCGAACAGCGGGCTCCAGTCCACCGCGGTGCCGCGGGCCCACACCTGCCCCACCGAGGTCAGGAACCGCTCCAGACCGCCTTCGTCACGCCGCAGCGAGCCCGAGACCATCGCCTCCGCCGCCTCGCCCACCCGGCCCTCCAGGGTCTCCTGGACGCTCGTGGTGAGCACCGGATGGGGACTGACCTCGACGAAGGTTCCGTAGCCCTGCTCGGCCAGCGCCTCCACGGCGGACCGGAAGTGCACCGGCTGCCGCAGGTTGCGGTACCAGTAGGCGGCGTCCGTCCGGCGCTCGCCCAGCCAGTCGCGCTCGACGGTGGAGAAGAGGGGCACCCGGGCGTGGCGGGGCCGCACCTCGGCGAGGACCCGCGTCAGTTCGTCCTCGATCCGCTCCACCTGGGAGGTGTGGGAGGCGTAGTCCACCGGGATCCGGCGGGCCCGGATCCCGTCCGCCGCGCAGGCGGCGCCCAGTTCCTCCAGCGCCTCCGGGTCACCGGCGACCACGGTGGCGGCCGGGCCGTTGAGTGCGGCCACTTCGAGCCGGCCGTCCCACGCCTCGACCCGGTCCGCCGCCTCCGTGGCGGACAGCCCCAGCGCCATCATGCCGCCGAACCCGGCCAGCCCCCCGGCCACCGCCTGGGAGCGCAGCGCGACCACCCGCGCCGCGTCCCGCAGCGAGAGGGCACCGGCCACACACGCCGCGGCGATCTCTCCCTGCGAATGGCCCACCACGGCGGCCGGTTCCACTCCGTAGGAGCGCCACAGCGCGGCCAGCGAGACCATCACCGCCCAGGACACCGGCTGCACCACGTCCACCCGCTCCAGCGTCGGCGCCTCCGGCGCCTGCCGCAGCACGTCCTCCGGTGCCCAGTCGGTGAACTCGGCGAGCGCCGCGGCGCAGGCGCGGAACCGCTCGGCGAAGACCGGCGCCTCGTCCAGCAGCCGCACGGCCATGCCGACCCACTGGGAGCCCTGGCCGGGGAAGACGAACACCACCGGACGGTCGCTCCCGGCCGCCGCTCCGCGCACGGTGCCCGGGGCCTCCGCGTCCCGCGCCACCGCGTCCAGCCCGGCCAGCAGCGCCTCCCGGCCGGTGGCCACGACGACGGCGCGGTGCCGCCACGCGGTACGGGATACGGCGGCCGCCCGCCCGACGTCCGCCGTGCTCAGGTCCGCGTCGGCGGCCACCCGGCGGCGCAGCCGGTCCGCCTGGTCCCGCAGCGCCGCCTCGGACGCACCGGAGACCACCACCGGCACGGGGGAGGACGGCCCGGCGGCCGGCTCCCCGGTGGGTGCGTGCCCGGTGTCCGGGGACGGTTGCTCGACGACGACATGGGCGTTGGTGCCGCTGATGCCGAACGAGGAGATCCCGGCCCGGCGGGGCCGCCCGTCGGCCGTGGGCCAGGGGCGCCGGCCGGTCAGCAGTTCCACCGAACCGGCCGACCAGTCGATGTGCGGGGACGGCTCCTGGACGTGCAGCGTGCGCGGCAGCACCCCGTGCCGCATCGCCAGCACCATCTTGATCACACCGGTCACCCCGGCGGCGGCCTGGGTGTGCCCGAGGTTGGACTTCACCGAGCCGAGCCACAGCGGTTCGGTGCGCTGCTGCCCGTAGGTCGCCAGCAGCGCCTGCGCCTCGATGGGGTCGCCCAGCACCGTTCCGGTGCCGTGCGCCTCGACCGCGTCCACCTCCGCGGCGGTCAGCCCGCCGCTCGCCAGCGCGGCGCGGATGACCGACTGCTGGGAGGGTCCGTTGGGGGCGGTCAGCCCGTTGGAGGCGCCGTCCTGGTTGACCGCCGAGCCGCGCACCACCGCCAGCACCCGGTGCCCGTTGGCCCGCGCGTCCGCGAGCCGCTCCAGCACCAGCACCCCCACACCCTCCGACCACCCCGTACCGTCCGCAGCCGCCGAGAACGCCTTGCACCGGCCATCCGGCGCCAGACCGCCCTGCCGGGAGAACTCCGTGAACATCCCCGGGGTGGACATCACCGCCACACCACCGGCCAGCGCCAGCGAACACTCACCCGCACGCAACGACCCCGCCGCCAGATGCAACGCCACCAACGACGACGAACACGCCGTGTCCACCGACACCGCAGGACCCTCCAGACCGAGCGTGTACGCCACCCGACCGGACGCCACACTCGCCGCTCCGCCGGTCAGCGCGTAGCCGCCGAAGCTGTCGGAGGTCTCGTGCAGCCGGGGCACGTAGTCCTGGTCCGAGATGCCCGCGAAGACGGCCGTCCGACTGCCGCGCAGCGAGACGGGGTCGATCCCCGCCCGCTCCAGCGCCTCCCAGGACACCTCCAGCAGGTGCCGCTGCTGCGGGTCCATGGCCCGCGCCTCCCGCGGGCTGATCCGGAAGACGTCGGCGTCGAAGTCCGTGGCACCGGACAGGAAGCCGCCGCTTCGGACGTGCCCCGTCTCCGCCGGGTCCGGGCTCCAGCCGCGGTCCTCCGGGAACGCGGAGACCGCGTCGGTGCCCGCGGCCAGGAGCTGCCACAGCTCCTCGGGCGAGGAGACGCCGCCCGGCAGCCGGCAGCCCATGCCGACGATCGCCACGGCGTCGCCCGCGACGCCGGGCCGCTCCGCGCCCTCCGCACCGTCCGCGGCGTCCCCCGCCAGCTCCCGGTGCAGGTGCCGCACGAGAGCGGCCGGGGTGGGATGGTCGTAGAGCAGCGTCGTGGGCAGCCGCAGTCCGGTGGCGCGGCTCAGCCGCTTGCTGAGTTCCACCGCCGTGACCGAGTCGGAGCCCAGCTCCTGGAACGGGCGGTCGGGGCGGACGGCGTCGGGGTCGGCGTGTCCGAGGACGGCCGCCGCCTGGGAGCGGACCAGGTCCCGCAGCTCCCGGTCGCTCGGAGCCGACGGGCCGGTGTCGGTGTCGGCGTCGGTGTCGGCAACCGGCTCGGGCTCGGGCTCCGGGCGGGGCTCCGGCGCCGGGGGCGGCGCGGGGGCGACGGCGGCGGACCCGGTGCTGATCCAGTGGGGTTGCCGCTGGAAGGCGTAGCCGGGCAGCGGCACGGTCCGGGCACCGGTGCCCTCGAACACCGGCCGCCAGTCCAGGGCGACCCCGTTGACGTGGAGTTCCGCCATGGACAGCAGCAGCCGCCGCAGACCGCCCTCGCCGCGCCGCAGGGTGCCCTGCACCACGGCGCCCGGCACGCCGCCGACCGTGTCCTGGACCGGCACGGTCAGCACCGGATGCGGGCTGGCCTCCACGAACACCCTGTGGCCGGCCGCGGACAGCGAGCGGACGGCCTCCTCCAGCCGCACCCGCTCCCGCAGGTTCCGGTACCAGTACTCGGCGTCCAGCGCGTCCGCGGACAGCCGGCCACCGGTGACCGTGGAGTGGAAGGCGACCTCGGTGTCCCGGGCCGTGAGGTGTCCGGCCGCCCGCAGCACCTGCTCGCGGACCGCCTCCACCTGCGGTGAGTGCGAGGCGTAGTCGATGGGGACCATCCGCGCGCGCACGCCCCGTGCCACGCAGTCGGCCACCGTCCGGCGCACGGCCTCGACGGTGCCCGACACCACGGTCGCGTTCGGACCGTTGACCGCGCCGATCGCGACCTCGCCCGAGTCGATCTCCTCTGGCGGCAGCGCGAGTTGGGCCATCGCACCGTGCCCGGACAGCTCGGCGGCGATGATCCGGCTGCGCTCGACCATCAGCCGCAGCGCGTCGCCGAGCGGCACCATCCCGGCCGCGCACGCGGCGGTGATCTCCCCCTGGGAGTGACCCAGCACGGCGGACGGCGACAGCCCCACGGCGCGCCACACCTCGGCCAGCGACATCTGCACCGCGAACAGGGCGGGTTGCATGACGTCCATGCGCCGCAGCGCCGTCTCGTCGTCCAGCACCTCGCGCAGCGACCAGTCGACCTCGTCGGCGAGCAACCGGGCGCACTCGTCCATCCGGGCGGCGAACACCGCCGAGGACTCCCACAACTCACGTGCCATACCGGCCCACTGCGGCCCCTGGCCCGGGAACATCCACACCACGCCCGGGGCGGCACCGGCCACGCCGTCCACCACGTTCGACGCGGGTTCGCCCGCCGCCAACGCGGTCAGTCCGGACAGCAGTTCCGCGCGGTCCGCCGCGACGACGACCCCGCGGTGCTCCAGCACCGAGCGGGTGGTGACGGTCGCGTACCCCACATCGGCGGGACGCAGCCCGGCGTCGGACGCCACCCGCTCCAGCAGCCGTCCGGCCTGGGCCCGCAGCGCCCCCTCCGTCCTGCCGGACACGAGCACCGGCACCGGGAGGGGACCGCCGGCACCGGAGCCGCCGCCGGGCGCGGTGTCCGGCGCGTCCGGGCCGGGGGCGCCTCCCCGTGCTCGGCGGGCTCCTCTGCCGGGGAGTCCGCCGGGGCCTCGGCCACCACCACATGGCAGTTGGTGCCGCCCAGGCCGAAGGAGCTGACCCCGGCGAGCCGGGGTCCGTCCGGCCACGGGCCGGTGGCGGTGTTGACCCGGATTCCCAGCCGGTCCAGCGGGATGGCGGGCGGGGGCCCGGAGTGGTTCAGGCTCGCGGGGAGCTTCCGGTGGCCGAGGGACAGCGCGACCTTGATCAGGCCCACCACACCGGCGGCCCCGTCCAGATGCCCGATGTTGGTCTTCACCGACCCGACCGCCAGGGGCGGAGCGTCCCGCGCCGCCCGCCCGTCCGGCCGGTTCCGGCCGAACACCGCGCCGAGCGCCGCCGCCTCGACGGGGTCGCCCGCCTTCGTCCCGGTGCCGTGCAGCTCGACATACCGCACCTCGCCCGGGTCCACCCCGGCCCGGTCGCAGGCGTCGCGCAGCAGTGCGCGCTGCGCATCGCCGTCGGGGACGGTGAGACCCGCGCCGCCGCCGTCGTTGTTCACCGCGCCGCCGAGCAGTACGCAGTGCACCCGGTCGCCGTCGGCCACCGCGTCCGCCAGCCGCTTCAGCACGACGACACCGCCGCCCTCACCGCGGACGGTGCCGTTCGCCCGGGCGTCGAAGGCGTAGCAGCGGCCGTCCGGCGAGAGCGCGCCGGCGCGGGCGAAGGCGAGCGTGCTCGCGGGCGTGAGGTTGAGATGGACGCCGCCGGCCAGCGCCAGCCCGGTAGCGCCCGACAGCAGGCTCTCGCACGCCAGGTGCACGGCGACCAGCGACGAGGACTGCGCCGCGTCCACCGTGAGGCTCGGTCCGCGCAGGCCCAGCTGGTAGGAGATCCGGTTGGCGATCACCCCCCGGCTGAGTCCCGCCAGCGAGTGGTGGGAGACCGCGCCCTCGCCGCTGCCGTGCACGAGCGCGGCGTAGTCGTCGCCGGTGGCGCCCAGGAACACCGCCGCGGAGCCGCCGCGCAGCGTCTCCGGCACCACCCGGGCATGCTCCAGCGCGACCCAGCTCAGCTCCAGGGCCAGCCGCTGCCGCGGGTCCATCGCCGCGGCCTCGCGGGGCGAGATACCGAAGAATCCCGGGTCGAAGTCGGCGATCCGATCCAGGAATCCGCCCCGCCGCAACCCGGCCGGTGCATCGCCGTCCGGGAGGTCGCCGAGATCCCAGCGCCCTTCCGGCAGGTCGCCGATCGCCTCGACGCCGTCGTGCAGCAGCTCCCAGAAGGCGTCGAGGTCGTCGGCGCCCGGGACGCGGCAGGACATTCCGACGACGGCGACCGCGGGACTGTGCTGCGGGCCGGACACGGTGTGGCCGGCCCGGTGGTTCCGACCCGGGTGCTCCTGTCGCACGTGACTCCTCACACGGACCTGACCGTCCGCGCCCGGTCGGCTCCGGCGGCGGACCGGACCGGCCCCCGCGGCGGGACCGCCCCGCCGGCTTCCGGGCACGCGAGCGCGGAGTGGATTCGAATGCAACAATTCAATGCGGGCACACGGAAATCAGCAGCCGCCGCTCCTCGGAATGGCGGCTGATTTCCGCTCCGAGGAATCCCGCAGAACCCTCGGGCGCAAGAGAAGAAGGCGGCCCGGTGCCGCCGGAATTCAGAATGGGGGAGCGTCGCCGCTGCACCCGTGAAGACCACTGACGTTCATTTGACCCCCGTCGAACGGGCCGCGGACTGCACGGCCACAGGCCCTCCGGGAGGGACCTCGGTCGCACCCGTCAACTCCCCCGGTGAGCACCAGTAATGCTATCGGACGCCGCCTGCGGAAGGCAATGAACCCAGGGTCGCGATCCTCGCGGGCGGCCGGTCGGAGGCGCCCCTCTCCCCGACCGTTCCGGTCCCGGCGCGGCAATCCCGGCGCCGGCCTCCCGGGCGGCCGCGAATCCGCCGCGGTACGGCCGGATCGCCGCCGCCCGGGCTTCGGCCTCAGACACCCAGGCGCTCCTTGACCTCGGCGAAGAACGGAATGTGCCGATAGTCCTTCGCTTCCGGGTCGTAGTCCGTGTACTGATTGGTGAATTCCAGCAGCTTCTTCTGCACGTCCTCGACCGGGGTGCTGTGGATCTCCCCCTCGATGCGCTCGATCTCGCCGAGGAACTGCGCCAGTACGGCGGGCAGTCCGGAGTGCAGCCGGATCGCTCCGCCGCGCAGCTCGATCCCGCCGTTCTCGGACAGGTAGTTGAAGAGCAACTGCGAGGCCACGGCGTCGTAGTTGGGGCGCGGAATGCCTTCCACCGCGTAGCGCAGCAACCGCTCGGAGAGAATGTACTCGTAGGCCAACCGGGCCTCCCGACGCGGGAGTTCGGGATCGTTCAGGCACACCAGCATCGCCGAGACGTCGACACGCAGCTCCTCCAGCCCGGCGAGCGGCTTCTTCTTCTTGAACGGCAGGAAATCGGGGATCGGCATGTCCCCGTGCCGGTGGTGGTATTCGTGCAGCCGGACCCACCACGAGGAAGCCTGTTCGACCGTGGTGTCGTCGACGCCCTGCAGGAAGGGGAAGCTGCCCGGCGCCATGACCTCGTCGATCATCTTGCGGGTGATGCGGTTGTGCCGCTCGACGAATTTGTCGATGAAATAGAAGATCAGGTCGTCCCCCTGCTGGACGCCGTCGATGTGATTCTCCGGGAAGAGCGCCACGACAACACGCGACGAGAATCCCTTCGAACGAGCCGTGATGTTCACCGGCATGGTGTTGCTGGCGTACCGGGTCGCCAGATGCGGATTCGTCGGGAGTGTCTCGTAGGTCAGATACTCCAGCGAGAGGGACGGAAAATAGGAGGCGTCGAAGAGCGAGAAGATGTGATGGTCGCGCTCTTCGCTGATGTGCGCCTTCACGGATTCCAGGCGCGGCTTGGACGAGAAGTTCCGCAGATCCTCGACCAGCGCCCGGGCGGCCGGTTGCCGACCGAGGTGCGGGGCTTCGGATATGCGCTGCGCGAGCCGGTCCAGGAATTCCTGGTCGCGGAAGGACTCGCGGGACCCTTTGATCTCCTCGCGCAGTCGGTCGACCTCGGCGATGAACTCGGGTGCCGTGCTGTTCGACATGGTGCACCTTCTTTCGGGCTCGTACTGCTTCACCGGGGCCGCACCCACCGGGCCCGACGGCGGGGTGCGCCCCCTGCCGTCGTGCTCCGCGGTGCCGCGCCCGAGCGTGCTGTGGTCGAAGCCGCCGCCGGCCCCGGTGGCGGTGGGGCCGGCAGCGGGTGCCGCGCTTCAGTCCGCCGCGGCGCGGACCCAGGTCATGCCGTCGGCCGAGGGGATCAGCCCGCCGTCGAACAGCGGCGTCTCCTCCTCGGCGTCCTCACCCAGCGCCGCGTGCATCTGCACCTTGGAGCTCTCGGTCATGGCCTCGCGGACGACGGACGACCCCAGCAGCGGCGCCCAGTTGTCGTTGCCGCCGTCGGCGATGGTCTCGACGGCGGAGGCGAACTCCCGGTTCTGCGTGTGCAGGCGCTGCTCGATCCCGTCGGCGCCGGTGAGCGCCGACTCGCCCGAGGAGACACCGCCCACCAGGTCCACGAAGGACTCCATCTCGGAGCGGCTGTTCCGGGTGACCTTCTTGGCCTCCCAGAAGTAGGAGCCCTCCGCCTGGTGCATGTCGTAGAACGACATCAGGAACTCGTAGAAGACGCCGTACTCGCGGCGGTAGCGGGCCTCGAACTCGTTCATGGCCGCCTCCTCCCCGACCGTTCCGGCCAGCGTGCTGTTGATCGACCTGGCGGCCAGCAGCGCGCTGTAGGTGGCCAGGTGCACACCGGAGGAGAAGACCGGGTCGACGAAGCAGGCGGCGTCGCCGACCAGCACCATGCCCGGCCGCCAGAAGGAGGTGTGGTGGTACGAGTAGTCCTTGCGGACCCGCACCTCGCCGTACTGCCCCTCGGTGACCCGGCGGGCCGGGGCGAGGCAGTCCGAGATCATCGGGCACTCGTCGATCAGCGCCTGGAGTGCCTTCTCCGGGTCGCCCTGCACCTTCTCCGCCAGGTCCCGCCGCACGACGGCCCCGACGCTGGTGAGCGTGTCGCTCAGCGGGATGTACCAGAACCAGCCGCTGTCGAATGCCACGCACAGGATGTTGTTGCGGTCGGGCTCCGGCAGCCGCTTGCCGTTCTCGAAGTAGCCGAACAGCGCCAGGTTGCGGAAGAACTCCGAGTACTCCCGGTGTCCGCCGATCCGCTGGTTGAGCCGGCTCTTGCTGCCGGAGGAGTCCACCACGAACCGGGCGGCGGCCTCCCGCTGCGCTCCGCCGTCGTCGGTCCAGCGCACCCCGGTGACCCGCTCGCCCTCCTCCAGCACCTCGGTGACCGCACAGCCCTCGCGGACCTCGGCACCGCACCGGCGGGCGTTGTCGAGCAGGATCTTGTCGAACCTGGAGCGCTCCACCTGGAACGCCGTCGAGGTCGGGCCCGCCATCCGCGGCGAGACCGAGAAGGAGAACGTCCACGGCTCGGGGTTGGCGCCCCAGCGGAACGTGCCGCCGCGCTTGACCGGGAAGCCCGCCCGGAGCAGCTCGTCCGTGGCACCGGACAGCCGGCAGATGCCGTGGATGGTGGACGGCAGCAGGGACTCCCCGATCTGGTACCGGGGGAAGAACTCCTTCTCCAGCAGCAGCACCGAGTGCCCCTGCTTGGCCACCAGCGCGGCCAGGGTCGAACCGCCGGGGCCGCCGCCCACGACGACGACGTCATATGTCTCGGTGCTGCTCACGCTGCTCTCTCTCCCGTTCGTTCGCCGCCGCTTCCGACGAGCTGTGCAGAATGTGCCGAACTCTTCTCCGGGCGCCTCCGGCGCCGCTCCCGCGCGCCGGTCGCGGGCTCAGCCCGCCGCCTCCCCGTCCCCCGCACCGGCCGCCGGGGCCAGCCCCGCCAGGTCCGCCTCCGGGCTGCGGACGATCCGCTCCAGCAGGCCCGCGTAGTCCGCCGCCAGCCGCTCGGCGGTGCCCCCGGCGAACAGGTCGGTGCTGTACTCCAGATGTCCTTCCAGCCCGGATTCGGTCTCCCGCAGCGACAGGCTCAGGTCGAACCTGGCCGTCCCCGCACCGACCGCCACGAGTTCGGCCCCCAGACCGGGCACGCCGTCCTCCTCCCCGGCGGGCTCCGCACCGGCCGCGCCCTCCGCACCGGCCGGTGCGAGCGCGGGCACCAGGTTGAACATCACCTGGAACAGCGGCGAACAGGACGGGTCGGGCCGGGGCACCAGGGTGCGGACGAGATCGGCGAACGGCAGGTCCTTGTGGTCCTGCGCCGCCGCGACCACCTCCCGGGTGTGCGCCAGCAGCTCCCCGAACGACTGCCGGGGCGCGACATCCAGCCGCATCACGAGCGCGTTCACGAAGTAGCCGACGACCGCCTCCAGCTCGGCCGCGGGCCGGTTGCTGGCCGGTGCGCCGATCGCCAGCTCGCGGTCGTCGGTACGGCTGCCGAGCAGCACCGCGTAGGCCGCGAGCAGGGTCATGTGGAGCGAGGCCCCGTGGTCGGCGCCGAGCTTCCGCAGCCGCTCCACCAGGTCGCCCGGAACCGCGAACGGCACGGTGCCGCCCAGGTGGGTCTTCACCGGCGGGCGGGGGTAGTCGGTGCGCAGCGACAGGCAGGCGGGCAGCCCGGCGAGCTGCTCGCGCCAGTGGTCGCGCTGCCGGTCGAGCTCCGCGGCGTCCACCGTGCCGCTCTGCTGCCGGGCGAAGTCGGCGTACTGCAACGGCAGCGGCGCGAACCGGGGTTCCCGGCCCTGGCTCAACTCCCGGTAGCCGGCGCTCAGCTCCCGCATCAGGATGCCGGTCGACCAGCCGTCGAAGATGCCCCAGGGCCGGGTGAGGACCAGTACGTGCTCGTCCGCGGCGAGGGCCAGCAGATGCGCCCGGAAGGGGTGCGCGTCCTCCGGCGCGAAGGGACGGGCCCGCTCGGCGCGCAGCCACGCGTCCAGCGCGGCACCACCGGGGTCCGCCGGAATGTCCACCTCGGCCACCGTGAAACCGTCGGCGCCGTGCACCCGCTGCGTCACGACGCCGTCCCGGCGCTCATAGCCGGTCCGCAGGATCGCATGGCGCTCGACCAGGGCGCGCACGGCCCCGGTGCACGCGGCCCGGTCCAACGCGCCCCGCAGCCGCAGTGCGAGCTGGACGTTGTCGTGCGCGATCCCCAGATGCCCGGGGGTGCGCAGGAACCACAGGTCCTGCTGCGCGGTGGACAGCGGCGCCTCCCCGCCCTCGGCCACCGGCCCGGCCGCCGCCGGCTGTGCGGGCTCGGGCCCGGCGGAGGACGGCCCGGCCGGTTCCTCCTCCAGGGCCGCGGCCATCTCCGCCATGCTGGCGGCGGTGAGGATGAGCTGGAGCGGCAGATCGACGCCCGTCTCCTTCTTCACCCGCAGGTTGAGGCGGGTGGCCAGCAGCGAGTGGCCGCCCAGGTTGAAGAAGTTGTCCTGGAGGCCGACCCGGTCCAGGTCCAGGACGGCGCCCACGATCCGGCACAGGGTGCGCTGCGCCTCGGTGCGGGGCGCGACGTACACCTCCTTGGCGACGTCCTCCTCGTCCGGCGCGGGCAGCGCGCGCTTGTCGACCTTGCCCTGCGAGGTGACCGGCAGCTCCTCCAGTACGACGAAGGCGCCGGGCACCAGATGGTCGGGCAGCCGCTCGGCGAGGTGGTCCCGCAGCTCCCGCACCAGCGCCGAGCCCAGCCGGTCCACCTGCGGCGCGTTCGCCATCCGGGTGGCCCGGTAGGGGGAGCGGGCCCGCGCCCGGGGCGCCTCGCCCCGGGCCAGGACCAGGTCCAGGCCCTCCGGCCGGTCCTGCGACCAGGTGGCCGCGACCTCGTACCCGAGGTCCTCGGCGTGCGCCAGCACCGCCTCCAGGTCCCGGACCGCCTCCCGGGCCGGCGCGGAGAGCCGCTCCCCGCCGGGCAGCGGCTCCACCTGGCGGGAGGGCGCCCACCGGGCCAGCGCCGCGCAGACGCGCACGTCCTCCGCCACCCGCTCGTTGGTCAGCCCGGTGACGCCGAACCGCTCCGGCGCCCCCGCGTCCAGCAGGGCGCGCAGTCCGGCCGGGGTGTCGGCCTCCAGCCAGGGGTGGTCGGGCTCCGGGAGGGCGGCGCCCTTGGTCAGCACCACGTCGTAGCGGTAGGCGAGCATCTCGTTGTCGCCCACGCCCCGCTTGACGGCGATGTCGACGGCGCCCACGGCCGGGAACCGCTCCGGCAGCCGGGCGAAGTAGGTCGGGCTGACCAGGAGTTCGGTCTCCTGGCGGCGGCGGCGCTGGATCTGCGCGTTCAGCGCGCCCGCCGTGCCGGCCGCGCCGGAGCGGCTGCGTTCGATGGCCGAGACGTGTGCGGAGAACAGATCGAGGTTGCGGATGTCGCCCAGCAGGATGCGGCCGCCCTCCGCGAGCAGGGGGAGGATCCGCCCGACGACCTCGTCCAGGTACTGGCGGCTGGGGAAGTACTGGGCGACGGAGTTGAGCACGACGACGTCGAACCCGCCGGGTTCCGCATCGGCGTCCGGACCGCCCACTGACAGCGCGTCGCCCTGCCGCAGGGTGACATGCGACCAGCCGCGCCGCGCCGCACCGCGCCGCACGTCCGCCAGCGCGGAGGCGGAGATGTCGATGCCGTGCACCTCCCGGCAGCTCTCCGCGTAGCGGAAGAGCAGCAGCCCGGTACCGCAGCCGATCTCCAGCAGCCGTTCGGGCCGCAGCCGCCGGATCGCGGCGACCGTGCCGTCGATCCACTCCCGCATCTCCGACTCGGGGACGGGCTCGCCCGTGTAACTGCTCTCCCAGCCGGCGAGGTTCAGATCGTCGGGGACGGTCTCCTCCCCGCTGCGTGCGTACTGGTCCTCGAAGAGCCGCTCCCACTGGCCGAGGTTCTCGTCGGTCTGCTCCCGCGCGGCCGCCTCCAGCCACTCCTCGGCGGGCCGCACATAGGCGCTGAGGCTGTGCGCCTCGCCGGAGGTCTGCGGCACCACCACGGCGCTGTGCACCGCGGGGTGCGCCTGCAGCACCGTCTCTGTCTCGCCGGGTTCCACCCGGAAGCCGCGGATCTTGACCTGGTCGTCCACCCGGCCGCGGAACTCCAGGGTGCCGTCGGACCGCCTGCGCACCAGGTCGCCGGTGCGGTAGAGCCGGCCGTCCGGCGCGTCGCCGAACGGGTCGCGCACGAACCGCTCGGCTGTCGCCTCCGGCGCGTCGAGATAGCCGCGGGCCACTCCGGCGCCGCCCAGGCACAGTTCGCCGATCACTCCGTCCGGGACCAGCCGGAGCTGCTCGTCGGTGACGTAGGCGGTGGTGTGCGGGACGGGCCGGCCGATGGGCACCCGGGCGTCCTCGGCGATGTCGCGGGGGATCTCGTAGTAGGTGGAGGCGATGCTGTTCTCGGTGGGGCCGTACCCGTCGATCACGGTCAGTCCGGGGTGTGCCGCGTACAGCCGGCGCACGTCCCGCGCCGAGAAGGTGTCCCCCACCACCGCCAGGTGGCGCAGCGGGAGCATGCGTCCGGCCGCGGCCTGCACGAACGCCGGCAGGAACGCGGCCGACAGCAGCATCGTGCCGACCCCGGTGCGTTCGACGCAGTCCAGTACCTGCCCGGGGTCCTTGGAGTCCCCGTCGTGCAGCACCAGCCGGCCGCCGCAGAGCAGCGGGGTCAGCACCTCCTGGGAGCCGGCGTCGAACGAGATCGAGGAGTGGTGCAGCACCACCGTGTCGGTGTCGGCGGCGAAGTAGTCCGGGTTGCGCACGAGCCGGACCACACCGCGCTGCTCCACCAGCACGCCCTTGGGGCGGCCGGTGGAGCCGGAGGTGAAGATCGCGTAGGCCAGGTGGTCCGGCGTCAGCCCGAGTCCGGCGCGCGAGGGGTCGTGCTCGGACCGGTCCGCGAGCACCTGGGTGCGGTCGGCGGCCCGCTCCCCGGTGTCGAGGTGCACCACCTCGTCGACGTCCTCGAACAGCACGTCCGGCAGCCGGGAGAGCCCGAGCACCGTCTGCACGCCGGAGGTCTCCAGCAGGGCGCGGATGCGCTGCCCGGGGTGGTCCGGGTCGACGGGGACGTAGGCTCCGCCCGCCTTGAGGATGCCCAGCAGGCCGGTCACCAGCTCGACCGAGCGGTCGGCGCACAGTCCGACCAGGACGTCGGGCCCGACGCCGCGGTCGCGCAGGTGGTGCGCGACCCGGTTCGCGCGGGCGTTGAGCTGTGCGTAGGTCAGCTCCCGGTCGCCATGGCGGACGGCGACCGCGTCGGGGTGCCGGGCCGCCTGCTCCTCGAACAGTTCGGCGAGGCAGGCGTCCCGCGGGTACTCCGGCGTCGCGCCGCGGGCCGCGGTCAGCAGCCGCTGCCGCTCGGCCGGGGGCAGCACCGGGAGGTCCAGCGCCCGGGTGCCGTTGCCGTCGTCGGCGGCGAGCGCCGCGACGATGCCGTCGAGTGCGGTCTCCACATACGTCAGGAGGGTCTCGGGCTCGACGGCGTCCTCGACCTGCACGGTCAGGGACAGTTCGTCGCCGACGTCGTCGAGCGACATGCCCATGGGGTAGTTGGTGCGGTCCATCACGTTCAGCCAGCCGATGCCCTGCTCCTCCAGGGACGGGCCCGGTATCTCGTCGCGCGCGGGCTCGAAGTGCCGGAAGTTGATCGCGGCGCTGAACAGCGGGGTGTCGCTGTCCAGTCCGCTGCACCGCTGGGCCAGACTCAGCGAGGACTGCTCCCGCACGATCAGCTCGCGCAGCCCCGACGCCACCTCGTCCACCAGTTCGCGGACGCTGCGTCCGGCCAGCCGCACCCGCAGCGGCAGCGTGTTGATGAAGTTGCCCAGCATCCGCTCCACGCCGGGCACGCCCTGCAGCCGTCCGGACATCACGGTGCCGAACACCACGTCGTCGCGTCCGCTGCTGGCGGCCACGACCCGGGCGCAGGCCGCGTGGAAGAGCCAGGCCGGGCTCAGTCCCAGCCGCCCCGCCTCGGCCCGCAGCCGCGCGGTGAGGTCGGCGGACAGCGAGCGGCGCGGCTTGCGGGTGCGCCTGCCGTCCCCGTGCACGTCGCTCAGCCCGAACGGCACGGTCGGCTCGGTGACGTCACCGAGAGTGGCGCGGAAGTGGTCCTCGGCGTCCCCCGTCCGCAACTGGTGCAGCGTGTGGGCGACGAAGTCGCGGTAGGGCGGCGCGGGGGCGAGCAGGTCGGCGCGGCCCGCCATGAGGGCCGCCAGCTCGTCGAAGATCAGCCGCAGCGAGGTGGCGTCCTCGATGAGGTGGTGAAAGGTCACCAGCAGGAA
Source organism: Streptomyces sp. AA1529 (assembly GCF_000280905.1). Taxonomy (GTDB): domain Bacteria; phylum Actinomycetota; class Actinomycetes; order Streptomycetales; family Streptomycetaceae; genus Streptomyces. The sequence goes on along the minus strand of NZ_ALAP01000030.1, from coordinate 77,108 downwards.
CCGGCGCTGCGAACCGGGTTCCGGTGCGACGCGGACCCGCATCATCGGCGCCTGGTGCGGGGGCAGTGGCGGCGGGGTGTGCAGCAACGCCTCGACCTGCCGCTCGGCGGCCTCGCGCGCCGCGGTGGCGGCCCCGGGGCCGTCGGCGGCGTCCTCCGCGCCCCCGGTGTGCTTCACGTCTCCCGCGTCTCCCGCCTCCTCCGTCAGGCTGATGCGGTCGACGGGGAGTTCGGCGGAGCGCAGCACCACCTGCACCGGCTCCGGCAGTCCCTCGGTGAACACCGCCGTACGCATCACGTCGTGCCGGTCGACCACCGTCTGGAGGGCGTCGGTGAACGCGGTGCACGCGGCTTCGTCCCGCGCGGTGAACGCCGCGGACATCACGTACGGGTCGTTCTCCGGGTCCATCAGATGGTGGAAGAGGATGCCCTCCTGCGAGGGCACCAGCGGATAGACGTCCGCGATGTTGGCAGCGCCGCCGGGCACGCGGCCGGCGAGGGAGTCGAGGTGCTCCTGGCCCAGCGCGACCAGCGGCAGCAGCTCGGGCGTGAGCCGCTCGCACCCTTCGGGGACGGCGTTCGGCGGGACGGTCCAGCCCTCGCCGGAGGCGTCGGCCGCCGCTTCCCCGGTGTGTGCGTCGATGCGCTCCGCCAGTGCCGCCAGGGTGGGCGCGCTGAAGGTGTCGCGCACGGTGAGCCGGAGTCCGGCCTCGTTCAGCCGCGCCACCAGCACGGTGATCAGCAGCGAGTGCCCGCCCAGGGTGAAGAAGTTGTCGTTGGCGCTGATCCGCTCCGCCTCGAAGCCGAGCAGCTCCGCCCACACGGTCGCCAGCGTCCGTTCGGTGACGGTGGCCGGGGCGACGTGGGTCTCCTCCCGCTGTGCGTAGGCGTCGATGCCGGGGGCGGGGAGCGCGGCGCGGTCCAGCTTGCCGTTGGTGGTCAGCGGCAGGCTCGGCACGCACACGTAGGCGCCGGGGAGCATGTAGTCGGGCAGGGTCCGCCGGGCGAGCTGGTCCAGTTCGGTGCGCAGGTCCGCTTCCGGCCGGTCGTCCGCGGGCACCAGATAGGCCACGAGCTGCCGGTTGCCCGGCTGGTCCTCGCGGGCCACGACCGCGCAGGAGCCCACCCCGGGGTGTTCGTCCAGCCGGGCGGAGACCTCGCCCGGCTCGATGCGGTGGCCGCGGATCTTGACCTGGTCGTCGTTGCGGCCGTAGTACTCCAGCGAACCGTCCGCCAGCAGCCGCCCCAGGTCGCCGGTGCGGTACATGCGGGCGCCCGGGCCGGGCCGGAACGGGTCGTCCAGGAAGCGCTCCGCGGTCAGCTCGGGCCGGTTCAGATAGCCGCGCGCCACACCGGCGCCGCCCACGTACATCTCGCCGACCGCGCCGGTCGGCACGGGGTTCCCGTGCGTGTCCAGGACGTACACGGCCAGGTCCGGCAGCGGGCCGCCGATCGGGCTGACCCCGCGCCCGGTGTCGGCCTCGGTCACCACCCGGTGGGTGACGTGCACCGTCGTCTCGGTGATCCCGTACATGTTGACCAGTTCGGTCGCGGCGTTGACCGGCCGCGCGAACCAGGGCCGCAGCGCCGCGGTGTCCAGGGCCTCGCCGCCGAAGACCACCGTCCGCAGCCGGTGCGGGGCGCCGTCCTCGCCCTGCGCCGCGATCAGCTGGCCGAAGGCGCTGGGCGTCTGGTTCAGGACGGTGACGTTCTCCGCGCACAGCAGGGCGTAGAACTCCCGCGGACTGCGTGCCACCTCGTGCGGGACGACCACCAGGCTGCCGCCGTGCAGCAGGGCGCCCCACATCTCCCACACCGTGAAGTCGAAGGCGAAGGAGTGGAAGAGCGTCCACACGTCCTCGGGCCCGAAGCCGAACCGCTCCGCGGTCGCCGTGAACAGCCGGGTGACGTTCCGGTGCTCGACGAGCACGCCCTTGGGCCGCCCGGTCGACCCGGAGGTGTGGATGACGTAGGCCAGGTTCGCCGGGAGGGCCCCGGCCACCGGCTGCAGGTCGTCGTCCGGCAGCCACTCCCAGCGGTCGCGTACGTCCACCACGGCGGCCCGGCCGGCGTCCAGGCCCGCCGGGACGCCGCCGTCCACCAGCACCACCCGGGGTGCGCTGTCCGCCAGCACATGGCCGAGCCGTTCGGGCGGCGCCGACGGGTCCAGCGGCACATAGGCGCCGCCGGCCTTCAGCACCGCCAGCGCGCACACCACCAGCCACTCGCTCCGCGGCAGACACAGCGCCACCAGCGTCTCGCGCCCCACGCCCCGCGTACGCAGGAACCGGGCGATCCGGTTCGCGCGCGCGTTCAGCTCGCCGTAGCTCAGCGTCCGGTCCGCACACCGCACCGCCACCGCATCCGGCGCCTGCCGCACGACGTCCTCGAACCGCTCGTGCAGGCACTGGTCCGCCCACGGCACCACGCCGCCCGGCGCCGCCTCCGCTTCCGCCCCACCGCCGCGTTCGGTGCCGTCCAGCAGCTCCAGCCGCGAGATGCGGGTCTGCGGCGCCTCGGCGAGGGACTCCAGCAGCGTGGTGAAGTGGCGCACGAAACGCCGCACGGTCTCCCGGTCGAACAGCGCGGTGCTGTACTCGACCGCGCCCGTCAGCCCGTCCGGGGTCTCCCGCAGATCCAGGGTCAGATCGAACTTGCTGATGCTGAAGTCCACATCGACGGACGTCACCTCCAGACCGCCCAGGGTGAGCTTCGGCTCCGCCTGCTCCTCCTGGAGCACCAGCACCGTCTGGAACACCGGCGAGCGGCTCAGGCTGCGGTCCGCCTGCAATGCGTCCACCACGGCCTCGAACGGCACGTCCTGGTGGTCGTAGCCCTCCAGCGCCGTCTGCCGCACCCGGGCCAGCAGCTCCGCGAAGGCGGGATCGCCGGAGAGGTCGTTGCGCATCACGAGGGTGTTGGCGAACTGGCCGATCAGGCCCTCCACCTCGGCCCGGTTGCGGTTGGCCACCACGGTGCCCACCGCGATGTCGGTCTGCTGCGTATAGCGGTGCAGCAGCACCGAGTAGGCGGCCAGCAGGGTCATGTACAGGGTCGCGTCGTGCTGCTCGCCGATCCTGCGCAGCTTTTCGAGCAGCTCGGGTGAGGTACGGAAGAACTCCCGGGTGCCCTCGTGGTCGCGCACGGCGGGACGGGGGCGGTCCGCCGGCAGCGTCAGCCCCGGATCGACGCCGTCCAGCTGCTTCTTCCAGTACTCGATCTGCCGCGTCTGCACCTCCCCGGCGAGCCACTCCCGCTGCCAGTGCGCGAAGTCGGCGTACTGCACGGGCAGCGGCTCCAGCGCCGCCTCCCGCCCCTGCCGGACCGCCTCGTACAGCTCGGTCACCTCGCGGAAGAAGACCCCGACCGACCAGCCGTCCGAGACGATGTGGTGCATCGTCACCATCAGGACGTGCTCGGTCTCGCTCTGCCGCAGCAGCAGTGCCCGGATCAGCGAGTCGCGTGCCAGATCGAAGGGCGTGAGCATCTCCTGCTGGCAGGTGCGGGCCACCTCCGCCTCGCCGACCAGCTCCTGCTCCCGCAAGGTGAATCCGGACCCGTCGTCGATGCACTGGTGCGGCACACCGCCCCGGTCCTCGAACCGGGTGCGCAGCGCCTCGTGGCGGCGCACCAGCTCCGTCAGCGCCCGGCGCAGCGCGGCACGGTCGAGCCGGCCGTGCAGCCGCATCGCCATCGGGACGTTGTAGTGCGCGCTGCTGTCCTCCAGCTGGGCCAGGAACCACAGCCGCTGCTGTGCGAAGGACAGCGGCAGCGGTGCCTCCCCGTTCCGCGGGAGGCGGGGGATGATGTCCAGCGTTGACAGGTCGACACCCTGTTGGCGCAGCAGCGCGATCACGGCACGCTGCCGCTTGAAGGGCATGGACTGGATCCTGCGGATCAGCTCCTGCCCGCTCTCCTCTTGCGGCATGCTCATCGTCGGCCTCTCTGCCTAGCTCTGGGTGTCGGGGAGGGCACTGCCGAGGTCCAGGGCGTCCACCTCCGCATCGCTCAGGCCCTGGACGAGGCTGATGCTCTCGCTGAGCGCGGTCAGGTCCAGCGCGGCCGCGGGCCCGGTGTCCGGGAGGCCGCGCTCCACCTCGGCGGCGAGCACGGACAACTGCTCCGCCGCGAAGACCGTCTGGACACGCAGCTCCACGCCGGTCCGCTGCTTGATCATGTTGATCATCCGGGTGACGAGCAGCGAGTTGCCGCCCATCGAGAAGAAGTTGCTGTCCATCCCGAGGTGCCCGGTGTCGGTGCCCAGGAGTTCGGCCCAGACCTCGCAGACCACCTTTTCGGTCGGGGTGCGCGCGGCCGAGTCCGGCTCGCCGGACCGCTGCGGCAGCTCGGGTTCGGGCAGCGCGGCGGTGTCCAGCTTGCCGTTGCCGGTCAGCGGCAGCTCGTCCAGCAGGACGTAACCGGAGGGCGCCATGTAGGACGGCAGCGCGGCCCGCAGCGCGGCGTCCAGCTCCTCCTTCAGCTCCCGCTCGTCCGGCCGGTGCGGCTGCGGCACGGCGCCCCGGGCCGGGACGACGTATCCGACCAGGCGCCGGTCGTCGCCCCGGCCGCGCACCACCACGCGGGCCTCGGCGACCGCCGGGTGCTCGTTGAGACGGGTGGCGATCTCTCCCAGTTCGATGCGGTATCCGCGGATCTTCACCTGGCCGTCGTTGCGGCCCAGGAACTCCAGCGTGCCGTCCGGCAGCCGCCGGCCCAGGTCGCCGGTGCGGTACATGCGGGCCCCGGGCGCGTCGCAGTACGGGTCGGCCACGAACCGCTCCGCACTCAGCTCGGCCCGGTTGAGGTAGCCGCGGGCCACGATCTCGCCGCCGATGACCAGTTCGCCCACCGCGCCGGTCGGCACCGGGTCCCCGTACCGGTCCAGGACGTACACGCTCATGCCCGGCAGGGGGCGGCCGATGGGCCGGGTCGTCAGCCGGGTGTCCGGCTCGACCACCTCCCGGTAGGTGGAGACCACCGTCGTCTCGGTGGTGCCCCACATGTTGACCAGCGTCGTCCCGTCATTGACGGGCCGCCGGAACCACGGCGCCAGCGGCGAGGCGTCCAGCTCCTCGCCGCCCAGCAGCACCGTCCGCACCTGGTGCGGTGCGCCGTCCTCGCCCTGCGCCGCGATCAGCTGGCCGAACCCGGTGGGGGTCTGGCCGAGCACGGTCACGCCCTCCTCGCACAGCAGCGTGTAGAAGTCCGCCGGGCTGCGCGCCACGTCCTGGGTGACCACCACGAGCCGCCCGCGGTGCAGCAGCGCGCCCCACATCTCCCAGACCGTGAAGTCGAACGCGATGGAGTGGAACAGCGTCCACACGTCCCCTTCCCGGTAGCCGAACCACTCCTGGGCCGCGAGGAAGAACCGGGCGACGTTGCGGTGCTCGACCATCACGCCCTTGGGCAGTCCCGTCGACCCCGAGGTGTAGATCACATACGCCAGGTCGCCCGGGGAGGCTCCCGGCACCGGCTCCGGATCGCTGTCCGGCAGCTGCGCCCAGCGGTCCGCGTCACCCGGCACGTCCACCACGACGGCGGTACCGGCCTCCAGCCCGTCGGGGAGCGCGCCGTCCACCAGCACCACGCGCGGCGCGCTGTCCGTCAGCACGTGGCCGAGCCGCTCGGGCGGCGCCGTCGGGTCCAGCGGCACGTAGGCGCCCCCGGCCTTCAGCACCGCCAGCGCGCACACCACCAGCCACTCGCTTCGCGGCAGACACAACGCCACCAGCGACTCGTGTCCCACGCCCTGCTCGCGCAGATGGCGGGCCAGCCTGTTCGCCCGCGCGTTCAGCTCGCCGTACGTCAGCGTCCGGTCCGCACAGCACACGGCCACCGCGTCCGGCACCTGGCGCGCCACCTCCTCGAACCAGTCGTGCACATGCCGCTCAGCGTCGGCGTCGGTGATCTCGGCGGTCACCGGCTCCCAGGCGAACTCGGCCAGTTCGCGGCGCCGCATCGCGGGCGGCAGCACGGACAGCTCACGGGCCGGCCGCTGTGCGCCCTCCTCGTCGGAGAGCGCGTCGACGAGGGAGACCATGGCCGCCTCCAGGCAGTCGACGACCACCTCCGCGTCCTGCGCCCGGTGGATCTGCGCGTCGATCTGGAACGCGTCCCCCAGGTCGTTGATCGAGACGGTCAGCGGATAGTTGCTGCGCTCGATCACCTCCGTCGACAGCGGAGCGACGCCCACCCGCTCCAGCAGCCGCTCGACCCCGTTGTCGCCCGGCATCTGCCGGTAGTTGAGGATCGCGTTGAACAGCGGGACGTCCGCTCCGGGCAGTCCGCTGTGCGACCGGGCCTCGGACAGCGGGGTCCGCTCGAAGCGCACCAGCCCGTGCAGCGCCTCGTCGGCCTGCCGCACCAGCTCCCGCACACTGCTGCCGGACAGCCGGAACCGCACCGGCAGCGTGTTGATGAAGCTGCCGAGCATGCTCTCCATCCCGGCCGGCCCGTGCAGCCGCCCCCACATGACGGTGCCGAACACCACGTCGTCGCGGTCGGTGCAGGCCGCCGCGGTCAGCGCCCAGCCGACATGGAAGAGCGTCGCGGGACTCGTCCGCAGCTCTCCCGCGAGAGCGCGGATGCGCCGGCCCAGGCCGTCCTCCAACGACCTGCGCACATCCCGCACCTGCGCGCCGTCGCCGTGCACGTCGTGCAGCCCGAACAGCACCGTCGGCTCCGAGACGTCCCCGAGCAGCTCGGCGAAGAACACCCCGGCCGCGTCCAGATCCCCTGGGCCGCGCCTGGTGTGCTCGGCGAACGCGCGGTAGGACACCGGCTCCGGCAGCGCGTCGGCACGCCCCTCCATGTGTGCGCCGATCTCGCTGAACAGCACGCCCAGCGAGGAGGCGTCGTGGATGGTGTGGTGCAGCGTGAGGATCGCGTGCCACACCCCGGTGCCGGGGTGCCGACCGCGCCGCAGCCGGATCAGCGGCGCCCGGTCGAGCCGCATGCGAGGAGCACGGCGGACCAGCTCGGCCAGTTGCTCCCGGGCCGGGCTCCCCGCACCGAGCTCGATCTCCGACACGGTGAGCTCCACCTGCCGCAGCACGGCCTGCACGGGGCCGCTCAGCCCGTCCGCCAGGAGCACGGTGCGCAGCGCGTCGTGCCGCGCCACGACCGCGCGCAGCGCATCGGCGAACCGGTCCAGGCAGTCGCGGTCCGCGAAGGAGAACAGCCCCGAGGAGACGTAGGGGTCGTGCGCGCTCTCCTTGATGTGGTGGAAGAACATGCCCTCCTGCATCGGAGTCAGCGGGTACACGTCCTGGAGGTTCGCCGCTCCGCCCGGCACCGCGTCGACCACGGCCGCCAGTTCCTCCTCGGTCAGGGACACCAGCGGGAACGCGGCAGGCGTGACGCGAGCGGTCTCCGGTGGGGCGGCGACAGGCGCGGCGGACGGGGAGGCCTCGGCGGTGGTCCGGGAGGCCTCAGCGGAGGCGGGAGAGGCCGGGGCGGCCGGGGCGGCCTGGGCGGCCGGCGAGGTGGGGGCGGCCGGGGAGGTCGTGGAGACCGGGGCGGCCTCCGCGGCCTCGGCGATGGCGGCGAGCGAGCGGGCCCGCAGGATGCCGGGCGGGTCGCAGTGCAGGCCCCGGTCCCGCAGCAGTGCCGCGAACCGGTGCGCGAGCAGGGAGTGGCCGCCGAGAGCCAGGAAGCTGTCCGCGGGGCCGAGGTCCTCGGGCCGGAAGCCGAGCAGTTCGGCACAGGTCTCCAGGACGACGGCTTCCCTCTCCGCCGTCTTCTGCCCTTCCGTCCCCTCGGCCCGTTCCGCTGCTTCCGGTTCCCGGCGGAGGGAGGCGGCGGTACCCGGGCCCGCGGCCGCGGGCTCCGGAACCGCCGGGCCGGGAACGGTCGCCGCCGCGGCGGGCTCCGGGGCGTCCGGGCGGACCGGCTCCGGCGCCGAGGCCGAGGACGGCCCGGTGTGTGCCGTCGCCCCCGTGCTGCCGAGCCAGTAGCTTCCGCGTTCGAAGGCGGTGCCCGGCAGGGACAGCAGCCGCCGGCTTCGCGGGTGCAGCCTGCGCCAGGGGATCCGCGCACCGTTCACCCACAGTTCGGCGATCCGCGCCAGGTCTCCGTCGGCGACCAGCGCGGAGAGGAACGCCGCACCCGGCGCACCGTCGAGCATCGTCAGCAGCGGGCCCGCCCCGCCGTCCGCGGCGCTGCCCGTGTACACGGGGGCGGTGTCCGGGCTTCCGGAGCCGTCGGGGGCCGCCAGATAGCCGGCCAGGGCGCCGCGCAGCTCCTCGACGCCGTCGGCCACCACCGCGAACCGCTCGGGCATCGGCTCCCGGCCCACCTGGAGGGTGTACGCCACATCCGCCAGGTCCGCCGCGGTGCCGCTGCTCCCGAGGTACTCCTCCAGCCGCCGTACCGCGCCGCGCAGCCGTGCCCGGTCCCGCGCGGACACCACCACCAACTGCGGTCCCGCCGCCGTCGTGTCCGGCGCCTCCGCCACGCTCTGCGGCGGTGCCTCGACCACGAGGCTGACGTGGCTGCCGCCGGCCGCGACGGAGTTGATCAGCGCGCGTCGTGCGACGCGGCGGCCCTGCGCGTCCCGGCGCTCCGGCCACGGGGTCAGCTCTTCGCAGAGGGCCAGGGGGCCCCGGTCCAGCGCGAGGTCGGGGTTGGGTTCGCCGGTCGCGGCGAGCGGTGCCAGTTCCCCGTGCCGCAGTTGCAGCGCGACCTTGGTGAGCTGCGCGACACCCGAGGCCGCCTCCGGGTGTCCGACGTTCGACTTCACCGAGCCGACCGGCAGTGGCTCGGGAACCCCTGCGAACACCTCCCGCAGCGCGCTCATCTCGATCTCGTCGGACATCGCGGCGCCGTTCGCCGCCGATTCGACGTACCCGATCGACTCCGGCTCGGCGCCTGCCCGCTCCAGCGCCCGGTTCATGACCGTCACCTGGGCCCGGCGGCTGGGGGTCAGGAAGCCGCCGACGCGGCCGCTGTGCAGCGAGGCGGTGCCCTTGACGACGGCGTGCACGGTGTCGCCGTCCCGCAGCGCGGCGTCCAGCGGCTTGAGCAGCAGGGCACCGACCGCTTCCGCGGGCAGGTAGCCGTCGCCGTCCCGGAAGCTGCGGCTGCCCGGATGGCTGCCCAGCAGTCCCATCTCGGACAGCCCGAGGAACTTGTCCGGGTGGGTGGCCAGGTTCACCCCGCCGGCGATGGCCAGTCCGCTCTCCCCGCGCAGCAGATCGGCGCAGGCCAGGTGGACGGCCATGGCCGAGGAGGTGCACATGCTGTCCACCGCCAGACTCGGCCCCTCCAGCCCGAAGAAATGGGAGACGCGGTTGGCGATGAGGTTGTACGAGGCCGTCGAGGTGAGGGCCGCGCTCACCGGGTCCGCGGAAGCGTCCGCCCGGTACAACTGGTAGGCGGCGCCCACATAGACCCCGACGCGGCGCTCGTACTGTTCCTCGATGCTCTCCTGGGTGACGCCGCAGCCCTCCAGCAGTTCCCACACCGTCTCCAGGAACAGTCGCTGCTGCGGATCCATCAGCGCGGCCTCGCGGGGGGATATGTCGAACAGCGCCGGATCGAACCTGTCGATCCCGTCGACGAATCCGCCCCAGGCTCCCGTCGGCCGGCCCTCCTGCCACCGGTCGGCAGGCGGCTCGGTGACGCAGTCCCGCCCGTTCCTCAGGTGCTCCCAGAAGGAGTCCAGGTCCTCCGACCGCGGATAGCGCCCGGTGAGGCCGATGACAGCGACGTCCATGTATTCACCTCTGCTTTCGGCGCACCGGAACGCGGCACGCTCCGGTGCGGCCACGGCTCGCGCGGCCTGGACGGATGGTGCCGACTGCGACTGCGGATCCGGTCCCCGCCGCGGGCGGATGTGCGGACCGCGGCGGTAAGGCGCGGCGAAGTCCCGGACGGGCCGGCGCCGGGGCGTGCGGAAGGTCCGGCTGCCCGGTGCCGGGCAGGGCACGGGAGGGCGCAGCGGGGGCCGGCTTCCCGGCAGGGGACCCGGTGAAGGGCTCGGAGAGGGTCTCGGTGGACGTCGACAGATCTGCCATCGGTATCCGTTCCAGAACAGCGTCGAGCCGGCAATGAAGCCCGGACCGGCTCCGCGACGAAGGGAATTCCGGCCAGGAAGAAATACGGATTCGAAGACGACGGCGCATCGCAGGACGAAACACACGAAGAGCGGTGGCCCTTTCACGGCACCATGGAATCCCGCGAGACCGAAGAGCGTCAGTGAGCTCTGCAACTGGAAGAAGACAGCAATATGCCGTCGAGATCGGGGGGCATAGCGCCGCACCCGTAAATACCTACATTTTTGTGCCCCCGTTGTGATCGACCGCGAATTTCACGGCCGCAGATACACGAGGGGACAGCTCAAACTACCCCGTCACCCCCGTGATCACAGATCACACTATCGGACGCCCCCAGCGGAAGGCAATGACCCAAAGGATGTGATCCGGTCAAGTAGGTAACTGGATAGTAATATTCTTCCCGAGTCGGTCTTGAGCTGCGACGTTGCCGCGCACGCGGGCGCCCGCACCAGGCGCCCGCACCACCGGGGGAGCGCCCCCGGCGCCCGTCGCCGACGCGCCCCGCGGGCACTCCGCACCAGCGCGGACCGGCGTCGGATACGCCTCAACCGCCGTACACACGAGAGGTTTTCGGCACCCGCGGACGCCCGGCAGGGACCGACACCCGCGCACTCCACACGCCTCCCCCGCCCTCAACTCCCGGCAGTCGCAGCCCGGATCGTCGCCACTCGGCCCGCCTCGCCTCCCTGACGGCACCTCATATCCGGTGCCCCGCAACCCCGTCCGCCTTGGGGCGCGGCGGTTCGCTCCACGCCGGGCCCGCACCTCCCCGACAGGTCCGAGCTGCCCCCGATCCGCCGGCCCCGCCCCCGAAGCAGCACTTCCCGGCATCGGCAGGCGCTTCCCCACACATTCACGAACGACCTCGTCATGGATTCGCCGGAAGAGAGCCGCGCCGGAATTCGATATCCGCACCGGACTACATTTTTATCCCTTCCATGGGATTCGGCCCGTATACCGCACTCTGAAGTGCCGCACACATGTCCCGGACGCTGTAGCAGGGCGGCCCGGCGCCGGGGCGGAAGAGCGACAGCGGCTCGGCCGGTTCCTCGAAGGCGGGCGAGTCGGGGAAGTGCGCGACCAGGATCTCCTCGACCCTGCCGAGCAACGCCGTCGACCGGTCCTCGCCCGCCATGAAGGCCTCGACGAGCGTGAGCAGTTCTTTCCTGGGATTCCCCGGAACCGGACTCTCCTGAATCGCGACGTGCCGCCTGGGATCGTCTGCCGCCCCGGCCCGATTCTGCCCCGTAGCCGTTGTCCGGACGCATTGTCGAGGGGCGCTGCCGGGGCGCGTCGAGGGGGCGCCGAGGACGCCGGACGCCGTCCGGAGGACCTTCCCCGCCGGCTGCCCGCGCGGGGACCTGCCGGCCCGGACCGGCTCACCGCGCCGTACGGTCACGACGTCGCCCGGCGGGCGGCGCCCGACAGGAAGACGACCGAGAGCATCATGACCACGGCCACCGCCAGGAACACCGGCGGCGGACCGGCCGGACTGCCGTCCGCACCCCGGATCGCGCCCATGAAGTCGACCGCCGCGAGGCCGTTGACCGTGCCGTACCAGAGGGGTAGGTAGGTGAACTGGAAGAGGCGGTGCGTCCGGCTGAGCGTGCCGAGGAGCAGCGCGAGGGACGGGATGAACAACGCCCCGAGGAACCAGTGGACCAGGCCCTGGGTGTCGGCTCCGGTGACCATGCGGAGCGCCGGTCCGAGGCCGGCCGCGGCCGTGAGCAGGAACCCGGCATCCCACTCCGCCGCCGTCCTGCCGCGCACCGCGGGGTAGGCGCCCAGCAGGGCCTCGACGCCGTGCTCATGGCGCTGGGTGCCCAGCCGGGACCAGATGAGCACCGGCCAGATCCAGGCCGCGGGCAGCAGAATGCGGGTGACACCGGTCGCGGGCGTGACCGACTGCGAGACGACGACGAGGACGAGAACTCCCGCCCACCACCACAGCGGAGTGCCCTGGAGGAGGATCCGCACCTCCCCCACCAGCAGGCGCAGCGCGGGACTGCCGGATGTCACGGAGGTGCGCGGCGGATGCGCGAACGCGGCCGGCCGCGCCACCGCAAGGTCGGCGTCCCGGACACCCGCGGCGGAACCGGCAGGGGCGCCGGCTCCCACGGGCACGGCACCGCCGTGCCCGGTGCCCGCCGACCGCGGGAGCAGGCCCGGGGCCGCGGCCCGGGTTCCGCGCCCCCGGGCCGGGTCGAACCGGGGGAACCAGAGTGCGGGCAGCAGCGCGAGGCCCAGGGCGAGCGCGACCAGCGCGCAGCGGCCGAGCAGGAAGGCGGGGTCCGGATCGAAGCCCTGCCAGTCGAAGGTTTTCAACGGCTCCTGGATCTGCGTCAGCCCGAGACTGAACTCGCCGGCCGTGCCGGGGTCGACGCCCTGCTCGGCCAGACCCGCGCCCAGCGACTGGACGACGCCGTGCACGCCGATGCCGCCGAGCGGCGCCTCGGGGGACTGGCCGGCGAGCACGAGGACGGTCCAGACGAAGAACCACAGGACGTTGCCGAGGCCCGCCCGCAGCAGCGGGATCGTCTCGAACAGCAGCGCCGCGGCCGCGGTGCACGCCATCAGCGGCAACGCGATGTACACGAAGGGGCTCAGCAGCCGCACCGGGTCGACCGCCATGGTCTCCCCGCGCGCCCACTGCATGACCAGCGCGGTGACCGCCAGGACACCCAGCATGGAGGCCAGCACCAGCACGCTGCTGAGGAACTTGGCGACCAGGTAGGTCCAGGTCCGCAGCGGCGTCGTCGCCAGGAGGCGGCCCACTCCGGTGGCCTCGTCGCGCGCGAGCGCGTTGCGCACGACGTAGAACCCGCCCAGCGGGAGCCAGACGGTGGCGGCCAGCGCGACGACCATGCCGGTGTACGCGCTGTTGTAGGTGCCCCGGTAGTCGCCCACCTGCATGACCACCCATTCGGACTCAGGGGCCGGGGTGGCGAGATAGCCCAGCCCCACGGCCGCGATCAGCACGACGGCGTAGGCGGGCCGACGCACCCGGTCGCGGAAGTCGCCGACGGCGAGCCCGACAACGGTCCCCGGCATCACTGCCACCCCGCGGACCGGTCGGTGGCGGACGGCGCGTGCGGCTGCCCGGCGTCGGGGTCGGACGGCGGGTGCGGCTGCCCGGCCCGGTGCACGACGGCCAGGTACGCGTCCTCGAGGTCGGGGGTGACCTGCTCGGCGCCGGCGGACGGCCGGCCCTGCGCCAGCAGCCGGACCCGGACCCCGCCCGCGGTGCGGACCAGCCTGCTGACGAGGTGCCGCCGCTGTACGTCCGGCAGGTCCCCGGGGTCGACGAGGACCTCCCACACCTGTCCCTCGACCGCTGCCAGCAGGTCCTGCGGCGATCCGCGGCGCAGCAGCCGCCCGTGGGCGACCACGGCGATGTCGGAGGCCACGGACTCCACGTCGGAGACGATGTGGGTGGAGAGCATGACGACCCGGTCCGCGGCGAGTTCGCTCAGCAGGTTCCGGAACCGCACACGCTCCTCGGGGTCGAGACCGGCGGTCGGCTCGTCCACGATGACGACCTCCGGGTCGGCGAGCAGCGCCTGGGCGATGCCCACCCGGCGCAGCATGCCGCCGGAGTACGTGCCGAGGGGCCGCCGGACCGCCTCGGTGAGGTTGACCAGTTGCAGCAGCTCGTCGATCCGGGCACGGGCCGAGCGGGCCGAGAGCCCCTTGGCGGCGGCCAGATACGAGAGGAACTCCCGCGAGGTGAGGTTCGGGTACACACCGAAGTCCTGCGGGAGGTAGCCGAGGGAGCGGCGCAGCGCCCCGGGCCCGGCCACCACGTCGGTGCCGTGGAACAGCACCCTTCCGCGGGTCGGCCGGGTCACGGTCGAGGCGATCCGCATCAGCGACGACTTGCCCGCGCCGTTCGGGCCGAGCAGCCCCAGCAACCCGGTCTCCAGCCGCATGGTCACGGCGTCCACGGCCCGCTTGCCGCCTCGGTACACCTTGGTGACGTCGACGAGTTCCAGCACGACGCCCCCTACTTCCCGCTGCCGGTCGGCCTCGTGGCCGTGCCGCCGCGCAGCACGGCCACCGGCTTCGGCACCTGGGCCCGGAAGCCGGAGGCGCACGTCTCCCCCTCGGCTGCCGCGTCGTCGGCCCCGGCGCAACCGGGGAGAACGGTCGGCGAGGACAGGACACCGGCAGCCACGACACTCCGTGACAATCCATCAAAGAACACACGTACCTCCGGAAAGCTCGACAGGCCGCATCCAGAGTGATCGCCGCGAGTGCGGCGGACATCTGCCGTTCGGCAGATATCCGGTGCCCGGCGCGAGGGCGGGTGCCCGGTCAGCGGTTCCCGGAGGAGGCCGTCGGCGCGGTCGGCGGCAGCGTCCCCGCCACCCGCCAGCCTCCGTCGCACGGCCCCGCCTCCAGCGCCCCGCCCAGGCTCCGGTACCGGTCCTCCAGTCCGACCAGCCCGGTGCCGCCGCCCTTGCGGAGCGGGAGCAGCGGCCTGCTGCTGCCGCCCCCGGCGTTCACGACCCGGACCCGCAGCTCGGCACCCGCCCGCTCGACGGTCACCCTGACGTCCCGGGCCGCGGCGGCATGACGCCGGACGTTGGTCAGCGCCTCCAGCACCAGGAGGTACACGGCCTCGTCGATCTCTCGCGGCAGCGCCCCGGCGACCTCGTCGTCCAAGTCCAGTTCGGCTTTGACCCCGCCGGACTCGGCGAACCTGCCGACCAGTTCGGGCAGATCCGCCACACCGTGCACCCGGGTCGAGGGCTGCGCGGGGTCCTCGCCCGCCGCGTCCTCGCGCGATTCCTCGGCGCTGTGCAGGGTCCGCAGGGTGCGGTCCATGGAGTCGAGCGCCCGCAGCCCCGCCTCCTCCAGCCGGGACAGCAGCGCCCGGCTCTCCCCCGGTTCGTGGGCCGAGACCTGCGCCGCCTGCACTTCGAGCACCATGCCGGTCACTTCGTGGGCGACGGAGTCGTGCAGGACCCGCGCCAGCTGCAACCGCTGCTCCCGCCGGGCCCGGAGAACCGCCCGCCGCCGGCGGTTGTCCGCGGACCGCAGATAGCCGCCGACGCCGACCGCGCACACCACCGGCAGCAGCGTCACCAGCACCATGACCACCACGTCGTCCGCCCCGGCACCCGGCTTCCGCAAGGTGAAACGCAGCGGCAGGGCGAGCGTCGTGAGGACCGCGAGCAGCCCGGCGGGGACGAGGTACCGGGACCGCGTATGCCGGACGAGACGCCCGGTGAGGACCAGCAGCCCCGCGCACTCGAAGGGCATCCACAGCAGCGTGAGGCCCGGTCGGCCGGCGTAGAGGACGTCCGTGAGCAGGGAGACGGCCAGGGCCGCCAGTGCCGCCGCGCTCCCGGTGACCCTCCCCCACGGCCACCGCAGCAGCGGCACCGCCACGACGAGCAGGGCCGACAGTGAGACGAACAGCGCGCCGGACGGGCCGAGCAGCGCCGGTGGGACCAGGCAGACGGCCGCCGCCCCGACGGCGATGCTCCGCCAACCCCCCGGCGCCGCACGGCTCGTCGTCATACCGGCAGCCTATGCGGCACGCCGAGCCGGACGCCCTTCGCCGGTGAGCCGGGCGGCGGGTGCGGGGCGGCGGGTGCGGGGCGGCTCGTCACTTCGTGACGTACCCCTTCTCCCATGCCCATACGGCGATCCCGACTCTGTTCCGCACGCCGAGCTTCCGTTGAATGCTGGCGACATGCGTCTTGACCGTGCCGGGTGAGATGAACATCTCCGCCGCGATGTCGGCGTTGGTGAGCCCTTCGCCGACCTTCCCGGCGATTTCGCCCTCCCGCCTGGTGAGCGGTTCGACGGGTGCGGGGACAGGGGCGCCGCTCCGGTTTCCGGCCGCCGTACGGGAGCCGCGCCCGGGGGCCGCACCCGGCCCGGGGCCGGAGCCGGTTCCCGTACCCGGGCCGGTGACGTGCCTGAGCAGCCGCACCGTGATGGAAGGGCTGATCAGACTGTCGCCGGCGACCGCCGCACGCACGGCCTCCACCAGCAGCGTGGGTCCGGAACGCTTGAGCAGAAAGCCCGAGGCGCCGTAGCGCAGCGCCGGGTACACGTACTCGTCCAGGTCGAAGGTCGTGACGATGACGACCCTGCCCGGAAACCCGGCCGGGGGGGCGAGCAGACGGCGGGTGACCTCCAGCCCGTCGGCGCGCGGCATCCGGACGTCCAGGAGAGCGACATCGGGCCGCAGCCGGATCGCCGCCTCCAGCGCCTCCGCCCCGTCCACGGCCTCGCCGACCACCTCGATGTCCGCCTGCTGCTCGAGGATGCGGCGCATACCGCGGCGGACCATCTCCTGATCGTCGGCGATGAGAACCCGAGTCGTCATGGCCGGTCATTCTGGCAGGCGGCGATCGGCGGGAGGCGGCGCGGAGACGGACGGCGGGGAGCGCCCGGGTCAGGAACCGTGCAGAGCCGCCTCGAGAGCGTCGACGGCGAGCTTCCGGGCGACGTTGGCGGCACGCGTGTCGCGCAGACTGTCCAGCAACAGGAAGTCGTGCACCATGCCCGCCACCCGCACCGAGGTGACGTCCACGCCGGCCTCCCGCAGCCTGCCCGCGTACCGCTCGCCCTCATCACGCAGCACATCCGCCTCGTCGGTGATCACCAGCGTGGTGGGCAGCCCCCGCAACTGCTCCAGGGACGCCCGGAGCGGAGCGGCGTACACCTCGGCACGCTGGCCGGGGTCGGCGGTGTAGGCGTCCCAGAACCACTTCATCCCGTCCCGGGTGAGGTAGTAGCCCTCGGCGAACTGACGGTAGGAAGGCGTGTCGAAGTCGGCGTCGGCGACGGGGTAGAGCAGAACCTGCGCCTTGAGATCGATCCCGCCGCGCTCCTTGTTCATCAGCGCGAACACGGTCGCCATGCAGCCGCCCACCGACTCGCCGGTGACCGCGATGCGCGAGGTGTCCAGACCGTGCTCCGCGCCGTGCGCCAGGACCCACTGGCCCACGGCGTAATTCTGCTCCACCTGGGTGGGGTACTTCGCCTCCGGCGCCCGGTCGTAGACGGGGAAGACTCCCGCGGCGCCCGCCCCCACGGTGAGCTCACGGAAGAGCCGGTCGTGGGTCCGGTCGTCGCCGAAGACCCATCCGGCACCGTGGATGTAGAACACCACCGGCAGCGGCCCACTCGTCCCCTTGGGCCGGATGATGCGGGTGCGGACCGTGCCCCACTGCCCGGCGTCCACCTCGACCCACTCCTCGTCCACATCCGGGCGGGCCACGCTGGTGTCGCTCTGGAGGTCGAGCAGGATCTGGCGCCCCTGCTCCGGAGGGACCTCGTAGATCCGCGGATGCGGATCGGTCGCCTCGGTCAACTCCCGTGCGGCGGGTTCGAGGTAGGGGGCGGCGGGCTGCGGCGTCTCGGTCATGGCTGCTCCCTGTCCCGGGTACGTGCTCCGACGTGCACGATGTCCTACGCGCGCCATCCCGCACCTGTCGGACAGAACGGCGCATATCCCCCTCTTCTCATCGTCGCGCCTCACCCGCGAGGCGCAACCCGTGTCACGACCCGGCGCCGGGCGGGCGGCGCGCCCGGGAGGCTGTGCGCCCCTGGTTCGTCGCCTCCCCCGGGGCCGCCGCCCGCCCCAGCCTGACGCGTACTGGTCACACGACCCAGCTCGTCGTCGGGGTCCGTGCCCGCGTCCGTGCTCCTGTCCCGCCTGCGCGCCGCGCGAGAGCTGCTGGAGGAGGACGGCAGCGCCGCCCTGTCGATGCGGGCCGTCGCACGGCGCGGGCGTCTCGCCGACCGTCCCCTGCCGCCGCTTCCCGGAACGGGAGACGCTCGTCTCCGCGGTGGCCGCCGAGAGATACCGCGAAGTCGCCGCGCACCTCGCCGCCGCCCACCCCTCCCCCACGTCCCCCGAGGAAATCGCGTCGGTGGCCGTCGCCTACGTCCGCTTCGCACTCGACCACCCGGCTCCATTCCGAGCGATGTTCGCCGAGCCCTGCGACCCCGACAACGAGGAGCGGGTCGCCGCGACCGCGACCATCGCCGCATACGTCCGCGACATCGCCCGCCGGACGTTCCCCGAGGCCGATCCGGAGGCGTCGTGGACCTCGGTGTGGACACTCGTGCACGGCCTGGCGTTCCTGCACCTCGACGGCACATTCGACGCGGCCACCCCCGAAGCGGTCGCCGAGCAGATCCGCACCGCGGTCCTCACCCTGTTGACCGCCGCCCCGGCCTGGCGCAGCCGACGCCCGCAGAGCAACCCCGGTGGCGAGCGGAGGCCGTCGCCGCACCCTGAGCGCAACGTCCGCCCCCTGGCCCGCGCACCGAGGGACATCAATTCATGGACGCAGGGCGGTACATCGGAGGGATCCTGCTGGTAAACGATCGGCCTCGCGCTCTCACAGGGTGCACCCCGCCTGAGACCAAAACTGAGATCGGGCGGACCCGCGCGGAGCGGACGAAACGTCACCGTCGTATTCCCTGAACCACAAAACCCCAGGTCAGAATCCATCTGACCTGGGGTTCCATGTGGAGCCGCCTAGGGGAGTCGAACCCCTGACCTACGCATTACGAGTGCGTCGCTCTGGCCGACTGAGCTAAGGCGGCAGTGCGTGCGGCCAGTCTGGGGGCCGCTGCGGCGATAAGTCTACAGGGTTTGCGGGGGTGGTCGGGACGGGGGTGGCCGCGTTAGCCGCAGGTGGTGCCGTCCTCGGGGGGCTTGCCCTGCAGCAGGTAGGCGTCGACGGCCTTGTCGACGCAGTCGCTGCCGCGGAGGTAGGCGGTGTGGCCGTCGCCCTTGTAGGTGAGGAGGCGGGCCGAGGAGAGCTGGCCGGCCAGGCCCTGGGCCCAGCGGTAGGGGGTGGCCGGGTCGCGGGTGGTGCCGACGACCACGATCGGGTCGGCGCCCTTCGCGGCGATGCGGTGCGGGGCGCCCGTCGGCTCGACCGGCCACTCGGCGCAGTTCAGCGCCGCCCACGCGAAGCCGCGGCCGAAGACCGGGCTGGCCTTCTCGAAGGAGGGGAGGGCCTTGCGGGCCGCGGCGGCGTCGGAGAAGGCCGGGGGCAGGTCGAGGCAGTTCACGGCCGGGTTGGCGTACATGATGTTGCTGTACTCACCGTCGGGGCCGCGCTCGAAGTAGTCGTCGGAGAGCGCCAGCAGCGGTGCGCCGTCGCCCTTGCCCGCCGCCGTCAGGGCCTCGCGCAGCACCGGCCAGGAGCCCTCGTCGTACATGGCGCGGATCACACCCGTGGTGGCCAAGGACTCGGTGAGGGTGCGCGCCGGGTCGTCGGTCTTGAGGGGGTCGCGGTCCACGCGGGCGAAGAGCGCGCTGAGCTTCTCACCGGCCTGCTGGACGCCGTCGGTGCCCAGCGGGCAGTCGGACATCTTCACGCAGTCGCGCGCGAAGGCCTTGAACGCCGTGTCGAAGCCCGCCGTCTGCTCGCGGTTGATGCGGCGTGCCGAGAGGGAGGGGTCCATCGCGCCGTCCAGCACGAGCCGCCCGGAGCGCTCCGGGAACAGCCCCGCGTAGGTGGCGCCGAGGTAGGTGCCGTAGGAGGCGCCGACGTAGTTGAGCTTGCGGTCGCCGAGCACGCCGCGCAGTACGTCCATGTCCCGGGCCGCCTCGACCGTCGAGACATGGCCGAGGAGCTTGCCGGTGCGCTTCTCGCACCCCTTGGCGAACTTCTCGTACGCGGCGGTGAGCGCGTCGGTCTCGGAGGCGTCGTCCGGCGTCTGGTCGACCCGGGTGTAGGCGTCCATCTGCTTGTCGCCGAGGCATTCGACGGGCTCGCTGCGGCCGACGCCCCGCGGGTCCATGCCGACCAGCGTGTAGTGCTCCCGCACCTGCTGCGGATAGGCCAGGGCCACCGACTGCTGCACGTACTCGATCGCCGAACCGCCCGGGCCGCCGGGGTTGACCTGGAGCGAACCGCCCTCCGGCGGCTTCTTGCCGCGCTGCTGCTTGGTGCGGGTCACCGCCAGGCCCGCGGTCGCCGCGTCGTCGGCGGGGTCGTCGCCCGGCTTGTCGTAGTCCAGCGGCACCCGCAGCGTGGCGCATTCGAACTGGGCCGGGCCGCAGTCGTGCCAGGACAGCTTCTGCTCGTAGTACGGGCGCAGCTCGTCGGGGATCTTCGCGGGCAGCGGTTCGAGCGGGGAGGCGTCGGCGCCCGCGTGGGTGCCCTTCGCCGAGGGGTCGGTGCCCGGCTCGGACGAGTCGTCGTCCGAGCAGCCGGAGAGCAGCAGCGCCGTGGCCATGAGGACCGCGGCGCTCCCGAGACGGCCGCGGGACCGGCCCCCGGAACGGCCGCGGGACTCGCCCCCGTAGCGGATACGGGAGGCGGGTGGCTGACTCATGGGGCATCCCTCCGGCGGCGGCACGTGCTGGGAGCGTACCCAGCCGAACACCGGCCCGTCGCCCGCGGGGGCGCTGTGGCGCGTCAGTCCGCCGGTCGGCGCCGCCCCCGGTCGGCCCGCCGGGCCGCCGTTCCGGTCGTACCGATCGGCTCGCGCCGCTCACCCGGCTGTCCGGTGGGCCGCGGTCGTCCGGTGACCGGGGACCCTGACAGGCCGCCAGTCGCCGCCGGGGCCGCTTCGGACACGGGGTCAGCCGGCGCGCAGCGCCATCGCCATCGCTTCGACCGCCAGCAGCGGGGCGACATTGCGGTCCAGCATCCGGCGGCACTCCAGGATCGCCTCGATCCGGCGCAGTGTCTGCTCCGGGCGGGACGTCGCGGCGAGTTGACCGATCGTCCCGGCCGCGTCGTCGTGCGCCAGGGCGACGGACGAACCCAACTGGCGGGCCAGCACGTCGCGGTAGAACGTCGTGAGGTCGGTGAGCGCGAGGTCGAGCGAGTCGCGCTGGGTGCGGGTGGAGCGGCGCTTCTGTTTGTCCTCCAGTTCCTTCATCGCCCCCGCCGTGCCGCGCGGCAGCCGCTTGCCCTCCGCCGCGCCGAGAGCCGCCCGCAGTTCCTCGGTCTCCTTGGCGTCCAGCTCCTCGGCGACCTGCTTGGCGTCCTCCGTCGCGGCGTCGATCAGCTCCTGCGCGGCCCGCAGCGCACTGCCCACGTCGTCGACCCGGGACGGCAGCTTGAGCACCGCCTGCCGTCTGGCGCGGGCCCGCTCGTCGGTGGCCAGCCGCAGCGCATGGCCGATGTGCCCCTGGGTGGCTCGCGCCGCGGACGCGGCCGTCTCCGGCGCGATCCCGTCCCGCCGCACCAGCAGGTCCGCCACCGCGTCGACCGGGGGCGTGCGCAGCGCCAGATGCCGGCAGCGGGACCGGATGGTGGGGAGGACGTCCTCGGTGGACGGCGCGCACAGCAGCCACACCGTGCGCGGCGCCGGTTCCTCGACGGCCTTCAGCAGCACATTGCCGGCGCCCTCGGTCAGGCGGTGGGCGTCCTCCAGGACGATCACCTGCCAGCGGCCGCCCGACGGGGACATCTGCGCCCCGCGCACCAGCGCACGCGTCTCCTTCACGCCGATGGTCAGCAGATCGGTGCGGACGATCTCGACATCCGCGTGGGTGCCGACCATCGTCGTATGGCAGCCCTCGCAGAAGCCGCATCCCGGGCTGCCGCCCAGCGCACGGTCCGGGCTGACGCACTGGAGGGCCGCCGCGAACGCGCGGGCCGCCTGCTCGCGGCCCGCACCGGGAGGTCCCGTGAAGAGCCAGGCGTGGGTCATCGCGGAACCGGACAGGTCCGCGGAGCCGCGCGCCGCGGCCTCCGCCGTCACATACGCGTCCGCGTCCCCCGCGGCAGCGGCGAGCTGCTTCGCTGCCCTGTCCTGGCCCACCAGGTCGTCCCACACCGCCATGGGGACCATTGTCGCGGATGCCGGTGACAGTCGGGTCCGCCGGATGCCGGGGGCGGGGCGGGACGGCCCCCGAGGGCCGGGCCGGGGGTGACGTCCGGGTGCTGCGTGCACCCGGCCGGAGCCGTCGACGGCGCGGCCAGCCGGACGACGGCCCTCCGACGCCCTCAGCGGCCGGCGGCCGGGCCGACCGGCCAGGGCCCGTCGGCCAGTCGTCCGGCGTCAGCCGTCACGCCCTCCGTCGACGTGCCGTCCGCCGTCAGCGACGGCGGCGGTCCTCGTCGTCCTGCGAGTCGTGCGGGCCCAGCAGTTCGTCCGCCAGCGTGGGGACGTCGTCCATGGGGGTGTCCTCCGCCCAGGAGGGGCGGGGGCGCTCCCCCTCGTCGACCTGGGGCAGCTCCCGGGTACGGTCCTCGGCGTCGTCCGAACCGGAGGCGGAACCGGAACCGGAGGCGGAATCCGCGTCCGCGTACCGCTCCCGGGGGTCCACCTGCGGGAGGACGGCCGTCTCGCCCGCGTCCTGGGACTCGGGGACCCGGGGCAGCACCGTCGTCGCGTCGCTGTCCGCCCCCTCGCCGTTCTGCCCGCCGGGCGCGTCGGCGACCCGGGGCAGCACGGTCGTCTCGTCGTCGGACGGGCCGCTGCCGGGGCGCGGCAACTGCGTGGTGTCCTCCGCGTCCGGACCGGCGCTCTCGTCCCGCGAGCCCACCTGCGGAATCTGCGCGGTGTCCGCCTCGGCGCCGTCCGGTGCGCGGTCCCCGGAAGCCGGCGTACCGGAAGCGGAAGCCCCGGATGCCGCATCGGCGCCGGAACCGGAGTCGGCACCCGGTGCCTCGGCGGACTGCGCGGCGTGCGCGGCGGCCTTCTCGCGTCGCGCCCGCTCCGCGGCCTCCGCCTCCGCGTCCGCCTCGGCCTTGGCCTTGGCCTCGGCTGCCGCGGCGGCCCGCGCCTGCTCGGCCTTCAGCAGGGCTTCCTCGGCCTTGCGCTGCCGCTCCAGGCGACGTTCCTCGGCCTCGGCCCGGAGCCGCTTCTCCTCCTCGGCCCGCTTGCGCAGCCGCTCCTGCTCCTCCTCGTGGGCCCGCTGCTCGGCCTCGCGCCGCTCGCGTTCCTCCTCGGCGATCCGGCGGGCCTCCTCGGCCTGCTTCCGGGCCTCCTCCGCCCGGCGGGCCTCCTCGCGCTGGCGCGCCAGTTCCGCTTCGCGGCGCTTGCGCTCCTCCTCCTCGCGGCGGAGCTTCTCCAACTGCTCCTGGCGCTCGCGCTCCTTGCGCTCCTCCTCCGCCTTGCGGCGGGCCTCCTCCTCGGCACGCCGCCGCGCTTCTTCCTCGGCCCGCTTGCGTGCCTCTTCCTGGGCCTTCTTCTCGGCCTCGGAGAGCGGCAGCACCTGGTCGAGCCGGTGCCGGACGGCGGTGGTGACGTTCTCGGGCTCCTGCCCGGCGTCGACGACCAGATAGCGGGCCGGGTCGGCGGCCGCGAGGGTGAGGAAACCGGACCGGACCCGCTGGTGGAACTCGACCGGCTCGGACTCCAGCCGGTCCGGCGCCTCCGTGAAGCGCTCGCGGGCGGTCTCGGGCGCGACGTCGAGCAGCACGGTCAGGTGCGGCACCAGTCCGTCGGTCGCCCAGCGGTTGATCCGGGCGATCTCCGCGGGGGACAGGTCGCGGCCCGCGCCCTGGTAGGCGACGGAGGAGTCGACGTAGCGGTCCGAGATGACCACGGCGCCGCGCTCCAGCGCGGGGCGGACGACCGTGTCCACGTGCTCGGCGCGGTCGGCGGCGTACAGCAGGGCCTCGGCGCGGTGCGAGAGCCCGGCCGAGGAGATGTCCAGCAGGATCGAACGCAGCCGCTTGCCGACCGGGGTGGAGCCGGGCTCCTTGGTGACGACGACCTCGTGGCCCTTGGCCCGGATCCAGTCGGCGAGCGCGTCCACCTGCGTGGTCTTGCCCGCGCCGTCGCCGCCCTCCAGGACCAGGAAGAATCCGCTTCCGGCCGGGGTCTGCCGGGGGCGACCGCCGCCGAACGCCGCCACCAGATCGCGTCGCAGCGGCACGCCCTGCCGGTCGTCGGTGCGGCCCAGCAGGATCGCCCCGACGGGCAGCAGCAGCGCGCCGACCAGCATCAGCGTGAACGAGGCACCGCCGTGGTCGAAGACGAACGAACCGTTCTCCACCCGGTGCGGGCCGATGAACGCGGCCAGCACGGGCGCCACGATCGCGCCCACGGCCAGCGACAGCCGGACGACCGCCTGGAGGTGCTCGGTCGTCCGGGCGCGGCGGGCTTCCTCGGTCTCCTGGTCGAGCAGGGTGTGCAGGGTGTTGGCCGCGATGCCGCCGCCGAGCCCGGCCAGCAGTGCCAGCGCGATGACGGTCGCGGTGTCGGGCACCAGTCCGGCGGCCAGCAGCAGGATGCCGGTCAGCCCGGTGACGAGCGCGAGCAGCCGGCGCCGGGAGAGGGACGGCACCGTGTGCGGCGCCAGCCGGATCCCGGCGACGGTGCCGCCGGTCAGCATCAGCGCGAGCAGCCCGAAGGCGACGGGGCCGCCGCCCAGGTCGGCGGCCTGCAGCGGGGCGAGGGCGACTGCCGAGGCGATGGCTCCGCCCACGGCGCCACCGGCGACGACGAGGAGCGGCACGGCTCCCGTGCGCCCCTTGTCGGAGCCGCCGTCCGCCGTCCGGGGCCGGCGCAGGCCCTCCAGCGGGGAACGGGGGCGCGGGGTCTGCCCGTCGGGCAGTTCGAGGAAGTACCCGACGGCGGCCGCCGCGGCGAACAGGCCGGCCGCCACGTACGAGGCGAGCGCGGCCTGGTGCGAGCCGAACCAGTCGACCCCCGTGGCGAGCAGATTGCTGAGCAGGGTGACGACGACGAGTCCCGCCGCCGCGACGGGCAGCGCCACGAAGCCGGAGCGCAGCCACAGGCGGCGCAGCGCCTCGCCGTGGTCCGGCAGCGGCCGCAGGGCCGTGCCCTCGGGCGGCGCGGCCGGCAGCAGTGCGGGGGCCGCGCTGTCCCTGGTCACGGTGGAGACCCGCTCGGCGACACCCGTCACGAAGACGGTGATGAGCACGACGGCGAACGCGCTGCCGGGCGTCCAGTCGACCCACAGCGGTGCGATGATCAGTGCGGCGACGCGCAGTGCGTCGGCGCCGAACAGGGTCCACCGCCGGTCCAGGATCTTCTTCCCGGCGCCGGACCCGGTGCCGCTGCCGGTCCCGGCGTCGCGGGCCGGGTCACCGCTCCTCCCGGCGTCCGCTTCGGGGTCGGCGCCGGGATCCGCATCGGCGTGCGGTGCGGGGTTCGTCCCGGAGTCCGTTCCGGTCCGCGTTCCGCTTCTCGTCCCGCGGTGCTCCTTGACTCCGCTGACCAGCGCGGAGACCGGGCCCAGCAGGACGGCGCCGAACAGCAGCGTGGACAGCAGCCGCAGCCCGAAGACCGTGGCCACGACCAGTGCCATTCCGCGGTATCCGCCGCCGAAGACCGGGTCTCCCGCCACGCCGCGCACGGCCGCCGCCTGCATCGCCAGCAGCAGCAGCACCAGGAGGCCCAGCATGTCGCCGATCCCACTGGTGAACTGCGCGGTCCACAGCCGCCGCAGCGGGGGGAAACGCAGCAGCGCGGTCACGGCACCCTCGCGGGATTCCGCTGCGAGGGCGTCGTCCGGGGCAGTTGGGGGCGAAGACTTCATCCCGCCAGCGTATAGGGAGGGAGTCGGCGCCCGGATCCGTACCCGAACATCTGTGTGCTACAGCTCCGCAACCGCTGCATCACCGCACCGGCGCGGCGCGCGCTCCCCGGTCCCGTCCCGGCAGCCCGACGTCCCGGCAGCCGGACCTCCCCGCGTCCTGGCCCGGCGTCGCGGACCCTGGGGCACGGCGTCGCGGACCCGGGGCCCGGGGTCCGCGCTGTGCCACGGTGCGGCGGCGTCGCGCGGGCCGCCCTCCGGGACGGCTCCGGGAGCAGCCGCCGAGCCGAGCGGAGAGCGGCGCCGGGCCGGCTCACTCCTCCGTGGACTTCTCGGCGGCCGTCTTCTTCGCGGTGCTCTTGCCGGCCGTCTTCTTCGCGGACTTCGCGGGCGCCTTGGCGGCGGTCTTGGTGGCGGTCTTGGCAGCCGTCTTGGTGGCGGTCTTCTTCGCCGCCGTCTTCTTGGCCGCGGTCTTCTTGGCAGGCGCCTTCTTCGCCGCCGTCTTCTTCGCGGCTGCCTTCTTCGCGGGCGCCTTCTTCTTGGCGGGGCCCTTGGCCCGCTTCTCGGACAGCAGCTCGAAGCCCCGCTCGGCGGTGATGGTCTCGACGTCGTCGTCCCGCCGCAGGGTCGCGTTGGTCTCGCCGTCCGTCACATACGGCCCGAACCGGCCGTCCTTGACCACCACGGGACGCTCCGTCTCCGGATCGGTCCCCAGCTCCTTGAGCGGCGGCTTCGCCGCGGCCCTGCCGCGCTGCTTGGGCTTGGAGTAGATCTCCAGCGCCTGCTCCAGCGTGATGCCGAAGATCTGCTCCTCGCTCTCCAGCGAGCGGGAGTCGGTGCCCTTCTTCAGATAGGGGCCGTAGCGCCCGTTCTGCGCGGTGATCTCGTTGCCGGACTCGGGGTCCACTCCGACGACCCGCGGCAGCGACAGCAGCTTGAGCGCGTCCTGCAGCGTGATGGTGTCCAGCGACATCGACCGGAACAGCGAAGCCGTCCGCGGCTTGACCGCGTTCTTGCCCGTCTTCGGCGTGCCCTCGGGCAGCACCTCGGTCACATACGGCCCGTAGCGGCCGTCCCGTGCCACGATCGGGCGGCCGGTCTCCGGGTCGGTCCCGAGCTCGAAGTCGCCGCTGGGCTTGGCCAGCAGTTCCTTGGCGTAGTCGACGGTCAGCTCGTCCGGCGGCAGGTCGTCCGGGACGTCGGCACGCTGGCCCGGCTCGCCCTCCTGCGGGCTGGGCGCTTCCACATAGGGGCCGTACCGTCCGACGCGGAGCATGATGCCCTCGCCGACGGGGAACGAGGACACGCCCTTGGCGTCGATGGCGCCGAGGTCGGAGACGAGTTCCTTGAGGCCGCCGAGGTGGTCGCCGTCGCCGTTGCCCGCCGTGGCGGCCGCACCGGTCTCCTCCCCGCCCTCACCGAAGTAGAAGCGCCGCAGCCACGGCACGGCCTCCGCGCTGCCCGCGGCGATGCGGTCGAGGTCGTCCTCCATCCGGGCGGTGAAGTCGTAGTCCACCAGCCGGCCGAAGTGCTTCTCCAGCAGCCCGACCACGGCGAAGCTCAGGAAGGACGGCACCAGCGCGGTGCCCTTCTTGAAGACGTAACGCCGGTCCAGGATGGTGCTGATGATCGACGCGTAGGTGGAGGGGCGCCCGATCTCGCGTTCTTCCAGCTCCTTGACCAGCGTGGCCTCGGTGTAGCGGGCCGGGGGCTTGGTCGCGTGGCCGTCGACGGACATCTCCTGGGCGCGCAGCGGGTCGCCCTCGGCGACCTGCGGCAGCCGGCGCTCCCGGTCGTCCAGTTCCGCGTTGGGGTCGTCGGCTCCCTCCACATACGCCTTGAGGAAGCCGTGGAAGGTGATGACCTTGCCCGTGGCGCTGAACTCGGCGTCCCGGCCGTCCGCCGACCGGCCGCCGACCTTCACCGTCACCGACTGCCCGACCGCGTCCTTCATCTGGGAGGCGACGGTCCGCTTCCAGATCAGCTCGTAGAGCTTGAACTGGTCGCCGGTCAGGCCCGTTTCCGCAGGCGTGCGGAACCGGTCGCCCGAGGGGCGGATCGCCTCGTGGGCCTCCTGCGCGTTCTTGACCTTGCCCGCGTAGGTGCGCGGCCTGTCCGGCAGGTAGTCGGCCCCGTAGAGCTGGGTGACCTGGGAGCGGGCGGCCGAGACGGCCGTGTCGGAGAGCGTGGTGGAGTCCGTACGCATGTAGGTGATGAAGCCGTTCTCGTACAGCTTCTGCGCCACCTGCATGGTCGACTTGGCGCCGAACCCGAGCTTGCGGCTCGCCTCCTGCTGGAGGGTCGTCGTACGGAAGGGAGCGTAGGGCGAGCGGCGGTAGGGCTTGGACTCGACCGACCGGACGGCGAACTCGGTGTTCTCCAGGGCTGCCGCCAGCGAGCGGGCGCCCTCCTCGTCCAGATGGAGGACGGCGGACTGGTCCTTGAGCCGGCCGTCCGGACCGAAGTCCCGGCCCTGGGCGACACGGCGCCCGTCGACCGTGGTCAGCCGCGCCCCGAAGGTCGCCGGGTCACCCGCGGCGCCCGTGCCGGAACCCGCACCCGAGCCCGTCGGCGCCGAGGCATCCCCCGCCTGCCCCGTCGCGAACGTGCCGGTCAGGTCCCAGTACTCGGCGGACCGGAACGCCATGCGCTCCCGCTCCCGCTCCAC
Source organism: Streptomyces sp. AA1529 (assembly GCF_000280905.1). Classification (GTDB taxonomy): domain Bacteria; phylum Actinomycetota; class Actinomycetes; order Streptomycetales; family Streptomycetaceae; genus Streptomyces. The sequence continues at coordinate 48,932 of NZ_ALAP01000030.1, read as the reverse complement.
CACCAGCCGGGTGGCCACGGACTGGACCCGGCCCGCCGACAGCCGCGGCATGACCTTCTTCCACAGCACGGGCGAGACCTCGTACCCGTACAGCCGGTCCAGGATGCGGCGGGTCTCCTGCGCGTCGACCAGCCGCTGGTTGAGGTCGCGGGGATTGCGGACGGCATTCTGGATGGCGTCCTTGGTGATCTCGTGGAAGACCATCCGCTTGACCGGGACCTTGGGCTTGAGCACCTGCTGCAGATGCCAGGCGATGGCCTCGCCCTCGCGGTCCTCGTCAGTGGCGAGCAGCAGTTCGTCGGACTCGGCCAGCAGCTCCTTGAGCTTTTTGACCTGGTCCTTCTTGTCGCTGTTGACGACGTACAGCGGCTCGAAATCGTGATCGACGTTGACGCCGAGGCGGGCCCAGGGCTCGCCCTTGTACTTCGCGGGAACCTCGGCCGCACCGCCAGGAAGGTCGCGGATGTGCCCGACACTGGCCTCGACAACGTAGCCAGGGCCGAGATAGCCCTTGATCGTCTTGGCCTTGGCAGGCGACTCGACGATCACAAGTCGGCGCCCACCATTTGCTGTCTCGTGGGTCGGGGACAACTTCTGCTCTTCTCTCCGGTCGGTTGCGAGGAATCACTCCGCAGCGCTATCGCTGCGGAGTGTGACGGTACCTCCCGCCCCCATGTCAAACGGGAAAAGTCGGCAACGCCACTCGAACGGTAACCCGACAACCAGCCGTCCCGCCGCTCGACGGCTCTGGCAACATGTCCGGGGCACATCACCAGGTACCGCTCGACCTCGGAGGTCTTGTGTCCGACCCGAATCAGCCCGGCTACGGCTATCCCCAGCAGCCGGGACAGAACCCTTACAACCAGCCGCCCGGCCAGCCCGGCCAGCCGGCGTACGGCTACCCGCAGCAGCAGCCGATGGGCGCCATGCCCGGCCAGTACACCGGAGACCCGAACGCTCCGTACGGTTACGACCCGTACGGACGTCCGCTCTCCGACAAGTCCAAGATCGTCGCGGGGGTGCTCCAGCTCTTCATCGGCGGCCTGGGCATCGGCCGGTTCTACACCGGCCACGTGGGCATGGGCATAGCCCAGCTCTTCACCTGCGGGGGCCTGGGCATCTGGTCGCTGGTCGACGGCATCATCTTCCTGACCAGCGACAGCCGCACCGACAGCGACGGCCGCATCCTGCGTGGCTGAGGCTGCCGAACGCTCCGGGAGAGGGCGACGCGACACGAGGGGAGGCACTGGCCACATGGCGATCACCAACGTCCCTGCTGCCGTGGGCCGACTCCGCGCCGTCCTCTCCCACCCGGCCACCCCGCCGCTCGCCACGGCGGCGGCCGGCCTCGCGGGCGCCTGCTACCTGTGGGGCACCGACCCGCACACCTCCGGCAATCTGCTGCCCCGCTGCCCCTTCAACTGGGCCACCGGACTGCTCTGCCCCGCCTGCGGCGGCACGCGGATGGTCTACGACCTGATGCACGGCGATGTCGCCGCGGCCCTGCACGACAACGCCGCGCTGCTCACCGTCGGCCTGCCCGTCGCCGTCTGCCTCTCCGGCCGCTGGCTGTCCGAGGGGCTGCGCGGTCGGCGCTGGGCCCCGCGCATGAGCACCCGCGGCAAGGTGGCCGTACTGAGCGCCGCCGTGGCCTGGACCGTGGCCCGGAACCTGCTCTGACCCCGGCGGGCCGCTGCGGCGGCGGAGCGGGAACCGGCGTCGGCGAGCCCGGCTCCCGGCCCCCGGCTCCTGATTCCCGAGGCCCGGCTCCCCGGCGGTCCGGCGCCCGTCCCGCGGGGGTGTCAGTCCAGCACCGGGATCAGGAACCCCTGTTCGACCAGGAGTCTGATCGACTCCGGTGTGCGCGCCCGCAGCTCGGCCGGATCCTCACCCAGCAGCTGGCCGATGGCGTCCAGGATGCGGCCCGCGGTCAGCGTCCCGTCGCACACCCCGGCGAACCCGGCGCCGACCGTGTCCACCGTCGTCGCCCGCCGCATCCCCCGGTTCTGCCGCAGCACCACGTACTCCGGATCCTCCGCGCCCGGCGCCCCGACCTGCTCCTGGACCACCTCGTCCGCGAGGAGGAAGCGGTACTCCAGCAGCGCCGCGTCATCGGTCCGGCGCAGGAAGTCCTGACGCTCGAAGTACGTCCGGATCACCTCGCCCAGCGGCTGCTCGACCGGGTGCGGCCACTCCTCGGCACACACCGAGGGGGACTCGGCGTCCGTGCGCCGCAGCGTGATCCAGCCGAACCCGACCGCCTTGGTACCGCGTGCCGCGAACTCGTCCAGCCAGGCGTCATAGCGCTCCGCGTACGCGGCCGCGCCCTCCCGGTGGTCCCCCGCGTCGCGCAGCCACAGTTCCGCGTACTGGGTGACGTCCTGCACCTCCCGCTGCACGATCCAGGCGTCGCACCCCGGCGGCACCCAGGACCGGACGCGGTCCCGCCAGTCCGCACCCTCCTGGTGCTCCCAGTTGGCCAGCAGCTGGCAGTGGCCGCCCGGGGCCAGCTGGCGGGCGGCCTGCTCGACGAGGTGGCGGCACAGGTCGTCGCCCGCCATGCCGCCGTCGCGGTAGGTCAGCCGGGCGCCCGGGGAGATCACGAACGGCGGGTTGGAGACGATCAGACCGTACGGCTCCTCGCCGGCCACCGGCTCGAACAGTGAGCCCTCGCGCAGCTCCGGCTCGGCGGCACCCGACAGCGCGAGCGTCAGCCGGGCGAAGCGCAGCGCCCGCGGATTGAGGTCGGTGGCGGTGACCTGCGTGGCGAACCGGCCGGCGTGCAGCGCCTGGATCCCGGACCCGGTGCCCAGATCCAGCGCGCGGCCGACCGGGGTGGGCACCATGATCCCGGCCAGCGTGGTGGAGGCGCCGCCGACGCCCAGCACCACGTTCTCCCCGGGACCGCCCGCGCCGCCCGCGCCACCGACGGCACACCCGCTGTCGCTGACGACCCACCAGTCCTGGCCCTCCGGGCCGCTGTAGGGGCGCACGTCGACGGTCGCGCGTACCGCCTCCTCGGTCCCCTCCGCCGCGGCCGGGTCCGGCACCCGCTCCAGCCAGCGGTCGGCCAGTACCGCGTCGACGGGCAGCACGGCACGCGCGCTCCGGTACGGCACGGCCTGCTGCAGCAGGAAGAGGCGGGTCAGCGTCGCGAGCGGACCCCCGGCCCGGGTGGCGCGCAGCGCCGGAACGGTCTCACCGCGGGCGAGGGCCGCGTAGGCGGGGGCGCCGAGGAGGTCCAGAAGCCCGTCGGCGGTGAATCCCGCGGCGGTCAATGCCTCGCGCACCCTGCGGGTGCTCTCGGTCGTGGGCTCGGGAAGTGCGTCAGTGCTCACCCGCGCCATTCTCCTTCGCTCCCGGGCCGCTTCGCCGCCGGGGGCGCGGGTCGCCGTGTCCTCAGGAGCCGCCCTTGGTCACACCCGTCTTCTTGCAGCTCTCCTGCTTGCCCATCGCCTTGCCGACCTCGCCCTTCTGGAGCTCCTGGAGGGCCTTGTCGCCGCTCTGCCCCAGGGACTTGAGCTTGGCGGCCACGGAGTCGAGCCCCTCGTCGAACTTGTCGTCGGTGGGGAGCTTGTCGGTGGCGACCTTGAGGTCGTGGTACTGGTCCGCGATGTGGTCCAGTTCCTTGACCGCGTCCTTCTGCAGCGTCTCGCCGTCGTCCACGGGGGGCGCCCCCGCCTTCTTCACCGCCGAGGCCATGGCCTGGTACGCGTCGGAGACCTTCTGGAACCCGGCGGAGTCGGCCTTCTTGACCTCCGCGGGGGACTTGGTCGCCTGGGACGCGTCGGCGATCGAGGCGTTGGCCTGATCGATCTTGTTGAGCTGGGGCTGGAGGTCGTCGCAGACCTGCTTGGCCCAGTCGTCGGTCTTGCCACTGTCGTCACTGCAACCAGTCAGCGCGAGTACGAGCGCCGCACCGCCGGACAGCGCCGCCGCGAGCTTCTTGTTCACCGGATCGGTCCCTTCCATGGCTGTTCGGCCCGGAACATACACGCCAGAGCGGGAGTGACGGCGAGCCGGAAGAACCTTATGCCTACTATTGCAGCCATTTGCACCAACAGTTGGGCGCGACATCCCACACGCTCCCGCCGCCCCGCCCTGCCGTGCTCCCGGCCGGCATCACACAGGTGGGCACACCGGAAGCGGCCCCGGGAGACGCGACGGGCGGGCGGGACGCCAACGCGTCCCGCCCGCCCGTCGGTCGAGGGCCACCTCGGCCGCCGTACGGCCCTGGCCCCGGCCCTGCGGCGGCACCGCCGCGAACCGGCCGCCGGCCGTCCGCTCCGGCCCGGAGCCCAGGGGCTACGAGGCAGCCACCGGGTCCACCGGATCCGCGGGATCGACCGGCGGGTCGGAGGGCTCGGCGCGCCGCTCGGCCGTGTTCTCGTCCGTCACGGCGACACCGCGCCGCTTGGAGAGGTAGACGGCGCCCACCACGACCGCCACGGCGACCAGCGAGACCACCACCCGCACGCCGACGCTCTTGTCCTCGCCGTAGCTGAACTGCACCACGGCCGGTGCGATCAGCAGCGCCACCAGGTTCATCACCTTCAGCAGCGGGTTGATCGCCGGGCCCGCGGTGTCCTTGAACGGGTCGCCGACCGTGTCGCCGATGATGGTGGCCTCGTGGGCCTCGCTGCCCTTTCCGCCGTGGTGGCCGTCCTCCACCAGCTTCTTCGCGTTGTCCCAGGCACCGCCCGAGTTCGCGAGGAAGACGGCCATCAGGGTGCCGGCGCCGATCGCCCCGGCGAGGAACGCCGCCAGCGCGCCGACCCCGAAGGTGAAGCCGACCAGGATCGGCGCCATCACGGCCAGCAGCCCCGGAGTCGTGAGCTCCCGCAGCGCGTCCTTGGTGCAGATGTCCACCACCCGGCCGTACTCGGGCTGCTCGCTGTAGTCCATGATCCCCGGACGCTCCCGGAACTGCCGCCGCACCTCGAAGACGACCGAACCCGCGGAACGCGAGACGGCGTTGATGGCGAGCCCGGAGAACAGGAACACCACCGCGGCCCCGAACATCAGCCCGACCAGCGTGCTGGGCTGGGCGATGTCCACGAGCTCCAGCATCTTGCCCGCGCTCTGGTCCGCGTCGGTGAGCGCCTGGGCCAGCTCGGTGCGGTACGAGCCGAAGAGCGCGGCGGCGGCGAGCACCGCCGTGGCGATGGCGATGCCCTTGGTGATCGCCTTGGTGGTGTTGCCCACCGCGTCCAGATCGGTGAGGACCTGGGCGCCCGCGCCCTCGACGTCGCCGGACATCTCCGCGATGCCCTGCGCGTTGTCCGAGACGGGCCCGAAGGTGTCCATGGCGACGATCACGCCGACCGTGGTCAGCAGCCCGGTCCCGGCCAGCGCGACGGCGAACAGCGCCAGCATCACGGTGCCGCCGCCCAGCAGGAACGCGCCGTAGACGCTCAGTCCGATCAGCAGCGCCGTGTAGACGGCCGACTCCAGGCCGATGGAGATGCCCGAGAGCACGACCGTCGCCGGCCCCGTCAGGGAGGTCCGGCCGATGTCCCGCACCGGCTTGCGGGTGGTCTCGGTGAAGTAGCCGGTCAGCTGCTGGATGACGGCGGCGAGCACGATGCCGATCGCGACCGCCACGACGGCCAGCATGCGCGGATCGCCGCTGTGCCCGAGGATCTCCTGCGCGTCGTCTCCCGAGACGCCCTTGAGGTCCGCGTAGCTGGAGGGCAGGTAGGTGAAGGCGGCGATCGCCACCAGCGCGAGCGAGATCACGGCCGAGATGAAGAAGCCCCGGTTGATCGCGGTCATCCCGCTGCGGTCGGCGCGGCGCGGCGCCACGGCGAACACGCCGATCATGGCGGTGATCACCCCGATGGCGGGCACGAGGAGCGGGAAGACCAGCCCGTCGTTGCCGAAGACGGCGGTGCCGAGGATGAGCGCGGCCACCAGGGTCACGGCGTACGACTCGAACAGGTCGGCCGCCATTCCGGCGCAGTCGCCGACGTTGTCGCCGACGTTGTCCGCGATGGTGGCCGCGTTGCGCGGGTCGTCCTCCGGAATGCCCTGCTCGACCTTGCCGACCAGGTCGGCACCCACGTCGGCGGCCTTGGTGAAGATTCCGCCGCCGACCCGCATGAACATCGCGATCAGCGCGGCACCGAGGCCGAAGCCCTCCAGCACCTTCGGCGCGTCGGCCGCGTAGACGAGCACCACGCAGGCGGCACCGAAGAGCCCGAGCCCGACGGTGAACATTCCGACGACCCCACCGGTGCGAAATGCGATCTTCATCGCCCGGTGGGAAACCGCGGTGAGATCGCCGGACGCCTCCTCGGCGCCCGGCGCCGGGGTCGCCTCACGGGCCGCGGCGGCCACGCGCACATTGCTGCGCACCGCCAGCCACATGCCGATATAGCCGGTCGCCGCCGAGAATCCGGCACCGACCAGGAAGAACAACGACCGGCCGATCCGCTGCTGCATATCGTCGGCCGGCAACAACATGAGCAGGAAGAAGACCACCACCGCGAATACCCCGAGGGTACGCAGCTGCCGCGCCAGATAGGCGTTCGCGCCCTCCTGCACGGCAGCGGCGATCTTCTTCATGCTGTCGGTGCCCTCGCCCGCGGCGAGCACTTGTCGTACCAGCACCATGGCGACGCCGAGCGCTGCGAGCGCGACAACCGCGATCACGATCGCGAGTCCCCGGTTGCCACTGGTCAGCTCTGCGGCGTCCGCGAGGTACTGGGGTTGGTGGAGTGGGCTGAGATGCCCCGCCATTCGTCCTCCTTGACGTTTGGCACATGGGCGCGCGCAAGCACGCTCAGGCGTCCTGCTGCAAAGATGTGGACGGATTGTAGGGAGCGCGACCAGATCAAAACAGAGCGCAGCAGCAAGAATTCGCCGGGATCGGCGAAGATCAGCCGCACAGGAAGCGGATAATTCGCTCGCACGAGGGAATCCGCAAATTCAACTGACCCCAGGAAAACGATCTATCGGGTGAACGAAGAGGGTCGGCGCAGCCGGTTTAATGGCTGGTCAGAAATATCGAACCAGATCTTCAAAGATCAGAAATGAAGATCACAAAAACCCGCACTGACGAGTGAACCGAAGATCGAATATCTCCTCGGGATGTGGCGGGCTATGACGGGCGAGGATGTGGAGGTCCGGAAAGTTTTCCGGGGAGGACGGGTCCCGGGAAGCCGAAGACAGCTCCGCACCGGCTGTCGGCGCGCCGGCAGCGACCCGCATCCCGGCCTTGCCCCGGCACCCGGCCCGGCCTGCCTCCGGGGGGCGGGTTCTCGACCCGGGGCTCTCGGTACCGGGTTCTCGGTCCTCGGCATGGCGGCCGCCCCGGCAGGCGATCCCAGGAGCCGTACGGAGTCGTTCGGAGACGTTCGGCGGCGGTCCGGAGACGTCATGAGAGGCCCGGTCCCAGGAGCGGCCGGCCCAGGCCGTACGGCTCCGCCACGGGACCAGACAGCCCGCGGGACGGACAGGGGTCGGCTCCGCAGGGACAAGCCCGGCTCCCGGGCCGAGAGCAGGCACCGCACCACCGACAGGCACCGGGCGCGAGAAAATGCACCGGACCACCGACAGGCACCGGGTCAAGAAACCCCTGCGCCGGACCGCGGACAGGTCCGGTTCAGATTTCAGGGGAGGACGGGCTCCGTCGTGGGCCAGCTCATACGGATCACGCCGCCGTTCTCGTCGGTCGTCACCTCGACGTCGTCCACCAGCCCGCTGATCACCGCGAGCCCCATCTCCCCGTCGCCCTCGTCCTCCTCGGGAACCGGTTCGGGGATCTCGTCGCGGGCTCCGGGCATCAGCGCCCCCTCGGCCTCCACGAGCCCACCGGCCGCGCCGCCCGTGGGGCCGCTGCCGTTTCCGGCGGCCTTGGACTCGGCCGCGGCACCGTTCTTCGGTGCTGCCGAGGCTCCGGCGCCGAGCGTGCCGCCGGGCAGCGAGAAACGCCGGTGCGGCGCCTCGTCCCCGACTTCGATCGAGAACTTCTTCTCGTCCTCGATGAGCGACACCCGCACCGGGCTGCTGAGGCCATGGCTCATGTGCAGTCCGACGGCGCGGGTGCACGCCTCGCCGACGGCCAGCCGCACCTCGTCGAGCACGGCTTCGTCGACGCCGGCCCGCCGCGCCACGGCGGCAGCCACCAGCCGCGCCGTACGGACGTGCTCCGGCAGCGCGCTGAAGAGCAGCTCAACGGTGGCCATGCCATCCCCCTCGGTCTTCCCTGAAAGTCTGCGATGTCCGTCCGAGGACTCGGAGAGCCGGGCCCCGGCGCCCAAGCGCCAGTCAGCCGATGAGCCGCCGGTCCGCCCCACTGGGGACGGACCGGCGGTCCGGCATGTCAGTCAGTGGCCGCTACGGCCTCGTCGACCGAGGAATGGATCGGGAACACCTTCGTGAGACCGGTGATCCGGAAGATCTTGAGAATGCGCTCCTGGTTGCACACCAGGCGCAGCGAGCCCTCGTGGGCACGCACCCGCTTGAGCCCACCCACGAGCACGCCGAGCCCGGTGGAGTCGAGGAAGTCGACGCCCTCCATGTCCACGACGAGGTGGTAGCTGCCGTCGTTTACGAGCTCGACCAACTGCTCACGCAGCTTGGGCGCGGTGTATACATCAATCTCGCCACCGACCTCGACGATCGTGCGATCGCCTACGGTTCGGGTCGACAGGGACAGGTCCACGGATCCTCCAGCACCTTGCTATCGAGCGGTCAGCCCCCTCGGTTCTCCCTCCCCCTGCCCTGACGGAGGGAGGTACCCCCAAAGGCAGGGGACGGATCGGCAGCCGCAGAGGCATTCAATCACTTACCAGCAGGAGGGGACGACGCCTTGCGGTCATTGTCCGCCTCGCCAGTGACACACTCGGTACCGATGGCCAACGAACAGCACACCCGGTCCGCGAGCGTACGCCCGCGAGTCGAGCCGCAGCGCTCGGCCTCCCGCGGCGACCCTCGCGACGTGCTCGCTCGTCTCACCAGGGGGCCGGACCGCGCCGGGCGTGTCACCCATACGGAGCACTTGCCCCCGCGAAACGGTCGCCATGCAGAATGGCCCGACCGGATCCGGCCGGAAGTGATCGATGCCGTGCAGCAGACGGGCATCGACCGCCCCTGGGAACACCAGGCCCGCGCCGCCGCCCACGCCCTCGACGGCGACTCCGTGATCATTGCCACAGGTACCGCCTCCGGAAAATCCCTCTCCTATCTCGTCCCCGTGCTCAGCACCCTGCTGGACGGTTCGGAGGCCCCGAACGGACGCGGCGCCACCGCGCTGTACCTCTCGCCCACCAAGGCGCTCGCGGCGGACCAACGGCGCGCCGTGACGCATCTGGCCACCCCGCTGGGCACCGGAGTGCGGGCGGCCGTCTTCGACGGGGACACTCCGGTGGAAGAGCGCGAATGGGTGCGGCTGTACGCCAATTACGTGCTGACCAACCCGGACATGCTCCACCGCGGCCTGCTTCCGGGCCACAGCCGGTGGTCCTCCTTCCTGCGGGCCCTGCGCTACGTGGTCGTCGACGAGTGCCACACCTACCGCGGCGTCTTCGGCTCCCACGTCGCCCAGGTGCTGCGGCGCCTGCGCCGGGTGTGCGCGCGCTACGGCTCCGAACCGGTCTTCCTGCTGGCCTCCGCCACCGCGGCGGCGCCCGGCGAGGGAGCGGCCCGGCTCACCGGTGTGCGCCCGGTCGAGATCACCGAGGACACCTCCCCGCGAGGAGAGACCGTCTTCGCCCTGTGGGAGCCGCCGTTGACCGAACTGGAGGGCGAACGCGGCGCCCCGGTCCGGCGCACCGCCACCGCCGAGGCCGCCGAGCTGCTCACCGATCTGGCGGCCCAGGAGGTACGTACTGTCGCCTTCGTACGCTCCCGCCGCGGCGCCGAGCTGATCTCCCTCATCGCCCAGGACCGCCTCGCCGCTCTCCCCGCGCCCCGCCGCCCCGGCCCCGCCGGGAGTCCGGCACCGGGGGCGGCGCACGACACCGGCGCGACGCCCGGCAGCCGCGGCGCCGGGGAATCCCACGGCGCCGGGGACCCGGTACCGGGCGCGAAGCGGCCTGCCGGGCTGTCCGCGCGGATCGCGGCCTACCGGGGCGGTTATCTGCCCGAGGAACGGCGCGCCCTGGAGCGGGCGCTGCACACCGGCGAGCTGCTGGGGCTCGCCGCCACGAACGCGCTGGAACTCGGTATCGACATCTCCGGTCTGGACGCCGTCCTCATCACCGGCTACCCCGGCACCCGCGCGTCACTCTGGCAGCAGGCCGGGCGGGCGGGCCGGGCCGGTCAGGGCGCGCTGGCCATCATGATCGCCCGGGACGAGCCGCTGGACACCTATCTCGTCCACCACCCCGAGTCCGTCTTCCACACCCCGGTCGAGTCCACCGTCCTGGATCCGCACAACCCCTATGTCCTGGCGCCCCACCTGTGCGCAGCCGCAGCCGAGCTCCCGCTCACCGAATCCGACTTCGCCCTCTTCGGGCCGGAGACGCCGGAGCTGCTGGGCAAGCTCGAAGAGCGCAAGCTGCTGCGGCGCCGCAGCTCCGGCTGGCACTGGACCCGCAAGGAGCGGGCCGCCGACCTGACCGACATCCGCGGCAGCGGCGGGAAGCCGGTGCAGGTGGTGGAGGAGGGCACGGGGCGGCTGCTGGGCACCGTCGACGCCGGTGCCGCACACACCACCGTCCACGAGGGCGCGGTCCATCTGCACCAGGGCCGCACCTATGTGGTGCGCCGGCTCGATCTGGAGGACTCGGCCGCGCTCGTCGAGGAGGCGTCGCCGCCGTGGACCACGATGGCGCGTGACACCACCTCTCTCGCCGTGCTGAAGACCGAGGCCGAGCGCCCCTGGGGCGACGCCCGGCTGTGCTTCGGCTCCGTCGAGGTCACCAACCAGGTCGTCTCCTATCTGCGCCGCCGCCTGCTGACCGGCGAGGTCCTCGGCGAGACCAAGCTCGACCTGCCGCCCCGCACCCTGCGCACCCGCGCGGTGTGGTGGACCGTCACCGAGGACCAGCTCGACGCCGCCCGGATCGACCCGGAGATCCTGGCCGGTTCGCTGCACGCCGCCGAGCACGCGGCCATCGGCATGCTGCCGCTGTTCGCCACCTGCGACCGCTGGGACATCGGCGGGGTCTCCATCGCCCTGCACCCGGACACGCTCCTTCCCACCGTCTTCGTCTACGACGGCCAGCCCGGCGGGGCCGGCTTCGCCGAGCGGGCCTTCCACACCGCGCGCGGCTGGCTGACCGCCACCCGCGACGCCATCGCCGCCTGCGAGTGCGAGGCGGGCTGCCCCTCGTGCATCCAGTCGCCCAAGTGCGGAAACGCCAACGACCCGCTCCACAAGCGCGGTGCCGTCCGGCTCCTCACCGAACTCCTCCGCTCCGCCACCTGAACCGCCGCCGGGCCCGCTTCCCCGGCGCCTCCTTCCTCCGGTCGCGCAACCGACGGCATCGGTGGGCGGTCGGCGTCCGCCGCGCCGGTGGCCCCGTCCGCGGCCGGGAGGTCGGCCGGGCCGGCACGGGCACGCGCTCGCGCCGTCCAGGGCCCCCACCGCAGTCGTGTCTCCAGATCCGCGACCTCGCCCCGGACCGTGCAGCGGGCCACCCGCGTGTGCTGCGCCCGGGCCACCCGGCGCGCCGTCGCACAGGCCCGGGCCGGGCCGGCCGGCGCACGGTCGGCCGCGGCGAGCGCCGCCAGATCGGCGGCGGCGCCCGCCCGGTGCCGTATCCAGACCGCCTGGCCGAAACCCAGCACTCCCGCGAACACGCCGCACAGCACCACGACGCTCAGTGCCGCCCATACCGAAGCGGACCCTCCGTCCTCACGGAATCCGGCTGCCACCCGCCCTCCTCTCGTCCAGCGCGACCGCCTCCGAGCGCAGCTCCACGGTCAGCGGGCCCGGGCCGGCCGTTCGTGCACGCACCGCGACTCGCACCAGTTCGCCCTTCCGTACCGTCTTCACCCGAGCGCCGGGCGGGGCGGCCGTTCGCGCAGCCTGCCGGACGGCGTCCTCGGGTTCGCCGCGGGCAGCCGCCCGTGCTCCGGCGCGCGCCGCGTCCACGCACTGGATCCGGGCCACCGCGGCCATCAGCCCCCACAGGAGCCCGGCCACCAGGAGCACCAGCGCCGGGATCACCACGGCGGCCTCCGCTGTCACATATCCGGCACACCGATCGGCCCTCCGCCGCCGCCTTCCAGCGCCCGCGCCGGGGCCCTGGACCCACTGTCCACGGCCGGGCCGTCCGCCTCCGGACCTCCGGCCCCGGCCCGGCGCCCGGTCAGAACGGCGCATGGAGCGCCCGTTCGACGAGACTTTGCAACTGGGCGCTCACCGCGCCGCTGGTGACGACCTTGTAGAGCACTGCGGCCAGCGCGACCGCTGCGAGGGTGCCCATGGCGTACTCGGCCGTGCTCATCCCCCTGTCGCCGCCGGGGCGCCGCCGCTTCGCGCGCTCCCACAGCCGACGCAGCCTCGCGACTCCCGTCATCCGCTCGTCCTCCCTCACCCGATGTCCTCTCTCGATGTCCGCACGGAGCGAGCCGCTCACAGCCCGCGACCGGCCCGTGTGCCGCCTGCCGCCGCTCACCACAGCGACCGGGCGAGCCCCAGCAGCACGGGTACGACTCCGACCACCAGGAACGCGGGCAGGAAGCACAGCCCCAGGGGACCGGTGACCAGTACCGCCGCCCGTCTCGCCCGGCTGCCGGCGGCCCGGGCCCGGCCACCTCGCAGCTCGGCGGCCAGCCGGGCGACGGACTCGACCGCGGGCACTCCCGCTGCTCCGGCACGCTCCATGCACCGCGCGAACTCCACGCCCCAGGGCCGCTCGGCGAACCGCCCCCACACCAGTGCGGGTTCGGCCCCCAGGCGCAGCTCCACGGCGGCTCGCACCAGCCGGGTCCCCAACGGGCCGCCGACCGAGCTCCCGACGGCCTCGGCGGCGCGGCCGGGACCGGCCCCGGCTGCCAGACAGGCCGCGATCAGCTCGGCGACCAGGGGGAGCTGTTCCTCTTCGGTCCGCTCCGTGCTGCTCCGGGGATCCTGCGCGGCGGCCCGCCGCCGCAGCAGGCGCCACGTCCCCCAGGCGGCCGCGCCACCCACCGGCCATCCGGCCGCGCCGCCGATCAGCAGAAGTCCCAGCACACCGGCGCCCGTCGAAGCGGCGCCCTCGCGTGCCCGCCTCGTGCGCAGTCCGGCGGTGAACCGCTTCCCGGTGCCCGTCCGTCGGCCCCTCGGTCCGGGGCCGGTCCCGCCCGGTCTCCGCTCCGCCGGGACCCCGCACAGGAGGTGTGCGCGGCGCCGCACCGATCCCTCCGTCTTGAGTGCGGCCAGTGCCTGCGCCATGCTCCACGCTGCCGCCAGCGTCCCCGCGGCAGCCGGGACCCATGTCCACACCCTGGGGAAAACGCCGACCCATCCGGCGCTCACCTCGACCAGCTCCTGCCGGGCTGTGCGCCCCGCTCCGCCTCGGGGGCGGGAGCAGTGACAGCGGCGGGTTCGGCTGCGCCCTCGGCGGCGCGCACGATGCGGGTGACCCACAGCAGCCCGGCCCACTCCAGCAGCGCTCCGACGACGAGGCAGCCGAATCCGGTCGGTGTGTGCAGGAGGATCCAGAGCGGATCGGCGTCCATGGCGGTGCCCAGGGCCAGCCCGAAGACCGGCAGCAGCGCCAGCACCAGGGTGGTGGAGCGGGGCCCGGCCAGCTGTGCCCGCAGTTCCGCACGTTGCTCGCCGTGTGCGCGCACCGCTCCGGCGACCCGTTCCAGCCCCTCGGCGAGCCCTGCTCCGCCTTCGACGGCCACCTGCCAGCAGGCAGCCGCCCCGGCCAGCCCCTCCGCTCCGGGCAGCAGCGCCGCCTCGCGCAGCGCCGCCGGTACATCGCCACCGAACCGGGCCGCGGCGAGCACCGCTGCCCCCGCATCCCCCAGGCAGCGCAGCGCCGCACGGTCGACGGCCAGCAGCGCGCCGTCCGGCTGCCGCCCGGCCCGCAGTTCGCCCGCGACCGCCCCGCACAGTCGGACCACGGCGGTCTCGCGCTCCTGTGCCAGTCGCCCCGCGGCACGCCGCCGCAGCCACCGCCGGGCCAGGGGGACGGCGGCGAGCCCGGCCGACGCCGGGATCCAGGACCGGCCCAGCAGCGCCACCAGCACTCCTGCCAGCAGGCACCACCACTCGTGCCCGGCCCGTGCGGCGAAGCGTGCACGGGCCGCGGCGGTGGCTTCCCGCCAGCGGTCCGGCAGGGCGACCGCCGGGCGCCGCGCCGGTGTCTCCGCTCCGCCCGCGAGCAGCAGTCTGGCCCGCCGGGCTCCTTCATGGCGCCCGGTCAGCAGCCAGGCCGCCGCGCCCGCGCACATCGCCGCGGCGTACGCCGCATGGGTCACCGGGGCTTCGATCCCCGCCGCGAGGGCTGCGGTACCGCTCATCGGGGGCTCCTCTGCATGGGCCATGGCCCGGTCGGTGGCACCGGTGCCGCCACGGCACCGGCCACGGCCGGAAGCGGCCCCGGGGCGCGTCCCGCCACGGAGGCGCCACTTTCGGGGAGGCCCGTGCTCTCGGCGGGCAGGCCGTCGCCGTCCGGTCCGTCGGCGTGCCGCCGCAGGAGCAACTCCTCCAGCCGCGGCCAGCCGCGCGCCCGGACGAACCCGGTTGCGGGGTCACGAGGGCCGCGCGCTCCCGGACCGCTCCACACGGCGGCCGGTACCGTCGCCACCAGACCGGCCGCGTCCCGCTCCAGCACATGGATCTGTGCGATCCGCCGCCTGCCGTCGCGCCCGCGGACCACGTGCACGATCAGGTCCAGCGCCGCCGCCAACTGGCTGTGCAGCGCGGCCCGGTCGAGGCCCGCGGTACCGGCCAGGGCTTCCAGCCGGGCGGGGACGTCCGCGGCGGCGTTGGCGTGCACGGTCCCGCACCCGCCCTCGTGACCGGTGTTCAGCGCGGCCAGCAGATCGGTGACCTCGGGCCCCCGGACCTCGCCCACGACCAGGCGGTCGGGCCGCATGCGCAGCGCCTGCCGCACCAGATCGCGCAGTTCCACCCGGCCCACGCCCTCCTGGTTGGCCGGGTGTGCCTCCAGCCGTACGACATGAGGGTGGTCGGGGCGCAGTTCGGCCGAGTCCTCGGCGAGGATGATGCGTTCGTCGGGGCCGACCAGCCCCAGCAGGGTGGACAGGAGTGTCGTCTTGCCGCATCCGGTGCCGCCGCTGACGACGAAGGAGAGGCGGGCGTCCAGTACGGCTCGCAGCAGCCGTTCCCCGCCCGGCGGCACCGTCCCGGCGGTCACGAGTTCCGCCAGGCCGAAGGCGCGGGGGCGCATCACCCGCAGGGACAGGCAGGTGCAGCCCACGGCGACCGGGGGCAGTACCGCATGCAGTCTGGTGCCGTCCGGGAGCCGCGCGTCGACCCAGGGCCGGGCGTCGTCGAGGCGGCGCCCCGCGGAGGTCGCCAGCCGCTGCGCGAGCCTGCGCACGGCGGCGGCGTCGGGGAAGCGCACCCGGGTCGGCTCCAGGCCCCGGCCGCGGTCCACCCAGACCTGGTCGGGCGCGGTGACCAGCACGTCGGTGGCCTCGGGGTCGGCCAGCAGGGGTTCGAGCGGGCCGACCCCGACGAGTTCGGAGCGGAGGGCCTCCACGACCCCCAGTACCGCGCTGTCGCCCATCAGCCGTCCCTGGGCCCGCAGCGCGGCGGCCACCCCGGCGGGTGTCGGCTCGGCGCCCGCTTCGGCGAGGCTGCGCCGCACCGAGTCCAGCAGCCGGGTGCCCGCGCCGGTCGCGCCCGTGCGGGGTGCGGCGCCCGTCATCGGCGCGGCCGCTCGCGCGCCGTCGTCCCGCGCGGTCATGCCGCCGCTCCCGCGCCGCTGAGCGCCTGCTCCCAGAACCGGCCGCAGAAGCGGGCCAGGGCGCCGTCCTTCGCGGAGCCGGGCGGCCTGCCGCGGTCGACGTCCGCGAGCAGTCCGCGTTCCCAGGGGAGCTCACCGGCCAGCGGCAGTCCCAGCAGCCGGGCGACCTCCGTGTCGTCGAGTCCGGCGTCGTGCGGGTTGCGGCGCTGCGGGCCGCCCGGGGGCCGCACCACCGCCCGCAGGTCGCGGACCGCCGGTCGGGTGCGCGCGGCCACCCGGTGGGCCGCGGCGACGGCGCGCAGTTCCGCGGGGACGACCGCGAGCCCGAGGTCGAGCTGCACCAGCGCTTCCGCGACCGTCGCGTCGACCTGGCGGGGCAGATCGACGACGACCACTCCGCCGCGCCGCCGGGCTGCGGAGAGCACCGCCTTCATGGCGTCGGCGGGTACCAGCGCGCGCTCGCCCCGGTCCCAGCTGAGCACGCTCACCTCGTGCGGCCGGGGGAGGGAGTCGGCGAGGGCCGCGCCGCCGACCCGGCCGCGGGATTCCGCGAAGTCGGGCCAGCGCAGCCCCTGCGTCCGCTCCGCGCCGAGCAGGATGTCCAGGCCGCCGCCGAGCGGGTCGGCGTCGACGAGCGTCGTCCGCTCTCCGGCGGCGGCCGCGGTGACCGCCAGGGCGCACGCCAGGGTGGAGGCCCCGGCTCCGCCCCTGCCGCCGACGACTCCCACGGTCAGCGCCGTACTGCCGACCCCTTCGAGGGCGTCGGCGATGCGGCCGGTCAGCCAGCTCTCCGCGTCGGGCAGCAGGGCCACGCTCTCCGCACCGACGCGTACTCCGCGCTCCCAGACGCCCGGATCGTCCCAGTCCCGCCCGATCAGCAGTACTCCGGGCCGCCGCGGGACCGGTCCGTCCGCGCCGGGCGTACCGTCGGCGGCGCCGAAGCCGGAGGCACCGGCGCAGTCGTCGCCGACGAGCACCAGGGGCGCCCGCTCCCAGGAGGCTGCGCCGCTCCAGGTGGCCCACCCCGCGCCGCCCGCCGGGCCGCCGTGCGCGACCTGGGGCTCCGTCCCGGCGGCTGCGCACAGTCGCAGTAGGTCATCGAGGAGTTCCTCGTCCTCGGTGACAATCAGAATGTTTTCGGCCACGCTCCGGGCCCTCCCCGCCAGTTGGACACTCGCGTCCGCAAACGCCTGCGGACACCGACGGGATTCACGGTGCAGCGAACCGGAAAAACTTGTGGATCATGGTCGAAAACTGTGGACAACCCAGAGAGTGTGAATAACTCACTCACCCAAACCAGTGACCATCGGAGAGCAGTCTTTCGATTACTCTGCGTCACCCCGAGCGGGAATCCAGGGGTCCGCTCCTGAAAGATCGAAAAGGCCCCGCCCACTGCGGGACGGGGCCGAGAAATGCCTCCGGACATGCGACGACCCCCGCCGGGGGGGAGAGCGGGGGTCGTCCCCACGGCCGACTCGGGGGGGGAGGAGTCGGGCCGGGTTAGCACGGTCGCGAACGATCCGTGACTTCCATGGTGTACCCGAGAGCCTTCTCAGGCAAACCCACGCGCCCCAGCTTACGCCGAATGGTGGGCGCCTATGCTCGGTGCCGTGAAAAATCTCGCGATGCCCCGGACAGCCGCCTTCTTCGATCTGGACAAGACGGTCATTGCGAAGTCGAGCACGCTCACCTTCGGCAAGTCCTTCTACCAGGGTGGCCTGATCAATCGCCGCGCAGTGCTCCGGACTGCCTACGCGCAGTTCGTATATCTCCTCGGAGGCGCCGATCACGACCAGATGGAACGGATGCGGGAGTACCTCTCCGGACTCGCCCGCGGCTGGGACGTCGAGCAGGTCAGAGAGATCGTCGCGGAGACGATCCACGGCCTGATCGACCCGATCATCTACGACGAGGCCGCCTCCCTCGTCGAGAAGCACCATCTGGCGGGACGCGACGTGGTCATCGTCTCGTCCTCCGGCGCCGAGGTGGTCGAACCGATCGGGCGGATGATCGGCGCCGACCGGGTGGTCGCCACCCGCATGGTCGTCGAGGACGGCCGCTTCACCGGAGAGATCGAGTACTACGCCTACGGCCCGACCAAGGCGGAGGCCATCCGGGAACTGGCGGAGTCCGAGGGGTACGACCTGGCGCGGTGCTACGCCTACAGCGACTCGGTGACGGACCTGCCGATGCTGGAGGCGGTCGGCAATCCGCACGCCGTCAACCCGGACCGGGCCCTGCGCAAGGAGGCACTCGCGCGCGAGTGGCCGGTGCTGACGTTCTCCCGGCCCGTACGGCTCAGGCAGCGCATCCCCGCGCTGTCCATGCCGTCGCGGCCGGCGCTGGCGCTGACAGCGGTGGCGGTGGGCGCCGCGGCGGCGACAGCGGGCTTCGTGTGGCTCAACAACCGGAACCGGCCGGCTCCGCTGTTCCGGCGCTCCTGACACATGGGCGCCGCAGCACATCTGCCGCCACAGGCAGGCGCGCACATATTCCGGTCAGAGCGCCACAGAACGGGCAGAGTAAAGATCTGACGGCGGGGCTTCCACTCACCCCCGGCGGGGAGTACAAAGGAATCGACGGCCCGCGAGACCGACGGCATCCGAGAGGATCCCGTTCCACGCAGAAGGCCCCACGGACCGCAAGCATGAATACCGGGCACCCACGCGACGCAGAGCCCGCGATCGGGCAGGTCCCCTCAGGGACGGGCAAAGACTCCGCCCTGACGTTCGGACATCATCACGCACGCACTGGTAACCCGGTGGACATGCCAGCGACGGCCCCGCCACTACGGCGGGGCCGCTCGCATTCCCGATCCGGTCGGCCGTCACGTCCCACCGGTCCACGGCGTTCTGCGCGGGACCGGCTCGCCCCCGTCGACGGCGTCCGACGGGACCCGCCCCTCGTCCGAATCGGCCGCCACGTCCTGCCCCCGCACCGGCTCACCCTGCCGCGGCGTTCGGCCCGTCCGTCCCGCGCCGCCGCGGTGTTCGGGCCGTCCGTCGTGCCGCGGCGCCCGGCGCCGCCCGGAGAGCCGGACGTGCTGCCCGGCAGCCGGTCAGGCCGCTCCCCGCTGCATCGCCTCGCACACCGCGGTGCTCTCGCGGACGCCGAGTTCGACCGCGCGTCCGCAGTGCGCGATCCACTGGGTCACTCCTTCGGGTGTTCCTGAGGCGTAGCCGCGCAGGGCCGTCAGATACGCCTCCCGACCCAGTTCCGCATGGCCCACCTCGGCGGGGCAGACGGACTTGGGGTCGAGACCACTGCCCACCAGCACGACGCGCTCGGCGGCACGTGCGACCTGCCCGTTGTACGAGCCGAACGGGCGCAGCACCTGGAGTTCGCCGTGCACGACGGCGGAGGTCACCAGCGCGGGGGCCGCGGTGCCGCCGGTGATGAGCTGCGCCAGCCCGTCCAGCCGGGCCGCGACCTCGTCGGCCCCGGGCAGCTCCAGGCCGAGCTCCGGGCCGTCCACCGGCTCTCCCGGACGGCGCGGCCGGCCCACGGTGCCCTCGGGGGCCACTCCCCCGGCGGCGACCAGGTGCAACCGGGCGAGGACGCGCAGCGGGGACTGCTGCCAGATGTCGAGCAGCTGCCCGGCCTCGGCCGTCACCCGCAGACCCGCGCCGACCGTGCGGGCGTCGGGTTCCACGCCGAAGTCGCTGCGGCGGCGCACCTCTTCGAGCGCCCAGTCGACGCCTTCCGAGGCGGCGGTGGCACGGGCTCCGCGCAGGGCGGCCTCCGCGCTGACCTCGCTGCTGCGGCGGCGCATGACCCGGTGCCCGTAGACCCGGTCGACGGAGCCGCGCACGGACTCGACGGCCTCCGGCACGCCCGGCAGCGCCGCGAGGGAGGCCAGCGGATCGGCCGCGGCGGGCCCGTGGGCCGAGGAACCCGAGGAACCCGAGGAGTTCGAGGTGCCGCCGTCGTCGGGGCGAGCGGTGCTACTCATGCGTACGACCCTACGCACCCGGCCGGCCGACCCAACCCCACGATCGAGTGGTCTTCTTCACTCACGTCCGCCGGTGCGGTGCTCCGGACCGCTTACGCTGTTGAACATGAAGATCGCTTTCGTAGGGAAGGGCGGCAGCGGGAAGACCACGCTGTCCTCGCTGTTCGTGCGCCATCTCGCCGCCCGGGGCACTCCCGTCGTCGCCGTCGACGCCGACATCAACCAGCATCTGGCCGCCGCACTGGGGCTGGACGACTCCGAGGCCGCGGCACTGCCCGCGCTGGGCGCCCACCTGCCGCTCATCAAGGAGTACCTGCGGGGCAGCAACCCGCGGATCGCGTCCGCCGAGAAGATGATCAAGACGACCCCGCCCGGCGAGGGCTCCCGGCTGCTCCGGCTGCAGGAGGACAACCCGGTCTACGACGCCTGCGCACGCGCTCTCGCACTGGACGGCGGGGACGTCCGGCTGCTGGCCACCGGCCCGTTCACCGAGTCCGACCTGGGCGTGGCCTGCTACCACTCCAAGACGGGAGCGGTGGAGCTGCTGCTGAACCACCTGGTGGACGACCGCGAGGAGTACCTGGTCGTCGACATGACGGCGGGCAGCGACTCCTTCGCCTCCGGCATGTTCACCCGCTTCGACATGACGTTCCTGGTGGCCGAACCCACCCGCAAGGGCGTGTCGGTCTACCGCCAGTACAAGGACTACGCACGGGATTTCGGGGTCGCCCTGCGCGTGGTGGGCAACAAGGTGCAGAGCGCGGACGACATCGACTTCCTGCGCCAGGAGGTGGGCGAGGACCTGCTGGTGGCCTTCGGCCACTCGGACTGGGTACGGGCCATGGAGAAGGGCCGCCCGCGCCCCTTCGCCGAGCTGGAGGACGACAACGCCCGCTCCCTGGCCGCGCTGTACGAGACGGCCGATGCCGCATACGGGATGCGGGACTGGGAGCGGTACACGCGGCAGATGGTGCACTTCCATCTGCGCAACGCGGAGAGCTGGGGCAACGAGAAGACCGGCGCGGACCTCGCGGCCCAGGTGGACCCCTCGTTCGCACTGGGTGAGGGCTCGCGGGAGGCGGCGACGCCGCAGCCGGCCTGACCGCTCCGCACGCGTCCGACCGCAGACGACTGCGCCGTGAGCTCCCGTTCCGGGCGACCGGGGCCCGGAACGGGAGCACCGCTCAGCTCGCCTCGGCCGCGGTGGTGTCCTCGGCGAGGAACCTGCGCCAGCCGCCCGCGGGCTTCTCGCCGACCTGCAGGGTGCGCAGCTTGGCGAGCATGCCCGGGTCCTGCGCGTCGAGCCAGTCGGTCAGTTGGCGGAACGAGACGCAGCGGACGCCGTCCTTGCGGCAGACCGTCTTCATGACGTCCTCGACGGCGTCCATGTAGATGCCGCCGTTCCAGTCCTCGAAATGGTTGCCGATGATCATCGGTGCGCGGTTGCCCGTATAGGCGCGCCGGAATCCCTGGAGCAGGCCGTCGCGCATCTGGCGCTTCCAGTGCGGCCGCTTCTCCACCGCTCCGTCGACGCTGCCGGACTGGTTGGCGAGGAAGTTGTAGTCCATCGAGAGCGTCTCGAACGCCCTTCCGGGTACGGGGACCTGTTGCAGCGGCAGATCCCAGAGGCCTTGCCGCTTGTCCGGCCACACCTGGGTGCCGTTGCCGCTGGAGTCGTAGCGGAAGCCCATCTGCGCGGCCGCCTTCAGCAGGTTGTCCTGCCCCTCCAGGCAGGGTGTGCGCCCTCCGACGAGTTCCCGCTTGTAGTCGAACGGGAGTGCCGGGGCCTTCTTCCACCCGGTGGTCGTCTTCCAGTTCTGGACGAACCAGCGGGCCTGCTCGATCTCGCTCTTCCACTGCTCGACCGACCACGCGCCCACGCCCTGCGGGCCGCAGAAGTGGCCGTTGAAGTGGGTGCCGATCTCGCTGCCGTCCAGCCACGCCTTGCGCACCTGGCGGAGCGTGGCGCGCACGTGCTTGTCGTTGAGATAGCCGATGTCGGCGGCGCCCGGGGCGTGACCCGGCGGGGAGTAACGTTTCGCCTCGTCCTCCGGCAGCGTGTAGATGCCGCTGAGGAAGTAGGTCTGCGCCGCCCCGTACTTCTTGCCGAGCTCGCGGAAGTGGGAGAAGAGCCCCTTGTCGTCCTCTCCGGCTCCGTCCCAGGAGAAGACGACGAACTGCGGCGGCTTCTTCCCGGGCTTCAGCTTGTGCGGTGTGGGCTGGAACGGCTGGCGGCCCGTCAGCGAGGTCGAACCGTCCCCCA
Source organism: Streptomyces sp. AA1529 (assembly GCF_000280905.1). Taxonomy (GTDB): domain Bacteria; phylum Actinomycetota; class Actinomycetes; order Streptomycetales; family Streptomycetaceae; genus Streptomyces. The sequence goes on along the minus strand of NZ_ALAP01000030.1, from coordinate 26,893 downwards.
GGAGACGGGGCTTGGTCTGGGGGCGGGACCCGGGCGCGCCGCCGGGCGACTCCTCGACCCGCTGCGCGCTCCCGCCCCCGGAGCAGCCCGCCGCGGCCAGGGACAGCGCCACCAGCACCGTCGGGACCACGGTGGTGAGAGCGGGTCTTCTTCGCGTGGCTGCCATCGGCTCACCTCGTCCTGTCGCCTTGTCTCGTCGGTCACCGGGCGGGACCGGCGTTGCCACGCTCATAAAAGTGACATGAGACGTTAATAAGACAAATAGGACAAGCGGCTTTTTTGGCACTGTTCACTCGATGGGTGGAACCGTGACCGCCAGGCCCCACTCCGCACTTCGCCAAGCCTTTACTTGGCATTACTGTTCTTTTACTCCCGACGGGGAGTGACGAGAACGTCGCGCACAGTGCCGACCTCGGGAGGAGTCGCGATGTCCCACCGCCCCCCGGTGCTCAGCGGTCCCAGGGCCGCCCCGGACCACCCCACCCCGCGTCAGCGCTGGTCGGCTGACCTCTCCGCGTCCGTCACCGTCTTTCTCATCGCCCTCCCGCTCTCCCTCGGCATCGCCCTGGCCGCCGGAGCACCGCTCCAGTCCGGACTGGTGGCCGCGGCGGTGGGCGGAGTGGTCTGCGGACGGCTCGGAGGCGCCCCGCTGCAGGTCACAGGACCCGCAGCCGGGCTGACGGTGATCACCGCAGAACTGATCCAGCGGTACGGCTGGCAGACCACCTGCGCGATCACCGTCCTGGCCGGGGCCGCCCAGGTCGGCCTCGGCTTCCTGCGCGTGGCCCGCTCCGCGCTGGCGGTGAGCCCCGCGGTCGTGCACGGCATGCTGGCCGGGATCGGGTGCACCATCACGCTGGCCCAGCTCCACGTGATGCTCGGCGGCGATCCCGACAGCTCGCCGCTCACCAACGCGCTGGAACTGCCCGGCCGGATCACCGCGGTGCAGCCCGCCGCGCTCTCCGTCAGCAGCCTGACCGTGGTCGTGCTGCTCGCCTGGCCCCGGCTGAGGCAGCACGGGGGCACGTTCGGCGCGGCCGCGGCCCGCGTACCCGCCGCGCTGGCCGCGGTCTGTCTGGCCACCCTTGCCGCGGTGCTGGCCGGCACCGGGCTGCCCCGCGTCGACCTGCCCTCCTGGCGTTCGCACGCACTTCCCGAACTGCCGGAGGGCCCGGTGCTCGGACTGGGCACGGCAGTCCTGACGCTCACCCTGGTGGCCAGCGTGCAGGCGCTGCTGGCGGCGGTCGCGGCCGACAAGCTCACGGCCGCGCGCGAGGCCGGGAGCCGGGTGCCGCGCAGCGACCTGGACCGGGAGCTGCGCGCGCACGGCGTCGCGAACGCGGTGTCGGGCGCGCTGGGCGGACTGCCGGTCACCGGAGTCGCGGTCCGCAGCACGGCGAACATCGCCGCCGGCGCCGTCAGCCGGAACTCGGCCCTGCTGCAGGGCGTGTGGGTGCTGCTGGCGGCCGGGCTGCTGGTCGGAGTGCTGGAGCTGATCCCGCTGGCGGCGCTGGGGGCGCTGGTGATGGTCGTGGGCGTGCGGATGATCAACCTCGGCCACATCAGAAAGGTGGCCCGCCACCGCGAGGCGGTGGTCTTCGGTGCCACATCGGTCTCGGTGGTGCTGCTGGGTGTACTGGAAGGGGTCGGTGCGGGTATCGCGGTGGCCGTGGTGCTGGCACTGCACCGGCTGGCCCGGGCCCGGATCGACGTGGTGCACGACGCGGCCGCCGACCCCGGGCCCGCGGCGCGGCCGAGGGACGGCTACCGGGTCGTGGTGCGGGGCCAGTTGACGTTTCTCGCGGTGCCGCGGCTGAGCCGGGCGCTGGCCCAGGTGCCCGAGGGGGCGAAGGCAGTCGTGGAACTGGAGGGATCGTTCATGGACCATGCGGCGTACGAGGCGCTGGAGGACTGGCGGGCCACGCACACGGCCGCAGGGGGCGAGGTCGAGGTCAGCGGGCGCGGCGGGGCGGACATCGGGGAACCCGCGACCGCGCATGTGTGCACGCCGTGGACGCCGTGGCGCAACCACCAGTGCACCCGTCCGGTCCCGGCCGGGCCGGACGACTCCTCCGCGGCTCCCGGCCACGACGGTCCCCCCACCGGCCCCACCGGTCCTCCCGGCCCGCTCGGCGTGGCCCCCGCCGGCCGCGCGGGGTCCGGCGGCTGCGGCGGCACGGCGCGCGACGAGCAGCACGCGCCCGGGACGGCGGGGGCGGGCGGAGCCGCGGGCCCGTCCGACGCGAGCGGCACCGGGAGCGCGCCGGGAGCCGGCCCCGGCCGGATGGGGCGACGGGCGGACGACGTGCCCCTCTCCCACCGCGGGCAGCTGCTGGGCGGGGTGCGGAACTTCCAGCGCAGCACGGCGCCACTGGTGCGGGACGAGCTGGCGAGACTGGCGCGGGAGGGGCAGCGGCCCTCGCAGCTGTTCCTCACCTGCGCCGACTCGCGCGTCGTCACCAGCATGATCACCTCAAGCGGCCCCGGCGATCTGTTCACCGTCCGGAACGTGGGGAACCTGGTCCCGCCGCCCGGCGAGGAGCGCGGCGACCAGTCGGTGGCGGCGGCGATCGAGTACGCCGTGGACGTGCTGCGGGTCGCCTCGGTGACGGTGTGCGGGCACTCCGGCTGCGGTGCCATGCAGGCGCTGCACACCGCCCCGGCGGACGCCGCGGAGGCCGCCGGGACGCCGCTCGGCCGCTGGCTGCAGCACGGCCGCCCGTCCCTGGAGCGGTTCCGCACGGCGGCCAGGGTCGCCCCGCGCCTCGCGGACCGGGAGACGGCCGACCCGCTCGAGGCGCTCTGCCTGACCAACGTCGTCCAGCAGCTGGAGCACCTGGCGGCGCACGCGTGCGTGGCCCGGCGGCTCGGCGAGGGCACGCTCGAACTGCACGGCATGTACTTCCACGTCGGCGAGGCACAGACATATGTGCTGGACGCGCCGGCCGGGGACGTCCTCGCGCCGGATCCGGTGTTCGCCGCCGTCCGGCCCGATCCCGTCGTCCTGTGAGCCGCCGCTGACATCAGCCGCCGTACCCGGGGCCGCCCGCCGCGCCGCGGGGTTCCGGAGAGGGGGCGGTGGGCTTCCGGCCGGGGCCGAGGCAGTCGGCGCCGGGCGGCTCCACGGGCCGCCGGAGCCGCCTGAGAACTGCCGGTTCGCCGCGGGTGAGCTGCTGACGGGACAGCGCGCAACAGGGGGCGCCGCCGGGCGATTTCGTCGCGCGGAGGCGCCCCGCGGCGTGCGGGAACGCGGCACACTCCGGTGTGGCGCGGGACGACACGCAACCACTCCCGGAATGCCGCTGTACCCAGCAGGGTCCGAGGTGCCAGGATCACCCGGGGGTTGACCGGGCTCCCGCGATCACTAAGCATGCCAGTTATCAGGTATTGGTCTACACCACTTGCCGACGGGAGCCGACATGAACGAGAGTCCTTCCCTCTCCAACCTGCTCAAGGAGGAGCGCCGGTTCGCGCCGCCCGCCGAGCTGGCCGCGAACGCCAACGTGACCGCTGCGGCGTACGAGCAGGCCGAGGCCGACCGGCTGGGCTTCTGGGCCGCACAGGCACGGCGGCTGTCCTGGGGCACCGAGCCGACCGAGACGCTGGACTGGTCGAATCCACCGTTCGCCAAGTGGTTCAAGGACGGCAAGCTCAACGTCGCCTACAACTGCGTGGACCGCCATGTGGAGGCCGGTCACGGCGACCGGGTCGCCATCAACTTCGAGGGCGAGCCGGGCGACACCCGCACCCTCACCTACGCGGACCTCCAGCGCGAGGTCTCGCAGGCCGCCAACGCGCTGACCGAACTCGGTGTGCAGGCGGGCGACCGGGTCGCCGTGTACATGCCGATGATCCCGGAGACGGTCGTCGCGATGCTGGCGTGCGCCCGGATCGGAGCGCCGCACTCGGTCGTCTTCGGCGGCTTCTCCGCCGACGCGCTGGCCACCCGGATCGAGGACGCGGACGCCCGGGTCGTCATCACCGCCGACGGCGGCTACCGCAAGGGCGCGGCGTCCGCGCTCAAGCCCGCGGTCGACGAGGCGCTCACCCGGCCGGGCGCCGAGAAGGTCCGCAACGTCCTGGTCGTCAAGCGGACCGGCCAGGAGGACATCGCCTGGCACGAGGAGCGCGACCTGTGGTGGCACGAGGTGGTCGGCCGCCAGTCCGAGCAGCACACGCCGCAGGACTTCGACGCCGAGCACCCGCTGTTCATCCTGTACACCTCGGGCACCACGGGCAAGCCGAAGGGCATCCTGCACACCACCGGCGGCTACCTCACTCAGGTCGCCTACACCTCGCACGCGGTCTTCGACCTCAAGCCGGAGACGGACGTGTTCTGGTGCACGGCCGACGTCGGCTGGGTGACGGGCCACTCCTACATCGTCTACGGCCCGCTCGCCAACGGTGCGACGGAGGTGCTGTACGAGGGCACTCCCGACTCGCCGCACAAGGGCCGCTGGTGGGAGATCGTGCAGAAGTACGGCGTCACCGTGCTCTACACCGCGCCGACGGCGATCCGCGCGAGCATGAAGTGGGGCGACGACATCCCCGCGAAGTTCGACCTGTCGTCGCTGCGCATCCTGGGTTCGGTGGGCGAGCCCATCAACCCCGAGGCGTGGGTGTGGTATCGGCACCACATCGGCGGGGACCGCACACCGGTGGTGGACACCTGGTGGCAGACGGAGACCGGCGGCATGATGATCAGCCCGCTGCCGGGCGTCACCGAGGCCAAGCCGGGCTCGGCGCAGGTACCGCTGCCCGGCATCTCGGCGACCGTCGTGGACGACGAGGCCAACGAGGTGGCCGACGGCGCCGGCGGCTACCTCGTGCTGACCGAGCCGTGGCCGTCGATGCTGCGCACCATCTGGGGCGACGACCAGCGCTTCCTCGACACCTACTGGTCGCGCTTCGAGAACAAGTACTTCGCGGGTGACGGCGCCAAGAAGGACGACGACGGCGACGTGTGGCTGCTGGGCCGGGTGGACGATGTGATGCTCGTCTCCGGCCACAACATCTCCACCACGGAGGTCGAGTCCGCCCTGGTCTCCCACCCCAAGGTGGCCGAAGCCGCGGTCGTGGGCGCGACCGACCCGCAGACGACGCAGGCCATCTGCGCGTTCGTCATCCTGCGCGGCGGCACGGCCGAGGACGGGGAACTGGTCGAGGAACTGCGCGCGCACGTCGCCAAGCAGCTCGGCCCGATCGCCAAGCCGAAGCGCATCCTGCCGGTCGCGGAGCTGCCCAAGACCCGCTCCGGAAAGATCATGCGCCGGCTGCTGCGCGACGTGGCGGAGAACCGGACGCTGGGTGACACCCAGACCCTCACCGACTCGTCTGTGATGGACCTCATCCAGTCCAAGCTGCCGAGCGCCGCCAGCGAGGACTGACGCCGCCGACGCGGGCCGCGCCGCACCCGCACGGGGCCCTGCCGGCCCCGTCGGCGGGAGGGGCATCCGGACAACCGACCGGGTGCCCCTCACCCGTTTGGTTAGGCTGGCTGTGTCGCCTCCACCGGGCGACAGGTCCGTGGGCGAGCCGGGAAGTCTGGTCGGCACACACCACAGGTGTGTCCGCGCCACCTTCCGGAGGCCCCCGCCATGACACCGCCGCACCGCCCTGACCAGGGCACCGACCCCCAGCAGCCGGGGCAGTCCCCCCGACAGGACGCGCAGGCCACCGCGCGGCCCGAGCACTCCGCCGGGCAGGACCGAGAGACCGCCGACCGGATCGAGGCGCCCGCCGGGCAGGACGGCGCTCACCGTTCGGTCTTCCTCGGCAGGCTCCCGCTGCGCGAACGTACGTTCCTGGCGGACGCGCTCCGCACCGAGACGGTCGGCGGCACCCTGCTGCTGGCCGCCGCGGTCGTCGCCCTGCTGCTCGCCAACACCGCAGCCGGCGGCTTCTACCAGGACGTCAAGGACTTCCACTTCGGCCCCGAGGCACTCCATCTGAACCTCTCGGTGGCCGACTGGGCGAAGGACGGCCTGCTCACCCTGTTCTTCTTCGTCGCCGGGATCGAGCTCAAGCGGGAGCTGGTCGCGGGGGAACTCCGCGATCCGCGGGCCGCCGCCCTGCCGATCGTCGCGGCCGTGTGCGGGATGGCCGTCCCCGCGCTGGTCTATCTGGCCTTCGCCGCCGGGGGCGGGGACCTGCGCGGCTGGGCGATCCCGATGGCGACCGACATCGCCTTCGCGCTCGGGGTGCTGGCCGTGCTCGGCACCGGCCTGCCCTCCGCGCTGCGTGCCTTCCTGCTGACCCTCGCCGTCGTCGACGACCTCGGCGCCATCGTCATCATCGCGATCTTCTACTCGGCGGGCATCAGCTTCGGGGCGCTGGCGGGCGCCGTGGCCGGACTGGCCGTCTTCTGGTTCCTGCACCACCGGGGGGTGCGCGGCTGGTACGTGTACGTCCCGCTCGCCCTCGTCGTGTGGGGGCTGATGCACGCCAGCGGGGTGCACGCCACGGTCGCCGGGGTCGCGATGGGCCTGATGCTGCGCTGCTCCCTGCGCCCCGGCGAGGAGACCTCACCGGCCACCCGCATCGAACACCAGGTCAGGCCGCTCTCGTCCGGACTGGCCGTGCCCGTCTTCGCCCTCTTCGCGGCCGGCGTGACGGTCTCGGGCGGCGCGCTGGGCGACGTGTTCAGCAAGCCGGAGACGCTGGGCGTGGTGTTCGGTCTGCTCGCGGGCAAGACACTGGGGGTGTTCGGCGGCGCGTGGGCCGCGGTGCGCTTCACCAAGGCCGAGCTGAACCGCGAGCTGGGCTGGGCCGACGTACTGGCCATCGCCGCGCTGTCCGGCATCGGCTTCACCGTCTCACTGCTGATCAGCGAACTGGCCTTCACCGACGATCCCGTGCTCGCCGACGAGGCCAAGGCCGCCGTGCTGATCGGCTCCCTACTGGCCGCGGTGTTCGCCGGAATCCTGCTCAAGGTCCGGGCCCGCAGGCACCGTTCGCTGGTGGACGCCGAGAACCGCGACGAGGACGGCGACGGTGTCCCCGACGTGTACGAGGAGCACAACCCCGACTTCCATCTGCGGATGGCGGCGCTCTACGAGGCGAAGGCGGCGGAGCACCGCAGGCTCGCCGAAGTGGCCACAGGCCACGACGTGACGGACGATGGTCCGGCATGATCGGAGCCTGACCGGCCACCGCGAGGGAACCCCGCACGCAAGCCAGGGAACTCCGGGCCCGCACCGCGGCGGGCCCTCACTACCGCAAGGGAGACAGCGATGAGCGCAGCCGACGACGGCCGCAGCCTCGGCCAGTTGGTCGCAGCGGCGACCGCGGAGATGTCCGCACTGGTGCACGACGAGATCGCGCTGGCCAAGGCCGAGCTGCGACAGGACGTCAAGCGGGGCGTGCTGGGCAGCGGCGCCGCCCTGATCGCGGGGGTCTTCCTGCTCTTCGCGCTCCCCGTGCTGAGCTTCGCCGCCGCCTACGGCATCCACAACCTGGGGCTCGGCCTCGCCTGGTCGTTCCTGATCGTGGGCGGCGCCTTCATCGCCCTCGCGCTGCTCCTGCTGCTGCTGGCGCTGGCCAAGTTCAAGAAGGTCTCCAAGAGCAAGAGCCCGCAGAAGTCGGTGGCCTCCGCGAAGCAGACCGCCGCGGTCCTCTCGCACGCCAAGCCGCACCCGCGCGCGGCCGGGGACGGCGGCGAGGAGCACCCGCAGCTCCAGGGTGTGACACGCTCGTCCGTATGACGCTCGCAGACAGCCCGGCGGCGGTGATCCGTCCCGAGGGCCCCTGGACGCACCGGGACGTGGCAGCCAACGGAGCGCTGTTCCACATCGCCGAGATGGGTGAGGGCCCGCTGGTACTGCTGGTGCACGGTTTCCCGCAGTACTGGTGGGCGTGGCGGCACCAGCTCCCCGCGCTGGCCGAAGCGGGCTACCGGGCCGTGGCGATGGACCTGCGCGGAGTGGGCGGCAGCGACCGTACGCCGCGCGGCTACGACCCGGCCAACCTCGCGCTCGACGTGACCGGGGTGATCCGCTCGCTGGGCGAGCCCGACGCGGCACTGGTCGGGCACGACCTGGGCGGCTACCTGGCGTGGACGGCGGCGGTGATGCGGCCCAAGCTGATCCGCCGCCTCGTCGTCGCCTCGATGCCGCACCCGCGCCGCTGGCGGGCCGCCATGCTGCGGGACGTCCGGCAGACGGCGGCCGGCTCCTACATCTGGGGGTTCCAGCGCCCGTGGCTGCCCGAACGCCGGCTCGTGGCGGACGACGGCGCCCTGGTGGAGCGGCTGATCCGGGACTGGGCCGGCCCCCGGCCGCCCGGCCCGGCCGGGGACGCGGGCGTCCTGGCGGTGGAGAATTACCGGCGGGCGATGTGCGTACCCTCCACGGCGCACTGCTCGGTGGAACCGTACCGGTGGCTGGTGCGGTCGCTGGCGCGGCCGGACGGGATGCAGTTCTACCGCCGGATGAAGCGTCCGGTGCGAGTGCCGACACTGCATCTGCACGGTTCACTCGATCCGGTGATGCGGACCCGGAGCGCGGCGGGGTCGGGCGAGTACGTCGAGGCCCCGTACCGCTGGCGCCTGTTCGACGGGCTGGGGCACTATCCGCACGAGGAGGACCCGGCGGGCTTCACCGGTGAGCTGGTGCACTGGCTGAGCGATCCGGAACCGGACCGCTGAGCCGGCGGCCGGAACCCGGCGGTGCCGCCGTCCCCGGCGCCGGACGGCCGCACAGATGTGCCCGGCGCATAGGCCGATTGCCGGATCCCGGGGCGATTACTGACCTTGGGGCGGGGGCAGGGACCCGGTATGGGGTTGACGCACGACTTCCGTGACGTGGCACGTAACCGCAGCCATCCGAGGTACCCGCGCGGCCGGGCTCTCCCGCGCGCCGCGACCCGGCTGCATCCCACCGACGCAGAACTGGGCATTCCCCGCATCCTGCGTCGCCGCGCACGCTGGGTCGGCGCGAGACTGCGGCACAACCGCTCCTGACCGGCCCCGCCGCACTCACCGGCGTTGTCGCCGGCGTCGGCGCCGTCCTCGCGCGAGCGGCAGAGCTGTCCGGCCGGTCCCCCGGCCCCCGCGTGTGGTGCGGCAGGGCCGGGCCCGGCCGTCAGATCGCGCAGCCCTGGGTGTCCGCCTGCCGCTGGTCCGTGCGCCCGCGGGTGATGTCCTCGCGGATCTCGTCGACACTGAGGGCATAGCCGGTGCGGTCGTCCTTCAGGGACTTCGCGAAGATCACGCCGTAGACGCGGCCGTCGGGGGTGAGCAGCGGGCCGCCGGAGTTGCCCGGCCGGATCGCGGTGTAGAGCGAGTAGATGTCCCGGCTGACGGTGCCCCGGTGGTAGATGTCGGGGCCTTCCGCCTGCAACCGCCCGCGCACCCGGGCGGAGCGGACGTCGTAGCCGCCGTTCTCCGGGAAGCCGGCCACGATCGCGTCGTCGCCGCTGTGCGGATCCCGCTTCGCGAAGCGCAGCGCGGGCGCGTTCAGCTCGGGAACGTCCAGCACCGCGATGTCCCGCTTCCAGTCGTAGCGCACGACACGGGCGCTGTAGCGCCGCCCCTCGCCGCCGATCTGCACCGTCGGCTGCTGCACGCCGCCCACGACGTGCGCGTTCGTCATCACCCTGCCCTTCGAGAAGACGAACCCGGTGCCCTCCACCTCCTTCCGGCAGCTCTGCGCCGTGCCGACGACCTTGACGATGCTGCGCTTGGCCCGCTCCGCGACGGGGCTGCCCGCCAGTTCGGGACTCGGCGGCGGGACGTCCTGGATCGGCTCCGTGGCGAAGGGTGAGAAGACCTGCGGGTAGCCGTTCTTGGCGAGAACGGCGGAGAAATCGTCGAACCAGGCGTTGGCCTGCTGCGGCATCACATGCGAGACGCCGAGCAGCACCCTGGAGTTGCGCACTTCCTTGCCGAGCGTCGGCAGGGACGTGCCGGCCAGCGCGGAGCCGATCAGCCAGGCGACGATCAGCATCGCGACGACGTTGACGAACGCGCCGCCCGTCGCGTCCAGGGCCCGGGCCGGGGTCCAGGTGATGTACTGCCGCAGCCTGTTGCCCAGATGGGTGGTGAGGGCCTGGCCGACGGAGGCACAGATGATCACGATGATCACCGCGGCTATCGCCCATCCCGTCCCCGGCCGGTCGCCCGAGGTGAACTGGTCCCAGAGCAGGGGCAGGACGAGCAGCGCGATCAGACCGCCCCCGAGGAATCCCAGGACGGACAGGATGCCGACGACGAAGCCCTGGCGGTAGCCGACGAGCGCGAACCACACCGCAGCCACGATCAGCAGTACGTCCAGCACGTTCACCGAATCAGCCTCGCCTCGGGTCCATCCCGGCAGTCCATTCCCCCCGCTCCGGCAGCACTCGACACGCGGGCCGGACCGGTCCGAGCGCCGCCCCTGCGCCAGGGCCGGGGCCGGGCGGTCGCCGTGCGGCGGCGGCACCCGGAGAGCGGAAGAGACACCGTCTCATGCGGGCGCGGATGCGAGGGGCACGCGGGTCGTCGATCGCGGGCGTCACGCCTTCCAGTCGAGCGGGACCCGGCGGCCGCGGTCCCAGGGGCGCTCCCACCCGGCGTAGTGCAGGATGCGGTCGATGAGACCGGCCGTGAACCCCCACACCAGCGCGGAGCCCACCAGAAAGGCGGGGCCGACGTGTCCGGCCGGGTGCACGGCCATCACGCGGTTGCCCGGGTCGGTGAGGTCCGAGACCGGGACGGTGAAGACCCGGGCCGTCTCCGCCGGGTCCACCGGCGCCACCGGAGTGCGGCGGTGCCACCAGCCGAGCACCGGCGTGACGACGAATCCGCTCACGGGGATGTAGAGGCTGGGCAGTATCCCGAACACCTGTACGCCCGAGGGGTCGAGTCCGGTCTCCTCCTCGGCCTCGCGAAGCGCGGCGCGCAGCCTGCCGTCCCCTTCCGGATCGCCGTCCTCCGGGTCCAGTGCCCCGCCCGGGAAGGAGGGCTGCCCGGCGTGCGAGCGCAGGCTGGAGGCACGCTCGATCAGCAGCAGCTCGGGGCCGCGCGGACCGTCCCCGAACAGCACGAGCACGGCGGACGGCCGGCCGCCGCCGTCGCGCGGCGGCAGGAAGCGGCTGAGCTGGCTCGCCTCGACCCCCGCCGCCGCGTCGCTCACCGGAACGAGCCACGGCGGCAGCCCCTTGGCGCTGACCTCGATCGGCACCGAGGGCGGGGGGCCACCTGCCACCGGGCACTCCGCCGCATGGTCCGAGGACCGGCCGGGACCCGTCACCGAGCCGCCCCGGGGGCGGAATCCGCGTCGGGAGTGGCGGCCGAACCGGTGGCCGGGGCCCGGGAGGGCAGCGGGGGCGCGGGACGCCCCGGGTAGTCGGCCGGCGGCTTGAGCCGCTGCCCCGGCTGACCGCCCATCTCGTACTTGAGCAGCTTCTTCGCCTTCTCCGGGTCCGTCTCGCCTTCCCCGTAGGACGGGCACAGCTCGGCGATGGGGCAGGCACCGCAGGCGGGCTTGCGGGAGTGGCACACGCGGCGGCCGTGGAAGATCGTGCGGTGCGAGAACATCGTCCACTCGCTCTCCGGCAGCAGGTCGTCGATCTCCTGCTCGACCTTGACCGCGTCCGTCTGCTCGGTGAGCTTCCAGCGGCGCACCAGCCGGCCGAAGTGGGTGTCGACGGTCAGCCCCGGGACGCCGAAGGCGTTGCCGAGCACCACGAACGCCGTCTTGCGGCCGACACCGGGCAGCTTCACCAGCTCGTCCACCGAGCCGGGGACCTCGCCGCCGTGGTCGTCCCGCAGCGCCGCGGAGAGGCCGAGCAGGGACTTGGCCTTGGAGCGGAAGAAGCCGGTGGGACGGATCAGCTCCTCCAGCGCCTCCGGATCGGCCGCCGCCATGTCCTCCGGGGTGGGGTACGCGGCGAAGAGCGCGGGAGTCGTCTGATTGACGCGCAGATCCGTGGTCTGCGCCGAGAGGACCGTGGCCACCAGAAGCTCGAACGGGTTCTCGAAATCCAGCTCGGGGTGCGCGTAGTAGTACACCTCGGCCAGTGCGCTGTTGATCCGCGCGGCCCGCTTCGCCCGGGCCGCCTGCGACTCCGGCTTGCTCCCGGACGCCTTCGCGGCGGCGGCCTTGGCGGGGGTGGCCTTCTTCGCGGTTGCCTTCTTCGCGGGGGTGGCCTTCTTCGCGGTCGCCTTTTTCGCGGGGGTCGCCTTCTTCGCCTTCGCCGCGGGGGCCGCCTTCTTCGCCGCGGAGGTCTTCCGCGCGGGAGCCTCGCCGGTCGGGGCCTGCTTCGCGGCGGTCGTCCGCTTCGCCGCCGGGGCCTTCCCGGCCGCCTTGACGGGCTTGGCGGTGCCGGTTCCCCCGGCGGCCTTCCCGGCAGCAGCCTTCCGTGCCGGGGCCGCGGCCGCCTCCTGTTCGCTCACAGCGGAATCCTCCGTCGCCGTCACCCGCCCAGCCCCCTCTCTGTCCGTGCGCTTCCCGGGGTATTGGACACTCGGCCAGCGTAAAGGGGCTCACCGACATTCGTGGCACAGGCGGCGGATCCGGGACCCTAGCGCGCCCCGCGTTGGGGGCGACAGCATGCGTACGTCAAACTTATGGCTGATTGCTGTGACTGATCGCATGGTTTCACCGTCCGGCATCATGGGTTCCACGGATCCCATGGGCAGGTCGACAAGGAGAGAACTCGTGGACGACGTTCTGCGGCGCGCCCCGCTCTTCGCGGCGCTCGATGAGGAGCAGGCCGCCGAGCTGCGCGCCTCCATGACGGAGACGACGCTCGCTCGCGGCGAGGCCCTCTTCCACGAGGGTGACCCGGGTGACCGCCTCTACGTGGTGACCGAAGGCAAGGTGAAGCTGCACCGCACCTCCCCCGACGGCCGGGAGAACATGCTGGCGGTGCTGGGCCCCGGGGAGCTGATCGGAGAGCTCTCCCTGTTCGACCCGGGTCCGCGGACGGCCACCGCCTCGGCGCTGACCGAGGTCAGGCTGCTGGGCCTGGGCCACGGCGACCTCCAGCCCTGGCTGAACGCCCGGCCCGAGGTGGCCTCGGCACTGCTGCGGGCCATCGCCCGACGGCTGCGGCGCACCAACGACTCCATGTCCGACCTGGTCTTCTCCGACGTGCCCGGCCGGGTGGCCAAGCAGCTCCTGGACCTCTCCCGCCGCTTCGGCGTGCAGTCCGAGGAGGGCATCCACGTCGTCCACGACCTGACCCAGGAGGAGCTGGCCCAGTTGGTGGGCGCCTCCCGGGAGACCGTCAACAAGGCGCTGGCCGACTTCGCCGGGCGCGGCTGGCTGCGGCTGGAGGCCCGCGCGGTGATCCTGCTGGACATCGAGCGGCTGGCGAAGCGCTCGCGCTGACCGCCGGACAAGTGGCCCGCCGGACCGGTGGGCCGACGGCTCCAGCGGCCCGGGACCGACCGGCCGAACCGCTCGCGGATCCGTACGGCGTGACGCCGCCCGGGTGGCAGGTCAGGGGCGTTCTCCTGCGGAGGGCGCCCCTGACGGCGTGCGGAGTGGTGCGCCTGTCCCCACGGCGTGCGGACGCGGCTCGGGCCGCACGCGGCGCCGCGCGGCCCGTATCCGGTCAGCGGCCTCCCGGCACCTCACACCAGCCCATGTTCGAACAGATAGTCGAGCTGGGCCCGCACCGACAGCTCCGCAGCCGGCCACAGTGATCTGTCCACGTCCGCATAGACCTGGGCCACCACCTCGGCAGCCGTCCGATGCCCCTGCTCGACGGCCGTCTCCACCTGCGCGAGCCGCTTGGCGCGGTGCGCGAGATAGAAGTCGATCGCCCCCTGCGCGTCGTCGAGCACCGGGCCGTGACCGGGCAGGACGCGGCCGACACCGTCGTCCACCGTCAGGGAGCGCAGCGCGCGCAGCGAGTCGAGATAGTCGCCGAGCCTGCCGTCCGGATGCGCGACGACCGTGGTGCCCCGCCCGAGCACCGTGTCGCCGGTGAGCACCGCCGCGTCGGCCGGGAGGTGGAAGGAGAGCGAGTCGGCGGTGTGCCCCGGTGTGGGCACCACACGCAGTTCCAGTCCGCCCGTTGCCACGACGTCCCCCGCGCCGAGCCCCTCGTCGCCCAGGCGCAGCGCCGGGTCGAGCGCACGGACCGGTGAGCCGGTCAGCTCGGCGAACCGTGCCGCCCCCTCGGCGTGGTCCGGGTGCCCGTGGGTGAGCAGGGTCAGCGCGACCCGCTTGCCCAGCCGCTCGGCCGCCTCCACGACCCGGCGCAGGTGCGCGTCGTCCAGCGGGCCCGGGTCGATGACGACGGCGAGCGGGGAGTCGGGCTCGGCGACGATCCAGGTGTTGGTGCCGTCCAGCGTCATGGGCGACGGGTTGGGGGCCAGGACACAGTGGGCACGGCTGCTGACCTGGCCGCCCGGGGCGCCGCCGCGCGGCTGGCCGGGAAGTGCTGCCGCGTCGGTCATGAGGGATCGATCCTCTTGGTGAACTCGTCGTGCCCGGGCCAGCTCAGCACGATCTGGCCGCCCTCCAGGCCGGCGCGGGCGAGCACGGGTGCCAGGTCGCACCCTCCGGCCGCGGCCAGGGCCTCGGCCGCCGTCGGATGCGGCGCCAGTTGGCGCAGGGTCGCGATGGTGGGCGGCATCATCAGCAGCTCCCCCCGGTCGTAGCCCGCGGCGGCGTCCTGGGGGCGCACCCAGACCGTCCGGTCGGCCTCGGTCGAGGCGTTGCGGGTTCGCTGGCCCTCGGGGAGCGCGGCGACGAAGAAGTAGGTGTCGTAGCGGCGGGCCTCGAACTCCGGTGTGATCCAGCGCGCCCAGGCACCCAGCAGGTCGTCCCGCAGGACGAGCCCTCTGCGGTCCAGGAACTCGGCGAAGGACAGCTCGTGGGCCACCAGCGCCGCGCGGTCCGCCTCCCAGTCCTCCCCGGTGGTGTCGGCGACGACGCTGTCCGGGTCGGACCCGGCCAGCAGGACGCCGGACTCCTCGAAGGTCTCCCGGACAGCCGCACACACGATCGCCCGCGCCGTGGCCTCGTCCGTCCCCAGCCGCTCGGCCCACGAGGCGGCCGACGGCCCCGCCGCGTCCGCGCCGCGCGCGTCCCGCGGGTCGACGGAGCCGCCCGGATACGCGTATGCGCCGCCCGCGAACGCCATCGAGGCGCGGCGCCGCAGCATGTGGACGGCGGGGCCGTCCGGAGTGTCCCGCAGGAGCATCACGGTCGCGGCCCTGCGCGGGGTCACCGGGGTCAGCTCGCCCGCGGCCAGGGCGCGGATGCGCTCCGGCCACTCGGGCGGATACCACTGGCCGTTCCGGCCGGGCGGAGTGGACGACGAGGAGGACATGGCCGGATGCTACGGCCCGCCGCCCCGATGTTCGAGAGGCAGCGAGGTCACCCGCGACGGCGTACCGGGCACGGACGCCGTCGACGAGTGCCGGCCGGGCGGGGGCGGGCCCGAACAGCCCGCCCCCGCCCCGGAGGCGTGAACCGGCCGAGCGGCCCCGAAGGCCGATGCGTCCGACCGGCCCGGCGCGCCGGCCGCGCCTCGGCTCCCGTGCAGCAGTTCGGCTCTCGGTGCAGCGGTCCAGCGCCGGTGCGGTCCGTACGGTCCGACGCGCCCGGATGGCCCGGCGCGCCGGTACGGTCCATACGGTCCGACGCGCCCGGATGGCCCGGCGCGCCGGTACGGTCCATACGGTCCGACGCGCCCGGATGGCCCGTACGGTCGGTTCAGTCCGCCAGCTCGACCTGCATCTCGACCTCGACCGGCGCGTCCAGCGGCAGGACCGCCACTCCGACGGCGCTGCGCGCGTGGACGCCCTTGTCGCCCAGCACCTCGCCCAGCAGCTCGCTGGCGCCGTTGATGACACCGGGCTGCCCGGTGAAGTCCGGCGCCGAGGCGACGAACCCGGTGACCTTGACGACGCGGGCGATCCGGTCGAGGTCCCCGGCCACGGACTTGACGGCGGCCAGCGCGTTCAGCGCCGCCGTGCGCGCCAGGTCCTTCGCCTCCTCGGGGGTGACCTCGGCGCCGACCTTCCCGGTCATCGGCAGGGTGCCCGACACCAGCGGAACCTGGCCCGCGGTGTGGATGTACCGGCCGCTCTGCACCGCCGGGACGTAGGCGCCGGCGGGGGTGGCGGTCTCGGGCAGCGCGAGCCCGAGCTGCGCGAGCCTGTCCTCGGCCGCGCTCACGCCTGCTTCTCCCGCTTCAGGTAGGCCACGAGCTGCTCGGGGTTGTTCGGCCCGGGCACGACCTGGACCAGTTCCCAGCCGTCTTCGCCCCAGGTGTCGAGGATCTGCTTGGTCGCGTGCACGAGGAGCGGCACGGTCGAGTATTCCCACTTCGTCATGGGGAGACCCTAACGAACGCCGGCGTCGGGGAGACCGCCGCGAGGACCCTGTTCCGGGACGCGCTGCCGCGCGGCCCCCGGGCCGGAGCACGACCGGCACCGGCGCCCGGTTCCCGGGGTCGCCGACGACCGGTCTCGCCGGAGCCGCAGGCAACGAATTAGGCTCCCAGCCGTGAGCAGGCTCCACGTAGTGACCGGCAAGGGCGGGACCGGCAAGACGACGGTCGCCGCCGCGCTCGCGCTGGCGCTGGCGCAGGACGGGCGGCGCACGCTGCTCGTCGAGGTGGAAGGGCGCCAGGGCATCGCGCAGCTCTTCGAGACGGAACCGCTGCCGTACGAAGAGCGCAAGATCGCCGTCTCGCACGGCAGCGGCGAGGTGTACGCGCTGGCGATCGACGCCGAGCGGGCGCTGCTCGACTACCTCCAGATGTTCTACAAGCTCGGCAGCGCCGGGCGGGCGCTCAAGCGGCTGGGCGCCGTCGACTTCGCGACCACCATCGCGCCCGGGCTGCGCGATGTGCTGCTGACCGGGAAGGCGTGCGAGGCGGTACGCCGCACGGACAGGCAGCAGCGGCCCGTCTACGACGCCGTGGTGATGGACGCGCCGCCCACCGGCCGCATCGCGCGCTTCCTCGGCGTCAACGAGGAGGTGGCCGGACTCGCCAAGGTCGGCCCCGTGCACAACCAGGCGCAGGGCGTCATGCGGCTGCTGAAGTCGCCGGACACGGCTGTGCACCTGGTCACGCTGCTGGAGGAGATGCCCGTCCAGGAAACGGTCGACGGCATCGCCGAACTCCGGGCCGCGGGGCTGCCCGCCGCTTCCGTGCTGGTCAACATGGTGCGTCCCCGGCTGCCGGGCGAGGAGCAGGTGGGGGCGGCGCGGGGGCGCACGGACGAACTGGTCCGCGCCTTCGCCCGCGCCGGGCTCGAGGACGAGCACCGTACAGGGGCCGCCGAGCAGCTCGTGGCGCCGCTGCTGGAGCAGGGCAGGGAGCACGCCGAACGCGTCGAACTGGAACGCGGGCTGCGCGCCGAACTGTCCGCGCAGGGGCTGCCGGTGCGGGAGCTCGGCCTGCTCGGTCAGGGCGTCGAGCCGGCGGGCCTGTACGGCCTCGCCCGCTCCCTGCACAGCCAGTGGCGGACCACCGGGACGGACGGCCCGCACCCGTGAGCCCCGGGCACCCCGAGCCGCCGCAGCCCCCCGTGCCACCACCCGCGACCTCCGGGGAAGGAGAGGCATCCATGGCCATGCCGCTGGACGCCGACGCGCTGGACCTCGACCCGCTGCTGGACGATCCGACCACCAGGATCGTCGTCTGCTGCGGCTCCGGAGGAGTCGGCAAGACCACCACGGCCGCCGCCCTGGGCGTGCGCGCCGCCGAACGCGGCCGCCGGACCGTCGTCCTGACCATCGACCCCGCCCGGCGGCTCGCCCAGTCCATGGGCCTGTCCGAGCTGGACAACACCCCGCGCGAGGTGCCCGGCGTCGACCGCGCGGCGGGCGGCGAACTGCACGCCATGATGCTCGACATGAAGCGCACGTTCGACGAGATCGTCGAGACGCACGCCGACCCCGACCGCGCCAAGGCCATCCTGGAGAACCCCTTCTACCAGTCGCTCTCCACCGGCTTCGCCGGGACCCAGGAGTACATGGCGATGGAGAAGCTCGGTCAGCTCCGCGCGGGCGACGAATGGGACCTGATCGTCGTCGACACCCCGCCGTCCCGGTCGGCTCTGGACTTCCTGGACGCGCCCAAGCGCCTCGGCTCGTTCCTGGACGGGAAGTTCATCAAGCTGATGATGGCGCCCGCACGGGTCGGCGGCCGGGCCGGGATGAAGGTCGTGAACCTCGGCATGGCCGGGCTCTCGCTCTTCACCGGCGCCCTCGACAAGCTCCTGGGCGCCGGCCTGCTGCGGGACGTGCAGACCTTCGTGGCCGCCATGGACACCATGTTCGGCGGCTTCCGCACCCGCGCGGACGCCACCTACCGGCTGCTCCAGGCCCCCGGAACCGCCTTCCTCGTCGTGGCGGCGCCGGAGCGGGACGCGCTGCGCGAGGCGTCGTACTTCGTGGAGCGGCTGTCCGCGGACCGGATGCCGCTGGCCGGGCTGGTGCTCAACCGGGTGCACGACAGCCGCGCGTCCTGGCTGAGCGCCGAGCGGGCCCTCGCGGCCGCGGAAAATCTCGAGGACGGCGGCATTGTGGATCGCGAGCGGGGGAAGGGTCTGCATCGCGGCGCTCCATCGGCCGGTCCGGCGGATCCCGAGGACGGCTCCCCCGCCTCCCCGAGCCCAGGCACAGCCGGATCCGGCACCGCACTCGAGGCGAACGACCGACACAGGACGGCGCGAGCCGGGGCCCGGCAGACCGGCACGCGGCGGCCCGGAACCGCGGAGCGAGCGGTCCCCGACGCGCGGTCGGCCGCCGATCAGCCGTCGGGCGACAGCGCCCGCCCGCACGAGGACGCTCGTCCCGAGGACGCAGGTCACGAGGGCATGAGCCCCGAGAGCACGGGCCCCGAGGCCGTGCGTCGGGACGGCGTCCCGGTCGCGGACGGCGCCGTGGACGACGAGCTCGCCGTGCTGGCCGCGGGGCTGCTGCGGCTGCACGCCGACCGTATGCGGCTGCTGGACCGCGAGCAGCGCACGCGCGACCGCTTCACGGCCGCGCATCCGGACGTGCCGGTGGCCCAGGTGACCGCGCTGCCCGGAGACGTACACGACCTGGACGGCCTGCGCACCATCGGCACCCGTCTCGCCCACCAGCGCGAACGTGCTGACGCCGCGGCCGGAGCCGAAGCGTCCGGCGCCGCAGCGGACTGACGCGGCCGGCCAGCCCGAACGCACCCGCCGGCTCGACACGAGCCGACCGGGCCGGACGGTCCCGCCGCAGCCGGGCCCGGGCTCGCGAGCCGACCGGGGCCGACGGACCTGAACCGGACCGTCCTGAACCGACCAGGGCGGAGCCGGGCAGGGCGGATCGGCCGACGCTCGGCGCAGGACCGTTCCTCCTGGTGATCAGCCCACCGCTGCGTACCGTTCGTGTTCCTCCGCCTCGAGCTCCACGTCGACCGGCAGCAGCACGCCGGTGCTGCGCTCGTACTCGGAGCGCGCCGTCTCCAGCAGGCGCCGCCAGGAGGTGACCGTGGGGCGTCGGCGCAGCAGAGCTCTGCGCTCGCGCTCGGTCATTCCTCCCCAGACGCCGAATTCCACGCGGTTGTCCAAAGCGTCGGCAAGACATTCCGTGCGAACCGGACACCCTGTGCACACGGCCTTCGCGCGGTTCTGCGCGGCGCCCTGCACGAACAGTTCGTCCGGATCCGTGGAGCGACAGGCGGCCTGCGCGCTCCAGTCTGTTACCCAGCTCATTGCCGGTGCCGTCCTCTCCCGAATCGAGGCTCCCCCACGGCGGCGAACGGCATATTCACCGTTGCCAGTTGAGGACGTTACGGAAGAGCACACAGCACGCAACACCCCCTTCGGGCCCAATCTTGGATGGCCCGAACGGACTATGCGTGCGCAGGACATCACCCAACGGAGTGACCTGGGAGCACTGCGGCGGACACACGAGCGAAGAGCAGCTCCGGGGCGCCGCCCACGCGCGCACCGCAGGGGCGCAGAAGGGACGAACACGAAGGAAAAGGAAGAGGGGGGGTGGGAGGGGAGCGAGGGAAAGCAGAGGGGCGTGAGGTGACGCGAGGTGTCAGAGTGACAGCGACCCCAGCGTAGGTGCCCCGCACGGCCCTGTCCGGCGTTTGCCACGCTTCCCCACCGGTGCCGCGCCGCCGACGCGTCGTACGCTTCTACCCATGGCTAAGAAGCGCGCGGGCAGCGGAGTCAGCAAGCCCCAGCAGATCGCCAAGTTCGTCGGGGTGAGTGTGCTGGCGGGGATGGTGATGGCCGGGCTCGCGCTGCCCGCCGTCGGAACACTCGGACTGGCCACGAAGGGCACCGTGGAGGGCTTCGACGAGCTTCCGGTGAACCTCAAGCGCCCGCCGCTCAGCCAGCGCACCACGATCCTCGACAACGAGGGCGGCGAGATCGCCAAGGTCTACTCGCGCGACCGCACGGTCGTCGACCTGAAGGACATCTCGCCGTACCTGCGCAAGGCGATCGTCGACATCGAGGACGCGCGCTTCTACCAGCACGGCGCCGTCGACCTCAAGGGCGTCCTGCGGGCACTGAACCGCAACGCGCAGTCCGGCCAGGTCTCCCAAGGTGCCTCCACGCTCACCCAGCAGTACGTCAAGAACGTCTTCGTCGAGGAGGCCGGGAACGACGCGCAGAAGGTCGCCCAGGCCACCAAGCAGACGATCGGCCGCAAGATCAAGGAGCTGAAGTACGCGATCCAGGTCGAGGAGGAACTGGGCAAGAAGAAGATCCTGGAGAACTACCTCAACATCACCTTCTTCGGCCAGCAGGCATACGGCGTCGAAGCGGCGGCGCAACGATACTTCTCGCTGTCCGCCAAGGAGCTGAACCTGGAGCAGTCGGCGCTGCTGGCGGGCATCGTCCAGTCACCGTCCCGGTACGACCCGATCGTCAACGAGGACGAGGCGCTCAAGCGGCGCAACACCGTGCTCAACAAGATGGCCGTGCACCACGACATCACCCGCGAGCAGGCCGAGTCCGCCAAGGAGAAGCCCCTCGGGCTGGACGTCAGCAGCCCCAAGAACGGCTGCATCACCGCCACCATGGGCGCGGGCTTCTTCTGCGACTACGTGCGCCAGGTCTTCCTGACCGACGATTCCTTCGGCAAGACCCGCAAGGAGCGCGCCAAGCGCTGGAACCGCGGCGGCCTCACGATCAGGACCACGCTCGACCCGAAGGCGCAGAAGTCGGTCCAGAAGTCGATCAAGGCCCATGTGAACCAGTCGGACAAGGTCGCGACCGCGGCGACGATAGTGCAGCCCGGCACCGGCAAGATCCTGGGCATGGGCCAGTCCCGCCCCTACGGCTTCAAGCCCAAGGAGAACGAGACCCAGATAAACCTCTCGGTCGACAGCTCCATGGGCGGCGGCGCCGGATACCAGCCGGGATCCACGTTCAAGCCCGTGATCGCCGCCGCCGCGCTGGACGGGGGCATCAGCCCCTACAAGTCCTACCCCTCGCCCTACCGCATGCAGTACCCCTCCCCGGTCGACACCTGCAACGGCAAATGGCGCGGCAAGGCACCGGTCGAGAACGAGAACAGCACCGAGGTCGGCCCCTACCGGATGAAGGAAGCGACCGCGAAGTCGGTCAACACCTACTTCGTCTCCCTGATAGAGGAGACCGGGATCTGCCCGGTGACGAAGATGGCGAAGAAGATGGGCATCGAACGAGCCGACGGCAAGAAGATCGACCAGGTGCCGTCGATCTCGCTCGGCACCCAGGAGATGTCGCCGCTGACCATGGCCGAGGGCTACGCGACCTTCGCCAACCGCGGCGTGCACTGCACCCCGGTCGCCATCGAGTCGATCACCGACGCGCAGGGCGAGAAGCTGGACGTGCCCAAGACCTCGTGCAAGCGTGCGATGAAGGCGAAGACCGCCGACACCGTCAACTCGCTGCTGCGCGGCGTGGTCGAGGACGGCACCGGCAAGAAGGCCGGACTGGACGGCCGCGACAGCGCCGGCAAGACCGGCACCACCGACCAGCGGTACGCCGCCTGGTTCGTCGGCTACACCCCCAACATGTCCGGCGCCGTCTGGGTCGGCGACCCGGCCCACCGCACGCGGATGGTCGACATCACCATCGGCGGTGTCCCGCACGCCAAGGTCTTCGGCGGCGAGGTCCCCGGACCCATCTGGCGGGACGCGATGGCCGGTGCGCTGGCCGGCGAGTCCGCACCCGACTTCCACCACGTACCGATCCGGGACGGCGGCAAGAAGCACCGCACCCCCAAGCCGCCCTCCCCGCCGCAGCCGGACGACAACGGCAGCGACAACAAGCCCCGGAACCCGTGGCCGGACATCACCGTCCCGCCGAACCTGATCGGCGGCGGTGACGCCAACGGCGGCGGCAACGGAGGCAACGGCGGCGGCGGGCCCGGCGGCGACACCGGCGACGTCGGAGGCGGCGGCCTCCCGGGCGGCAACGGCAACGGAGGCGGCGGCGCCGACGGCGGTGGAGCCGCCGACGGAGGCGGCGGCTGGGACGCGGGAGCGGGCGGCTTCCCGTAGCCGCGGGGTTCCGGCACGGGACGCGGGCCTGCGGGGTTCCGGTACGGGACGCGGGCTCGCGCGGCGCGGGGCCCGCTGCGCGGGTGGCGGGTCCGGTGATGGCTGCGGCCGTCCCGGGGCGGACCGGCCTCCGGGCGGGTCGGCGGCGCAGGCGGACACTCCGCACCGGACCCGCCGACAGGCCATGAGGAAGGGGCACCCTCCTGCGGAGGGTGCCCCTTCCGGTACAGGGCGCCGCTTACGTCGTCGGCATGCTGCTGGTCGTACCAAGGAGCCGCCCGACCAGCACAGCAGCCCGGGCCCACCGGCAGGCAACCAGGCCCCCGCCCCCAGGCCACACCACCCCGAGCTAGCCCGCGAGCCCTAGCCCGCGAGCCGCTTCTTGACCGCCGCGGCGACCCGGCCGCCCTCGGCACGGCCCGCGACCTTCGGATTCACGACCTTCATGACGGCCCCCATCGCCCTGGGCCCCTCGGCCCCGGCCGCCCGGGCCTCCTCGACGGCCTCGGCGACCAGCGCGTCCAGCTCCTCGTCCGTGAGCTGCTCGGGCAGATAGTCCGCGAGCACCTCGCCCTCGGCCCGCTCCCGCTCCGCCTGCTCGGTACGGCCCCCGTCCGCGAACGCCTCGGCCGCCTCCCGCCGCTTCTTCGCCTCGCGGGTGATCACCTTCTGCACCTCGTCGTCGGAGAGCTCGCGGGCACTCGTACCGGCGACCTCCTCCTTCGTGATCGCGGCAAGGGTCATCCGGAGAGTGGCGGAACGGAGCTCGTCGCGCTCCTTGATCGCTGCGGTCAGGTCGTCCTGCAGCCGGGACTTGAGCGTGGTCATGGGGCCAGTGTGCCAGCACACGGCCGCCGAGCGCCGGGGATATCCGGGCGGCCGCACCCCTCCCGAGCCCCCAGCCGGGCCCGCGGCGGGGCCGACGGCGAGGAACCCGGCGAAGACCCCGCGAGGCCCGAGGGCAAAGCCGCGGCCGTTCCGCCAGGGAGGGGCACCCCGCCGGGAGCGGCACCTCGCAGCACCGCGACCCCGCCTGCCGGTCTGCGACCATGGGGCCATGCGCGCGCGATACCGGATCCCCCTCAAGACAGCCCTCGGCATCACGGCACTCGGCGCGGCGTGCGTCGGGTACGCGGCCGGTGTGGAAGTCCGCTCGTTCCGCCTGCGACGGGTCTCGGTGCCCGTCCTGCCCCCCGGCATGCATCCGCTGCGCGTCCTGCAGGTCTCCGACATCCACATGGTCAGCGGCCAGCGGAAGAAGCAGCGGTGGCTGCAGGAGCTGGCCGGACTGCGGCCGGACTTCGTGATCAACACCGGGGACAACCTCTCCGACCCCGAAGCCGTACCCGAAGTCCTCGACGCCCTCGGCCCGTTGATGGAGTACCCGGGCGCCTACGTCTTCGGCTCGAACGACTACTACGGCCCCAGGCTGCGCAACCCCGCCAAGTACCTCATGGAGAAGACGTCCGGCAGGCACGGCCTGAACGGCAATCCGCCCGCAGTCGGCGTCGTCCACAACCCGTGGGAGGAGCTGCGCGACGCCTTCGACTCGGTCGGCTGGGCCGGCCTCTCCAACACCAGGGGCCGCATCAAGCTGGACGGCGGCCAGGAGGTCGCGCTGACCGGACTGGACGACCCGCACATCAAGCGGGACCGCTACGGCGAGGTCGCCGGCGGCCCCGAGGCGGACGCGGACCTCTCCCTCGCCGTCGTCCACGCTCCGTACCTGCGCGTCCTCGACGCCTTCACCGCCGACCGCTACCCGCTGATCCTGGCCGGCCACACCCACGGCGGCCAGCTCTGCGTCCCCTTCTACGGGGCGCTCGTCACCAACTGCGACATCGACACCGACCGGGTCAAGGGCCTCTCCACCCACCGCGCGGGCGGGCACGAGTCGTACCTGCACGTCAGCGCGGGATGCGGAGCCAGCCGCTACACCCCGGTCCGCTTCGCCTGCCCCCCGGAAGCGACCCTCCTCACCCTCACCCCCCGCGAGAACTGACCCCACGCCCCCTCCCCGGACCGCTTCCCGCCCCGGGACGGACCTCCCAGCGAAACCCGATTTCGCCTCAGCGCTCCCCTGGGCTAAAGTAGTCGTCGTTGCTTCGGGGTGTAGCGCAGCTTGGCAGCGCGCTTCGTTCGGGACGAAGAGGTCGTGGGTTCAAATCCCGCCACCCCGACTGAAGAAACA
Source organism: Streptomyces sp. AA1529 (assembly GCF_000280905.1). Lineage (GTDB taxonomy): Bacteria > Actinomycetota > Actinomycetes > Streptomycetales > Streptomycetaceae > Streptomyces. The sequence continues at coordinate 2,262 of NZ_ALAP01000030.1, read as the reverse complement.
GCAGGTCAGGCCCGGTCTTCTGCTAAGGAAGACCGGGCCTGTTGCGTTGCTCCAAGACTCTCGGGAGAAATCCGGGAGAAGATCTTGGAGATCCCCCCCAACCTGGCTCCCGGGAGGGCACCGCTCACGCCCCGGGTACTCTCTCCGGCCTGGAACAGTCGGGTGGCAGAGTGGACGCTAGACGGCCTCGCCAACGGCGCGGCTGTCCCCAGCGAGCGAAGATCGAGCAAACGGACCTTGGACACCATCGCGCCGCGACCCGGCGTCCCCCTCGTGCGACGGGGACGCGAGGGACACGGTTCCGTTCTATCCCGTGGCTCTACGCGGGTCTGAGTGCAGGGCGAACAAGTCCGCTCTGCCCCCGGAAGAACAACAGAGGGCATGAACAGTTGCTGTCCTGGCGGCACTTCGCTGCCGTACCGCCCGAGAGGGGATCGCCTCGAAGGGGCAAGGAGATCAGGCGTGATAACCTTCATGCCGCGCTGTATCCCAAAATCCCGGCTCTAGCCGCAAACTCCCCCTAACGCAGCGCTGGAAGAGGCACAGCTATGCCTAAGGCTCGGTATTCGTTCGAGCTGCCTGAGCATGACGTCGACTACGGTGTCGAGGTTTCCATCAAGAACCTCAACATCGATCCGCAGGCTCAGAGGACTCTCGGCGAGAAGCGCGCGCAGAACATCGCCAACAACATGGTGCGCGAGGCCCTCGGTTCGATCATCGTGTCGGAACGCCCCAACGGAGACCTGTACATCGTTGATGGTCAGCACCGGTGGCGCGCCTGCGCTCTCGCCGGCATCCCGGCCATCATGGCGGAGGTCCATCACGGCCTGTCGCAGGCACAGGAAGCCATCCTCTTCCTGATCAAGAATCGAGAGTCCCACAAGCCTCGTCCCATCGACGAGTACCACGTGGGGCTCACCGGTGGCGTCCCCCTCTTCGTCGACACGGACCGGATCCTCGACAAGCACGGACTTACGTTGGGCTCCACGTCCACGAACGGGGTGGGCGCCGTGTCCGGCGTCCTGCAGATCGTCGACCGCTACGGGTCATCCGTCTTCGACCGGACACTCACCGTAGCCGAGGACTCCTGGGAGCGTTCAGCGGAAACCTGGGACGGCATGCTCCTGGGCGGCATCGGCATGTTCCTCGGCCGGTGGGGGGACCTCGTCGACGACAAGGAACTCGCTCGGAAGATCCAGTCCATGGGTTCTGCCGCCAAGTGGCGCTCCGAGATCCTTAGCCAGTCGTCGCGAGGCGGGTTCAACAACAGCGGTACGGGTTCTCGTGTTTCGACCGCTTACCGTCTCGTCGCGCACGCGTGGAACAAGGGCCGCAAGGCCGAGAATCGCATCGAGGCGTAACTCAACGTTCAGCCGGCGCCTTCAATGAACGAAGGCGACAAGTCACCGGCTTGGCTTGAGCTTTCGCTGCTCAATTCGCGTGCCCGATAGGTCCTTGGTACTGCGATCCAGTCGACTCCCCGCTCAGATGGGTATGTAATGAGCTGCACTACAACTATGCCCATTGGGGACGGGTTTCGAGGCTTTTACATCTACATGTGAAGTGAGCCATCGATGTGCTCATGTCTTGCCGACCTCATCGAAAAGGGTCTGCAGCCGTGTTCCAACTCCTTGACGGAATTCCGTCAGTGGGGACCGCCATCGTTGCCGGTATCGCTGCCACGATGCTGGCCGTAGCAAGGTTGGTCAAGAACCTCCCCAAAGATTCGTTCAGCAAGTTCTTCGAGTACCGGACCACCAAATACCAGATCATCGCCCGGGATACGAAGGGCCGCGTGGCGATGATGCAGAAGCAGCGACTGGTATTTCTCGCTTTCTTTTCCGTGTGCGTCGCTATCGTGGTTCTGGTCCTCGTCGTTCAGCGGGGCAAGATGGCCGACGTGCCGGAGTCGCCGCCCACTCCGACGAACACGCACTCGGCTCCGCCTGCCCAGTAGATACAAGCGCTGCTCCCGGGCGCCTCACCACGAATGGGAGCGCCCAGGACCGGGCCATGGTCGCCCCACATGCCTCGGGGCGGGCCGGGATTCATGGCGTCCAGGTGGAAGTACACCGGTAGCCGAAGGCGCGCATTGGAGGTCGCGGCTGCCACCGGGCGCCGACTTCTAGAGATCTGCCCCAGACATACGACAGGGCCGCTCCTCCGAAGAGGAGCGGCCCTGTCTCGTTGCTACGCCGCGAGTAGAAGTCGGTCGAGGACGGCTACTGGGGATCGGGGGTGCATGGCCCGGCGTGCAGCCAG
>NZ_ALAP01000029.1 GCF_000280905.1 Streptomyces sp. AA1529 | reverse complement strand
ACGAGCCCCGGACCGCCTCGGACACGCCCACCCCGCACCACCTGCCGGACTCCCTCCCGGGGGCCGCTCCGCACCGGTTCCCGCCCGGCCGCCGATCCGGTTCGGCCCTACGATGGCGTACACGACGTCGGCCGCGCCCGGGTGCGAGGCCGGGTACGCGGGTGAGAGGCGAGGTGGCAGGCATCGTGGGCGCTGCGCGCACCCCCCCCGGAGCCGGTGGGTCGAGGAGGGGTTGCGCGTACCGGTCCTTCCGGGCGGCGCCGCCGCCACACCCCCGTCCGGCGGGCACGGCCCGGCGGAGACGCCTTAGGCTCGGTGGATGGCGAAGTACTTCGACGTGCACCCCGAGAACCCGCAGCGGCGGACCATCAACACCGTGGTCGAGAGCATCCGTGCGGACGCGCTCATCGCGTATCCGACGGACTCCTGCTTCGCTCTGGGGTGCCGGCCGGGCAGCCGCGACGGCCTGTCCCGCATCCGCTCCATCCGCGACCTCGACGAACGCCACCACTTCACGCTCGTCTGCCAGAACTTCGCACAGCTCGGCCAGTACGTGCACGTGGACAACGACGTGTTCCGCGCGGTCAAGGCGGCCACGCCGGGCCGCTACACCTTCATCCTCCCGGCGACCAAGGAGGTGCCGCGCAAGCTGCTGCACCCGAAGAAGAAGACCGTCGGCGTCCGCATCCCCGACCATGTGGTCACCCAGGCGCTGCTGGCCGAACTCGGCGAGCCGCTGCTCTCCAGCACCCTGCTGCTCCCGGACGAGGAGGAGCCGATGACCCAGGGCTGGGAGATCAAGGAACGGCTCGACCACGTCGTGGACGCCGTGGTCGACTCGGGCGACTGCGGTACCGAGCCCACCACGGTGGTGGACTTCTCCGGGGACACCGTCGAGATCGTGCGTACCGGCGCGGGGGACCCCGCGCCGTTCTCCTAGCAGCGTCTCCCGGGGCGGATCCGTGTGACCGGGAATGTTCGCCCACCCGCAGCGGGCGGGCCGGCCTCCCGCGGGCACGCGAGGCGTCCCGGGCCGTCCCCGGCTCGCCCGGGCGGGGACGGCCCGGGACGCTCCCGGCACCGGCGCCTCACCCGGCCTCGGAGGTGCCGTCCCTGTCCCGCAGGACCGCCGCGGTGCGTCGGCACCACTCCTGGTTGCTCCGCTCGAAGTCCAGACCGCGCAGGCAGGTCAGATAGGGGCCGATCCGTCTGCCGTGCCGCAGGAAATCCTCCTCCGCGCGGTTCCCGCGCATCGTCCGCAGCAGCCCATCGAACAGTTCGGCCCTGGTCTGCGCGAAGGCGGCCCGCTGCTCGAGCCGGGCGATCAGGTCCGCCGTTCCGAGGTGGTCGGCGGCCTGTACCGCGACCAGGAGGTCGTCGCGGACGAAGGTCGGCTTCGCGGGGGTCGCAGCGAAGCACCGCAGTGCGTCCAGCCCGGAGTCGGTGACCCGGAAGAGGCGCTTGTTGGGGCGGGACTCCTGGACCACCTCGCGCCCCGCGACCAGCCCGTCCTCCTCCAGCTTCGCCAACTCCGCGTACACCTGCTGCGGCTGCGCGTGCCAGAAGTTCGCCACCCCCGCGTCGAACTGCTTGGCCAGTTGGTATCCGCTCAACTCCTCGTCCAGGAGCGCCGCCAGTACGGCGTGCCGCAAAGCCACCGGGCCGTCCCCTCTCCGCAGTGCACGCCCCTGTCCAGGATCCCGAGGGCGTGATAGTCATGAATCTGAGTAATCGTACTCATGACTATCAAGGGTGAGCCATGACCACAGTGGACCGCTTCCGCTCCGCCGTCGACAGCCGCGATCTCACCGCCCTGGAGGGGCTGTTCACCCCGGGAATCCGGCTCCACAGTCCGGTGAAGTTCACTCCGTTCGAAGGCCGGGAGGCGGTCCTTGGCCTCTTCGGGGTGCTGCTCCGCACCTTCGAGGACTTCCGCTACGTCGGACACCTGGACGGCACCGCACAGGCGGGCCGGGACGGAGGGCAGGCCCCTGCCGCGGGGCTGGTCTTCCGGGCCGCCGTCAACGGCAGGCAGATCCACGGCATCGACCTGCTGCACCTCGATCCGGAGGGCCGGATCGCGGAGTTGACGGTGATGGTCCGCCCGCAGTCCGCGGTGCACGCACTGGGCGAGGCGGTGCTGGCCGGGCTGGTGGCCGACGGCCTGGTCCCGGCCGGGACCGAGCGCGAGGGTCCGGCACCGGACGGGCGCTAGGCCATTTCGTTCGGATCATCTGATCGCGGTTCTGGGTGTGCCGTTCAACGACGCGCAGTGGGCGCGGATCGAGCCGTCGTCGCCGGACCGGACGCCCAGGCGGTACGGGCGGTGGCGCGATCACCGTGAGGTGATCGATGCGATCGCCTGGAAGTCTCAGACCGGATCGCGGCTCCGCCGCGTCCTGTCCGGGTGCGGCTTGTGACCCGCCAGGGTGGTTTCGGGGCGCCGGTGGGGAAGGGCGCAGCCGTGTCGGACGATTGCGGCATCGCGTGCGGACAGGATGGTTAGCGATCTGTGTTTCCGCGTTTCAGGAGGTTCCGTGCCCATGTTCCGCCGACTGCTGCCAGTCGCGTCCGCTGCCGGGCTCACCGCTGCGCTCTGCGCCGCCGTTCCCGCGCCGGCCGCCGCCGCTTCCGAGACCCCCATCGTCGTGACAAGCGGCTGGTCCGCGAAGACAGGAGTCGCCCGGGTGACCTGTCCGAGCGGCACGGGGCTGGTTGGTGGCGGCTACGCGGTCAACCCAACCGAAAACGGCTTCGGGCAAGTCAC
>NZ_ALAP01000028.1 GCF_000280905.1 Streptomyces sp. AA1529 | reverse complement strand
TCGGCGAGTTGCCCCCATACGGCGACCTGCTCGCCGGTCGGACCATCGGGGAGGTCCGCTTGTGCGCGCGGGACGAGTGAGGGCGGCGACATGCGACATCACGCGCCGGCGGCCGACGGCTACGAGCCCTCGGAATCAAGCTGCCAGCAGCCGCCGGCCGTCCCGCCGCGGTGCCCCGGGCGGGGCGGCCCGGACGGCGGGGCCGGAACGGGATCCGGAGGGCCGGACGGGGAGGCCGGCGAGGGCGTTCCCGGATGGGGCCGCCGCCGGGCGCCGCACCGTCCGGCTGCGTCGCCGGTCAGCGGGGGAGCGGGAGCCTGGACTTGGCGGCGTCCACGAGTTCGGGCACGGTGGCCAGCTTGCTGCGCGGCCTGCCGGCGCGGCGGCCGCGCGCCTGCTCGGCGCGGTCGATGGCCGCCAGCCCCCGCGCGTCGACCACGTGGCTGCTGCGGCGCTTGGCCAGCCGCCGGAACGCCTTGGCGGAGCCGGAGGGCCGCGGAAGGGAGCCGTCGGTCGCGTCGCCCAGCAGGGTCGCGACGGTCTCGGCCGCGCAGGAGCGGTTGGCGCCGATGCCCCCGGTCGGGCCCCGCTTGATCCAGCCCACCACGTAGCTGCCGGTCAGGCCGGTCACCCGCCCGCTCTCGTGCGGGACGGTCCCGCTGTCCTCGTCGAAGGGCAGCCCGGGGACCGGCGCGCCCCGGTAGCCGACGGCCCGCAGCAGCATCCCCGCCCGGATGCCGGTACCGCCCGCCTCCCCGGTGACCCGGACGTCCAGGTCGCCGCCTGTCGCCCGGCCGTCGCCGACGGCCTCGCGTACCTCGACTGGTGCCGAGTGGAAGCGGAAGACCAGACGTCGGGGGCCGGGGGCCGCCGGAGCGGAGTGGTCCACCCGCTCGCGGGGGATGCCGCGGAGCAGGGCGGCCTTCTCCTGCGGACCCGCGGCGTCGATCGCCGCGCCGGTACGCGGGTCGTGGTCGTCCACGGTCAGCCGCACCCCGGACAACCGGGTCAGCGCGCGCAGTTCGGGCCGGGTGCAGGCGGCGTCCTGCGGGCCGCGGCGGCCCAGCAGCACGACCTCCCGCACGGCGCTCGCCCGCAGGGCCGCCAGGGCGTGCTCGGCGATGTCCGTCCCGGCCAGTTCCTCCGGGTCGGTCAGCAGGATGCGGGCCACGTCGAGGGCGACGTTGCCGGTGCCGACCACGACGACCCGCGGGGCCGACAGGTCGATCGCGTCCGCCGGAACGTCCGGATGGGCGTTGTACCAGGCGACGAAGGTGGTGGCGGCGAGGGAGCCGGCCGTCTCCTCGCCCGGGATCCCCAGCCGCCGGTCACCGGGTGCCCCGACCGCGTAGACGACGGCGTCGTGGTGGGCGCTCACCTCCTCCGCCGTGACCTCTCGGCCCACCTCGACACCCAGCAGCATCCGCACCCGCGGGTGGCTGTGGAACCGGGCGAAGGTGTCACCGATGCCCTTGGTCGCCGGATGGTCGGGCGCCACCCCGTACCGGAGCAGTCCGCCGGCCACGGGGAGCCGGTCCAGCAGGGTCACCTCGGCCGCCGTGTGCAGCAGCAGGTCCTCCGCGGCGTACATGCCGGCCGGACCGGTGCCGACGATCGCCACCCGGGGCGCGGTGAAGTCGGAGGGCAGGGTCCGCGGGAACGAGGGCTCGCTCCAGGAGTGGAAGTTGGGGCTGTCCGCCGCGGGCCGGGGCGCGGGCGCGTCGGCGTAGTAGGCGGCGTTGATCTCGGCGTACGCCCCCTGCGGCCCGGTGAGGCTCTCCACCGGGAAGACGGCGTCCACCGGGCAGGCGTCCGCGCAGGCTCCGCAGTCGATGCACGCGGCGGGGTCGATGTAGAGCATCTCGGTGCTGCCGAAGTCGCGCTCGCCGGGGGTGGGGTGGATGCAGTTGACCGGGCAGACGGAGATGCACGTGGCGTCGTTGCAGCAGTTCTGGCTGATGGCGTAGGTCATGGGGCCGGTTCCGTGTGCGGCGTGCGGCGGCGGGAGCGCCGCGGCGCGGGCGGGCGGGGTCAGATCAGGTGGGCGCGCTTGTAGAAGACCAGCGCCGGCCTGGTCAGCAGCCGGGCCGAGGCCAGGAACTCCATCAGTCCCGCGCAGCTCGACCGCAGCATCGACTTGTGGTGTTCGTTGGCCGCCGCCTCGCGGAGCGCGCGGCTCTCATCCAGGCCGGCGGTGGCGTACACCTTCCGGTTCACCATGCTGGTGACGATCACGTAGGAGGCGACGGCGATGACGAACGCGTTGAGCTGGCGGCGCAGCCACCCGGCCTTGGCCAGCCGCTTGCGCGTCTCGTCGCGCGCGAACTTCATGTGCCGCGACTCCTCGACGACGTGGATGTTGTTGATGGTGCGGACGAAGGGCACGACCCGCTCGTCGCGCATCCAGTCCCGCTGCATCACGTCGAGGACCTCCTCGGCCACCAGGATCGCCGCGTAGGCGGCCTCCCCGAAGGCGAGGGTCTTGAAGGCCCGGCCGAGTTCGCGGGCCACGCGGCGGGGCTGGTAGGCGGGCGCCCGGAGCTTCTTGGCCCCGCGGGCGAACATGATCGAGTGCCGGCACTCGTCGGCGATCTCCGTCAGCGCCCACTGGACGGTCTCCTGGGACGGGTCCTTGGCGTAGACGTCGCGCAGGATCATCTGCTGCAGGATCATCTCGAACCAGATGCCGGTGCCGGCCACCGAGGCGGCTTCCTGGCGGGTGAGTTCCTTGCGCTGCGCGTCGGTCAGCTCTGCCCAGTAGGCGGTGCCGAACAGGGTGCTCCACTCCGGGCTCGTGCCGTGGAAGTCCTCGTCCAGCGGGGTGTCCCAGTCGACTTCGGTGAGCGGGTCGTAGGACAGCTTCGCCGAGGAGTCCAGCAGCCGCCGGGCGACACCGTCCTCCCCGGAGAGCTGCGGAAGGTCCGGCCGGGTGATGCTGCTTGCCATGCTGCGACTCCTCGGGTTCGGACAGCGGGCCGTTCCCGGCCCCCGTCGGTGCGGTACGGGTGCTGGTGTGCCGGTGGAGGTGTGCCCGGATTCGGGCTCTGCGGGCCGGGCCGCCGGCGCGGCTCGGCGAGGCGGACGCAAGGCCCCCCGGACTCCCTTGTTAGACGGACTGTATAACAAGGGGTGGATCGTGCCTACCCTCCAGTAAGAAAGCGGCTCGGGCGGCCACTCCCGCCTGCACCGACGGCGGGGTGGGGAGTACCGAGGCGGGGAGTACGGGGTGCCCCCGGCGTGTCCGGCCGCGCAGGTGCGCCGGTTTGCTCCGGGGGAGGGCGGACACCCGGCGGCCCCCGACGCGGTGGCGCGCACCCGGCGCGGTCACCGCCGAACTCAGGGAGGGTGCTGCATCATGGCCGTCGTCGGCATCGTCGCGGTGTGCGTGGTCCTGCTCGTCCTGGCGTTTCTCGCGCCGCGGTCGTCCCGCCGCCCGGAGCGTGGGACCCAGCGGACGCTGGGCGTCGGGACCCGCGCCGCGGGCAAGGCCCCGGGAGTGCTGGGCCGGTTGTTCAGCAAGCCCTTCCGCAGCAGTCAGAAGGCCGTCGGGCGGAGCGGTTCGGCGGGGCGCAGGGCGCGCGGGCGCTTTCCGCTCTGAGCTCTGAGTGCCTCGTCGGCCCGCCGGTCGGCGTCGACCGGCGAACTGCCGGTGTGTGACGGTACGAAAAGGTGACATTCGTGCTCCATTCCGTCTCGCCCGGATCTCACAGGCGCTCTTGTCGAGGCGTGTGTCGAGCGGTGCGGTCGGGCATACGGGAGGCGAACGGAAGAGGAGGAACATCGTGTTGTCACTTCATTCCGACGAAGCGTCCGTCGCCGACGCCCGTGCTCTGGCCGCCTCCTATGTGGCGGAACACTGCCCGGGCATCGACGCCACCACGGTGGGAACCGTGGTCACCGAACTCGTCGTCAACGCCGAGCGCCACACATCGGGCTCCTGGCTGCTGGTGATCGACCGGGCCGGCGGTGTCCTGAGCGCCGAGGTGCGGGACGCGAGCCGGGAACTGCCGGGCGTGCGCGCCGGTGCACTGGACGGGTCCGGCGGGTGGGGCATGCATCTGGTGCACGCGCTCACCCCTTCGGTGCAAGTCACCGTCGACGGACCCGGCAAGACGGTCAGCGCGCGCTGGCCCGACCTGCCGGCGCAGGCCGCCTGAGCGGCCCCCCGACGTGCCCGCCGACGGCCCGGAAGCGCCTGCCGCGCGCGAGGAGCGGCGACTTCCGGTTCCCTCGGGGCCCGGAGCCGCCACGGGCACGTGAGATGGATCGCCGATTCGGGTGCCATGACCTCGCGTTTCGCGGGCATGTGGAGAGTGCGGCCGGGAAGCGGCCGCCGCGCACGGAAGCCGGCGCGCAGTCCGAGGGAGATGAGGCGCTCATGACGGTGACCGATTCGACGGAACGCGGGCACATCGGTTCTCGCGGGGGTACCGGTCTCCCTGTGATCGAGTCGCCCTCCCGGATCCCGGCCCGGGACGCCCGGGCGCTGACCAAGCAGTTCCTCGCCCGGCTGGACGAACTGGAGGAGGGCACGGACGCCTACCAGTACGTCCGCAACACCCTCATCGAGATGAACCTGTCCCTGGTCCGCTACGCCGCGTCCAGGTTCTCCACCCGTCCCGAGGACCTGGAGGACGTCGTCCAGGTCGGCACGATCGGGCTGATCAAGGCCATCGAGCGGTTCCAGGTCTCGCGTGAGGTCGCCTTCACCACGTTCGCCGTCCCGTGCATCGTGGGGGAGATCCGGCGGTTCTTCCGCGACACCACCTGGGCGGTGCACGTCCCCCGGCGGCTCCAGGAGGCCAGGGAGCAGCTCGCCCGCGCCGACGAGGAACTGCGCTCCCGGCTCGACCGGGAGCCGACCGTGGCGGAGCTCGCGGCGCTGATGTCGCTGCCCGAGAGCGAGGTCATCGAGGCGCGCAAGGCCGCCAACGGCTACACCACCACCTCGCTGGACGCCGCGGTCGCGGGCGGCGCCGAGGACGGCCGCGCCCTCGCGGACTGCATCGGAGGGCCCGACCCCGCGTTCGAACTGGTGGAGGACTTCCAGACGCTGGCCCCGCTGATCGCGGAACTGGACGAACGCGACCGGATCCTGCTGCACCACCGCTTCGTGGACGAACTCACCCAGGCCGAGATCGGCGAACGGCTGGGAGTCTCGCAGATGCACGTCTCCCGGCTCCTCAGCCGCCTGCTGGCCCGGCTGCGCACCGCCATGACGCAGCAGCCCGACCGGCCCCGTGCCTCCTCCGGAGCCACGGCAGCTGCCCGCAGCTCACCTTCCCAGCCGGTCCCGGACCCCGCGCCGGCCCCCGCGGACAGCGGTGGGCAGTCCCGCGGCGCTGCGGGCCGGCCGGACACGGCTCCGGAGGAGCAGGAACTGCTGGGGCTGCGGCAGGCCCATGAGCTGCTGCTGCCCGGCATTTCCCTGGCCGCGCTGCGCTGGGCGCGCGCCAACGACGAGAGATTCCCCGCGGCCGCAGGGAAGCGGGGCGCCGAACTCCTCTACCGCGCCGCCGAGCTGACGCGCTGGGCGGCATCGCGGCCTCATGCCCCCGTGCCGTGCGTCACCGCGGCGGCGGGCTCCGCGCCGGACGGTGGCACCGCCTGACCGGTGGGGTACCGCGGCGGCACCGGGCCGAGCGGTCCGCCCCGGCCGGTGCCCGGCTGCCGGGCCGACGCCCGCTGTCCGGTCCGGTACGCAACCCTGCGAGGCGTGAGGTTTACCGCGGCCGAAGCCGGTGAGAAGTGCGGACACGTGCTTGGGAGAACAGGCACATACGCGGAGGAGATGCCCCTCGTGGCCCGCGTGTGCTCCCGAGCCCCTCTCCCCGCGCTGTGCACCGTCGACGACAGCGGGAGGAGAACCCATGGGTGCCGACCGGTACCGGGCCCGGCGACACCGCCGCGCCCACCGGAGGACCGCCGCGCCTCCCGGGTGCCTCCGCTCCCCGGCACGGGACTCCGCCCGGCGCGCCCGCCAACCGGCGCGGCCGGAGTGCGAACGAGCCCCCGCCGGGCCGCTGCCACCCGACTCCCGGCACCGGCGGCCCGCACCCGCCGCCGCGTTCCGCCCCGCGCCCGCTCGTCCGGGCCGCTCCTCCTCCACATCTCCTGAAGGGACCCCTGCCATGCTGCTCGCCCACCCCGCCGTCCTCCGCGACCTCGTCGAGCAGTACGCGGCCCTGAGTGTCCTGCGGGCCGAGGACGGTTCCCCCGGGGTGCAGCAGCGTATGAACGACATCGCCTACACGCTGTGCGTCTCGACCGGTACCCGGGACATCGACACGGCTCTCGTCGCCGCCCGGCACCGGCTGCCCGGCGCCCGCGTCGGCGACGACTCCCTGCTGTCCGCCGAGGACGTCCCCGCGGAGCGCCCCGAACCGCCGGAGATCGCGGTGGCGGTCGTCGCGGCGCCGGAGGCGCCGCAGCGGGCGCCCCGGCCCGCCGCCGCGGTGTGAGAGCGCCTGCCGCCGTCCGCGGGCCGCTTCGCGCGCCGCCTGCGGACCGGTTGACACTCCCACCCCACCCGTCTTGCCGGCGAGCCGGTCCCGCTCGAACGGCTCCCCAGCGAAAGGATCACCGTGCCCACCACAGCCCCGACCGCGCCGGCCCACCCGGCGCCGCCCGCCGTACACCAGCGCACCGCTCCCGAAGCGGTGGCGTACCGCGCGACGGGGAGCTGCGCGCGCCCGGTGCACTTCGCGGCCCGGCGCCCCGGCCATCCGCAGTCCGGACCGGTGAGACGGTGACGGCGCAGGACCCGGCAGTGCCGGGAGACGCCCCGGCCGCGCAGGCCGCCGCCGCGCCCACGGCCGAGCGGCCGACCCGCGTGCCGGCCGCCGCCGGCGTCGAGGGCCGGCCGGCGGAGTCGGTACGTGAGCGCGAACAGTACATACGCAGACGGCTGGAGCGGCTGATCGGCGTCGCCGCCACCGAGGGCAACGCGCTGCGGGTCCTCCGCAACGGTGACGAGATCTTCCCCGCCATGCTGCGGGCGATCCGGGAAGCCCGGCACACCATCGACATGATGACGTTCGTGTACTGGCAGGGCGAGATCGCGCACGAATTCGCCCACGCACTCGGCGAGCGGGCGCGGAACGGGGTGCGGGTGCGGCTGCTCCTGGACGGTTTCGGCAGCAGGCCCATCGAGAAATCCCTGCTGGCGGACATGGAACGGGCGGGCGTCGCCGTGCAGTGGTTCCGCAAGCCGATGTGGGTCTCGCCCTTCAAGCAGAACCACCGCTGCCACCGCAAGGCCCTGGTCGTCGACGAGCGCACCGCCTTCACCGGCGGCGTGGGCATCGCCCAGGAGTGGTGCGGGGACGCGCGGCACCCGGGGGAGTGGCGCGACACCCATGTCGAGGTGCGCGGCCCCGCGGTCGACGGCGTCTCGGCCGCGTTCGCCCAGAACTGGGCCGAATGCCACGACGAACTCTTCGACGAGGCCGACCGGTTCGTCGAGCAGGACACCCCGGGCACGGCCCTCGTCCAGGTCGTCCGCGGTTCGGCCAGCTTCGGGTGGCAGGACATGCAGACGCTGCTGCGTGTCGTGCTGGAGTCGGCACGTGAGCGGGTGCGGCTGTGCACCGCGTACTTCACCCCGGACGACTACTTCGTCGACCTGATGAGCCGGACGGCGCGGCGCGGTGTGCGGGTGGAGATCCTGCTCCCGGGACCGCACACCGACAAGCGCGTCTCCCGGCTGGGCGGCAGGCATGTCTACGACGACCTGCTGCGGGCCGGTGTGCGGATCGCCGAGTACCGGCCCACGATGATGCACGCCAAGGTCGTCACCGTCGACGGCATCGTCGCCCTCACCGGCTCCACGAACCTCAACCGCCGCTCCCTCGAACACGACGAGGAGGTGATGCTGGCCGTCATCGACGAGCGGTTCACGGCGACGCTCGACGACCACTTCACCGCGGACTGGGCCGACGCGGAGCGCATCACCGCCGGCCGCTGGCGGCGGCGCCCGGGCACCGAGCGTCTCAAGGAGGCTGCGGTGCTCCCCATCCGCCGGTTCCTGTAGGAGCGGGTGTCCCGCTTCGCGGCTCGGCGTCCGTTTCGGGGGCCTCGCCGCGGGCGGCCGGGTGGCCGGGCTCTTCTATAGAGTGGCCGGATGACCAGTGCAGACGGGGGCCGGCAGCCGGACGGCGGTACCGCCGGGACCGGTCCCGTGGATCTCCAGCAGTTCGCCGTGGCGCTGCGCAGGATGAACGGGGAGTTCGGCCGGCTGGTCCACGGATTCGCCGCCGCCCAGGGGCTGCACGCCACCGACGCCGCCGCGCTCGCCGCGATCCTCGACGCGGAGGAGCCGCTCACCCCGGGGCTGCTGCGGGAGCATCTGGGGCTCACCTCCGGTGCGGTGACGGCCTGCCTGGACCGGCTGGAGCGGGCCGGGCATGTGCGGCGCTCCAGGGATCCGGCCGACCGGCGGGTGGTCCGCCTGCACTATCCCAGCGACGCGCGGGCGGCTGCGCGCGGGTACTTCCGGCCGCTGGCGCAGGCGACCGACCGTGCCCGCGCGCAACTCGACGACGAGGAACAGCGGGTGGTGCTGCGCTTTCTCGCCCTGCTGAACCAGGAGCTCGCCGCCCTCCGCGGGGGCGAAAGCTGAGGGCTTCGCGGCGCCGGAGTGCGCGGCCGGGCGGTCGGCGAGGTGCGGAACAAGTTAGTTCAATGATTAAGATAGCCAATCGTTGAACTGATTTCCCCGCAGCCACTCGCAGCCCCCCGGAGGATGCATGCCGTCCGCGCCGCGTCTCGCCCGACTCTCGATCCCGATTCTGCTGCTCGTCGTCTGGATCGCCGTCGGCGGCGCGCTGGGGCCGTTCGCCGGGAAGCTCGGCGAGGTCGCCACCAACGACGAGGCCGCCTTCCTGCCGCGCAGCGCCGAATCCACCAAGGTCCTGGACGAACAGAAGGCGTTCGACCAGGAGGAGACCCTGCCCGCCATTGTGGTGTGGACGTCCGGTGACGGGCAGTCCGTCAGCCGCGCGCAGCGCGGGGCCGCCTCACGTGCGCTCGACCGGGCCGCCGACAGCGTCGGCGCGGTCGGTCCGCCCACCCCCGCGATTCCCTCGCGGGACGGCGAGGCACTCCAGGGCGTCGTCCAACTCCGTCCCGACCTGGGCGAGGAACTGCCCGGGGCGCTGGAGAAACTGCGCTCGGCCGCCGAGGCGGTGCCCGGGACGACGGTGCGCCTCGCCGGGCCCGCGGCCACCCAGGCCGACCTGTCGGACGCGTTCGCCGGAATCGACGGGCTGCTGCTCGGGGTGGCCCTCGCCGCCGTGCTGCTGATCCTCGTCCTGGTCTACCGCAGCGTGCTGCTGCCGCTGGTGATCATCCTCGGTGCGGTGTTCGCCCTCGGACTCGCCTGCGCGGCGGTCTACGCGCTCGCCCGGGAGGACATGGTCCGCGTCGACGGGCAGGTGCAGGGCATTCTGTCCATCCTGGTGATCGGCGCGGCGACGGACTACGCGCTGCTGCTGACCGCGCGGTTCCGGGAGGAGCTGAGCGCGGGACACCACCGCGAGGCCGCCGTGCGGGCCGCCCTGCGCCGGTCCGTCGGGCCGGTGCTGGCCAGCGCCGGAACCGTCGTCGCCGGTCTGCTGGCCCTCCTGCTCAGCGACCTGACCAACAACCGCGCCCTGGGACCGGTGGGTTCCATCGGGATCGTCTGCGCGCTGCTGAGCGCCCTGACGTTCCTCCCCGCGGTACTGGCCCTCCTCGGCCGCTTCGCCTACTGGCCGGCCAGGCTGCCGCACTCGGCGGAGCAGCGGGAGGCGTCCGCGCGGGGCGGGGTCTGGCCGCGGGTGGCGCGCGCCGTGGACCGGGCGCCCCGGAGGATCTGGGCCTGCACGTTCGCGGTGCTGCTCGCGGCGAGCGCCTTCGTGCCGCTGCTGAACGCCCGGGGCGTGCCGCTGGACGAGATCTTCATCAACGACGCGCCGTCCGTCGCCGCCCAGCGGACCCTCGGTGAGCACTTCCCCGGCGGCTCCGGCAACCCCGCCACGGTGCTCACCGACGAGCAGGCCCTCCCGGAGGTGCGGCGGGCGGCGCTCGGCACCGAAGGAGTGGCCTCGGCCGTGCCGCTGGGCGCGAAGGGCCGCCCGGACGCCGGGGCGCCGCAGGCCGTGGACGGCAGGGTCCGTCTCCAGGTCACCCTGGAGGACGCCGCGGACAGCGATGCCGCCAAGCGCACGGTCGAGCGGCTGCGCGAGGCGGTACGGGCCGTCCCGGGCTCCGACGCGCTGGTCGGCGGCTACACGGCCCGGCAGTACGACACCCAGCGGACGGCCGAACGCGACCGCGCGCTGATCGTGCCGGTGGTCCTGGTCATCATTCTGATCATCCTGGTCGCGCTGCTGCGCTCGCTGCTGATGCCGCTCCTGCTGGTGGCGACCGTGGCGCTCAGCTTCTTCGCCACGTTGGGCGTCTCGGCGCTGGTCTTCCGGGAACTGCTCGGCTTCAGCGGAGCGGACGCCTCGGTGCCGCTGTACGGTTTCGTCTTCCTGGTGGCCCTGGGCGTGGACTACAACATCTTCCTGATGTCCCGGGTCCGCGAGGAGTCACTGCGGCACGGCGTGCGGGAGGGCGTGCTGCGCGGCCTGACGGCCACCGGCGGCGTCATCACCTCGGCGGGTGTCGTGCTGGCCGCCACCTTCGCGGCGCTCGCCGTCATCCCGCTGGCCTTCCTCGCCCAGATCGCCTTCATCGTCGCCTTCGGAGTCCTTCTGGACACCCTGGTGGTGCGGTCCCTCCTGGTGCCGGCGCTGGTCCGGGACATCGGCCCGCTCTCCTGGTGGCCGGGAGTCCTCAGCCGCAGGTGAACCCGTCCGTCGGCGGCCCGCGCCGCGGGCCGCCGACGCTGTTCAGCGGCGCGGGGTCGGGGCGAGCACGACGTTGTCGTACCCCGGCAGCGCAGCTGCCGCCAGCGCGGGCGCGCCCTCGAGTTCCGCGCGCAGCAGCCGCCGCAGCCTGCGGGCGCTCGCATGGTAGAAGCGGTACTGCGTCCAGCGCCCGAAGACCGCGAAACCCGTCCGCACGACGGGATTGGGCAGCGGCGCCCGGCGGGAGTGGCCGGTGATCCGGAACTCCACGGCACCGGTGCGCAGTCGCTTGACGACCTGGTAGGCGAGTTCGCCCTGCTCCAGATGGCCCTCCAGGGTCCGGTAGGCCCAGCCCCATACGCGTGACTCCGACGCGCCGCTGCCGTGCGTCTCGTCGGTCACGGACGTCACCCGGACCCCCATGTCGAACCGCAGTCCGGCGAACCGGCCCTCCAGCAGCATGTCCCGGCCCAGCAACGGCGTGTCGCTCCGGTAGAGCGCCCGCAGGATCGTCGGCTCCGCGAACTGGTAGTCGCGCACCAGGCGGCAGGCGATGTCCCACGCGCCGCCCCGCACCGGGTCGCCCACCGGTTCCCGGGCGAGCGGCTGCCGGAGGTAGTCGACGTGCCAGCGTGCGTTCCAGGTGGGCACCCGGCTCCCGGTCACGGGCGCGTAGTTGACCGTGCGGTCCGCCAGGGAGTGCAGCGCGGCGACCGCCGGTGCACGGTAGAGGCGCCGCTCACGCAGCATGCGGGCCGTCCGGCCGGGGGCGCCCGGCGGGGGCGTCCTCCAGCGACTGGCTGATGCCCCACAGCGTGGGCGCCCACAGGCCGACGAACAGGGCGCGGCGCTCGGCGTTGCCCCGCTCGTCCTGGTCGAAGCTCGACGCCCGCATCCAGAAGACGATGCAGAGTCCGACGGAGCCCATCGACGCCAGTTGCAGATGTGTCCTGCGCAGTCCGATCCCGTGCACCAGCTTTTCGAACAGCACGCCGACCTCCTGGGTCCGGGTGGGGGAGATGAGTGCCCCTGATGCACACTCATGTCGCTTTCATGGTGTCATAGGTGCTATGTCAGTACAGGGATGGATGCGGTCGGGAATCGGGTTGCGGGCCCGGAACGGTTCCGGCCGGCCACCGGCCAGGCGGCCCGGCAGACCGTCCGCCCGGCGGCGGATCGGCACCCTGCTGCGCTTCCCGGCCGGCGTCCTGCTGGTGTCCTGGGAGTACATGTGGCGGGTGACCGCGCTGCACCGCAGCGAGGTGGCGGGGGACTCCGGCGACCTGCCGCCCCCGCTGCCCCCCGATCGTGTCGACGAGCTCACCAAACGGCTCACCGACGGCGTCGGGCCGATGTTCCACCGCCGCTTCGGCGTCCGGATCCAGGGCGCCCGGATGAGCCCCGAGGAGCTGATCGGCGCGGTCGCAGCCGACCTCAACCGTCCGGCACCCTCGACCGTGGCGGTCTTCCACAAGACGCGCGGCGGGCCCGGACCGGCCCGCCCCGGCGACGAGTACCGGGTGCAGATGCCGGGTCCCTGGGACGGTCCGGTGCGGGTGCTCCACCGCGACCCGGTCACGATCCGGCTCGGCACGCTGCACGGGCATCTGGAGGCCGGGCAGATCGAGTTCACCGCCGACGACCCGGGAGACGGACTCCGCTTCCACGTCGAGGCGTGGTCACGCGCCGGCGACTGGTGGGCCGACCTGCTCTACAGCCGGCTGCGGGTGGCCAAGGAGATCCAGTTCAACATGTGGGTGCACTTCGCGCTGGGCGCCGCGGCGATCGCGGGCGGCCGCGCACAGGGGGGCGTCACCATCGAGACCCGCGGTATCCCCGCGGCGTCCTGCGAGGCGGTCGTCCGGTGCTGACCCCCGCGGCCTCGCGGCCGCTGCCGCACCGTCCCCCGGACTCCGCGCCGGTCCGGGGCGGCGCCACGCGTGCGGACCGGATGTGCGTGCGGACCGGGTGCGGGTGGGGGAGGGTGGTGACCGGAGCCGTCCGTCCGAGCCCCGCCCGCCCTGACCGAGCCGGAGGATCCGGTGCCCCCTGACGCCGCCCCGCACACCGCCGTCTGCTCCTACACGCATCTCTTCCGCGGCGCGTCCGTGCGCGTCCAGGGGCTGAGCAGGCCCGCGGCCTACGCGGAGAACCCGCTCGCCACCGGACTCGTGCTGCGGTTCGCCGACGGGACCGCCACCGACGCCGAGATCCTGGTCTCCGCCAACGGAGAGGCCGTCCTCGCCGTCTCCGGCCACACCACGCGCGCGGGCACCCGGTTGCCGGAGCGGACCTGGCTGCTCCGGGGCTTCCGCGCCCTGGCGGACGAGGTCGAGGTGACGGTGGGCGTGCCCATGGCGTGACCGCCCCCGTCGCAGCGCCCCGGCATCGCTGCGCCCGACGCGCCCGGACCTCCGCCGAGGGGACACCCGGGCAGGCCCGCCCGGCCACGGCGGCAGGCCCGCGCCGGGTCACGGTTCGCGGTGCACCTTGGTGTTGGACGCCTGCGCCCGCGGGCGGACCACCAACAGGTCGACGTTGACCCGGCTCGGCCGCGAGACACACCACGCGATGGTCTCCGCCACGTCGTCCGCGGTCAGCGGCTCGGCCACGCCTTCGTACACCCGGGCGGCCCTCTCCTCGTCCCCGCGGAAGCGGGTGAGTGCGAACTCGTCGGTCCGGACCATCCCGGGCGCGATCTCGATCACCCGGACGGGGCTGCCGACGATCTCCAGGCGCAGCGTCTCGGCGAGCACGTGCTGGGCGTGCTTCGCCGCGACGTACCCGGCCCCGCCCTCGTACGTCGCGAGGCCCGCGGTGGAGGAGAGCACCACGACGGTGCCCTCGCCGGCGGTCAGCGCGGGCAGCAGCGCCTGTGTGGTGTGCAGGGTGCCGAGGACGTTGGTCTCGTACATCCGCCGCCAGTCCTCGGGGTCACCGGAGGCGACCGGGTCCGCCCCCAGCGCCCCGCCCGCGTTGTTGACCAGCACCTCCAGCGTCTCGAACCGCTCGGCGAACGCGTCGACCGCCGCGCGGTCCGTCACATCCAGGGTGTGGGCCTCGGCCTGCTGCCCCGCCGCCACGAGCTCGGCGGCGAGGGCTGCGACGCGCTCCGCACGGCGCGCGGCCAGCACGACCCGGTAGCCGGCCGCCGCCAGGTGGCGTGCGGTGGCGGCGCCGATGCCGCTGCTCGCTCCGGTGACGACAGCGGTGCGGGACGAGGGGGTGGGCGAGGCGGTGCTCATCGACGCTCCTGGCGGCTCTGGGACCTGCGGTGGGCTCCGGTCAGGGTATGCGGGTCACCGCCTCTGCGGGCAGTCGCCCCGGAGGAGCGAGCCGCCTGCGGGCAGCCGCTTCGGCACGGTGCGTGCGGACCGTCCCGTGCCGCACGCACGGCAACGTTCCGCACGCACGGCAACGTTCCGCACGCGCGGGAAGCGGCCGCTCGCGGCCGGCCGCCGCTCACAGGAAGCTGACGTTCTGGGCCAGCGGCAGTTCATCGGAGTAGTTCACGGTGTTGGTCGCCCGGCGCATGTAGGACTTCCAGGCGTCGGAGCCCGACTCGCGCCCGCCGCCGGTGTCCTTCTCCCCGCCGAACGCGCCCCCGATCTCCGCACCCGAGGTGCCGATGTTGACGTTGGCGATCCCGCAGTCGGAGCCCGCGGCCGAGAGGAAGACCTCCGCCTCCCGCTGGTCCCGGGTGAAGATGCTGGAGGAGAGGCCCTGCGGGACGTCGTTGTGCAGGGTCAGCGCTTCCTCGAGGGTGTCGTAGGCCAGGACGTGGAGGATCGGTGCGAAGGTCTCCTCCCGCACCACGTCGTACTGTTCCCCGACGCGGACCAGGGCCGGTTCGCAGTACGCGGCCTCCGGGGCGGCGTCGGCCAGCCTGCGGCGGCCCCCGGCCAGCAGCTCGCCCCCCGCCGTACGGGCCCGTGCCAGCGCGCCGTCCATCTCCTCCAGGGCCGGGAGCGAGATCAGCGGACCGACCAGCGTGCGCTCGTCGAACGGGTCGCCGACCGGCAGCGTGCGGTAGGCGGAGACCAGCCGTGCGGTCAGCGGCTCGGCGACGTCCCGGTGGACGAGGAGGCGGCGCAGCGTCGTGCAGCGCTGCCCCGCGGTGCCCGCTGCGGCGAAGACGACGCCCCGCACGGCGAGGTCGAGATCGGCGGACGGGGCGACGATCGCGGCGTTGTTCCCGCCGAGCTCCAGCAGGCTGCGGCCGAGCCGGGCCGCGACGCGGGGCGCCGCCTCGCGGCCCATCCGGGTCGAGCCGGTGGCGCTGAGCAGGGCGATCCGCGGGTCGTCCACGAGCTGCCGGCCGACGGACCGGTCGCCGAGCAGCAGGCGGTGCACCGCGCGGGGCGCCCCGACGTCGTCGGCGGCGCGGGCCAGCAGGCGGTCGCAGGCCAGGGAGGTGAGCGGGGTCAGCTCCGAGGGCTTCCAGACGACCGTGTCACCGCAGACCAGCGCGACGGCGGTGTTCCACGACCACACGGCCGCGGGGAAGTTGAAGGCGGAGATGACACCGACCACCCCGAGCGGGTGCCAGGTCTCGGCCAGGCGGTGCCCGGGGCGCTCGGAGGCGATGGTGCGGCCGTACAGCTGCCGGGACAGGCCGACGGCGAAGTCGCAGATGTCGATCATCTCCCGGACCTCGCCCAGGGACTCGGACCTGATCTTGCCCGCCTCGATCGTCACCAGGTCGGCGAGGTCGTTCTGGTGCTCGCGCAGCAGCTCTCCGAGCCTGCGCACGAGTTCCCCGCGGCGTGGCGCGGGCGTGCCGCGCCAGGTGCGGAAGGCCGCGGCCGCCTCGGCGACGGCCGTCTCGGTGCCGGCGGCGGTGGCGGCACGGAGCCCGAGGAGGCGCTCCCCGGTGAGCGGGGTCCGGGCGGGGAAGTCGTCACCTTCCGGTACGCGCACGCCGATCGCTTCGAGGCGGGCGAGGGCGCGGGCCCGCAGGTCGTCCGTACTGGGCAGGGCGGTGCTGGTCATGGCCATCCTCATGGGTGTTCGTGGTGGACGGGACGGACGAGGGCGGTGCGCTCCAGACCCAGCTCGTGCGCGACCCGGGACAGGGAGCGGTGCTGCTGCCGCTCGTAGAGCGCGTAGGGGTCGAGGACCTCGCGCTCCAGTGCGCCGGAGAGCCACTCGGCGTCGTAGGAGGCGGCCTCCCGCGAGTTGTCGCGGGTGCCCTGCGAGGTGAGGTTGGACTGGAAGATGCCGGCCGCGGAGCGGGGCAGGAAGTCCTCGTAGACGAGGGGCTCGGCCTCGATCCACCCGCGCCGCAGCAGCGCGCCGATGTCCGCCGGCGGCCGGCTGCCGTCGCGGGGCGGGTCGGCGGCCGTACGGAAGGTGAAGTGCGCCAGTCCGCGCGCCGCCAGTTCCCGCTCGGTGCGGGGCAGTCCCTGCTCCCACACCTCCCGGGCGATCTCCGCGCGCCGCCGCCCGGGCGCCTGCGCGCTGCGCCGGTCGACCAGGTCGACCAGCTCGTCGTAGCGGGCGCGGCCCTCCCGGGTGAGGGCGATCCCGCGTGCCTCGACCTCACCGAAGCGCACCCGCAGCGCACCCTCGGCCACTTCGCCCTCCGGGGTGCGCATCGCCCGCGGTTCGGCCAGCGCCCGGAAGGACGTCTGCCGCAGCAGCACGTCGGGGCCTGGCCAGGCGGGCGGGCCCTGAATGGTGTCGATCATCTCGATGCCGCGCGCGGTCATCCGGCGGTACAGCTCGTCGATGTCGAGCACCCTCGGGGTGAGGTGGTTGAGGTGCGTGCTGCGGACCCCGCCGATGTCCGCCGCCACGGCCGAGACCCGCTCCAGCGTCCGGTACCAGGCCCGGTCGACCGGTTCGCAGGACAGCTCGAAGGCGCCGACGGCGAGCCGGAGGAAGCGCTCGGCCTGCTCGGGCGGCAGTTCCCGCTCGGCGGCGGCCCGGTCGGCGAGCGCGAGCAGCTCCGGCGGGAAGAGCTCGCGGCCCGCGAGGAAGGTCTCCAGCCGGGCGCGGAGTCCGGGGTCGAAGAACCGGGGGTCGGCCGGAGTGAGCAGGGAGGTGAAGACGCGGAAGGGACTGCGTGCCAACTCCTCGGCGTCCACGGGACGGAAGGCGGTGGAGACCACGGGGACGGCGCTGGCCGCGGCCTCGCGGAGGTCGTAGAAGCCGACCGGGCGCATCCCCAGGGCGGCGAAGATCCGGGCGACCTGACGCAGTTCCGCCGGCGTGCCGACGCGGATGGCGCCGTGCCGCTCCGCGGTCACCCGGCCGAGGGAGCCCAGCCGTTCGGCCGCGCCGCCCCGGGTGCGCAGGACGTCCTCGTTGACCTCGTGGGATGCCTCCACCAGCGTCGTGTAGGCGGGCACCTCCTGCCCGTACATCCGCGACAGCCGCGCGGCGAACGCGGCCCGCAGCCGCCACTGTTCGACTCTTTTCACGGTTCGCCCTTTCTTCCCCGGGAGCGTGGATCACACGACATGGGCCTCGGGACGGATTCCGGACCCGGCGCGGAACCGGTCGGCACTGAGCGGCGCGGGGTCGGCGAACGGGCGGCGTCCCAGGTACAGATCGCGGAGGAGCTCGCCCACCGCCGGTGCCTGGAGGAAGCCGTGTCCGGAGAACCCCGTGGCGTACAGGAAGTTCTCCAGTTCGCCGGCGCGGCCGATGAGCGCGTTGTGGTCCGGGGTGTTCTCGTAGAGCCCGGCCCAGCCGCCGACGGTCTCCAGGCCGGCCAGGCCGGGGGCGCGGCGGCGTGCCACGGCGCGGAAGCGCTCCAGCCAGCCCGGAGTCCAGGTGGTGTCGAAGCCCTCGGTCTCGTCCGGGTCGGCCAGCCCGAACAGCAGTCCGTCGTCGCTGTTGTGGAAGTAGGCGCTGGAGGAGAAGTCGATGGTGAAGGGGACGCGGGGCGCGTCCGGGGCCAGCGGCGCGGTGAACGCCAGTTGCCGTCGCACCGGGCGAACCGGGAGGCTGACGCCGGCCATGTCGCCGATCTGTCCGGACCATGCTCCCGCCGCGCAGATGACGCTGCGGCAGGAGATCGGGCCGTGGCTGGTGTGCACGTGGGTCACCCGGTCGCCGGTCGTCCCGAGGCCGGTCACCTCGGTGTGCTCGGCGATCCGCACGCCGCGGGCGCGCGCGGCATCCGCGTAGCCCCGCACCACCGCTGCCGGGCGTGCGTGGCCCGCCGTGGGGCAGTAGGCGGCGGCCACCAGGCCGTCGGTGCTCAGCCACGGGCACAGCAGCCGTGCCTCGTCCGGGCCGATCATGCGGCTGGGCACGCCGAGACCGTTCTGGACGTCGACACCGGCGGCGAAGTCCGCCTCCTGCTCCGCGCTGTCGAGCAGGAACAGGTAGCCGACGGGATCGAACCGGATGTCCGCACCCGGGCGGTCGCCGAAGGCGCGGTAGGCGTCCAGGCTGCGCCTGCCCAGTGCGATGTTGAGCGGGTCGGAGAACTGGGCGCGTATCCCGCCGATCGGTTTCCCCGAGCTGCCGCAGCCCAGTTCGCCGCGCTCGAGCAGGACGATGTCGCGCACTCCGGCCTCGGCGAGGTGGAACGCGGCGCTGGTGCCCAGTACACCGCCGCCGATGAGCACGACGTCGGCGGAGTCCGGAACGGTACGGAAAGCGGGGGAGGGCATGGGCGGTCCCTTCCGAGGAGGGCCGACGGCGGGACCGGGTGGGGCCCGGGCCCGGACGTGGCGCTGCTGTCAGTGCGGCGGTGCTGATCAGCGTGCTGTCCCACATCGTGACGCGGCGCGACCGTTGACGTCCATGAACAGTTTCTGCGCAGGTTCGTCTACCGTTCCTGCATGGAATGGACGAGCCCGCAACTGCGGTCGCTGGTGGAGCTGACCCGGCGGGGCACGGTCACCGCGGTCGCGCGCTCCCTCGGCTACACCCCCGGCGGGGTCTCCCAGCAGATCGCCGCGCTGGAGCGGTCCACCGGCATGGAGCTGCTGCGGCGGGTCGGGCGCCGGGTCGAACTGACCGACGCGGGTGTGACATTGGCGGCCCACGCCGAACGGATCCTGGCCACCGAGGCCGAAGCCGTGGAGGCGCTGGAGCGCACCCGCCACGAGGTCTCCGGGACGCTGCGGGTCGGCCTCTTCGCCACCGCCGCCGCCGAGATCCTGCCGCTCGCGCTCCGGCACGCCCGGGAGGCCTGCCCTGGCCTCACCGTACGCAGTCGCGACATGGACGTGGACGACGTGTACGACGCGGTGGCGGGCGGCTCCGTGGAGCTGGCCCTGGGCCTGGACTACCCGGACGTGCCGCTGCCGCGCGACGCGTCGCTGTGCGTGCTCCCGCTCTCCCGCGAGCGGTTCTCCCTCGCCGCACCCGCGGGCGAGCTGCCCGGCCGGGAGACGGTCGCGCTCCACGAACTGCGGGAGCTGGGCTGGATCCTGCCGCCGGCCGGGAGCTACTACGGCCGCGCGGCGCTCACCGCCTGCCGCCGGGCCGGTTTCGAACCGCGGGTGCTGCACGAGGTGACCGACACGGCCGCGACCCTGGCCCTGGTCGAGACCGGGGTGGGGGTCAGTCTCGTGACGGATCTGATGCTGCGGCTGCGCCCCTCGTACCTCGACGTCCTCGGGCTGAGCGACACCGTGGAGCGGCAGATCGTGGCGGTCTGCCGGACCGCCGCACGGCACCGGCCGACGGTGGCGGCGCTGCTCGGCGTGCTGCGCTCGGCGGCGTGCGCCCCGGCGGACGCGCAGGGGCGGCGGCCCGCGGGGCAGGAGAGCGGGAGGCCCCGCTGACCGTACGGCACCCGGCGGGCGCGGGGGTGCGGGACCGGTGCGGGAGCGACGGCGGCCGAGCCCGCCCCCGCACCGGTTGCCCCGAGCCCGGGCTCAGGCGCCGGGTCCGGCCTTCTCCTCCGCCCGCAGAATGCGGTCCGGACGCAGCGGGAGGTCCCGGTGGCGGACCCCGGTCGCGTGCCAGACCGCGTTGGAGATCGCCGCGGCCACGCCCACGATGCCGATCTCGCCGATGCCCTTGACCCCCAGCGGGTCGTCGGGGACGGGGTCGTCGATCCAGTCCGCCTCGATGACGGGGACATCCGCGTTGGCGGCGATGTGGTAGCCGGCGAAGTCCGCCCCCACCTGGCCGCCGGACGCCGCGTCCCGCACGGCCTCCTCGTGCAGGGCCATGGACAGGCCCCAGGTCATCCCGCCGACGAGCTGGCTGCGGGCGGTGAGCGGGTTGATGATCCGGCCCGCCGCGAACACCCCCAGCATCCGCCGCACGCGGACCTCGCCGGTGGTCACGTCGACGGCCACCTCGGCGAACTGCGCCCCGAAGGAATGCCGTTCCTTCTTGGCGAGCTCGGCGAGCAGCCCCGCGGTGTCCGTGCGCGCGGTGATGCCCTCCGGCGGGATGTCGCCGCCGGACAGTGCCAGCCGGCCGCGCAGCTCCTCCGCTGCCGAGACGACGGCCAGGGACCACGACCGGGTGCCCATGGAGCCGCCGGCGACCCATGCCTGGCCGAAGTCGCTGTCCCCGATCCGTACGGTGACCCGCTCGGTCTCCACCTCGAGCGCTTCCGCGGCGACGAGGGTGAGGGCCGTGCGGGCGCCGGTGCCCACGTCCGCCGCGGAGATCCGTACGGTGAAACCGCCGTCCGGCTCGGCCGTCACGGAGGCGGTCGAGGGCGCGGCCCCGGACGGATAGCTGGCCGCGGCCGTTCCGGTGCCCAGCAGCCACCGGCCCTCGCGGCGCAGCCGCGGCCGCGGGTCGCGCCCGGCCCAGCCGAACCGGCGGGCGCCCTCCTCGAAGCAGCCGAGCAGGTTGCGGCTGCTGAAGGGGAGACCGGAGAGCGGTCCGGTCTCCGGCTCGTTGCGGGCCCGCAGCGCGATCGGGTCCATGCCCAGCCGCTCGGCCAGTTCGTCGAGCGCCGACTCCACCGCGAAGGATCCCGGCGCCTCGCCGGGCGCCCGCATCCAGGTCGGCGTCGGCATGTCGAGGCCGACGAGGCGGTGCGCGGTGTGGTGCGCCCGCGCGTCGTACATGACCCGTCCGAAGGCGGCGCTGGTCTCCACGAACGGACGCAGTGTCGAGGTGAGGTTGAGCGCCTCGTGGCCGAACGCGCGCAGCCGCCCGTCCGGATCCGCGCCGAGCCGTACCCGCTGCGCGGTGGGGCTCCGGTAGCCGGTGACCGCGAACACCTGGCGGCGGGTCAGTGCCAGGCGGACCGGCCGGTGCAGGACGGTCGCGGCCATCACCGCGCCCACCTGGTGCGGCCGCACCCCCTTGGAGCCGAAGGCACCGCCGATGTGCTCCGAGCGCACCCGTACCGAGGAGGCGTCCAGCGAGAACAGCTGGGCCAGATCGCCCGCCACCCACCCGGTGCCCTGGTTGGTGTCGAGCACCTCCAGCCGTCCCTCGTCCCAGCGGGCGGTGGCGGCATGCGGTTCCATGGCGCTGTGGTGCTGCTCGGGGGTGGTGTACGAGGCGTCCACCAGCACGCCGGAGGCCGCCAGTTCGGCTTCCAGGTCGCCCTTCGCCGCCACGGCGCCGCCGTCCTCGGGTGTGTAGCTTCCGGGCCGGCCGGCGTGGAAGGCGACGTCGTGCGGTTCCTCGTCGTACTCGACGACCAGTGCCTCGGCGGCCTCCCGCGCCTGCTCCGGCGTTTCGGCGACGACCAGCGCCACCGGCCATCCCAGGTGCGGCACCCGGTCGTGCTGGAAGAGTGCCACGACGGGATCGGGCGGGCCGAGCAGGGAGACGAAGTCCGTGGTCAGCCGCGGCGCGTTGCCGGAGTGCAGCACGGTCAGCACACCGGGCAGGGCCCGTACCGCCTCCTCGCCGACCGCCCGGACGCGGCCGCGTGCGACGGTCGAGAGGACCAGCCAGCCGTGCGCCAGCTCCTCGAAGTGCTGCTCGCTCGCGTAGCGGGCCGTGCCGGTCACCTTCTCCCGGCCCTCGACGCGGGTGCGGGCGGCACCGGCGGTCCGGGGTTTCGCCGTGGTGGTCATCGGGCGGCCTCCTCGGCCAGTTCGGTGAGCAGGGAGACGACGAGGTTGCGCAACAGCGGCAGTTTGTAGGCGTTCTGCTCCAGCGGCTGCGCCGCGGCCAGTTCGGCGTCGGCCGCCGCCGCGAACGCCGTCTCCTCGGCCGGCTGCCCCAGCAGCGCCCGCTCGGCGGCCCTGGCCCGCCACGGGTGGGAGGCGACGGCGCCGAAGGCCAGCCGCACGTCGCGCACCGCTCCGTCGGCCACGTCGAGCGCACCGGCGACCGAGCCGATGGCGAAGGCGTAGGAGGCCCTTTCCCGCACCTTGCGGTAGCGGGAGTGCGCGGCGACCGGCGCGGGCGGAAGCGTGACGGCCGTGATGAGCGCCCCCTGCGGCAGCGCGGTCTCCCGGTGCGGAGTGTCGCCGACCGGCAGGTAGAAGTCGGCCAGCGGCAGCTCGCCGCTTCCCTCGGCGGTCTCGAAGGAGACGACGGCGTCGAACGCGGCCAGCGCGACGCCCATGTCGGACGGATGGACGGCCACGCAGTGCGCCGAGGCGCCGAGGACGGCGTGGTTGCGGTGCTCCCCGGTGGCCGCCGAGCATCCGCTGCCCGGGGTGCGCTTGTTGCAGGGGAGTGAGGTGTCGGTGAAGTAGGCGCAGCGGGTGCGCTGCAGGAGGTTCCCGCCGACGGTGGCCATGTTGCGCAGTTGGCCCGAGGCCCCGGCCAGCACGGCCTCCGCCAGCGCCGGGTAGCGGCCCCGGATCCCGGGGTGGGCGGCCAGGTCGCTGTTGGTGACCGTGGCGCCGATCCGCAGTCCGCCCTCCGCGGTCGGCTCGATGCGGTCCAGGGGCAGTTCCCGGACGTCGACGAGCCGCCCGGGCCGTTCGACCCCGGTCTTCATCAGGTCGACCAGGTTGGTGCCCCCGCCCAGGTAGCGCGCGTCCGGGTCGGAGTCGAGCAGTGCGACGGCCCCCTCGACATCGGTGGCGCGCTGGTAGCTGAACTCCCTCATGCGGCGGGCTCCTTCGGGTCCGCGCCCGCGGCGGGGCCGGCCGGGTCGGCGGCGGCCTGCGAGACGGCCTGGACGATCGAGACGTACGCGCCGCAGCGGCACAGGTTGCCGCTCATCCGCTCCCGTATCTCCTCGGGGGTCAGCGGCGGCGGTCCCGCCTCGGGCCGGATGTCGCCGGTGGCGGCGCTGGGCCAGCCCGCCGCGTGTTCGTCCAGCACGCCGAGGGCGGAGCAGATCTGCCCCGGGGTGCAGTAGCCGCACTGGTATCCGTCGAGGTCGAGGAACGCCTGCTGCACCGGGTGGAGTCGGTCGCCGTCCGCGACGCCTTCGATGGTGGTGACGGCACGCCCCTCGGCCGCGACGGCCAGTTGCAGGCAGGCCACGGTCCGGCGGCCGTCGACCAGGACGGTGCAGGCGCCGCACTGCCCCTGGTCGCAGCCCTTCTTCGAACCGGTCAGGCCGAGGCGCTCGCGCAGCGCGTCGAGCAGGGTGGTGCGGTTGTCGACGGTCAGGGTGTGCTGCTCTCCGTTGATCTTCAAGGTGATTGCGCTGGCGGTGGCTGGAGCCATGAACAGCTTCCTTCGCGAGTGCGGTACGAGGAGGATCGGCGCGCGGGCGGAGAGGCTGGGGCGGACGGAGCGTCCGCCGCCCGGGGATCCGACGCTATGGTGGGTTGGAGAAAGCGGACAGCAGTCCACTCCATGCGTCATGAACGTAGCGGACAGTTGTCCGGTTCGCAAGAGTTCCGCGTATCGCCACTGCGCACCGCAGTTCCGCGCCGGGGCGGAGAGGAGGACGAGTGCGGCACCACAAGCCCGGCACCGCGCTGCGCTCGGACGCGCAGCGCAACCGCGAACGCATCCTGGAGGTGGCGCTCGCGGAGCTGACCCGCGCCGCCGACGCGCCGCTGAGCACCATCGCGAAGAAGGCGGGGGTCGGCCAGGGCACCCTCTACCGCAACTTCCCCAGCCGCGAGGCCCTGGTCCTGGAGGTCTACCGGTACGAGGTGCAGCAGGTGGCCGAGGCCGCCGAGCAGCTGCTGCGCACCCGGCCGCCGGACCGGGCGCTGCGCGAGTGGATGGACCGGCTCGCCCGGTACTCGCTGGCCAAGGCGGGTCTCGCGGACGCGCTGCGGGCGGCCACCAGTGCCTGCGGCACCCTCGCCGGGCTCGGGCACGGTCCGCTGATGCAGGCCGTGGGCACCCTGCTGGAGGCCAACGAACGCGCCGGGACGATACGCCCCGGGATGACTCCGGAGGACTTCCTCCTGGCCATCGCGGGGCTGTGGCAGATCGACCCGCAGCACGACTGGCAGGCGCGCGCCGACCGGCTCCTCGATCTGGTGATGGACGGGCTGCGGGCCGGCGCCCCGGGACGCCCGGCCTCCGCCGAGTGAGTCCCGCAGGGTCGTCCGCGCCGGGGTGTGCAGAGGGCCGCGGCCCCGAATGGCGTAAACCCGGCAGGGCGACCACGATGGAACGGGGGGCGGAACAGAATGCTGGACCGCGGCGACAGGAGGATGCCATGACCACGGCAGCCGACATCATGCACCCCGGCGTCCGGTGGGTGCCCGCCACCGAGACACTCGACCGGGCCGCCCAGTTGATGCGCGAGATGGACGTGGGTGCCTTGCCCGTGAGCGATCCCAACGACCCCGACGAGCGGATGTGCGGCATCATCACCGACCGCGACATCGTCGTCCGCTGCATCGCGGCCGGGCGCGACCCCTCGCGGGTGACGGCGGGAGAGCTGTGCGAGGGCACTCCGCGCTGGATCAGTGCCGAGGCGGACCTGAGCGAGGTCCTGCACGAGATGGAGACCCACCAGATCCGGCGGCTGCCCGTCATCGACGGGAACAAGCGTGTGGTCGGAGTGATCAGCGAGACCGATCTGGGCCGGCACCACCTGAACGACAAGCAGCTCGCGGGATTCGTGGAACAGGTCTACGCCTGACGCCGCGTACCCCCACGGCGGACCCGCCCCGCAACGCCGGGCGGGCCGTCGGGCTGTTCGGCGGGTGCGGGGCGGATCCGGATGGTCAGTGCCCGGAGACGACCGACCGCAGCCGCGCGGCGAAGGCGCCGGGATCCTCGACGAACCCGGTGTGGTCGCCCGGGAAGGCGGCCCGCTGCACGCCCAGCGCCTCGGCGAGCGCCAGCGAGGTTCGGTCGCACAACTGCCCGGCGGAATCCTCCCCGACCCCCACCACGATCCTGGGGGCAGCGGAGCGCAGCGCCGCGAGGTCGGGCCGCCAGAAGCTGGAGGCCCGCATCTCGTGCGCGAACCAGCGGCGTTCGTCCGCCACCTGCTGCGGATCGCGCTCGCCACCGAACATCTCCTCGATCACCGGTTCGGGGAGGGCGATTCCGGCGGTGGCGAAGAACGTCCGCCACGCACCGGTCACGTCCCCGCCGAGATAGCTGCGGACGGTCTCCTCGGTGCCCTTCCGTAGCTCGTCGCGGTCCTCCAACAGCTCGATCAGCGGGGGCTCGTGGGCGACGACCGTGTGCACGGCCCCGGGATGGCGCTGGGCCAGGGCCAGCGCGCTGACGGCGCCGCCGCTGGAGCCCAGCACCGCGGCCGGCCCGCGGCCGAGCGCCTCGACGAGCCGGGCGAGGTCGTCGGCGCGCAGTTCCGGGGTGGAGTCCTGGGCGGGGTCCTCGAGCCCGCTGCGGTTGATTCCCCGCGGATCGGTGGTGAGCACGGTGTGGTCCGACGCGAGCAGGCCGGCCAGCGGGGCGAAGGCGGCGGCGTCCATCGGGGCGCCGGCCAGGACGAGGAGCGGCCCGTCGCCGCGCACCTCGTAGTGCAGCCGCGCGCCGGGAACCTCCAGGGTGCGGGCGGCTGCGGTCTCGTTGGAGCGGGAGTCCATGGGTTCCTCCGAAGGCGGTGCGGCGGCTGTCGGTGGGATGGACCGTCCGGCCGGAGCGAAATCATCGCTCGCGCCCGGCCGGGTTCGTCCTCCGCGCGGGCCGGGGTGCCCGGGAGCTCGCTTCCGGAGGGCGGCGACTGCCGCGGGTCCGCACACGGACGCGGGTCAGTGCCCGGCCGGGACACCGGACAGTTCCTCGGCCCCGCCCGGCGGGTAGGGGGAGCCGGGCCACTCGACGAGCAGCACCGTGGCGTCGTCGCGCAGCCGGCCCTGGTGGTACTCGAGATGGTGCCGGATCAGCCGTCGCAGGGTCTCGGGCACGGGAAGTTCGTCGGCCTGGTGCCGGATGAGGAAATCGGTGAACCGCGCCATGCCGAACTCCTCGCCCCGGCTGTTCCGTGCCTCGGTGATGCCGTCGGTGTAGAGCAGGAGCCGGTCGCCGGGCTGCAGATGGGTGTGGCACACCTCGGTGTCCGTCCGGAACCCGGTGCCCATCGGCGGGCCCGGCGGGTGCGCCGGCTCGATGGCGGAGCGGTCCCGCAGGATGACCGGCAGATGGTGACCCCGGCTGAGCCAGGTCAGCTCGCCGCTGGGCACGTCCAGCGCGGCCAGGATGCCGGTGGCGAACCGGTCCCCGCGGAACTGCCCGAGCAGCGCTTCGTCCACCGCGGCCGCGGTACGCACCAGCGAGGCGCCTTCCCGGCGGCTGTTGCGCATGGTGGTCAGCGCGAGGCTGGCGGTCAGCCCCGCCGCGGTGTCGTGGCCCATCGCGTCCAGCACCGTGAGGTGCGCGGTGCGGCCGTCGACCGCGTAGTCGTAGACATCGCCGCTGACGTCGTAGGCGGGCTCCATGACCGCGCTGATCACCACCCGGTCCGTCGCGAACGTGCGCTGCGGCATGATCCGCCACTCCATCTCCGCCGCCAGACTCATCCGCCGGCGGCGGACCAGGCGGGCGTAGGAGTCGCTCAGCCCGCGTTTGGAGACCACGAGCAGCGCCACGAGCGCGGCCAGCCGTTCCATGTCCTGGTGCATCCCCGCGTCCGCGTCCTCGGCGCTGATCATCAGGACGCCGAGCCGGTCCGTGCCGTCCACCAGCGGTACCCACCATTGGCGGGGATCGGCCACCGTCACCGGGAGGATCTCCCCGTGCTGGAAGGCCCGTCCGGCCACCGTGCCCTCGATGCCGATCTCTTCGCTCTCCCCGGTACCCGACGGTGCCGGCCTGCCGGACAGCGGGGAGAGCACTTCCTCCTGCAAGTCCGCCAGGTAGATCAGCACATCGCTGAACCCCACCCGCCTGGCTTGTTCCGCCACGAGCTGTGGCAGGTGCTCCAGGGTGGAGGTGTGGCTCGCGGCGAGCAGGGACCCGAACATGGCCGCACGTGCCGCCGCCGGTTCCGGCGCAGCTTCCTCGGGGCCGAAGGAGTGTCCCTGGCGAGAAGTCATGCCTCCACTCTCGGCGTGGAGGGTGCCCGCAGGGGCGAGCAACACCCGCGGGCAGCGCGTCCGCGGGGTCCGGTGTGGCCGGTCGGGTGACGGTTTCGGCCCCTCCGGCCCCTCCGGTCACTTCCGGGTCGTTCGGTGGCAGTGCGCCGGCCGGCGCAGTCCGCCCGGTTGTTCGCTCCCTGCCGGACGGTCCGGTTCTCCGGGGCCGGGGTGTGGCGGACCGGACCGGGACGGCGGGGCGGCCCCGGTGGGCGGAGTCCGGCCCCGCATCACCCGATCAGGCCATCGGGGAGGTCCGGCGCCGCCCGGCTGAGGGGTGCGCACTGCCGCGCTCCCGGCCGGTGGTCGGCCCGTGCCCCCGCTTCCGCCTCCGCCGCCCCGGTGCGAAGCCGCCGGGCCGCGGATTGAGCAACGCCCATCGAACGACAATACTCATAATATGGTCAAACGGGACCGGCTCCGGCGTGCGAAGGGCCGCAGTGCGCCGCCCACCGGGCCCGAGCACGCCCGGTACCCCGGTGCCGCGCCCGGGAAGCCCTCCCTCTCGTGGGGGCGGCAGGCGCGCTCCCTGCTGAGTGTGCACACCGTCGCGGGCCAGGTCCTGCTGCTGCAACTGGTGCTGGTGGTCGTCCTCGTCGCCGTGACGGTCGCGGGCCTCGTGCTGCAGTCCCGCCGGCAGAGCATCGAGGGGACCCGCGACGAGGTACTCGCCGCCGGCGAGGGGTTCGCGAACGCTCCGGGGACGGCGGAAGCCCTGGACGGCCCCGACCCGACCGCGGTTCTCCAGCCGCGTGCCGAGGCAGCCCGGAAGCGGACCGGCGTCGACAACATCGTCGTGGCCACCACGGACGGCATCCGCCTCACGCACCGGGACCCCGGCCGGATCGGAAAGCGCTTCGTCGGGCCCTACCGGAAGGCGCTCACCGGCGAGTCCTTCACCCACACCGTCACCGACCCGCTGGGGCTGTCGGTCTACGCCGCCGTGCCCGTCCTCCGCGCGGACGGCACCGTCGCCGGGGTGGTCGCCCCGGAGATCACCATCGACAACGTCGACCAGGAGGCCCAGGAGCAACTGCCGCTGCTCTTCGGCACGGCCGCCGGGGTGCTCGTGCTGGCGATGGGCGGCTCCGCGCTGGTGAGCCGGCGGCTGCGCCGCCAGACCCGGGGACTCGGGCCGATCGAGATGACCCGGATGTACGAGCACCACGACGCGGTGCTGCACGCGGTACGCGAAGGCGTGCTCATCGTCGACGACAAGGGACGGCTGCTGCTGGCCAACGACGAGGCGCGGCGGCTGCTGGACCTGCCCGAGGACGCGGAACGGCGCGCGGTCGGCGACCTCGGTCTGGCTCCCGGCACGGCGGAACTGCTGGCCTCCGGCGAACCGACCACCGATGAGGTGCACCTGGTCGGGGACCGGCTGCTGGCCGTCAACGTACGGTCCGTCGACCAGGGCGGGGGAGTGTCCCACAGCGTGGCCACGCTGCGCGACACCACGGAGCTGCAGGCGCTGGCGGGCCGCGCCGAGATGGCCAGGGAACGGCTGCAGTTGCTGTACGACGCCGGGGTCCGGATCGGGACCACCCTGGATGTGGCGCGTACCGCCGAGGAGCTGGCCGAGGTCACCGTGCCCCGGTTCGCCGACTTCGTCACCGTCGAACTGCTGGACCCGGTGCTGCGCGGAGAGGAGCCGGGCGAGGCCGGCAGCGAGATGCGCCGCACCGCCGTCCGCGGCATCCGCGACGATCCTCCCCTCTATCCGGAGGGCGAGCTGATCCGGTTCGCGCCCACCAACCCCGTCGCCGCCGTCGCCACCAGCGGCCGGCCGGTGCTGGAGCCCGACCTGGCCGCCTCCCGCGGCTGGCGCGCCCAGGACCCCGAGCGTGCCCGGCGGGTGCTCGCGTACGGCATCCACTCCCTGCTCTCGGTACCGCTCCAGGCGCGTGGCGTGGTGCTGGGGGTGGCCGACTTCTGGCGCTCCGAGGGCGAGCCGTTCGGCGAGAGCGACCTGTCCTTCGCCGAGGAGCTGACCGCCCGGGCGGCCGTGAGCATCGACAACGCGCGGCGCTACACCCGCGAGCACGCCATGACCGTCACCCTGCAACGCAGCCTGCTCCCCCGTGAGCTGCCGGAACTGTCCGCCGTCGACGTGGCCTTCCGCTATCTGCCGGCGCGGGCCGGGGTGGGCGGGGACTGGTTCGACGTCATCCCGCTGCCGGGTGCGCGGGTGGCGCTGGTGGTGGGGGACGTGGTGGGCCACGGGCTGCACGCGGCCGCCACCATGGGGCGGCTGCGCACCGCGGTGCACAACTTCTCCTCCCTGGATCTCCCCCCGGACGAACTCCTCTCGCACCTGGACGAACTCGTCGCCCGCATCGACCAGGAGCGCGCCGTGGAGGGCGACGGCACCGCCATCACGGGGGCAAGCTGCCTCTACGCCGTCTACGACCCGGTCTCCGGCCGGGCCACCGCCGCCCGCGCCGGGCACCCCGGGCCCGCCCTCGTGCACCCGGACGGCGCCGTCACCTTTCCCGACCTCCCCCTCGCGCCGCCGCTGGGTCTGGGAGCCGGGATGCCGGTCGAGACCGCGGAAGTGGACCTGCCCGCCGGCAGCCGGCTGGCGCTGTTCACCGACGGCCTCGTCGAGAACGGGGAGCGCGACGCCGACACCGGTCTCGCGCTCCTGCGCGACGCCCTCGCCCGGGCCGACCTGACTCCCGAGGAGACCTGCCGGGAGGTGCTCGGTGCGCTGCTGCCCGAGCACCCCGGCGACGACATCGCGCTGCTGGTGGCCCGCACCCACACCCTGGCCCCGGACCGGGTCGCGACCTGGGAGGTGCCCGACGACCCGACCGCCGTCGCGCCCGTCCGCGCCGCATGCGCCCAGCGCCTGGCCGACTGGGGCCTGGCGGACCTGGCCTTCACCACCGAGCTGATCGTCAGCGAACTGGTCACCAACGCCATCCGCTATGGGATCCCGCCCATCCAGCTCCGGCTGCTGCGGGACCGCAACAGCGTGATCTGCGAGGTCGCCGACGGGAGCAGCACGTCGCCGCATCTGCGCCGCGCGGCGATCACGGACGAAGGGGGCCGCGGGCTCTACCTCATCGCCCGGTTCGCGCGGCGCTGGGGCACCCGCTACACCGGCCGCGGCAAGATCATCTGGACCGAGCAGCCCCTGCACGACGGCGCGGACGAAACCGGCGAGGAGTCCGGCGAGAGCCTGCTGGACCAGTGGGGCGACGCGGAGCTGTGACGCCCGGCCCCCGGGGGCCCGGCCCGGGCGGGCGCTCCGGACGCGTCCCGGAGCCGCTGCCGTGCTCCGGGCGGCACCGGCTCACGACACCGGCCGGCCCGGTCGGATCAGAACACCGACCAGCCGGTGAGCGAGGTGAAGGCGTCCAGTGCCGCGACGCCTGCCACCGAGTTGCCGCGCAGGTCCAGGCCGGGGCTCCAGACGCAGAGCGTGCACCGGCCGGGCACCACCGCCAGGATCCCGCCGCCGACCCCGCTCTTTCCGGGCAGCCCCACCCGGTAGGCGAAGTCGCCCGCCGCGTCGTAGGTCCCGCAGGTGAGCATGACCGCGTTGACCCGCTTCACATCGCGGGCCGGGAGCAGCCGGGAGCCGTCCGTCCCCACCCCCTGCCGGGCCAGGAAGGAGCCGGCCAGCGCCAGGTCGCGGCAGCTCATGCTGACCGAGCACTGCCAGAAGTAGTGGTCCAGCACCGTCGGCACGGGATTGTCCAGGTTGCCGTAGCTGGCCATGAGATACGCCAGCGCTGCGTTGCGGTCCCCGTGCTCGGACTCGGAGGAGGCCACCTGCGGGTCGAAGCGGACGGCCGGATTGCCGCTCTGGGTGCACAGGAAGTCCAGCATCGAGGTACTGGCGTCGCCGGTGAGCGACTGCAGCCGGTCGGTGACCACCAGCGCGCCCGCGTTGATGAAGGGGTTGCGCGGGATGCCGTTCTCGTACTCCAGTTGCACCAGGGAGTTGAAGGCGGTGCCGGACGGCTCGCGGCCCACCCGGCTCCACAGGCTCTCGCCGTCCCGGGCCAGAACCAGCGCCAGGCCGAACGCCTTGGAGACGCTCTGTATGGAGAAGGGCACCTGCCAGTCGCCGACCCCGGTGACCGAGCCGTCCACGTCGGCGACCGCCATGCCGAACCCGCCCAGGTCCACCTCGGCCAGCGCCGGGATGTAACCGGCCGGCTGTCCGCGGCCGACCTGGGGCGCCGCGGTGGCCGCGACCTCCTCGAGCACCGCCTGGTAGTCCATCGTCCGCGCTTCTCCCGAGCGTCGTGTGCCGTCTCCGATGCCGGGCACGCGCCGCCTGGGGCGGCACCGGTGCGCACGCCGGGTCCGGCGCAGACTCTAGCCTGCGCGAGCGGCCGGACCTGCGGCGGGACCTGCGGCGCGGCCCCGCCGCGCGACCGCGGAGCCGACCGTGCGCGGCGGCGGCCCGCCGGGGCGCCTCACCACTCCAGGGCGGTCACCGTGAACAGGCCGCCGCACACCCGCAGTCCGTCCACTTCGGCGGTCAGGGCCCGGTCGGAGCCGGGTGGACGCACCTCGACGGACCGCGGCTTCGCCCAGCAGGAGCCGTCGGCGGCCTCCTCGCTCCTGGTACGCAGCTTCGCGTGGGCGCGGGTGTAGGGCTGCACGGTCACCGTCCGGCCGGCCCCGCCCGTGTGGGCGGCCGGGCTGCCGATCGCGGCGCCGTCCTCGTCGGTCAGCGACACCCGGGGGTAGCCCTCGAGGAGGCAGGCGCTGTCCGTGGTGTTCTTCAGGACCAGGTCGAAGGACCGGCTGCCGGCCGGGCTCTCCGCCGGGTCCAGGGACATCGTCAGGCCCGAGGCGGCACAGCGCCGGGTTCCGCCTCCGGCGGCCTGATGGCCGCCGGTGGCCGGGGCCGACGAGCCGGGGGCGCCGTCGGCCGTGGAAGCGGGCGGGGAGTCGCCCGGGCCCGGATCCCTGCCGTCCGCGTCGTCCCCGCCGCCGCACGCGGTCACCGCGGCGAGCAGCAGCACCGTCCCCGCGGCGGCCCGCAGCCGCCGTCGGCACCGGCCCGGGGCGCGGCGGGCCCGGTACGCCGTGTC
The DNA here is from genome assembly GCF_000280905.1 of Streptomyces sp. AA1529. GTDB lineage: Bacteria > Actinomycetota > Actinomycetes > Streptomycetales > Streptomycetaceae > Streptomyces. The sequence continues at coordinate 836 of NZ_ALAP01000028.1, read as the reverse complement.
CGCCGTACCCGGGACACCGAAAGTCATGATCATTGCTCTATACCTATCAGTACCCGACTTCGGGCCTCAAGCCTTCCGTTCCCACCGGATGCGCCGTACACCGCGCCGGGTCCGCCGTCTGCGCGGCGGACCCGGCGTCCGCCGTCGGCGCGGCGGCCGGGCGCGAGGCGCCCCCGCGTAGACTGAGCCGGACCGGCCGGGCGTAGACGGGGAGGGACGATGCAGCGCAGCGCGCGGGCGCGGTCCCGTCGTACGGCGTCCGTCCTCCTCGCCCTCGTATGGGGCGCTCTGCTGCTGGTGCCGGGTACCGCCACGGCTGTCCCCGGACCGGGCGGCGCACCGGCCGCCACCGTCGTGACAGTGGACCGGGGAGCGCACCACGGCGCGCACACACCCGCCTTCCGCTCCGATTCCCACCCGCCGGCGGCGCACGACGCCACGGCCGACGCCCCGCACGAGGCGCGGCTGTCCGGCCATCCGGCCCACCCGCCCGCGCTGCCGACCGCGGTTCCGGCCGCGGCGGCCGTCCCGCTGCCCGGCCGCCTCGCCGGCCCTTCCGTGCAGGAGCGCGCACCGCCGCCCTCCTGGTACCACCCGCGCACCAGCCGGGGCCCGCCCGCCGAGCCGCTCTACGTCTGACCGAGTCGGCCGGTTCCCCTCCGCGCCCGGACCGCGGCGCCGGTGCTCCCCGCGACGGGAGTGCCCGGACGCGCGCCACCGGCACCGGGTGCGGACCCCCGCGCTGCCGGCCCCGGCGGGCCGATGCCGCGCCCCGTACCGCCGCGCCTGCCCGTTTCCCGGCACTCCGCGCGCCCGAACGCGCCGCGGATGCCGCG
>NZ_ALAP01000027.1 GCF_000280905.1 Streptomyces sp. AA1529 | reverse complement strand
GCTGGGCGGCGACGAGGGTTCCCGTGCCCGGATGCGCCGGACGGCCGTACGCCAGGCTCGGCCGGGCGCCCGCTGGACATCGAGCGCGATACCGGCACCCGTCAGAAGGTGGCCAGGGCCGCGGAGCCGGGCATCGAGGGGTGGAGCCGGTCGGCCGCAGGTCGTCGTGCCAGGTGGGTCGCGGCTCGAGCCGGGTGGATGAGTCACGGCGGACGGTTGGCAGGTCGTGCAGGCGATCGCGCGTTCCGAGCGGGGCTTGCGGGATCCTCATCGCAACCATTAGGTTGCCATCACTATGGCAACTCAAAGGTTGCGAAGGAGCATGGGTGTGGTTCCGGACAGGATCGAACGCGAGACGGTGCTGCGGCACCCCGCCGAACGGGTGTGGGCCGCGCTGACCACCGCCGAAGGCCTTTCGCAATGGTTCGGCTCGGTGGCCGAGATCGATCTGCGGCCCGGCGGCCGAGCGTATTTCCGCTGGGACGACCTCGACGCAGAATCCGTCGCCACGATCACGATCGTCGATCCACCACACCGTTTGGCGTTCAGGTGGCCGGTCGAGGGCTGGCCGGGAGACGACGCGCCCCTGACGCTGGTGACCTTCACCCTGGAGCCCGTAGCGGAGGGGACCCGGCTGCGTCTGGTGGAGAGCGGGTTCGCCCAGGCCGCCGACCACGTTGCCCGGTCCGCCCACCAGGCCAACAGCCAGGGCTGGGCAGCGGAACTCGGCGACCTGGAGACCTACCTCGATGCGGCGGCCTGATGCACAGGAGCAGGCCGTCGCGGTGTTCGCGGCGCTCACCGATCCGACCCGGCGGGCGCTGCTGGACGAGCTCGCCCGCGCCGGACCCGCAACCGGCACCGAGCTGGCCCGGCGGCTGCCGATCAGCCGACAGGCAGTGGCCAAGCACCTCGATCAGCTCGCCGAAGCGGGTCTGATCAGCTCCGCCGAACCGGTCGGCCGACGCCGCCCCTACCGGTTGGAACCAGCACCCATCCGCGCGGCCCAGCTGTGGCTGGCCACGCTCGCCAACAGATGGGATGACCGGCTGTCCGCGCTGGAACGCGCACTGGGCGCCACCGCCACCCCGACACCCGACCGAGGAGCCACCTGACAATGAGCCAGCCCGAGTTCACCGCCGGCCTGAACATCGCCATGAAGATCCCCAAGGCGCAGTACGAGGCCACCGTGGTCTTCTACCGCGACACCCTGGGCTTCGACGTCAGAGAAGAGGACGTTTCCTACGCTCCGACCGTCTCAAGAACGCATTCGGTGCGGTTCGGCCCCAACACACTGTGGCTCGACCGCGTCGACAACTACAGTCGGCCCGACCTGTGGTTGCAGCTCCACACCGATGACCTGGACGCGGCGACTGCCGCACTGGCCGGCACCGGCATCCGCCCGTGTGACGAGGTCGAACCACTGCACAACCTCGAATCCAGAACCCACTGGATCAAGAACCCGGCCGGCGTCGTCCACCTGCTCGCAGAATCCGGCTGAGCCGCCCAGCCCTGTGCGGTGCCTGCACACCATCGTCGACACGGCAGACGTCGCCCGATGCGGCACTAGGCCGTCTCTTTCGGATCTTGAATGATGACCGGCATGAGTACGGAAGTCTGTGACCCAGCCGAGTTGGCCACCCTCCGCGAGATCTTCGCGTCCCGTCCCGAGGCGCTGCCGCCAATCGGCTCGGATGCGGTGCGGTCCTTCGAGGCGGAACACGGCGTCCTGCTTCCGGAGCCGTACCGAACATTCGTGGCGGAGGTCTGCGACGGACTGCGCGCGGGACCGCCCTACTACGGTCTGCTGCCCCTCGCGCAAACGCCCCAGGACTGGGGTTCGGGCCGCCCCGAGCGCCTAATTGCCGAACCTTTTCCTCTCACGGCGGCATGGATGTGGGAGGCGGAGGGCGACGAGGCGGCCATGTCTGAGCAGGAGTTCGAAGACCTGATAGCCCCCGTATACGACCACGGCTCAGTGTTGTTGGGCACCGACGGCTGCGGCATGTACTGGCACCTGGTCGTCACCGGTCCGCAACGCGGTCACGTCTGGCTGATCGACGAGAACGGCGCGATACCCTTCGGTACTCGGCCGGATACCTGCCTGATGCCGGGCACGCCCGGTTTCTTGGGGTGGGTGACCCGCTGGGCCCAGGGCCGCTCCTGGTTCGCGGATGCCTAGCCTACGACGATTCATTTGAATCAGCGGGCGGACCAGAGGAAGATCCCCGCGATGTGGAGACCGGCCAGGTAGACGGTCGCCGTCTTCTCGTAGCGGGTGGCGATCCCCCGCCACTGCTTGAGGCGGTTGATGCACCGCTCGACGGTGTTGCGCTGCTTGTAAGCCTCGCGGTCGAAGGCGAGAGGGCGTCCACCTCGACTGCCGCGCGGCAGTCGGTGCGAGTTCTGATCCGCCCGGGACGGGATAACTGCTCGAATACGACGGCTGCGCAGGTGCTCGCGGATCGAGCGGGACGCATACGCCTTGTCCGCCAGGACCACGTCAGGAGGGGCGCGGGGCCTGCCCCGACGGCGGGGGACGCGCAAGCGCGCCATCACCTGGGGGAAGGCTGGTGCATCGTCGGCCTGCCCTCCGGTCAGGACGAATACCAACGGGCGGCAGCGGCCGTCGGCCGCAAGGCGGATCTTGGTGGTCAGCCCCTCCGCGGGACCGGCCGATGGCGTGGTCGGCCGGCTCGCCTGCTGGGGCCCCTCCCCGCGGGCCCCAGCAGCGTGCTGGGAACGCGAACGATCGTGGAGTCCACCGACACCACCCAGTCGAGGTCGCCCTCCTCGTCGGCCTGGGCCAATAGCGCGGTGAACACGCGTTCCCAGGTGCCGTCGACCGCCCACACCCGCAGCCGGTTGTAGACGCCCCGCCAGTTGCCGTATTTCTCCGGCAGGTACATCCACTGCGTACCCGTCTGGAACTTGTAGGCGATCGCATCGATCACCTCACGGTGATCCCGCCACCGGCCACCCCGCTTCGGTGTCCGGTCCGGGAGTAACGGCTCGATCCGCGCCCACTGCGAGTCAGTCAACGGCACACCGGGACCAATGACCGACTGATCCAAACGAAACTGCCTAGTCGACGCACATGGCGAAGGCCAGGGCTAGGCCGGATTGCATACCGGCCATCCAGGTGTTCGGGTAGCCCTCGTAGGGAGCGTTGACCGTGATCTCGTCCATGTTCTGCCCGACGCCGTTGGTGGCCGGCTGCGACCAATAGCCCCCGCCGATCATCTTCTGGTTGCCTGAGCAGGTCGCGGCGACCACTTTGCCGGGGTCGGACCACTTGGAGGCGACGACGGTGGGCGTCGGGGCGCCGGTGACGCACATGGCGTACGCCTTGGCCTGGCCACGCAGCGACTGGACCGCCCAGGCGTTGGGGTGGGAGACGCTGGGGGCGTTGCCCTGGATGAAGTCAG
>NZ_ALAP01000026.1 GCF_000280905.1 Streptomyces sp. AA1529 | reverse complement strand
CGCTGCGAGCGCTGAGCCGTCCGGCAGCGGCGGCCCGCGGCCGCGTCGGGCCGACCGGCGGCCGAGCGCCCTCCCTTCCGGCGGCGGTGGCCTGTCGCCGCCGCCCCGCTCGCCCTCGGGGACGTCTACGTCGACCGGCGGGACCCGGGCACCTTCTGGCAGGTGCTCCAGTTCGGGGTGCAGAACCTCCACGATCCCGAGCTGGACGAGTGGCTGGTGATGAACACCTTCGCGCACCGGCCGGGAAAGGTGGAGCTGCCGCGGCGGTGCCGCACCGCCTCCTGAGCCTCCCCGGGCGGCGGGGACGCCGCCGAGCACCCGCCGCGCGCCGGCCCGGACCGCACCGCGGGGTCGTCGGCTCCACCGGACCGGGCGGGCGCGGCAGGCGGGCCTACAGCGTCTCCAGGAACCCCAGCACCGTGCGCCAGGTGCGCTCGGCGGCCTCCTCGTCGTAGTCCTCCAGCTCGGCGTGCGTGTACAGATGCCCGGCCGCCGGATAGCGGTGCACCTCCACATCGGCGCCGGCCTGCTGCATCCGCAGATACCAGGCGGTCAGCCAGTCGTGCGGCTCGAAGGCGTCGGGATCGCCGACATGGAGCTGCACGGGCAGGTCGTCGACCGCCGCGTCCTCCGGGATGTCCGAGGTGCCGGAGAAGAGCACCAGGCCGCGGGCCTTCCGGTCGGCCAGCGCGAGGGTCTGGGCGATGGAGCCGCCCATCGAGAAGCCCGCGTAGACCAGCCCCTTGCCCGAGTGCGGAGCGGCGGCGGCCACGGCCCTGCGCAGCAGCTCGTCGCGGTCGGGGCTGCCCTCCTCCTCGCGCATCCGCATCCCCTCCTCCACCGAGGCGGCGGTCCGGCCGTCGAACAGGTCGGGGGTCACCACCTCGTGCCCCGCGGCGCGGAGCCGCTCCGCCGCGGCGCGCACGTCCGGAGTGAGCCCGCACACGGAGTGCAGGAGAACGAGCGATACGGGTGCCACAGATGTCACTTCCTTCACAAAGAACCCCTGGTACGGCTCCTGGAGCCGGGTACTCCACATGGTGCCAGGTACGGTCGTCGGTGGTCCTCGGGCGGCCCGTCCCGGCCGCCCGCCCCGGCACCGAGCCCGGGAACCCCCGTCAGCAGAAAGGCGACCATGGAGAACGTGCTCCGGCCCGTCATCGTCTTCGGTGGCGCGATCGTGCTCTCGTACGTGCTCGCCTGGGCCGTCGACCGGCTGATGGTACGCCTGGACACCCGCCACCCGGAGACCCCGATGTGGGGGCTGCTGCGCAGCGGCCGCTTCCCCTTCCAGGCGGTCCTGTTCGTGCTGCTGGTCAGCAGCTTCTTCGACAGCACGCACCTGGCCAAGGACCACCGGGCCGGTGTCGACCGGTGGCTGACCATCGTGCTGGTCGCCGCCTCGGCCTGGCTGATCCTGCGCATCGTCGCCGCCATAACGGAGACGCTGGCCAACAGGTACGCCGGCGCCGCTCTGGACCCGGCGCGCGGACGGCGGGTGCGCACCCAGCTCACCCTGATCCGGCGGCTGATCACCGCCGTGGTGACGGTGATCGCAGTGGCCGCGGTGCTGCTCCAGTTCCCGGGCATGAAGACGTTCGGCACCTCGATGCTCGCCTCGGCCGGTGTGCTGGGCATCGTCGCCGGTATCGCGGCCCAGTCGACGCTGGGCAACCTGTTCGCCGGGCTGTCGATCGCCTTCGGCGACATGGTGCGGATCGGCGACGAGGTCGTGGTGGAGGGGGAACTCGGCACGGTCGAGGAGATCACCGTCTCCTACCTGGTGATCCTCACCTGGGACGAGCGCCGGATCACGATGCCGGTCTCCTACTTCACCAACAAGCCGTTCGAGAACTGGTCCCGCGGCGGCCCGCAGATGACCGGCACCGTCTACCTCCACCTCGACCACTCGACCCCCGTCGCCGAGCTGCGCGCCAAGACGGAGGAGCTGGTCCGGGCCAGCGACGAGTGGGACGGGCGGAACTGGAACGTGGTGGTCACCGGGACCACACCGACCACCGTCGAGGTACGGGTGGCCGTGACGGCGCGCACCTCCGGCGACCTGTGGACGCTGCGCTGCTCGCTGCGCGAGGACCTGATCGCCTGGCTGCGGGCCTACCACCCCGACTCGCTGCCGGGCATCCGGTACATCCAGCAGGAGAAGTCGATCTGACCCGCCGGCCCCGGCGCGCGGCCGCGGGCCCGGCCGTGCAGCCCGGGGCCGCGGAATGCCCGCCCGTGCGGCGGGCTCGCCGGGGCGGCCCGGCCCGGGGCGGCCCGGGAGGGCTCGGCCCGGGGCGGTGAGCCCGGAACGGCTCAGCTGCCCCGGAAGCTGCGCACGTCGAGCTGGTGCAGCACCCGGTCGACGGCCTCGGGATCCACCCCGGGCTCGTTGCGCGCCGCGATCACCTCGTGGCGGGCCGCCGACAGCAGCTCGTTCTGCAGCCGCCGCAGCTTCTGCGCGCGGGCCACCCGCTTGCTGTGCGCGGCCCGGCGCTCCTCGCCGACGATCTCGGGCGAGATCCGCGCACCCACGTCCCAGGCGCGCCGCAGCAGCGCCTCGGAGACCTCCTCGGGCAGCTCCTCCACCTCTTCGATCTCCCGCAGCCGCCGCCGGGCCGCCTTGGCGACCCGCAGCGCGAGCTGCCGCTCCAGTTCCCGCTCGGCGGCGCTGTCGGACTGCACGTTCAGCCTGCGGATCAGCCGGGGCAGGGTCAGGCCCTGGAAGACCAGGGTCACGAGCACCACCGCGAAGGCGATGAAGAGGATCGCCTCCCGCCCGGGAAACGCCCCGCCCCCGGCCGCGGGCTCCACGGACAGCGGGACGGCCAGCGCCAGCGCGACCGAGGCCACCCCGCGCATCCCCGCCCACCACACGACGACCGTCTCCCGCCAGTTGCGCGGGATGTCCTCGTCCAGGTCCTTGCGCCGGTGCAGCCGCTGCGCCAGCCAGGCGGAGGGCAGCAGCCACAGCAGCCGCAGGGCGACCACGACGCCGACCACCGCGAGGGCCGCGGGCAGCAGCCGGCGCCAGTCCTGCTGGACGGTGCCGAAGACGGTGTGCAGTTCCAGCCCGATCAGCCCGAAGGCGATCCCGGTCACCAGCGTGTCCACGATCTGCCAGAACGTCTGCCCGGCCAGCCGGCCCTGCACGTCGTCCGCGTCCACGGCGTGCCCGGAGGCCAGATAGAGCGCGGTCGTCAGGACGGCCAGCACCCCGGAGCCCATCAGCTCCTCGGCGAGCACGTAGGAGGCGAAGGGCACCAGCAGGCTCAGCCCGGTCTGCAGGGTGGCGTCCCCGAGGTAGCCCATGAGCTTGTTCGCCAGCCAGCCCAGCCCCAGTCCGACCGCGACCGCCACCACGCCGGAGAGCACCAGCTCCCCCGCGGCCACCGGCAGCGAGAAGGTGCCGGTGACGGCGGCGGCGATGGCGACGTGGTAGAGGGTGATGGCGGTCACGTCGTTGAAGAGGCCCTCCCCCTCCAGCGCCGAGACCAGCCGCCTGGGCAGTCCGACGTTGCCGGCCACCGCGGTGGCCGCGACCGGGTCGGGCGGGGCGACCAGCGCGCCCAGTGCCACCGCCCCGGCCAGGCCGAGCCCGGGCACCAGCAGATTGGCGACCGCGGCCACCGCCGCCGTGGTGACGAACACCAGCGCGACCGCCATCAGGAAGATCGGCCGCTTGTTCGCCGCGAACTGCCGCCAGGACGTGCGCTGGGCCGCGGCGTAGATCAGCGGCGGCAGCACCAGCGGCAGGATGAACTCGGGCGGCAGCGAGACGTTCGGGATGGAGGGGATCAGCGCCAGCACACCGCCGAAGAGCGTCATCAGCACGGGCGAGGGCAGCCCGAGCTTGTCCCCGAGGGGGACCATCAGCACGGCGGCGAGCAGCAGGGCGAAGAAGAGGGCGAGCTGATCCATCCGGTCAGGAGCTCTCGGCCCGCACCTTGTCCAGCGCGGCCTGCAGGTCGGCCGGGTAGCCGCTCTCGTACTCGACCCGGCTCCCGTCGCCGGGGTGCTCGAAGCCGAGCCGCACCGCGTGCAGCCACTGGCGCTCCAGCCGCAGCCGCTTGGCCAGGGTGGGGTCGGCGCCGTAGGTCAGATCGCCCACGCAGGGATGCCGGTGTGCCGCCATGTGCACGCGGATCTGGTGGGTGCGCCCGGTCTCCAGCTTGATGTCCAGCAGGCTCGCCGCCCGGAACGCCTCGACCAGGTCGTAGTGGGTCACCGAGGGCTTGCCGTCGGAGGTGACCGCCCACTTGTAGTCGTGCTGCGGATGGCGGCCGATGGGCGCGTCGATGGTGCCGCTGAGCGGGTCGGGATGGCCCTGGACGAGCGCGTGGTAGCGCTTGTCGACGGTGCGCTCCTTGAACTGCCGCTTGAGCAGCGTGTAGGCCCGCTCGGACTTGGCGACGACCATCAGCCCGGAGGTGCCCACGTCCAGCCGGTGCACGATGCCCTGCCGCTCCGCCGCGCCGGAGGTGGCGATCGTGTACCCGGCGGCTGCCAGCCCGCCGATCACGGTGGGTCCGCTCCAGCCCGGACTGGGGTGGGCCGCGACGCCGACCGGCTTGACGATCACCACGATGTCGTCGTCGTCATGGACGATCTCCATGCCCTCGACGGGTTCGGCGACGATCCGCACCGGCTGCGCCTGCCGGGGCATCTCCACCTCGATCCAGGCGCCGCCCTGCACCCGGTCGGACTTGCCCGCCGGCGAACCGTCCAGCAGGACCTTGCCGTCCGCGGCCAGCTCCGCCGCCTTGGTCCGCGAGAAGCCGAACATCCGGGCGAGGGCGGCATCGACGCGCTCGCCTTCGAGGCCGTCGGGTACGGGCAGGGTGCGGGTCTCAGGAAGCGTGCTCACCTGATCGAGTATGCCGGACGCGGCGCCACCGCCCGCACGCCCTCGCCTCCGGCGGCACCCCGGCGGCACTCCGTCCGCCGCACTCCGGCCGCACTCAGGCGACGGGCCGCGGGCCCGGATTCCGGCACCGGCACCGCCGGTCACCCGCTCACCCGCGCGGACCACCCCGGGGTGCGACGCCGCTCGCCTGCGCCGACGGTGTGACAGAAGCCTCGGGACCAGCAGCGACACCGGAGGGAAGCGCCGATGACGCCGCGCAGGACGCCTCAGCACCCCGCGCCGGACTCCGGTCCGGACGGCGGTATACGCCGCCGTCCCGGCCAGGTCCGCCGGCGGATACTGGCGGTGGCCACCGCACTGGCCACCGCCTGCCTCACCCTGGCCCCGGTGCGGGTGGCGGCGGCAGCCGAGGGCATCGCGGGCCCCTGCGCCATAGCCCCCGGCAGCGGCACCGACGAGGGGCCGCTCGGGCCCGGCTACGTCCACCCGCAGGGCAGCAAGCGCGCGCTGATGCTGATGGTCGACTTCAGCGACCACCCCGCGGCCACCCCCGCCCGGAAGCGCGCGCGCTTCTTCTCCCGGTACGGCGACCGCTTCTGGAACCGCGCCTCCTTCGGCAAGTACCGGCTGGAGACCGAGACCAGCTCCGACTGGATACGCATGCCGCGGCCGTGGTCCTCCTACGGGATCACCCGCGGCATCCCCACCGGCCTGATGCGCGGCTACGTACACGACGCGCTGGAGGCCGCGCACCGCCAGGGCACCGACGTGCACGGTGCCGACCTCGTCTTCGTGGTGGCCGACAGCAATCTGCCCGCCGCGCCCACCGTCTCCCAGGCGCACACCTTCGACGGGCTCCGCGCCGCGGGCACCCGGGTGCACGGTGCGGCCCTCATCTTCGGCCGGGCCTCCGACTCGGCGCTGTGGCAGCGCGGGAACTTCGTCCACGAGGCCCACCACCTCTACGGCCTGCCCGATCTCTACAACGTCGCGGAGAACGCCTCCGTCGAGTACGCGGGGGGCTGGGACACCATGAGCATGGCGGGCATCTCCGACCTGCTGGGCTGGCACAAGTGGAAGTTCGGCTGGCTGTCCCGCTCCCGGGTCGGCTGCGTCACCTCGGCCGGCACCTCCGAGCACACTCTGAAACCGGTCAGTTCCCCGGACGCGGGACTGACCGTGATACGGACGGGGCGGCACCGGGCGATAGTGGCCGAGGCGCGGACCCGCTCCGGACTGGACCGGGACATCTGCGCGGAGGGCGTGCTCCTCTACACCGTCGACTCGGCGCGGCCGACCGGCGAGGGCCCGGTCCGCGTCGTCGACTCCCGCCCCCGCAGCGGCGGCGGCGCCGCCTGCGCCGACCGGCTGCCCGGCGAACTGGCCGAGATGTCGGACGCGCCCTTCGCGCCGGGCGAGAGCCACACCTTTCCCGGCGGGATACGCATCACCGTCACCGACGCCGCCGACGGGGGCGGCTACCGCGTCCGGGTGCACGTCCCGCACCGCGGCTGAGCACCCCCCGGCCGGAGAGCAGCGGGCATCGGCCGGAGAGCGGCGGGAGGGCAGCGGCGGGAGGGCAGCGCTCCGCACCGGCGGCCGCCGTCGGCCACCCGGCTCCCGGTCCGGGGCACGGCCCGCGCGGCCGGGTTCAGTCCCGGTGGACGGTGCCGTCCGGGTCCAGGCCGCGGAAGGAGAGCAGCACGATCAGGACGCCTCCGCACACGATGGCCGAGTCGGCCAGGTTGAACACCGCGAAGTGCTTGGGGGCGATGAAGTCCACGACGGCCCCCTGGAAGACCCCCGGGGCGCGGAAGATCCGGTCGGCCAGGTTGCCGCACGCGCCGCCCAGCAGCAGGCCCAGCGCGATCGCCCAGGGGAGGCTGTAGAGCTTCCGGGCGATCCGCGCGATCACCACGACGACGGCCACCGCGATCGCGCTCAGCACGAGCGTCAGCGCCTCCCCCAGGCCGAAGGCGGCACCGGGATTGCGGATGACGCTCAACTGGAGCCAGGAGCCGAGCAGCTCGATCGGGGCGTGGTTCTCCAGCTCCGCGACCACCACCAGCTTGCTGACCAGATCCAGCGCGAACGCGAACCCGGCCACGGCGGCCAGCACACCGATCCGCCGCCTGCGCCGCGGGGGTGCGGAGGACTCCCCTTCCGCGTGCTCCTCTTCACCACCGCCGGCCGCGCCTTCGCCGGGGCCGTCGACAGTCCGCTCCACCTCAGTCACGCCTTGAGGGTACGACACGCGCGGACGGCGGTGTTCACGGCGTTCTCCCGCGCTCAGCGGCGCTCCTGCTTCTGTTTGCACTCCACGCAGAGCGTGGCCCGCGGGAACGCCTGCATCCGGGCCTTCCCGATCGGCTTGCCGCAGTTCTCGCACTGCCCGTACGTCCCCGCGTCCAGCCGCTCCAGCGCGCGCTCGCTCTGGTAGAGCATCTCGCGCGCGTTCGCGGCCAGCGCCATCTCATGCTCACGGGTGATGTTCTTGGTCCCGGTGTCCGCGTCGTCGTCACCGGCGCCGTCCCCCGAGTCCCGCATCAGGCCGCTGAGCGCCTCCTCCGCGGAGGCGATCTCCTGCCGGAGCCCGTCGGCCTCCTCCCGCAGGCCCGAGCGGGCCTCCTCGACCTCTTCCGGGGACCAGGGTTCCTCGTCGGGGCGTACCGGCAGTTCGCCGGCGGCCACCGGGCCCGCCTCGCTCCGCGCCGTGGGCACCGCCTCGGTCTCCGTCACCGGAGTCTTCTTCGCAGCCACCGTCCCAGCTCCCGTCGTCGTCCGCGCGTCCTGTCCGGTGGGCGCCCCGGCAGCGCCTTCCTGCCGGCCCCCCGCCGTTCCGGCCGCTGTCGTCGCCGCGGCCCCGTCGGCCGCCGCCCGTTCCCCCGCGCCTGTCCTCGCCGCGGCCTTCTTCGCCGACGCCTTCGCGGCGGCCGTCTTCTTCGCGGCCGTCTTCTTGGCCGGCGCCTTCTTGGCGGGCGCCTTCTTGGCCGGTGCCTCTCCGGCGGGCGCCTTCTTGGCCGCCGTCTTCTTGGCGGATGTCTTCTTGGCCGCCGTCTTCTTGGCGGGCGCCTTCTTCGCCGGTGCCTTCCCGGCCGCCTTCTTCGCCGCCGCGGTCCGGTCCCCGTCGTCTGTGGCCTTCTTCGATGCTGCCGTCTTCTTCGCGGCGCTCTCCTCCGCCACCATGACCGCGGCCCCTTCACATTTTGTGATCTTGCTCGCGAAACGTGACCGGAACGATAAATCGACTTCAACCGCACAGCAACGGGGCACGCCGGTCTGCCACCTTTGTGCCCCGCCCGGCCGCGCGAAAACCGCTCCGTACCCCGGGCGGAATCCCCGTACACTGGGGACGGCGAGAGGCGAGGACGGGGACGAGTAGCGTCTGTGAGCGGCCCAGAGCGATCCGGGGACGGTGGAAGCCCGGAGGCGAGCGCGGCGTGAAGATCACCCCCGAGCCGTCGGAAGAAAGCCCGGAGCAACCGGCTCCCGGGCGAGTAGAACCGGCAGCGCTACCCCAATGAGGGGACGGCGGGCACAGTCCGCCGTCAAGGAGGGTGGTACCGCGGGTCCGCCGCCGGCCAGGCAGGCGAGCTCGTCCCTCCGACGGAAGTGAAGAAGCACCGCATCTTCCCGATGTCCGCCGGAGGAAGAAGACCCGCCGATGCAATACAACCAGGTGCCCGCCCAGGTCGACCTGCCCGCGCTGGAGCGCGCCGTGCTCGACTTCTGGCACGAGAACAAGGTGTTCGCCCGCACCCTCGAACAGTCCGAGGGGCGCCCCGAGTGGGTCTTCTACGAGGGCCCGCCCACCGCGAACGGCATGCCGGGAGCGCACCACATCGAGGCCCGCGTCTTCAAGGACGTCTTCCCCCGCTTCCGCACCATGCGCGGCTACCACGTGGCACGGAAGGCCGGCTGGGACTGCCACGGCCTGCCGGTGGAACTCGCCGTGGAGAAGGAGCTGGGCTTCAACGGCAAGCAGGACATCGAGAACTACGGCATCGCCGAGTTCAACGCCCGGTGCCGGGAGTCGGTCACCCGGCACACCGACGCGTTCGCCGAGCTGACCACCCGGATGGGCTACTGGGTCGACCTGGACGACGCCTACCGGACGATGAACCCCGAGTACATCGAGTCGGTGTGGTGGTCGCTCAAGCAGATCTTCGACAAGGGCCTGCTGGCCCAGGACCACCGGGTCGCCCCCTGGTGCCCCCGCTGCGGCACCGGGCTGTCCGACCACGAGCTGGCGCAGGGCTACGAGACGGTGGTGGACCCCTCCGTCTACGTCCGGATGCCGCTCACCTCCGGCCCACTGGCCGGCGAGGCGTCGCTGATGGTGTGGACGACCACGCCGTGGACGCTGGTCGCCAACCTGGCCGTGGCCACCCACCCCGATGTCACCTACGTCGTGGCCTCCGACGGCACCGACAAGATCATCGTGGCCGAGCCGCTGCTGGACAGCGCGCTCGGCGAGGACTGGCACATCACCGGCGAGCGCTACACCGGCCGGGAGATGAACGGCTGGAGCTACCGGCGCCCGTTCGAACTGGTGGACATCCCCGGAGCGCACTTCGTCGTCAACGACACCTACGTCACCACCGAGGACGGCACCGGCATGGTGCACCTCGCCCCCTTCGGTGAGGACGACTTCCGGGTCGCCCGCGCCAACGGCATCGACCCGGTCGTGCCCGTCCGCGCCGACGGCACGTTCGAACCCGACCTGGACCTGATCGGCGGCCAGTTCTTCAAGAAGGCCGACGAAGCCCTGGTCGCCGACCTGGACGCCCGCGGTCTCCTCTTCCGGCACGTGGCCTACGAGCACAGCTACCCCCATTGCTGGCGCTGCCACACGGCCCTCATCTACTACCCACAGCCGTCCTGGTACATCCGCACGACCCGGATCAAGGAGGCCCTGCTCCGGGAGAACGAGGCCACCAACTGGTTCCCGGACTCCGTCAAGCACGGCCGCTTCGGCGACTGGCTGGACAACAACGTGGACTGGGCGCTCTCGCGCAACCGCTACTGGGGCACCCCGCTGCCCGTCTGGCGGTGCGAGGAGGGTCACCTCACCTGCGTCGGCTCGCTGGCCGAGCTGAGCGAACTGTCCGGCACCGACCAGTCGGGGCTCGACCCGCACCGCCCCTACATCGACGCCGTCACCTTCGGCTGCCCCGCCGAGGGCTGCACACTGGAGGCGGAACGCGTCCCGGAGGTCATCGACGCCTGGTACGACTCCGGCTCCATGCCCTTCGCGCAGTGGGGCTACCCGTACAAGAACAAGGAGCTGTTCGAGAAGCGCTACCCGGCCCAGTTCATCTCGGAGGCCATCGACCAGACCCGCGGCTGGTTCTACACTCTGATGGCGGTCGGCACCCTGGTATTCGACAAGTCCTCCTACGAGAACGTGGTCTGCCTGGGCCACATCCTGGCCGAGGACGGCCGCAAGATGTCCAAGCACCTGGGCAACACCCTGGAGCCGATCCCCCTCATGGACCAGCACGGCGCCGACGCGGTGCGCTGGTTCATGGCCGCGGGAGGCTCACCCTGGGCAGCCCGCCGGGTCGGCCACGGCACCATCCAGGAAGTCGTCCGCAAGACGCTGCTGACCTACTGGAACACCGTCGCCTTCCAGGCCCTGTACGCGCGGACGAGCGGCTGGGCGCCTTCCGGGGCCGACCCGGAGCCGCACCTGCGCCCGCTGCTGGACCGCTGGCTGCTGAGCGAGCTGCACGCGCTGGTCGACCAGGTCACCATCGCCATGGACGGCTACGACACCCAGCGCGCGGGAAAGCTGCTGTCCACCTTCGTCGACGACCTGTCCAACTGGTACGTCCGCCGCTCCCGGCGCCGCTTCTGGCAGGGCGACGCCGCCGCGCTGCGCACCCTGCACGACGTGATCGAGACCGTCACCAAGCTGATGGCGCCGATCACCCCGTTCCTGGCCGAACGGGTCTGGCGGGACCTGGTCGTCCCGGTCACCCCCGACGCGCCCGACTCCGTGCACCTGTCCACCTGGCCGCAGGCCGACCTCAGCCGCATCGACCCCGAGCTGTCCCAGGACATGCTGCTGGTGCGGCGCCTGGTGGAGCTGGGCCGGGCCTCGCGCGCCGAGTCCGGCGTCAAGACCCGCCAGCCGCTGTCCCGCGCGCTCATCGCCGCACAGGGCTTCGAGACCCTCTCCCCCGAGATGCGCACCCAGATCACGGAGGAGCTGAACGTCGAGCAGCTCGCCTCCCTCGCGGATGTCGGCGGCTCGCTCGTCGACACCACGGCCAAGGCCAACTTCCGGGCGCTGGGCCGCCGCTTCGGCAAGGACACCCAGGCGGTCGCCAAGGCCATCGCCGGGGCCGATGCCGCGGCGCTGTCGGTGGCCCTGCGCGAGGGCACCGGCACCGTGCAGGTGGACGGCGAGACCGTGGCGCTGAGCCCCGAGGAGGTCATCATCACCGAGACGCCCCGCGAGGGCTGGTCGGTGGCCTCCGACCCCGGCGCCACCGTCGCGCTCGACCTGGAGATCTCTCCCGAGCTGCGGCGCACCGGACTGGCCCGGGACGCCATCCGGCTCATCCAGGAGGCCCGGAAGAACTCCGGCCTGGACGTCGCCGACCGGATCGAGCTGCGCTGGCAGTCCGACGACGAGGAGGTGGCACGCGCGCTGGCCGAACACACTTTCCTCATCGCGGAAGAGGTCCTGGCCGAGGAGTTCGCCCAGGGCGACCCGGAGGAACTGGAGGGCCCCACCTTCGAGGACGAGGCGCTGTCCCTGAAGTTCCGGCTCCGGAAGGGCTGAGCCCCGCACGCAGTACCGCTTCACCGCACCGCCCTCGTCCGCAGACCGCGGGCGGGGGCGGTGCCGCAGTGACCCCGCGGCGCTGGGGCCGGGCCCGGGGCGAGCGGAGCGGTCCGCGGACCGGCAGCACGAACGGGCCGGGCCCGGGAGCGGAAAGTGCTCCCGGGCCCGGCCCGTCGACAGTGGGCGCTCAGCGCGCCCGGGTCAGCTCTCGTCCTCGTCGATGAGGAAGCCCCGCATCGGCGACGGCGCCTGCTGGCCCTGCGGTCCGCCCTGCGGCCGGACCGGTGCCATCGGCTGGGTCATGGCCGGCGACATCTGCTGCTGGCCGCCGTAGGACTGGCCGGCACCGCCCTGGGTGTGCGGACCGCCACCGGGGCCGCCGCCGGGGCCGCCCATGGAGTGGCCGTTGCTGCCCATGGACTGGTGTCCGCCCATGGTGCCGCCGCCGTTGGGTGCACCGGCGGGAGCACCGGCCCCGGCCGGGGCCATCGACGGCGAGGGCGCGGGCAGCGACGCGGTCGCGGGCGTCCGCGGCGGCGCCAGCGAGTCGTCGGCCTGGTTCTCCAACTGCCGCAGCTGGCTCTCCAGGTACGACTTCAGCCGCGTGCGGTACTCGCGTTCGAAGCCGCGCAGGTCCTCGACCTTGCGCTCCAGGGTGGCGCGGGCGGACTCCAGGGAGCCCATCGCGACCCGGTGCTTCTCCTGCGCGTCCCGCTCCAGCGCGTCGGCCTTGGCGCGGGCGTCCCGCTCCAGGCCCTCGGCGCGGCTGCGGGCCTCACCGACGATCTTGTTGGCCTCGGAACGGGCCTCCGCGATCGCGTGGTCGGCCGTCTGCTGGGCCAGCGACAGCACACGGGCGGCACTGTCGTTGTTCTGGCCACCGCCGCCGGGCATCTGGGGACCGCCCTGCGGGCCGCCCTGCGGACCGCCGGGGCCCATCGGACCGCCCTGCTGGGGGCCGGGGCCGCCGGGACCCATCGGGCCGCCCTGCGGACCCGGACCACCGGGACCGCCGGGGCCACCGGGACCGCCGGGGCCACCGGGACCGCCGTGACCACCAGGGCCGCCGGGGCCCGCGGGGAGCTGCGCCTGACCGCCGGGAAGCTGCGGCGGGCCGCCCATGCCCTGCTGTTGCTGGGGCGGGACGGGCTGCGGTCCGGATATGGCGGCGGGCACGGGAGCCCCGCCTTGCTGCTGCTGCCTGTCCTGAGGTTCAGGAGGCTTGCGCATGCCGCCCTGTTGCTGTTGCTGGTTCTGAGCCGCCGCACGCGTGGCCGCAGCCAGCTTGGCGCGCAGGTCCTCGTTCTCGCGCAGCAGCCGGGTCAGCTCGGCTTCGACCTCGTCGAGGAAGGCATCGACCTCGTCCTCGTCATAGCCTTCGCGCAGACGGACGGTCGTGAACTGCTTGTTCCGCACGTCCTCGGGGGACAGGGGCATCTCTTCACCTCAACGTAAGTCGTCGGCATATCGGCAAGACCATTCCGATCGTTCACAGCCTGGCCACGACGTTGATCAGGATGTAGACGATGATCATGAGTACGAAGAAGGACAGGTCAAGCGCCACGCCCCCGAAGCGCAGCGGTGGGATGAACCGCCGCAGAAGCTTGAGTGGCGGATCGGTGACAGTGTAGGTCGCCTCGAGAACGACCACCATCGCCTTGCCGGGTTGCCATGAGCGGGCGAACTGGAAGACATAGTCCATAACCAGCCGGAAGATCAGCACGAGCAGGAAGCAGTACAGCGCGATTTGGACCACGTCCAGTGCGGTTCTCATCTGCGCGTCCCTCTCCCCTTGGGCTCTCGTGCCGCCTTGGCGGCCTGTTCCTGGGCCCTGCGTCTCAGCTCTGGTTGAAGAACCCGCCCTCTGCGATGCGGGCCTTGTCCTCCGCCGTGACATCGACGTTAGCAGGAGACAGCAGGAACACCTTCTGCGTCACTCGCTCGATACTGCCGTGCAGACCGAAGACCAGACCAGCCGCAAAGTCGACAAGTCGCTTCGCATCGGTGTCGTCCATCTCCGTCAGATTCATGATCACCGGAGTGCCCTCACGGAAGTGTTCCCCGATGGTACGGGCTTCGTTGTAGGTCCGGGGGTGCAACGTGGTGATCCGGTACGGCTCACGTTCGGACACAGCCTTGGGCATGATCACCGGGGCGCTCTTCTCGACATTCTGGCGTTCAGGTGTGATGGATGACACGGGAGCAATTCTCCCGGCTCGTCCGCTTTCGGCGGCAACGGCCGGAGGGGGCTCCGGCTCCCGCTCCCGCTGCGCCGGAGGGTGAGCAACCCTCACCGGCTCCTCGGGATCGGCCTTTTGGAGCGAATGGTGTGATTGTTCCGACTCGTACCGCCGATGATCCCGTTCGGGCTCGGGCTCGGGCTCGAACTCGTCGTCAGGGTCGAATCCCCGGCCGTCGTACCCATCGTCCTCCACGAGGCCGAGGTAGACCGCCATCTTGCGCATCGCGCCGGCCATTCTCTGCGTCCTCCGCTCTGTGGTGGATCGACTCCATCGACGCAGCCCCCGTCACCGGTGGCCCTGGGATGATCCACGCAGCCTCTCCGACCGGCCTTTTCCGGCGGAAATGACCATATATTCTGCTGTGGCCCCACTCGCTTCGCGACGTTACCGGAGCCGAGGTCGCTCGCCGAGTACCGCACTGCCGACGCGCACATGTGTCGCACCCGCGAGCACCGCCTCTTCGAGATCCGAACTCATTCCCGCCGACATCATCGTCGCAGCAGGATGCGCCACCCGCAGGGTGGTTGAGACTTCCCACAGCCGGTCGAAAGCCGCCCGGGGCCGCCCCGCCAGCGGACCTGCCAGCGGTGCGACGGTCATCACTCCGTCGAGCCGCAGCCCTTGGGCGGCAGCCACCGCCTCCGCGAGATCCGCCACACCGTCGGGCGCCACACCGCCCCGCTCCCCCACCGAACCGGACGGGGCATCCAGAGCGACCTGGACCAGACATCCGATCTCCCGCTCCGCGCGGACGGCGGCGGCCGAGAGGGCGGTCGCCAGCCGCACCCGGTCCACGGAGTGCACATGCTGCGCATAACCGGCAACCGACCGGGCCTTGTTGGTCTGCAGCTGCCCGACGAAGTGCCAGTCGAGCCCCGCGCCCGCACAGGCGGCCGCCTTCGGCGCCGCCTCCTGGTCGCGGTTCTCCGCCACGTCCCGCACCCCCAGCTCGGCCAGCAGCCGGACATCGGAGGCGGGATAGGTCTTGGTCACGACGATGAGCGTGACCTCGTCGCGCCGGCGCCCCGCCACGCGGCAGGCGCCCTCGATGCGCTCCTCCACCCGGGCGAGACCGGCGGCCAGCTCCGCCTTGCGCGCCGCCTCGGCGGACGTCGGCTCCGCGGAGCCCGCGGACCGCCCGTCCCCGGACTCCGCCGGCAGGTCCGACTCGGGGTACTCATAGGGCATATCACCTGTCATCTCTCAGTCCGCCTCGATCCAGACATACCCCGCAAGCCTTCCCGTGGTCCGGTCCCGGCGGTAGGAGAAATGATCAGCGGACTCCAGAGTGCACACGGAGGAGTGACCGCGGTCGACGACCCCCGCACGGGTGAGCTGCGCCCGCACCCCGGCGGCCATGTCGACGGCGGGGGTCCCCGCCCGGGTCGTCGCGTACGCCTCGGGGACGGCAGCCGCCACGTCGGCGCGCATCCGCTCGGGAACCTCGTAGCAGCCGCCGCAGACCGCGGGCCCGGTACGCGCGACGATGCGCTCCGGGACGGCGCCGAGCCCGGTCATCGCCTCGACCGTCGCGCCGACCACTCCGGCCTGCACGCCCGGCCGCCCCGCGTGCGCGGCGCCGACGACCCCGGCGACGGGGTCGGCCAGCAGCACCGGAGTGCAGTCGGCGGTGAGCACGGCGAGCGCGAGCCCCCGACGCGCCGTCACCACGCCGTCGACGGGCGGCGCCTCGGTTCCGAAGGGGCGATCGACGACAGCGACGTCGCGCCCGTGCACCTGGTGCATCCAGACCACCGCCTCGGGGGACAGCCCGAGCGCCTGCGCGACCCGCTCCCTGTTGGCGCGCACCGCCTCGGGATCGTCACCGACCGCGCCGCCGAGATTGAGCTCCTCATACGGAGCGGCGCTCACCCCGCCCACCTGTCGGTGAAGGCGAAATGCGCGCCGCTGACCGTCTCTTGTTCCGCTATCACTTCAGGAAGTCCGGCACATCCAGCTCTTCGGCCTGACTGTCGTGGTAGGGGCGGGCCGGCGGTACCTGCGGGGTCGCGGACGGCGGCGGGACCTCGCTCACCGGAGCGGGCTCCGGGCGCGGCGGGGCCTCCTCCTCGCGCGGCGGGGCGACGGCGCCCAGGCCGCCGAACGAGGGGCGCTCGGGCTCCGGGTCGGCGGCGGGGGCCGGCTCGTCCTGGTAGGCGGGGGCCGAGGAGGCCGCCGCGGACGACTGGCCGAGCGCCTTCTCGCCCTTCCTGGCGGGCGGCTGACCTCCGTCGAACCCGGCCGCGATGACGGTGACCCGCACCTCGTCGCCGAGCGCGTCGTCGATGACGGCGCCGAAGATGATGTTCGCCTCGGGGTGGGCGGCCTCGCTCACCAGCTGGGCGGCCTCGTTGATCTCGAACAGACCGAGATCCGAACCGCCGGAGATGGAGAGCAGGACGCCGCGCGCCCCGTCGATGGACGCCTCCAGGAGCGGCGAGGAGATGGCCATCTCGGCGGCGGCGACCGCGCGGTCGTCGCCGCGGGCCGAGCCGATCCCCATCAGGGCCGATCCCGCCTCGGACATCACCGACTTGACGTCCGCGAAGTCGAGGTTGATCAGACCGGGGGTGGTGATGAGGTCGGTGATGCCCTGCACGCCCGAGAGCAGCACCTGGTCCGCCGACTTGAAGGCGTCCAGCACGCTGACCTGGCGGTCCGAGATGGACAGCAGCCGGTCGTTGGGAATGACGATCAGCGTGTCGACCTCGTCGCGCAGTCCCGCGATGCCGTCCTCGGCCTGATTGGCCCGGCGGCGGCCCTCGAAGGTGAAGGGCCGGGTGACGACACCGATGGTGAGGGCGCCGAGCGAGCGGGCGATGTTCGCCACGACGGGCGCGCCGCCGGTGCCGGTGCCACCCCCCTCGCCGGCCGTCACGAAGACCATGTCGGCCCCCTTGAGGACCTCCTCGATCTCCTCGCGGTGGTCCTCAGCCGCCTTGCGGCCGACGTCCGGGTTGGCGCCGGCGCCGAGGCCGCGAGTCAGCTCGCGGCCCACATCGAGCTTGACGTCGGCGTCGCTCATCAACAGGGCTTGCGCGTCAGTGTTGATCGCGATGAACTCGACGCCCTTGAGACCGACCTCGATCATCCGGTTGATGGCGTTCACGCCACCGCCGCCGATACCGACGACCTTGATGACTGCGAGGTAGTTCTGCGGTGCTGCCACGTCGAAGGCCTCTCGCCTCGAGTTACGTATCCCTGTGGGGCGGTTCGAACGCCGACCCGAACCCTAAGTGCGAAGTTTAGGGTTACCAGTGCCTGTCTTACTCGGACTCTTCGCAACGGACACTAAGTCGACAAGTGCTGGGTGTTCAACGAACACGCCGAACCTCCCGTTTTTCTTTTCACCCTATGTGATCAGACCGAGCAGTAGCCATCCAGGGTGCTCACCAGCGGCGATACGCGTCAACTGACACGGTCCCGACCGACGGTGGCCCCGGCGCCCGCACCGATCCGCGACCACGGCCCGTCCGGGGGCACGGGACACCCCGCTCCCGGTGCCGATCGCGGCCGGAGACCGGGGGTTTGGCCCCGGCGGAACGAGGTACCTGCGCGGGCGGGCCGGGCAGCGGCCGTCCGAGGTGCCCGCCGGCAGCGAGAACCGCCCATGGGGACGGACCGCTCCCGGCGAGAACATCAGCCTGATCATGCGGGGCAGCCCGGGTCAACTGACACGGCCAGGGAACGGCGGACTCCAGCCGTTCGCCGAACCCGGCTGGGGGTACGGCGGTTTGCGCGGAGTGCGGCTAACTGTCCGACGCGGCCGGGGCACTGGGGGCCGTGACATCGAAGTGGGTGGCGTCCTCGGCCGCTTTCATCAGCGCCGTCAGCGCCGCGGCCTTCGCCCGGCCGCGTTCGGCACTTCCCCACCGGACTGTGCGCTCCCCCGTCAGTTCCAGGGTGATGTCGTCGAAGGAGCGGACCCGGACGGTACGGGTGGCGCGGCGGACGGATTCCGGAAGTGCGGCGGTGGCCCGGGCCGCTTCCCGGCGCAGCCGCCCGGACGAGAAGTACCGCTCGTCCGCCGCCCGCCGCGGTGCGAGGACCAGAAGCGGAACGCCTTTCGGCGGCTTGCCTGCTGTGGCGAATCGCACGCCTTCGGAATCGACTTCCACATAGTCGCCCGCTTTCTCCATCACCAGCGCCGGGCGCCGCTCGGTGACGGTGAGCGTCAGACCGTGCGGCCAGGAACGCTCGGCCACCACTTCGCGGACTCTCGGGAGCTTCCGGCGCACCCGGTCCTGGAGCGCCGCCTGGTCGACGGTGATGAGCGGCGCGCCTTCCGGAGCCGCGGCGGCGCGGCTGACGTCGGCCTCGCTCAGCACCCGGGTGCCGGTCACCGAGACGTTCCGCAGCCGCAGCCACGGCGAGCCGTAGAGCACCCAGGTGCCGAAACCGCCCAGCGGTACGGCGAGGAGCAGCAGCAGGGCGAGGGCGCGCCGCCGGCGCAGGCGCGGCCCGAACCGGCCGGGGCGCGCCCCTTCCTCGGGGCCGCCGCCGGAACCGGAGTCCGGATCGGCGCCGGCCGCGGCGTCGACGGTGCGGCTCCGGTAGGCGGTCCGGCGGCGCGGCGGCGCGGCGTCGGCGCCGCCGGACGTCCGGCCGCCGCCCGGTCTTCCGGCCGCTCCGGTTGCCTTGCCGGCCCCGGCAGCTCGGGCTGCTTTCACCACGAGGACCACCCTGCTCTCTGCGTGCTCGGCGAGGCGCCGGTTCCGCGCCGCGCCGGGTCAGTCCCGGCGGTTGGCGGCGATCGCCTCGTACACCATGCCGACAAGCAGTTCATCGGCGTCCGGACGGCCGAATTCGGCTGCCGCGCGGGACATCGCGGTGAGCTGCTGCGGGTCGGCGAGGACCGGGAGCACGTTGCCCTGGATCCACTCCGGCGTCAGTTCCGCGTCGTCGACCAGGAGTCCGCCGCCCGCCTTGACGACCGGCTGTGCGTTGAGCCGCTGTTCGCCGTTGCCGATCGGCAGCGGGACGTAGGCGGCGGGCAGCCCGACGGCCGACAGTTCCGCCACGGTCATCGCGCCCGCGCGGCAGAGCATCATGTCGGCCGCGGCGTACGCGAGGTCCATCCGGTCCACATACGGTACCGGCACATAGGGCGGCATTCCGGGCATGTGGTCCACGTGGGGGATCTCGTTCTTGGGCCCGACCGCGTGCAGGATCTGGATACCCGCGCGCTGCAGATGCGGAACGACCTGCTGGACGACCTCGTTGAGCCGGCGCGCGCCCTGCGAGCCGCCGGAGACCAGCAGCGTCGGCAGGTTGGGGGCCAGCCCGAAGGCGGCACGGGCCTCGGGCCGCACGGCGGCGCGGTTGAGGGTCGCGACGGAGCGGCGCAGCGGGATCCCGACGTAGCGGGCGTCCCGCAGCTTGCTGTCCGGTGTGGAGACCGCGACCCCGTGCGCGTAGCGCGAGCCGATCTTGTTGGCGAGTCCCGGCCGGGCGTTGGCCTCGTGCACCACGATGGGCACCCTGGCGCGCTTGGCGGCCAGATAGCCGGGCAGTGCCACATAGCCGCCGAAGCCGACGACGCAGTCGGCCTTCGTGCGCTCCAGGATCTGCTCGGTGGCCTTGATGGTGCCGCGCAGCCGGCCGGGAACCGTGATCAGTTCGGGCGTGGGTTTGCGCGGCAGCGGGACGGCCGGGATCAGTTCGAGTTGGTAGCCGCGCTCCGGCACCAGCCGCGTCTCCAGGCCGCGCTCGGTACCGAGCGCCGTGATCCCCACGGTCGGGTCCTGCCTGCGCAGGGCGTCCGCGAGGGCGAGCGCGGGCTCGATATGGCCGGCGGTCCCCCCACCGGCGAGTACGACGTGCACGCTGTTTCACCGCTCTCCGGACGGCGGCCTTCCGGCGCGCCGTCTCATCGTCTTCTCTCTCTTCCGGCCGGGAGCGCTCCCCGATCGCAGCGCCCCTGCCAGCCCTCCCCGGGACGTGCGCTGCCACAGGAGGGGCTGCCGCACGGCCAGGGCAGCGCGCGCCGCCGGATCGCTGCGCGCGAAGGCGATCAGCAGTCCGACCGCGAACATCGCCGGCAGCAGAGCGGACCCACCGTAGGAGAACAACGGGAGGGGGACACCGGCGATCGGCAGCAGACCGAGCACCGCGCCCACGTTGATCACCGCCTGGGCGATGATCCACGTCGTCACGCCTCCCGCGGCATACCTGACGAAGGGTTCCTCCGTGCGTCCGGCCACGCGGATACCCGCATAGCCTAGAGCCGCGAAGAGGGCGAGCACCGACAGCGTCCCCGCCAGTCCGAGTTCCTCCCCGGTCACGGCGAAGATGAAGTCGGTATGGGGTTCGGGCAGTTGACCCCATTTTTCCACACTCGCGCCGAGTCCGGAACCGAACCAGCCGCCGGACGCCAGTGCGTAGATGCCGTGCACGGCCTGCCAGCACCGGTCGTCGGGGCCGGGATCGGTGGCGCCGATGCAGGCGAGCCGGGACATCCGGTTCGCGTTGGAGGTGACCAGGAGCACGGCGGCGGTGAGCGCCACCGCGAGCACTCCGGTGAACAGCCGGGTGGGTGCGCCGGCCAGCCACAGCAGCCCGAACAGCACGGCGGCGAGGATGAGCGCGGTACCCATGTCGCCGCCGAGCATGATGAGCGCGAGCAGCAGGAAGGC
Organism: Streptomyces sp. AA1529; assembly: GCF_000280905.1. Lineage (GTDB taxonomy): Bacteria > Actinomycetota > Actinomycetes > Streptomycetales > Streptomycetaceae > Streptomyces. The sequence continues at coordinate 18,287 of NZ_ALAP01000026.1, read as the reverse complement.
GACCGGGACCAGCGGCACCAGCAGATGCTTCCACTGGGTGAGCATCTTCTTCTCGCCCTTGCGCGCGAGCAGGTCGGCGCCCCACAGGACCAGGGCCAGTTTGGCGAACTCGCTGGGCTGGAGCTGGAACGGGCCGCCCAGGTGGATCCAGTTCTGATTCCCGTTCACCTCCTGCCCTATCCCCGGGACCTGCACCAGGCACATCAGGAAGACGGAACCGGCCAGCAGCGGATAGGCCAGCGCCCGGTGCATGCGCACCGGCATCCGGCAGGCGGCCAGCAGCAGCACCGCGCCGATCGCGGCGGCCACCACCTGCTTGCGGAAGTAGTAGGTGGAGGGCAGTCCGGACTGGAGGGCCTGGATCTGCGAGGCGGAGAAGACCATCACCAGACCCAGCACAAGGAGGAGCACGCTGCCGCCGAGGATCAGATAGTAGGCGGTCAGCGGACGGTCCCAGGCGCGCTTGGCCCGCGCGAAGGCCCGCTGCGGCGCCGAGGTGCCCTGCGGTGCGCGCGGGTGCCGCGACGGGCGCACGGGCGCGGGCTGACTGCGCGCACGCCGGGGCGTGGGTGGTTTCGCGGATCGCGCCGTCATCCGTATCCCCTCCGTCTCACCCCCGTCCTCGGCCGGCGGGGAGCGGGGTCACTGCTCGCCCGGGCCCGCGGCGGCGAGAGCTTCGACCGCATCGGCGAACGCGTCGCCGCGTGCGTTGTAGTTGACGAACATGTCCATGGAGGCGCACGCGGGTGCCAGGAGTACGGTATCGCCGGGTCGCGCCAGGGCCGCGGCCCGGCGCACGGCCTCCGCCATCGCCCCAGTGTCGGTGCGGGCGACGTCGGCCACCGGCACATCGGGGGCGTGTCGCAGCAGCGCTTCCCGGATCAGCTCCCGGTCGGCACCCAGCAGCACCACACCGCGCAGCCGGGGCGCGGCCCCGGCGACCAGTTCGCCGAACGTCGCCCCCTTGGCCAGTCCGCCCGCGATCCACACCACCGAGGGGTAGGCGGCCAGCGAAGCCGCCGCGGCGTGCGTGTTGGTGGCCTTGGAGTCGTCGACGTAGGCGGCGCCGTCCACCTCGGCGATCCGGGTGATGCGGTGCGCGTCCGGGGTGAAGGCGCGCAGTCCGTCCCGTACCGCGGCCGCCGGCACCCCGAAGGCGCGGGCCAGCGCCGCGGCGGCGAGCGCGTTGGCGACATTGTGCGGCGCCGGGGGGACGGCGGGGGTGGCGTCCGGCGCCGGGCTCAGGTCGCCCACCTCGGCCAGTTCCTGCGCCTGCTCCCGGCGGTCGGCGACGAAAGCGCGGTCCACCAGGACGCCCTCGACCACGCCGAGTTGGGAGGGCGCCGGGGTGCCGAGCGTGAAGCCGACGGCACGCGCCCCCTCGACCACGTCGGCGGCCCGCACCAGGTCCTCGGTGCGGGGCGCCGCGGCGTCCGGGCCGGCGGGCTCGTCGGCGTTGTAGACGCAGGCGACCTGGTTGCCCTCGTAGATGCGGCCCTTGGCGGCGGCGTACGCCTCCATGGAGCCGTGCCAGTCGAGGTGGTCGGGGGCGAGGTTGAGCACGGCGGCGGAGTGCGCACGCAGGCTGGGCGCCCAGTGGAGCTGGTAGCTGGACAGTTCGACGGCGAGCACGTCCAGGTCGCCGTAGGGCTCCTGCCCCAGGACGACGTCGACGAGCGAGACGCCGATGTTGCCGACCGCGGCCGTGCGCAGCCCGGCCGCGCGCAGAATGCAGGCCAGCATCCGGACCGTGGTCGTCTTGCCGTTGGTGCCGGTGACCGCGAGCCACGGCGGGCTGCCGGGGCCGCGCAGCCGCCAGGCCAGCTCCACGTCGCCCCACACCGGTACCCCGGCCCCGGCCGCCGCCGCGAAGAGCGGGCTGGTGGGCTTGAAGCCGGGGGTGGTGACGACCAGCTCGGTGCCCTCGGGGAGGGTGCGGTCGTCGCCGAGCCGCACGGTGATCCCGAGCGCCTCCAGTTCGGCGGCCTGCCGGCGCGGGCCCTCGCCGTCGCCGCCGTTGACGGCGGTGACCCGGGCCCCGAGCCGGTGCAGCACCTTGGCGGCGGGCATGCCGCTGACGCCCAGTCCGGCGACGGTGACGTGCTTTCCGGACAGCTCGGCGCCCAGCTCCGCCAGGTTCGTCCGGTCCTCGCTCACTTGCTCGCCGCCCAGCCCGCGTAGAAGATGCCGACACCGACGATGGCGCACATGCCCTGGATGATCCAGAACCGCACCACCACAAGGACCTCGGACCACCCCTTGAGTTCGAAGTGGTGCTGGAGCGGGGCCATCTTGAAGACCCGCTTCCCGGTGAGCCGGAAGGATCCGACCTGGATCACCACGGACATGGTGATCAGCACGAACAGGCCGCCGAGGATCGCCAGCAGCAGCTCGGTGCGGGAGCAGATGGCGAGCCCGGCCAGCGCGCCGCCCAGGGCCAGCGAGCCGGTGTCGCCCATGAAGATCTTCGCCGGGGAGGTGTTCCACCACAGGAAGCCGAAGCAGGCGCCCATCAGCGCGGCCGCGACCACGGCCAGGTCGAGTGGATCGCGTACCTCGTAGCAGCCGGGTCCGGCCGTGGCGATGTGCGCGCAGGACTCCTGGTACTCCCAGACGCAGATGAACACATAGGCGCCGAAGACCATCACCGAGGCGCCGGTCGCCAGGCCGTCGAGACCGTCGGTGAGGTTCACGCCGTTGGACATGGCCAGGATCATGAACAGCGCCCAGACCACGAACAGCACCGGTGGCAGTGCCCAGCCGAAGTCCTGGGTGAAGGAGAGCTTGGTGGAGGCCGGGGTGAGCTGCCGGGCGTCCTCGAAACTGAGTGCGAGGAGGGCGAAGGCGATACCGACGATGAGCTGGCCGGCCATCTTCGCCTTCGCGCGCAGCCCGAGGCTCCGCTGCTTGACGATCTTGATGTAGTCGTCGAGGAAGCCGACCAGGCCCATCCCGGCGAACAGGAAGAGCACCAGCACACCGGAGAAGCTGGGCTGCTCCCCCGTGATGAGCTTGGTCAGCACGTAGGCGAGCACCGTCGCCAGGATGAAGGCGATACCGCCCATCGTGGGGGTGCCGCGCTTGCTGTGGTGGTTGCGCGGGCCGTCGTCGCGGATGAACTGGCCGTAGCCCCGTCTGGCGAGCAGCTTGATCAGCAGCGGGGTCCCGATCAGGGACAGGAAGAGGCCGATGACCCCGGAGAAGAGGATCTGCTTCATCGTCATCGGGCGGCGCCCTCACCCTCCCTGGACCCGTCCGCGAGGAGAGCCGCGGCCACCTTCTCCAGCCCCACCGACCGGGAGGCCTTCACCAGTACGACATCTCCCGCGCGCAGTTCCCCGCGCAGCAGGCCGACGGCCGCCTCAGTGCCGGACACATGCACCGACTCCTCACCCCACGAACCCTCGTTCTTGGCACCCATGTCGAGCCAGGCGGCCTCCCGGCCGCCGACTGCCACGAGTTTGCTGACGTTGAGCCGGACGGCGAGCCGTCCGATCGCGTCGTGCTCGGCGAGCGCGTCGTCGCCGAGCTCGGCCATCTCGCCCAGCACCGCCCAGGTCCGGCCCCCCCGGGCCTTCGCCGCCTCCCCCATGGCGGAGAGCGCGCGGAGCGCTGCCCGCATGGAGTCGGGATTGGCGTTGTAGGCGTCGTTGACGACCGTGACGCCGTCGGCGCGCTCGGTGACCTCCATCCGCCAACGGGAGAGCGTGTCCGCGGAGGAGAGCGCATCGGCGATGTCCCCAGCGAGCATGCCCAGTTGGTGGGCGACGGCCGCCGCGGCGAGCGCGTTCGACACGTGGTGCTCACCGTACAGGCGCATGGTCACATCGCCGCACCCGGTAGGTGTGTGAAGGGTGAAAGCTGGTGTGCCGCGTTCCGACAACCGCACGTTTTCGGCCCGTACGTCCGCTTCCGGAGCCTCACCGAAGAGCACGACCCGGGCGCTCGTCCTGGCGGCCATGGCACGGACGAAGGGGTCGTCGGCGTTGAGCACCGCCACTCCCCCCTCCTCGGCCGAGGGCAGGTTCTCCACCAGTTCGCCCTTGGCCTGGGCGATCTGCTCCCGCCCGCCGAACTCGCCGATGTGGGCCGTGCCGACATTGAGCACCACCCCGATCCGCGGCGGTGTCAGCTCGGTGAGATAGCGGATGTGGCCGATGCCGCGGGCGCCCATCTCCAGCACCAGGTGCCGGGTGGTCTCGTCGGCGCGCAGGGCCGTCAGCGGCAGACCGATCTCGTTGTTCTGGGAGCCTTCCGGCCACACCGTGGGCCCCAGCCGCCCCAGCAACTGGGCGAGCAGATCCTTGGTGCTGGTCTTGCCGCTGGACCCGGTCAGCGCGACGACCTGGGTGCCGAGCGTCCGCACGGCATGCCGGGCCAGCGCACCCAGGGCGCGGGTGACGTCGTCGACGACGACCGCCGGGACACCGACCGGTCGGGTGGCGAGCACGGCGACGGCACCGGAGGCCACGGCGCCGGCGGCGAAGTCATGGCCGTCGGCACGCTCACCGGCGAACGCCGCGAAGAGCGTGCCGGGGACCGCTTCCCGGGAGTCGATCACCACCGGCCCGGTGATCCGCGCGTCCGGGTCCGTTATGTCGTGCTGCCGTCCGCCGGTGAGGGCGGCGATCTCTGCGAGGGAGAGGGGGATCATCGCTTCTGGTTGTCTGTCCGGTGGTGCTCGACGGAAGGGGACGAAGAAGACAGGGGGTCGGAGGCGGACACGGGGGACGGGGACGGCGGTGCCGCCGGAGCGGCCGCGGCCTGCTCGGCGGCCCGGGCGCGGACGGCGTCGTGCAGCACCTGGACGTCGTCGAAGGGGCGCACCACTCCGGCGATGTCCTGGCCCTGCTCGTGGCCCTTGCCCAGGACGAGGACGGTGTCGCCGGGCGCGGCGCGACCGACGGCGGCCCGGATCGCAGCGGCGCGGTCCTCCTCCAGGAGCACGGTGCCGCGCTCGTAGGCCGGCACCTCGGAGGCGCCGCGGAGCATGGTGGCCAGGATGGCGAGCGGATCCTCCGAGCGCGGGTTGTCGGAGGTGAGCACCGCGGTGTCGGACAGCCGGGCGAGCGCCGCGCCCATGCCGGGCCGCTTGTGCGGGTCACGGTCGCCGCCGCAGCCCAGGACGGCGTGCACGGCGCCCTCGGTCACCTTCCGGACGGCGTAGAGCACCGACTCCACGGCGTCCGTCTTGTGGGCGTAGTCGACGATGGCCAGGTAGTCCTGCCCGGCGTCCACCCGCTGCAGCCGGCCGGGAACCCCCGGGACGGTGCCGATGCCCTCGGCGGCCGTGCTCGGATCGATCCCGGCGACGACCAGCGCGGTGAGCGCGGCCAGCGCGTTGGCCACGTTGAAGGGCCCCGCGAGCGGCGCGGCGGCCAGCACTTCCCGGCCGTCGGGTCCCACCGCGGTGAACGTCGAGCCGAGCGGGCCGACCTCCACGTCCCGGGCCCGCCAGTCCGCGTCCGGGTGGCCCTCGGCGGAGAAGGTGGTGACCGGGCGGCCCTCGCCGCGCAGTTCGGTCAGCAGCCGGAAGCCGTACTCGTCGTCGAAGTTGACCACCGCGGCCCGCGAGCGCTCCGGGGTGAAGAGCTGCCGCTTGGCCTGGAAGTAGTCCTCCATGTCCGGGTGGAAGTCGAGGTGTTCGGGGCTGAGGTTGTTGAACACCGCGACGTCGAAGACGCAGCCGTCGACCCGGCCGAGGACCAGCGCGTGGCTGGAGACCTCCATCGTCACCGAGCCCACCCCGCGCTCGCGCATCACGCCGAACAGCGCCTGCAGGTCGGTGGCTTCGGGCGTGGTGCGCTCCGACTTGATCCGCTCGTCGCCGATCCGCGACTCGACGGTGCCGATCAGCCCGGTCAGCCCTCCGCCGTCCACGGTGCCCGCGGTGCGCGGCTCGCCCTTCTCGGCGGCCTTGCGCAGCCCGCCGTCCACCAGGTAGGCGGTCGTCGTCTTGCCGGAGGTGCCGGTGATGCCGATCTGGAGCAGATCGTCGCCGGGGGTGCCGTAGATGGTGGCGGCCAGCTCCCCCATCCGGCCGCGCGGGTCGGGCACCGTCAGCACCGGCAGCCCGGTGGCCTCGGCCCGCGCCGTGCCCCCGGGGTCGGTCAGCACCGCGGCGGCGCCCAGGCTCTGGGCCTGCTCGACGAAGTCGGCGCCGTGCAGCCGGGCGCCGGGCAGCGCGGCGTAGATGTCGCCGGGACGCACGGCGCGCGAGTCGTGGGTGATGCCGGTGACGGACACGCCGGCGTCCGCCGCTCCGCCCCCTTGCGGCGCATCGCCGGAACCGGGCGCGGACGCGTCGGCGTCCAGCAGCCGGGCCAGCTCCGCGAGCGGAACGGGTGCGACCCGTGCGGGGCGGGGCGGCCCGGGGAAGGACTCGGGGGAGGTCTGATCAGCTTGTGGCACGGCGGTGAGCGTACCGGGCGGGGCGCCCGCGCCGCGAAGCGAGGGGCGCGGCGGTGCGGGCCCCGGGGGGTTGTACTCGCTCTCAGTGATCGTTCTCACGTGGCGCATGACTCAGTCGTCCCGGCTCTTCCCCGCGAGCACGGGCAGCTTCGCGGGCTTGGCCCCCGTCGGGGGGATCTGCAGGGTCTTGAGGGAGAACTTCATGACCTTCTTGTAGACGGGACCGCACACGTCGCTGCCGAAGTAGCTGCCCTTCTTGGGGTTCTGGACGGCGCAGTAGACGGTGATCCGGGGCTTGTCGGCGGGCGCGAACCCGGCGAAGGAGGAGGTGTAGCCGTGGTAGCGGCCGGTCTCGGGATCCACCCGGTTGGCCGTACCGGTCTTCCCCGCGACGCGGTAGCCGGGGATCTTGGCGGTGGTTCCGGTGCCCTCCATGTCGGAGACGACGGATTCCAGCATCCGAGAGAGAGTCCTGGCCGTCTTCTCGCTGACCACCCGGCGCTTGTCCGGTGCGTCGGCGGGCCGGAAGCGGCCGTCCGGGCCGGTGGTGCCGCGGACGAGCGTGGGGGCGATCCGCTCCCCGCCGTTGGCGATGGTGGAGTAGATGGAGGCGGCCTGCACGGCGTTCAGGGACAGGCCCTGGCCGAAGGGGATCGTGTACTGCTGGGAGGCGCTCCACTTGCCGGGCTCGGCCAGCAGGCCGTTCGTCTCACCGGGGAAGTCGAGCCCGGTGGGCCGGCCGATGCCGAACTTGCGCAGATAGCGGTAGAGGACCTTGTTGGTCTGCTGCTGCGTGCTGCCGAGCTGCTCGGTGGCGAGGATGGTGCCGATGTTGCTGGATTTGGCCAGGACACCGTTGAGGGTCAGGTGCCAGGTGGAGTGGTCGATGTCGTCGGCGAAGGAACGGTCGGCACGCTTGAGCCGGTTGGGCACCGTGACCGCCGTCCGGGGAGTGGCCTTGCCCTCCTCCAGGACGGCGGCCATCGACATCACCTTGCTGGTGGAACCGGGCTCGTAGGCGTCCTGGACCGCGGGGCTGCCGAAGGAGTCGACCTTCGCGCCGCGGATGTCGTTCGGGTCGAAGCCCGGCGCGCTGGCCATGCCGAGCAACTGGCCGGTCCTGGTGTCCTGCACGACCACGTAGCCGCTGTCGGCATGTGACTCGGCCACCTGGTCGGAGATGGCCTGCTGCGCGGACCACTGGATGTCGCGGTCCAGGGTGAGCTCCACGTCGGAGCCCGGCTCGGCCGCCTGCTCGCGGACGCCCGCGGTGGGGACCTGGCGGCCGCCGGACTGGGCGTAGGTGACCTTGCCGTCCTTCCCCGCCAGCGTGCTGTTCAGCTTCGCCTCCAGACCGGCGCCGCCCTTGCCGGCGGAGTTGACGAAGCCGAGCACGGTGGCGGCCAGCTCCTTGTTCGGGTAGACCCGTTTGGCGTGCTTCTCCTGGTAGATCCCGGCCAGCACGTCGGGCTTCCCGCCCCCGGGCGCCGCCGCGGCCTCGTCGGCGAGCCGCGCCTTGAGCTTCTTGATCTTGCGCCAGGTCTGCGGGGTCTGCTGCCGGGCGAGCAGCACATAGCGGGTGCCCTTGCGCGAGAGCTTCCCGGCCAGTTCGGCGGGCTTCTTGTCGAGCAGCGGCGCCAGCAGTTCGGCGGCCCGCTCGGGGGCATCGTCGATCTTCGTCTGCTCCGGGCCGAACAGATACGGGTCGGCGGTGATGTCGTGGGCGTCCACCGTGCTCGCCAGCGCGGAGCCGTCCCGGGCGCTGATGGTGCCCCGCTCGGCGGCGAGGGGGACGGTGATGTAGCGGTTGACGGCGGCCTTGTCCGCGAACGCGCTCGCGTCCACGGCCTGGACCTGCAGCAGCCGCACCGTGAAGACCAGCATGACCAGCGTCAGCCCCACGGCGACCAGCCGCAGCCGGGGCCGCGGGTTCACCAGCCGCAGCCGCGCCCCGCCGCCCCGCGGGGGACGGCTGCCGCCGCCCCGGCGCGCCGCGGGGGGCCGTGCGCCGCGGGACGCCGCGGCCGGGGCCGGCCGGCCCGGTCCGGGGACCCGGCGCGGCTTCGCGGCCCGGTCCCGGTCCGGGGTGCGGTCCCGGTCGGCGGCCCGGTCCTGCCCGGACGCCGGCCGGGGGCTCCGGCGGGCGCCGCGGTCCGGCCGGCGGGGACGCTCGCTCACGGGTCCTCCTGCTCGCCGCGTGCCGGGCGGGGATCGCCGCGCACGGAGCCGTCGGGGTCCAGGAAGACGGGGGTGTCGCCGGGGACCAGGCCCTGCTCCCGGGCCCGCTCCTCCAGCCGGTCCGGCGCGGAGTAGCCGTCCACCTCCTGCTGGAGGGCCTGCTGCTGGTCGGTCAGCTCCTCCGTCTGCTTCTCCAGCCTGCTGAGCTGGAAGGAGCCCTTGTTCAGGGAGGCGTTCAGCAGCAGCAGGGCCAGCAGACCGCTGCCCAGCAGCAGGACGATCAGCAGGACGAACGGAGCCCGGGCGGCCGGCGAGCCCCCGACGGGGACCAGCCGGGCCAGCCGCGCGAGGCGCTGCTGCGCTGTCATGTCCCCTCCCGGATGCGGCGGCCCGTCATGTCGCCTCCCTGATCCGCTGGGCGGCGCGCAGCCGCGCCGGCGCCGCCCGCCGGTTCTCGGCGATCTCCTCGTCGGTGGGCAGCTCGGCGCCGCGGGTCAGCAGCCGCAGCCGGGGCTGGTACTGCTCGGGCACGACGGGCAGTCCGGGCGGCGCCGTGTTGCGGGAGCCGGTGGCGAACAGCTGCTTGGCAAGCCGGTCCTCCAGCGAGTGGTAGGCCAGGACGACCATCCGGCCGCCGACCGCCAGCGCCTCCAGCGCGGCGGGCAGGGCCCGCTCCAGCACCGCCAGCTCCCCGTTGACCTCGATGCGCAGCGCCTGGAAGGTGCGCTTGGCCGGATTGCCGCCGGTGCGCTTGGCGGCCTGCGGCAGCGCCTCCCGGATCACCTCGACCAGCCGGCCGCTGCGGGTGAACGGCTCCTTCTCGCGCTCCCGCACGACGGCCTCGACGATCCGGCGGGCCTGCTTCTCCTCGCCGTAGGAGCGCAGGATGCGCACCAGGTCGCCCGGCGGGTAGGTGTTGAGCACCTCGGCCGCGCCGGGCCCGCTCGTCTGGTCCATGCGCATGTCCAGCGGCGCGTCCTGGGAGTAGGCGAAGCCCCGGTCGGCCTCGTCCAGCTGGAGCGAGGAGACCCCCAGATCGAAGAGGACCCCCTGGACGCGCGGCACCTCCAGCCGGGAGAGCACCTGCGGCAGCTCGTCGTAGACGGCGTGCACCAGCGTGGCCCGGTCGGCGTAGGGGGCCAGTCGTTCGCCCGCGAGTTCGAGTGCCGCCGGGTCCCGGTCCAGGCCGATGAGGCGCGCCGCCGGGAAGGTGGACAGCAGCGCCTCGCTGTGGCCGCCCAGGCCCAGGGTGCAGTCGACGACGGTCGCGCCGGGCTCCGCCAGCGCGGGGGCGAGCAGGTCCAGGGTGCGCCGGAGCATCACCGGATTGTGGCGTTCGCCGATGGGCCGCTCGTTGGTGGTCACTGTGCCCTCTCAGATCTGGCGGGCACCGTGCACATGCTCCTTGGTCCCCGCCCGCTCGAAGGGGAGCGGCCGCCCGCGCCGAACGGGCGCCGGAGGCCGGGAGCGGGAGGAGGCCGAGCCGCACGTGCGCGCCCGCGCACGCGAGGGGATTCGGGGGTCCTTGGGGAGAGTGTTCGCCTCCCACTTCGCGTCACTTTAGTCCACTCGTCCCCTCGGTCAACTACGGGACCAGGCGCGTCCCGACAACGAGTGACACCCGCACGCGCGGTCGGCGGCACCCGGGCACGGGACGGCGGTGCGCACCCGGACGGAGGAGAGGACAATAGGCCGTGTGGGTTACCTCACAACCACGCGCGCCGTCCGATTTCACCACTCTCCGGGCAGGCCGTCCGCCCGGGGAACGTCTAACGTCGTACACATGTCGATACCCACACCTGACCCCCAGTCTGCACCGTCCGTGACCGACGACCTCGTCACCGCGAACCAGCAGTACGCGGACGGCTTCACCGACCCGGGCATGGACGCCCGCCCGGTCCGCTCGGTCGCCGTCGTCGCCTGCATGGACGCCCGCCTGGACCTGCACCGGGCACTGGGACTGAAGCTGGGCGACTGCCACACCATCCGGAACGCGGGCGGCGTGGTCACCGACGACGTCATCCGCTCCCTCACCATCAGCCAGCGCGCCCTGGGCACCCGTTCCGTGGTCCTCATCCACCACACCAACTGCGGACTGCTCAACCTCACCGAGGATTTCCGCCACGAACTGGAACTGGAAGTGGGCCAGCGGCCGTCCTGGGCAGTCGAGTCCTTCAAGGATCTGGACCAGGACGTGCGCCAGTCCGTCGAACGGGTACGGACCTCGCCCTTCCTGCTGCACCGGGACGACGTCCGCGGCTTCGTCTTCGACGTCACGACGGGCCTGCTGCGCGAGATCGACCCGGCCTGACCCGGCAGGACCGCGGCCCGGAGCCACCCGGGAGAGTGACGGGAGGGCCCGTCGCCGTGAAGAATACGCAACGACGCACACTGCAGGGCCCGGTGGAACGCACGCGGCGGGCGCACGGACAACGGGGATGGGGCCGAGGAGGGCCGGTGACGACCTATGACGAGCGGGCGGACCTGAGCGAACTGAGCGCCACGGCGGGCGAGGTGCGCCGCAGTGTCGAATCGGTGATCGAGGGGAAGCCCGACGTCGTCCGGCTCTCGCTCACGGTGCTGCTGGCCGAGGGGCACCTGCTGATCGAGGACGTGCCGGGTGTCGGCAAGACGATGCTCGCCAAGGCGCTGGCCAGGACGATCGACTGCTCGGTGCGGCGGATCCAGTTCACCCCCGACCTGCTGCCCTCCGACATCACCGGCGTCAGCGTCTACGACCAGCAGCGCAAGGACTTCGAGTTCAAGCCCGGAGCGATCTTCGCGCAGATCGTGATCGGCGACGAGATCAACCGCGCCTCCCCCAAGACCCAGTCGGCGCTGCTGGAGTCGATGGAGGAGCGCCAGGTCACCATCGACGGGCAGACCTACGAGCTGCCCGACCCGTTCATGGTCGTCGCCACCCAGAACCCGGTGGAGATGGAGGGCACCTATCCGCTGCCCGAGGCGCAGCGCGACCGGTTCATGGTGCGGGTCTCCATCGGCTACCCGAGCCCCGCGGCCGAGCTGGAGATGCTCGACGTGCACGGCGGCGCCTCCCCGCTGGACGACCTCCAGCCGGTGGCACACGCGCACGACATGGCCAAGCTGATCGGGATGGTGCGCGGCGTGCACGTCTCGGACGCGGTGCGGCGGTACGCGGTCGAGCTGGTGGCCGCCACCCGCTCCCACTCCGAGCTGCGGCTGGGCGCCTCGCCCCGCGCGACGCTGCACCTGCTGCGGGCCGCCAAGGCGTCGGCCGCGCTCGGCGGGCGCGAGTTCGCGCTCCCCGACGACGTGCAGTCGCTGGCGGTCCCCGTCCTGGCGCACCGGCTGCTGCCCACCGCGCAGGCCCAGCTCAACCGCCGTACCGCCGAACAGGTGGTGGCCGAGATCGTGCAGCAGGTGCCGGTGCCCGCCGTCGGCCCCGGCCCCGCCGCACCCAGAACGGCACCGCCCGGGCCGCCGCCCTACGGGCCGCCGCCGGCTTCCGGGCAGCAGGCTCCCCTGAACCGGCCGCAGACCGGGCAGCCCCGGGGCCACTGATGGCCCACGGAGCGGCCCCGGGCGCCCCGTCCGCCTCCGGCCCGGCCCCCGGCGCGGCGGCGCCCGGTGACGGGTCCGGCCCGGAGGAGCGGAGCGGCTCGCTGCGCCGCGCGTTCGGCGGTCTGACCACCCGCGGCCGCTCCTTCCTGGCGGCCGGGCTGGCGGCGGTGCTGTGCGCGTATCTGCTGGGTCAGGACGAACTGCTGCGGGTGGGGGTGCTGCTGGGGGTGCTGCCCCTGGTGTGCGTGCTGGTGCTGCACCGCACCCGCCACCGCGTCGCGGGCTACCGCAGGCTGTCGCCCTCGCGGGTGCCGGCGCGCTCGGAGGCCCGGGTGCACCTGCGGGTGGACAACATCTCGCGGCTGCCCACCGGGCTGCTGATGCTGCAGGACCGGGTGCCCTACGTGCTGGGGCCGCGGCCCCGGTTCGTCCTGGACCGGGTGGAGCCGGGCGGTCGCCGCGAAGTCTCCTACCGGGTCCGCTCCGACCTGCGGGGGCGCTATCCGCTGGGCCCGCTCCAACTGCGGCTGACGGACCCGTTCGGGATGTGCGAGCTGACGCGCTCGTTCAGCACCTGGGACACCCTCACCGTGGTACCGCCCGTCGAGGCGCTGCCGCCGGGCCGGTCGGCCGGGCGGACCGGCGGTTACGGGGAGGGCCGGCAGCGCGCGCTCGCCCTGGCCGGGGACGACGACGTGATCCCGCGCGGCTACCGGCACGGCGACGACCTGCGCCGGGTGCACTGGCGTTCGACAGCCCGCTACGGCGAACTGATGGTGCGCCGCGAGGAGCAGCCGCAGCAGGCCCGCTGCACCGTCCTGCTGGACACCCGCCGGGCCGGCTACCCCGGCTCGGGGCCCGACTCCCCGTTCGAGTGGGCGGTCGCGGGCGCCGCTTCGGTGTGCGTGCACCTGCTGGAGCGCGGCTGCTCGGTCCGGCTGCTGACCGACACCGGAGCCGCCGCCCCCGGCCCGGAGAACGGCGGCTTCCTCGCCGAGAACCCGGACACGGCCGGGCTGCTGCTCGACACCCTCGCCCTCGTCGAACACTCGAACGAGCAGGGGCTGGCCGGAGCCTACGACGCGCTGCGCGGCGGGGACGCGGGGCAGCCCGGACTGCTGATCGCGTTCCTGGGAGCGCTGGACGAGGAGCAGGCACTCACCGTCGGCCGCCTGCGGCAGCGCTCGGACCGCGCCGTGGCCTTCGTGGCCACCCCCGCCGGGCGCCCGCAGGACGGCACCGGGCAGCCGGCGGCGGACACCGCCGAACCGCCCGGCACCCAGGCCGCACTGCGCGTCCTGCACGAAGCGGGGTGGACGGCGCTGACCGGCGGGCCCGGAACGCCGCTGGCCGCGCTGTGGCAGGAAGCCGAGCACGCGAGCGCGAAGGGAGCGGAACGATGAGCGGACGGGGGCGGCTCGCCTTCTGCGCCGCGCTGGCGACGCTGGCCGCGGCCTGCGCACTGCTGCCGCTGGTCGAACGGGCGGCCTGGCTGATCCAGGCGGCGGTGCTGATCGGCGTGCAGGCCGGAGTGGGCGCGGCCGCGCGGCGGATACCGCTGGCCCGCCCGCTGACCGTACTGGCGCAGGCGCTCACCTCGCTGCTGCTGCTCACCGTCGTCTTCGCACGCTCCGCCGCACCGGCCGGCTTCCTGCCGGTACCCGGCGTCTTCACCCACTTCGCCGCCCTGTTCGAGCAGGGCGTCCAGGACGTGAGCCGGTATGCGATACCCGCGCCGCTCACCGACGGCATACGGCTGATGCTGATCGGCGGAGTGCTGCTGATCGGCCTGCTGGTGGACACGGTCGCCGTCACCTACCGGAGTGCCGCACCGGCCGGGCTGCCGCTGCTCGCGCTGTACTCGGTGGCCGCCGGGCTCTCCGTGGGCGGCGCACGCTGGCTGTGGTTCCTGTGCGCCGCGGGCGGCTATCTGCTGCTCCTGCTGGCCGAGGGGCGGGAGCGGCTCTCCCAGTGGGGCCGGGTCTTCGCCGACCGCAGCCGGCCCGGTGCGGCGCCGCACCAGCCGGGCAGCGTCGGGGGCCCCGCCGCGGCACCCGTCCGCACCGGACGCCGGATCGGGGTGCTGGCCCTGGGCGTCTCGCTGCTGGTGCCCACCGCGCTGCCCTCGCTCAGCGGCGGCCTGCTCGACGAGATGGGGACCGGTGCCGGAGGGGTGCGCGGCCAGGGCGGCGGCACCGTCTCGGCGGTGAACCCGGTGGTCGCGCTCAAGAACAGCCTCGACCAGCCGCAGGACCGCACCGCGCTGGTCTACCGGACAGACGGGGGCGACAGCGGCGACAGCGGCGACAACGGGCTCTATCTGCGCATCGTCGCGCTGGACAGGTTCGACGGCGCCCAGTGGAAGCCCTCCGAGCGACGGATCGGCGAGATCCCGGACCAGCTGCCCGCCCCGCGCGGGCTGGGACCCGAGGTGCGGACCAGCACGGTGCGCACCACCATCCAGGCCAGCGACGCCTATGCGCAGGACTGGCTGCCCATGCCCTTCCCCGCCGACCGGGTACGCCTGGAGGGCAAGTGGCGCTTCGAGCCCGAGGGCCGCACCCTGGTCGGCTACGACAAGCAGACCACCCGCGGGCTGCGCTACACGGTCGAGAGCCTCCAGGTGCGGCCCACCGCCGAGCAGCTGCGCAACGCGCCCGACCCACCGCCCGCGCTGGAGCGCGAGTACACCGCCATTCCCGGCACGCTGCCGGACGTCGTCTCCAGGACCGCGCGCCAGGTCACCCGCGGTGCGGCGAACGACTACGAGCGCGCGGTCCGGCTCCAGGACTGGTTCGCGGACGAGGGCGGCTTCGTCTACGACACCGAGGTGGAGGCGGGCACCGGCGTCAACGCCATCTCCGACTTCCTGCGGCAGAAGGAGGGCTTCTGCGTCCACTTCTCCTTCGCCATGGCCTCGATGGCCCGCACCCTGGGCGTCCCGGCCCGGGTCGCGGTCGGATTCACTCCCGGCACGGCGCGCGGCAACGGCGCGATGGAGGTCGGCTTCCAGGACGCGCACGCCTGGCCGGAGCTGTACTTCGAAGGTGTGGGCTGGACCCGCTTCGAGCCCACCCCCACCCGCGGCACCACCCCGCCCTACGCCCGGCCGGACGCACCGGATCCCGACCGGGATTCCGGCGAGGTGCTGCCCGACCGCAACGGGAACGACGAGCCCACGGTCGCCCCGTCGCCGTCCCAGGAGTGCACCGCCCAGCAGAAGCGCTCCGACCCCGAGTGCGGGCTGGCGGCTCCGCTGCCCGGCTCCGGCGGCTCCGCGGAGGAGCCGTCCACGGCCGCCCTCGTCGGAATCGGCGGTGCGGCGCTGCTCCTGCTGGCGCTGTTGCTGCTGCCGATGCTGCTGCGGAGGAGGAGACGCTCCCGGCGGCTCCGGACCCGGCCCGGGGGCACCGGGCCGGAGGCCGCCGAAGGAGTGCTCGCCGCCTGGCAGGAACTCCTGGACACCGGCTGGGACTACGGGATCGTGCCGGAGGACTCGGCGACCCCGCGCACGGCCGCCGAACGGCTGGCCCGGGTGGGGGAACTCCAGCCCCCCGAGGCCGAGGCGGTGCAGCGGATCGCACTCGCGGTCGAACAGGTGCTGTACGCGCCCGAGCCGCGGCCGGCCCCCGGGATCGCCCGCGACGTGCAGCAGGTCCGGGCCGGGCTGCGGGCCGCCGCGCCCCGCACCCTGCGGGTCCGGGCCCTGCTGCTGCCCCCGTCCACCGGGCGGCTGCTGCGGGCCGCCGGCCACCGCGGGCGGACGCTGCGGGACCGCTGGATCCGCGCGGTGCGCGGCCCCCGCACGGCCGAGTAGCCGGCGCGGGGCAGCGCGGCCACCGGCTCCCGGGCCCGCTCCGGTCGGGTGACCGGGCCGCATGGCGGTGCGCCCGGACGCGGTGGGCGGGACGGCGTCCCGCGGGAACACGTGCGGCGGTGCGGGAGCCCCGTGAGGGTTCCCGCACCGCCGGAGGATCCGCGTTCGGAGGACTGCGCCGCTCGTCGCCGGAGGGGCCGTCGCCACGCGGCGGGGGCACCGCTGGCACGACCGGCCGGATGTCCGGTCCGGGCCGCGTCACGCCGCCGCGTGACCTTGCGAGGAAGAGCGAAAGTATGCGGAACGGGGGGGGTGACCCTCCCGTCAGTGGTGGCCCTCGTCGCGGCGGCGCTGCCACCGCTCCTCGATACGGGACATCACCGACCTGCGGTTCCGTGGCTGCTGGCGACGCGCCGGACCCGAGCCCTGCGCGGACCCGCCCTGGCCCGCGGCCTGCTCCTCACCCTGCTTGGGCGCCTTCCGCCACCCGGTCACGGCGAGGACCGCACAGCCCAGCATGACCAGGAAGCCGACGACGCTGATCCAGATCTGCTGAGCGACCATTCCGGCCATGAGGAGCGCGATACCCACCAGAAAGCCCGCCACCGCTTGGTAGACCCGCTTTCGGGTGTACCGACGCAGCTCACTTCCCTCGAGCGCTGTTGCGAACTTGGGATCTTCGGCGTACAGCGCTCGCTCCATCTGCTCGAGCATCCGCTGCTCGTGCTCAGAGAGCGGCACGGAGTCCTCCTACTCGTCGGTCGCGGGGGCGACCGGATGCGACTCTTTCAGGATAGGCAGGGAATCGCCCCCGTGAAACCCGCCCCTCTACGCCAATTCCTCCCACCACACCCGATATGACGGACGGGGTGCCCACGGTGTGCTCCGTTCATTCCCGCACCACCTTTCCGCCATGCCGGACGGTGTGCTTCGATCATACGGCGCGCAGCGGTTGATCGGGCGGTCGTGCGAGCAGACCCCCGCCGGACGGCGGGTGCGGCATCAGCGGTCGGCGGGTCGCAGCCCGCGGGGCGGAATCCCGGCGAGCACATGGAGCCGGCTCGCCACGGACTGGAAGTCCGGCAGCTCGGCGGCGGCCGCCTCCAGCCGGCCCAGCGCCGCCAGCGCGTCCGGTTCGGTGTCCACCAGCGCGCCGGGCACCAGATCGGCGAAGACCCGCACGCCGTGCACGGAGATCACCTCGAGCCCGGTGCTGGTCACCAGCGCCGTCAGCTGCTCGGGGGTGAAGCGGCGGGGCATGGGGTCGCTCTCGCCCCACCGTCCGTCGGGCGAGGTGAGGGCGTGCCGGGCCTCGGTGAAGTGCCCGGCCAGCGCCCGCGCCAGGACGGCTCCGCCCAGTCCGGAGGCCAGCACGCTCAGTGTGCCGCCCTCCTCGCGCAGTGCGGCGACGGCGTTGCCGAGGCCTTCGGCCGGGTCGTCGACGTACTCCAGGACGCCGTGACAGAACACCACGTCGTACGCGCCCCGCTCGGCGACCTCGAAGAGTCCGCGCACATCGCCCTGGACGCCGCGCACCCGGTCGGCGACCCCGGCTTCGGCGGCACGCCGCTCCAGCGCGAAGAGCGCGTCGGGGCTGGGGTCGACGACGGTGACGTGGTGCCCGAGCCGGGCGACGGGCACCGCGAAGTTGCCGGTACCGCCGCCGGTGTCGAGGACCTCCAGTTCGGTGTGGTCCGCCAGTTCGGCGCGCTGGTCGAGGGCTCCCCTGAGGACGTCCCAGACCACGGCGGTCCGGAGGGTTGCGCTGGGGCGGGACATGCGGTTGCTCCTCGGCTCAGGGACGGGCGGATCCCACCCTATTGCCTCCGCCGCCCGCTGATCCGCCCGGCGGGGCCCTGGCCGCCACGGCTCCTCACCCCGCCCGCCGGTCCCGGGAGCGGGCGGGATACTCGTCCCCCTCGGCCGTGCGGGGCTGCGGCAGCGCCGGCTGGGTGAGGAGCATCCGCTCGACGAGCCGGAGGAACATCCCGGCGTAGTGGATCAGGTCGTCGGCGTCGCGCGGGTCGGCGGCTCCGGCTATCCCCGCCTCGGCCCGCGCCCGCCGCTCGGCGCCGGAGGCGAAGAGCGCCGCCCACTCGGCCAGTTCGGGTGCGACTTCGGGCAGCACCTCCCAGGCGCTGCGGATGGCGGGGCGGCGCGGCCTGCGCGGGGCGCCGCCCCGGCGGCGGGCGGGGGCCGGGTCGGCGGTGCCGCGTACGGCGAGGACGGCGGCGGCCGTGCGCAGTGCGGCGAGGTGTGCGGTGGCGTACCGCTCGTTGGCCTGCTGCAGTGCGGCCGCTTCGTCGAGCCCGTGCCGGGCCTGTGCGAGCAGGTCGCG
>NZ_ALAP01000025.1 GCF_000280905.1 Streptomyces sp. AA1529 | reverse complement strand
TCGGCGATCTTCAGCTCGTCGGTGGTCTCCAGCAGCGGCACGATGCCGATCTCGGCCCAGCCGGCGTGCAGGTCCATCAGACCGGCCTCGCGGGCGAGGACGGCGGCGGCGAACACGTCGTCGGCGCCCTGGCACATGGAGATGATGTACGACTCGACGACCTCGGGGCCGAAGGTCTCCAGCGCCTTGCGCACGGTCTCGAAGACGCCGAGGGTCTTGGCGCCGGCCGCGTCCAGCGGCGCGGGGCTGGGGGAGAGCGGGCGGCGCGAGCGCAGCTCCTTGGCCAGCAGCCGCTGCCGGTAGTCGCGCGGCATGTCCGCGTAGCGCCAGGACTCCTCGCCGAGCCGGTCGAAGAGCTGTCCGAGCGCGTGGTGGTGCGCCTCGGCGTGCTCACGCACGTCCATCGTGGCCAGTTGGAGGCCGAAGGCGGCCATGGTGCGCATGGCGCGCTCCAGCCGGCCGTCGGCGACCAGGCCGCCGCGGTGCTCGCGCAGCGAGTCCTGGAGGAGGACGAGATCGTCCAGCAGCTCTCCGGTGCCCAGGTAGTCCCAGCCCTCGGTGTGCGGGAGCTTCTCGGCCAGCCGGGTGCGGGTGTTGAGCAGCTTCTGCCGGATGCAGGTGGCCTTGAGCCGGTAGGGCTCCTCCGCGTTGAGCCGCTTGTAGCGGGGGCTGATCTCCGGCAGCCGCGCGAGGTCTCTTTCGAGCGAGTCCAGCAGCGGCTGGGTGGCGCCGCAGTTGCGGATGGAGTTGGAGAGGGCGCCGCGCAGCTCGTCCACGTGTGCGAGTGCGTCGCCGATGCCGTGCTCGTGCTGGAGCAGCAGCACGTCCCAGGTGACCTGCGGCGTCACGTTGGGGTTGCCGTCGCGGTCGCCGCCGATCCAGGTGCCGAAGGTCAGCGGACGGGTGCCGGGCGGCAGCGGTGCGCCGGCGCGCTCCAGCTCGGCCGCCAGGTCCTCCAGCACATCGCCGACGGCGCCGCGGTGCAGCTCGTCCAGGTAGTAGATGGCGTTGCGCGCCTCGTCCGCGGGCTCGGGGCGGGCGACGCGCAGCTCGTCGGTCTGCCAGACCAGGTCGACGTTCTCGGCCAGCCGCAGATCGGTGCGGCGGCGCTCGGCCCCGCCCAGCTCCCCGTCCGACTCCTCCAGCAGCTCGGCGATCTTGCGGAGCTTGGTCAGCACCGAGCGGCGGGCCGCCTCGGTGGGGTGCGCGGTGAAGACGGGGCGTACGGAGAGGTGACGCGCGGTGTTCGCCAGGTGCGCGGGGTCGGCGTCCTTGAGCATGTCGGCGGTGCGGGCGAGCATCCCGCCGTCCGCGGCCCGGCGCTGGCGCAGTTCGCGGCCGCGGTGCACCTGCTCGGTGACGTTGGCGAGGTGGAAGTAGGTGGAGAAGGCGCGCACCAGCTTGGTGGCGGTCTCCAGGTCGGTCTCGCCCAGCAGCTCGGCGGCTTCCTCGCCGTTGCTGCGGGTGAGGGCGCGTACCCGCTCGACGAGGTCGAGGAGTTCCGCGCCCTCCTGCCGGACGAGGGTCTCGCCCAGCAGGTCGCCCAGTCTGCGGATGTCGGCCCGCAGTGCGGAGGTGGACTCGGCTGCCTCGACGCTCTCGGTGCTGTCCAGGCTCACCGCGCCGGCTGCCCGGTCGACGCGGCCGGCGGTGTCGGCGCTGCGGCCGCCCGGGGTCTCCGCGCCGGAGGGCTCCCTCGCGGAGCCGTTCCCCGCCGTCCCGGGGTCACCCGATCCGGGCGCGTTCCGGGACGGCTCGGGGGTTCGCTGGTTGCTGTCGGCGCTGCTCACAGGTGCGGCTCCCTTGCAGGGTTGCTTCCCTTGCGGGGTTGCTTCGGGCAGGTGGCGGACCGCGCTGTCCGACGGGACCAGGATAGGTCGGCCGCCGAGCGGCACAGCACTGCCGTCCGAGGGATGGGCGCAGCGGCGCGTCCCGCCCCGGCGTGCACCCCCCTTGTCCCGTGACTTACGGCTGCCATACTTACGACGCCGTAGGTTACGGAACCGTAGCCAAGCCGAGGTCCAATGAGGGACATCTATGACGACAAGCCCGGACGTGCTCGACAGTTCGCCACAGCCCGCCCCCGCCGACTCGCCGGAGGCCGCAGCGGCCTCCCCCGCCACCGGACCGCAGGCAGGCAGCGCCGCTTCCGCGGCGCCGCTGTCCGCGACGCTGGGGGGCGAGAAGCGGCGCTCGGCCGAACAGATCGCCCTGCTGCTGTTCATCACCGTTCCGTTCGTCGGCCTGGTGGCCGCGGTGCCGCTGGCCTGGGGATGGGGGGTGAGCTGGCTGGATCTGGGGCTGCTGGTCGCGATGTACTTCATCGGCTGCCACGGCATCACCATCGGCTTCCACCGCTACTTCACGCACGGTTCGTTCAAGGCGAAGCGGCCGCTGCGGATCGCGCTCGCCGTGATGGGCTCGCTCGCCGTCGAGGGCCCGCTGGTGCGCTGGGTCGCCGACCACCGCAAGCACCACAAGTTCTCCGACGCCGAGGGTGACCCGCACTCGCCGTGGCGGTACGGGGAGACGATCCCCGCGCTGATGAAGGGCCTGTGGTGGGCGCATGTCGCATGGATGTTCGACGAAGAGCAGACGTCCCAGTCCAAGTACGCGCCCGACCTGGTCAAGGACCCCGCGCTGCGCGCCGTCTCCCGGCAGTTCGTGCTGTGGACGGCCGTCTCGCTGCTGATCCCGCCGGTGATCGGCGGACTGGCCACCTGGTCGTGGCAGGGCGCGGTGACCGCGTTCTTCTGGGGCTCGCTGGTACGCGTCGCGCTGCTGCACCACGTCACGTGGTCGATCAACTCCATCTGCCACGCGGTGGGCAAGCGCCCCTTCAAGTCCCGGGACCGGTCCGGCAACGTGTGGTGGCTCGCCGTGCTCTCCTGCGGCGAGTCCTGGCACAATCTGCACCACGCCGATCCCACCTGCGCCCGGCACGGCGTCGAGCGCGGACAGATCGACTCCAGCGCCCGCATCATCCGCTGGTTCGAGAAGGCCGGCTGGGCGTACGACGTGCGCTGGCCGAAGCGCGACCGGCTGGACGCCAAGCGCGGCACCGACGGCCCGCGCCGCCGGAAGCCGGAGCAGAGCGTTCCGCAGGGCCCGGAGCAGGACCCGGCGCCGGAGGGCACCGGCGCGGACTCCCGCCGTCCGGAGCAGCCGGCCAGGGCGGCATGATGCTGTGCTGACCCAGGGGCCGTACCAGGCCCATGGGGCCCCAGCCAGCCAGCCGACAGGGAAGGCCCCTCCCGTGCCGACCGACGAGACGACGCCGCCGTCCAGCGGCAGCCCCAAGAAGCGCGCCCGCCGCCGGATGACCGGCAAGGAGCGCCGCGAGCAGTTGCTGGACATCGGCCGCACCCTCTTCGCCGATCGCGGCTTCGAGGGCACGTCCGTCGAGGAGATCGCGCACAAGGCCGGGGTGTCCAAGCCGGTGGTCTACGAGCACTTCGGCGGCAAGGAGGGGCTGTACGCGGTCGTCGTCGACCGGGAGATGCGGCGCCTGCTGGACATGGTGACCGGGGCGCTCACCGGGGGCCACCCCCGTGAGCTGCTGGAGCAGGCCGCGTTCGCGCTGCTGGACTACATCGAGCAGTACACCGACGGCTTCCGCATCCTGGTGCGGGACTCGCCGCTCCCCCAGTCCACCGGCACCTTCGCCTCGCTGATCTCCGACATCGCCACCCAGGTCGAGGACATCCTCGGGCGCGAGTTCAAGAACCGCGGCTTCGACGCCAAGCTCTCCCCGCTCTACGCCCAGGCCCTCGTCGGCATGGTGGCCCTGACGGGGCAGTGGTGGCTCAACGTCCGCAAACCGAAGAAGGCCGAGGTGGCGGCGCACCTGGTCAATCTCGCCTGGCACGGCCTCGACGGCCTGGAGCAGAAGCCCCGCCTGATAGGCCACCGCCGGTCCTGACCTCCGGCAGGCGCGGGCGGCCGTGCCGGGCCCGGCACCGGCCGGTGCCGAGGGGCCACACCGAACCGGCACCGAGCCGAACCGCCGCCGAGCCGCCCCGCGGGGAGGCCGCTCCGGCGCGGGGAGCCGCTCGGAAATCCGTTCGGGCCGCGGCGGAAGGTGTGCGAAGCTCCCTCCGCGGTGTGCCCAGAGGGGCGCACACGGGAACGTGGAGGACGGCGATGTTCGGAATACCGCTGGATGACGACGGCACCGAGCTGGGCCCGCTCGAACCGTGGCAGGCCGAGGAGTTCCTGGCCCACATCGAGCGCGGGCGGGAGTTCATCGGCCGGCACGTCGGGCTGGCGGACGCCAACCGGGATCTGGAGTCGGCCCGCGCCTTCCTCACGGCGTACGCGCAGAAGGCCGCCACCGACACCGGGCGGATCCTCGGCATCCGGACGCCGGAGGGCACGCTGGTCGGCGGGGTGCTCTTCCGCACGATGGACGTGGCGCAGGGCACCGCGGAGGCGGGCTGCTGGCTGGAGCCGGCCGCGGTGGGCCGCGGACTGGTGACCCGCGCCGTGCGGGTTCTGATCGACTGGGCGGTCGAGGAGCGCGGCATCCACCGCGTGGAGTGGCAGGTGCCCTCGGCGAACGAGCCCAGCATCGCGGTGGCCCGGCGCCTGGGCATGACGAAGGAGGGCGTGCTGCGGGAGATGTTCCGGTACCGGGGCGAGCGGACCGACATCGAGGTCTGGTCGGTCCTGGCCCCGGAGTGGCGGGCCGCCCGGGCCGGACGGGCGGCCGGGTCCGACCGCCGCGGCACCGGCCCGGAACCGGTGGACGCGGCTCCCGTCAGCGCTTGACGGGGCCGCGTCTCCGTGGTCCCGCGTCAGCGCTTGACGGCGACCACGAAGACGCGGCGGAAGGGGAACGCCGTGGTCCCGTCGGTGCCGCGCGGGTACGCCTGGCGGAGCGCCGCCGCGTACTCGGCGAGGAAGTCGTCCCGTGCGGAGGGGTCGTCGGCCAGCGCGGCCAGCACGGGACGGAGTGCGGTGCCCTTGGTCCATTCGAGTACCGGGTCGGTGCCGGTCAGCCGGTGCAGGTAGGTGGTCTCCCAGGCGTCGACGGCGCAGCCGCGGGGGCCGAGCGGGGCGAGGAGTTCCGCGTACCGGGCCGGGGTGAGCACCGGGCCGGAGCGGGTCCGGGCACCGATCCGGTCGCGCCAGCGCGCGGAGTTGCGCAGCGCGGTCAGCAGGGTGTGGCTGGGCGCGTCGAAGTTGCCGGGCACCTGGAAGGCCAGGGTGCCGCCGGACGGCAGGGCCGCGAGCCAGTCGGGGAAGGCGTGCCGGTGTCCCGGCACCCACTGGAGCGCCGCGTTGGAGAAGAGCAGCCCGAAGTGCTCGGCGGGGTCGGGGCGCCAGTGGGCGAGGTCGGCGGAGGCGAAGTCGAGGTGGCCGGGTCGGGCGTGCCGGCCGGCTTCCCGTAGCATCTCGGGGGCGTTGTCGTACCCGGTGATGTGCGCTTCGGGCCAGCGTTCGGCCAGCGGGAGGCTGGGGCCGCCGGGGCCGCAGCCGAGGTCGGCGATCCTGACGCGTGGCCGGCCCGGCAATCGCTCGGGGACCTGTGCCAGGAGATCGCGGACGGGGCGCAGCCGCGGCCCGGCGTGCCGGAGATACTGCTCGGGGTCCCACATGGCAGCAGGGTGCCCCGACCGTCTCTTGACATCAAGAGACTTCACGTCGACACAACCTCTACACTGATCCCATGGAGGACGAGGTCGACCGTTTGGTGGCAGCTTGGCGCCGGGAGCGCCCTGACCTCGACGTTGAGCCGCTCGAGGTGCTCAGCCGGGTCAGCAGACTGGCCCGGCACCTGGATCGCGCCCGGCGCATCGCCTTCTCCGAGCACGGCCTGGAGCCGTGGGAGTTCGACGTGCTGACCGCGCTGCGCCGGGCGGGCACCCCGTACCAGCTCTCCCCCGGTCAACTGCTCACCCAGACCCTGGTCACTTCGGGCACGATGACCAACCGCATCGACCGCCTCGCCAAGAAGGGACTCGTCGAACGGCTGCCCGACCCCAGTGACCGGCGCGGCGTCCTGGTCCGGCTCACCGCCGAAGGGCAGGACCGGGCCGACAGCGCCCTGGCCGGACTGCTCGACCAGGAGCGCGCCATCCTCGTCGAGCTCTCCCCCCTGCAGCGCGGCGAACTCGCGGCGCTGCTGCGGCAGCTGACGGCCCCGTTCGACAACATCCCCGGCTGACCGCACCCCCCGGCACCCTACCCCGGCGGGTACCCGGCCCGTACGATCACGCGCATGGCCATGGGCGCGCGGTTCGAGGGACGTACGGTCGTCATCTCCGGAGGCGGCCGCGGCATCGGTGCCGCGACGGCACACCGGCTGTCCGACGAGGGAGCGGCCCTGGTCCTCCTCGACAAGGAGGAGGCCGGGGCGCACCGCACCGCGCGGGAGATCACGGCCTCCGGCGGGCGGGCCGCGTTCGTCCTCGGCGACGTCACGGACGAACCGGCCTGGCAGCGCGCCGTGGAGACGGCGCACGCGGGCTTCGGCCCGGTGGACGGGCTCGTGTGCAACGCGTCGCTGCTGCACGAGGGCGCCGCCGACCGGATCTCCGTCCCCGTGTGGGAGGCCCAGCTCGGGGTGAACCTGACCGGGGCCTTCCTCGGGGTGCGCGCCTGCCTCCCGGACCTGCGCGACCAGGCCGGCGCGGTGGTGCTGACCTCCTCCGTGCAGGCCCTCGCCGGACTGCCCGGACGCCCCGCGTACGCCGCCGCCAAGGCGGGGCTGACCGGACTCGGCCGCCAGCTCGCCGCGGAGTTCGGCCCCCGGGTGCGGGTCAACTCCGTACTGCCCGGCCCGGTCATGACGCCCGCCTGGGACGGGGTCGAGGAGGGGGACCGGCGGCAGGCCGCCGGGGAGACGGTACTCGGCCGGCACGGGCGCCCCGACGAGGTCGCCGCCGCCATCGCCTTCCTGCTCTCGGCGGACGCGTCCTTCGTGACCGGCGCCGAACTGGTGGTGGACGGCGGCTGGAGCGCCGCCAGGAACGCCGAGTGAGCGACGGCGGCCGGCCGCCGCACTCCCGCTCGGCGCCCCCGGCGCGCAGAGCCGGGGCACGCGGCTCCGCAGCGCCCCTGCGTGCGGCCCGCGGTCCTCAGTCGGCGATGCCCGCGAAGGCGACCGCCCGCTCGACACGGGCCCGCACCAGATACTCGCCCGGGACGGCGTTGCGCCTGCCGTACTCGTCCGCGCGCTCGGCGCCCATGTAGCGGCTGCCGAGCCGGGTGGCCCAGGAGCGCATCAGTTCGAGGTCGTCGAGGAACTCGGCCGCCACGCACTCCAGCATCACGAAGCTGTACGGCGGCTCCTGGTCGTCCACGCAGAGCGAGAAGCGGGGGTCCCGGCGCAGGGAGCGGTACTTGAGCGAGGCGCTGTCCACCGTGAACAGCAGCCGGCCCGCGTCGTCCAGCAGGAACCACACCGGGGTGACGTGCGGGCGGCCGTCCTTGCGGGTGGTCGCCAGCTTGCCGGTGCGGGTGCCGGTCAGGACGAAGTCCTGCCACTGGGCCTCGGTCATCCGCTGCATTCTTCCGTCCTCCACAGCCGTCCGCCGGTCTCGGGTGAGCGGACGTCAGCCTAGGGCGGAGCACCGACAGCGGCCCGCCGCCGCACATCCGGCGAGCCGGGGCGAGGCGGCGCACGACCGGGTCAGCGCGCCCCCACGGGCTCCAGTTCGGCCGGTCCCACCCCGGCTCGCCGGGCCAGGGCCACCGCCTGCAGCGTGGAGTGGACGCCCAGCTTGCCCAGGACGTTCTGCATATGGGTGCGGACCGTGTGCGGCGAGAGATACAGCCGCTCGGCGACGGCCTTGCGGCCCAGGCCGGCCACCATGCACCGCAGTACCTCCCGCTCGCGCGGGGTCAGCGACTCCACGAGGCGTTCGCTCTCGGTGCGGTGCTTGCGGCTGGCCGTCAACTCCCGGAGGACGCCGGTGAGGAGGGCGGGCGGCAGGTGGGTCTCGTCCTTGAGGACGCCCCGGATCACCTGCAGGAGCCGGGAGAGGGAGCAGTCCTTGGCGACCCAGCCGCCCGCGCCCGCCTGGAGCGCCGCGGCAGCGTGCCGGGGGTCGTCGCGCTCGGCCAGGACGACGGTGCGCACCGCCGGGTAGTCGGTCCGGACGCGTGCCACCAGGGGTAACCCGCCCACGGTGGCCGCCGGGGACGGCGGGTCGGCGGAGCCACCGGAGCCACCGGAGCCGCCGGGGGCGCCGCCCGGGGCCGGCGGAGCTTCGTCCTGGGCACCGAGCGGGGTGCCGGCGGCGGGCTTCTCGCCGTTGGTCCGCGCCGTGCCCGGCCCGAGCGGACCGGCCTGGGCCGGGATCGGGACCGGAGCGGGCAGCGCGCCGTTCCCGGGCTGCGCCGATCCGTTCAGCGGTGCGCCGAGATCGGCGTCCACGAGCAGGATGTCGAACCGGCGGCCCTCGGCGGCGCCGCGCTCCAGATGGCGCAGCGCGGCCGGTCCGCTGCCCGCCGCGCCGACTTCGACGTCCTGTTCGGCCGCGAGCGCGGCGGCCAAGGACTCGGCGAAAATGCGGTGGTCGTCGACCACCAGCACGCGAATACGTTGCATGGAACCCCCTGGCAGTGCGGGCACGGCGCCCATGCGCGGGAAAACGCGCCATCGACACGGCCGCCGCCGTGTTCGCTGTCTACCCCGCCCCCGGACGTCGTACCCGGCTGACTCGCCCCCTGATCAGCACCGGCCCCCACCGGTGCTGTGCACAACGTTCAGAGTACGGGCGAGCTGTGACAACGGAAGGCAATTGACAAAAGTCGTTGTACTCGCACTCCCCCGGGGGCGCGCCAGGGCGCGTGGGGAGCGCATCCGGGCGGCCGCGCCGCACACGCGGATCCGGTCCGCGGGTCCGCCGGGCGCGGCGGTCGCCGGCCCGGGAACGCAGCCGTCTCACAGCCGGCGCGCGCCCGCGCTCGGCACCGCCTCGAACAGCTGCGGCACCGCGTGGCCCGCCGCCTCGAACGCGGCGGTCACGGCCTCCTCGACGGCGGCGCCGCGGGACTCCTCGGCCAGGACGATCGCCGAGCCGCCGAAGCCGCCGCCGGTCATCCGGGCGCCGAGCGCCCCGGCGGCGAGCGCGCTGTCCACCACCAGGTCCAGCTCCTCGCAGGAGACCCGGAAGTCGTCCCGCAGGGAGGCGTGTCCGGCGGTCAGCACCGGACCCACCGCACGCGGGTCGCCCTGTTCCAGCAGCGCGGCCACCTCCTCGACCCGCCGGTTCTCGGTGACGACGTGCCGGACACAGGCGCGCACCCCGGGGTCGGGCAGCCGGGCGAGCGCGGCGCCGAGTTCCCCGTAAGGGATGTCGCGCAGTGCCCGTACGCCGAGAGCCGCCGCGCCCGCCTCGCACGCCCGGCGGCGTTCCGCGTAGGCGCCGTCGGCCAGGGTGTGCTTGACCCGGGTGTCGACGACGAGCAGCCGCAGCCCCTCGGCGGCGAGGTCGAAGGGTATCTGCCGCCGCTGCTGCCCGCGGGTGTCCAGATGCAGCACATGGCCCTCGGTGCAGCAGGCGGAGGCCGTCTGGTCCATGATCCCGCAGGGCATGCCCACGAAGTCGTTCTCGGCCCGCTGGCACAGCCGCGCCAGCTGCTGCCGGGACAGCTCCAGCCCGTACAGCTCGGTCAGCGCGAGCCCGGTGACCACCTCCAGGGCCGCCGACGAGGAGAGCCCGGCACCGGTCGGCACGGTGCTGGTCAGGTGCACGTCGGCGCCGCCGACCGGCAGCCCCGCCTCCCGCAGCGCCCAGCCGACGCCGGCCGAATAGGCGGCCCAGCCGCCGTCGGCGCCGGGCCTCAACTCGTCCAGCCGGAGCGGCTGGGCGGCGCCGGGCACATCGGCCGAGTGCAGCCGCAGTACGCCGTCGTCGCGCCGCGCGGCGGCCGCGTGCACGGTGTGCGGGAGGGCGAGCGGCAACACGAAGCCGTCGTTGTAGTCCGTGTGTTCGCCGATGAGGTTGACCCGGCCCGGTGCCGCCCAGGCGCCCTCGGGCGCGGTGCCGTAGAGCTCCCGGAACCCGTCCCGCACGTCCCGGGTGTGCTGCCCGGTGTCGCCGCTCACGCCGTGGCCTCGGGGGCGTGCTCCCGTTCGGTGTGCCGTGCGAACCGCCAGGCGTCGGACACGATCTCCGCGAGTCCGGCGCGCCGGGGCCGCCAGCCCAGTTCCCGGTGGGCCCGCTCGGCGGAGGCGACCAGCACGGCCGGGTCGCCGCCGCGGCGCGGCGCGACCTGCTCGGTCACCTCGTGCCCGGTGACCTTGCGGACGGTCTGGACGACCTCGCGGACGGAGAATCCGCTGCCGTTGCCGAGGTTGCAGACCAGGTGCTCGCCCGTGGCGGCCCGGTCGAGGGCCAGCAGATGCGCGTCGGCGAGGTCGGCGACGTGGATGTAGTCGCGCACGCAGGTGCCGTCGGGGGTGGGGTAGTCGTCGCCGTACACCGAGATCGCCGGGCGGCGCCCCTGCGCGACCTGGAGGACCAGCGGGATCAGATGCGACTCGGGGTCGTGGCGCTCGCCGTAGGCGGTGCCGTCGGCGGCGAAGTAGGCGCCCGCGACGTTGAAGTAGCGCAGCGAGACCGCGGCCAGACCGTGTGCCCGGCACTCGCCGGCGATCATGTGGTCGACGGCCAGCTTGGACGCCCCGTAGGGGCTGGTGGGCGCCGCGGGGTCGGTCTCGGTGATCGGGGTGCGCCGGGGTTCGCCGTAGACGGCGGCGGTGGAGGAGAAGACGAGGGTGCGCACGCCCGCCGCGCGCATGGCGGCCAGCAGTTCGACGGTGCCGCCGACGTTGTTGCGCCAGTACTTCTCGGGCTGCTCGACGGATTCGCCCACCCGGGAGTGCGCGGCGAAGTGCAGGACGCCGTCGTAGGAGGGGTCCAGCACCCGGGCCGCGTCGCCCAGGCCGCCGTCGACGAACTCGGCGCCGCCGGGGACGGCCCGCGCGAAGCCGGTGTCGAGGTCGTCCAGGACGGTGACGGTGTGCCCCGCCTCCAGCAGGTGGGCCGCCACGACGCTGCCCACATATCCGGCCCCGCCGGTCACCAGGTACTTAGCCATTGCGCCTGTCCTTTGCTCGGGTCGCTTCCGCGCACACCCGGGCGCCGGGTGCGCCGGGTGCACCGCACACGAAACCACCTCTTGCTGTGCGGTTCACGACGCCACCTCGCGGAGCCGCTCGGCCGCCGTCTCCGGCGGCACGTCGTTGATGAACACGTCCATCCCGGATTCGGACCCGGCGAGGAACTTCAGCTTCCCCGGGGCCCTGCGGATGGTGAACAGCTCCAGGTGGAGGGCGAACTCCTCGCGGCTCGCGAGGCCCGCGTCCGGGCCGGTGCCGAACGGTGCCTGGTGCCAGGCGGCGATGTAGGGGGTGCGGGTCGCGGGCTCGCCGAAGAGGCGGTCGAAGCGGCGCAGCAGTTCCAGATAGATCCCGGGGAACTCGGCGCGGGCCGGCTCGCTCAGCCCGAGCAGGTCGGGCACCCGGGAGGTGGGGTGCAGGTGCACCTCGTAGGGCCAGCGGGCGGCGTGCGGGACGAAGGCGACCCAGTGCTCGCCCTCCAGGACGATCCGCTCCCCGGCGGCGCGTTCGGCGGCGACCAGGCTCTCGAAGAGGTTGCCGCCGGGGCCCGCGGCGTGTTCGGCCAGGGAACGCAGCATCCGGGCGGTCCGCGGGGTGGTGAACGGGTAGCCGTAGATCTGGCCGTGCGGGTGGGAGAGGGTCACCCCGATCTCCTCACCGCGGTTCTCGAAGCAGTAGACCTGCTCGACGCCGGGCACGTGGGACAGCTCGGCGGTGCGGTCGGTCCACACGTCCAGGACGAGGCGGGCCTGCTCCTCGTCCAGGTCGGCGAAGGAGGCGCGGTGGTCGGAGGTGAAGCTGACGACCTCGCAGCGGCCGGCGCCGGGCAGTTGCCGGAAGATCCCGGCGGGACCGTGGGCCTGCTGCGGGCCGGGCGCCCCGTGGAAGGAGGGGAAGCGGTTCTCGAAGACGGCGACGTCGTAGTCGGACTCCGGGATCTCGCTCATCCGCCCGTCGCGGGAGGGGCACAGCGGGCACTCGTCGGCCGGGGGGTGGTAGGTGCGGGCGTTGCGGTGCGCGGTGACGCCCACCCATTCGTCCAGCAGCGGATCGTGCCGGGCCTGGGCGTGGGCTTCCATGGCGGGCAGCGGGCGCCGGTCGGCGGCGGTGCGGACGGCGTCGTCGTGGAGGTCGTAGTAAACGATCTCGCGGCCGTCGGCCAGACGGCCTGAGGTCTTCTTCACCGGGTGGCTCCTCGTTCCTGGACCTCAAACATAATCACACACAAGGAACCACGAGCCAACAGAGTCTTCAACAGCGGCCGACGCCGGATCCCAGCCCCTCATCGACGGGGAACAGGGCGGACTAAGCGGGACAAAGCACCGAGGTCAACCGTCGACATTCATCACAATCAAACAAACTCCAGCAACAGGACCTTTCAAAAACTGAAACCTCGGCGGTACGTTCACGTGCGTTCCGATCGCGCAATGAAGCGAGTGACCCATGTTGCACTTGGCCGAAGGGCTACGGCTCCCCACCAACGGACTCGACTACACACTCCTCGGCATCTACTTCGCCGTCGTGCTCGGGATCGGCTTCGCCGCCCGGCGCAGTGTGAAGACCAGTCTCGACTTCTTCCTCTCCGGCCGGTCGCTCCCCGCGTGGATCACCGGCCTCGCCTTCGTGGCGGCCAACCTCGGCGCCACCGAGATCCTCGGCATGGCCGCCAACGGCGCCCAGTACGGCGTCTACACCGTGCACTGGTACTGGATCGGCGCCATCCCGGCCATGGTCTTCCTCGGCCTGGTGATGATGCCGTTCTACTACGGCTCCAAGGTCCGCTCGGTGCCCGAGTTCCTGCTGCACCGGTTCGGCCCCTCCTCCCACCTGCTCAGCTCGATCAT
>NZ_ALAP01000024.1 GCF_000280905.1 Streptomyces sp. AA1529 | reverse complement strand
CCGGCTGGCTCAGTGGTTCTTGTCCTTCCACTCCTGGGCGCGCTGCTGGGCCTTGTCCTTCAGCTCCTGCGCCTTGTCGGTGGCGTCCTGGCCGCCGCTCTGCTTGCGGTCGCCGCCGTGCTTGCGGTCGCCGGACGTGGACTTGCCGCTCTTGTGCCGGAGCTGCTCGGCCTTGGACTTGAACTGGTCTGCGAGACCCATCGTCACTCCTTCGGACGTGTGTACGCACGGGCACTTTCCACCCTGCCACGCGATCCCATAAGCCGCATGACGCACAAAAACGGCATCCGTCCCCGGGTCCGTCAGGGGCGCGGCGGCAGCGGGGGACGGGAGCGGTCGGGGGCGTCCCCGTATCCGGGCGGGGTCCGGGCGGGGTGCCTCTCCAGCAGGTCGAGGGCGGTGCGTACGGCGGTGCCCAGCACGGAACTGCGGCCCTCGGCCCAGTCCAGCGGCGTGCGCAGCACCTCGATGTCCGGCTCGACCCCGCGGTTCTCCACCGACCACCCGTACCCCTCGAACCACGCGGCGTTCATCGGCACCGTGATCACGGTGCCGTCGCCGAGCCGGTGCCGGCCCGTCATCCCGACGACGCCGCCCCAGGTGCGGGCCCCGACGACCGGACCCAGGCCCAGCAGCCGGAACGCCGCGATGATCATGTCGCCGTCGGAGGCGGTCGCCTCGTCCGCGACGGCGACCACCGGGCCGCGCGGCGCGTCGCCGGTGTAGGTGACCGGCTGCGCGTCGCGGGTGAGGTCCCAGCCCAGGATGGTGCGGGTGAGCTTCTCCAGCACGAGTTCGCTGATGTGTCCGCCCGCGTTGCCCCGGACGTCCACGATGAGCGCGGGCCGGGAGACCTCCAGCCGCAGATCCCGGTTGAACTGCGCCCAGCCCGAGCCCCCCATGTCGGGGATGTGCAGATAGCCGCAGGCCCCCTCGCTCAGCTCGCGGACGACGTCCCGGCGCCGGGCCACCCAGTCCTGGTAGCGCAGCGGACGTTCGTCGATCAGCGGGACGGCCGCGACCCGCCGCGGCCCCGCCTGCCGGAGCGTCAGCTCCACGGTGGTGCCGCCCGCCGCGGCCAGCAGCGGCGCCGGGCCGGCCACCGGGTCGACGGGGCGCGCGTCGATGTGAGTGAGCACCGCGCCCTCCCGCACCGGGGAGCCGGCCAGCGGGGAGCGGGCCCGGGAGTCGGAGGAGTCGCCGGGCAGGATTCGGGCGAGCTGCCAGTCGCCCTCGGGGGTGCGGATCAGATCGGCGCCCAGGAAGCCGAGGGGGCGCTGGTAGTGCGGCGGCCCCTCGTCGCGCCGCGCCGGGGTGACGTAGGCGTGCGAGGTGCCCAGCTCGCCGAGCACCTCGCGCAGCAGGTCGGCGAACTCGTCCGGGGTGGCGACGCGTTCGACCAGCGGCCGGTACTGCTCCAGGACGGCCGTCCAGTCGACGCCGCTCATCCCCGGGTCCCAGAAGTAGGACCGCACCAGCCGTCCCGCCTCCGCGTACGCCTGCCGCCACTCGGCCGCCGGGTCGACGTCGTGCAGGATGCGGCGCAGGTCGATGAAGGTGGTGGTGTCCGCGTCGGCCCGCTGGTCGGCGGGGACCACCCGCAGCAGTCCCTCGTCGTTGACGACCAGCCGGGTGCCGTCGCCGCTGGGTGCGAACCAGTCGACGTCGCCGGTGAGTTCGGTGCGTTTGGCGGTGGTCGGGTCGAAGTGCTCCAGCGTCGGGCGGCCGGAGGTGTCGGCCGGGTTGGCGAAGGTCTCGCCGAGCGCGCCGGAGATCGGGTAGCGCAGCCAGATCAGCCCGCCCCCGGCCACCGGGCACAGCGCCCCGTACTTCGAGGCCGTCACCGGGAACGGCGTCACGCGGTTGGCGAGTCCCTCCGCCTCCACCAGCACCGGAGTCCCGCCGTCCGCCTCCTCGCCGTCCTGCCGGTCCTGCGGGTCCAGCCCGCCCGCGGCCGGCCGCCCCTCCGGGGTGAGCGCGAACGGGGAGAGCGTCGCGGAGGAGAGCGGCACCAGGTACGGGCGGCAGCCCAGCGGGAAGGAGAGGTCGCCGGTGTGCACGTCGTAGACCGGGTCGAAGCCGCGCCAGGACAGGAACGCCAGATAGCGGCCGTCGCGGGTGAAGACGGGCTGCTCGTCCTCGAACCGCCCGTCCGTGACGTCCAGGACCGGGCACTCGCCCGCCGCGGCGCCGTCCCGTTCGGCGACCTTCGCGATCCGGATGCAGGACAGCGAGCGGCCCACCCCCGGGTGCGCCCAGGCCAGCCAGCGCGAGTCGGGCGAGAAGGCCGGATCGTGCACCGGGCCGTTGGCGGACCGCACGACCTCGCTGATCGCGGGCTCCGGGACGGCGGCGTCCGCGCCGGCGGCTGCCGTGCCGTCGCCGTCACCGCCGGCCCCCGGGGGCTCCGCGGCGGCCTCCGGGGTCTCCTCCGGGTCGGGCACGTCGACCAGCAGCAGCCGCCCGTCGTGCGTGGCGACGGCCAGCCGCTCGGCGGACGGCGCGGCGACCAGCTCCCGCACCCGCCCCAGCCGTCCGGCCGCGATCCGGTAGGCGGGCCGGGGGCGGGAGGCGCGGGGCAGCTCGGCGATCTCGATCGCGTCCTCGCCCTCCGCATCGGTGACGTAGGCGATCCGCCCGGTGTCGCCCAGCATGGTGGGCAGCCGCACCCGCACCCCGGGGGCGTCCGCGAGAGCCCGGGCCGGGCCGTCGCGGTGGGTGAGCCAGTACAGGCTGCCGCGTACCCCGACCGCGCCCGCCCGGCCGGTGGGGTCGACGGCCAGCGAGGTGACATGCGCGCCCGCGGGCACCTGGTAGGGGCGGCGGCCCGCGCGCTGGCTGCCGGTGCGGACGTCGAGGCGGCGGGGCCGGGCCGCCTGCGCGAAGTCGTCGACCAGCCACAGCTCCCCCGCGCACTGGTAGACCACCCGACGCCCGTCGGTGGCCGCGTGCCGGGCGTAGAACGCGTCGTGATCGGTGTGCCGCCGCAGGTCGGTGCCGTCCGGGTGGCAGGAGTAGAGGTTGCCGACGCCCTCGTGGTCGGAGAGGAAGGCGATCCGGTCCCCGACGAGCAGCACCGAGTCCAGGTGCCCGTCGAGGCCGGGCAGCAGCCGCTCCCCCTGGAGCCACAGCCGTCCCGTGGCGCCGCCCCGGTACCGCTTCCAGCTCGCGGGTTCGTGCGGCGGCGTCCCGGTCAGCAGCAGCGTGCGGCGCTCGCCCCGCTGCTCGGCGACCGCGATGTCCGACACCGGTCCCCACGGCAGTCTGCTGCCCGGGCAGGAGGAGTCCGGCCGGCCCGCGGGCGGCCCGTCCGGGCCGTCGACCGGGACCCGGTAGGCCCAGGCCCGGTGTGCGAAGGGCTCCCCGTGCGAGGCCACCGCCAGGACGTCGCCCTCCGGGGTCCAGCCCCGCACCCGGGTGTCGGTCGCGCCCCAGTACGTCAGCCGCCGGGACGCGCCCCCGCGGACGGAGACCAGGTGGATCTCCGGGTCCAGGCTGCGCCAGCTGACGTAGGCGATGCGCTCCCCGGCCGGGCAGAACCGGGGGTGGCTGATCCGGGTGCGGTCCACCGTCAGCCGCCGGGCCCGCTCCGAGGGCGCCCCCGGTTCCGGGAGCCGGACCGCCCACAGGTCGTCCTCGGTGGTGAAGCAGAGCAGCTCGCCGTGCAGATGCGGATAGCGGAGATACGCGCCGTCGTCGGTCACCTTTCCCATGGTTCGGGGGGATTTGCGGCCGGGCAAGTTGTGATGTGCCCCACATGTCCCGGTGCGGACTCATCCTGTGGGTGCGAGCGAGCGTCGATTGACATGAGCTCTCATAGTCGGCTCGCGGCACCTCCCCGCCGTGCACCTTCGGCTCGGTCGGCCCCGCCGTCCCTGTTCCACCGCACCGTCCCACTGTCCGACCTCGAGACCGGAGAACCTCTCTCGTGGCCACCTTCCTGTACAAGCTCGGCAGACTCGCCTTCCGGCGGCGCCGCATCGTCGCCCTGATATGGGTGGCGCTGCTGGTCGCGGCCGGTGTCGGCGCGTCCACCGCATCGACTCCGCCCGACGACGACTTCGCACTGCCCGGCACGCAGGCCCAGAAGGCCTTCGACCTGCTGGAAGACCGCGTTCCGGAAGCCAACGCGGAGGGCGCGACGGCCCGTATGGTCTTCCGCGCCCCGACCGGCGAGAAGATCACCGCCGGACCCAACAAGGCCGCCGTCGAGAAGGCCCGCGAGGAGCTGAGCGGCGGGCAGGCGGCCGGCGTCTCCGACCCGTTCGCAAAGGGCAGCGGGGCCGTCAGCAAGGACGGCAGCATCGCCTACGCCTCCGTCCAGTACAAGGTCCCGGCCCAGGACATCACCGACAAGACCCGGGAGGGCCTGGCGGACGCCGCGAAGGAGGCCCGCGAAACCGGGCTGACCGTGGAGACCGGCGGTGACGCACTGCTGGTCGAGCCCGAGATGGGCAACGCCGAGGTCATCGGCATCGGTATCGCGGCCGTGGTGCTCATCCTCACCTTCGGCTCGCTGATCGCGGCCGGGCTGCCGCTGGTCACGGCGCTGATCGGGGTGATGATCGGCATCTCCTCGATCACCGCGCTGGGCGCCACCCTCGGCCTGTCGGCCAACACCACGACGCTGGCGATGATGATCGGCCTGGCGGTCGGCATCGACTACGCGCTCTTCATCGCCTCCCGCTACCGCGCGGAGCTGACCGAGGGCCGGGAACGCGAGGAGGCGGCCGGACGGGCGGTCGGCACCGCCGGGTCCGCCGTGGTCTTCGCCGGACTCACCGTGGTGATCGCGCTGGTCGGGCTCTCCGTCGTCAACATCCCGGTCCTCACCAAGATGGGTATGGCGGCCGCGGGCACGGTGGTCATCGCCGTCCTGGTGGCGCTGACGCTGGTGCCCGCCGCGCTCGGCATGGTCGGCAAGCGGATCTTCGGCCGCCGGGTGCGCAAGGCCTACCCCGCCACCGGGGTGCCGCCCGCCGCCGACGCGGAGGGCCAGCGCCCCAAGGCCGGTGCCCGCTGGGCGGGCTTCGTGCTGCGCCGTCCCGTCCTGGTGCTGGTCACCGCCGTGCTGGCGCTCGGCGCCCTGGCGCTGCCCGTCGGCTCCATGCAGCTCGGGCTGCCCGACGAGGGCAACCAGCCGGAGAGCACCACCCAGCGCAAGGCCTACGACCTGCTCTCCGACGGTTTCGGCGCGGGCTTCAACGGTCCGCTGATGGGTGTGGTCGACCTCAAGGGCGCCGACGACCCGAAGGCCGCGGCCGCCGAGGTGCAGAAGCGGCTGCAGAAGACGGACGGCGTGGTCGCCGTCAGCCCGCCGCAGCTCAACAAGAGCGGCGACACCGCCACCCTGACGGCCGTCCCGAAGTACGGTCCCAGTGACGAGCGCACCGAGAAGATCGTGCACGACATCCGGGACCAGTCGGACGCGATCGAGAAGAAGACCGGCGCCACGCTGCTGGTGACCGGGGCGACGGCGGTCGCCATCGACTTCTCGCAGGTCATGAACGACGCCCTGGTGCCCTATCTGGCGCTGGTGGTGGGCCTGGCCTTCGTGCTGCTGATGCTGGTCTTCCGCTCGGTGCTGGTGCCGCTCAAGGCGGCCCTGGGCTTCCTGCTCTCGGTGCTGGCGGCGCTGGGTTCCGTGGTGGCCGTCTTCCAGTGGGGCTGGCTGGCCGGACTGATCGGGGTCGAGCAGACCGGGCCGATCATGAGCATGATGCCGATCTTCATGATCGGTGTGATCTTCGGTCTCGCGATGGACTACGAGGTCTTCCTCGTCACGCGGATGCGCGAGGCGCACGTCCACGGGGAGGGTCCCGGCCAGGCCATCGTCACCGGCTTCCGGCTGGGCGCACGCGTGGTGACCGCCGCGGGCGTCATCATGATCAGCGTGTTCGCCGGGTTCATCGGGTCGTCCGAAGCCATGATCAAGATGATGGGCTTCGGGCTCGCCGTCGCGATCCTCTTCGACGCCTTCGTGGTGCGGATGGCCATCGTGCCCGCGGTGCTCGCCCTGCTGGGGGAGCGCGCCTGGTGGCTGCCGCGCTGGCTGGACCGGCTGCTGCCGAACGTGGACGTCGAGGGTGAGGGCCTCCGCAAGGAGCTGAACCCCGATCAGGTGTCGGCCGCCACCGTTCCCCCGGCCCGCGAGCCGGAGCGCACCGGCGTGTGACCCTCGCCGGGGGCGCACGCCCCCGGCTCTTCCCTTGTGGGACCGGCGCATGTCGTCGCCCGCCCATCCGTTCCCTCCGGGGCCGGATGGGCGGGCGTTTCTCGTGGACGGGCGTCTTCGCCGTGGCCGCGCCGTGTGCGCGCCGCGGGCCCCCGGGGCCCGGCCCGCTCGCGGGCCGCCGGACACCGCGCGGCCGGGAGCCCGCGCGTCAGACCCCGCGCAGCAGCGCCGCGAAACCCTCCTCCAGATCCAGCAGCGCCCGCTCGGCGCCGGCGGGCACCAACTCGTAGCTGTGCCGCAGGAAGCGCTCCAGGTCCGCGGTGCGGAACTCCAGCATCGCGACCCCCTCGCCCGCGTGCAGCTCGACCGCCGTCCGCCCCTGCCCGCCGGGGCGGGCCCGCACGTCGCCCTCGCCCGCGGCTCCGCGCAGCCCCTCGGCGAGCAGGTCGCGGGAGAAGGCCCAGGCGACCTCCGCGCCGTCGAGGGAGATCTCGGCGGGGAAGACGATCCGCACCGCCAGCGGGTCGTCCGTCTCGTAGCGGAGCGCGGGGGTCAGCGGCCGGGCCGCCGGCGGCCGGACGATCAGCTGGGCCTGCACGGTACGGGTGATGACCTTCGACACTTCTGCTCCTCCGGATCGGGGGTTCCCGGCGCGCTCATCGCTCCGGCCGGGTTGCCCCTTCGCCCTGTCAGACGCGCAGCAGCGCCGCCCGGACACCCGGACCGGCTGGTGAGTTCTGCCACAGGCCGGAGACCAGGGGGGGCGTCCCCGCCCATTCCGGGCGCCCCCGACGCCCTCTTGCGAAGACTTTGCATCTGACCGCTATTCTCAAAAGGCTGGAGACGGCCGCTGCCAGGCCATTGCCGGGCCGTTGTGAGAAGCCGTGAGAAAGCGGAGTGCCCCCGATGCACGTACCTGATGGATTCATCGATGCCCCCGTTTCGGCCGGTACGGGAGTCGTGGCCGCCGCGGCCCTCGCCGTCTCGCTGCGCGGCGCCCGGCGCGAGTTGGGCGGCGGCCCCGGCGGAGCCGGGGAGCGGACGGCGCCGCTGGCCGGACTGGTGGCGGCGTTCATCTTCGCCGTGCAGATGCTCAACTTCCCGGTGGCCGCCGGTACCAGCGGCCACCTGCTGGGCGGTGCGCTGGCCGCCATACTCGTGGGGCCGTACACGGGCGTGCTGTGCGTCTCCGTCGTACTGCTCCTGCAGGGCGTGCTCTTCGCGGACGGCGGACTGACCGCGCTGGGCACCAACATCACGGACATGGGCGTGGTGACCGTCCTGGTCGCCTACGCCGTCTTCCGCGGGCTGCTGCGGGTGCTGCCGCGCCGCCGCTCGGTGGTGACCGGCGCCTCCTTCGTCGCGGCGCTCGTCTCGGTACCGGCGGCCGCGGTCGCCTTCACCGCGATCTACGCGCTCGGCGGCACGACCGACGTCTCGCTGGGCAAGGTCTTCGGCGCGATGGTCGGTGTGCACGTGCTCATCGGCATCGGCGAGGCCGTGATCACCGCCGCGACGGTCGGCGCCGTCGTCGCCGTCCGTCCCGACCTGGTGTACGGGGCGCGCGACCGGCTGGCCGCACCGCTGGAACTGCGGCCCTCGCCCCTGTCGGACGCCGCGGCGCCCGGTGCCGAGCCGCGCCCGGCCGCCGCCCGCGCCGACAACGCCCCGGCGGACACCGGCACCGCCCCGGCCGGCACCGCCCCGGCCGCTGCCGCCGGTCGGCGCCGTTCGCTGCGCCCGCTGTGGATCGCCGGGCTCGTCGTCACCCTGGCCTGCGCGGGCGGGCTCAGCTTCTACGCGTCCTCCGACCCCGACGGGCTGGAGAAGGTCGCCGCGGACAACGGCATCGACGAACAGGCGGAGGACCACGCGGCGCAGGACTCCCCGCTGGCCGACTACGGCGTCGCGGACATCGCCGACTCCCGGCTGTCCGGCGGCCTGGCGGGCGTCATCGGCGTGGGCGCCACCCTCGTCGTCGGCTCGGGCGTCTTCCTCGCCGTGCGCCGCCGCAACAGCGGCGGCACCCCCGTCGAAACCGGCGCCTCCACCGCGTCCGGCCCGCCCGCGACCGAGCGCTAGGGGAGGGCCGACATGGGTGCCGGACACGCGCACAAGCTCTACAAGCACGGCCACTCGCCCGTGCACGCGCTGCCGGCGCACTGCAAACTGGCGGCGGTCTTCTGCTTCGTCCTGCTGGTCGTCGCCACCCCGCGCGAGGCCGTGTGGGCGTTCGGCGCCTACGCGGTGCTGCTGGCCGCGGTCGCCGCCGTCTCCCGGGTGCCGCCGCGCCATCTGCTCACCCGGATGGCGATCGAGGTGCCGTTCGTGGCGTTCGCGGTGCTGCTGCCGTTCGTCGCGGAGGGCGAGCGGATCACCGTCTGGGGGCTCTCGCTGTCCGAACCCGGCCTGTGGGGCGCGTGGAACGTCCTGGCCAAGGGCACCCTCGGAGTGGCCGCTTCGGTCCTGCTCGCCTCCACGACCGGGCTGAACGACCTGCTGCTGGGCCTCGCCCGGCTGCGGATGCCCGCGCTGCTGTGCCAGATCGCCACGTTCATGGTGCGCTACGCCGACGTCATCAGCGAGGAGATGCGCCGGATGCGCACCGCGCGCCTCTCGCGCGGCTTCGAGGCCCGCGGGCCGCGCCACTGGGGAGTGCTGGCCAAGTCGGCCGGTTCGCTGTTCATCCGCTCCTACGAGCGGGGCGAGCGGGTGCATCTGGCGATGCTCAGCCGCGGCTACGCCGGCAGCATGCCGCCCGCTCTGGGCGGGGGCCCCGCCGCGCGCGCGGAGTGGGCCCGCT
The DNA here is from genome assembly GCF_000280905.1 of Streptomyces sp. AA1529. Classification (GTDB taxonomy): domain Bacteria; phylum Actinomycetota; class Actinomycetes; order Streptomycetales; family Streptomycetaceae; genus Streptomyces. The sequence goes on along the minus strand of NZ_ALAP01000024.1, from coordinate 20,147 downwards.
CGGCCGCGCTGCCGGTGACCGCCCTCGCGATCTGCCTCCTGGGATGGGTGCTGTGACTTCCTCCACCGAAACGAACGCCGACCAGAACGCCGGGACGGGCGCCGACGGCGCGGCACCGGTGCCCTCGCTCCGGGTGAGCGGCCTGGCCTACGCCTACCCCGACGGCCACCAGGCGCTGTTCGGCGTCGATCTGACCGTCCCGCGCGGCCAGCGGGTCGCCCTGCTGGGTCCCAACGGCGCGGGCAAGACCACGCTGGTACTGCATCTGAACGGCATCCTGACGCCCGGCGCCGGTTCGGTCACCGTGGCCGGACTGCGCGCCGAACGCGCCCATCTCGCGGAGATCCGGCGCCGGGTCGGCATCGTCTTCCAGGATCCGGACGACCAGCTCTTCATGCCCACGGTCCGCGAGGACGTGGCCTTCGGCCCGGCCGCCGCCGGACTGCGCGGCGCCGAACTGGAGGCCCGGGTGCAGGAGGCGCTGGAGCGCGTCGGGATGGCCGAGCACGCCCACCGGGCGCCGCACCACCTCTCGTTCGGCCAGCGGCGCCGGGTCGCGGTTGCCACCGTGCTGGCCGGCCGTCCGGAGATCCTGGTGCTGGACGAGCCGTCCTCCAACCTCGACCCGGCGGCCCGCCGCGAGCTGGCCGACCTGATCCGCTCGCTGGACCTGACGGTGCTGATGGTCACCCACGACCTGCCCTACGCGCTGGAGCTGTGCCCCCGCTCGGTGGTGCTCAGCGACGGGGTGCTGGTGGCCGACGGCACCACTCAGGAGCTGCTCTCCGACGCCGAGCTGATGCGCGCCCACCGCCTGGAACTGCCCTTCGGCTTCGACCCGCGCTCGGTGACGGCGCCGGTCGCCTGAGCGGGGCGGCACCGAGCGCCCGAGCCGTCCCGGCCCCCGGGGGGCCGGGGCCGTGCGGGCGAGGCCGCCCCCGGCGCACGGCACCGTGCGGCGCGTAGGACCATGGGGGGCGCGGCGCCACAAAAGCGCCCCCAGGCGACAGGAGCGAAGGAAACGTGGCAGAGGTCGTTCACACAGCGGTGGCCGAGCACGGCGCGGAGGTGGCGGTGCACGGCACGGTGGCGGACGGGTACGAGCCGGTCCGGGACGCCTTCGTACGCAACTTCGAGCGGCGCGGCGAACGCGGCGCGGCGCTGGCCGTGCACCGGGACGGCCGCAAGGTCGTCGATCTGTGGGGCGGCAGCACCGATCCGGCCGACCCGGCCGCCGCACCCTGGGGACGGGACACCGCCGTCCTCGTCCGGTCGGCCACCAAGGGGTTGGCGGCGGCCGTCCCGCACCTGCTGCACCAGCGCGGCCAGCTCGACCTGGACGCGCCGGTGGGCGCGTACTGGCCGCAGTTCAAGACGGCGGGCAAGGAACGGCTCCTGGTCCGCCACCTGTTGACGCACCGCGCCGGACTGCCCGCGCTCGACGCTCCGCTCACCCCGCGGGAGGCGCTGGAGCCGGGGCGTGCGGCGCGCGCCCTCGCCGCGCAGACCCCCGAATGGGAGCCGGGAGCCGCACACGGCTACCACCCGCACACCTTCGGCTGGCTGCTGGGCGAACTGGTGGTGCGCGCCAGCGGCGGCCGCAGCCTGGGACGCTGGTTCGCCGACGAGGTGGCCGCACCTCTCGGGCTCGACCTGTGGATCGGACTGCCCGAGCAGGTGGCGGCCGACGGCCGGGTGGCCCGGGTCGCCGAACAGGAAGCACCCGCGCCGGAGCCGGGTGCGCTGCGCACCCGGCCCAAGCGGGCGGTCACCGCCGCCTACGCCGATCCGGACTCCCTCACCCGCCGCGCCTTCGGGGCCCTGGCTCCGAAGCCGGACGAGAACGACCCGGCCTACCGCGCCGCCGAACTCCCCGCCGCGAACGGCATCGCCACGGCCCGCTCCCTGTCCGCGTTCTACGCGGCGCTGCTGGGCCCGCTGGCCGGGGACGCCGCCGAGCAGCGCTCCCGCGCGGCCCGGCGGGGCCTGTTCACCCCCGCGACGCTGGCCCAGGCCCGCGCCCTGGACGCGGACGGGCCCGACCGGGTGCTGGTGGTCAACACCCGGTTCGGGCTGGGATACATGCTGCACGGCTCGGCCTGCCCGCTGCTGGGGTCCGGCTCGTTCGGCCACCCGGGGCGCGGCGGTTCGCTCGGCTTCGCCGATCCGGAGACGGCCACCTCCTTCGGCTACACCACCGGTACCCTGCACCGCTCGGTCACCAGCGATCCCCGTCCGCAGGCCCTGATCCGCGCGCTGCGCACAGTCGTCGCACAGCCCTGAGCGAGGGCGCGGACGTGGCGGTCAGGGCCGCCGCCCCCGCCCCGCGCCGCGGGACCGCAGGCTCACACGAGGCCGGCGCCCGGCGCCGGGCCCGTGGTGGCGCGCGCCCCGCGGCAGGTGCCGGAAGCGGTGAGGGCGTGTGCGACGCGGGTCGCCGAGTCGGGGTCGGCCACCAGGAACGCGCAGGTCGGGCCGGAGCCGGAGACCAGCGCCGCCAGCGCACCCGCGGCCAGCCCGGTCTCCAGGGTCTCGGCCAGCGAGGGGCGCAGCGAGAGCGCGGCCGGCTGGAGATCGTTGCGCAGGGCCGCGGCCAGCGCCGCGGCGTCGCCCGCGCGCAGCGCCGCCAGCAGTTCCTGGGAGGCGGCCGGTTCGGGGACGTCGGCGGCCGAGGAACCCGTCCCGGCGGCCTCCCGCAGCCGGTCGCACTCCCGGTAGACGGCCGGGGTCGACAGCCCGCCGTCCGCGACCGCGAACACCCAGTGGAAGGCGCCGCCGACCTCCAGCGGGGTCAGCACCTCGCCCCGGCCCTCCCCGAGCGCGGCGCCGCCCGCGAAGCTGAACGGCACGTCCGAGCCCAGCTCGGCGCAGAGTTCCAGCAGTTCCTCGCGCGGGCTGTGCAGCCCCCACAGCCGGTCGCAGGCCAGCAGGGCGCCCGCGGCGTCCGCGCTGCCGCCCGCCATCCCGCCCGCGACGGGGATGTCCTTGGCGATGTGCAGGTGCACATCTGCGGCCAGCCCGTGCCGCGCGGCCAGCAGCGCCGCCGCGCGGGCCGCCAGGTTGCTGCGGTCCTGCGGCACCAGCGCCGCGTCCGGCCCGGAGACGGTGAGCAGCGGCGCCTCGGCGCGGGTGGCGCTGACCGAGTCGTACAGGCCGACGGCGAGGAACACGTTGGCCAGGCCGTGGAAGCCGTCGGGGCGCACTCCGCCGACCGAGAGCTGCACGTTGACCTTGGCCGGGACGCGGACCGTGACCGTTTCGGGGGTGCTGGCTGCTGGCTGGGTCACGTGCTGCGCTCCTCGTGCGGGTTGCGGTCGCCGGGGGTTCGGGCGGGCCGCTGCGGCGGTCGGTCGCGGCGCGGGCCGTGCGCGGCTACGGCGGCGAACTCGGCGACGGTCAGCGACTCGCCGCGCGCCTGCGGGGACACCCCGGCCGCGCGGAGCGCCTCCTCGGCGGCGGCGCCGGAGCCCGCCCACCCGGAGAGCGCGGCCCGCAGGGTCTTGCGGCGCTGGGCGAATGCCGCGTCCACCACGGCGAACACCTCCGCGCGCGGTACGCCGGCCGCCGGCGGGTGCGGGCGCCGCACCAGCGAGACCAGCCCGGAGTCGACGTTGGGCGCGGGCCAGAAGACGTTCCGCCCGATCGACCCGGCGCGTTTGACCTCGCAGTACCAGGCGGCCTTGACCGACGGTACGCCGTACACCTTCGAGCCGGGCGGCGCGGCGAGCCGGTCGGCGACCTCCGCCTGCACCATCACCAGGGTCCGCTCGATGCTCGGGAAGGCGGCCAGCAGGTGCAGCAGGACCGGGACGGCCACGTTGTAGGGGAGGTTGGCCACCAGCGCGGTCGGTGCCGGGCCGGGCAGTTCCTCGATCCGCAGCGCATCCTCGTGCACCAGGCGGAAGTCCGCGGCCCGCCCGGGCAGCCGGGCGCGCACGGTCGCGGGCAGGGCCGCGGCCAGCGCGTCGTCGATCTCCACGGCGGTCACCGCCGCCGCGGTCTCCAGCAGCGCCAGGGTGAGCGAGCCGAGCCCGGGGCCGATCTCCAGCACGACGTCGTCCGCGCGGACCCCGGCGGTGCGCACGATGCGCCGGACCGTGTTCGGGTCGATGACGAAGTTCTGCCCGCGCTGCTTGGTGGGCCGTACCCCGAGGGTCTCCGCCAGCTCCCGCACTTCTGCGGGGCCGAGCAGCACCCCGCTGCCGGAGGCGTCGGGCGTGGCGGACGGATCGGAAGGGGCAGCGCTCACCGCGCCAGTTTACGGCCGTGCGGGGTGCGCCGGGTCGCCGGGCGGTGCCGCGGCTCCCGGCGGGGGACTCAGTAGCCGAAGGCGCGGGCCGTGTTCGCGGCCACGTGGCGGGCCAGCTGCTCCTCGTCCAGTCCCTTGGTCCGCGCCATGGCGCGGAGCGTCACCGGGATCAGGTAGGGCGCGTTGGGGCGGCCGCGGTAGGGCGCGGGCGTCAGGAACGGTGCGTCCGTCTCGACCAGCAGCAGTTCCGGCGGGACCACCGCGAGGGCGTCGCGCAGCGGCTGGGCGTTCTTGAAGGTGATGTTCCCGGCGAAGGACATGTACCAGCCCCTGGCGGCGCACAGCCTCGCCATCTCCGCGTCCCCGGAGAAGCAGTGGAAGACGGTCCGCTCGGGGGCGCCCTCCTCCTCCAGGAGGCGCAGCACGTCCGCGTGCGCCTCGCGGTCGTGGATGACCAGCGCCTTGTCCAGCCGCTTGGCGAGTCCGATGTGGGCGCGGAACGAGCGCTGCTGGGCGGCGACACCCTCCGGGCCGGTGCGGAAGTAGTCCAGGCCGGTCTCGCCGACCGCCAGCACCTGGGGGAGCGCGGCGAGCTCCTCGATCCCGGTGAGCGCCTCGTCCAGCGCTTCCTCGCCGCCCTCGGCGCTCAGCCGGGGCGCCTCGTTCGGGTGGAGCGCGACGGCGGCCCACACGTTCTGCCACGCGGCGGCCGTCTCGGCGGCCCAGCGGGAGCGCTCCAGGTCGCAGCCGACCTGGACGACCGTCGTCACGCCCACGGCGGCGGCCGCGGTGAGCGCGTCGGCGACGGCCGGCTCCTGCATGTCCAGGTGGGTGTGGGAGTCCGCGACCGGGAACGCGAGCGGCTCGGGCGGTGGCGGAGGCGCCTGTGCCGCCCGAGCCTTCGCGGCGTTCGTGGCCGCGGTCCCGGCCGCGGAGTGCGCTGCGTCGTCAGGGGTCGCGGAGGGGGACATACCGGCGATCATAGAACCCGCCGTCCGTCGGGTCCGCACCGAGGCGGAGCCCGGTGGGGGCCTCGGCTCGCGACCCGCGGCGCACGCCCTCAGTGGTGCGGTCGCGCCGCCTCGGCCTTGGAGACCCGCCCCGAGCGCATGATGCGGACGACATGTCCGTCACAAAAGCGGCACGTGGGCTTGGTGAGCGGCGAGGGGACGCGCTTGCCGTCCGCGTAATACACGACCAGGGGCCTGCCGTCGGTGTATTCGAGGTGCTGTATCTCGTAGTCCTGCTCCCACCCGTGCCCGCACTTCATGCAGGCGAACGAGTACGCCTCGTGCACCGTCTCCCCAGTCTGGTCGTCCAGGTCCGTGCTGTTGCCGCTCTCGTGCTTCATGGCAGCTCCTTCCTTCGGGCGGATACGCCCACCGCCAGTGCACTCCTCGCGGCCGCCGTCCGAAAGGCGGGACCGGGGGTCCTTTCTCTTCGTTTGTGGAGATTTTGGCCGAGCGTCAAGGTCGCGGGCTTCCATGGGCATTCCCTTTGCGTATCCGCAAAAGTCCTTTACTCGTATTTACCGCTCAATCGCGGATTACCGTGCTCACCCGCGCGCCCGCCACCGCGCTGGCCGCGCACATCCGCAATTCGGCGCCCTTTTCCACGCCCGGCGCGCACGCCCCGCGCTCCCCGAGGCTGCCCCACCGGGACCGTCGCCGCACCCGGTGCGGCCACCGCGCCTATCCGCGCGGTCCGGCGTTCTTCGCGGCGACCACCGCGTCGAAGACCTCCCGCTTGGGCACTCCGGCGCCGCGGGCCACCTCCGCGATGGCCTCCTTGCGCTGCTGGCCCGCCGCCTCGCGCTCCGCGACCCGGCGCGCCAGCTCCGCCGCGTCCGCCTCGCCCGCCGCGGGCGGCTCGGCCCCCCGGACCACGACCGTGATCTCCCCGCGCACGCCCTCGGCCGCCCACGCGGCCAGCTCCGCCAGCGGGCCGCGCCGCACCTGCTCGTAGGTCTTGGTCAGCTCCCGGCACACCGCGGCCTCCCGCTCCGCGCCGAACACCTCGGCCATGGCGGTGAGCGTGGCCCCCAGCCGGTGCGGCGCCTCGAAGTACACCAGGGTGCGGCGCTCCTCGGCCGCCTCGCGCAGCCTGCCCCGCCGCTCGCCGGGCTTGCGCGGCAGGAATCCCTCGAAGCAGAACCGGTCCACCGGCAACCCCGAGACCGCCAGCGCCGTCAGCACCGCGGAGGGGCCGGGGACCGCGGTCACCCGCACCCCGTGCTGCACGGCCGCGGCCACCAGCCGGTAGCCGGGGTCGGACACCGAGGGCATCCCCGCGTCGGTCACCAGCACCACCCGGGCACCGCCCGCCAGCGCCTCGGCCAGCTCCGGGGTGCGGGCGGCCTCGTTGCCCTCGAAGTAGGAGACGATCCGCCCGCCGGGCGCCACCCCCAGCGCCTGGGTCAGCCTGCGCAGCCGCCGGGTGTCCTCGGCGGCGACGATGTCGGCGGCGGTCAGCTCGGCCGCGAGGCGCGGCGGGGCGTCGGAAGGGTCGCCGATGGGGGTCCCGGCGAGGACGAGCGTTCCAGTCACCCGCCCATCCTCGCAGCGTCACCCGTCCGATCCCGCAGCGGTGACGCGGCGGCACACGCCGCCCCCGCGGTCCCTACGATGGCCCGCGTGACGACCAGTGACACCGTGGGGGACGCCGACCGCAGGCAGGACGGGCCCGGCGGCCCGGGCTGCGAGAGCAGCGCCGGGGACGAGGGCGGCCCGCCGCCGCTTCCCCGGTGGCAGATGCGGCTGCGCCGCTTCGGCTACGCGGCCCGGCCGCGCGCCGGTGTCCGCGAACGCCTCACCCCGTCGTTCCCCGCGCCGGACCCGCGGCTGGGCGCGGTCCTCGGACTGGGTCCCGAGCTGTCGCTGCGGCTGGCGCGCTGGGCGGCCTGGGGCGGACCACTGCTGATCGCGCTCCTCGCCGGAGCCCTGCGGTTCTGGCAGCTCGGCTCGCCGCACGCCGTCATATTCGACGAGACGTACTACGCCAAGGACGCCTGGTCGCTGATCCACTTCGGGTACGAGGGGACCTGGCCGGACAACGCCAACGAGCGCATCCTGGGCGATCCGCAGCGCATCCCGCTCTCGCCGGAGGGCTCCTACGTCGTCCACCCGACCGTCGGGAAGTGGGTGATCGGGCTCGGCGAGGCCGTCTTCGGGCTCGACCCGTTCGGCTGGCGGTTCATGACGGCGCTGCTGGGCACCCTCTCGGTGCTGATGCTGTGCCGTATCGGGCGCCGGCTGTTCCGCTCCACGGCGCTGGGCTGCCTGGCGGGTGCCCTGATGGCCGTGGACGGGCTGCACTTCGTGATGAGCCGGGTCGCGCTGCTGGACCTGGTGGTGATGTTCTGGGTGCTGGCCGCGTTCGGCTGCCTGCTCGTCGACCGCGACAGATCCAGGGAACGGCTGGCGGCCCGGTTGCCGCGGGCCGGTACCGACGCGGGCGACGGCAGCGGCGCTCCGCTGCCCGACGCGGCCGTGGGGGACCGGACGCGACTGGGCTGGCGGCCGTGGCGGCTGGCGGCCGGGGTGTGCCTGGGGCTGGCCTGTGCCACCAAGTGGAACGGCCTGTACGTGCTGGCCGCGTTCGGGCTGCTGACCGTCCTGTGGGACGTGGGGGCGCGCCGCACCGCGGGCGCCTCCCGCCCGGTGCCGGCCATGCTCACCAGGGACGCGGGGCCCGCGTTCCTCTCCCTGCCGTGCGTCGCGGTGGCCACCTACATCGCCTCCTGGACGGGCTGGTTCGCCACCTCGGGCGGCTACTTCCGGAACTGGGCGGACGAGCAGGGCGCCGCCGGCCCGTGGGGCTGGCTGCCGGGACCGCTGCGCAGCCTGTGGCACTACGAGAGCGAGGTCTACGACTTCCACGTCAACCTCACCTCCGGGCACACCTACCAGTCGAACCCGTGGAGCTGGCTGGTCCTGGGCCGTCCCGTCTCCTACTTCTACGAGTCGCCCGAGGCGGGCTCCGACGGCTGCACCGACAAGGCCGAGGGCTGCGCCCGCGAAGTCCTGGCGCTGGGCACCCCGGTGCTGTGGTGGGCCGCCTGCGCGGCGCTCCTGTACGTCGCCTACCGCTGGCTGCTGCGCCGCGACTGGCGGGCGGGCGCGATCCTGTGCGGTGTCGCCGCCGGCTACCTGCCCTGGTTCCTCTACCAGGAGCGCACCATCTTCCTGTTCTACGCCGTGGTGTTCCTCCCCTTCCTGTGCCTGGGGCTGGCGATGGCGGCCGGGGCGCTGACCGGGCCGCCGGGTGCGGACGACAGACGGCGCACCCTGGGCGTGGTCGGGGTGGGCGTGGTCGGGCTGCTGATCGTGTGGAACTTCGTCTACTTCTGGCCCATCTACACCGGGCAGACGATTCCGCTGGGCGAGTGGCGGCACCGAATGTGGCTTGACTCCTGGATCTGACCTGAAGTGGGCGTTTTCCGACTGGAAACGGCTGTCGAATGAACTGGCAGATCACGAAAACGCTCAGCGAAGATCGCGATTCGGACACAAGGCCGTGATACGGAACCGATCACCCCGCGCTGCTCGTCTGCCCCAGGGGCCGCGGCAGCGCGGCCGCGAGGGGCGGCGGTTCCGTTCCTCGGCCCGGACCGCCGGCCACCGGCGGAATCCGGGACACACGGGGCAGCAGAACACCGGCAGAAGGGGCTGAACGGGCACACGGGGCACGTTCTGTCATGGACGTGCTCTAGGGTGCCTCGCGTCAGGACTTCGGCCGGCAGACCGGTCCAAGGCGGGTGGAGGGGCAGAACGCGGATGCGCGACACACAGAAGATGGCCGTGATCGGCGGGGTCGCCGCCGCCGTCGTCGGGCTCGCCGGCGTCGGTGTCTACGTCCTCGTCGGCAGCGACGGGGAGGAGGCCCAGAGCACCGTCGCCGCGGACAGCAAGGCGGCCGAGGCCAAGAAGGGCCCGCTCAGCGCGGCCGAAGTGCGCACCGCCGCCAAGGAATTCCTGGGCGCCTGGGCCGAGGGCGACACCAAGAAGGCCGCCGCGCTGACCGACGACTCCGCAGCGGCCGCCAAGGCGCTCGGCGCCTTCCGCAGCAAGGCCCACGTCTCCGAGGTCACGGCCACCCCCGAGAAGGCCGAAGGCGAGAAGGTGCCCTTCGACGTCACCGCGCAGGTCGCCTACGGCAAGAAGGACGCCGCCTGGAAGTACGACTCGGCGCTGAAGATCGTCCGGGCCGCGAAGACCGGCGAGCCCGTGGTCGAGTGGAAGCCGTCCGTGCTGCACCCCAAGCTCAAGGACGGCCGGACCATCGTCACCGACGAGTCGGGCACCCCGCCCGTCACCGCCGTGGACCGGGACGGCTCGCCGCTCAGCGCCGAGGACCACCCCGCGCTCGCCGGGGTGATCCGCGACATCGGCAAGCGCTACGGCGACAAGACCGAGGGCTCCCCGGGCGTGCAGACGCGCCTCGTCGACGCCAAGGGCAAGACCGACACCGTGCTGCGCCAGCTCTCCGAGCCCACGCCCGGAAAGCTGAAGACGACCATCGACGCCGGGGCGCAGCGCGCGGCCGAGACCGCCGTCAAGGGCAAGAAGAAGGCCTCCGTGGTCGCCGTCAAGCCCAGCACCGGCGAGATCCTGGCCATCGCCAACTCCCCCGCCAAGGGTTTCAACAGCGCCCTGCAGGGCTCGCTGGCCCCCGGCTCCACCATGAAGGTCGTCACCAGCGCCATGCTGCTCGACAAGGGCCTCGCCTCGCCCGGCAAGACCCATCCGTGCCCCAAGTACTTCACCTACGGCGGCTGGAAGTTCCACAACGACGACAACTTCGAGATCAAGCACGGCACCTTCGCGCAGAGCTTCGCCCGCTCCTGCAACACCGCCTTCATCAGCCAGGCGCCCGAACTGAAGGACGACGACCTCACCAAGGAGGCCCGGGACGTCTTCGGTATCGGTCTCAACTGGAAGACCGGCACCACCACCTTCGACGGCCGGGTCCCGGTCCAGTCGGACGCCCAGATGGCGGCCTCGCTCATGGGCCAGGGCGGGGTGCGGATGAACCCGCTCAACATGGCGTCCGTCTCCGCCACCGTGCAGAACGGCACCTTCCGGCAGCCGTACGTGGTGCCCCCGTCGGTCGACGACCGCACCCTCGCCAAGGCGCCGCGCACCATGAAGCCCGGCGTGCAGAAGGACCTCAAGTCCCTGATGAAGGTCACCGCCACCGGTGGCACCGCGGCCCAGCCGATGGCCGGGATGAGCGGGGACTTCGGCGCGAAGACCGGCTCCGCCGAGGTCGACGGGCAGAAGAAGCCGAACGCCTGGTTCACCGCGTACTCCGGTGACGCCGCCGCGGCGGCCGTCGTGCCCGCCTCCGGACACGGCAACGAGAACGCCGGTCCGATCGTCCGCAAGGTGCTGGACGCCGCCCGCGGCTGAGGCCGCGCCGCCAGCGCCGGCCGGTACGGCGCCGCCGTACCGGCCGGCGGGCGCTCCGCAGCCCGGGCCGATCCGGCTCTGCCGCCGCCGGGCCGGTGCCGCACCGCCGGCGGCGGGCCGGGCACCCCGGTAAAAGCGCTGATCAACGCGGCGGTAGCGTCCTGTGCATGATGCATCGACTCCGTGACCGCGCCGCCCGCGGCGGCGCAGGGTGACCCCGATAGTCGTCGCCGCGGTGCTGGCCGCGGCGCTCACCCACGCCACCTGGAACGCGCTGGCGCACGGCATCCGCGATCAGCTGCTCGCCTTCACCCTGGTCGGCAGCGGCGGTGCGCTGTGCGGCGCCGCGCTGGCCTGCTTCGCGCCGCTCCCGGCGGCCGGGGCCTGGCCGCCGCTGCTGTTCTCGGCGGCGCTGCACGTCGTCTACCAGGCGCTGCTGATGCGCTCCTTCCGGATGGGCGAGTTCGGGCAGATGTACCCCATCGCGCGGGGGACGGCGCCGCTGGTGGTGACGGTGCTGGCGGCCGTCTTCGTGCACGAGATGCCCGACGGATGGCAACTGGCCGGGGTGCTGCTGGCCTCCGCCGGGCTGGTCGGTGTGGCGCTGTGGGGACTGCGCGGTGCGGGGCGCTCCCCGGAGACGGCCTCCGGCGCTGCGGCCTCCGGGGCTGCGGACGCGGCTTCCGGCTCCGGCGCTGCGGCCTCCGGGGCCGGTGGAGCGGCCTCCGGTTCCGGCTCGGGTGCCGGTCCGCAGTGGCCCGCACTGACCGCCGCCGTGTGCACGGGCCTGGCCATCGCCTCGTACACCGTCGTGGACGGGGTGGGCGTGCGGGCCGCGGGCACCCCGCTGGGCTACATCGCCTGGCTGATGCTGCTGGAGGGGCTGGCCATCCCGGTCTGGGCCCTGCTCACCCGCCGTCGCGCCCTGGTCGCAGAGCTGCGCCCGGTGGCCCTGCGCGGGCTGCTGGGCGGGGCGCTGTCGGTGCTGGCCTACGGGCTGGTGCTGTGGGCGCAGACCCGGGCACCGCTGGCACCGGTGGCGGCGCTGCGGGAGTCGTCGATCATCGCCGGGGCCGCGATCGGCGCCCTCTTCTTCAAGGAGCGGTTCGGCTGGCCCAGGACCGCCGCGAGCGTGCTGATGGTGGGCGGCATAGCGCTGATGCTGCACGGCACCTGAGCCCCGGCGGACGGCGCCCGCGCGGGCCCGTACCCGGCGGTCCCGGCGGTCCCGCCCGCGAGGGACCCGGCCGCTGCTCGTCGGCGGCCGGGACGGGGCTACCCTGGGGGCCGGCCCCCAACAGGAGAGTGATGGCTGGCAACCGCGTCAACCTCGTCAACATGGAAACCGTCGACAAGGTGCACGGCACCCGCGCCCTCCTCGACACCGTCTCGCTGGGCGTCAACGAGGCGGACAAGATCGGAGTCGTGGGCCGCAACGGCGACGGCAAGACCACCCTGATCAAGGTGCTGGCCCGCGAGGAGGAACCGGACGCGGGCCGGGTCACCCACGCGGGAGGGCTGCGGGTCGGCGTGCTCACGCAGCACGACTCCCTCGACCCGCAGGCCACCGTCCGGCACGAAGTGGTCGGCGACCTGGCCGACCACGAGTGGGCGGGTGTCCCGCAGATCCGCGACGTGCTCACCGGGCTGTTCGGCGGCCTGGACCTGCCCGGCTTCCCGCAGGGCCTGGACACCGTGATCGGTCCGCTCTCCGGCGGTGAGCGCCGCCGGATCGCGCTCGCCAAGCTGCTCATCGCCGAGCAGGACCTGATCGTGCTGGACGAGCCGACCAACCACCTCGACGTGGAGGGCATCTCCTGGCTCGCCGGGCACCTGCGCGCCCGCCGCTCCGCGCTGGTGTGCGTCACCCACGACCGCTGGTTCCTCGACCAGGTCGCCACCCGCATGTGGGACGTGCAGCGCGGTGCGGTGCACGAGTACGAGGGCGGCTACTCGGACTACGTCTTCGCCCGCGCCGAGCGGGAGCGCATCGCCGCGCAGGAGGAGTCCAAGCGGCAGAATCTGATGCGCAAGGAGCTGGCCTGGCTGCGGCGCGGCGCCCCGGCCCGCACCAGCAAGCCGCGCTTCCGGATCGAGGCGGCGAACGCGCTGATCGAGGGCGAGCCGCCGCCCCGGGACAGCCAGGAGCTGATGCGCTTCGCCAACTCCCGGCTGGGCAAGACGGTCTTCGACCTGGAGGGCGTCACCGTGCAGGCCGGGCCGAAGCTGTTGCTCAAACAGCTCACCTGGCAGCTGGGTCCCGGTGACCGGATCGCCTTGGTGGGCGTCAACGGCGCGGGCAAGACCTCGCTGCTGCGCGCCCTGGCCGACACCGCCGCCACCGGAGGCGAACAGCTCTCGCCGCTGGTCACCGAGGGGCGGATCAAGGTCGGCAGGACGGTGAAGCTGGCCTACCTCTCCCAGGAGGTCGCCGAACTGGACCCGGCGCTGCGGGTCCTGGAGGCGGTGGAAGCCGTCCGCTCCCGCATCGACCTGGGCAAGGGCCGGGAGATGACGGCCTCGCAGCTGTGCGAGCGGTTCGGCTTCGCCAAGGAGAAGCAGTGGACGCCGGTGGGCGACCTCTCCGGCGGCGAGCGGCGGCGGCTGCAGATCCTGCGGCTGCTGATGGACGAGCCCAACGTCCTCTTCCTGGACGAGCCGACCAACGACCTGGACATCGAGACCCTCACCCAGCTCGAGGACCTGCTGGACGGCTGGCCCGGCTCGCTGGTGGTCATCTCGCACGACCGGTACTTCGTCGAGCGCACCACCGACCGCGTCTACGCGCTGCTGGGCGATGCCACCCTGCGAATGCTGCCGCGGGGCATCGACGAGTATCTGGAGCGCCGGGCCCGGATGGAGACCGCGGCCGCCGCGTCGGCGCCCGCCGCCGCGGACCGGGCCGGGGGCGGGTCGGACCGGTCGGCCAAGGAGCCGGCCAAGCCCGCGGCGCTCTCCCGCGCTGCGCACAAGGAGATGCAGCGGATCGAGCGCCAGTTGGAGAAGGCGGAGCAGCGCGAGGCGGCACTGCACGCCGAGATGGCCGAGCACGCGACCGACTTCGAGCGGGTGGCGGAGCTGGACGGCGAACTGCGCGAGGTGCGCGAGAAGCGCGAGGAGTTGGAGATGCGCTGGCTGGAACTGGCCGATACCGAAGGTGCATGACAACTTCACCGGGAGCGGTGGTAGAAAGGGGCGCCCTGCTCCTTTCTGAGGAACCGCGATGACACAGCCGCCGCCCCCACCACCCGGTCAGCCTCCCCAGGGTGGCTGGAATCCGCCCGCGCAGCCGTCACCGCAACAGGCGCCCCCACCGCAGCACGTGCCGCCGCGGCAGATACCGCAGCAGCCACCGGTCCCGCAGCAGCCACCGGCCCCTCCCGCCGCGCCGCCCGCGCCGCCGCCGTCCGGACCGGGCTTCGGCCAGGCGCCGTACGGCGGTCACCCGGCCGCCCCGCAGCAGCCGCCCCCGCCTCCGGGAGGCGGCGGACCGTTCGCGCCGCGCGGCCGCAGCCCCAGGGCGGTCCGCATCTTCGCGGCGGTGGTCGCCGTGGTGCTGGTCGCGGGCGGCATATGGCTGTTCTCCGTCGGCGGCGAGGACGGCAACGGCCCCCGGGGCTCCGAGGCGGGTGTCCCCGGCGGCAGCCACGCGAAGCAGCTCTTCTCTCTCGAACAGCCGGACACCCATGTCAAGGACGCCCAGGGTGCCGACGGGAGCTGGGCCACCGAGAAGATCTACGCCAAGTCCTCGATCAACGCGATCGAGGGATACCGGATGAACGGCGAACGCGCCTGGCGCATCCCGCTGGGCGGCCCGGTCTGCGCGGCGTCGCCGCACATGACCGACGACCACCGCACGGCCGTCGCCTTCGAGAAGGGGAGCGGCGGGTGCAACTCCGTCGCCGTCTTCGACGTCGACACCGGCAAGAAGCTGTGGGACCAGCCCATCCCCATCGGCAGGACCATCTTCGGCGGCGGCGACGTGAATCTGACCGTCGCCCAGGACACCGTCGCGCTCTCCTGGATCGGTGGCTTCGCCGCCTTCCCGATCGAGGGCGGTGACCCGCTGTGGAAGAGCAAGGAGACCGGGGAGACCTGCGAGCACAGCCGGTACGGCGGTGGCGCCCGGCTGCTGGTGGTCCTGGAGTGCGACGAGTCGCTGACGCTCAACCAGCTCGACCCGAAGACCGGCCACTCCACCTGGGACATGCGGCTGCCCCACAACCTCAAGGACGGGCGTGCCGTCCGTATCGTGGACACCGATCCGATCGTGCTGGTGCTGGGCATCGGCGACGCATCGGAGTCGGAGGTCATGACGATCGACGACGACGGCTCGATCGCCGCCACCTTCAGTCTCGGCGACCGCTACGAACCGGGCTGCGGCATCGGCGACCTGGGCAGCGAGGCGTGCTTCAACGTCGTGGCGACCGAGGACATGGTCTACATCGCGACCAAGGAGCACTCGGGCAAGAGCGACGACTCGCTGTCCCGCACCAACGAGGTCATGGGCTTCGGCTTCCACAGCGGTGAGCCGAAGTGGAAGTCCGGCGCGGGCGAGGGCCGCACGGTGTTCCCCATCGGGACCCGGGGCGACAAGGCGATCGCGTACGTGACCCCCGCCGACGGCAAGGGCGGGCAGGTCGTCAGCGTGTCCCCGGGGAACGGGGAGCAGCACGGACTGCTGCGGCTGCCGGACGAAACCGCCGAGCAGCAGAGCCGCTTCCGGGCGCCGACGATGAGCCGGAGCGCCCCCGCGCTCTACGTGGGCGGCCGGCTCTTCCTGCAACGGAGCCTGCTGTACGGGAAGAACGACACCGATGCCAAGGAGAAGGCGCCACTGGCCATGGGGTTCGGTACCGGACGGTGACGGAACCGGGATCCGGGTCCCGGGAGTCCGGTGGTAGAAAGAATGTCCGCTCAGCAGTCTGCCGATGGTGGGCCATGATGTCCGATTCGCTCGGCCCTACGGGGGTTTGAGGCGCCGGGCGCGCGGTCTGCCCGTACCAAGGGAATGTCATGTCGCAGCCGCCTCCGCCACCGAGCCAGCCGCCGTCCGGGGGCTTCGGCGCACCGCAGGAGCCCCCGCGCGATCCGCAGGGGCAGCCGGCCTACGGCTATCCGCAGCAGCCCGGACAGCCGCCTCAGCAGCCGCCGCAGCCTCCGCAGTCGCCACCGCCGGGCGGCTACGGCTATCCGCAGCAGCCGGGCCCGCCCGGTCCGCCGGGACCGCCGCCGGCCCCGCCCGGTCCGCCGCCCGGCCCGCCCGGGCCCGCAGGTCCGCCGGCCGACGGCCGGCACGGCGCGCCCACCATGGCCTACGGCCAGCCGGCGGCGCCCTACGGCCAGCCCGGCCCCTACGGCCAGCAGCCGCCGCCCGGGTACCAGGGCCCCGGGGGTCCCGGCGTTCCCGGAGGGCCCGGCGTTCCCGGAGGTCCCGGGGGCGGCAAGAAGAACACCAAGCTCATCGCTCTGATCGCGGCTGCCGTCGCGGTGGTGCTGATCGCCGGTGCGGGCGTGTTCCTGTTCACCCGCGGCGACGACGAGGGCGGGAAGAAGGACGAGTCCAAGGGCAGTTCGCAGAAGTCCAAGGGCGGTGGCCTGGAGACCAAGCCCAAGAGCACCAAGGGCGACGAGCTGTTCAACGTCCAGGACCCCAAGGTCAAGGACTACACCAAGGTTCCCGGGACCTGGGCCACGGACAAGGTGTTCGCCAAGGTCTCGGTCAAGGAACTCCTGATGGTGGACCTCAAGACCGACGAGCAGAAGTCGCCGGTCTCGCTGAAGGGCGAGGTGTGCAGCGCCTCGAACGGCATGACGAAGCGCCACGAGGTGGCCATGGTCGTGCGCGAGACCATCTCCAGCAACGCCTCCTGCAACCGGATGGTCGCGGTCGACCTGGACACCGGGAAGATCGTCATGGACGAGAAGATGTCCGGCGCCAAGGACGAGTCGTCCAACGACAACGTGGCCATCAGCGGTGACACCGTGGCCACCGCGTGGATCGGCGGCTCCGCCGCCTACGACATCCCCTCGGGCAAGCAGCTGTGGAAGAGCAAGTCGAGCAACTGCCGCGACGAGGGGTACTCGGGCGGCAAGGAGCTGTACGCGGTCACCGAGTGCGGCAGCTTCTCCAAGCCGCAGATCAGCGTGCAGCGGCTCGACCCGGAGAACAAGGGGAAGGCCACCTGGAAGTTCGACGTGCCCAAGGGCGCGAAGAACGTACGGATCGCCTCCACGGATCCGCTCGTCCTGGTGGTCGGCGCCGGAAGCGAACTCACCAGCGACGTCATGACGGTCGGTGAGGACAAGAAGCTCAAGGCCCGGATCTCGATCGACGACAACTACGTCCGGCCCTGCGGCGTCGAGGTCGACAGCTGCTACAACATCGCGGTGGGCAAGGACACCGTCTACCTCGCGACGGAGGAGCACAGCGGCAAGGCCGAGTACGGCCGGACGAACGAGATCATGGCGTTCGACTTCGACAGCGGGCACACCAAGTGGAAGGCCGAGGCCGGGGAGAAGCGCAGCTTCGTGCCGATCCGGATGGACGGCCCCAACCTCCTCGCCTACAAGCTGCCGGACTACGACGCGGGCGGCGAGGTCGTCAGCATCGAGCCCGGCAAGGGGAAGCAGACGCTGCTGCTGAAGATGCCGCAGGTCGAGCAGGGCGAGGGCGAGCAGGCGTTCAACATCAGTGCGAGCAGCCTGCGGGAGCCGCTGCGCTTCCAGAACGGCAAGCTCTTCCTGAGCTCCTCGACCATCTCCAAGCCCGACAGCGACTACGACGACCCCTTCGACAAGCTGGCGGCCGGTTTCGGTCCGCAGTGAGTCAGCCGGATCCCCGCGCGGCGGTGCGGCCGCGGTGCGGGGCCGGGGTACCGTCCCCGTCCTGACCGGCCCCCGACGGCCCGCCACGGCACCCGTGGCGGGCCGTCGGCCGTTCCGGGGGCCGTGTTCAAGCCCTCCCTTGGGGATTTCAGCCCGTAAGGGGCGCGGAACGCCGAGTGAGCGTGTAGCTTCCCGGGGAACAGGAGACGGGCTGCGCTGGGGGGTGCGGGGCCATCCGTAGCGTGTGTGGGGGGAGCGAGCTTGATGAGCGTGCGGCTCATGGTGGTCGACGACCACCGCCTGCTCGCCGAGGCCCTTGCCTCGGCACTGAAGCTGCGCGGGCACCGCGTGCTCGCGGCGGCCGCGCCCAGCGGCGGCGCGGCCGAACTGGTCATCAGCCGGGCGCCGGAGGTGTGCCTGCTGGGAACGGCGACGCCCGCCGAGCCGGGCGTCTTCGATCCGGTGGTGCGGATCAAGAGAGAGAAGCCGCAGATCGCGGTGGTGGTGCTCGGCCCGGTACCGAGCCCGCGCGGGATCGCCTCCGCCTTCGCGGCGGGGGCGTCCGGCTATGTGCGGCACGACGAGCGGATCGAGGGCGTCGAGCGGGCCATGGTCAAGGCGCGGGCCGGTGAGGCGGCCGTGGCGCCGCAGTTGCTGAGCCAGTCGTTCGCCGAGCTGCTCAACCCGGCCGCCGAGCCCGACGACGAGGGGGCCCGGCTGCTGCAGATGCTCACCCCGCGGGAGGTGGAGGTGCTGGTGCGGGTCGCCGAGGGCGAGGACACCCGGCTGATCGCGGCCGGCATGCGGATCGCCCCCAGCACGGCACGCACCCATGTGCAGCGGGTGCTGATGAAGCTGGGGGTCGGTTCGCGTCTGGAGGCGGCCGCGCTCGCCGCCCGCACCGGACTGCTGGAGCGGGTCGGCGGCACGGGCGGCTGACCCGGCGCACGCGCCGCGCGCACGCCGGGTCCAGGTGCCGTCCGCGCTCCGTCGGGCGACGGCTCCGGTCGTCCGCGGCTGCGGTGTGCCGCTGACGGGACCGGGCGCCGCCTACTCCTCGTCCTCCGGCGCCGGCGGCGGGATCGTGGGGCTGAGGCGGAGCCACAGCAGGAAGCCCAGGCCCAGGACCAGCATGGCGAGTCCGGTCCACAGGTTGATGTTGATGTCCTGGGCCTTCTTCAGGTCCTCGTCCGAGGCGAAGACCCCCGCGAGGGTGACGAGCACGCCGTAGACCACGAACAGGCCGCCGATGATCCGCCGTACGTCGAAGAGGCGGGCCGCGGTGCGGGAGCGCCGCTCCAGCTCCTCGACGTCGGTGGCCACCTGCCGGGCGGCGGGCTTTTCGGTGCTGTTGTCGTTCATTGCGCTTCAGTGTCCTTCGCGTCGGGGCTCAGAAGGAGAAGGGGATGTAGCAGAGGGCCGCGAGGATCACCGCGCCCCAGCCCAGCAGCGCGGGCCTGCGGTACCACGCGTCGTCGCCCTCGCCGGGCGGCTCCTCCGCGCCGGGCGACCGGGTGCCGTAGACCAGCCCCGCGAGCTCCTCGACCGGCTTGGACCGGGTGAACAGCGTGACGACCACCATCACCGCGGCGCCCAGCACGAAGGCGACGATCGAGGAGACGAAGTTCGCGCCCTGGTCGCTGGGGATGTCGATGACGCCGTGCTTGTAGAACCAGAAGTAGTTCACCATCGCGCCGGCGGTGCCGCTCAGCAGGCCCCAGAATCCGGCGGCCGGCGTGGTCTTCTTCCAGAACATGCCGATGATGAACACCACGAACAGCGGCACGTTGAAGAACGAGAACAGCGTCTGCAGGTAGTTCATGATGTTGCTGAACGAGGAGGCGATGAACGCGGTCCCCATGCCGATCAGCACGCCGACGGCGGTGACCCAGCGGGCGGTCCTGACGTAGTACTCGTCCGGCTGGTCCTTCTTCAGGTACGCGGCCCAGATGTCGTTGGTGAAGACGGTGTTGAAGGAGGAGATGTTGGCCGCCATGCCGGCCATGAACGCCGCCAACAGACCGGTGACCGCGATGCCCAGCACGCCGTTGGGCAGCAGGTCGCGCATCAGCACCGGGATGGCGTCGTTGTACTGCAGCCCGTCCTCGTGCTTGCCCAGGGTCGGCTCCATCACGAGCGCGATCAGACCGGGTATGACCACGACCGCCGGGATGAAGATCTTGGGGAAGGCGGCGATCAGCGGGGTGCGCTTGGCGGCCGAGAGGTTCTTGGCGGACAGCGCGCGCTGCACCTCGGCGAAGTTGGTCGTCCAGTAGCCGAAGCTCATCACGAAGCCCAGGCCCAGCACGATGGTCAGCCAGTTGGCGCCCAGCGGGTTGGCGGAGCCGATTCCGGTGCCGTCCCAGGCGGTCATGAAGGCGCCGCCCTTCTCGCCGGAGAGGGTGTCGCTGATGCCGCCCCAGCCGCCGACCCGCTTGAGGCCCACGACCGTGAGCGGGATCAGCGCGGCGAGGATGACGAAGAACTGCAGCACCTCGGTGTAGATCGCAGAGGAGAGGCCGCCGAGCGTGATGTAGGCGAGCACGAAGAAGCCCGCCACCACGATGGAGATCCACAGTTCCCAGCCCAGCAGCGCCTTCAGCACGAGGGCGAGCGCGTAGAGGTTCACGCCCGCGATCAGCACCGAGGAGACGGCGAAG
>NZ_ALAP01000023.1 GCF_000280905.1 Streptomyces sp. AA1529 | reverse complement strand
GCAGGCGCTGCGGTACGTCGCGGCGGTCTCGGCCGGAGTGATGGTGCAGGCGGCGCTGGGCTATCTGGCCGGACCCGACCTGCTGACCTTCGTGCTGGTCGCGCTCATCGCGATGGCCATCGGCCGGTGGCGGCGGCTGGGTTCCCAGGGCTCCCAGGTGGCGACGGCCGCGTTCTTCGCCTTCTCCACCTACGCCGCCGCCTCCGGAAACCTCGAACGCATCGAGGAACTGGGCCAGATCCTGATGCTCGTCGGCATCGGCTGCGGGATCGGCGTGCTGATCAACGTCACCGTCGTGCCGCCGATGCGCTACCGGAGCGCCGAGTACGGCATCCGCGTCCTGGCCCACTCGCTGTGCGACCTGATAAGCGACATCGCCCCGGCGCTGCGCGAGGGCGACCTGGACGACGAGCGCACCGCGCACTGGCGGCAGCGCGCAACGACCCTGGGGCCGCTGGTGACGCAGGCGCGCTCGGCGCTGAACACCGCCGTGGAGAGTAAGTACTACAACCCCCGGCAACTGCTGCCCGGACACCGCACCCACCACGACTTCTCCGGCTATCAGGAGCTGGTCGACGCGCTGGAGCGCGTCACCCACCAGCTCACATCGCTGACCCGGGCCCTGCACCAGTGGCCGGAGGACGAGAACGGCGCGGACCGCCGCGGGTTCCTGACGGACTACGCGGGGCTGCTGGAGTCGCTCTCCCGGATCACCAGGCTGTTCAGCGAGATCGACGAGCAGCACCTCCCCCGGCAGGCGGAGGGACTGTGCCGCGCGGCGGAGGCGGCGCAGGAGAAGCGGACAGCGCTGGTCGAGAACGTCCGGGAGGCCGAACTGCCGACCGACGACCCGTCCCGCCCCTACGGCATCCTCCTCGCGGAGGCGAGCCGGCTGATGGAGGAGGCCCAGCACTCCTGCGACATACTCCAGCACACCGTCGACGAGGCGTCGCAGACCGGCGAGCTCCAGCAGCGGACGAGGGAGTGACAGCGCACCGCCCCGGGATGCGCCCCTCCCCCGGCGCCGCGGCGCGGAAGGCGGCCGCGCCCCGAGAGGCGGACGCGCCCCGGGAGGCGGACGCCACCCCGTCCCGGACCGGCCACCGGAGCGTGCCCGGGACTGCATCCGGGTGGTGACCTCCCGGCTCCGCCGTCGCGGCGACCCGGCCCGGCACCGCCGGACCCGCAGACTGAGCGCGACCGAACGAGCCGGAAGCGGACGGACGACGGAACCTGGTGGAGTACGAGACGGATGTCGCCATCGTCGGGGCGGGCGCCGCGGGGCTGTCGCTGGCCTGGCGGCTGGCCGGCCGGCCGGCAGCGGAGGGCGGCCCGCGCGTCGTCCTCCTGGACGCGCCCCCCGGACCCGTCCGGCCCCCCGAACGCACCTGGTGCTACTGGGAAGGGCCGGTGGGCGAGTACGACGCGGCGCTGGCGGCCCGCTGGGACCGGCTGCGGGTGCGCGGCCCGGACGGCGAGGTGGTGGCGGGCGGCACCGCGCCGCTGTGCTACAAGATGCTGCGCTCGGGCTCCTTCGAGGAGTTCGTACGCGGCAGGCTGGACTCCGCGGCCGGGATGCGCCGGGCGGAGGCGCTGGTGCACGGCGTGCTGGACGTACCCGGCGGTGCCGAGGTGCGCGGAGTCGCGGCGGACGGCGGCACGCTCACCGTCCGGGCACGCTGGGCCTTCGACTCCCGGCCCCCGCGGCGGCTGCCGCCCGCCCGGACGACGCTGCTGCAGCACTTCCGCGGCTGGCTGGTCCACACCCGCCGCCCGGTCTTCGACCCGGCGGCGGCCGAACTGATGGACTTCCGCACCCCGCAGCCGGCCCGCGGCCTCTCCTTCGGCTACGTCCTGCCACTCGGCCCGCACCGGGCACTGGTGGAGTACACCGAGTTCTCCCCCGCCGTGCTGGACGGCGCCGGGTACGACCGGGCGCTGCGCCACTACGCCGACCGGGTGCTGCGGCTGGGGGACTTCGAGGTGACCGGCGCCGAGCAGGGCGTCATCCCCATGACCGACGGCCGGTTCGCGCGGCGCGCGGGCGCCTCGGTGTTCCGGATCGGCACCGCGGGCGGCGCGACCAGGCCCGCGACCGGCTACACCTTCGCGGCGGTGCAGCGCCAGACCCGGCGGATCGCCGCGGCGCTGCGAGCGGGCCGCACCCCGCTGCCGCCGCGCGCCTACCCGCGCCGCGCGCTGGCGATGGACGCAGTGCTGCTGCGGGCGCTGGAGCGCGGCCGGGTGGACGGCGCCGCCTTCTTCACGGGGCTGTTCCGGCAGCTCCCGGCGGCCGCTCTGCTCCGCTTCCTGGACGGCGAGAGCGGCCCCGCCCAGGCTCTCGCCGTCGGACTCCGCACTCCGGTGGGGCCGATGCTGCGTACCGCGGCGGAACTGCCCCGGCTGCCCCGCACCGCCTCTCCGGCCCCCGGCCTGCCGCCGGTCGCACCCCTCCCGCCGCGAAGGCCACCCCTGCGAGGTACCTCATGACACTGCCGTGCGCCGAGGCGCAGTCCACCGCGTACGACACGGCCGGGCGGCCGGCCCGGCGAGGAGCGCGGCGGGCCGCCGACCGCGGGCGGACGCGGCCGGCACCGGAGGCGTCGACCGGCACCGCGCTCACCCGCCCGGCCGCGGCCGGACCGGTCCCGGCCGGACCCCGCGGCGGAGCCGCACGGTGAGCGCGGCACGGCACGGGCGCGACCGCAGGACACGGGTGCTGCGACCCGCGCCGGGACGGCCCGCGTTCGACCGGGCCGGGCCGGGCGGTCCCGCTCCGCGGGTCGCGGTGGTCGGCGGCGGGATCGCCGGACTCGCCGCCGCCACCGGGCTCGCCGAACGGGGCGTGCGGGTCACGGTCTACGAGCGCGAACCGCAGCTGGGCGGGCGGCTGGCCGGATGGCCGGTACGGCTGCGGGACGGCTCCTGCGCGACGATGAGCCGCGGCTTCCACGCCTTCTTCCGCCAGTACTACAACCTGCGGGCTCTGCTGCGGCGTATCGACCCGCTGCTGGCCGGGCTGCGCGGACTGCCCGACTACCCGCTGCAGCACAGCGGCGGCGCGCGCGACAGCTTCGCGCACGTGCCCCGCACCCCTCCGTTCAGCGCCCTGGGGTTCGCCGCGCTCAGCCCCACCTTCGGGCTGCGGGACCTGGCGGGCATGGCGCCGCGGGCCGCGCTGCCGCTGCTGGACGTGCGGGTCCCGGAGGTGTACGAACGGTGGGACGGCACCGCGGCGCAGGAGCTGCTGACCGCGATCCGGTTCCCCGAGGCGGCACGCGACCTGGCGTTCGAGGTGTTCTCGCGGAGCTTCTTCGCCGACCCCGGCGAGCTGTCGGCCGCCGAGATGGCGCTGATGTTCCACATCTACTTCCTCGGTTCGAGCGAGGGGCTGCTCTTCGACGTCCCCGCCGAGCCGTATCCGCGGGCGCTGTGGGAGCCGCTGGGCGACTACCTGGAGAAGCTCGGGGTCCGGCTGCGCACCGGGGAGCCCGTGCTCGGGATCCGGCCGGCGGGCGGGGCGCGGATCGTGTCCACGGCCGCCGGTGAAGAGCACTGCGCGGCAGTCGTACTGGCACTGGACACCGCCGGCCTGCGCGGTGTGGCCGACGCCTCCCCGCAGCTGGCGGACGCGGCCTGGCGGGAGCGGGTGGCGCGGCTGCGCACCGCACCGCCGTTCCTGGTCTCCCGGCTGTGGCTGGACCGTCCGGTGTCCCGGCGGCGGCCCGGGTTCCTGGGGACGAGCGGCTACGGACCGCTGGACAACGTGAGCGTGCTGGAGCGCTGGGAGACGGAGGCGGCGCGCTGGGCGGCCCGCTCCGGCGGCTCGGTCGTCGAACTGCACGCCTACGCCGTGGACCCCGCGGCCGCGCGGCAGCCGCGGACGCGGGAGCAGGTGCAGGAGCGGCTGCGCGGCGAACTGGCCCGGGTCTACCCGGAGACGGCCGCGGCCCGGGTCCTGGACGCCTGCCACGAATGGCGTGCCGACTGCCCGCTCTTCCCGGTCGGCGGCCACCGCGACCGGCCCACGGTGCGCACGCCCGACCCCCGCCTGGTGGTGGCCGGGGACCTGGTGCGCACCGGGCTGCCGGTCGCCCTCATGGAGCGTGCGGCCACCAGCGGACTCCTCGCCGCGAATGTGCTGCTGGCCCGCTGGGGGGTGCGGGGGCACCCGCTGCGGACGGTGCCGGACCGGGGCAGGTCGGCGCTGTTGCGGTCGCTGGCCCGGCTGGGCTGAGGCGGGACGGTCAGCCGGGGAAGTGCCGGGTGCTGCGCAGCTGCCAGCGGCGCTCGGCGTAGGCGAGGTCGTCCCGCCACAGCCGGTCGGCACCGGCCCGCAGCAGCGCGCGGAGCAGCGGCGCCCCGGCCCGCGCGAGCGCGAATCCGGGCCGCGGCGAGTGCGCCACGATCGCCTCGGTCACCAGGGTGCGGGGCTCGCCCGCGGAGTCGGCGTCCAGCGGGGTCGCATGGGTCTCCACCACGGAGCCGCGCCCCTCCCCCTCGGTGAGGTGCATGACGACGGTGCGCGGTTCGGGTGCGGTGAAGACGGCGCGTACCGGCACCACGACCCGGCCGGCGACCTTGAAGGAGACGTCGACCACGAAGCCGTCCGCCGCCCCGCCGTGCGTCGCCGCCTCGTCCGCGACCGCCTCCGGGGCGCTCACCACCGTCAGGTCCACGAAGGAGTAGGGGTGGTACCAGGCGCCGTGCCACGGATCGAGGCGGTTGGCGACGACATCGTCGGGGGCGCAGCGGCCGACGGCGGTGTAGACGGCGTCCACCGAACGGGCGGGACGCGGCCGGGTCGGCACCACGGGCCGCTCGGTGGGCTCCTCACCGCCGGCGTCGTCGAGCCGGACCCACGCCAGCACCCCGTCGTCGTAGGCCGGGTAGGGCGTCCAGCCCGCCGTCGGCCCGCCGTCGAAGGCCATTCCGTGCCAGTGGCAGACCAGCCGTCCGCACCGCACCCGGCTGTCCTTGAGCGGCGCGCCCAGATGCGGGCAGGCGCCCGCGCCCGCACGGATCCGCCCCTGCGCGTCGTACCAGGCCACGACCTCGACCCCGGCGACGGTGCGGCCCAGCGGGCGTCCCCGGGTCAGGTCCCGGGCCGCGCCGAGCACGTACCAGTTGCCGGAGGGCCGCTTCTGGGCGCGCCGCAGCGCGTCCTCGATGAGGCCGGGACGGGCTGCGCGCCAGGTGGGCCGCTGCCGTTCCCAGGGGACGGCGCGGCGGCGCAGGGCGAGGGGGAGGCGGCCGCGTGGGGGCGCACCCTCGGTCATGACAACTCCCTCTGTCGGGGCCGGGGCGTACGCAGACGGGCGGCGGAGCTCCGGGCCAGCCCGTCGAGCGCCAGGGCCGCCCGGTGGCGGCGCGGGACGACGGCGCGGCGGTGCAGCACGTCGAATCCGCTGTCGACGACGGCCTCCAGGATGGCGCTGTAGAGCACGAAGGCGGTGCGGATGCAGGGCCGCGCGCGGGGGTCGAGCATGGCGAGTCCGGGCCGGGCCTCGCGGTAGACCTGGCGGGTGAGGTCGAGGGCGGCG
Source organism: Streptomyces sp. AA1529 (assembly GCF_000280905.1). Lineage (GTDB taxonomy): Bacteria > Actinomycetota > Actinomycetes > Streptomycetales > Streptomycetaceae > Streptomyces. Next base: position 121,657 of record NZ_ALAP01000023.1, on the reverse strand, counting down.
CGCAGTGCCGCGGTGATGCGGGGGTCGCGCTGCCCGGTGGCTCTGCTCCAGCGCAGCAGTTCGCGGTCGACGCCGTGCGCCGCCAGCAGGTCCTGCGGCAGGTAGACGCGGCCGCGGTCGAGGTCCTCGCCGACGTCGCGCACGAAGTTGGTCAGCTGGAAGGCGACGCCCAGCGCCGCCGCGTGCGGTGCCGCCTCCGCCGGGGGCACGACGGTGCCGAGCACCGGGAGCATCTGCAGTCCGATGACGGCGGCGGAGCCGTGCATGTAGTGGCGCAGGTCGGCGTAGGTCGGATAGCCCGTGACCACCAGGTCGCTGCGCATGGAGGCCATGAAGTCGGTGAAGTGGCCGGGGCTGATGCGGTAGGTGGCGGCGGTGTGTGCGAGGGCGCGGACGACGGGCTGGCTGCTCTCGCCCGTTCGCAGCGCGCCGACCAGGCGGGTCTCCAGGGCGTCGAGCACCGCGGCGCGTTCGGCGGGGGTGGCGGCGCTGCCCTGGTCGTCCACGATGTCGTCGGCCCAGCGGGCGAAGCCGTAGAGCGCGTGCACCGCGGGGCGCCGTTCCGGGGGCAGCAGCCGGGTGGCGAGGAAGTAGGTCTTCCCGTGCCGGGCGTTGAGCCGGCGGGAGAGCCGGTACGCCTCCCGCAGGCCGGGGTCGTTGATGCCCGCTGCGTCGAGTTCGCGTTCCGTCATGCGCGGGTGTCCTTCGCGGGGGTCCGTCGCGGGAGGGCCGGGGCCGGGCGGGGGCTGCGTGCCGGGCGGGGCGCGGGGCCGGTGAGGCGGGCGGCGGCGAGCTTTCCGGACAGCAGCACGGTCGGTACGCCGACTCCGGGGGTGGTGCCGCAGCCGGCCAGCACGGCGTTGCGGGTGCCGCGCACGAGGTTGCGGGGCCGGAAGGGTCCGGTCTGGGCCGCCGTGTGGGCGGCCGAGAACGGTGTACCGGCGGCGAGCCCGCGCGCGCTCCAGTCGGCGGGCGTGACCAGCACCTCCTCCTGCACCGCGGCGGCGATGCCGGTCAGTCCGCGCCGCTCCAGGTGGCCCAGCAGCGCGTCGCGGTACCGCGGGGCCAGGTCGCGCCACTGGCGGGCGTCGGGGCCGATGTCGGTGTTGGGGCAGGGCGCCAGCACGTAGTGCACATGGCGACCGGGCGGCGCCAGCTCCGGGTCCGTGGCGGTGGGCCGGGTGATCAGCAGCGAGGGGTCGGTCATCAGGCTGCCGTCCCGGGTGAGTTCGCGGAAGGTGCGCCGCCACGCGCTGCCGAAGGAGAGCGTGTGGTGCCCCAGCCCGGGCCAGGTGCGGTCGGTGCCCACGTGCAGGACGACCGCGGACGGCGCGTGCCGCAGCCGCAGCGCGCGGCGCGGCCGGTGGCCGAGCAGCGCGTAGGACAGCGGCAGGTCCGGGGTGAGGACGACGGCGTCGCAGGGGATGCGCTCGGTCGCGGTGACGACGGCGGTGACGCGTTCACCGGAGCGCTCCAGCCGGGTGACCGGCTGCCCGTAGCGCAGCTCGGCTCCCGCGTCGCGGGCCGCGGCCGCCATGGCGCCGGGCAGCGCGTGCATACCGCCGCGCGGGAACCAGACCCCCGCCACCGTGTCCATGTAGGCGATCACGGCGTACGCGGCCAGTGCCCGCTCGGGCGGCACCCCCGCGTACAGGGACTGGAAGGAGAAGACCCGGCGCAGCCGTTCGTCCGGCAGGTACCGCGCGATCCGCGCGTCCAGCCTGCCGAACCCGCCCAGGGCGGCCAGCCGGACCAGGTCCGGGTGCAGGAGCTGGCGGGGCGAGTCGAAGTTGACGTCGATGAACCGCCGCATCTGCAGCCGGTAGAGCTCCCCCAGCCAGGCCCGCAGCCGCCGGTAGCCGTCCGCGGCCCCGGCCCCGGCGAAGCGCTCGACCTCGGCCTCCATCGCCTCGGCGTCGCTGTGCACGTCCAGCCCGCTGCCGTCGGCGAACCGCGCCCGGTAGGCGGGGTGCAGCGGCATCAGGTCGAGCCGGTCGCGGAGCGAGTCGCCGACCGCGGCGAACGCCTCCTCGACCAGTTCGGGCATGGTCAGCACGGTGGGCCCGGTGTCGAACCGGTAGCCGGACCGCTCCACCCGGCCGGCCCGGCCACCCGGCCCCAGCTCGCTCTCCACGACGGTCACCCGGCGCCCCGCACCGAGCAGATGGAGCGCCGCGGACAGCCCGGCCAGCCCGGCACCGACCACGACCACGTGGTCGGCGTGCCCCCGTGCGGCCGCGATCGTCACAGGACGCCCGGGAGACGGAGGGCGACGGCCGCGGGCTGCGGCGCGGCACCGTGGTGCGCGCGGGGGTGAGGCCGGGTCACGGGGTCCTCCCTGGCTGTTCGTCGGCAGGCCCGGAGGCCGGCCGGGCGACCGGCGGGACGCGGGTCGCGGCACCGCGGCGCCCCGGGCGCGCGACCGGTGCCGTCGCCTCAGTCGAGCACGTCACCGCCACGACGCCCGTGCGACCGCGCCGCGCCGCGCTCCGCCGCGGGGCGGGATCACCCGGGCAGCGGCGGCGGATGCGTCCGGTGGCGGTATCCGGACCGGGCGGTGGCGGGACGGCAGAAGTCACCGGACACCGCCACCGAGGCGCATCGAGGAGCCCGGTGGCGGTGTGCGGACCGGCGGTCGCGCGGCGGCTGCGGCCGCCACGCCCCGTCCGGCTGCTAGAAGAAGGCTTTGTCGCCGCCGATCCGCACTCCGGCGTAGTAGGCGTCGGCCGCGCGGCGGCAGTTGCGGTGGCGCCCCGCGGCCGGGTACCGGTCGTCGCAGATCCGCCGCATCTCGGTGCGGAACCGGCTGTCGATCCAGTTCTTCGTGGCGCGGGTGGGGTCCAGCTTCAGTTCGTGGTTGCCGCCGTAGTTGCGGTAGCCGAAGTCGTGCTGGACGCAGGCGGGGCGGAAGACCTCGCTGTAGGGGAGCAGGCCGGTCGGCACGGAGCAGCCGTCGGTGGTCCAGTTGAACGGGGGCGCGTGGCGCACCGCCGCGAACTGCCGGTGGGTGAGCTTCATCAGCCGGTCGGCCTCGGCCCGGACCGCGGGGTCTGCCGGAGCCTCGCGCACCGCCGGGACGGTGGGGCGGGCCGCGCGGACGGAGGCGGGGGAGTCGGCCGCCGGCGCCCCGGCCGGCAGCAGCCGGACCGCCGAGCCGCCGACGGCGGGCCGCGCGGAAGCGGCGGCCGCGGCGGTACCCGGCGCGACGAGGGCGCCCAGCAGTACGGAGACCGTGAGCACCCGGGTCGGGACGGCGGACAGCATCCTTGCGCGCATCGTGACTCCCGGTCTCGGCTCTCGGCACTCCGTCCTGGAAACGAGCCGGCCGGCGGACCGGTGCGGCTGCTTCCCTCCCGCGGGTGACAGGGGCCCGCCGTTCGCCTGCGGGCCGGACCTCCGGGGCGCGGACCGGCCGCGGAGAGCGGTGGCAGGGAAGGGCGGCGGAGAGCGGCCGAGTGCGGACAGCAGGCGGGCGGCGTCCTCGGGCCGCGCAGGACCGCCGCAGGCGCGCGCTCCCCCGCGCCGACGGAGGGCCCGCGGACCCGGCCTGACGGTGCGCCGGCGGCACCGTCCCGGCACGACCGAACCGCTCGGCCCCCGCGGGGTCGAGCGGTTCGGTACGGGAGGAGCGGGCGTCAGAGGAGGCCGAGCAGTCCGAGCCCCAGGAGGCCCTCGCGGTCGCCGAGCTTGACCAGCCGGGGCCCTTCCTGCCCGCGGGAGTCCTGGCGGTCGGCGCCGGAGGCCGGGGCGGCCGCGGTGGTTCCGCGGTCGTCGGCCGGGGCCGCCTGGGCCACTCCGCACAGCGGGACCAGGGCGGTCACGGTGAGCGCTGCGAGAGTGGCCGCGGTGCGGGGCAGGCGGGGAATGCGGTGCATGGGGACTCCTTCTGTTCGGCCGAACCGGATCCGGCGCCTCGGGGCGCGGGCGGTCGTCGGGGGACGGTCTTCCCTGCCCTGCTCCCGGCCGGTGGTGCCCCGGGACCGCAGGTCCGGCTGTTCACCGCCGCGGGCGGCGGATCGCCGCCCGCGGCACGTGCGCGGACCGGGGCACCACCCGGCCGGGGGCCGGGAGTACTTCGGCGGCCGAGGCCAGGGCGCCGGGTCGGACTCGCGAGGACGGCCTGGCAGCGGTCGCTGACTCCCACGCTGCACCGGACCGGCACGCCGTGCGCGCGGTGTTGAGCCGGACAGGGCACGCGGGGGCCGCCATGGGCCGCCCGCCCGCCGCGGGCAGCGCCGGCTCCCGTTCTCCGGGCGGTGCTCCGCACGGTTCAGTCGGCGGGTCCGGAGGGGAAGCGCGGAACCTCTCCGGGCGCGGTGTCGCGGAGCAGCCGCCGGACCCGTACCGGGTGGCGCCAGCGGCCCTCGTCGAAGGCGACGTCCGCCTCGAACTCGACGACCAGTTCGGGGGCGACGCAGCGGTGCGCGAGGATGTCCCGGTTGCCCCAGCCGGACCGGAACCGCGCGTCCTCCCAGGGGTGGCCGGGGTCCGCCGGAGCGAGCAGCGGGCCGATCTCCCGGCGCAGCGCGGCGGTGACCGGGGTGCTCTGCGCGACCATCCGCAGCACTCCGTCCGGGCCGTAGCGGCCCAGCAGCAGCATGTCCGGCGCGGTCCCGGGGCCGGTGACCGCGCCGATCACGGCCTCGGTGGTGGCGCGTGCCCGCAGCTTGCGCCAGCCGCGCTCGCCCGGGCGGTAGGGCTGCCCGAGTCCCTTGACGACCATGCCCTCGACGCCGACCGCGCCCCAGGCCGGGTCGAGCCACTCGCGGGCCCGGTCCGGGTCGGTGGTCATCGGGCACAGCGCCCAGGGCGGCTGCAGGTCGCGGCGGGTGAAGATCTCCTCCAGCAGGGCGCGGCGCTCCCGGTAGGGGCGGCCCATGGTCACCTCCTCGCCGAGCTGCAGCAGGTCGAAGGCGATGAAGTGGGCCGGGTGCGCCGAGGCCGCGGCCTCGGCGCGCGGTCCGGTGCGCCGGGCCCGGGACTGGAGCACGGCGAAGTTCACGGCGCCGTCCTCGATCACCACCAGTTCCCCGTCCAGGACCGCTTCCTCGCCGAGGGCGGCGGCGGCCCGCAGGATGTCCGGGAATCCGGGGCCGAGGTCGTTGCCGCGGCGGGACTGGAGGCGGGGGGTCTCGGCGCGGGCGAAGAGCAGCACCCGGTAGCCGTCCCACTTGGCCTCGTAGGCGAGGCCCCCGGCGCGGGGCACCGCCGACACCGTACGGGCCGTCATCGGGGCCAGGGGCGGGACGAGGCGCATGTCACCGGGGGCGCGGCGGGCGGCGCGCGGGGTTGTCGGCCATGAGCCACGTATAGCGCGGGCGCCCGGGCCGCGCGACCGCGCACGGGCCCCGCCGGGCGGCCCCCGGGCTCCGCCGGGCGGACCGGCCGAGAGCGGGACGGGGCCGCCGGAACGGGGTGTGAAGGCGAGCTGCGGGTGCGGTTAAGAAATCCTCGATGGACCCGGGGGCCGCCGTACGGCACATTCGTCCCGGCGGTGCGTGCGCAGCGGCGCCGCTTTCCACCCCCACTCCAGGGCACAGGGCCGGCCGGCCCCGCTTCGCCCTGCCGTGGCGCGAGACGACAGGAGCCGTGGCGTGAAGGCGCTGGTCAAGGAGAAGGCCGAACCGGGACTGTGGCTGGCCGACGTGCCGGAGCCGGAGACCGGGCCCGGCGAGGTGCTGATCCAGGTGGAGCGCACCGGGATCTGCGGCACCGATCTGCACATCCGCGCCTGGGACGGCTGGGCCCGGCAGACGGTGTCGGCGCCGCTGGTGGTGGGGCACGAGTTCACCGGCGAGGTCGTGGAGACCGGCCGGGACGTGACCGGCATCAAGCCCGGCGACCGGGTGAGCGGAGAGGGCCATCTGGTCTGCGGCACCTGCCGCAACTGTCTGGCCGGCCGGCGGCACCTGTGCCGGGCCACGGTCGGCCTGGGGGTGGGCCGCGACGGCGCCTTCGCGCAGTATGTGGCGCTGCCCGCGGAGAATGTGTGGGTGCACCGCACGCCGGTGGACCCGGACATCGCGGCGATCTTCGACCCGTTCGGCAACGCGGTGCACACCGCGCTCTCCTTCCCGCTGGTCGGCGAGGACGTGCTGATCACGGGCGCGGGGCCGATCGGTCTGATGGCGGTGGCCGTCGCCCGGCACGCGGGGGCGCGGAACGTCGTGGTCACCGACGTCAGCGAGGAGCGTCTGGAGCTGGCCCGCACCGTGGGTGCCTCGCTGGCGCTGAACGTCTCCGCCGCGAGCATCGCCGACGGCCAGCGGACTCTGGGACTGCGCGAGGGCTTCGACGTGGGCCTGGAGATGTCGGGCAACCCGGTGGCGCTCCGCGACATGCTGGCCAACATGACCCACGGCGGGAAGATCGCGATGCTCGGGCTGCCCGCCGAGGAGTTCGCGGTGGACTGGGCCCGGATCGTCACCTCCATGATCACGCTGAAGGGCATCTACGGCCGGGAGATGTTCGAGACCTGGTACGCGATGTCGGTGCTGCTGGAGGGCGGCCTCGATCTCGCTCCGGTGATCACCGGCCGGTACGGCTACCGCGATCACGAGGCCGCCTTCGACGACGCGGCCCGGGGGCGCGGCGGCAAGGTCATCCTCGACTGGACGGCCTGAGCCGCCGCTCCCGCCGGTCGGTCCGCACGCCTGCCCCGTCCGTCTCGCCTCCCGGGCCGCACGGCCCTCGTCCCCGTCCCGTCTCCGGTGCCGGGCGCCGCGGCGCAACCGCCCCCGGCACCGTCCCATCGCCGACCCTTGGAGAAGCTGGAATGTTCGACTCCGTACGCGACCAGTTGCGCGCCACCCTGGAAGAGATCACCGCCGCCGGACTGCACAAGCCGGAGCGGGTCATCGGCACGCCCCAGTCGGCCGATGTCCGGGTCACCGGCGGCGGAGCCCCGGAGCGGGAAGGGGAGGCGGTCCTCAACTTCTGCGCGAACAACTACCTGGGCCTGGCCGACCATCCCGAGGTGATCGCCGCCGCGCACACGGCGCTGGACCGCTGGGGCTACGGAATGGCCTCGGTCCGCTTCATCTGCGGCACCCAGGAGGTGCACAAGGAGCTGGAGGCGCGGCTCTCGGCCTTCCTGGGCCAGGAGGACACCGTCCTCTACTCGTCCTGCTTCGACGCGAACGGCGGCGTGTTCGAGACGCTGCTCGGCGCGGAGGACGCCGTCATCTCCGACGCCCTCAACCACGCCTCCATCATCGACGGCATCCGGCTCTCCAAGGCCCGGCGCTTCCGCTACGCCAACCGGGACATGGCGGATCTGGAGCAGCAGCTCAAGCAGGCGCAGGACGCGCGGCGGCGGCTGATCGTCACCGACGGCGTCTTCTCGATGGACGGCTATCTGGCGCCGCTGCCGGAGATCTGCGACCTGGCCGAGCGCTATGACGCGATGGTGATGGTCGACGACTCGCACGCGGTCGGGTTCGTCGGCGCCGGGGGGCGCGGCACACCCGAGCTGCACGGCGTCATGGACCGGGTGGACCTCATCACCGGCACTCTCGGCAAGGCGCTGGGAGGCGCTTCGGGCGGCTATGTGGCAGCTCGCGCGGAGATCGTCGCGCTGCTGCGCCAGCGTTCGCGCCCCTACCTGTTCTCCAACAGCCTGGCCCCGGTGATCGCGGCGACCTCGCTGAAGGTCCTCGACCTGCTGGAGTCCGCCGGTGACCTGCGGGAGAAGCTGGACGCCAACACCGAGCTGTTCCGCCGCGGGATGACCGAGCAGGGCTTCGAGATCCTCCCGGGCTCGCACGCCATCGTGCCCGTCATGATCGGTGACGCGGCCGAGGCGGCCCGGATGGCGGAGCTGCTGCTGGAGCGCGGCGTGTACGTCATCGGCTTCTCCTATCCGGTGGTGCCCCAGGGGCAGGCCCGGATCCGGGTACAGCTGTCGGCGGCGCACTCCACCGAGGACGTCGAGCGGGCGGTTGCCGCGTTTGCCGCATCCCGGGCAGAACTCTCCGGGGCGGCTGGGGGACAATCACTCACGTGATCGAAGCGCGGCGGCTGCACATCCTCCGTGCGGTGGCCGACCACCGCACGGTGACCGCCGCTGCCGCCGCGCTCTATCTGACCCCCTCCGCGGTGTCCCAGCAGCTCAGCGCGCTGGAGCAGGAGACCGGCCACCGGCTGGTCGAGCGCGGCACCAAAGGGGTGCGGCTCACCCCCGCCGGGGAGATCCTGCTCTCGCACACGCACCGGGTGCTGGCGCAGCTGGAGCGCGCCGAGGCGGAGCTGGCCGCCTACGGGTCGGGCGCGGCGGGCCGGGTGGACCTGGCCTCCTTCGCCACCGGTATCGGGCTGGTCGTGGCGCCCGCACTGGCCCGGCTGGCCCGCACGGCGCCGGGCATCCGGGTGCGGGTCCAGGACGCGGAAGGGGACGCCAGCCTGCCGATGGTGCTGGACCGGGAGACGGACGTGGCGGTGGCCGTCGAGTACCGGGGGGCGCCGAGCGCGGACGACCCCCGGCTGACCCGGGTGCCGCTGTACGCGGAACCCTTCGACGCCGTCGTGCCACGGGGGCACCGGCTGGCCGGCGCCGACCGGGTGCCGCTGGGCGAACTGGCCAAGGACACCTGGATCGGTCCGTTCCCCGGCAACCCGTGCCACGACGTGGTCGTGCTCGCCTGCGAGAACGCGGGCTTCGAGCCCGCCATGGAGCACTACTCCGACGACTTCAGCGCCGTCGTGGCACTCGCCTCCGCCGGGGCCGGGGTGGCCCTGGTGCCGCGGTCGGCACTGCTGGGCACCCCGGCGGGCGGGGTCGCGGTGCATCCGGTGGACGGCAGCGCGCCCACCCGGCGGGTGTTCGCCGCCGTACGCCGGGGCGCGGAGGACCATCCGCTGATCAGTCCGGTACTGGCGGCCCTGACCGAAGCGGCGGGCTAGCGCGTACCGCCCCTCCCCGCCTCCCGGGTCCGGCCCGCTCCGGTGCACGGTCCGGTCAGGAGGACTGCTTCGCCCCCTTCGCCACCTGGTCGGTCATGTCCGCGGTCTTCCCGGAAGGCGGCGGCTGCACCTCGACCTCGGTTCCGAAGTCGGAGAGCTCGACGACCGTCTTGACCTTCTGTTTCTCGCCGCCCTCGGCGCCGGAGGGCTGCACCCGCAGTTCGATCTCCTGGCGGCGGGTCATCCCCTTGCCGTCGATCCACAGCTCCATCGGCACATCGTCGCCGAGCTGCTCGCGCAGCTTCTGCTGCTCGGCCGCGTCGCCCTTCGTCATCTCGGCGAGGTCGAGATGCACCCGGTAGTGCGTGGTCTCGGTGCTGCCGACCTTCTCCGTGCCGAGCTTCTCGACGTCCTTCTCGGAGAGGGACTTCGTGTACGCGAACGAGCCCGCCGGGTCGTTGAGCCCCTTGTTCCCGCCACCCTGGGTCCGCAGTTCCCCGAGGTCCACCTTCATCCAGGTCTTGCCGTCCGGAAGCTGCTCCGCCGCCTTCTTCGGCAGCTTCTGGTAGAGCACCTGATCGACGACCCGCTGCTCGATCCTGTCCGGTCCCTGATTTAGCGTCAGCTTGCTGGTGCCGTCCTGCAGATCGATGACGCCGTCGCCGGCGACCTTCTTCCCCTTGGCCTGCCCTCCGGAGGTGGTCACCGTCATGGCGATCTTCGCGGTTTCGGCCCCGGTGGTCTTCTTGTTGGTGGCCTGCACCACCTCGGCCGGGGACTGCGCCTCGGCGGAGTCGGAGGACCCGGTCTTGTCCGAGTCCTTGGAGCCGCCCTCGTCACTGCTCCCGCAGCCACTGAGCAGCGCCACGCCGACGAGCAGCCCGGCCGAGCCGAGCACCGCGCCGCGCGTGGTTCTCGAGGACCCGTTCATCTGCAATCACCTCTGCCTTTCATGTGATGGTCGATCAAGTACGCGACCGTGTAACACGGTTGGCGGAGGCCAATCCCACAAAGACGCCGCGCGGAGAATTGCTGAAGCTCCGGCGGCATTACCGAACAAGGCAGACTTGTCATGACGAAACGGATGGGAGACCGAGATGGCTGAGACGGCTGACGGCGCAGCGGCCGAAGCGTCCTCGGGGCACCACGGCAAGGCGGTGGGGATCTCCGTCGCCGCCGCGGTCGGCGGCTTTCTCTTCGGCTTCGACTCCTCCGTCATCAACGGCGCCGTCGACGCCCTCTCCGGCCACTTCCGGCTGGGCGCCTTCCTGTCCGGATTCGTCGTCTCCATCGCCTTGCTGGGCTGCGCGGTCGGCGCCTGGTACGCCGGACGGCTCGCCGACGGATGGGGGCGGCGGAGGGTGATGCTGCTCGGCTCGGGCCTGTTCGTCATCAGCTCCGCGGGCTCGGCATTCGCCTTCTCGGTACCCGACCTGCTGCTGTGGCGGGTGATCGGCGGGCTGGGCATCGGGATCGCCTCGGTGATCGCGCCCGCCTACATCTCCGAGGTGGCACCCGCCTCGGGGCGCGGCGCGCTCGGCTCGCTCCAGCAACTGGCCATCACGATCGGCCAGCTGGTGGTGCTCAGTTCCAACAAGGGCCTGGCCGGGGCCGCCGGAGGCGCCGCGAACGACCTGTGGTGGGGGCTGCCCGCCTGGCGCTGGATGTTCCTGGTCGGAGTCCTCCCGGCCACCGTCTACGGCGTGCTGGCGCTGCTGATCCCCGAGTCACCGCGCTATCTGGTGCTCACCGGCCGGGACGACCGGGCGGCCTCGGTGCTGGCCCGCGTCAGCGGCGAACGCGACCCGCGCGCCAAGATCACCGAGATCCGCGCCACCCTGCGCAAACAGCACCGCAGCAGCTTCGCGGACATCCGCGGCCCGCGGTTCGGACTGCATTCGCTGGTCTGGGCGGGCATCATCATGGCCGCCTTCCAGCAGCTGGTCGGCATCAACGCGATCTTCTACTACTCGACCACGCTGTGGAAATCGGTCGGCTTCAGCGAGTCGGACTCCTTCACCACCTCGGTGATCACGGCGGGCATCAATGTGCTGATGACGGTCGTGGCCATGCTGTTCATCGACCGGGCCGGGCGGCGCAGACTGCTGAGCATCGGGTCCGTCGGGATGTGCTGCGCCCTGGCGCTGACCGCCTTCGCCTTCTCGTATCAGCGGGGCAGCGGGAACGACGTGTCCCTCCCGTCCCCGTACGGGCCGCTGGCGCTGGTCGGCGCCAACGCCTTCGTGGTGTTCTTCGCCCTCTCCTGGGGCCCGATCATGTGGGTGATGCTGGCGGAGATGTTCCCCAACCGGATGCGGGCGATGGCCCTGGCCATCGGTACCGCCGCCAACTGGATCTTCAACTTCCTGGTCACCTTCTCCTTCGAGCCCATGACCCGCAAGGTGGGGCTCACCTGGCTCTACGGCGCGTTCGCCGGCTTCGCGCTGCTGTCCTTCGTCTTCGTCCGCACGAAGCTGCCGGAGACCAAGCGCCTCGAACTGGAGGAGATGACGGGCGAGACACACCGGCGCCGGCCCCGGAGCGCGTCGCCGTAGCCGCCGGGACCCGGCGGCGGACGAGCGGCCGGGCCGTCAGCGGGTGTACTCGGCCAGATACCGCTGGACGCGCTCCACATGCGGGCGCACCCGCGCCGGGACACCGCCGGCCTCGACGACGGTGCGGGAGCTGGTGCGGTAGCCGGCCGCCATCAGCGCGGGCAGTTCCCGCTGCATGCCGTTCTTCTTGTACTGCCGATCCAGCCAGCACACGTAGTCGGACATCGCCGAGATGGCGTCGGGCGGTGACATGTAGCTCTTGTCCCCGTCGTGGTCACCGTCCCTGGCCCACCCCTTGAAGACCGACGGCGTCCACATGGCGATCCCGTACTCGTCGGTCCCCGGCCGCCTGGCGTCCGCGTCGAAACCGCTCTCCGCCTTCAGCATGGCCGCGAGGAAGGCGGGGGTGACCTCGTCCTCGGAGCACTGGAGCGCCGCCCTGGTGAGGACGGGACGCAGCGCGCGGGGCACGTCCGAGTCCGCGGGGACGGCCCCGGAGACCCGCGCCGAGGGGGGACCGCCGTCGGCAGCGGCCGGGTCCTCGCCGGTCCGCAGCAGCGCGAACGCCCCCGCCGCCAGCGGCACGGCGGCGACGGCCGCCGCCAGGAGGGCGAGGCGGCGCCGCGGGCGGCCCGTACCGGGCCCGCCGGGCCCCCGCGCACCGCGCGGCACCGGGGCCCGGTGGGCGCGGCGTCAGAGTTCGAACTGCTCCAGGTGGCGGGGGGACACCACGCGGCTGTGGGAACCCGCGGCCTTGCGGAGCCGGTCGACCGCGGCCCGGTCGGCCGTCCCGTGCACCGCGGGGTCGTCCAGTGGCGTGACCAGGTCGTCGTGGTGGCTGGGGACGATGACGCGGGGCCTGCCCAGCGTTTCGACGGCGCGCTCGAAGTAGTCGTGCACGGCGGCGTGCCCGCTGGCGCCGAGGACCAGGACGTCGGGCCGGGCGCCGGAGACCTCGCGGGCCGCGAAGTTGGCCGTGCCGCTCAGGAACATGACGCTCAGCCGGTCGCCGACGGTCACCTGGTAGCCGAGCGTGCCGCCTTCCACCAGGTCGTTCAGGGTCCGGGGCCGGGCCGGGGGCGCGGTCAGGGTGCCGTAGGGGTCGAAGCCGTAGCCGCCGACCTGGCTGTGCAGGCTGCGCACCACCTCGACGGTGTAGTCGGGGCGGGATTGCTTGCCGGGTGGCATCAGGGGGTGGCGCAGCACCTCGCCGCCGGAGACCACCGCGGGCCGGTGCTTGCGCCCCTTGCCCGGGACTCCCATGGCGGTGAGCAGGTGCAGATGGGTCTCCGAGCCGAGGACGGTGATCTCCGCTTCCCGCCAGGCCGGGTGTTCGAGCAGGTAGGGGACGTCGGCGAGGTGGTCCCAGTGGCCATGGGTGAGCAGCAGGAACTCGGGGGCGCCGGTGAGGTGTTCGCGCAGCACCCGGTCGATGATGCGGTGGTCCACCTCCAGCTTCCGGGTCATGTCGGGCTTGCCGTCGGCACCGGTGAAGCCCTGGCGGGTGAGGTAGGGGTCGATCACCACGCGGTGTCCGTCGAAGGTCATCTCCCAGCCCGCGATGCCCAGCCAGCGCAGCCGTACCCCGCTGTTCCCCGGGCGGCTGCGGCGGGCCGCGGGGCGGGCGGCGGTCGCCCGGTCGCCGGAGAAGGCGTCGGCCGCGGAGGCGGCGGCGATCCCCGTGCCGCCGACGGCTCCGGCGGCGATGCCGGTGCGCAGCACGCCGCGGCGGCTCGGGCGCCGGGGGACGGCTGCGGGCTGCTGATCGGACATGGGTGGCTCCTCGGTCTGGGGTCGTGCGGGCTTCCCGCGCCGGTGGCCGGACCGGGCTCGGGAGCAGGGAGTCAAACCCAGGGGACACCTGGTGTCGAATACACTCTCGACCGGAAAGCGATTCATTCGGCATATCACCGCAGGCCATGGGGGGCGCATGCTGACGGAGCGGCATCTGGAGATCTTCGTCGCGCTCGCCGAGGAGGAGCACTTCGGCGATGCCGCGCAGCGCGTGGGCATCACCCAGCCGCCGCTTTCGCAGGCACTGCGGCGACTGGAGGCGCTGCTGGGAGTGCGGCTGTTCGACCGGGGGCGCGCGGTGTCCCTGACGCCGGAGGGCGCGCTGCTGCTCCCGCACGCGCGCCGCGCGCTCACCGCGCTGGCCGAACTGCGGGAGACCGGAGCGCGGGAGCACGCGGACGGGCAGCGCCTCCGGCTCGGACTGCCGCCCGAACTGCCGCCTCCGCTGGGCGCCGCGCTCGCCGCGGCCCCGGGCCGGGCCGGGGCCGGCGGCCGGGTCTCGGTACTGACCGCGCCGACGGCAGCCCTGCTGGCGGACGTCTCCGCCGGACGGCTGGATCTGGCCGTGGTGCGCCATCCCGCCGTGCTGCACGGGCTGGCCGCGGGGCCGGTGGCGCTGCTGCCGACCTGGCTGCTGGCCCCCGGCGGCACCGACGGCGCGGCGGCCGCCGGCCGGTTGCCCTACGCCGTGCGTCCGCGGGCCGAGGCGCCCGCCGCCCACGACCTGTTCCTGGACACCCTCGCGGGGCGGGGACGACGGGTGGAGACGGTGGTCGTCTCGGACGAGCGTGCCGGACTCGCCCTGGCGGCCGCCGGGCAGGCCGTGCTGGTCACCGCGGACTCCGGGCTGCGGGCCGACGGTGTCGTGCGGCAGCGGACCACCGCGCCGGCGCTGCCGCTGCGGCTGCGCGTGGTGTGGGACGCCCGGCGGCTGGCCGCGGCCGGCGCGGACGAAGCGGCCGACGTGCTGGTGGCGGCGCTGGCCACCGGCACGACGGTCGGCGAGGGCACACGATGAGCGCGGCCCCGGGCAAGGGCGTGGAGCGCACGCTGCGCGGGATGTTCGACGACGCCGGGGTGCGCGGCTGGCTCCACGTGGCCGAACTGCACCGTCCCGCGGCCCGGGTGACGGTCGACGCGGACGGCCTCGCGCTGATGGGGTCGGTCTACAAGCTGCCGCTCATGGTGGCCTACTGCCGGCAGGTGGACGCGGGCGCTCTCGACCCGCGGCAGCGCCTCACACTGCCCGCCGGGGACCGGCTTCCCGGGCCGACCGGTCTCTCGCTGCTGCGGGACGAGGTGTCGATGTCGCTGCGCGACCTGGTCGTCATGATGATGAGCATCTCGGACAACGCGGCGGCCGACGCCGTGCTGCGGCAGGTCGGCACCGCGGCGGTCGAGGAGACCTGCGCGGCACTCGGCCTGCACCGCACCCGGTTGGACGGCGGTGCCGCCGGGTCGCTGGCGCGGCTGCTCGCGGAGACCGGCGCGGAGTCGGTGGAGGCGGCTCTCTCCAGGATCGCCGACAACGACCGGGCGGTGCCGCCGGGCGTCTACGACCCCGCGTGGGCGGCCGCGACCACCCCTGCGGAACTGGCCGTACTGCTGCGCGCCGTCTGGCTGGACGAGGCCGCCTCCCCCGGCAGTTGCGCCTTCATGCGCGCCACGCTGGGACTCCAGCCCTGGCAGCACCGGCTCGCGGCGGGATTCCCCTACGACGAGGTGGCGGTGTACGGCAAGACGGGGACGTTCGGCGCGATGCGGCACGAGGCCGGAGTGGTCGAACTCGCCGACGGGCGCGGATACACGGCTGTCGTCTTCACCCAGGCGGCCCGCGCCGACCGCCGGCTGCCCCGCGCGGACGCGGTCATCGGTGCCGCGGCCCGCACCGCTGTCGAGCACCTGCGGAGCGCTGGGTAGCACCGGCGCGGGCAGCGCCCGGCCACCGGGCGGCCGGGCGCGGGGCGAGGAAGCCCGGCAAAGACGCGGGACGGCTCAGGCGGCGGCGCGCGGCGGGTGGGCGTTGCCGTCCTCGTCCTCGCGCTCCTCGATCTCCTCGCGCACCCGGCGGCAGGCCGCCGCGAGCAGGCGGGAGACGTGCATCTGCGAGACGCCCAGCCGGCGGGCGATCTGCGACTGCGTGAGCTCGCGGAAGAAGCGCAGATACAGCAGGCGCTGCTCCCGCTCGGGGAGCCGGCACAGACAGGAGCGGACCGCCTCGCGGTCGACGACGTGGTCGTAGCCGCCCTCGTCCGAGCTGAGGGTGTCCATCAGGCAGATCGCCCCGTCTCCGCCGTCGCCTCCGCCGCCGGACTCGGCGGCGACAGGCGCGTCCAGGGAGAGCGAGTTGAAGCACTGGAGGGCTTCCATCCCGGTGAGGATGTCCTCCTCGGAGAGGCCGCTGTGGGCCGCCAGTTCGGCGACGGTCGGCGATCGCCCGGACGAGGTCAGCTCCAGCTCCCGGAGGCTCGCGCGGACGCGGTTGCGCAGGTCCTGGACGCGGCGCGGGACGTGGATCTCCCACATGTTGTCCCGGAAGTGGCGCTTGAGCTCACCGTAGATGGTGGGGATGGCGAAGGTCTCGAAGGCGTTGCCCCGGGCGGGGTCGTAGCGCTCGACGGACTTGACCAGCGCGAGCGCGGCGACCTGCTCGAGATCCTCCAGCGACTCGCCGCGGTTGCGGAACTTGCGGGCCAACCGGTGTGCCATCGGCAGCCACGCCGTGACCACGCAGTCCTGGAGCCGGCGGCGCTCGGGGCAGTCCTCCGGCAGTTCCGCCAGCGCGGCGAAGTCGGCCGCGGTGTCGGGCGCGTCGTGATGGGTACGACGGGTGGTGCGGGACGGGGCGGACGGGTCGGCCTCGTCCGGAGCGGTCCCGTCCGGAGCGGCCCGGGACGCGGCGTCGGCGGCCCGGAAGGGGTTGCTCGCGCCCTCGTCCGGGGCAGCGGCGACGCTGTCGTCCTCGGTGGTGCGGATCTGCGTGGTCTTCATGGACTGCTCACTCCCACGTCGCACATGGGTGCCGCGCAAGGCAGGCGGGAAGCGACCCCCAGTCCGCTCCCGGGCGGGATCTGTGCCGGTGCCGCCGTGTTCCCAGCGGCCCGATTTCACCGTGACACACACCACGCCGCACGGCATCTTCGCAGGTCACACCCGAATGCGCGGGGTGGGCACCGGTCGACGCACGGTGGCCACCGGGTCGGCTCGGGGTGCGGGCGCGGCCGGCGGGGCGAGCGGAGGGTTACTGCAACTCGACCAGGTAGCCCACGAAGAACAGCAGCACGGCGACGACGACGAGGGTGATGAGCACGACCGGCACGACGCTCCAGCCGGTGGCGGGGTTGTGCTTCTCGAAGGGACCGGACTCCGATGTGCTGCCCTCCGCCGGCGGTGTCTCGCCCGGCGGCACCTCGCCGCCGGGCTCCAGACCGGTGGTGGTGTCCGGATCGGGGTCAGGGTTGGCGTAGCTCATGGCTCCCGAGTGGACCGGCACAACCCCTCGTACACCTCACCCGCGCCCGATAAGATGTTCGGAGAGACGATCATTCGTCGATATTTCGAACAGGAGGGGCCATGGGACGGCTCGTGCCCGCGGTGACCAGGGCGCTGGACATTCTGGAGCTGTTCCTGGAGCGGGACGGCCCGCTCTCGGCACCCGACATCGTGCGCGGGCTGGGCCTGCCCCGCACCACCGTGCACGAGCTGGTCGGCACCCTGACGGCCCGCTCCTACCTGGTGCCGGTGCCCGGCCGGGCGGGCCACTACCGGCTGGGGGTGCGCGCCTACCAGCTCGGCAGCCGGTACGCCGAACAGCTCGACCTCGCGGCCGAGGGGCAGCAGGTGGCCCGCTCGGTGGCCGAGAGCTGCCAGGAGACGGTGCATGTCGCGATCCTGGAGGACACCGACGTCATCTACGTCGCGAAGGTGGACTCCACCCAGGCCGTGCGCATGGTCTCGGCCGCGGGCCGCCGGCTGCCCGCGCACTGCACCGCCGTCGGCAAGATGCTGCTCGCCTCGCTGCCCGCCGAGGAGCTCGCCGCGCGGCTGCCCGACGGGGCCGGGCTGCGTGCCATGACACCTCGCAGCGTCACCGACGTGGCGGCGCTGTGGAAGGAACTGGAGCAGGTCGCCGAGCGCGGGTTCGCCGTCGAGGAGAGCGAGTCGAACCCCGATGTGAGCTGCGTGGCCGCGCCCGTCCGCGACCGCTCGGGCCGGGTGGTGGCGGCGCTGTCGGTCTCGGTGCCGCTGATCCGCTGGAACCGGGAGCGGCGGGACGAGCTCGCGGAGCTGGCCCGGCGCGGCGCCGGGCGGCTGTCGGAGCGGCTGGGACACCCGAGGCGGTGACCGGGATGCGAGCCGAGACCGCCGTGCCCGCGGCCGCCGTGCTCGGCGAGGGGCCGACCTGGGACGCGGCCGCCGGGCGGCTGATCTGGGTGGACATCCTCGCCTCCCGGGTGCACACCTTCGACCCCGCGACCGGCAGGCGCACGGTGCTGGCCACCGAGCAGCACGTGGGTGCGGCCAAGCCGCGCGCGGGCGGCGGGCTGGTCGTCAACCTGCGGGACGGGATCGGGCTGTACGACGCGGACGGCCGCTTCCGCTGGCTGCGTCACCAGGCGGTGCCCGGCCGCCGGGGCAACGACGCGGCCGTCGCACCCGACGGTGCGCTGTGGGCGGGCACGATGCGCTACGACGAGGCGCCGGGCGGCGGCACCCTGGAGCGGTTCGCGCCGGACGGCCGGGTCCGCACCGTGCTGGACGGCGTCACCGTCTCCAACGGAACCGGCTGGAGTCCCGACGGGCGGCGGCTGTACTACATCGACAGCCCCACCCGGCGCCTCGACGTCTTCGACGTCCGGGAGGACGGGCTGCCCGCCGGCCGGCGCCCGCTGGCGGAGGTCGAGCCGGGCGCGGGCCACCCGGACGGACTGACCGTGGACGCGGACGGGTGCGTGTGGGTGGCGCTGTGGGACGGGGGCGCGGTGCGGCGCTACACGCCCCGGGGGGTGCTGGACCGGGTGGTGCAACTGCCGGTGCGGCGGCCCACCGCCTGCGCCTTCGGCGGTCCCGGGCTCCGCGATCTGTACATCACCACGGCCCGCGCCGGGCTCGCCGCACCCCGCCGGCCGGCCGGTGCGCTGCTGGTCCTCCGCGACGCGGGGCAGGGACTGTGCGGGCCGCCCTTCGCCGGGTGAGCCCCACCGGGTGAGCCCCCGCCGCCGGGCCCGGGGCCTGCCGTCGCCGCGCGCGGACGCACGACGGCGGCAGCCGCCGGCACCGCCCCGGCCGGACGCCCGGGCCGGTGCCGGGCGTCCGGTCCGCTCCCGGCGTCGCTCTCAGCGTCCGGCCCGGCGCTTGTTCCAGACGTCGAATCCGACCGCGGCCAACAGCACCAGCCCCTTGATGACCTGCTGGTAGTCGGTACCGATCCCGACCAGGGACATGCCGTTGTTGAGCACGCCGAGGACGAGTCCGCCGATGACCGCTCCCACCACGGTGCCGACGCCGCCGCTCATCGAGGCGCCGCCGATGAAGGACGCGGCGATGGCCTCCAGTTCGAAGTTGAGGCCGGCCTGCGGGGTGCCGGAGTTGAGGCGGGCGGCATAGACGCACCCGGCCAGCGCGGCGAGGACGCCCATGTTGACGAAGACGAGGAAGGTGACGCGCTGGTCCTTGACGCCCGAGAGCTTGGCGGCGGCCTTGTTGCCGCCGAGCGCGTAGACGTGCCGGCCGACGACGGCGTTGCGCATCACGTAGCCGAGCCCGATCAGCAGCGCGCACATCACCAGCATCACCACGGGCACCCCGTGGAAGCTGGCGAGCGTCAGCGTGAAGGCGAGCACGGCGGCGACCAGGGCCACGCACTTGGCGACCCACAGCGTGGTGGGCAGCACCTCCAGTTCGTACCGCAGCTGCCGCCTGCGGTCGCGCCGCTCGCGCAGCAGCAGGAGGACGATGGCGACCAGCCCGATCACCAGCGTGGGGTTGTGGTACTGCGTGTAGGGGCCCATCTCCGGGATGAAGCCCTTGGCGAGGTTCTGGAAGCCGGTGGGGAAGGGCGAGAGGGACTGGCCGCCCAGCACGATCTGGGTCAGTCCGCGGAAGAGCAGCATCCCGGCGAGCGTCACGATGAAGGACGGGATGCCGACATAGGCGATGAAGAAGCCCTGCCATGCTCCGGCGACGGCACCGATCAGCAGCGACAGGATCAGCGCCGGGACCCACGGCATGCCGTGCTCGACCATCATCACCGCGGCCATGGCGCCGACGAAGGCCACCAGCGAGCCGACGGAGAGGTCGATGTGGCCGGCGATGATGACGATCATCATGCCCATGGCCAGGATGAGGATGTAGCCGTTCTGCTGGATCAGGTTGGAGACGTTGTTCGGCAGCAGCAGCGTGCCGTCCGTCCATATCTGGAACAGCACGATGATCAGGACGAGCGCCGTGAGCATGCCGTACTGCCGCATGTGGCCGCGTACGTTCTCCAGCAGCAGGGAAGCCGCCGACCGGGCGGCTCCCTGCGCGGCGGGCGGGGCGTCGGTGGGATCGGTCGTGGTGGTCATGGCGGGCCTCAGCTTCTGTTCCGGGTCATGTGGCGCATCAGGACCTCCTGGGTGGCGTCCGCACGGGCGACCTCGGCCGTGAGCCGGCCCTCGGCCATGGTGTAGACGCGGTCGCACATCCCCAGCAGTTCGGGCAGTTCGGAGGAGATGAAGAGCACGGCCTTGCCCTGTGCGGCGAGTTCGTCGATGACGGTGTAGATCTCGTACTTGGCGCCCACGTCGATCCCCCGGGTCGGCTCGTCGAGGATCAGCACCTCGGGGTCGGCGTGGATCCACTTGCCGAGCACGACCTTCTGCTGGTTGCCGCCGGAGAGCCGGCCGACCTGCTCGTGCACGGTGGGCGCCTTGATGTTCATGGAGGTGCGGTAGCGCTCGGCGACGGAGCTCTCCCGGTGCTCGTCGACCACGCCGTGCCGGGCCAGCCCGCTCAGCGAGGCCAGCGAGATGTTGCGGTTGATGGTGTCGATGAGGTTGAGGCCGTACTGCTTGCGGTCCTCGGTGACATAGGCCAGGCCCGCACCGATCGCGGCGGGGACGGTCCTGGTGCGCACCTCGCGGCCGTCGATCCGCACCGTGCCGGACTCGTAGCGCCCGTAGGAGCGGCCGAAGACGGACATCGCCAGCTCGGTGCGGCCCGCGCCCATCAGCCCGGCCAGCCCGACGATCTCACCGCGGCGCACCGACAGGGACACGTCGTCGACGACCTTGCGCTGCTGGTCGACGGGGTGCCGTACGGTCCACCCGGACACCTCCAGCGCGGTGCTGTGCTCGCCGCCGTACCGGGTGCGCTCCGGGAAGCGGTGGTCGAGATCGCGGCCGACCATGCCCCGGATGATGCGGTCCTCGGACAGCTCGGGGGCGTCGTCGGGGTGCGCGCGCACCGGGAGCGTCTCGATCGTGCGGCCGTCGCGCAGGATGGTGACGGTGTCGGCGATCCGGCGGATCTCGCCCAGCTTGTGCGAGATGACGATGCTGGCGATGCCCTGTTCGCGCAGCTCCCGGATGAGGGCCAGCAGGGTGGCGCTGTCCTCGTCGTTGAGCGCGGCGGTGGGCTCGTCCAGGATGAGCAGCTCCACCTCCTTGGACAGCGCCTTGGCGATCTCCACCAGTTGCTGCTTGCCGACGCCGAGGTCGGCGACGGGAGTCTGCGGGTTCTCCCGCAGACCCACTCTCCGCAGCAGCTCCGCCGCCTGCCGCATGGTGGCGCCCCAGTCCACGAACCCGCGCCCGGCGCACTGCTCGTTGCCGAGGAAGATGTTCTCGGCGATGGACAGGAAGGGCACCAGCGCCAGTTCCTGGTGGATGATGACGATGCCGCACTGCTCGCTGGCGC
Organism: Streptomyces sp. AA1529; assembly: GCF_000280905.1. Taxonomy (GTDB): domain Bacteria; phylum Actinomycetota; class Actinomycetes; order Streptomycetales; family Streptomycetaceae; genus Streptomyces. Next base: position 100,508 of record NZ_ALAP01000023.1, on the reverse strand, counting down.
GGACGTCCTTGAAGGCGACCGGCTCGCCCCGGAAGCTGATCCGACCCTGGTAACTGCCGTGCGGGTGCACCCCGCTGAGCACCTTCATCAGCGTCGACTTGCCCGCGCCGTTCTCCCCGCAGACGGCGTGGATCTCCCCGGGGCGCACGGTCAGGTTCACCTCGCTGAGTGCCGTGACGCCCGGGAAGGTCTTGGTGATCTCCCGCATCTCCAGGACGGGGCGGTCCCGGCCGGTGTCGCCGCCGGCCGCGCTCACTTGAGCTGCCCCGCGGTGAAGTAGCCCTCGTCGACCAGGAGCTGGGTGTTCGACTTGTCGACGGAGACCGGTTTGAGCAGGTAGGCGGGTACGACCTTCTTGCCGTTGTCGTAGTCGGTGGTGTTGTTGACCTCGACCTTCTTGTCGTTGAGCAGCGCGTCACCCATCCGCACGGCCTGCTTGGCCAGCTTGCGGGTGTCCTTGAAGACGGTCTGGGTCTGCTCCCCGGCCACGATGGACTTCACCGAGGCCAGCTCGGCGTCCTGGCCGGTGACCACGGGCAGCGGATGGCGTTTGCTGCCGTAGCCGGCGCTCTTGAGCGCGGAGATGATGCCGATGGAGATGCCGTCGTAGGGCGAGAGGACCGCGTCCACGTCGGTGCTGCCGTAGTTCTTGCTGATCAGGTCGTCCATCCGCTTCTGCGCCGTGCCGCCGTCCCAGCGCAGGGTGGTCGCCTGGTTCATCTTCGTCTGCTCGCTGCGCACCACCAGTTGTCCGGTCTTCAGGAAGGGCCGCAGCTTCTTCAGCGCGCCGTTCCAGAAGTACTTGGTGTTGTTGTCGTCCGGGGAGCCGGCGAACAGCTCGATGGTGTAGTGCTTGTCGGCGTCCTCGTCCGGTTTCTCCAGTCCGAGCCGGTCGAGGATGTACTGGCCCTGGAGTTCGCCGACGCGCTCGTTGTCGAAGGACGCGTAGTAGTCCACGTTCTTCGTGCCGAGGATGAGCCGGTCGTAGGAGATGACCGGAATATGGGCGTCGGCGGCCCGTTTGAGGACATTGGTGAGGGCCGAGCCGTCGATGGCGGCGACGACCAGCAGCCGGTGCCCCTTGGTGATCATGTTCTCGATCTGGGCGACCTGGTTCTCGACCTTGTCGTCCCCGTACTGCAGATCGGTCTTGTACCCGGCCTTGCGGAACTGCTCGGCCATGTTCCTGCCGTCGGCTATCCACCGCTCGGACGACTTGGTGGGCATGGCCAGGCCGATCGTGCCGCCCTTGCCCTTGTCCGGCTGGTAGCGGCTGCCGCCGCGTGCTTCCTGGCCGCAGGAGGCCAGGGCGGTGACGAGCGCGGCGGCCAGTACCGCGGAGACGGCGGTACGGCGTCTGCGGGTGCGCATCTTCAGTTCCCTTCGGACTCGGTGTGCTCGAAGCGGTGCAGCGGCCCCGGCAGCCGGGAGCCGAGCGGGGACATGCCGTCCGCCGCGCCGTGCCGGGCCAGCAGGTCCAGGGCGAGCCGGCCGCGGCGCACCCGCTCGCGCGCCGTGTCCAGCACGGCGGCACGCAGCTGCCGCCCGGACGGGTAGACGCCGGGCGCCCTGGCCAGCCCGAACTTCAGGTAGAGCGGGGCGCCGCGCCGGATCAGCTCGGCCAGTTCGTACATCCGTACGTAGCCGCCCAGGTCGTCGGGGGCCTCGATGTACATGTCCATCGGCGCCCCGCTGACCCGCCGGATCTCGGTGAGGTGGTCGGGCGTCAGATCGCTGGGCACGTTCAGCGAGTCGGCGCCGAGCCGCTCGTAGACCGCATACGAAGCGGGGTTGACCGGCCCGATCAGCGCCGAGACCTTCAGCGTGGTGCCCGCGGGCAGGATGCCGGCGGCGCGGGCCCGGTGCAGCGTCCACAGCACCCCCTCGTCGGCGACGAGCAGGCAGCGCACCCCCAGTCCGGTGGCGCGCACCGCGTCCTCCACGCACCCGGCGAGCGCACTGTGGCCGCGGGCCCGCAGCCCGGCGCCGCCGGAGTCGGTGCGGGTGGCGGCTCCGGTGTCCCAGGTGCCGCGCGGGCCGGTGAACAGGCACAGCTCGATGTCGCGTTCGGCGCACGCCTGGACCATCTCGGTGATCTCGGCGTCGGTGAGCATCCAGATGCCACTGCCCTGGCTGATGCGGTGCAGCGGCACGTCGAGCCGGGCCGACTCGGCCAGGACGACGGCCAGCGCCTCGGGTCCCTCGCAGGAGGGCACCTCGGTGCGCCACCGGCCGCCGTCGGGGAAGGCGTGCGGGGAGGTGTCGACGGGTTCGGGCGGGGAGGGGGGCAACTCCAGGGCGGTGAGCGCGGGTTCGCCCGGCAGTCGGGGTGCGGTGCTGGTGGTCACGGGGCTCCTTCGGTACGGGGCGGGTGGCCGTGCGGGGAGGGAGAGCGTGCGGGGGGGGGAGGGCGTCAGGGGTGCAGCAGCACCTTGCCGACCGCGGGATCGCCGTCGGCGACGAGAGCGACGGCCTGCTCGAACTCATCCACCGGCAGCCGGTGGGTGACCAGCGGCAGCGGATCCAGCAGTCCGCGGGCGAAGGCACGCACCGCGTGCACCCAGGCGGCGGGCGGGGCACCGAAGACGGTGTCCACCCGCAGCGCGCCCAGGACGAGCGCGGCGGGGTCGAGTTCCGCGGCCCCGGCGGGCGGGATCCCGGTGAGCACCAGCCGTCCGCCGCGGCGCAGCAGCCCGGCCGCCTGCCGCGCCGCACCGGGGACCCCCGCCGCCTCGACCACGATGTCGTAGCCGCCGAGCCCGGCGGTCTCCCGGTGGTGCCGGTAGCCGGTGGCGCCGAACCCGGCGGCGAGCTCCGCGCGTCCGGGGCGGGCACCGGTCAGCAGCAGTTCGGCGGGCGAGCCCGCGGCCAGCAGCCGGACCGCGAGCAGCCCCAGGGTGCCGTCCCCGACGACGGCCACCCGGTCCCCGGCGCGGACGCCGGCACGCAGCGCGGCGGCCGCGGCGCAGGCGGCGGGCTCCAGCAGGGCCGCGGCCGTCAGATCGGCGTCGTCCGGCAGAGTGTGCAGCAGCCGGGCCGGGAGGGTGAGGGTGGGAGCCATGGCACCGGGCTCGGTGAAGCCGGTCTCGGCGTACCCGGCGGTGCACAGCGTGGACGCGCCGGTGCGGCAGCGGTCGCACAGCTGGCAGTTGCGGAACCCCTCCCCCACCGTCTTGCGGCCCACGAGCGTGCCGGGCACCCCGTCGCCGACCGCTTCGACGGTGCCCGACCACTCGTGACCGGGCGTCACCGGATAGCGCGCGTACGGCGCGGGGCGGTTGCCCTGGTGCAGCTCGCGGTCGCTGCCGCAGATCCCGGCGGCGTGCACCCGGACCCGTGCCTCGCCGGGACCGGGCGGGCGCGGGGTGTGCGGGACGAGGCGGACGGTGCCGGGTGCCTCCAGGACGACGGCGCGGCCGTCGCCGACGGTCCCGGCGGTCACCGGCCGGCGCCGCTCGGGTCGCGGGTCTCCCAGCCCTCGGCCCACAGGTCGAAGTGGGCGCGCTGCTGGGGGAACTCCGCGGCCGCGTCGGTGTCCAGCTCCACGCCCAGGCCCGGCTCCCGGGAGAGCGGGAAGCAGCCGGTCGCGGGGTCCACCTCGGGGGCGCCCCTGACCACTTTCCTGATCTCGGCGTCGGCGAAGTCGTTGAAGTGCTCCAGCACCTTGAAGTTGGGTGTGGCGAAGCCGACCTGGAGGCTGGCGGCGGTCAGCACCGGGCCGCCGACGTTGTGCGGCGCCACCAGCGTGTAGTGGGTCTCGGCCGTGGCGGCCAGCTTGCGGGTCTCGGCGATGCCGCCGAGGTGTCCGAGGTCCGGCTGGACGATGTCGGCGGCCTGGCTCTCGAACAGCTCGCGGAACTCGATCCGGTCGTGGATGCGTTCACCCGTGGCCACCGGCATCTCCACCTTGTCCGCGACCTTGGCGAGCGCCTTGAGGTTCTCCGGCGGCACCGGCTCCTCCAGCCACGCGGGCCGGAACGGCGCCATCTCGCGGGCGAGCCGGACGGCGGTGGCGGGCGCGAACCGGCCGTGCATCTCCAGCATGAGTTCCGCCTCGGGGCCGATGGCGTCGCGCACCGCCTCGATGAGGGAGACCGCGTACCGCGTCTCGGCGTGGGAGAGTTCCAGGTGGCCGGTGCCGAACGGGTCGATCTTCAGGGCGCGGTAGCCGCGCGCCATGACGTCCCGGGCCGCACGGTGGTAGGCGTCGGGTGTGCGTTCGGTGGTGTACCAGCCGTTGGCGTACGCGGGGACGGCCTCGGTGACGTTCCCGCCCAGCAGTTGCCACACGGGCACGCCCAGCGCCTTGCCCTTGATGTCCCAGCAGGCGGTCTCCACGCAGGCGATGCCGGACATCACGATCTCGCCCGCGCGCCCGTAGTCCCCGTACTTCATCCGCCGGACCAGGTCCTCCGTGCGGAAGGGGTCGGAGCCGCTGATGTGGTTGACCTCGGCCTCTCGCAGGTAGCCGAGCAGCGCTTCGGTGCGGCCCAGCATCCGGGTCTCTCCGACCCCGGTGAGTCCTTCGTCGGTGTGGACCTGGACATAGGTCAGGTTCCGCCAAGGCGTCCCGACCACGTGGGTACTGATACCGGTGATGCGCACGAGAACCGCTCCTGAAGTCGTCCGCCATGTTCGACATTTCGACACGTGTTCGAAATAGCGATGTGACACTAAGGAGGGCCCAGGGGGGTGTCAATGGTCGGAACGAGCTTTTCTGCGCGATCTGTTGAGTGAGCGTGATCGGCTTTGTTGCCCGCTGTGCGGTGTCCTCGCGCGCGGTCCGGGAACGCGCGCGGTCAGGAGCGCGGGGTGATACTGCTGTGCACCCGGTAGCGCGGCGGCTCCTGCCCCGCGCGCGGCGGACACAGCCGGACGGCGACCGGGCCCGCGAAGCTGAAGCGCCGCTCGGCGGCGTGCCGCCGCACCTCGGACGCGAGCCGCTCACCGACCGGCCCCGCCTGGCCGGCCAGCCGCGCGTAGCTCTCGGAGGGCAGTTCCAGCTCGAAGGCGTTGGGCACCACCGTGCGGCCCCGGCCCACGATGACCGCCTTCGCCTCGCACTCGCGGCGCAGCACCTCCAGCACCTCGACCGGCTCCTCGGCGCCGCGCGCGAACAGCCGCCACAAGGAGTCGGAGAAGCGCTCCATCCTGCTCTCGACCTCACGGAAGAACGTCATCGCTGCCCGATTCCCCCTTCGCGCCCGAGCATGTCCCCCCGATCAGGTGATTCGGAGCGCCTCGACGGGAACGCACGTGCGGGCAGGGTCGCCCGGTCGTCGTGCAGCGCACGGACGGGCAGACAGGCGCCGCCCGGGGCGGGCACCGACCGGCGCCGGCCCCGGGCCGGGAGGCTCAGCCGCGGCGCGACTCGGTGTGCAGACCGAGGGCCTGGGCCAGCTCCTGCACGTTGCGGAAGCGGGTGTCGGCGGGGAGACCCGCGGCCATGTCCACGAGCCGGTCCGGGGCGTGCTCGGCGCGCAGCGCGTCCAGCACCTCCGCGCGCCCGGTCGGGTACAGATGCCGGCCCAGGTACTGGGCGATCTCCGAGCGCAGCTCGACGTCGCGGGGCGTCATCCCGGCAGGGGTGCCGCCGGTCCGCAGGGCCTGCGGGTCCCGGAAGGGCTCGGGCTGGTCCTCGCCCGAGGGCTCCATCTCCCGCCCTTCCTCGCGGTTGGAACGCAGCTCGCCGCGGAGCCGCTTCTTGGCCTCGTCGTCCTGGATCGGTCCGTTCTTGTCGTTCTCCTGCATGGTGTGCTCCTTACGCGCTGAGCAGACAGAAGGAGGCTCCCTTGGGATCGCGGAGCGTCGCGGTCCGCCCCAGGGGTCCGGCCCGGGGCGGGGTGGCGACGGTGCCGCCTTCCCGTTCCGCGGCACTCAGCGCCGCGTCCAGGTCGGGTACCCGGAAGTACGGCTCCCACCGCGCCCGGATGGCCGGATCGGGCGGCGCCTCCAGGGCGCCGCCGCGCAGCCCGGCCACCGGGGCGCCGTCGACCCGTACGACGATCTCGTCGTACTGCTCCTCGTAGGTGACCCCGTGGCTCGGGTCGGCCATCCAGTCGAAGATCTCTCCGTAGAAGACGGCGGCGGCGAAGGCGTCGGAGGTGTGCAACTGGAGCCAGGCGGGCGCGGGGCCGGACCCCACCCACCAGGAGGCGGGCCCGTCGCCCTGCCACAGGCCGAACGGCGCGCCCCACCGGTCGGCCGCGATGACGGCACGGCCGCCTCCCGCGCGCAGCGGGCCGACCGCGACGGTCGCACCCCGCTCGGCGATGCGTTCGGCGACCACGTCGGCGTCCTCGACCTGGAAGTACACCGTCCAGCGCTCGGCTTCCGGTCCGGCGCCGGGGGCGAGCTGGTTGATCCCGGCGACCGGCTGACCGGCCACCGTGGCGATCCGCCGGTCGGGCCCCGCGTCCGAGGTGACGAAGGTCCAGCTCAGCACCGGCCCGTAGAACTCCTCGGCGGCCCGTTGATCAGGGGCCATCAGACTCACCCAGCAGGGCACTCCGCCGACCGCAGCCATGTGTCCGCCTTCCCGCCGCGTGGGGCATCGCGCGTGCTCCACTCAGGGTACATACGGCTGCGTAGCAGGCATAACGGACACTTTGGTGAAGGCGCGCCCACCGCGCCGCATCCCGCGGCAGAGGCCGATCGGACCCCTTCCCGGAGTCGCACCCGGGAGAGCCGGTACGCCGGTACGCGCCGGTACGCACGGATCTCCGCACGGACCGTACCGGCGTCACGGCAGGGTGAGGATGCGGGGCCCCTGGTCGGTGACGGCGACGGTGTGTTCGACATGGGCGGCCCGGCTGCCGTCGGTGGTCAGCAGCGTCCAGCCGTCGGCCCCGGTGCGGTAGGCGTTCCGTCCACCCGCCATGAACATGGGTTCGATGGCGAGCACCAGGCCGTGGCGGAGCGGGAAGCCGCGGCCGGGACGGCCCCGGTTGGGCACATGGGGGTCCTCGTGCATGCTGCGGCCGATGCCGTGGCCACCGAAGTCGGCGGGCATGCCGCAGCCGGCCTGCCGGGCGACGGCGTCGACGGCGTGCGAGATGTCGCCGAGGCGGCCGCCGGCCCGCGCGGCGCCGATCCCGGCATCCAGAGCCCGGCGGGTGGCGTCGATCAGCTCACGGTCCGCGGGGCGCGGGGTGCCGACGGTGAAGCTGACGGCCGCGTCACCGGTCCAGCCGTCGAGCCGGGCGCCGCAGTCGAGGCTCACCAGGTCGCCGTCGCGCAGCCGGTAGTCGGTGGGGACGCCGTGCACCACGGCGTCGTTCACGGAGACGCAGAGCACGGCCGGGAAGGGTGTCGGCGCGAAGGAGGGCCGGTACCCCAGGAACGGGGAGTCCGCTCCCGCCTCGGCCAGCACCGTTCGGGCCGCCTCGTCCAGCTCCCGCAGGGACACCCCGATCCCGGCCGCCTCCCGGGCCGCGGCCAGGGCGCGAGCCACCACCCGCCCGGCCTCCCGCATCGCATCCATCGCGGCGTCGGTCTTGATCTCCACCATGTGCTGCGTCTCCCCGCCTCACCACTACCCAATACTTATACCGGTATTAGTATCACAGTCATGGTGAGGACTCCTTTGACCCCGGAGGAACGGGAACGCGGCGAGCGGTTCGGCCTGCTGCTGCGTCAGGCGCGCGGCAGCAGGAGCATGACGGAGGTTGCCGCCGCCGCGGGCGTCTCCGCCGAGACGCTGCGCAAGATCGAGACCGGCAGGGCGCCCACCCCGGCCTTCTTCACCATCGCGGCCCTGGCCTCGGCCCTGCAGGTGTCCCTGGACACGCTGGCCGCGGGCTGTACGCCGGATCCGGAACAGGAGGAGGCGGCGCTCTCCGCCTGACGGCGGCGCCCCGCACACGCGCCCTCCGGGGCCCTGAGCACCGTTCACGCAGGTGACAGCGGCGACAGCGGCGACAGCTGACCCTGAACCGGTGGCTCGGGGCAGCAGGGGTCCGCGATCATGAACCGACCGCCGCCTCCGCCGAAGGACCACGCCCATGCCTGTGCCCGCCGATCCGACCGTGCTCCACCCGATGCCCGGGCAGCCGCGGGTGGTGCTGCTCAAACCGCTGGTGACGTCCCCGCTGATCGAGGTCGGCGAGTACTCCTACTACGACGACCCGGACGATCCGACCGCGTTCGAGACGCGCAACGTGCTGTACCACTACGGCCCGGAGAAGCTCGTCATCGGCAAGTTCTGCGCACTGGGCACCGGCGTGCGGTTCCTGATGAACGGCGCCAACCACCGCATGGACGGCCCCTCGACCTTCCCCTTCCCCACCATGGGCGGTGCGTGGGCGGAGCACTTCGACCTGCTCACCGGGCTGCCCAGCCGGGGCGACACCGTCGTCGGCAACGACGTCTGGTTCGGCCACGGCACGACGGTGCTGCCCGGGGTGCGGATCGGACACGGCGCGATCATCGGCTCCGGCGCCGTGGTCACCCAGGACGTACCCGACTACGGAATCGTGGGCGGCAACCCGGCCCGGCTCCTGCGCACCCGGTACAGCCCCGAGGAGGTCGCCCGGCTGCTCGCGGTGGCCTGGTGGGACTGGCCAGCGGAGCACCTCACCGCTCAGCTGCGGACGGTCATGTCGGGCAGCGTCGCCGAGCTGGAGGCCGCCGCCCCGCGGACGTGACGCTCCCGCGGCTCCGTCGCCCCCGCACGCCACTCGGCGCCCCGCCCGGCCGCCCGGCTCCACGCGCGGCGCCGGGAGGCGGCGCCCCGGCGAAAAGGGGATGCCCGCGGGCCGGGGCGGGACTACAGTCCCGCGCATGTACTTCTGCGCTCAGATCTACGGCTGACACGGCCGGGGCAACGCCCCGCCGCTCCCCGGCACGCCCCTGTGCGCGCCCCGTCCGGTACCGCCGGGCAGGCCGGCGCGCGGGCCTGCCGTGTCCTGTCCGCCGCAGATCTGAAGTGAGTGATCACCCTTGTCCCGTCGCCGTGCCCATATCGCGATGGTGGGCATCCCCGCCGTCAGCCACGTCCTGCCCAGCCTCGAGGTCATCCGCGAACTGGTGGCCCGCGGCCACCGCGTGACCTACGCCAACGACCCGGCGGTGGCCGCCATGACGGCGGCCACCGGAGCCGAACCGGTCGTCTGCACCTCCACGCTGCCGGTCGCCGACAACAACTGGCCCGAGGATCCCATCGCCGCGATGGACCTCTTCCTCGACAACGCCGTACAGGCGCTGCCCCGGCTGCAGGCCGCCTACCGCCATGATCCGGCGGACCTGTATCTGTACGACATCGGCGGCTACGCCGCCCGCGCGCTGGCCGAAGCGCAGAACCGGCCGCTGATGCAGCTCTCCCCGACCTTCGTGGCCTGGGACGGCTACGAACAGGAGATCGGTGCGCAGCTGCGCCGGTTGCCGGGCGCGGCAGCGCACCGGGCCAAGTTCGCCCGGTGGCTGGCCGGCTGCGGCGCCACCACCACCGATGTGGACGCCTTCGCCGGCTCGCCCCCGCGCGCCCTGGCGCTGATCACCCCGGCGATGCAGCCGCACGCCGACCGGGTCGACTCCCGCCGGGTGGACTTCGTCGGTCCCTGCTTCGACCCGGCTGCGTCCGCCGACCGGTGGACCCGGCCGGCGGACGCGGAGAGCGTGCTGCTGGTCTCCCTGGGCTCGGCCTGCACCCGGCGACCGGAGTTCTACCGCCGGTGCCTGGCGGCCTACGGCGACCTGCCCGGGTGGCATGTCGTCCTCCAGATCGGCAAGTACACCGACCCGCGGGAACTCGGCGCCGTCCCCGCCAACGTCGAGGTGCACCCCTGGGTGCCGCAGCGGGCGATCCTGGAGCAGGCGGACGCCTTCGTCACCCACGCCGGGATGGGCGGCTGCGGAGAAGGGCTGCTGGCGGGCGTCCCGATGATCGCGGTGCCGCAGGCCACCGACCAGTTCATGAACGCCGACCGGCTGGTGGAACTGGGCGTGGCCCGCCGGCTGGACACCCCGGAGGCGACCGCCGAGGCGCTGCGCACGGCGCTGCACGAACTGGTCACCGACCCGGAGGTCGCCCGCCGTTCGGCACTGCTGCGCGCGCAGGCACGGGCCGCGGGCGGCACCGCGCGCGCCGCCGACCTCGTCGAGGAGATGCTGGACTGATCCCGCCTGCGGCCGGGCACCGGGGTGCGCCCCGGTGCCCGGCCGCCCCCCGTCCCGGTGCCCCGGCCGTCCTGGGCGATCCGGGCGTCCTCAGCGCTCCAGCAGGAAGGTGGCGATCTCCCAGGGGCGCAGCCGCACGGCGACGGACTCGTCCGCCACGGACAGTTCGCCCTGCCCGACCGGCCGGCCGAGCAGATCGCAGCGCCGCGCGTACCGCAGCCCCGGCAGCGCGAGCCGGGCCGGCACCGGGTGCGGGACCTCGGCGACGACGCGGACCTCCAACCGCCCCTCGCGCTCCCGCACCGCGCTCAGCACCACGCCTTCACCGGCGAGGGTGAGCCCGTGCCCCGCGCCGGGCAGCGGGGTGGCGGCGGGCGCGGTGCCGGGCAGCGCGGTGAAGGGGTGCCGGAAGGACTCGGCGGCGGTGTGCACCCCCGACTCGTGCCACTCGCCCGGGTACGGCAGCACACCGAACGTCACCGTCCGCGGGCCGCGGCACTGCGCCTGCGGGGTGGCGAACTCGCCGCCCGCGGGCTCGTCGCGCCACACATGGCGGTTGCGGGACATCATGCCGGTCGGCCGCAGCAGGGTCAGCGCCAGCTCGCGGCCCCCGTCCACCAGTTCGTACTCGGTGGCGTGCTCCAGCAGCACGGCCGCACCGCCCGCCGCGACGAAGGCGGCGGCCGGGAAGGTCGGCAGCGGCTCCTCGCCGAAGCCGCCCTCCGCGGTCAGGCCCCGCTCGACCACGGCGAACTGGCCCTCCGCGTGCGAGGAACGGGCGCGGCGGGGCAACGGGACGTGCAGCCGGACGCGGTGGTCCTCGCTGCGGTTGTCGAAGGAGACCCGCAGCCGCACGAACCGCTCGCCGGACCGCAGTTCGACGCGGGTGAGCACGGTCGTCGGCTCGGTGGCGGCGGTGCGGCCGTCGGCGGCGACGTCACCGGCCGCGGGCCAGGAGTAGCGGCGCTCGATCTCGTACGCGCCGAGCAGCGGGCCCTCGGCGAGCCGGCGGATGGTGACCTCGGTGGGCCGGTCCACCAGCACGTCGTGCCGGGGCGGTGCGTAGTTGTAGGTGTCGCCCAGGTCGCCGCCGTCCACCACCCGGCCCAGGCCGGTCAGTTCGCTCCCGTCCGCGGTCCGCACGGTGCAGGTGCCGTCCTCGGCGGGCTCCACGGTGAGCAGTCCGTTGGTGAGGGCGCCGTCCGCCGCGCGCACCGGGTGCGCGGGCTCGGGCGCCGCGCCCGGTGCGGCGCGCACGGCCGTGTGGCCCAGCGCCGGTGCCGGGACCGCCGCGACGATCCGCTGCCGGGGCTCGGCCTCGATGACCACCCGCCAGTCGCCTTCCGGCCGCGCGGCGGACAGCGCGTCCCGGACCTCGGCGACGTCGAATCCGGCCTCGCTCCTGCGGGCGACGGTGAAGTGCAGCAGCCGCTCGGCGGGGTCGAGGTGCCAGGAGGTGATCTCCTGTCCGTAGAGCTCGCTGCCGTGCACCCGCGCCAGCACGGTGGGCAGCCGGTCGGCCGGAACGGTGTCGTCGGCCAGCAGCGTGGGCGCTTCGGCCGTCCGCTGGGCGGGGAGGACGGTGCCGTCCGCGGCGGTCAGGTGCACGGGGCCGTCGCCCGCCACGTCCAGCTCCACCAGGTCGGTGCGGGGCGTGGGCGTCGGGTTGAGCAGCAGATGCGCATCGTGCGGTACCTGCGAGGTCAGCCGCTTGCCGACCATGTCCCGTACCGCCAGGCCCAGTTGTTCGGCCTCCGCGATGCGTGCCGCGACCTGCTGCGCGGTCTCGTCGCAGCCGCAGCCGGTGACGGAGTCGTGGCAGGAGACCTCGATCAGGCGGTGCCAGGCCATCTCCAGGAAGCGCTGTGCCGTCTCGTCGAGCCACAGCGCGGCGGGGGGCTCGGCGTACCGCTCCACGGCGCGTTCGGCACGGGCCATGGCCTGCTTGAGCGGGGCGCGCGCGGAGAGGACGCCGGGCAGGATGTTGGCCCGCGCGTGGCTGCGCAGTTCGCCGTGCACGGCCCGCAGGCCCGCCGTGCCGGTGGGCTGCGCGGCGAAGTACTCGGCCATGGTCGCCAGCCGTAGCCGGACCCCGCCCTCGGCCGGCTGCCGCCGGTTGTGCCGCTCCAGCAGGTCGGCCAGATCCGCGGCGGGTGCGGTGTGGTCCGAGCCGTACATCGCCAGCATCGGGGAGCCGTCCGGGCGCCAGGCGCGGAGCGCCTCCGCGACGGCGCCGGCCCGCTCCGCGACCCGCGCCGGGTCGTCGAACAGGCCCGCCGCGCTGCCGTATCCGCCCGCGGCCAGGTACTCGGTGCGGACGGCCGTGCCGTCGGGCGCGGTCCAGGCGAAGACGTGGCTGTCCACGGAGGCCGGGACGCCGCGCCACACGCAGGCGTGTTCGAGCCCGGCTCCGCGCAGGATCTGCGGCATCTGGGCGCAGTGCCCGAACATGTCGGGCAGATAGCCGACGGGAAGCGAACCGCCCAGCTCCTGGCTGCGGCGCAGCCCGAGTTCGAGGTTGCGGACGATGTTCTCGCCGGAGCAGAGGAACTCGTCCAGCAGGATCTGCCACGGCCCGACGGACAGCCGGCCCGCGGAGACCAGCGCCGCCAGCTGTGCGCGCCGCTCGGGCCGGACCTCGAGGTAGTCGTCGACCGCGACGGCCTGCCCGTCGAGGGTGAAGCGCTGGCGCGGGTCGTTCTCCATGCGCTCCAGCACCGCGTCCAGCAGGCCGATGAGCTGGAGGCGGAACTGCTGGAAGGGCAGATACCACTCGCGGTCCCAGTGGGTGTGCGGCACGATGACGAGTTCGTCCGTGCCCGGCTGTGTGACGCTCATGCGGTTGCTGCCTCTCCGTCGCAGGGGAGCCGGTGGTGGGCCGCGTACGCCGCGACGGCGCGCTGCGCGGTGGTCAGGTCGGCCAGCGCGCCCTCGGTCCCGGTACGCGGCGGGGTGCCCTCGGTGACCATCGTGTGGAAGGCGGCCAGCTCCTCCTCGAACGCCTCGGTCACCGAGCGGTGTTCGGCGCGCCGCTCGGTGTGCGGCCCCTCCCCGGGGGCGGTGGAGGTCTCGGTCAGCACGGTCGGCGCGTTCATCAGATACGGCGAGGGGAAGGCCAGTTCCAGGGTGCCGCTCTCGTGGTGGACGGTGAAGGTCTCCCGGTAGGCGGCGTGCCCGGGCAGGAAGTGCCAGCGGATCGCGTAGCGGGCGCCGCCGGGCAGCCGCCCCGACAGTTCGACGGAGCCGGGGCCCTCGGCGGAGGCGCCCCACATGGCGGCCAGGTCGACGGTCTCGGGGGCGCCGGCCGCGGTCCGCAGCAACGACAGGTCGTGGCTGATGGAGCCGATGACGATGTGGTAGAGCGAGCGCATTTCCGGGGTGGCGGCGCTGCCGAGCGCCGTATCGGTGAGCGCGTCGTCCCGGGCGGTGAGCGCGGCCAGTTCCGCCGGGTCCGCGTCGCCGCCGGGCGCGGGCAGCCGGGCGAAGGCGAGCTGGTCGGGTCCGGTGGGGTGCAGGACGCACACCTCGGCGGACCGGACGCGGGAGGGCCCGCCGGCCTCCGCGAGCAGCGCCGCCAGCCTGCGGGCGGCCGGGTCGTACTGCTTCATGTAGCCGACCATCAGCCGCGGGCCGCGCTGCTGGGCGCGTTCGGCGTCGGCGATCCGGGCCGCCTCGGCCCGGGTGAAGGCGAGCGGCTTCTCGCACAGGACGGCGTGCCCGGCGCGCAGCGCGGCCTCGGCGGCCGGACCGTGCGAGCCGGAGGTCAGCAGCACGACGGCGTCGAATCCGCCGTCGGCCAGCAGTGCCTCGGTGCTCGTGTGCCGGTGCCCGGGCGGTACGCCGTACCTGTCCCCGAGCTCCGCGAGGGCGCTCGGGGACAGGTCGCACAGCGCGGTGATCTCGAACAGTTCGCGGCGCCGTTCCAGCAGCGGCAGATGTGCGGTGCGTGCGATGGCCCCGAGCCCGGCGACGGCGATGCGCAGTGGCCGGCCGGCGGGCGTGGCGGTGGCGGGGGTCATGGGTGCGGCCTTTCCTGACGGAGCGGTTCGGGCGGTGTCCGGTGCGGTCCCCCGGGCGGCGGATCGCGCAGCAGGCTGCGGAGCAGTGCGCTGTTCGCCTTCTGCTGCGCGGCGAGGGCGCCCTGGTCCGCTTCCCGGCCCCGGTCGTGGTCCGCACTCCGGTCCCGGTCCTGGTTCCGGTCCTGGTTCCGGTTCCGGTCCGTAGGAGGGGCGTCCTGCTCGACGACCAGCCAGCCGCCGTAGTCCGCCGCGCGCAGCGCCGCCAGGACGGCGGGGAGGTCGATGTCGCCCTCGCCGAGTGCGGGGAACCCGCCGGCGGCGACCACCGCCCACAGGTCCCCGCCGGCGCGGCGGACCCGTTCGTGCACGGCACGGTCCGCGTCCTTGAGGTGCACCTGGCGGATCCGGGGCCCGAACTCGGCCACCGCCGCCACCGGATCGCCGCCGGCCAGCCACCAGTGCCCGGTGTCCAGGCACAGCGAGACATCGGTGCGGGAGAGCAGCAGGCGTGTCTCCGCGGGGGTTTCCACCGCGGTGCCCAGGTGCGGGTGGAAGACGGGCTCCAGTCCGCGCTCCCGGCACCGGTCAGCGGCCCGCTGCACATCCGCGGCGAAGCCCTCCCACTCCTGGTCCGGACGGCCCGGACCGTCCGGACCGTCCGCGGGCAGCCGGTCCGGGCCGTAGGGCACGCCCGGGGCCGCGAAGCGCTCCGGGTCGGCGGGGCAGGCCAGGGTGGGGCGCGGCGCGAAGAGCGCGTCGTCGACCGGGACGGCGGTGAAGGCGTCCAGCGCCCGGTCGAGGGCGCGCAGGTCGGCGGCGAACGCGGCGGGCTCCGCGCCGTAGCGCAGATCGGCCCAGCCGCCCGCGAGGGAGAGGCCGTGCCGGGCGAGGCGGCCGGCCAGCGCCTCCCCCTCGCCGAGGTAGCCGAGCGGGCCGCTGTCGGTACCCCGGTAGCCGTGGTCGCGGAAGGCGGCCAGCAGACGGTCCGGCGGGAGCGGGTGGTCGGGACGGTATATCCCGTACGAGACGGGGGCGTTGGCGATGCGGACGCGCATGGATCCCTTTCGTCGCGCCGGGTGAACGCCCGGACGGTTCAGGTGCACAGGGCCACCACCTCGCAGGTGTGCGTCTCCAGCCGGTGGAGCCCCTCGGCGGCCGGCAGCCGGACGGTGTCGCCGCGCACCACGGTGCGCCGCCCGTCGGGCCGCACCAGTACGGTGCCGTCGGCGTCGAGGGCGAGCAGTTCGTCCCCGTACCGCAGCAGCACGGCGGCACCGGGACCGGCCGAGACGGCTGTGCGGCCCGCCGCGAGACCGGCCAGGACGTCGCCGTTCGGGCACAGCACCCAGGTGGTCGGCGCACCGAGGGGGCGGCCCTGCTCGGGTCGGTGGAAGTCGCTGCCGCCGAGCGGGACGACCTCCTCGCGCCAGGCCCGCGCCCAGGCGAGGGGTGCCGAGTGCCGTCGGTCGGTCCAGGTGTGGTGCCAGAGTTCGGCGTGCCGGGGCCGCCGTGCGGCGAAGGGGAGTTCCCAGCCGCAGTCGTCGGCCAGCGGGTGGTTGACGGACAGGACGCCGCCCGCGGTCTCGGCCTGCTCCAGCCACTCCCCGGCGGGGCGGCGGAAGTCGATCCACCCGGTGTCGCCGAAGACGTTGGCGTGCCCGAGGTCGGTGGTGACCTCCTGGCCGGGCAGCAGCCGGATGCCCTGCCGGCGGGCGACGGCCGGCAGCCGGGGGTGGTGGCTGACGGTGTTGTGGTCGGTGACGGCGAGGAAGTCCAGGCCCTCGGCGGCCGCGGCGCGGGCCAACTCGTCCGGGGTGAGGGAGCCGTCGCTGTGCACCGTGTGCGCGTGCAGATCACCGGCCAGCCACTCCGCGCCGTCCAGCCGGGGGACGCCGCGCCGCGGACGCCGGTCCGCCGCGGGGTGCGGGGGCGGGGTGGTGGCCGGCGGCGCCGCGGGCGCCCGGGTGCCGAGCCGGGCCCGCACCGTCCAGGGCAGGCCCTGGGGCGGGATGCGGTGCAGCCGCAGCAGTACGTGCCAGGTCCCGGGTTCCAGCGGGCCGGGCAGATAGCCGGGGGTGGCCCACTCCTCGGTGACGGTGAAGGTGTCCCGGGCGCCGCCGGACCAGCCGCGGAACTCCCCGTGCGGGCCCAGGAGTCCCAGGTCGAGCACGCCCGCGGCGCGCGGGTAGGAGAGGGCCGCGGTGAGGGCGCCGGTACCGCCGGGGACCTCGACCGGGACCGTGCGGAGGACCTCCTGGGCGCGCTGCTCCATCGTCCAGGTGCCGTGCCGGATCTGTTCGCGTACGGTCATGACAGCGGGGCCGCCGCGGTTCCGGCCTCCGCGCGGGCACCGAGGAGGCCTCCGTCCCGGTACAGCAGTGCCCGGTCCGCGCGCGGCAGGGCCCAGCCCGGGGCGCCGGGCGCCGGCTCGCGCTCCTCGGGGACGACGACCTGCACGCTGCTGCCGTCCTCGGGCTCCAGGGTGACCAACTGGGCGCTGCCGAGGTTCTCCACGACCGAGACGGTGCCGCCCACCGCACCGTCCACCGCGCTGTCGGACCAGCTCAGGTACTCGGGGCGGATGCCGTAGACGACCTCGTCGCCCGCCGCTGCCAGCGGGGCCGCCTCGTCGGGCACCGGCAGTTCGCCGCCCGCCACCCGCACGGTCCCCTCCGCGGTGACCCGGCCCGGCAGCAGGTTCATGGGGGTCGATCCGATGAACGAGGCCACGAAGGTGCTGGCGGGGCGGCGGAAGACCTCGGTGGGGGTGCCCACCTGGCGCAGTTCGCCGCCCTCCATCACCGCGAGGCGGTCGGCCATGGCCAGCGCCTCGGCCTGGTCGTGGGTGACGAAGACGGTGGTCACGCCCAGTTCCCGCTGGAGCTTCTTGAGGAAGGTGCGGGCCTCCAGGCGCATCCGCGCGTCCAGGTTGGACAGCGGCTCGTCGAAGAGGAAGACCTGCGGATGGCAGGCCATGGCGCGGGCGAGCGCGGCCCGCTGCTGCTGGCCGCCGGAGAGCTGGCCCGGCCGGCGCTCCGAGAGGTGGCCGAGGCCGAGTTCCTCGGCGGTTTGCCGCGCCTTGGCGGCGCGTTCCGCTCTGCCCACCTTCTTGATCTTCAGCGGGTAGCCGATGTTCTCCTCGACGGTCATGTGCGGGAAGAGGGCGTAGTCCTGGAAGACCATGGCGATGTCCCGGTCGCCCGGCTGCAGCTCCGTGACGTCGCGCGCGCCGATCCGGACGGTGCCGCCGCTGGCGGCCTCCAGTCCCGCGATGGTGCGCAGCAGCGTGGATTTGCCACAGCCGGAAGGGCCCAGGAGGGCGAAGAACTCGCCGTCCCGGACGGTCAGGTCCAGGTCGTGCAGGGCCCGCACGCCACCGGGGTAGACCTTGGCGAGCCGGTCGAGAGTGATGTCTGCCATCAGGCCTTGATCCCTCCGTGGAAGCGGAAGCCGTAGCGGCGGCTGACGAAGAGGAACATCAGCACGACCGGCAGCGAGTAGAGCAGGGAGAAGGTGGAGATCAGCGCGAGGTCGGGCTGGCCGCCCTCGGTGTAGAAGGTGTACATGACCACCGCGGCCGGCGACTTGTCGGGCGAGCGCAGCAGCAGGAACGGGATGAGGAAGTTGCCCCACACCTGGGCGACCGTCCACACCCCGACCGTGGCGAGTCCGGGCCGGACCACCGGCACGACGATGTCCTTCATGACGCGCAGCGGAGAGGCGCCGAAGACCCGCGCGGACTCCTCGTAGGAGCGCGGCGTGGTGTCCATGAAGTCCTTGAGGATGAAGATCGCCGCGGGCAGCAGTCCGCCGGTGAGGACGAGGACGACCCCGAGGTAGGAGTCGACCAGGTCGAGTTCCGCGGCGAGCAGGAAGATCGGCACCATCGCCGCGGTGCCGGTGACGATGGAGGACAGCAGCAGCAGCGCGTACAGCAGCCCGTCCCGGCCACGGATGCGCACCCGGCTGAGCGCGTAGGCGGCCAGCGCGGAGAGCCCCACGACGAGTACGGCGCTGCCGGCGGCCAGGATCAGCGAACTGGCCAGTGAGTCGACGGCGTTGGGGTTGTTCCAGAGCCGTTCGAAGTTGGCGAGGGTGAAGTCGGGCACCGAGACGGTGATGCCCGGGTGCTTGTCGAAGGGGGCGCTGGCCAGCCACAGCATGGGCAGCGCGAAGAACGCGAGGGTGAGGGCGACCAGGAGGTAGACGCCGACGCCGCGCAGCAGTGCGGCGGCGGGGTTCGCCGGAGTTCTCACGCTGACTCCTCCAGTTCGCTGCCGCGGGCGCCGTCGGCGGATGCTCCGCGTGCGGTCCGGGTCTTCTTCTTGCGGTTCTTCTGGCCGAGCAGCCGCAGGTAGATCACCGCCACCACCAGGTTGATCAGCAGCATCAGGAAGGAGAGCGCGGCACCGTAGCCCAGCTCGCCGCTGCCGAGCGCCGTCTTGTAGATGTGCACGGGCAGCGTCTCGGTCTTCCCGTCGGGGCCGCCGGCCGTGATGAGGAACGGGGTGAAGTCGTTGAACGTCCACAGGCTGATCAGCAGCAGGTTCGTCAGGATGTGGCCGCGGATGCGCGGGAAGACGACGTCGCGCAGTTGCTGGAATCCGCTCGCCCCCGCCAGCCGCGCGGTCTCCAGGTGGGACGCGGGCACGTTCCCGAGGGCCGCGCTGTAGAGCATCATCGAGAAGGCGCTGCCGCGCCAGATGTTGTAGACGATGATCGACAGCATCGGGTGGTCGAGCAGCCAGGCGGCGCCGGGCGTGCGGAGCAGTTCGTTGAGAGTGCCGCCGTCCCGGTCGAGGAAGGCGATCCACAGGAAGGCGACGACCGAACTGGGCAGGATCCAGGCGAGCATCACCAGTGCTTCGAGTGTCGTCCTGAGCCATCCGCTGCGCTCGCGCATCCACCAGGCGAGCGCGAAGCCGAGTCCGGCCTGGCCGATGACGGCGGAGCCGAGGACGAAGAGCAGGGTGAGGCGGAGCGAGTGCAGGAAGCTCTCGTCGCCCAGTGCCTTGGTGATGTTGTCGAATCCGACGAAGCTGGGGTCGATGGCGGGGATTCCGGTCAGCCGGTAGTCGGTGGCGCCCAGGTAGAGCGTCCAGACGGCGGGCAGCACCAGGAACAGGGCGATCAGCACCAGCGCCGGCGCGACGAAGGCGGCGGCCCGGCGGCGGCCGAGTCCGGCCGCGTCCCGCTCCGGCTCGCGTCCTCCCGCTTCGTGCGGGCCGCGGTCCGCCGCCGGAGCGGCCTGCTCAGCCGATGATGTGGTCGCTGCCACCGAGCACCTCCTCCAGATCCTTGCGGTAGGCGTGTGCGACGTGGTCGGGCTCCTGGCCCGCCACCACCCGGGCCGTCGCCTCCTGGAGCGCGAGGGAGACGGCGGTGTAGGCGGCGAGCGGGGGCCGGAAGCTGGTGACGGGCAGCGCCTTCTCGGCGCAGAACCGGAGCATGGGGTCCTTCTTCAGGACCACGTCGTTCACGTCGTCCCGCTCGGTGATCATGGCGGCGTCCCCGAGCCGTGCCCGCAGCGCGCGCGCCGAGTGCAGCGCGGTCAGCAGCGCGAACGCCTGCCGGGGATGGCGGGTGTTCGGGTTGAGCACGTGCACGGCGCCGCCGGAGAGGCTGACGTGGTCCCGGCCGCCGATGCCCTCGTGCCGCGCCCGGGCGGGCACCAGGGCATAGCCGACATCGTTGTCACGCCGCTTCATGGGGGCCGTTCCGGTGCCGGGGGAGATCACGTCCCGCCAGAAGTAGTCGCCCTCGGCCAGGATGCCCAGCCTGCCCTCCGCGAACTGCTCGAAGGACTTGTCCCGCCCCTTGGCCTCCTGCTGGAGCCGCGGGTCGCCCAGTCCGTGCCGGTAGACGTCCCGGTAGAAGCCGAGCACGGCGCGGAGCTCCGGGGTGTCGCCGTACCAGCGGTCCCCCTCGGCGATCCGGCCGCCGGCCCCGGTGAGCAGCGGGAGCAGGCCCTGCATGGTGGTGGCCTCGCCCATCGCGGTGCCCGCGTTGATCTGGAGCGGGGTGACACCGTCGAGACGCTTGAGCGTGCGGGCCGCGTCGAGGATGTCCTGCCAACTGGCGGGCTGCCAGTCGGCGGGGAGTCCCGCCCTGCGGAAGAGCGGTTTGTGGAAGTAGAGGACCCGCGCGTCGGTGCCCGCGGGTATGCCGTACAGCTGTCCCTCGAAGCGGGCGAGGGAGCGCACCTTTGGACTGATCTGCCGCCAGCCGGACCAGTCGGTCACGCCGGACCCGGCCACCTCGCGCAGCGGTCTGATGTACTCGGCCTGCGCGAACTCGCCCAGCCAGATGCCGTCCAGCGCCATCACGTCCGGCCCCGCCTGCGCCTTCAGGTCGAGGGCCAGCTTGGTCTTGTACTGCTCGTCGTCGACCCCGCTGGGCTGGAACTCCACGCGTACGTCGACGCCTTCGGCACGCTGCTGGGCGACGAAGCGGGGTATGACCCAGCGCTCGATCCACTCGGCCTCGTCGGCATTCTTGCCGCCCGCGACGGCGTTTGTGGCGACGCTGAGCGCTATCGCACCGTCCCCGCCCTCGCCCCCGCGTGGATCGAGCGGGCTCCCGCAGCCTGCGAGTGCCGCCGAACCAGCTCCGAGGACGGCGGCGGTCAGCGCGGTTCTCCGCGCGACAACTCCCATCCGGGCCCCTCCTTGCGTCCTTGCGCCAGAGATCGTGCCCGGAAGAGTGGCACGGTGCCCGGATGACGTAAAGAGCTGTTGTCCTTACATTTACATCACGGACACAACGCCCGGCGGCCGGCCACCGCGGCAGGGCGCGTCAGCGCGGAG
Source organism: Streptomyces sp. AA1529 (assembly GCF_000280905.1). Classification (GTDB taxonomy): domain Bacteria; phylum Actinomycetota; class Actinomycetes; order Streptomycetales; family Streptomycetaceae; genus Streptomyces. The sequence goes on along the minus strand of NZ_ALAP01000023.1, from coordinate 79,567 downwards.
AACGCCGGGTGGCCCCGGCGGTGATGCGCCAGGCCGCGTACAGAAAGGCGATCAGCGCCACGAAGATGCCGATGACCAGCAGGTAGAACAATCCCTCGACGATGGAGCCGAAGACTCCCAGCAGGATCGCCACCGCGACCAGGAACAGGAACAGCAGCATCGCGACCTCCCCGTCTCAGCGGCGCGCGAGGCGGCGCTCGCCACCCGCGCCCGGGGTGTACTCGATCTCGTAGTGGGCGAAGACGGAGGGCTCGTCCCCGGCCGGCAGCACGTCGTCCGTGCCGATGGAGGGGGCGTCCTTGACCTGGCTCCTGGGGTACCGGACCTTCAGATACCCCGGCCCCACGGTGGCTCCCGCCAGCGGGACGAAGACGAGCCGGTGCCGGGTGGGCATTCCGACGGTCACGGTGGCGAAGGAGGGCTGGTCGGTGGCCGTGTCCACGTACACCGACTCCAGCGGGCCGATTCTGCTGCCGCCCGCGTCCACCACGTCGTGGCCGCGCCACTCCCGGATGTCGTCCGGCTCGAACATCTCTTCCTCCCATGCAGGGGGCCTGCCTCCATGGTGGCACCGGAATCCCCGGCGCTCACGGCAGCGCGCCGAGAGGCGGCGCGCGCCCCCTGCCTCCGGGCCACGGACGGTGGCGTCGGGTCGCCCGCCGCGGTCGCCGCGGGGACCGGCCGGACCCCGCGGCGCGACCCCGCCCCCCCGGACCGGCTCGGCGCCCCCTCCGGCAGGGCCCGGTGCACATCCGGCGGGCACCCGGGCGGACGGACGGCAGCGTGGCGGCGGGTGGCCGCCACGCGGACCCCGGCGAAGAGGGACCGGGGGCGGGAGCCCGCCGAGGACGGACCGGCGGCAGCGCGCCGGGGCACCGTCGCCGCGCCTCGGGCACCCCCGGAGCGCCGCCGATCGCAATCGCGTAGCCGCGCCCCCGACGAAGCCCTGCGGCGGAGCCACCGCGGAACGAACCCCGGGAGCAGATACGCCGGTGGGGACACGAAAGTTCGATTTTCAATCGCACGCACGACCGCCGTCGACGTCCAATTTTCGCCGTTGCGGCTGAGAACCAGCGGCCGAAACCGGCAACCTCCCTATCTACCGGACGAGTTCACCCATCGTTCACCTTCGGCGCGCGGGTTCGTCACGCCCTGTGGGTGACGATGGAATCGGCCCAGCTCGGAGCGGTGGACCGGAGGACGACGATGCGACGCCACGTGACCGCCGCCAAGGCGTGCCTCTCGGCCCTCGTCCTGCTCCTGTCCGTCCTGCTGGCCGCCGAGGGCACCGACACCCTCCGCTCCGCGGCGAGCGGTCCGGCGGCACCCGCCGTCACCACCGCGGACCTCTCCCCCTCCGCGGGGCACGAGACCGAGCACGGGGCGGCCGCCTGCCACCCGCGCCGCACCGTCCGGCACCCGGGCGCGCCGCCGGCCCCCGGTGAGCGTCCGCCGCACGCGTGCGCACCGCGGCTCGGCCCGCCGGCCGCCGCGGGGCGGATCGCGCTGCCCGGGAACGGCAGCGCCGGCATGCCGTGGCGCAGATCCGTCGAGGTCCCCGTACTGCACCAGGTGCTGCTGCACTGATACCGCCGGCGGCAGCAGCCCGCCGCGGCCGGCCGTGACCGGCCGGTGAGCGGCGCGCGCCGCCGCGGGGCGCGGCCCCGCCGACTTCCGTACGCGGCCTCCGTACCGCGGTCCGTACCCGGCCCCCGCCGCCCGGTCCCGGACCGGGGCTCCGTACGTCCATCCCGTACGCACCTGAACGCAAGGTGATCCAGATGCGCTCTCTCATCCCGCACGCACGCTCCTTCTCCACCCGCATCAGCGCTCGCGACGACGAACGCGAGAGCTACGGCAGGCTGGCGCAGGGCCAGTCGCCCGAAGCCCTGTTCATCTCCTGCTCCGACTCGCGGGTGCAGCCCGCCGTGTTCACCGGCGCCCGCCCCGGGCAGCTCTTCGAACTGCGCACCGCGGGCAACGCGGTGCCGCCCTGGACCGGAGCCGAACGCCCCAGCGGCGAGTCGGCCACCATCGAGTACGCGGTCCGGGTCCTGGAAGTGCCCGAGATCGTGGTGTGCGGGCACTCGCACTGCGGCGCGGTCGGCGCCCTGGTGCGCGGTGAGGACCTGGCGGCCGTGCCGGCCGTGCACAGCTGGCTGACCGCCCAGCTGCAGTCCTCCGCCGAGCTGGCCCCCGACGACGAGGCCCGCACGCAACCCGACGTGTCCGCCGCCGTGCAGCGCCATGTGCGCGCCCAGTTGGCCCGGCTGCGCGACCATCCCTGCGTCGCCGAGCGCGAGGCCGCCGGGCTGCTGCGGCTCCGCGGCTGGTTCTACGGCATCGACACCGGCCTGATACTCCAACTCGACACGCGTCTCGACGCGTTCCTCCCGCTGTGAGAGGTGGCGTCATGACGCACTCCGACAACACGCACAACGCCCGGAACACCCGAAGCCCCGGGAGCGACGGGCGGCCCCCGGGCGGCGGACGCCGGAGCGGCCCGCTGCCCGGCCGGGACACCCTGCGGGCGGACTTCACCGCGTCGCTGGTCGTCTTCCTCGTCGCCGTGCCGCTGTGCGTGGGCATCGCCGTCGCCTCCGGCGTACCGGCCGAACTCGGGCTGCTGACCGGCATCGTGGGCGGTCTGGTCACCGGGTTCCTGCCCGGCAGCAGCATCCAGGTCTCCGGCCCGGCCGCCGGGCTGACGGTACTGGTGTACGAGGCCGTGCAGACCTACGGCATCGGCGCACTCGGCGTCCTGGTGCTGCTGGCCGGGCTGCTGCAACTGCTGATGGGCCTGCTCAGGCTGGGCCGGTGGTTCCGCGCCATCTCCGTCTCCGTCGTGCAGGGGATGCTCGCGGGCATCGGCCTGGTGCTGATCGCCGGTCAGCTCTACGCGCTCGCCGACGCCGAGGCGCCCGCGAGCGGCCCGGAGAAGATCCTGGGCCTGGGCGGGCTGGTGCTGGACACCGCGCGCGACAGCACCGCCGCGACCGCCCTGGCGATCGGGGCCGGGACGGTGGCCGTCCTGCTGCTGTGGCCGAAGTGGCGGGCCGCGGCCCGGGTGCTGCCCGCGCCGCTGGCGGCGGTGCTGCTGGCCACGACGGCGACGGCGATGTTCGACCTGCCCGTCGCGCGCGTCGAGGTACAGGGCCTGCTGGACTCCGTCCAGCCTCCGGGCCTGGACGAGTTCGGCGGCCTCGCCTCGCTCGGCATGCTGGGCACGGTGCTCGCGTTCACCCTGATCGCCTCGGCCGAGTCGCTGTTCAGCGCGGCGGCCGTCGACCGGCTGCACGAGGGGCCGCGCACCGACTACAACAAGGAGCTGATGGCCCAGGGCGCCGGGAACACCGTGTGCGGGGCGCTGGGCGCGCTGCCGATGACGGCGGTCATCGTCCGCAGCTCGGCCAACGTGCACGCCGGGGCCAGGACGAAGATCTCCCGGGTGCTGCACGGCCTGTGGCTGCTGCTGTTCGCGGCCGCGCTCCCCGCTGCGCTCGGCATGATCCCGCTCGCCGCGCTGGCGGGCATCCTGGTGCACGCGGGCTGGAAGCTGATTCCGCTCCGCGACCTGGGGCCGATGTGGCGGGAGCACCGCGCCGAGGTGGTGGTACTGGCCGTCACGGCGCTGGCCATCGTGCTGACCAACATGTTCGAAGGGGTGCTGCTGGGACTGCTGATGGCCGTCGTCAAGACCGCCTGGGAGACCTCGCACGTCCACGTCGAGACGGAGGACCCCGGGGCCGGGCGGCCGCTGCGGGTCACTGTGCTGGGAAACGCCACCTTCCTGCGGCTGCCCAAACTGCAGGACCAGTTGGAGGCACTGCCGGCCGACCGGCGCGTCGAACTGTGCCTGGAGAGGCTGCGGCACATGGACCACGCCTGCGGACTCGCCCTGTCCACCTGGGAGGAGCAGCACAACAAGGCGGCCGCACGCGGCGGCGCCGCCGGGCCCGGTGCCGGGGAGCAGCACGGGGAGCAGCACGGGGAGGGCGCTTCTAGCATGATCCGATGACACGATTCGAGGGGTACGCGGCGCTGGTGACCGGCGCCGGACAGGGCATCGGAGCGGCCGTCGCACGCCGGCTCGCCGCCGAAGGCGCACAGGTCCTGGTCACCGACCGGGATCCGGAGCGCGCCGGGCGGATCGCCGCGGACATCCGCGGCAGCGGCGGCCGGGCCGAGTCCCGCGGCTGCGACGTGACGGACACCTCGGCGGCGCAGGCGGCGGCCGACCGCGCCGCCGAGGTGTTCGGAGGGCTCGACGTCCTGGTCAACAACGCCTACGCCTGCCACCGCGATCCGGCCCGTTTCGAGGACTGGCAGGAAGCGTCCTGGTACGAGGACTTCGAGGTCACCCTGCACGGGGCGGCGCGGTGCACCCGTGCCGCGCTGCCCCTGCTGGCCGCGGCCGAGGGGCGGGGCGCCGTCGTCAACGTGGGCTCCGTCAACGCGGAGCGGCACTTCGGGGACCACGCCTACAGCGCCGCCAAGGCCGGACTGGCCTCCCTCACCCGCACCCTGGCGGTCGAGTCGGCGCCGCGCGGGGTGCGGGTCAACCTGGTCGAGCCCGGCACGGTGCGCACCGACGTGTGGCGGGAGCGGGCCGGGATGCTGGAGCGCGTCGCCGCGCACTACCCCCTCGGACGGGTGGGCGAGCCCGCCGACATCGCCGCCGCCGTGGCGTTCCTGGCCTCCCGGGACGCGGCCTGGATCACCGGGGTCAGCCTCCCGGTGGACGGCGGACTGCTGGTGTCCAACCTGGCGATGAACCGCACCATGGCGCAGCCCTGACCGGCCGCCCCCGGCCCGGACGGCGCCGGTCCCGCCCCGTCCGGGTCCGGGCGCGCGGACTCAGTCCTCGGCGCGCCGCGCGAGCTGCCGCGCGTACCCGGCCATCGAGCGCTGATAGCGCGGCAGATGCGGTGCGAGAGCCGTCAGCAGGAGGGGCACCGCCTCGCGGGAGCGGCCGAGGTCGGTGAGAGCCAGCGCGAGAACGGCACGCACAGCGTCCTCCAGCGCGACGACCTCGGCCCTCTCACGCGCCCCGCCCGCGCTGTCCGTACCGTCGGTGCCGCCGCTGCCGTCCGTCCCGATGCCGCGGTCCAGTTCGGCCCGCAGCAGCGCTTCGCTCTCCGCGGACCGGTCCAGGTTGCGCAGCGAGCTGGCGAGCTGGATGACGGCACGGCGGCGGCGCACCCCGGCCAGTCCGCCGTGCAGCGCCTCCCGGTAGAGCGGGACGGCCCGCTCCGGGAGGCCCGTGGAATCGAAGGCGCAGGCCCGTTCGAAGGCGGCCGGCGGGCTCCCGGCGGGCTGTTCGTCGGCCAGCTCCCCGATCGCGGCGCGGAAACCGTCCGCTCCGCGCTCGGCCACCAGTGCGTCCATCCGCGCCCAGGTGTCGGCCACCCGCCGCTCCCAGTCGGCGCCGTCCCCGCTCCTGCCACCCGCGTCCTGTCCGTTCACGGCGCCAGCTTCACACGCCGGGCGGCCGGCGGCCAGCGGCCGGTCGGTGCGAGGCGGTGGGGCCGGGTGCGGCGGGGCGGAAGCGGGCCTCCGCCCCGCCGCATCTGCCGTCGCCGCGGCGCGGCGCCGCGGCGGCGGTGTCAGACGTGCACGCCGCGGCTGCGCAGCCAGGGCAGCGGGTCGACACCCGAGCCGACGTCGGGCGTGACCCGGACCTCGAAGTGCAGGTGTGGCCCGGTGGAGTTGCCGGTGCTCCCGGACAGCCCGATCTGTTCGCCCGCGTGCACCCGGTCGCCCTGCCGGGTCTGGATCCGGGAGAGGTGCGCGTACTGGGTGTAGTAGCCGTTGGGGTGCTTGATGACGATGTGGTTGCCGAACGGCCCGCCGCTGCCGGTCCGTACGACGGTCCCGGCGCCGACGGCCCGCACCGGAGTGCCGGTGCCGACCGCGAAGTCCTGGCCGGTGTGGCTGTGCGCCCAGCGCTTGCCCGCCGAGGCGTAGCCCGCCGACAGCGTGTAGCTCTCGACCGGGGCCACCCACTTCGCCTCCTCGCCGCCGGAGCGGAGCGCGGCACGGGTGATCGGGCCGGCGGCGCGCGCGGCCCTCTCCTCCCGTGCCTCCCGGGCCCGCCGGCCGGCCTGCGTCAGCCGCCGTTCGACGGCGCGCTGCGCGCGTCGCCGCCGGTCGGCCTCGGCCTTCAGCTCGCCCAGCACGGTTCGCCGGTGCGCCCGCTGCCGGTCCAGCCGCCGCTGGACCGTCTCCGTGGTGCGCAGCAGCCGGTCGAAGGCGTGATCGCCCTGGTGCTGGGCACGCAGCTGGTCGAAGAGGGTGTCCGGTGATCCGGTCGTCAGCAGCCGAGTGGCAGGAGCCCAGCCACCCTGCTGGTACTGCCGGCGGGCGACGGCGCCGAGCCGGCGGTGCAGCCGCCGCAGCCGGTGCTCCCCTCTGCTGACGGCGCGTTCGGCCCGGGCGACCGCCGCGCGCTGGGCGGCCACCTTGCGGGTGGCGGCCTCGTAGCGGGCGGCGGCTGCCGCGGCCTCCCGGTAGAGCGCGGGCAGCGGTCGCGCGGCCTCGGCGACGCCCTTCGCGGGGGCGGTTCCCGCGGCCTGCGGCGTGCCTCCGGCGAGTACCGCGGCACACACCAGTGCGGCCAGCGGAGCCGCTGCCCGTCTCGTTCGTACGGCCTCATTCATGGCACGATCGTGCGGCCGGGAACCGCGTGAAGGCCGGTTGGCGAGCGCGGCGCGCGGGCAGCTTGAGCCGTTCGCCGCAGCGGTCCGTCCTCAGGACGGGTGCTTTCCGGCCCGGTGCGCGGGTGCGTCAGTCGTGCCGGGCGGCGGCTGCCGGGCGGCCGGAGCCGGGATCCGCGTCGCCGCCCTCCCCGGGCCGGGGCCGCAGCAGCAGCCAGGCCAGGACGGCGGCGACCGCGAGCAGTGCGGCACCGGCCAGCCCGGTGGCCTGGACGCCGCCGGTGAAGGCGGACCTGGCCTCGGCGAGCAGCGCCCTGCCGGGCTCACCGCCCAGCCGCACGGCGTCGGCCTGCGCGTTGCCGAGCGTCTCGCGGGCCGCCTCCAGCGCGGCGGCCGGTACGCCGTCCACCGGGTCGAGGCGCATCCGGTAAGCGGAGGAGAGCACGCTGCCCAGCACGGCCACGCCCAGGGCCCCGCCCAGCTCGATACCGGTCTCGGAGACGGCGGAGGCGGCCCCGGCGCGCTCGGGCGGGACGGCGGCCAGGACCATGCTGTTGGTCAGCGTCATCACCGTGCCCACGCCCAGGCTCACCAGGCAGAAGGCCAGGACGACCAGGGCCACCCCGTGGCCGAGCGGCAGTGCCGTCAGCACCGCGAATCCCGCCGCCGCGGTCGCCAGCCCCGCGGTGATCAGCTGCCGGACGCCGGTGTGGCGGGCGGCAGCGGCCGCGAAGAACCCGGAGGCCACCGAGAGGGCGGCGCCGGGCAGCAGGAGCAGTCCGCCGCGCAGCGGGGAGAGGCCGGCCGAGAGCTGGAGGAACTGCGGGATGAAGAAGAGCGAACCGGCCAGCACGAAGACGACGAGCACGTTGGTGACGATCGCGGCGGAGAAGTGCCGGATGCCGAAGAGCGAGAGGTCGATCAGCGGGTCGGCGAGGGTGCGCTGGCGGCGGACGAAGACCGCGCCGAAGGCGAGCCCCAGGACGAGGAAGGGCAGGGCCGCGGGGCCGTCGCCGTGTGCGAAGGACTTCACGGCGTAGACGGCGGGCAGCACGGCCAGCAGGGTGAGCGCCGCACTGGGCAGGTCGAAGCGGCCCGGCGAGGGGTCCTTGGTCTCGGGTACCAGCAGCGGCAGGCCGATCAGCGCGAGCAGTACCAGCGGCAGGTTGATCAGGAAGACCGAGCCCCACCAGAAGTGCTCCAGGAGCACTCCGCCGATGACCGGGCCGAGCGCGGAACCGGCGCTGAAGGCCGAGCCCCAGGCGGCGACGGCGACCAGCCGCTGGCGCTCGTCGCGGAACATGTTGCGCAGCAGCGAGAGGGTGGAGGGCATCAGCGTCGCGCCGGCCACGCCGAGCAGCACCCGGGCCGCGATCAGCCAGCCCGCGCTCGGGGCGTAGGCGGCGAGCGCGGAAGCGGCGCCGAATCCGGCGCATCCGGCGATCAGCAGTCGGCGCCGGCCGATGCGGTCGCCGAGGGTTCCCATGGTCACCAGCAGTCCGGCGAGGACGAAGGAGTAGATGTCCACGAGCCACAGCAGCTGGGTGCCGGAGGGCGCGAGGTCGGCGCTGAGGGCGGGGACGGCGAAGCCGAGGACGGTGAGGTCGACCGCGATCAGCAGCACGGGCAGGGTGAGGATCAGCAGCCCCGCCCACTCCCGGGGTCCGGCCTTCTCGGTCGTCTCCTGCGCCATGGCTCGCTGTCTCCGTCTCCCGGCGCCTGCGCGGCGCGTTCTGCCCGGTGTGCGGTGCGGCGGCACGCGCGTGCGGCGCGTTCCTCACGCGCACCGCACTTTTGTGTACAGCCGTACATAAAACTGTGTACTAGGGTACACAGAATCGCCGGAGCCGAGAAAGGCGGACAGCGCCGATGGGAGCGAAGCGCGGGCCCGCCGACCCCGCACGCCGGGAACGGATCATGGCCGCCACCGAGCGCATCCTGCTGCGGGGCGGCCTCGCGGCCCTCAGCCACCGCGCGGTGGCCCGCGAGGCCGGGGTACCACTGGGCTCGACCACCTACTACTTCGCCACCCTGGACGACCTGCTCGACGCGGCCATCCGCCGGCTGAGCGAGCGCTACGCGCTCCGGCTGCACGCCTGGGGCGCCGCGCTGGGCGACCTCTCCCGCGCCGGACTCGTCGAGGCACTGGCCGACCTGGTGGAGGCGCTGCTGCGGGAGGACCGCCCCGCGTTGGTGCTCTCCTTCGAACTGTCCGCCGCCGCCATGCGCAGACCGGAACTGCGCGAGGCGGCACTGCTGTACGCGGAGACCGAGCGCGAGGTGCTGCGCGCGCACACCGGCGAGCGCACGGCGCGCGCGCTCTCCCGCGTACTCGACGGCCTGCTGCTGCACTCCCTCGCCGCGGCGGCCCCGCCCACCCGCGCCGACATCACAGGACCGCTCGCGGCGCTGCTGACGCCCGAGGAGTGAGCGCCCGAGGAAGAGCGCCCGGCGCGGGAGCGCCTCCGGCACACCGCGCGCCCCCGGCCACGATCGCCGAGGGCGCCTCACCATGCTGTCCGCGGCGCCGGGCCGGGCACCTGGCCGTACGGCGCGGGGCCGCCGCCACGCGCTGCTCAGGGACCGGGCTCAGCCGGCTCCGCCGCTGCCGAAGGAGCCGCTCTTGCCGGGCTCCCACTTCTTGCGGGTGGGGGGTTCGCCCGGATGGTGCTCGCGGTCGCCCTGGTCGTGCACCCCGCTGTGCGGCAGCCGGCGGATCCCGTCGCGCGGCATCTCGTCCGGCTCGCGGTTCTCCGTGATCTCCTCGACCGGGCCGCTCTCGGGCAGGTGCGGCTGCTGGTCGGGCTCCGGGAGTTCGGGCTCACGGCTCTTGATCCGGATGCCGAGCCACACGGCGCCGATCAACGCGGCCACGATCAGCAGCCCGATGAGCCCGGGCACCAGGCCCACCAGATGGTCGCGGGCGGCGAGGTCCGCCGCCGCTGCGAGGACGTCCGCGTTCATGTACTCAGCCCCCTTCGGCTCGCGGTGTCGCCCCACGGGGTTTCCGCAGCGGCCGGGCAGGAAACCTCACCCGGGGGCGAGCACCCGGTTGCGCCGGGCTCAGTCGCCGTCCTGCGCGCTCGCGGCGGTACGGCCGTTGACCGCGCGCACCCCCGGCACCGCCACCAGCTCACCCACCAGCTCCGGCACCGAGCCCGGCCCGGAGACCGCGAGGGTCAGCCGGGCCAGGTCCGGTTGCCGCTCGTCCATCTGCTCGACGTTGGTCTCGGTCACCGCGAACCCTCGCTCCGTGCACAGTTCCAGCACCGTGCGCAGCACGCCCCGCCCCTCCTGGTAGGTGAGCCGCAGCCGGCCGGGCTCCACGCCCGGCAACCGGTCGCTGATCTTGGTGAAGCCCCACACGGTGAGGAAGTGCATCGCCACGACCGCCACGGCCAGCAGCGGCAGGCCCGCGCCGCACGCCATCCCGACCGCGGCCGAGACCCACACGATCGCCGCGGTCGTCAGACCGCGCACCACGTCGCGGCGCAGGAAGATGACTCCCGCACCGAGGAACCCGACGCCCGAGACCACCTGCGCCGCGATCCGGGAGGGATCGAAGGAGACGTCCTCCCTCCCCATCAGATCGGCGAAGCCGTACTTGCTGACCAGCATGAACAGCGCGGCACCGATGCCCACCAGCGCATGGGTGCGCAGCCCCGCGCTCTTGCGCTTGGCCCGCCTCTCCAGTCCGATCAGCGAGGTCAGGACGAAGGCGAGGGCGAGGTCGGCGAACTGGGGCCAGCCCTGGCCCGTCGAGGAGAAGAACGCGTCGTTCATGTCCGAGGTGTCACCGCTTCACATCATCCGTCCGGACAGGCGGCCCGCAGGCCGGTGGCGGTCGGGCGGTGTCCGGCACCGCGCCCGCTCCGCACCGCCCGCACCCGCCTCCGGCGGGTCCGGCTGCCCGTCGCTCCTGGTTTCCTGGGCTCCTGACGAAGTTTCCCGTTTCCCTCCGATCAGCGTCCGTTATATCCCGGTTCGCCGTTTCGTCACCCGAAGGCTGGGGACCCGCTCCCGTGAGCCGACCTCGGAGGTGATCCCCCGTGCAGCACCCCCAGACGACCCGTGACGAGAACGCCCGGGAACCCCGCCGCCCGACGGTGCACGTCTCGCGGACGGCGAGCCGCCCGGACGGCCCCATGAGCTACGGGCCGCGCTCCTCCCGCGGCGACGGGGACCCGGAATCGCACATCTTCCGCGGCGAGGACTGAGCCCGGGCCGTCCGGAGCGACCGGGTACCCGCGCACGCGCACAGCACTCCGCCCGAGTTCCGGGCGGGCCGGCGGAGGACGGCGCCCCGGCGGAGGACCGCCGCGCGGAAGGGCGGTACGGAATCGGCCGGCGGCCTTCCGGAACGCCGGCGGCAGCCTTCCGGAACGTCACTGGACGCACAGCGCGAGGATCGTCGCGTCGTCCTCGGCCTCACGCCCCAGCAATGCCGCGGCCACGCAGTCGACGGCCTCCTGGGCGGAGGCACCGCGCTCCGCGCACTCCCGGGCGGCCGCCATCAGCGCTGCGATCCCCTCGTCCAGGTCCATGCCGCGGCGCTCGATGACCCCGTCCGTGTACCAGAGCAGCAGATCGCCCGAGCACAGCCGGGTGGTGGTGAGCGGATAGGCCGCATGCGCGGTGACCCCGAGCATCAGCCCGTGCTCCGCCTCCAGCAGCCGCGGCACCCCGTCCCGCACCAGGACCGGCGTGGGATGCCCGGCACTGGCCCAGCGCAGCACCCGCGCCCTCGGGTGCAGATGGCCGACCACACAGGTGGCGGTGGTGTCCAGGCCGCTGTAGTAGACGACCTCGCCCAGTGCCGTGGTCAGCGCCGCCGCGTCCTGGTCGGTGTAGGCGAGTCCGGCCAGCGCGGAGCGCTGCTGCACCGCCCGGCTGGCCGCGTCCACACCGTGCCCGGAGGCGTCGCCGACGGCCAGCAGCACCCGCCCGTCGGGCAGCTCCCGGCACTTGTACCAGTCGCCGCCCACCCCCGAGTCGGAGGGCACGTAGACGGCGCCGACGGAGAGCCACGGCGCGGTGAGGACCCCCAGCGGCGGGGTGAGCGCCTGGCGGAAGGTCTCCGAGACGCGCCGGTCGACGGCCGCCTCCCGGCGCAGCCGCTCGGTCTCGGTCAGGGCCCGGCTGAGCAGTTCCTCCTGGCCGGTGACGTTCCGCGCGGTGAACAGCAGGGAGTCCGGCACCCCGGCGCCCTCCGGCTCGGCGTGGCCGATCCAGCGGATCCGCCGTTCCCGTCCCGCCACCCGGAGGGTGACCTCGCGGTCCACGACCTCGCCGCCGTGCAGCAGCGCGCTCATGTCGGCGGCGAAGGCGGGCACGTCCTGCGGGACGATCCTCCGCCGCAGCTCCAGCAGCTCGGCCGTCACGTCGTCGACCGAGGTCACCGAGCGGGCCTCGCCGTCCAGACCGTGCTCCGGCTCGGCCGCGGCCGCGGGCGCGGTGGGCAGCCCCAGCAGCCGGCGCAGCCCGTGCGACCAGCGCATCCGGCCGCTGACCAGGTCCCACTCCGCCCACCCCAGCCGGCTGCGCTCCTGGATGCGGTGGCTGAGCCGCACGTCGCCCACCGGTTCCCAGTTCGTCAGCAGCAGGCCCTCGTCCGGCAGCAGCACCACCGTGCCGCGCAGCCGCCCGCGTTGGAGACCGCCGTCGACCAGGTCGACGTAGTCGAGGTCGTCGGCGGTCGCCGGGCCGCACCCCTCCAGCGCCCTCCGGTAGACGTCGTACATCCCGCCGGCCCGGATGCCCGGCCGGGTCTGCGACAACGGCCGGCCGAGCAGGTCGCGGGGGTCGCGCTCCACCCCGCTCAGTTCGAGGTGGTTGGCGCCGACGACGAGGAAGTCGCGGGCCGCGCCGTCCCCCGCGTACTGCGGAAGCAGCACCGCGGCGCTGCCCCGCAGCACACCCAGCACCGCCGGCAGCCAGGACGGCAGCCCGGGCAGCACCGCCACCTCGGGGGTCGCCCGGTGGGCGGCACCGGCACGGCGGGGCGGTCCGCTCCCGGTGCTCCGGGCGGAGGAGGCGGGGAGACTCCGCCCCTCGGTGACCCGGACCCGCGCGCGGTGCCGGGCGCACGCCTCCGTGCGCAGCGCGACCCGGTCGAGTTCCCGGAAGGCGTCCTCCGGGGTTCGGGCGGCGGCTGCGGAGCCGGGGTCCGCGGAGAAGGCATTCATATGTGCTCATTGTCGGCCTCGGCACGGATCTTCGCCGGGCGGCGACCGGCAGTCGGGCGGATCCCGCGGCGCCCTCCGGGGTGCGGAGCCGCCACCCCTTTCCCCAGCGGCGGGCCGTTCGTCCCGAACCGGCCGGTCCGTCGCCTGCGGGCACCGCGGGATCGGCCGGGCGCCGCACCTAGAATCGGGAGCATGACGGCAGACGAGGGGTCGGTGCGGGTCGACAGCTGGATCTGGTCCGTCCGGCTGGCCAAGACCCGTTCCCAGGCGGCGACCGCCGCCCGCGGTGGACACGTCAAGGTCAACGGTGCGCGGGCGAAGGCGGCACACACCCTGCGGGTGGGCGACGAAGTGCGGGTGCGGCAGGCCGGGCGGGAGCGCATCGTGATCGTCAGACGGCTGCTCAAGAAGCGGGTGGGGGCCGCGGTCGCCGTCGAGTGCTATCAGGACAACAGCCCGCCGCCGCCCTCCCCGGTGGAGGTCCCGCTCGTCCCCCGGCGCGAACGGGGAGCGGGCCGTCCCACCAAGCGCGACCGGCGCGAACTGGACCGGCTCCGCGACGTGCGGCGCACGGTGCCCGAACCGGAGTGAGGTGCGGTCTCCCGAGCCGGTCGGACTCGCTGCCGGAGCCGGACCGCTCGAACGCGCGGTCTAGAGTTTGCGGATGACCGAGCGGAGCCGACGGCCGCTGGCAGGCGTACTGGCAGCGATGGCCGTGTCCCTGACCGGGACCCGCATCTCGGCCATCGCACTCCCCTGGTTCGTCCTGGTCACCACCGGCAGCACCGCCCGCACCGGGCTGGTGGCCCTGTGCGAGATGGCCCCCTACGTCCTGGTCAAGGCGTTCACCGGACCGCTGGTGGACCGGATCGGACCGCGCACGGTCTCCTGGATCACCGACGTGGTCAGCGCCGCCGCGATCGCCGCCGTCGGCCTGCTGCACCTGGTGGACGTGCTCTCCTTCTGGCTGCTGCTCCTGCTCGTGGCGGTGATCGGAGCGGCCCGCGGGCCCGGCGACCTGTCGAAGGAGATCATGGTCCCGGTGGCCGCGGAACGCGCCCGGGTGCCGCTGGAGCGGGCCGCCGGACTGGCCGGGGTCACCGAGCGGCTGGCGTCCACGGTGGGTCCGGCCGCCGGTGGCGCGGTGGTGGCCCTGCTCGGTGCGCAGACCGCGCTGTTCGCCATCGCCTGCTGCTTCGCGGCGGGTTCGGTCCTCATCGTGCTGCTGCTGCCGGGGCGCCGCGCGACCGAGCCGGCCGGCTCGGGACCCGACACCGACACCGCGTCCGAGGACGGCTACTGGCGGCGGCTCGGTGCCGGTTTCCGCTTCCTGCGGCGCGATCCGCTGCTGCTGACGGTGATCGCGATGGTCGGCGTCACCAACCTCCTGGACGCCGCCTTCGCCACGCTGCTGCTGCCGGTCTGGGCCCGGGAGTCCGGCAACGGGCCCGGCGCGATCGGGCTGGCCAACAGCGCACTGGGGATCGCCGCGGTCCTCGGCAGCCTGCTGGCCGCCGCTGTCGCGCACCGGATGCGCCGCCGCCCCGTCTTCTTCGCCGGGTTCCTGCTGGCGGGCGCCCCCCGGTTCCTGATCCTGGCCGTGGACGTGCCGCTGTGGGCGGTGCTGGCGGTCTTCGCGCTCGGCGGCTTCGGTGCGGGCTTCCTCAATCCGATACTGGGGGCGCTCAACTTCGAACGGGTACCCGGCGAACTGCGCGGCCGGGTCAACGCGCTGGGCGACTCGCTCGCCTGGGCCGGTATCCCGCTCGGCGGTCTCCTCGCCGGTACCGCCGTCGCCTCCTTCGGCCTGGTGCCGGTGCTGTGCACCGGGGCCGCGGCCTACTTCCTCACCACGAACCTGACCGGGCTGCGGCCGGAGTGGCGCGAGATGGACCGGAAACCGCCGCGGCCCCGCAGCCCCGGCGACGAACCCCCGGACGCGGACGCCGGAGCGGACGCCGCATCCGACGGCCGGGGCACGGCGCCGGGGCCGGGCACGGCCGGCGACCTGACCTCCGCCCGACCGTAGCCCGCGGGATCCGCCGCACGGGCCCGGCCGCCGAACCGCGCACGGCGGCGGCGGCCCGGAGCCCGCGGCGCCGGGCCGCAGGGCGCCCTCCCTCCCGGCGCGGGCCGGTTCCGGCGGGGCGGCGCCGGGGTTCCCCGCGGGGCCGGAGGCCGGCCCGGCGGGCGTCCAGCCGGGCGGCAAAGCGCTTCGGCAGGCATGCCGGAGCGGCGGCCAGGGGACCCGGCACGCATGACGATCCTCGGTCTGCCGGACCGCATCCGCGCATGCCTGTTCGACCTGGACGGCGTGCTGACCAAGACGGCCGCCGTGCACGCCGCCGCGTGGAAGGAGATGTTCGACGCCTATCTGCGGGACCGGGACGGGCCCGGGTTCCGCCCTTTCGACCAGGTGGCGGAGTACGACGCCTATGTGGACGGGCGCCCGCGGGCCGACGGCGTGCGCACCTTCCTCGCGGCGCGGGACATCCACCTCCCGGAGGGCGACCCCGACGATCCGCCCGGCCGCGAGACGGTCAACGGCCTGGGCAACCGCAAGAACGACCTGCTGCTGCGGAAGATCCGCACCGACGGTGTGGCGGCGTACGACGGATCGGTGCGGTATCTGCACGCGGTGCGGGCGGCGGGGCTGCGGACGGCCGTGGTCTCCTCCAGCGCCAACTGCCGCGACGTGCTGGCCGCGGCCGGTATCGAGGACCTGTTCGAGGTGCGGATCGACGGGATCGTGGCCCGGGAGCGCGAGCTGCCGGGCAAACCGCGCCCGGACACCTTTCTGGCCGCCGCCGCCGACCTGGGGACCGCAGCGGGCGAGTCCGCCGTCTTCGAGGACGCGCTCGCCGGGATGGACGCCGGACGGGCCGGGGACTTCGGCTATGTCGTGGGGGTCGACCGCACGGGACAGGCGGACGCGCTGCGCGCGCACGGCGCGGACACCGTCGTGCAGGACCTGGCCGAACTGACGGACCGGGAGGGGAACCGGGAACGGGACATCTCCCGCCCCCCGGCGCGGAAGGAGCGCCCGTGATCAGCAACTCGTCCTACGCCGTGCAGCCCTGGTCGCTGCGCGAGAGCACACTGGACATCGACCGGCTGCCGCAGAGCGAGTCCCTCTTCGCACTCTCCAACGGGCACATCGGCTGGCGCGGCAACCTCGACGAGGGCGAGCCGCACGGTCTGCCCGGCACCTATCTCAACGGGGTGCACGAGCTGCGCCCGCTGCCGTACGCGGAGGGGGGCTACGGCTACCCGGAAGCCGGGCAGACGGTCATCAACGTCACCAACGGGAAGGTCATGCGGCTGCTCGTCGACGACGAGCCGTTCGACGTGCGCTACGGCAAGCTGCGCTCCCACGAGCGGGTGCTGGACCTGCGCACCGGGCTGCTGCGCCGGGTCTGCGAGTGGAGTTCCCCGGCGGGCTGCACCGTACGGGTCACCTCGACCCGGCTGGTCTCCTTCAGCCAGCGGGCCGTCGCCGCCGTCTCCTACGAGGTGGAGCCGCTGGACTCGGACGTGCGCGTCGTCGTGCAGTCCGAACTGGTCGCCAACGAGCAGCTGCCGCAGAAGAGCGGCGAGGACCCGCGGGTCGCCACCGCGCTGGAGGACGTGCTGCAGCCGGAGGAGGACTTCGCCTCCGACATGCGGCTGCGCCTGGTGCACTGCACCGAGCGCAGCGGGCTGCGGGTCGGCGCGGCCGCCGACCACCTCGTGCACGGCCCCGAGTCGACCCGCACCTCCAGCGAGAGCGGCGAGAACGTCGCGCGGCTCACCGTCACCGCCGAGCTGCGGCCGGGCGAGCCGCTGCGGGTGGAGAAGCTGGTGGCCTACGGCTGGTCGGGGGTGCGCTCGCTGCCCGCCGTGCGGGACCAGGTCGACGCGGCCCTCGCCGGAGCCCGCAGCAAGGGCTGGCAGGGGCTCGTGGACGAGCAGCAGGCGTATCTGGACAGCTTCTGGGCGCGGGCCGATGTGGAGGTGGACGGGGACGCGGAGATCCAGCAGGCGGTGCGCTTCGCGCTCTTCCACGTGCTGCAGGCCGGTGCCCGGGCCGAGAAACGCGCCATCCCCTCCAAGGGGCTGACGGGCTCCGGCTACGACGGCCACTCCTTCTGGGACAGCGAGCAGTTCGTGCTGCCGGTGCTCACCTACACCTCGCCGGACTCGGTGGCCGAGGCGCTGCGCTGGCGGCAGGAGACCCTGCCCGCGGCCCGGGACCGGGCCCGCCAGCTCGGCCTGCGGGGTGCGGCCTTCCCCTGGCGGACCATCGACGGCTCGGAGTGCTCCGCATACTGGCCGGCCGGCACGGCCGCCTTCCATGTCAACGCCGACATCGCGGACGCGGTCACCCGGTACGTCGCGGCCACCGGGGACGTGGAGTTCGAGCGGGAGACGGGGGTGGAGATCCTGGTGGAGACCGCCCGGCTGTGGCACTCGCTGGGCCACCACGACCATCACGGCATCTTCCACTTCGACGGGGTCACCGGGCCCGACGAGTACAGCGCGGTCGCGGACGACAACCTGTACACCAACCTGATGGCGCAGCAGAACCTGCGCGAGGCGGCGGACGTGGTGGAGCGGTACACCGAGCGGGCCGCCGCGCTGGGGGTGGACGACGAGGAGGCCGCCGCCTGGCGGGACGCGGCCGAGGCGGTGGCGCTGCCGTTCAACGAGACACTGGGCGTGCACGAGCAGTCGGCGGGCTTCACCGGGCACCAGATGTGGGACTTCGCCGCGACCGGCCCCGACCAGTATCCGCTGATGCTGCACTTCCCCTACTTCGACCTGTACCGCAAGCAGGTCATCAAGCAGGCCGACCTGGCACTGGCGCTCTACAAGCGCGGCGACGCCTTCGACGCGGAGCAGAAGGCGCGCGACTTCGACTACTACGAGCAGATGACCGTCCGGGACTCCTCCCTGTCCGCCTGCTGCCAGGCCGTGATGGCCGCCGAGGTCGGGCATCTGCGGCTCGCCTACGACTACGTGGGCGAGGCGGCGCTGATGGACCTCGCGGACCTGGAGAGCAACACCCGCGACGGACTGCACATCGCCTCGCTGGCCGGGGCCTGGATCGCGCTGGTCGCCGGGTTCGGCGGGATGCGGCTGCGGCACGGCATGCTCGACTTCTCCCCGCTGCTGCCCGAGCAGTTGAGCCGGCTGGCGTTCACCGTGCAGGTGCGGGGGCGGCGGCTGCGGGTGGAGATCCGCAGCCGGACGGCCGTCTACACGCTGCTGGAGGGCGAGCCGCTGGAGCTGTGCCACTGCGGCGGGCGGTTCACCCTCTCGGCCGGGGAGCCGCAGACCCACCAGGTGCGGCGCCCGCCGCCCCGCCCCGAACCGTCTCCGCCGCAGGGCCGGCACCCCGCCCGGCGGCGCGGCGGGCCGGTGCCGGTCGAGCCGGGACGGTGACTCCGGCGCGGCTCGGGGCGGCGGCGCCGTGCCGCCCGGAGCCACCGCCCGGAGCCGCGCTCAGGCGTGGCGCTGCAGCTCCCGCCGGGCCAGCGACCGCTGGTGCACCTCGTCCGGCCCGTCGGCCAGCCGCAGCGTCCGCGCCGACGCCCACAGGTGGGCGAGCGGATAGTCCTGCGAGACCCCGGCGGCGCCGTGCAGCTGGACGGCGTCGTCGAGGATCCGCACCACCGCGCGCGGCGTGGCGATCTTGATGGCCTGGATCTCGGTGTGCGCGCCCCGGTTGCCGACGGTGTCCATCAGCCAGGCCGTCTTCAGCACCAGCAGCCGCAACTGCTCCACCTGCACCCGCGCGTCGGCGATCCACTCGCGCACCACGCCCTGCCGGGCCAGCGGTGTCCCGAAGGCCGTCCGGTCCAGCGCCCGGCGGCACATCAGCTCGATGGCCCGCTCGGCCATGCCGATCAGCCGCATGCAGTGGTGGATGCGGCCCGGACCGAGCCGGGCCTGCGCGATGGCGAAACCCCCGCCCTCCTCGCCGACGAGTGCGGACGCCGGGACGCGGACGTCGTGGAAGACCACCTCGGCGTGGCCGCCGTGGTAGTGGTCCTCGTACCCGTAGACGGACATGGCACGGCGCACCTCGACGCCCGGGGTGTCCCGGGGGACGAGCACCATCGACTGCTGGCGGCGCACGTCCGCGCCGTCCGGGTCGGTCTTGCCCATGACGATGAAGACGGCGCAGTCCGGGTGCATCGCCCCGGAGATGTACCACTTGCGGCCGGTGACGACGTACTCGTCGCCCTCCCGCCGGATCCGGGTGCCGATGTTGGTGGCGTCCGAGGAGGCGGCGTCCGGCTCCGTCATGGCGAAGGCCGACCGGATCCCGCCGGCCAGCAGCGGCTCCAGCCACCGGGCGCGCTGCTCGGGCGAGCCGAACTGGGCGAGCAGTTCCATGTTCCCGGTGTCGGGCGCCGCGCAGTTGAGCGCGGTCGGCGCGAGCTGCGGACTGCGCCCGGTGATCTCGGCCAGCGGCGCGTACTGCAGGTTGGAGAGCCCGGCCCCGTACTCCGCGTCGGGCAGGAAGAGGTTCCACAGCCCCTGCTCGCGTGCCTCGGCCTTGAGCTCCTCCAGGACCGGCACCGTGCTCCAGGGCGAGTCCTGCGCGGCGCGCTGCTCCTCGGCCGTCTGCTCGGCCGGGTACACGTGCTCCGTCATGAAGGCGAGCAGCCGCTCGCGCAGTTCCTCGGTGCGCGCGTCGTATGCGAAGTCCATGTGCTGCCTCAGCCCTTCCGCAGAGTGGAGAGTCCGTTGTCGATGAAGACCGGTACCAGTTCGCCGATCCGGTCGAAGCCGGCGCCGACCGTGCTGCCGAGCGTGAAGCGGTAGTGGATGCCCTCGAGGATGACGGCGAGCTTGAAGTAGGCGAAGGCGGTGTACCAGTTGATCCGCGAGACGTCCCGGCCCGAGAGCCGCGCGTAGCGTTCGATCAGCTCGGCGGCCGAGGGGTGCCCCGGGGCCCCGCTGGTGGTGCTGACCGGCGAGTCGGGCACGTCCTGCCGTTCGCTGTACATCGCCAGCAGCCCCAGGTCGGTCAGCGGGTCGCCGAGCGTGGACATCTCCCAGTCGAGCACCGCGGCGACCTCGCCGCCGGTGTCGATCAGCACGTTGTCCAGGCGGTAGTCGCCGTGCACGACGGTGGGCCGCGGCGAGTCGGGCAGCGCCTGGCCGAGCGCGCCGCGCAACTCGTCGACGCCGGCCAGCTCACGGCTGCGGGAGGCCTCCAACTGCTTGCTCCAGCGGCGCAGCTGCCGCTCCAGGAAGCCCTCGGGCCGCCCGAAGTCGCCCAGTCCCACCTCGTGCGGATCGACGGCGTGCAGCGCCACCAGCGTCTCGGGCAGCGCCAGGACGACCTCGCGGGTCCGCTCGGCGCCGAGCGGGGCGAGTTCCTCGGCGGTCCGGTAGGGGGTGCCCTCGACGTGGTCCATCACGTAGAACGGCGCGCCCAGCACGTCGGGGTCCTCGCACAGCAGCACGGTCCCGGGCACCGGCACCGGGGTGTCGCGCAACGCGCTGATGACGCGGTACTCGCGGGCCATGTCGTGCGCGGTGGCCAGCACGTGCCCGAGCGGCGGCCGCCGCACCACCCACCGGCCGGTCCCGTCGGTGACCCGGTAGGTGAGATTCGACCTTCCGCCCTGGACGACCTCGGCGTTCAGCGGCCCCCGCACCAGTCCGGGGCGCTCGCGCTCCAGGTGCGCGGCCAGCCGTGGCAGATCGAGACCGGGCGGGTTCTGTTCGCTCATCGTGCGCGCTCCTTCGGCATCGGTCGGACCGATCATGCCGACTAGTCGGTATGGAGTCCAGAGGGGGTCACCTGCCGGTCCGGATTCCGTTCCTCGCGGCCGGGCGACGGGGCCGGTGGAAGACGGTCCGGATTGACCGCCGTCCTCCCGGCTCGGTGTGTGATGCACCGCTTTCCGACCGAAGTCCCATGACAGCCGCACGGGTGGCGCTCTAGCCTCGGGGCATGCCCATGGGTGACAACGAGCCGCTGTTCGTACGCGACGAGCGCTCCAGGAACGGCTACGTCCTCAACCACCGCAACCCCTCCGGCCTGGCCCTGATCATCGTCCTCTCGGTCGGGGTGCTGATCCTGGCCGCCGTCGCGCTCGCCTGACCCGCGGGCCGAAGCGCGTCCGGCCCGCGGGCCGGACCCCGGCGGGCGCCCCTCAGCACACCCGGGCACGCGCCAGAGCGCTCCGCACGGCCTCGCGGGTCTCCTGCGGGGTGCCGGCGACGGAGACGGCGGCACCGTGCTCGTCCCCGCCGAGCGGTTCGAGGGCCTCGAACTGGGAGCGCAGCAGGCTGGACGGCATGAAGTGGCCGCCGCGGCGGTCCAGCCGTCGCGCTATCAGCGGGCGGGGGCCCGTCAGGTGGACGAAGAAGAGCCGCCCCGACGCCCGGCGGAGCCGGTCGCGGTAGCGGCGCTTGAGCGCCGAGCAGACCAGCACACCCCCGTCGGCGGGGCTCCCGGCGGCGGCGCGGCGGCGCAGCCAGTCGGCCAGCGCGTCCAGCCACGGCGCCCGGTCCGCGTCGTCCAGCGGGACACCGGCCGACATCTTCTCGATGTTGTGCGCGGGGTGGAAGTCGTCCGCGTCGGCGAACGGCACACCGAGCGCCCCGGCCAGCCACTCCCCGACGGTGCTCTTGCCGGACCCGGACACCCCCATGACGACCACGAGCGGCGCGTGCGTCCCCGCCGGGCCGTTCACAGCAGCATCATTCCGCCCACTCCGACCAGCACCAGCACACAGGCCAGCGCCCCCATGGTCTGAGCCGCCCCCATCGTCCGGGGCCGGGACCGGGAGAGCGCACGGATCCGGCGGTGCGCGGTCACCAGCAGTCCCACCCAGGCCAGCGCGCCGAGGCAGGCAGCCGCCACGGCGGGGCCGGAGGGGTCGGCGAGCGCCACCCGCGCCGTCAGCGCCACCGACACCGCGCAGGTCAGCGTGGTACGGCGCCAGGCCAGCCAGGTGCGCTCCGGCTGGGCGCCCGGATCGCGGGGCGGCTCGCCGCTCACCGGCCGGCCAGGCCGAACACCACGACGGCGACGACCAGCAGCGCCGCGAACGCCGTGCCGCCCGCCAGCAGCACCGGGAAGCGCGAGGCGGGCAGGTCCTCGCCGCGGCGCATGGCACGCTCGCAGCGCACCCAGTGGTTCACGGCCCGGACGGCGCACAGGGCGGCACCGGCCAGCAGCACGGTCGCGACGGCCGTGCGCACCCCCCAGCGCAGGTCGGTCAGGAACTGGTCGACCGCGATCCCGCCCGCCACCAGGGCCAGCGCGGTGCGGATCCAGGCGAGGAAGGTGCGCTCGTTGGCGAGCGAGAAGCGGTAGTCGGGCGTGGTGCCCTCCTCCCTGAGCCGCTGGGGGGCGAACCACAGCCGAAGAGTCGCCGAGAGCCGGTCGCGCATGGTTCAACCGTACGCGGTGACCTGCGGCGCTTCCCCACGGGGACACCCGCGCCGGACAGGTGCACCCCTTACCGGGCGGCGAGCCGCCGGTGGCACTCGAGTCCGTCCGGGACGATGTCGCCCCGCGCCTCCCAGCCGGCCAGCCGCCGCTCCAGCTCCTCCTCCGGCAGGAAGTCCCACCACGCGACCTCTTCCGGCTGCGGCCGGACGGGCTGCGTGCACACCACCTCGTACACCTGGAGGAACCAGGAGTATTCGGGCGTCCCGAAGAGGAACTTCAGCCGCCGCTCGGGCTGCGGCAGCCCGCTGACGCCCAGTTCCTCCTCGGCCTCCCGGAGGGCCGCCGTGTCGTAGTCCTCGCCCGCGCCCACCACGCCGCCCACCACCACGTCGTACATCCCGGGGAAGATCAGCTTGGTGGGGGTGCGGCGGTGCACGAAGATCCGGCCCGCCGCGTCCCGGACCCGGATGGCGGTGCTGCGGTGCCGCAGCCGACCGGCGTAGACCTCGCCGCGCAGCCGCTGCCCGACGACCCGGTCCTGCCCGTCCACGATGTCCAGCAGCTCGTCCGCCGAGCGTCCCTGCTGTTCCATACGCCCATCCAAGCACCGCGGACGGGCTGCGCGCAGGGGTGTCCGCGGGCGGGCCCGGAGGTTACTCTCCGGTCACCGGTCCCGGTGCGGGTGTCCGCACACCTGCTGCCGCAGTTGTCAGGAAAGGTGGGAGCATGGCGTACGACGCCGATGTGATCGTGGTCGGAGCCGGACTCGCGGGTCTCGCCGCGACAGCCGAACTGGCCGACGCCGGGCGGCGCGTCCTCCTCCTCGACCAGGAGCCCGAACAGTCGCTCGGCGGGCAGGCGCACTGGTCCTTCGGCGGGCTGTTCTTCGTCGACTCGCCCGAGCAGCGACGGCTGCGCATCCGGGACAGCCGCGAACTCGCCTGGCAGGACTGGCTGGGCACGGCCGCCTTCGACCGGCCCGAGGACCACTGGCCGCGCCGGTGGGCCGAGGCGTACGTGGACTTCGCGGCGGGCGAGAAGCGCGCCTGGCTGCGCGCCCAGGGGCTGAAGCTCTTCCCCGTGGTGGGCTGGGCCGAGCGGGGCGGCTACGGCGCGGGCGGCCACGGCAACTCGGTGCCCCGGTTCCACATCACCTGGGGCACCGGGCCCGGCATCGTCGAACCGTTCGAGCGGCGCGTCCGCGAGGGCGTGGCACGCGGCCTGGTCGAACTGCGCTTCCGGCACCGGGTGACCGGCCTGTCCCGGACGGCCGGAGCGCTGGACACGGTGACCGGCCAGGTGCTGGAGCCCAGCGACGCGCGGCGCGGCACGGCCAGCGGCCGGGAGCCCGCCGGCAGCTTCGAACTGCGGGCCCAGGCCGTGATCGTGACCTCCGGCGGTATCGGCGGCAACCACGAACTGGTGCGCGCCCACTGGCCCGAGCGGCTGGGCACCCCGCCCCGGAAGCTGCTCTCCGGAGTGCCGGCGCATGTGGACGGGCGGATGCTCGACGTGGCCGGAGAGGCCGGCGGCCACATGATCAACCGCGACCGGATGTGGCACTACACCGAGGGGATCGAGAACTGGAACCCCATCTGGGCCCGGCACGGCATCCGCATCCTGCCCGGGCCCTCCTCGCTGTGGCTCGACGCCACCGGACAGCGGCTGCCGGTCCCGCTCTTCCCCGGCTTCGACACCCTGGGCACCCTCGACCACATCATGCGGACGGGGCACGGCTACACCTGGTTCGTCCTCAGCCGGAAGATCATCGAGAAGGAGTTCACGCTCTCCGGTTCGGAGCAGAACCCGGATCTGACCGGCCGGTCCGTGCGCGAGGTCCTGGGCCGGGCACGCGGCGGCGCCCCCGGCCCGGTGCAGGCGTTCATGGACCACGGGGCCGACTTCGTCATCGAGCGCGATGTCGCCGCCCTGGCCCGCCGGATGAACGAGCTGACCGGTGACGGGCTGATCGAAGCGGCGGCGCTGCACCGGGAGATCGCCGCCCGGGACCGGGAGATCCGCAACCCGTTCACCAAGGACCTCCAGATCACCGCGCTGAACGGCGCCCGGCGATACCTGGGCGACCGGCTCATCCGGGTCGCGGCCCCGCACCGCCTGCTGGACCCGGCCGCCGGTCCGCTGATCGCGGTCCGGCTCAACATCCTGACCCGCAAGAGCCTGGGCGGGCTGGAGACGGACCTGTCCTCGCGGGTGCTCGCCGGGCCCGTGCGGGAGGCGGCGGACGCGGCGCGCCGGGGCGACCCGGTCCCCGGGCTCTACGCGGCGGGCGAGGTGGCCGGTTTCGGCGGCGGCGGTGTGCACGGCTACCGCTCGCTGGAGGGCACCTTCCTGGGCGGCTGCCTCTTCTCGGGGCGCACGGCCGGACGGGCGGCGGCCGCCGCGGTCGCCTGACGTCGTCCCGGGCCGGGCACGGCGCCGGGTGCCCGCCCGGGCGGCGGACACGGCGCCGGGTGCCCGCCGCCCGTCCGGGGCCGGTCAGCCGGGCACCACCGCCACGCGGCCCGTGGTCACGCCGTCGAAGACCCGCTGGACGGCGTCGGCCGCGCCGTCCAGCGGTACGCGCTCGCTCACCAGCGGCCGGACCGCGCCGTCCGCCGCGAGGCGGGTGAGCTCCTCGTGGCAGCGGTCGACGGCGGAGGGCTCCCGCTGCGCGTACAGCCCCCAGTGCAGCCCGAGGACGGAGTAGTTCTTCACCAGCACGTGGTTGAGTCCGGGGGTGGGCACCGCGCCGCTCGCGAAGCCGACCACCACGATGCGCCCCTCGAAGGCGATGCACTTGGCGGACGCCGCGTAGGCGTCGCCGCCCACCGGGTCGTAGACCACGTCGGCGCCCGCGCCGCCGGTGGCCTCCTTCACGGCGCCGACCACGTCCTCGCTCCTGCGGTCGACGACCACGTCGCAGCCCAGGTCGCGGGCGACCTCGGCCTTCGCGGCACCGCCGACGACCCCGATCACACGTGCCCCGGCGGCCTTGCCCAACTGGACGGCCGCACTGCCGACGCCGCCCGCGGCGGCGTGCACCAGCAGCGTCTCGCCCTTCCGCAGTCCGGCGCGCCGGTGGAGCCCGAACCAGCCGGTCTGGTACCCGATGTGCAGCGCGGCGGCCTCGGCGTCGTCCAGCGCGTCGGGCGCGGGACGGGCGCTCTCCTCGGTGACGACGGCCGTCTCCCCGAAGGCGCCGCAGGGCAGCACCGGCTGCCCGAGCACCCGTTCCCCCGCCCGGGCCCCGCCGACGATCTCGCCGCAGAGCTCCACGCCGGGGGTGAACGGCAGCGGGGGGCGCACCTGGTACTCGCCCCGGCACAGCATGGCGTCCGGGTAGTTGACGTTCGCGGCCCGGACCCGGACCAGCAGTTGCCCCGGGCCCGGTTCGGGCTCGGGCACCTCTTCCAGCCGCATCACGTCGCGCGGTTCGCCGTTGGTGTGGACGCGCCATGCCTGCACGGATGGTCCTTTCGTCGACGGGGGACCGCGCTCCGCGGCCCCGGGCCCGCTCAGTGCCGCAGTGCCCGCAGCAGCAGATCGGCCAGGTGGTCGGCGACCTCCTGCGGCGTGAGCCGGCCGCCCGGCCGGTACCAGCTGCTGAGGTGGTGCACGGAACCGAAGTGGTAGTCCACGACCAGGTCGGCGGGGGTCGCGTCGCTGAACACACCGGAGCGCCGGCCCTCTTCGATCAGCGCACGGAACCTCTCGTGGTAGCGGCGGCGCTCGGCCCGCACCTGCTTCTGCTTCTCCGGGGAGAGCTGGTGCATCGAGCGGAAGAAGATCATGGCGTCGTCGAGGTTGTCGATGGTGGTGACGACGACGTCCGCCGCGGCCTGCCGCAGCCGCTCCTCCACCGGGGCCGCACGGTCGGCGAGCAGGTCGAGGCGCTCCTGCTGGAGGCGCAGCAGCCGGCCGTAGATCTCGTGGAGCAGATCGTCCTTGGAGCCGAAGTAGTGGTAGAGCGCGCCCTTGGTGACGCCTGCCGCCTCCACGATCTCCTGCACGGACGTACGGTCGTACCCCTGTTCGGCGAAGAGCCGGGTGGCGGCCGCCATCAGCCGCTGCGGTACCGGAGCCCGGGTCTCGTCCCCGCCCCGGCCCCGGGCGCGCGCCGGGCGCGCCCCGCCGCCGTGTGCCGGATCTCCCTCACCGGCCCTGGTCGCCATGGCCGCCACCTGCCTCTCGCTCATCGTTCACCGGCCGGCGCCGCCCGGCCGGCCCGGCTGCCCGCTCGCCGTCGGGGCGCCATCCTGCCGGGAACGCAGCTCCCGCCGGAGGATCTTGCCACTGGTGGTCTTGGGCAGCTCCGGCAGCACCTCCACCTCGCGGGGGTACTTGTAGGCGGCAAGCCGCTCCCTGCAGTACCCGCTCAGCTCCTCAGAGGCGGCCGACGCGCCCTCGCGCAGACTGACGTACGCCTTGACGGTCTCGCCGCGGTACTCGTGCGGCACCCCGACCACCGCGGCCTCGCGGACGGCCGGGTGCGTGTAGAGCACGTCCTCGACCTCGCGGGGCCAGACCTTGAACCCGGAGGCGTTGATCATGTCCTTCTTGCGGTCGACGACGTACAGCCAGCCGTCCGCGTCCATGAATCCGATGTCCCCGGTGCGCAGTTCGCCGCCGGGCATCCCGGCGGCGGTCTCCGCGGGCCGCCGCCAGTAGCCGGGCACCACCTGCGGGCCGCGCACGGCGATCTCGCCCTGCTGCCCGAACGGCACCTCGGCGCCGCTCTCGTCGAGTATCCGCACCACCGTGTCGGGGCCCGGCAGGCCGACGGCCAGCGTGCCGGACTCCGGGTCGACCGGCGCCTCCCGGCCGGGCGGTACGGAGGCGCACGGGGCCGAGCACTCGGTGAGGCCGTAGCCGTTGCCGATGTAGGGGCCGAAGGCGGCGCGGAACTTCTCCACCAGCGCGGGGGGCAGCGGCGCGCCGCCGGAGGAGAGGTGCGTGAACGAGGCGAAGTGTGCGCGGGACGCGGCCGGGTGCGCGGCCAGCGCCATGAACGCGGTGGAGGGGCCGACGGTGTAGGCGGGCCGGTGCTCCAGGAAGGCGTCCAGGACGACGCCCGCGTCGAAGCGGTAGGCGAGCGCGAGCGTGCCCTTGTTGGCGATGCAGCCGCACAGCTGCACGACCGCTCCGGTGATGTGGAAGAGCGGGGCCAGTGCGAAGACGCACGCCCCCTCGGGGATGCCGTGGCCGACGCGCTGCCGCTCCGCGTTGTAGGCGAGGTTGGCGTGCGTGTTCATGGCGCCCTTGGGGGTGCCGCTGGTCCCGGAGGTGTAGCTGATCAGGGCGATGTCCTCGCCGGTGAGTCCGCGTCCGGCCGGAGCGGGCGCACCGCTGCGGGCGACGGCGAGCAGGTCCTCGGCGTCCTCGGCGGGCGCGCGCCGGCCGAAGTCGAGCACCCGGGGGTCGTCCCGCGTCTGCAGGTCGAGTTCGCAGGCGGTCAGCACCGTGCGCACGGTGCCGCCGGCCGCCGCGGCGCGCAGCCGGTCCTCCCAGGCACGGTCGGAGCACACCAGTGCGGCCGCCTCCGCGTCCTGGAGCACATGCGCCACCTCGCGCTCCTTGTACATGGGGTTGACGGGCACCACGGTGGCGCCCGCCTTCCACGCGCCGAGCAGCGCCAGCACGTAGTGCGGGCTGTTCTGCAGCATCAGGGCGAGCCGGTCGCCCTTGGCCAGGCCGCGTGCGGCGAGGTGCGCCGCGACGGCGTCGGAGAGCGCGTCGGTCTCGGCGTAGCTGAGCCGGCCGTCGAAGTAGCCGAGCGCGGTCCGGTCCGGTACCTCGCGGACCGCGGCGCGGAAGGCGTGCAGCACTGTCTCCGGGGGTGTGACGGGGGCGCGTTGGGTCTCGGTGAGCTGGGCGAGCCAGGGCTTGTCCCCGTACCCGGCGGCGCCGGCCGACGTCATGCCGGCTCCCCTTCCCGCGTCCCGGCGGGTCCTCGCGTGGTCCCGCCGGCCGCCTCCTCGACCTTGCGCTGCAGCTGGTTCATGGCGCTCAGCCAGCTGTCGGTCCCGGTGGCCCGCGCGGTGTAGTGCCGCTGGGTGGTGGCGTGCGGCAGGACGAGGAAGCGCCCGTCGGCGAGCGCGGCGAACAGCGCGTCGGCCACGGCGTCCGGGGCGATGGCGCCGGGCCGCAGCACGAGGTCGCCCGCGACGCCGGTGGCCTCCAGCATGTCGGTGCGTACCCCCTCGGGACAGACGGCGTGCACCTGGAGGCCCCGGTGCCGGTAGGTGACCGACAGCCACTCGGCGAAGGCGAGTGCCGCGTGCTTGGTGACGCTGTAGGGCGCCGAGCCGACCATCGTGAGGAGTCCGGCCGCCGAGACGGTGGAGACGAAGCGCCCCCGCCCGCGCTCCAGCCAGTCCGGCAGCAGCTCGCGCGCTGCCCGGACGTGCGCCATCACGTTGAGGTCCCAGGCGGCGTCCCACTGCGCGTCGGGGGTCTCGGGGCCGCCCTCGGTACCCAGACCGGCGTTGGCGCAGAACGTGTCGACCGCTCCGCCGAGCGCCTCGCGCGCGGGCGCCACGACAGTGGCGGCGTCCCCGGGGACGGCGATGCCGCCGATCTCCTCGGCGACCGCCCGGGCGCGGCCCGGGTCCAGGTCGTTGACCGCGACCCGCGCGCCCTCGGCGGCGAATCTGCGGGCGAGGGCGGCTCCGATGCCGCCGCCCGCTCCGGTGACGACGACGGCACTGTCGCGCAAGGACTCCATCGGCTGCGCCTCCCACTCTCCGGGCGTGTGCTCCTGCGGCCCCGTTCGGGCGCGGCCGGCGGAGGGGCTCCGCGGTGTCGCGCCCGGTCGGCAGACTAACCAGTCGGT
This sequence comes from Streptomyces sp. AA1529, assembly GCF_000280905.1. Classification (GTDB taxonomy): domain Bacteria; phylum Actinomycetota; class Actinomycetes; order Streptomycetales; family Streptomycetaceae; genus Streptomyces. Next base: position 50,491 of record NZ_ALAP01000023.1, on the reverse strand, counting down.
ATGTCGTTGCGGAAGGGGTGCCGGTGTCCCTCCCGGCAGTGCTTCGGGAACGGCGGCGCCCGCAGGCTCGTTCCTCTGCTGTGGGCGGCGCGCGGCGCCGCGTATGCGTGACCGGTGGAGACCCCGGAAGCGGCTGCGCCCGATGAGGCGGGGCCGCACCCCTTACAGGAATAGCGGACCGCATCCGGGGTAATCCGCCACGCCGAAGCAAGTGCGCGCTCTCCGCGCGAAAAAGCATCGCCGGAGACGGATCCGAACCGCGGGGCGGCACGTCACATCCCCGACGACACGGGTCCTCTCCGCCGGAGGTGGGATGATTGGCCGGTTTCAGAGCGCTCGCCCGACAGGTCCGGGATCCGGACAGAGAACGGTCCCAGCGGCGACAGGCGCTGCGCAAGTGCCTGGAGCGGTTCGCCCCCTACGGACACCGCGCCACCTGGCAGCACCTGTGCAGGAACGCCGGGTTCGACCCGGAGGACCGCGAACCCGACCCCGCGCTGCTCGTCGCGGCCCTGGAGGAACTGGAGGAGGCCCGCGCGGTCTGGCTCGCCTACGAGTCCGAAGTCGCCGACCGCCGCAGGCGGGAGAAGCACAAGGGGATCAGGCAGCCGACCGCACTCGACGAGTGGCACCGCAGGACGTGGGGCGGCAGGTCGCTGCTGCGGTGCGACCCGGCCCGGCCGCCCACCCCCCGGCTGGCGGAGGTGCTGCGCCGCATGATCGCCATGCCGGGCGGCGTCCGGGACGCGCCCCCCTACCGCCGCGCCCTGCGCAAGGAGCGGGGAGCCGGAGCCCGTACGGAGATCCGCACCGAGGGCACCGGCCGCCGCGAGAGCCGCAATCCGCACCGCGCGGGCGCCGGCTCCCGGCTCGGGTTCGGCAGTCCGCTGCCCTCCCAGGGCTGAGCGGCGGCCGCACACGGACGACCGCGGCGCCCGCCGGCCGGGGACGGGCCGGCGGACCGGGCGCGGCGCCGGACTGCGGCACCGGGCCGGGGCGCGGCACCGGACGGGCGCGGTGGGCGGCGGGGGCCGGGGTGGCGCCGCTCGGAGCCCTGCTGGCATGCTGACGGGCACGTGCTGAGCAATCGCTTATTCGGCATCTGCTCCGCGACTTACCAGCGTGGGAGGTTGTTTGCATGGCGGAACCCCAGGTTTTCACCTCGGCCCCGGAGCTGCGCGCCGCGGTCGGACAGGAGCTGGGCGTCAGCGACTGGCTCGAGGTGGACCAGAAGCGGATCGACCTCTTCGCGGACGCGACCGGCGACCATCAGTGGATCCACGTGGACCCGGAACGCGCCGCCGAGGGCCCCTTCGGGAGCACCATCGCACACGGCTATCTGACCCTCTCGCTGCTGCCCGCGCTCGTCCCGCAGATCCTGCGCGTCGAAGGAGTGCGGATGGGCGTCAACTACGGCACCGACAAGGTGCGCTTCCCCGCCCCGGTGCCCGTCGGCTCCCGGCTGCGCGCCCGGGCGACCCTGGCCGACGTCAGCGAGACGCCGGACGGCGGGGTACAGGTCGCCGCGCAGGTGACCGTGGAGCGGGAGGGCGGCGACAAGCCGGTGTGCGTCGCGGTGAGCCTCAGCCGCTACTACTGGTGAGACCGGCGGGCCGCCGGCCCGCCATCCGCAGGGCGAGATCGGCGTACAGCGCGCCGATCTCGTCCGGCGTCCTGCGGCCCTCCGGGCTGAACCAGCGGGCGACGTCGATGCACAGCGACATCACGGCCAGCGCCGTGCCCCGCAGATCTGGGATGTCGAACTCCCCGGCCGCCACTCCCTCCTCCAGGACCGCGCGCAGAATCTCCTCACTGCGCCTGCGCAGCAGCACGATCCGCGCGTAGTGCTCCTCCCCCAGCGCCGCCAGCTCGTACTGGACCACCCGCGCCGTGGTGTGGTGCTCCGCGTGCCAGCGCACGAACGCGCGGACGGCGCGGGCGAGCCGCTCCGCGCAGTCGGGCGCGCTCGCGACGGCCTCCTCCAGCACCGCGACCGAGCGCTCGTGGCCGACCCTGCTGATGTGGAAGAGCAGCTCTTCCTTGGTCTTGTAGTGGATGTAGAGCGCGGCGGGGCTCATTCCGGCACGTCCGGCGATGTCGCGGGTGGTGGTGGCGTGGAAACCCCGCTCGGCGAACGCCTCCACGGCGCCGAGCAGCAGGCGGCGGGCGGCGTCCGGAGTGACGCCGCCGAAGGATTCATCGATCACACCCGTCGTCATCCGCCCAGCTTACTGCGCACTGAGCGGATGCTTAGCCCGCACCCCGCCGGGGCCCGGACCTCCGCGGGTGGCCTGACCCCGCCGGGGCCCGGAAGAGCATCGCGCCCCGGCGGCCGGGCCGCGGATCAGAAGACCACCAGCGTGCGCCCGCCCCGCCCGGCGCGCATGGCCGCGAAGGCGTCCCCGACCCCCTCCAGCCCGACCCGCTCGCTCACCAGCGCCCCCAGCTCCAGCCGCCCGTCCCGCACATGCTGGGCGAGCACGGGGACGTCCCGCGCGGGGTCGGAGTCGCCGTAGACGCAGCCGCGCAGCTCCCGCGCGAAGTGGAAGATCTCCAGCGCGGAGAAGGTGACCTGCTCGTCCTTGCCGCCGATGCCGACCACGACGGTCCGGCCGCCCCGCCGGGTGCAGTCCCAGGCGGCGCGGACGGTCGCCGCCCGCCCCACGCACTCGACGGCCACGTCGGCGCCGTAGCCGCCCTCGGTGAGCGCGCGGACCTCCTTGGCGGTCTTCTCCCCCGCCACGACGAAGTCCGTCGCCCCGGCGGCCCGCGCCATCTCCTCCTTCTCCGCGGAGACGTCCACCGCGACGATCTGTCCGGCACCGGCCAGCCGCGCCGACTGCAGGGTGGCCAGCCCCACCCCGCCCACACCGAACACCGCGACCGACTCGCCCACCCGCACCCGGGCGCTGTGGTGCACCGCGCCGTACCCGGTGAGCATGGCGCAGCCCAGCAGCGCCGCGTCCTCCAGCGGCACCCCCGCGGGGAGCGGGAGGACGGCCCGGCGCGGGACGACCGTCTCCTCGGCGAAGGCGGCGACGCTCAGCCCGGGATAGAGGCCGTCGCCGCTGCGGGTGCGCGCATAGGGGGTGGTGGTGGCGTCGTTGGCGCGCACGCACAGCCACGGCTCGGACAGCTGTGCGCAGAAGTGGCACTCGCCGCAGCTCGGCGCCCAGTTGAGGACGACCCGGTCACCGGGGGCGACGTCCCGTACGTCCTCGCCCACGGCCACGACGGTCCCCGCGCCCTCGTGGCCGAGGACGGCCGGTACGGGCTGGCGCAGAGTGCCGTTGGCCAGCGAGAGGTCGGAGTGGCAGACGCCGGCGGCGGCGAGCCGCACCCGCACCTGGCCGGGTCCGGGATCCGGCAGGGCTATCGAGGTGACCTCCAGCGGTGCCGAGACGGCGGGCAGGACGAGGGCGCGAACCATGCGGGCTCCAAGCGGGATGCGGGACGGGGTGGCCTCGGACGGACCGGCCCGGCGCGGCCGGTGTGGGCGGGTCTCAGAGCTGGAGGGACTTGGTCTGCAGATACTCCTCCAGGCCGTGCACGCCCAGTTCCCGGCCGACGCCCGACTGCTTGTATCCGCCGAACGGCGCCAGGGGGTTGAACCGGCCGCCGTTGATGTCGACCTGTCCGGTCTCCATCCGGCGTGCGAAGGCGACGGCCTCCTCCTCGTCCTCGGACCACACCGCGCCGGCCAGGCCGTAGACGGTGCCGTTGGCGATCCGCAGCGCGTCCTCGGTGTCCTCGTACTTCAGCAGGGACAGCACGGGGCCGAAGATCTCCTCCTGGGCGATGGCCATCCCGGGGGTGACGTCGGCGAAGACGGTGGGCCGGACGTAGTGGCCGTGCTCCGTGCCCTCGGGGGGCTCGGCGCCGCCCGCCACCAGCCGGGCCCCTTCCTCGCGGCCGCGCTCGATGTAGCCGGTGACCCTCTCCCGCTGCGCGGCGTTGACGAGGGGGCCGACCCGGGTGGCCTCGTCCAGCGGGTCCCCGGTGGTGTACTTGGCGGTGGCCTCGGCGGCCAGCCGTACGGCCTCCTCGTAGCGCTCGGAGTCCACCAGCATCCTCGTCCAGGCGCTGCACGTCTGGCCGGAGTTGGACATCACGTTGGCGACCCCGACCTTCACGGCCTTCGCCAGGTCGGCGCCGGGCAGGATGACGTTGGCCGACTTGCCGCCGAGTTCGAGCGCGACGCGCTTGACGCCGGACGCGGCCGCGGCGCCGATGCGGCGGCCGACGGCGGTGGAGCCGGTGAAGGAGAGCAGGTCGATGTCCTCGTGCTCGGCCAGCGCCTGTCCGGCGACCGGGCCGAGCCCGGTGACCAGGTTGAAGACCCCGGCGGGCACCCCCGCCTCGTCGACGGCCTCCGCGAACAGCCGGGCGACCAGCGGGGTGTCCTCGGCCGGTTTGAGCACCATGGTGCAGCCGGCCGCGAGGGCCGGTGCGGCCTTGGCGACGATCTGGTGCAGCGGGTAGTTCCACGGGGTGATGGCACCGACGACTCCGACCGGCTCGCGCAGCACCAGGGAGTTGCCCAGGCGTTCCTCGAAGGAGTACGCGGCGGCGAGCTCCGCGTAGCCGGTGCAGACGGCGATCGGCACGGCGGCGTGCACCTTCTGCGAGAGGGTGAGGGGCGAGCCGAGTTCGGCGGTGACGGTCCGGGCGATCTCCTCGCGCCGGTCGGTGAGGATCCGCCGGAGCGCGTCCAGCCGCGCGGCGCGTTCCGCGGGCGGGGTGGCGGCCCAGCCGGGCAGCGCGGCGCGGGCGGCGCGCACGGCTGCCGCGACGTCCTCGGGCCCGCCCGCGGGGACGGTGGCCAGGAGGGTTCCGTCGGCGGGGTTGGTGACCTCGATCGTCCCGGTGCCCGCGGCGGGGCGCCAGGCGCCGTCGATGTACATGCCGTCGTGTGCCTTCATGGGGCAAACCTACTGTCGGGTCAGCAAGGTGTCAGCACGGCGTCGGGGTGCCCTGGGTCACCGGGGCCGATGGCGCGCCCCCGCCCGGCGCGTGCCCGCCCGGATCGCCGGGCGGGCACGCGTGGTGCGTTGACGGAGACCTCCGTTATTCCTATGGTCCTCCATAGGAATTCATGATGCGGCGGGAGTTGGCGATGGGCCAGGGCACCGACAGCACCACCAGCAGCACCGGCACCTCCGCCGGCCGGGCAGGGGATCAGGCGCGCGGCGCGGCCGGGCAACTGACCTACCAGGCCGGGTTCGGCAACGAGCACAGCAGCGAGGCCGAGCCGGGCGCACTGCCCCTCGGCCGCAACTCCCCCCAGCGGGCGCCGCTGGGCCTGTACGCGGAGCAGTTGAGCGGCAGCGCGTTCACCGAGCCCCGGGCGCACAACCGCCGCTCGTGGCTCTACCGCATCCGCCCCTCGGCGGCGCACCCCCGCTTCGTCCGCACGGACAACGGCGGCCTGCGGAGCGCGCCCTTCGCCGAGACGCAGCCCGATCCCAACCGGCTGCGCTGGGGTCCGCTGCCCGAACCTCCCCCGCGCTCGTCGAGCGGGGAGCACCAGGAGCACTCCCGGGGCACCGACTTCCTGGCGGGGCTCTGGACGCTGGGCGGCAACGGCGACGCGCGGCAGCGCAGCGGGATGGCCGTGCATCTGTACGCCGCCAACGCGTCCATGACCGACCGGGTCTTCAGCGACGCGGACGGCGAACTGCTGATCGTCCCCGAGCGCGGCGGGCTGCTGCTGCACACCGAGTTCGGGCCGCTGAGCGCGGCCCCGGGGCATGTGGCGCTGATCCCGCGCGGGGTGCGCTTCCGGGTGGAACTGCTGGCGGAGAGCGCGCGCGGGTACGTCTGCGAGAACTACGGCCGCCCCTTCGTGCTGCCCGATCTGGGGCCGATCGGCGCCAACGGGCTGGCCAACGCACGGGACTTCCTGGCCCCCACGGCGGCCTACGAGGACGTGGAGCGGCCGGTCGAGGTGGTCAACAAGTTCTGCGGCAACCTGTGGAAGGCCGTCTACGACCACTCGCCGCTGGACGTCGTGGCCTGGCACGGCAACCATCTGCCCTACGTCTACGATCTGCGCCGCTTCAACGTGCTGGGCAGCATCAGCTACGACCATCCCGACCCCTCGATCTTCACCGTGCTGACCTCGCCCTCGGACACCCCGGGCCTGGCCGGGGTGGATTTCGTGGTCTTCGCACCCCGCTGGCTGGTGGGCGAGGACACCTTCCGGCCGCCGTACTTCCACCGCAACGTGATGAGCGAGTACATGGGCCTGATCGAGGGCGCCTACGACGCCAAGGCGGGGGGCGCGGACGGCTTCGTACCGGGCGGGGGCTCGCTGCACAACATGATGTCGGCCCACGGCCCCGACCGGGAGACCTTCGAACGGGCCTCGGCAGCCGAGCCGGCACCGCAGAAGATCGACGACGGGCTGGCCTTCATGTTCGAGACGCGCTGGCCGGTGACGCTCACCGGGCAGGCGGCGGGCGCCGCACACCTGCAGGCGGACTACGACGCGGTGTGGCAGGGTCTCGAGCGCCACTTCCCGGCTCCCTGACATCCCCGGTCGGTCCGCCCGCGCGGGCCCCGCGCGGCCCCGCTCCGCCGGGGCCCGCACCGGTCGTATGCGGACCGCGGCGGGCCGACCTCACCCGTGGAGGCACGCCCCATGACGCCGCTGTTCACCCCCGACTCCGTCGAGCTGAACCGGAAGCTGCCCCTCTGGTATCAGGTCTCCCAGTCCCTCCGCGCCTCCATACTCGGCCGCCCTCCGCAGGCGCCGGACCGGCTGCCGCCCGAGGACCGGCTGGCCGAGCACTACGGTGTCAGCGTGCTGACCATGCGCCAGGCCCTCAAGGAGCTGGAGACGGAGGGCCTGATCAGCAGGCACCGGCGGCGCGGCACCTTCATCGAACCGGAGGCGCGCCGGGCCCGCCCGGTGCGGCTGCTCGGCTCGGTGGACACGATCGTCGCCCAGCAGTCCGGGGAGCCCACCACGCTGCTGGGCCACGGGCCGGAGCCGGTCCCCGCCGAGCTGGCCGAGTACTTCCCCGGCCAGCAGGAGGCGATGGCCTACCGGCGGCTGCGCTGCGAACGGGAGAGCGGGGAGCCGACCAACTGGGCCTGCAACCTCATCCGCAGGGACGTCGCCGACCACATCGATCCGGCGGATCTGCGGCGCGACTGGCCCATGACGAAGGTGCTGCGGGACGCCGTGGGGGTGCGGATCAGCAGGATCACGGACACGGTCGAGGCACGGCTGGCCGATCCGGAGACGGCCCGGCTGCTGCGGGTGCCGCTGCTGAGCCCGATCCTGCACTACACAGGAGTGACCTATGACGCGGAGGGACGCGTGGTGGACGTGGTCCGCATCCACTACCGGGGGGACCGCTTCGCCTTCTCCGTGACGTTGGAGAACCTGGCGGACCACGACGAACGGGCGTGACGGGGGCGACGGGCCGGGAGGGGGCGGGCCGGGGAGCCGGGGCCGGGCCCGGGGCAGAGCGGGGGAAGCACGGGAGAAGCGGGAGACACGAGGGGGGAAACGGCCGCCGGGACGTTCCGCGGAGGATCCGCGGACTCCGCGAGGGAGCAGTCCGGCGGCCGCCTTCAGCCGCGCTCGCCGAACAGCGTGCGGCGCAGCTTGCGCAGCGGGGCGAAGAGGGAGACCCGCGCACCGCGGTTGCGCGTGCGGCTGTGCAGCGCGTCGCGCTGTGTGATCTCCCGCATCAGCGTGGTCGCGTCCTCCGCCTCGCGCGGTGGGACGGCGGGGCCCGCGAGCACGGAGAGGTGCCGATCGAGGCGCGAACTCGTCGCGCCGGTACCGCATTTGATCGCGGGCACCCGCGCCCTGCTGCCGACTGTTATCTGTTCCATGTCACTCCCCACCCGTACGAGGGCACCCGGCCCGGGCAGAGTAACCCTATCTCCCGACTACGACATGCGTGTATCCCGGCCACAGCATTCACCTGCCCCACAAGGCTGTTGACGCACACGGTACGCCGTCCGGGCAGCTGACCGGCACCCCGGGAAGTCCTGCGAACCAGGACGAACCAGCCGGATTCCAGGAGGCTTCGGGCGCACACAGGGGGCGGACGGGCTTCCGGGATGCGCGGGTGACGCGCCGCGAAACCCGCGTGCGAGTGCCGCCGCCATGCCGGATCATGGCGTCCATGTGTACCGACCGCCGACCCGACCAGAGGAGCGCTGCCCTGGCTTCCGAGACCTCGACGACGCCCCCGGCCACCCCCGCCCCCGGCACCGCGGCGACCGCCGCGACCGGAAGCGGCGCACCGGAACCGACCGCGCCCGAACGGGCACTGGTGCCGCAGCTGCAGATCGACGACAGCGACTCCACCGGCGACATCATCGACGCCCTCTTCCTGGGCCGCTTCACCCTGGGGGAACAGCCGTACTCGCGCAGCCACACCGTCGACCGTGTCAAGAAGGGGCGCACCCTGCTGCCGCCGGGAGCGCAGATCCTGCGGGAGGCCAAGGACGACAACTCCGGCTCGGTGCTGGCCGAGGGAGAGGGCTGGACGGCGCGCGTCTCGCGCTGGAACCGCGGCGCCGAGGTCACGGTCACGGCGGTCACCGACGAACTGGCCGAACAGCGGCTGCGACAGGCGGTGGACGGCGCGGAGGACGAGCCCGAGCCGCAGGAGGACCAGGTGTCCATGGGGTTCTGGTACCACTCCCCCATGCGCGGCCCGCGCCGCACCTCCCGCACCATCAGCGCCGGCGCCTGGTCGGACGTGCGGCAGAACTACACGGCCCGGGTGGCCACCGCCATGGACGACCTGATGAAGGTCACACCGGACGAGATCTCCGGGCGCCTGCTGCTGCTGCACGGCCCGCCCGGCACCGGCAAGACCTCCGCGCTGCGCACCCTGGCCCGGTCCTGGAGCGAGTGGTGCCAGGTGGACTGCGTCCTGGACCCCGAGCACCTGTTCAACAACATCGGCTATCTGATGGACATCGCCATCGGCTCCGACGACTCCGACCCGGACTCCGGCCGCTGGCGGCTGCTGCTCCTGGAGGACTGCGACGAGCTGATCCGCGGCGAGGCCAAGTACGCGGCGGGGCAGGCGCTCTCCCGGCTGCTGAACCTCACCGACGGGCTGCTGGGCCAGGGCCGCAACGTACTGGTGGGGGTCACCACGAACGAGGACCTGGAGCGGCTGCACCCGGCGGTGGTGCGGCCCGGGCGCTGCCTGGCCCGGATCGAGGTGGGCTCGCTCAGCCGCGAGGAGGCGGTCGCCTGGCTCGGCACCGAGGACGGCGTCGGCCGCGAGGGCGCCACCCTCGCGGAGCTCTACGCCCGGAAGAAGGGCAGGCGGCCCGCCGACGTCCCCGGACAGCAGCGGGAGAGCGCGGGCCTGTACCTGTGACCGCCGGGCGGCGTCCCCTGCCCCGGCCGGAGACCCCCACTCGCCGGGGGCCGGGCCCGGCGAGCCCGGCAGCCGCCCGCGCGGACAACCATCGGCCGCGCTCAGGGGTCTGACACCACGACAGTTCGCCCAGGGGGAGGACCCACCATGCGCACGCGCTCCGCCGCCGCGGCCACCACCGCCGCCGCCGTCGCCCTGCTCACCGCCGCAGCGGCCACCGCCGCCGCGGCCCCGTCCCGGACCGCGGCACCGGGCTTCCTGACCGCCGACGACCTGCCGCCGCACGCCACGTCCCCGTGGTACGAGGGCGCGGTCACCAAGGGCCTGCCGGACCCGGAACCCTTCTGCGTGGACGGTGCACTGCCCGACACCTCCAGCACCTACCACCGCCTCTTCGGCACCGACTACGACACCCACGCCTCCCAGGTCGCCACCACGACCGCGTCCGTGAAGGCGGCGGACAAACTCGCCTCGAAGCTGGCGGACCGCGCGGCGGGCTGCGCCGCCGACTGGCTGCGGGACCACCCCGGCAGCACGGCCTCCTGGGACGACTACGGCACGGTCGACGCCGGGGACAGCACACACCTCTACGGCGTGCACACCGCACCGCCGGAGTCGGAGCACGGCGTGAACCTGTTCGCGGTGATCCGCAAGGGCACGAAGGTCACCGTGGTGCGCTGGGCCGAGATGGGCACCCTGCCGGACGCCCCGGTCGCCGCGTTCCGCACCACCGCCACCAAGGCCGCGGCCCGCCTCTGATCCCCGGTCACGCGCCGCGGTCCCCGCGCCGGTCCGGTCCGGGACCGGCGCGGGGATCCGCCCGCAGGGAGCGGCCGGGCTACCCGCCGTACTGGGCGCGCAGCGCGTCCCGGGCGGCGGACAGCGCCGCGTCCCGACCGGCGTCCAGCCGCCTCGCCCGGGCGGCGAACGCCTGTGCCGCCTCGGCCAGCTCCCGCTCGGCGACCCCGCCGGCGGCGGCGATGAAGGTGCCGTTGCGCCCCCGGGTCTCGATGACGCCGTCGGCCTCCAGCGCGCGGTACGCCTTGGCGACCGTGTTCGCGGCGAGCCCCAGCTCCTCCGCGAGGCCCCGCACGGTGGGGAGTTTGTAGCCGGTGGGCAGGTCGCCGCCGCGTGCGAGCGCGGCGATGCGCGACCGCACCTGCTCGTAGGGCGCTTCGGGCGCGTCCGGGTCGAGGTCGATGGCCAGGGCGTTCGTGGGGTTCGGCGGCACGGGTCCTCCGGGGAGCGAGCGGGTACGGGCCGATTCTCCCCCACCCCGGGAAATCCGGAGGCGCCGCGCCGCGCCGCCGACGTAGCCTCCGCGCCATGACGTCCCAGATCCGCGCCTTCCGCGCCGACGACCCCGGCGACGCCCGGTCCGTGGCCGCGGTCCGCCGCGCGACGATCCCGTATCTGGTGTGCACGGCCGAGACGGTCGCCTGGGAGGTGGCGCAGGCGCCCGCGGGGCAGCGGCGGCTGCTGCTGGTGGCCGAGGACGCGGACGGCACGGCCACGGGGTGCGCGGAGGCGGGCCTGGTCGCGGGGAGCGTGGAGCCGGGTCGGGGCTTTCTGCACACGGTGGTACCGCCCGGCCGCCGGGGCCGGGGCACGGGCTCGGCCCTGGTGGCCGCGGGCGAGGCGTATCTGGCGGGGCTGGCGGTGCGGCGGGTGTACAGCTGGGTCGCCGCGGACGGCCACGCCGCCGGGTTCGCCGGGCGCCGCGGCTACCTCCCCTCCCGGCAGGCGCACTTCCTCGGACGCGGGCTGGACCGCGCCGCGCTGCCGGAGCTGCCGGAGCCGCTGCCGCCGGGCGTGACCCTGCACCGGGTCGCCGAGTTCGCCGACGACCTGCGGCCGCTGTACGAGGCCGACACCGAGTGCGCCGCGGACGAGCCGGGCGACGTGCCGGTGGGCCGGACGCCGTACCCGCAGTGGCTGCGGCACAACTGGCAGCGGCCCGACTGGAACGCCGAGCTGAGCAGTGTGGCGCTGGTGGACGGGCGGGTCGCGGCCTACAGCGTCGCGCAGACCGACGGGGTGGACCGCTACTGGTCGGGGATGACGGGAACCCGGCGAGCCTTCCGCGGCCGGGGGCTGGCGCGACTGGCCAAGCTGGCCGCGCTGCGGCGGGCCCGCGCGGCGGGCTACCGGCACGCCTACACCGGGAACGACGCGACGAACGAGCCGATGCTGGCCGTCAACCGGCGCCTGGGCTACGCGGAGGTCGCCACGGAGTGGCGGTGCGTCAAGCGGATCTGACCGGCCGCCGCCCCGGTCCGGCGGCGGGCCCGGGCGCACGGCGCCCGCACCGTGCGCCCGCACCGTGCTCTCACAGTGCCGAGCGGTTCCCGGTGTCCACGGCGGCCGTGGCGTCCGCGGCCTCCCGTGCGGCGCCCCGTACCTGGTCGGCGGTGAGCGCGTATCCGGTTCCCGCGTCCGTGGTCGAGCGCGCGAACACGACGCCGTACACCCGCCCGTCGGAGGTCAGCAGCGGCCCGCCGGAGTTGCCCGGGCGGACCTGGGAGCGGATGGCGTAGATGTCGCGGGTGGTCAGCGAGCCTCCGTAGATGTCCTGGCCGCGGGCCGGGGTGCGGGCCGCCACGGCCGCGGCGCGCAGATCGAGGCCGCCGTTCTCCGGATAGCCGGCCACCACGGCCCGGTCCCCCCGCCCGGCGTCCCCCGCGAAGCGCAGCGCCGGCGCCTCCAGGCCCGGTACGTCCAGGACGGCGATGTCCTTGTCCGGGTCGAAGAGGACGACCCGCGCGTGGTGGGGGCGGCCGACACCGCCGACCCGGACGGTCGGCGCGTCGACACCGGCGACGACGTGCGCGTTGGTCATCACATGGCCGCGGGCGTAGACGAACCCGCTGCCCTCCTGCCCCTGTCTGCCGCCCCGCACGTCGGCGACGCCCTCGACCTTGACCGTGCTGCGCTGCGCGGCGGAGGTCGCCGCCTCGGTGACGGCGTCCCCGGACGGCTGCGGCACGGAGGCGCCCGGCTCCTGCTCGAAGGGGTTGAAGACCGGTGGGAAGCCCGCCGTGGTGAGCGCCCCGGTGGCGCGGTTGAACCAGGTCGCCGCGCTGTCGGGCATCCGCTCGTGCACCCCCTCCAGCAGCGCGGAACCCCGTATGGCCTGGTTGAGCGCGGGTGAGGGGGAGGTCGCGAGCGCGCTGCCCGCCATCCAGCCGACGACGAGGACGGCCACGACGTTGACGAGGGCACCGCCCGCTCCGTCCACCCGGCGCACAGGGGTGCGGCGGAGCGTGTGGCGTATCCGCCAGGCGAGCTGGGCGGCCAGCGCGTGCCCGGCCAGCGCGGGTACCAGCACGGTCAGCAGCGCGAGCAGGGTGGCGGTGGTGGTGCCGCGGTCCGCGAGGCGGAGGACGTAGGGGAGCAGCCACACGCCGAGGGAGGCGCCCCCGACGAACCCGGCCAGCGAGACCAGGCCCGCGACCAGCCCCCGGTGGTATCCGGCACCCGCGTAGGCGAGCGCCGCGACGATCAGGAGCAGATCCAGCAGGTTCACGGCCTGCTCCTCCTCTCGTGCGCCGGGTGTCCGCCTCGGCCCGCGGCGGTGTCCGCGGGGCGGCCGGGCGGGGCGTTCCGGGAGGAAAACGCACAAGCCCAGCTCACGGTTCCGCGCGGGGTGGTGCGGCCCCGAGTCTGTCGGGGTGCTTAGACCCGGCTTAAGCGCTCCCTAAGGATCCGGGCGACGGCCGCCGACGGGCCGTTCCGGGCCCCCGGTGTGGCTAACGTGCGGGCCACCGGGGCGGGTTCGGCGGCAGCCGCTGGGGAGGCGGTGCACCCCGAACCCGTTCCGGCCCCCGCAGCCGCCGCTTCCGGGCGGCGTTCCCCCGTGACAAGGAGCCCTTCACATGTCCGTTCGCCGCACGGCCGCCGGAATCGCCGCGCTGGGCGCCGCACCGCTCGCGCTCGTCCTGGCGACGGCCGCACCCGCCGCCGCGCACGGTTCGATGGCCGACCCGGTCAGCCGGGTGTCCGCCTGCTTCGCCGAGGGGCCGGAGAGTCCGCGGTCGGCTGCGTGCAAGGCGGCGGTCGCCGCGAGCGGGACGCAGGCGTTCTACGACTGGAACGAGGTCAACATCCCGGACGCGGCGGGCAGGCACCGGCAGATCATTCCGGACGGGAAGCTGTGCAGCGCGGGCCGGGACAAGTACAAGGGGCTGGACCTGCCCCGTACCGACTGGCCGGCCACGGCGATGAAGGCCGGCCCGCACACCTTCCGGTACCGGGCCACCGCGCCGCACAAGGGCACCTTCGAGCTGTATCTGACCAAGGACGGCTACGACCCGTCCAAGCCGCTGACCTGGTCCGACCTGGAGCCGGAACCGTTCGCGAAGGCGACCGACCCGGCACTGGAGGACGGCGGCTACGTCATCGAGGGCACCGTGCCGAAGAGGTCGGGCCGGCAGCTCGTCTACAGCATCTGGCAGCGCTCGGACAGCCCGGAGGCGTTCTACAGCTGCTCGGACGTCACCTTCGGCGGAGAGGGCGGCGACGGCGCCGGGAAGGCGCCGAAGGCGCCCGACGCGCAGCAGATCGCGGCGGGCGCGGACAAGTCGACCGTGGACCACGGCGGGCACGGCGGCGGGGACGGCGGGTCCGGGCACGGCACGGAAGGCGGCGGCGGACACGGCGACGGCTCCGCGGCTCCCGGGTCCGGGCCGGGCGGCGAGGGGCCCGCGCCGCAGGGCGGGGCGGCGCCGCGCGGTGGGGCCGAGGACGCCGACCTGGCCGAGACCGGTGCCGACAGCGGTACGGTCCCGCTCGCCGTGGGCGGCGCCGCGGTTCTCGCGACGGGGGCCGGGGGGCTGATCGCCGCCGCCCGCCGCAGGGCCGCCTCCTCGGCCCCGCCGCGCGGCTGAGCGTGCCGGTCGGGTACGGCGCCACCTCCCCTCGCAGCGGGGCGGGCGGCGCCGTACGCTCGTTCCCGGCAACGGGGTTGAGGGAGCGGAGCAGTCATGACGGCACGTGAGGCGGCAGCGGTCGGGGCGGCGGACGCGATGGTGGAGGTCACCACCGAGGAGGAGTTGCGGGCCCTGGTGGGGCAGCCGGCCCCGCACGCGGTGCACAAGACCCGCACCACGCTGCATCCCCTGGACCGCGCGTGGCTGGCCCGCTCGCCGTTCTGCCTGGTGGCCACCTCGGCGGCCGACGGGAGCTGCGACGTCTCCCCCAAGGGCGATCCGCCGGGGTTCACCAAGGTGCTGGACGACCGGACCGTCGCCCTGCCCGAGCGACCGGGCAACAGGCGGGTGGACGGGCTGCGCAACGTCCTGTCCAACCCGCACGTCGGCCTGATCCACTTCCTGCCGGGCCGCGGTGACACGCTCCGGATCAACGGCCGGGCGCGGATCGTGCGCGAGGCGCCGTTCCTGGACGGGATGGTGGCGCGCGGTCACCGTCCCGCGCTGGCGCTGGTGGTGGAGATCGACGAGGTCTTCCACCACTGCTCGAAGGCGTTTCTGCGCTCCGGCACCTGGGATCCGGAGACCTGGCAGCCGGACGCGCTGCCGAACCGCGCCCGGCTGGCCAAGGCCCTGGACCGGACCGAGGACTCCCTGGAGTTCCTGGAGGAGTACTACGGCCCGCGGTACGCCGAGAAGATTCACACCGAGGGGTGAGACCCGGCGCCGGTCCGCCCCGGGAGAGGGCGGATCCGCCTCAGGAGAAGCAGGTGGTGCGGGTGGCGTGCGCCGGGTCGAGGGCGTTCGCCGTCTCGTGCCAGGCCGCCCGGTCGGCGAGCGCGATGGCCAGGTGCTCGGAGATGTCGACCGGGCACAGGTCCTGGAGCGTCACGTTCTTGACGTCCGGCCCGTCGAGGAACTGCGTCCGGTAGGGCGTGACGACCTCGTCGTACCTGGTGGCGATCACGGTGTAGGCGACGCCGGGCACCGTGTCGCCGCCCGCGTTGAGCTTGTCCAGGAAGTCGGAGCCCTTCTTCTGCTGGAGCAGCGCCGGGCCGATCTCGTCGACCACGTCGCCGACGGGCGGGAACTGGTCGGCGAGCGCGGCCAGACCGCTGAGGGTGGTGCCGTGGTTGCTGGGGGCGATGCCGACGAGGGCGTTCACCTTCGGGGCACCGCCGAGGAACTTGAGGTAGTACCGGGGCATCATGCCGCCCTGCGAGTGGCCGACGATGTCGACCTGGCCGGTGCCGGTGGAGTCGAGCACCTTGTCGACGTAGGCGGAGAGCTGCCCGGCGGAGTCCTCGATGGGGCCGAGTCCGTGGAAGAAGGGTTTGCCCGGCAGCTGCCCGTAGTCCAGTGAGAAGACGCAGTAGCCGCGCCTGACCAGGTAGGGGGCGAGTCCCAGCCAGTTGTCCACGGAGTTGCCGAAGGTGCCGTGGACCAGTACGACGGGGCGTGGGTGTGCGGCGGACGGTTTGCAGGAGTAGTCGTTCCAGCCGCTGGTGGTGCGTGCGCTCTCCGGCGCCGCGGTGGCGGTGGCGGGCAGTGCCACGACCGCCGCGACGGCCAGGGCCAGCGCGGCGGCCGCGGACCTGCGGATGCGCGATCTGCGGAGGGGTTTGTCCGACGGCGGCGCGGGGGTCTTCGACGACGCTGCCGGTGTCGACGGCTTCAGCCTCATGTCCGGCTCCTCATGCTGTGAGGGATGGGGGGGGGGAGCGGAGCTGTTGAACCGCCGTCAACTTACGCGCGAGTAAGGTCACTGGCCAGTAGTCGCGCACGAATTTGTTACCGGGAGGTTTCCGTCCCCGTCCCGGACCCCGCCCCCGGGGTCGACTGCGGACCACCGGAGCGCCCCCTCGGATCACGCCTCCGCGCACCCGGGAACCCCTTGCATCAGATACGGGGTGGGGGTATACATGACCTCGACCCCACCGATACCCCAGGCGGGTATGACAGAGTGGGGGTGGAGAACACCCAGGCCCCGGCATCCGGCCGGGCACCGCCGAGGAGACGTGATGACCGCGACGCATGAGAGCACGGAGCGGACCGCGGGCGCCGGACGCCCCGCCGCGCAGACCGAGGTCGAGCTGGCGATCGGCGGCATGACCTGCGCCTCCTGCGCCGCCCGCGTCGAGAAGAAGCTCAACCGGATGGACGGCGTCACCGCCAGCGTCAACTACGCGACGGAGAAGGCCAAGGTCAGCATGGCCGACGGCGTCCAGGTGACCGATCTGGTCGCCACCGTCGAGGCCACCGGCTACACGGCGGCCCCGCCCGCCCCCCGGCACCCGGAGCCGGCGCCGGAGCACGGCGGCGGCGAGGGCCCGCCCCCCGCGGACGGCGGGGACGACGAGCTGCGCACCCTGCGCGAGCGGGTGATCGGCTCGGCGGTCCTGGCGGTGCCGGTCATCGCGATGGCGATGGTCCCCGCGCTCCAGTTCACCTACTGGCAGTGGCTCTCCCTCACCCTCGCCGCGCCCGTCGTGGTCTGGGGCGCCTGGCCCTTCCACCGCGCCGCCTGGACCAACGCGCGGCACGGCGCGGCCACCATGGACACCCTCGTCTCGCTGGGCACCTCGGCCGCGATGCTCTGGTCGCTGTGGGCGCTGTTCTTCGGCACCGCGGGCATGCCCGGGATGACGCACCCCTTCGAGCTGTCGATCGGGCGCAGCGACGGCGCGGGGAACATCTATCTGGAGGCGGCCGCCGGTGTCACCGCCTTCATCCTGGCCGGGCGGTACTTCGAGGCCCGCTCCAAGCGGAAGGCGGGTGCGGCGCTCAGGGCGCTGCTGGAGCTGGGCGCCAAGGAGGTGACCGTCCTGCGGGACGGCCGCGAGCTGCGGATCCGCACCGAGGAGCTGGCCGTCGGCGACCGCTTCGTCGTCCGCCCCGGCGAGAAGATCGCGACGGACGGCACCGTCACCGAGGGCAGCTCCGCGGTGGACGCCTCGATGCTCACCGGCGAGTCCGTGCCCGTCGAGGTCGGAGTCGGGGACGGCGTCACCGGCGCGACGCTCAACGCGGGCGGACGGCTGGTGGTGGAGGCCACCCGCGTGGGCTCCGACACCCAGCTGGCCCGGATGGCCGCGCTGGTCGAGGACGCGCAGAACGGCAAGGCCGCGGCGCAGCGGCTCGCGGACCGGATCTCGGCGGTCTTCGTCCCCGTGGTGATCGTGCTCGCGCTGGCGACCCTCGGCGGCTGGCTGGTGGCCGGCGCCGGAGCGACGGCCGCGTTCACCGCCGCCGTCGCCGTCCTGATCATCGCCTGCCCCTGCGCGCTGGGCCTGGCCACCCCGACCGCGCTGATGGTCGGCACCGGACGCGGCGCCCAGCTCGGCATCCTGATCAAGGGCCCGGAGGTGCTGGAGACGACCCGCAGGGCGGACACCGTGGTGCTGGACAAGACCGGCACGGTGACGACCGGCGAGATGACGCTGCTGGCCGTGCACCTGGCGGAGGGAGTCACCAGGGAGGAGGCGCTGCGGCTGGCGGGCGCCCTGGAGAACGCCTCCGAGCACCCCATCGCGCAGGCGGTGGCCAGGGGTGCCGAGCGGGAGCACGGCACGCTGCCGGTCCCCGAGGACTTCGCCAACGTCCCCGGGCTCGGCGTCCAGGGGGTCGTCGAGGGTCACGCGGTGCTGGTGGGACGCGAGAAGCTGCTGCGGGAGTGGGCGATGGAGCTGCCGTCCGCGCTGGCCGCGGCCAAGGAGGAGGCCGAGCGGGCCGGACGTACCGCGATCGCGGTGGCCTGGGACGGCGAGGCACGCGCCGTCCTGGAGGTCGCCGACGCGGTGAAGCCCAGCAGCGCCGAAGCCGTCCGGCGACTGCGGGCACTGGGGCTGACCCCGGTGCTGCTGACCGGTGACAACCGGGCCGTGGCCGAGTCGGTGGCCGCCGAGGTCGGCATCCCGGCCGACGACGTGATCGCCGAGGTCATGCCCGAGGACAAGGTCGGCGTGGTCAAGCGGCTCCAGGACGAGGGGCGCTCGGTCGCCATGGTCGGCGACGGCGTCAACGACGCGGCGGCGCTCGCACAGGCCGACCTGGGGCTGGCGATGGGCACCGGGACGGACGCGGCCATCGAGGCCGGGGATCTGACCCTGGTACGGGGCGACCTGCGGTCGGCCGCCGACGCCATCCGGCTCTCCCGGCGCACCCTGGGCACCATCAAGGGCAATCTCTTCTGGGCCTTCGCCTACAACGTGGCCGCACTGCCGCTCGCCGCTGCCGGACTGCTGAATCCGATGATCGCGGGCGCGGCGATGGCGTTCTCCTCGGTGTTCGTGGTGGGCAACAGCCTGCGGCTGCGGAGGTTCCGCGCGGCGGAGTGAGCGTGGGCGGCCTGCGGCGTCCCGGGAGGCCGGGGCGCCTCAGGCCGCTTTCGGCGGGTCCGATCCGGCCGGGCGCACCGCGGCCGCGCCGAAGCGGCGGCGGGCCCGGTCGGCCGCCGCCTCCGCACGGCGGGCCTTCTCCTCGCGGACGTCGAACGACAGCTGGTGGGAGGCGAGTTCGGCCGCCGTCAGCTCCTCGGCGCGGAGCGCCAGGCCCCGGACCCTGGCACGCTGCAGGCCCAGCGCGTCGTGCAGCGCATAGGCGGCGGCGGTCAGCCCGGGGGTGTGCGCGGTGGGTTCGGGCAGCGTGCGGGTACGGGTGGTGGCGGTGCGGTCGGCATAGCGGACGGTGAGGGTGAGAGCCCGGGCCACCTGCCCCTCGGCCCGCAGCCGGAACCCCAGCCCGTCGGCGAGGGTGAGCAGCGCGGCACGGCGCCGGACGGCGTCGAGTTCGTCCCGTTCGAAACGGTGCTCGGCGCCCGCGGAGCGCGGCGGTGCCGTGGGGGTGACGGGCGCGGGGTCGATCCCCCGCGCCCGTTCGTGCAGCCGCCGCCCCGCGGCGGCGCCGAGGATCCGCTGGAGGGTGGCGGGCGGCGCGGCGGCGAGCCGGCCGACACTGTCGAGGCCGTAGGCGCACAGCGCACGGGCGGTCGCGGGGCCGACCCCGTGCAGCGCGGCCACCGGTCTGCGGTCGAGGAAGCCGGCCGCGTCCTCGGGACGCACCTCACGCACCCGCCCCGGCTCCCCCGCCTGTGCGGCCATCCGCGCCAGCAGCGGATTGGCGGCGACCCCGACGGTGCAGTCGGTGCCGTACAGCGCGAGGGCGCGCAGCCGCACGAGCCGCGCCAGGTCGACGGCGTCCCGTCCGAAGTACCGCAGCGCGCCCCGGACGTCGGCGAGCGCGGCGTCCGGCGGCAGGGCCTGGACGACGGGGGTGATGTCGGTGAGCAGGGCGAGGAGCGCGTCGTGGCGTCCGGGTCCGGCGGCCCCGGCACCGTCGAAGTGCACATAGAGCACGTGGGATCGCCGGGCTCCGGCCGGTGCCGGCGCCGGGCCGCTCATCCCGCGCTCCCGGGGCTGGAGTGCCACATCCTGCGGAGCGCTCTGGCCGAGCCCGCCGTCTCGCCCGCGGGGCGCAGGTCCGCCCAGGGGTGCATCTCGTATCCGGGGGCGACCTGGAGGGTGCGGCCCGGACCGTCGGCGGGCTGCGGGCCGCCCTCGGGCGGCTCCGCCAGCCGGGCCGTGACCGCCTCCAGGCCGCCGGTGCGGCGCAGCTCGACCAGTTCGGCCAGGTCCCAGGCGGCGGAGCCGACGACGGTGAGGCTGCGCGGCCCGCGCCGCTGGACGACGCCGCGCACCAGCAGCAGCCAGGAGTGGAAGACGGTGTGGGCGCAGGCGACGTGCGCGTCCTCGAAGAAGGCGAGGTCGGAGAGGCCGGTTCCGTCGTCCAGGGTGGTGAAGATGACGCGCTTGCCCGAGGCGAGCGGCGGGGTCTGGGTGGCGGCCTTGGCCCCGGCGATCAGCACCGTCTCGCCGTGCCGTGCCGAGCGCAGGGTACGGGCCGAGCGGGCGCCCAGTTCCCGCAGGAAGGCGACATGGTCGGTCATCAGATGGCGGGAGGTGTCCATGCCCAGGACGTCGAGTTCGGCGCCGAGCCGTTCGCCCCGGTCCAGGTCGGGCAGGTGGACCGGTTCGGCCTGCTGCGGGGCCCGGTCCGCGGGTCCGGCGCCCTCGCCCAGTGCGAGCTGCCCCTCGCGCGCTCCGGCCGCACGCTGGGTGCGGTGCAGTTCGGCGAGGTGCAGCAGCAGGTCGCGGCGGTTGCCGCCGGGGGCGAAGGCGTCCAGCGCGCCGACCTGGGCGAGGCGTTCGGCCACGGGCCGGGAGGGGCGGGCCCGGCGCCAGAAGTCCGCGAGCGAGTCGTAGGGCTGCCCGGCCTCGATACGGGCCGCGTCGGCCTCGCTGATGCCCTGCACCTCACCGAGCGCGAGGCGCAGCCCCCACACCTTGGATTCGGACTCCAGTTCGATCCGATAGGAGGCGGCGGACCGGTTCACCTCCAGCGGCAGCACCGGAACCCCGCGCCGCCGGGCGTCCGCCAGCAGCAGCCGCTTGGGGTACATCCCCGGGTCGTGCTCCAGGATCCCGGCATAGAAGGCGGCGGGACGGTGCGCCTTGAGCCACGCGGACTGGTAGGTCGGCACGGCGAACGCCACGGCGTGCGCCTTGCAGAACCCGTAGGAGCCGAAGGACGCCACGATCTCCCAGGCGTGCGCGACGGTCCCGGCTGCGAACCCCCGGCGCGCCGCCGCGCGTTCGAACCAGAGTTTCGCGGCGGGACGCTGCTCGTCGTCCTTGAGCACCCGCCGCACCTCGTCCGCCCGGCCGCGGTCGCAGCCGGTGAACCGCGAGAGGATGCGGATCACCTGCTCGTGGAAGACCGCGACGCCGTACGTCTCGGCCAGCGGCTCCGCCAGGTCGGGATGCGGATGGCGGATGCGGCGCCGCCCGTGCCGGGCCTCGACGAAGGGGTGGACCATGTCGGCGCCGACGGGCCCCGGCCGGAAGAGGGAGATGTCCACGACCAGGTCGTGGAAGGTCTCCGGCTGGAGCCGGCCGATCAGCTCGCGCTGGCCCGGCGACTCGATCTGGAAGCAGCCCAGCGTCTCGGAGGAGCGGATCAGTTCGTAGGTGGCCCGGTCGCCCTCCGGGACCGCGTCCAGGTCGATCCGCTCCCCCGCCGCCCGCTCCACCTCGGCGACCGCGTACGCCATCGCCGACTGGAGCCGCACACCCAGCACATCCAGCTTGAGCAGTCCGAGGTCCTCCACGTCGTCCTTGTCGAACTGCGCCATCGCGAAGCCCTCGCCGCTGGTGGGCACGACGGGCGTACGGGCACGCAGCGACGCGTCCGAGAGCAGCAGTCCGCACGGGTGCATGGCCAGCCCGCGGGGCAGCCCGTCCAGCGCCTCGACCAGCTCCCAGAAGCGCTCCCCGTGCCCGGCGGGCGCCCCCTCGGCCGCCTCCCGCCGCAGTTCCGCCAGCTCCGGCAGCTCGGCCAGCGCGGAGCGCGCGTCCCGCGCCCTGATGTGCGGGAACGCCTTGGCGAGCCGGTCGGTCTCGGCCGGGTCCAGCGCCAGCGCCGCGCCCACGTCGCGGATGGCGTGCCGCACCCGGTAGGTCTCGGGCATGGCGACGGCGGCCACCCGCTCCTCGCCGAAGCGCTCGAAGACCGCGCGGTAGACCTCCAGCCGCCGGGCCGACTCCACGTCGATGTCGATGTCCGGCAGCTCGGCCCGGCGCGGCGAGAGGAACCGCTCCATCAGCAGCCCGTGCTCGACCGGGTCGGCGTGTGCGATGCCCAGCAGATGGTTGACGAACGACCCGGCGCCCGAGCCGCGCGCGGCGACCCGGATGCCCCGCTCCCGCACGTCCTCCACGATGCGGGCGACGGTCAGGAAGTACGAGGAGTAGCCGAGCTTCTCGATGACGGCCAGTTCGTCCTCCAGCCGTCGCCAGCGGGCGGGCTGCCGGTCGTAGCGGCGGGCGACCATCGCGGCGGCGCAGCGGGAGCGCAGGACCCGCACGGCGGTGCGGCCGCCGGTGCCGGCCAGCCGGGACTCGGGGAAGTGGACCCGGCCCAGGCCCAGATCCTCCTCGGGGTCGACCCGGCAGGCCTCCGCGGTCTCCTCGGTGAGGGCGAGCAGGCGGTGTGCGGTGTTGCGCCGGTATCCGGCGGCCTCGGCGATCCGCTTCGCGGCTGCGGCCATCTCCGCGGGTCCCTTCAGCCAGCGCTCACCGCTGTCGAGCCCCGCGCGCGGGTCGACGGGGACGAGGCGGCGGGCGGCGTCCAGCACGTCGGCGACGTTCACCTCGGCGGACGGCGCCGGATCGGCGTAGCGCACGGCGTTGGTCAGGACGGGTGCGACGCCCTCCTGCGCGGCCAGTCCCAGCGCTCCGGCGGCCTCGCGCAGCGGCCCGGCGGCGGAGACGGCCAGCCGGAGCGCGTCGCCGTAGATCTCGCGCCACCACCCCAGGAGCGCGGCCGCGCGGTCGGGGCGGCCCGCGGCGAGGGCGTGCCCGACGTCGGAGCCGGCGCCGAGCAGCACCGTCACGGCGCCGCCGCGCAGCGCGGTCCGCGCGAGGAGCGGCGCGTCCTGCCCGGCAGCGTGCGCCTCGGTGATCATCCGGCACAGTTCGGCCCAGCCGCGGGCGCCGTCGCGGGCGAGGAAGACGGCGCGCCGGGCGGACTCGTCGACGAAGCGCCCGCCTCTGACCGGGGTGCGGCGCCGCTCCCCGCCTCGCACGTCCGGCCGGTCCGGCGGTGGTCCGACCGCGAGGTCGACCCCGTACACCGGGCGCACTCCGGCGCGTGCGCACGCCTTCGTGAAGCGGACGGCACCGGCGACGCCGTCCCGGTCGGTGAGGGCGACGGCGGCCATTCCCCGTTCGGCGGCCCGCTCGGCGAGGGTCTCGGGGTGCGAGGCGCCGAAGCGCATGGAGAAGCCGGAGGCCACGTGCAGATGCGTGAACGCCGACATCGTCCGCACCACCTCCTGCCTCAGCACCCCCCTCTGTCCCGAGCAACCACAATAGACCAGCTATCGAATCTGTATTCGAATAGCACACCATGCCGCCGCTCCCGCCGCCGCACGGGGGCGGCCACCGGAGCGGCGGACCACCGGGCGCGGGGCCGTGGCGGGCCCCGGTGGGGCGGGCGACCGGGACCGGCCGCCGGACTGCTCACATGTGGGTTCCGCCGCGCTCGCCGTACGCTGTCTGCGGGGGCTGACCGCAGGACTGCGCACGCCCCGCGCGTGAACCCTCCGGGGACGGGTGGTACCGCCGTCGGCTCCCCCGATGCCGGGGCCACCCGATGCCGGTGCGACCGTGCCGGGCTGTGACCCAAATCAAAGTGCTGGCACCCCGTACCCGGCACCGTGCAGGGTAGGGGCACGCGGGACACGCACGAGACCAGCGCGGCGGGACGAACCCACGAGGCCGCGCGTTCAGCAGAAGGAGCCCCATGAAGGTCGGGATTGTCGGAGCCACCGGTCAGGTCGGCACAGTGATGCGCGAGATTCTGGCCGAGCGTGATTTCCCGGTCGACGAACTGCGGCTGTTCGCCTCCGCGCGCTCCGCGGGCCGGACGCTGCCCTGGAAGAGCGGCGAGGTGACCGTCGAGGACGCGGCCACGGCCGACTACACCGGTCTGGACATCGTCCTGTTCTCCGCGGGCGGTGCCACCTCCAAGGCGATCGCCGAGAAGGTCGCGGCCCAGGACCCGGTCGTCATCGACAACTCCTCGGCCTGGCGGATGGACCCCGAGGTGCCGCTGGTCGTCTCCGAGGTGAACCCGGAAGCGGCCCGCCGGCGTCCCAAGGGCATCATCGCCAACCCGAACTGCACCACCATGGCCGCGATGCCGGTGCTGCGTCCGCTGCACGCGGAGGCGGAGCTGACCGCGCTGGTCGTCGCCACCTACCAGGCGGTCTCCGGCAGCGGCCTGGCGGGCGTCGCCGAACTGGACGGCCAGGCACGCAAGGCGGTGGAGAACGACGCCGCCCGGCTCGCCTTCGACGGCGAGGCGGTGGACTTCCCCGAGCCGGACAAGTTCAAGCGGCCCATCGCCTTCAACGTGCTGCCGCTGGCCGGCTCGATCGTCGACGACGGCCTGGCCGAGACCGACGAGGAGCAGAAGCTCCGCAACGAGAGCCGCAAGATCCTGGACATCCCCGCGCTGAAGGTCTCCGGCACCTGCGTGCGCGTCCCCGTCTTCACCGGTCACTCGCTGCAGGTCAACGCCCGCTTCGCACACCCGCTCAGCCCCGAGCGGGCCGCCGAGCTGCTCGCCGCGGCACCGGGCGTGGAACTGTCCCCGATCCCCACCCCGCTCCAGGCCGCGGGCAAGGACGCCAGCTACGTGGGCCGGATCCGCGCCGACGAGACGGTCGAGCACGGCCTGTCGCTCTTCCTGTCCAACGACAACCTGCGCAAGGGCGCCGCGCTCAACGCCGTGCAGATCGCCGAGCTGGTCGCCGCCGAACTGGGCTGACCACCGGGACGTCCGGAACGGTCCGGCGAGACGCCGGAGCGGGCCGCCCCCCGACCGGGTGCGGGCGCCCTCGTCCTCCGTCCGGTGGCACGGAAGAACGCCGCCCGGCAGCGGCACAGCAGCACGGAACCCCCCGGACCGCGTCCGGGGGGTTCCGCTGTGGGGGGTTCCGAGCCCCTTCCGGAGGGGCTCACCAGGATCCCGTGCGGGGGCGGGCCGACCGGCCGGGGCCGGCCGGTCCGGCGGAGTCAGCCGATCTCGGCACCGAGCGCGTCGAGCGCGTCGGGCACCGGCTGGAAGTAGGTCTCGCCGCCGGAGGAGCAGTCACCGCTGCCGCCGGAGGTGAGGCCCAGCGCCTTGTCGCCCGCGAAGAGCGAGCCGCCGCTGTCGCCCGGCTCGGCGCACACGTCGGTCTGGATCAGCCCGTTGACGGTGCCCTCCGGGTAGGAGACGGAGGCGTCCAGCGCCTTGACCGTGCCGTCGTGCACCTGGGTGGTGCTGCCGCTGCGGGTGACCGTCTGGCCCACCTCGGCCTCTCCGGCGCCGGAGATGGCCTGGGTGCTGCCGTCGTACAGGTCCACCTCGCTCGGGTGGTCGGTGTCGCCGGTGTAGGTGGCGATGCCGTAGTCGTTGCCCGGGAACTTGCCCTCCCCGCTCTCCGCGATGGGCTGGCCGCCCTGCGAGTCGGACCACGAGGAGATCGCGGTGGTGCAGTGGCCCGCGGTCAGGAAGCCGGGCTTGCCGTCCGCGGTGGTGACGTTGAAGCCGAGCGAGCAGCGGCCGCCGTCGCCCCAGATGGCGTCCCCACCGGCGATCTTGGTGGTGAACTTGCCCTCGGTGCGCTTCAGCTCGGCCTTGCCGCCCTGGGCCTTGAGCTGCTTCTTGAGCTTGGCCAGCTCGGCGCCCTTGACCGTGCTGTCCGCGGTGACGACCACCTTGTTGGATTTCACGTCGACGGCGCGGGCCGTGCCCGTCACGTCGTTCTCGGTGAGTGCCTTCTTGGCGGAGGTGAGCTGGGAGAGCGTGTGCTCGACGACCCGGGCCCTGGCTCCGGCCGCCTCGACCTTCTCCTTGGCCGCGTCGTCGGTCACGTTGACGACGAGCTGCTTGGCCTCGGCGTCGTAGTAGGCGCCCGCGTCACCCTTGATGTCCGAGGTGAGCTTCGAGGCCAGCTCCGATGCCGAGCCGGCGGAGAGGGTCTTGACCGAGGAGGCCTCGGGGGCGGCGTTGGCGGTGGTGACCGTGAGCGCGCCGGCCGCGAGGGCCGCGGCGCCCGCGCCGGCCAGCATTATCCGCCTCTTGGGTACGCGTCGGTGGTTGGACAAGGTGATACCTCCAGTGGGGGGTTGGGACCGCCCCGGAGCGGGGTGGTCCCGGAGGATGCACGGACACGGCCCTCTCACCCAAGAGAAAGTCGCGTCCATGCCAACTTGTGCGCCGAGTATTGCGATCCCCCCGGCCTCCGCACAAGGTCCAGATCACGTCAGCCGACCGGAAGTTCGGTCCGGCTGTCAAGATGCCGAACGTCCCGCCCTGTCCCTGACGTCCGGCGGGACGAACACGACGGGCGACACCGCGTGTTCATGAGGTAAGGCATGGACCTGTCCGGTATTCGTCGCCCCGGCGGCCGAATTGCAGCAGCACGGCGAGGCGTTCTGCCGCACGTCCGCCCGCGTGCGGCGACGCGGCACCCGTCGCGCACACCAACACACCCGCGCACGTGCGCACAAAGACGCCCCGCCGCAGAAACGGCCCTTCCACGCCCCGCAGTCCGCAGTCCGCAGTCCGCAGTCCGCAGTCCGCAGTCCGCAAGAGGACGCCCCGCGGCACGGGTCCGCCCGCACACACGGAAGTGCCCGTACACACACCCAGGGAGCGTGTACGGGCACAGGACCGAGCGGTGCTCGGCCGGCACGGGTGGCGCTGCGTCAGTAGACGTTCACGCCGTACGCGTTGAGCGCCTCGGTGACCGGCTGGAAGAAGGTCGTCCCACCGCTGCTGCAGTTGCCGCTGCCGCCGGAGGTGAGGCCGAGTGCGGTGCTGCCCCGGTAGAGGGGGCCGCCGCTGTCGCCCGGCTCCGCGCACACGGTGGTGCGGATGAGGCCGTAGACGATGTCGCCGCCGCCGTAGTTGACCGTGGCGTTGAGCCCGGTCACCTGGCCGCTGTGGGTACCGGTGGTGCTGCCGCGCCGGGTCACGGTCTGACCCACGGACGGGGTGCCGGCACTGGTGATGTCCTGCCCTCCGACGGTGCCGGGGTGCGAGATCGAGGTGTTGTCGTAGCGCACGATCCCGTAGTCGTTACCCGGGAAGCTGGAGCCGACGGTGGGCCCGATGCGGGTGGAGTGACTGGAGTTGGTGTACCAGTCGCCGCCGCCCTCGGTGCAGTGCCCGGCGGTCAGGAAGTAGTACGTGCTGCCGCTGCGGACGTTGAAGCCCAGCGAACAGCGGTAGGAACCCGAATAGATGGCGTCCCCGCCCGAGAGGTACTTCTTGAACGTACCCTTGACGTGCTCGATCTCCACCGCGCCCGCGTTCTTCCCGGCGCTGTGCCGGATCCGGGCGATGTCGGCGTCCGAGACGCGGCTGTCGACCGCGACGACGACCTTGTCGCTCTTCTTGTCGACGTGCCAGGCCGTACCGGCGACATCCGCCGCGCGCACGGCGTCGCTCGCCGAGCCGAGCTGGCTCGCGGTGAAGGTGTGGGGGGACGGAGCTTCCGCGGCGGCCGTGGCGGGCACGATCAGTGCCCCGGCCGCCACCATGCCCGACGCGACGGCGATCAGCCGGTTGCGTCTGCGTCCGGCCGTGCTGTCGTTGGCTTTTGTGCGTTTGATCTTCACTTTTCCTCCCGATCAGGGAAACCAAGCGTGCTCCTGACAAACGCTGCATGGAGTATTCGCGTCGGCATTCCGGCCTCGCAAGGGCGTCTTTCGGACTCCGCCGGTCCAGTTCGCCTGCCGTCCACACCGTTTGACACCGGGAGGCGCGGGGGAGAAGAGGGTTCTGGCCTATCCCTGGCCAGCCCCTTGTCAATCTGGGCGCACGACCGGGCCGTCGCTCACTCGGATGTCGTCGGGCGACCACCGGTCACGGCCGGAACGGGGCAATGCGGCACATTCCCGCACCCCGTCACCAGCCACTCGGAACAACAACCTTGCTCGAGCGCCACCCGTTTGTGCACCAGAACCGTCACGAATGTCGTGCTGGACGGGTAACCGCTTGGCGCATCATCAGCATCATGGACGACCATAGGGGTTGCGGACCCGCGGCGGAGCGCTAGCAACGGTGGGACACCGCGCAGAGGAGAGGAGGCGTCCATGGGATCGGTGCGCAAGGCGAGTGCCTGGCTGGGCCTCGTCGACGACAGCGAGATGCGGTACTACGACTATGCCGACGGGGCGGACGGCCCGGCCGAGGGGCCGGAGACCGGGAACGCCGCACGCGAGCCGTGGGTCACCGACCCCAGAGTGCGCGTCACGGCCGAGACGGCGCAGGACCAGGGCACCAAGATCGCGACGGTCAGCCCGGACTGCTTCCGGGACGCCCGCGGCATCGGCGAACTCTTCCGGGACGGGGTCCCGGTGATCGTCAACCTCACCGCCATGGACCCCGCGGACGCCAAGCGCGTGGTCGACTTCGCGGCCGGGCTGACCTTCGGCCTGCGCGGCTCCATCGAGCGGGTCGCCAACCGTGTCTTCCTGCTGACGCCGCCCGACTACAGCGTCGTCACCAACGAGGACCGCCGCGACCAGGGCGGCTTCTTCAACCAGAGCTGAGCTGCGGAGGGGCCGGTGAGCGGCCCCTCCGCAGCGCGGTGGACGCTGCTCAGCCCCGGAAGGCGTCGATGCCGGTCAGTGCCTTCCCCAGCACCAACTGGTGCATCTCCACCGTCCCCTCGTAGGTGAGCACGGACTCCAGGTTGGTGCTGTGCCGCATCACGGGGTACTCCAGCGAGACGCCGTTGGCCCCCAGCACGGTCCGGGCGGTCCGGCAGATCTCGATGGCCTCCCGGGTGTTGTTCAGCTTGCCCAGGCTGATCTGTTCCGGCCGCAGCCGTCCCGCGTCCATCCGCCGCCCCAGGTGGTGCGCGAGCAGCATCCCCTTGTGCAGCTCGACCGCCATGTCGGCCAGCTTGGCCTGGGTGAGCTGGAAGGCGGCCAGCGGCTTGCCGAACTGCTCCCGTTCGGTGGCGTAGGCCAGCGCCGTCTCGAAGCACGACCGCGCGGCGCCCATGGAGCCCCACACGATTCCGTACCGGGCGTGGCTCAGACAGCTCAACGGGCCGCGCAGTCCGCGCGCCTCGGGCAGCACCGCGTCCGCCGGCAGCCGCACCTCGTCCAGGACGAGTTCGCTGGTGACCGAGGCGCGCAGGGACCATTTGTGCTTGATCTCGGGCGCCGAGAAGCCCGGCGCGTCCGTCGGGACCACGAACCCGCGCACCCCCTCCTCGGTGCGGGCCCAGACCACGGCGACCCCGGCGACCGAGCCGTTGGTGATCCACATCTTGCGGCCGGTGAGCACCCAGTCCGTACCGTCGCGCCGGGCGTGGGTCCGCATTCCGCCGGGGTCGGAACCGTGGTCGGGTTCGGTCAGCCCGAAGCAGCCGATCACCTCCCCCGCCGCCATCGGCGGCAGCCAGCGCTGCTTCTGCTCCTCGCTGCCGAACCGGTGGATGGCGTACATCGCCAGCGAGCCCTGGACCGAGACCAGGGAGCGGATACCGGAGTCGGCGGCCTCCAGCTCCAGGCAGGCCAGACCGTACTGCACGGCACTCGCGCCCGCGCATCCGTAGCCGGTCAGGGACATGCCCAGGGCGCCGAGCGAACCCAGTTCCCGGGCGAGTTCCCGGATGCCGGGCAGCTCCCCGCGCTCGTACCAGTCGGCGACATGGGGCAGGACCCGGTCCGCGGCCCAGGAGCGCACGGTGTCGCGCACGGCGCGGTCCTCGTCGCCGAGCAGGTCGTCGATCCCCAGCGGATCGTGCGCGTCGAACGCGGGCAGCGGGCTCATGGGCGGCCTCCGGAAGGGAACGATCACGGATACCGACCAGACGCTACGGCTGGGTAACGCCCCGCGACAAGGGGTTCTCGGCGCGCCCCGGCCGGTCCTCGCGGATCCGGGCCCGCCGCGGGGCACCGGAGGCGGCGCCCGGTCCGGCACCGGAGGCGGCACCGGCCTCCGCGTCGCCGGAGGACTCCTCGCGCACGGCGCCGCCGGCGGTCTCCATCCGCCTGGGCAGCCGCAGCGCCGCCAACGCGCCGAGCAGCAGCAGGCAGGCGCTGACCAGCAGCGTCACATGCAGTCCGGTGACGAACGAGGACCGCGCGGCGGACCGCAGTGCGGCTCCCGGAGCGCCGCCGAGGTGTCCGGCGACCTCGTACGCCTCCCCCAGCGAGTGCGCCGCGTCGGCGCCGGTGCGGTCGGGGAGGCCGAGGCGTCGCGCCGCGTCCCGCACCCCCGGCCCATAGGCGGCGTTCATCACGCTGCCCAGCAGTGCGATGCCGATCCCGGCACCGAGCTGGTAGGCGGTCTCACCGACGGCGGCCGCGCCCCCGGACCGGCCGGGCGGTGCCTCGCTGAGCATGGACTCGTAGCAGCCGAACAGGGTGGTCTCCAGGCCGAAGCCGAGCAGCACGAACCCGCCGACCAGCAGGCCCGGCCGATCGTGCTGGCCCACCCCGGTCAGACACAGCACCGCGGCCGCGGTCACCAGGAAGCCGAGCGCGACCATCGCGCGCGGGCCCAGCAGCGCCAGCAGCCGGGAGCCCAGCAGCCCCGCCGCGATGGCGGCCACGGACAGCGGCAGCAACCGCAGTCCGGTCTCCAGCGGGGAGAGCCCGAGGACGAGCTGCAGATACTGGGCCGCGATCAGCGCCAGTCCGACCAGCGCCAGCACGGTCAGCACGATGCAGCCCACGGAGGTGCCGAAGGCGGCCCGGGTGAGGGTGCCGAAGTCGATTAGCGGATGGGTGCGCCGCCGCTGGCGGCGCACGAACAGCGCGATCAGCACGGCTCCGGCGAGCAGCGGCAGCCAGCACAGCGGGGTGAGCACCTCGCCGCCGCCCGCCTGCTTGACCCCGAGTATCACCCCGAAGAGGCCCAGCGCCGCCATCACGGCGCCCAGGACGTCCCAGGGACCGCCGCTGCCGGTCGCCGACTCGGGCAGCAGCCACCGCCCCACCGGGAGGCTGGCGGCCATCAGCGGAATGTTGACCAGGAAGACCGAGCCCCACCAGAAGTGCTCCAGCAGCGCTCCCCCGACCAGCGGCCCGACCGCCGCGCCCACCGCGGCGACGGCGCTCCAGATACCGACGGCCAGGGCCCGCTCGCGGCGGTCGGGGAAGACCTGGCGCAGTATCGAGAGGG
Source organism: Streptomyces sp. AA1529 (assembly GCF_000280905.1). Lineage (GTDB taxonomy): Bacteria > Actinomycetota > Actinomycetes > Streptomycetales > Streptomycetaceae > Streptomyces. Next base: position 19,440 of record NZ_ALAP01000023.1, on the reverse strand, counting down.
TGGCGGGCATGATCATGGCGCCGCCCACCCCGAGCAGGCCCCGCGCGGCGATCAGCACGTCCGCGGTGGCCGCGTACGCGGCGACGGCGGAGGCGGCGGCGAACAGCGCATAGCCGAACAGCAGCACCCGGCGGGTGCCGATCCGGTCGCCGAGGGTGCCGAAGAGGATCAGCAGCGAGGCGCACACCAGCGGATAGGTGTCCACGATCCACAGCAGCTCGATCGAGCCGGGGCGCAGGTCCTCGGAGACCGCGGGCACGGCGACGTGCAGCACGGTGGCGTCGACGGCCACCAGCAGCAGGCTCGTGCAGAGCACGACGAGCACGACCCAGCGGTTCGCCTCCCGGTCGGGCCGCCGCGCTCCCGGTCCGCTGCCGGGGACGTCCGCCGCCTTCCCCGATATGGCCGAGGTCGTCCCGGACATGTACGCACCTCCTGTTGCTCTCGCACCCGCGGGACGGACCGTGGGGGTGGGGGACGGCTGCCCGGGTCGCTGTCGCACGCGGCCCGATCGGCGTCGGCGTCCGGCCCCGGTGAAGAGGGGCGAGTGCCGGTCAGCGTACGCGAACCGGCACGGGCGTCCAGTGCTCCCCCATCAAACGGAAGGAGCGCCCCCGGTGCGGTTGCCCGACGTGCGGCTGTCCATGACCCCGATTTTCCCGCAGTTTCCGGACACCGGTCGCGCCCGGCCCATCGGCCGCCCGCCGCACCGCGGGCCGGGGGCGTGGCCAATAATCGTCCGAATGACTGACCTCGCCGACCCGGGCACACCCGAGGTGCGCCCCGGGACCACCGGATACGGCGGCCCCCGGCCGCTGCGCGGGCCCGCCGCCGCACTGCTGGCCTACGCAGGCGTGCGCGTGCTGGGCCTGCTCGTGCTGGCGCTGTGGAGCGCGGAGCGGGGTGCGAGCGCGCACACCCTGCTCACCGCGCGCTGGGACTCCCTGTGGTACACCCGGGTCGCCGACGGCCGATACGGCTACCAGGTGCGGCTGCCGGACGGCGGCGTCCATTCCGACCTGGCCTTCTTCCCGCTGCTTCCGGCGCTGGAGCGCGGGCTGTCCGAGCTCTCCCCGCTCACCGCGCCGGACGCGGGCATGCTGGTGAGCTGGCTCTCCTCGCTGGCGGCGGCCTGGGCGCTGTATCTGACGGGCGCACGGCTGCACGGGCACCGCGCGGGAGTCTGCCTGGCGGTGCTGTGGGCGGCGCTGCCGGTCGGCGTGGTGCAGTCGATGGCCTACAGCGAGTCGCTGTTCACCGCGCTGGCCGCCTGGGCGCTGTGGTCGGTGCTGCGGGGCCGGTGGGTGTGGGCGGGCACGCTGGCCGCGCTGGCGGGGCTGACCCGCCCGGTGGGGGCCGCGGTGGTGGCCGCGGTGTGGCTCGCCGCGCTGCTGGAACTGCGGCGCGAGCGGCGCCGGCCGGAGGCGCGCAGGGCGCTGGGACTGCTGCTGGCACCCGTGGGATGGCTCGGGTACGTCGTCTGGGTGGGGTTCCGCACCGGAAGTGTGACCGGGTACCTGGACGTCCAGGGGCAGTGGGGCAACGGCTTCGACGGCGGCTGGGCGTTCGCGGGCTTCGTCCGGGACACCTTCGCGGACACGGCCGCCGGCGGCCTGGGGCTGCTCGCGGGGGTGGCCCTGGTGCTCGGGCTGTACGTGCTGTGCGTGCGGAGCCGGCAGCCCGCGGCGCTGCTGGTGTACACGGGGCTGGTGGTGGCTCTGGCGCTGGGCGCCAAGGGCTACTTCGGCTCCAAGCCCCGGCTGCTGCTGCCCGCCTACCCGCTGCTGCTCCCGGTGGCGGTCGCGCTGGCGCGGTGGCGGCGCGCCGCTGCCGCGGTGCTGCTGTGCGGTCTGGCAGTCGTCTCGGCCTGCTACGGCGCCTGGTGGCTGAACGGTTCCGGACCGCCGTGAGGCCGGCCGGGGCGCACCGGACTACGGGAAGCGCAGGGGGCGTACGCAGGTGCGCGGGCCGCGCCGACGCGCGGAGGAAAGCGGGGTGCACGGACCACTGAATGGTGCGAATTTCCGTCAACCCACGTGTGACGGAAGTCGCTTCACGGTCCCGTCCCGACAATGAATCGGGCCCGGAATCGTGGGGGATAAACAGCGCCCGGACCCGTGCGGGGTGCTTTTGCACATCACATCGGCATCACGAACGGGCCGCCCTCGCCGGACCGGCTCTTCACGGCCGGTAATCTCGATTAGGTGCGTACCGACCGAATCTTCTCCCGGCTGGAGCAGGAGCCTCATCGCCCGCGGGGGCCCTTCCCGCGGATGAGCCCTGTCCGGCTGGGCCTGTTCAGCACCACGGTCGCCTTCTACCTGGCGATCGTGGTCGCCGTGCTGGGCACGACGTGGCTCGTGCAGCTCGACTGGCAGGTCATGCTCTTCCGCCCCTACAAGCAGTGGCCCGCCGTCCACGGGTTCCTGGACGCCTTCGTGGTGCTGGGGCAGCGCGGTCCCACCGCGGTGCTGGTCGCGGCGTGGCTGGGCTGGCGCTCCTGGCGGCAGCGCACGCTGCGCCCGCTGCTGGCCCTGGGGTTCGCGCTGCTGCTGCTCAACGCGTCGGTCGGCGCCGTCAAGATCGGCCTCGGCCGCCTGGGCCCGCACTACGCGACCGAGATCGGCTCGGCCGAACTGTGGGCCGGCGGGGATATATTCCCTTCGGGACACACCGCCAACGCCGTGGTGACCTGGGGCATCCTCGCCTACCTGGCCACCACGCCGCGGGCCCGCAGATGGCTCTCCGTCGTCGCCGCCGTCTTCGCGCTCGGGGTGGGCGCGACCACCGTCTACCTCGGTACGCACTGGGTGAGCGACGTGCTCCTCGGCTGGGCCGCCGGACTGCTGATCCTGCTGGGGCTGCCCTGGTGCGAACCCGCGATCGCGCGGGTGGAGGCCACCGTCCTGGCCTGGCGTGAACGGTTCAGCACGGCGAGCTCACCGCAGGCGGGGGACGCCTCGCCGGCCGCCTCGCCCGCCGCGCAGCCGATGCCCGCGCGGCAACCGCTGGTCGGGGCACGGCTCCCGGCACAGGACTCCGGGAACGGGACCCGCGCTGCGCTGCCGCGCACGGCGGACGAGGCGCGCTCGGCCGCCTCGTCCCGGTCGTGACCGCCGGGCCTCAGCCCGCCCAGCAGCGGACCACCCGGTCGTCCTCGACCGCCAGGTTCAGCCGACCCACCACGTACTCCATGGTGATGATCGCGTCCGGCTCCAGCCGGCGCACGCTCGACCACCCCCGCGCGCGGGCCCGCTGTTCGGCCTCCTGCGCGCCGAGACCCACATAGTCCTCGGGGGCGTCCTGCGGGGTGCCGTCGGGGGGCTGCGGTGCTGCGGATTCCGGTGCCATGGGACCACCGTATGCACCCGGCCGGGGCAGCCGGAAGTCCCGCCTTCGCAGCAGCGGCGTCACACTTGCGTCACAACGCTCCGTGCACGCTCCCCCGTTGCCCGCTTCACTCGTACGTGGCCGCTGCACATCTGTACGCCACGCAATTCGACGAATTCCGCATTCGCTTTCCGTCGGCCGAAACAGAGGCATTGCCGACTGTCCTACGAATTCCGGAACGGTGCGGGAAGCACACTTTAAAACCGTCGGAAGAGCAGCCGAATACCGCGTTACCGCCGCTCTTCCGGCGGATCCGCGGGGACCAGCGCGCGGGCCAGCCGATCGTGCAGCAGACCGATCTGCTCCGCCAGGTCCGCGGGCCCGCGGACCTCGAAGTCGAAGTCGAGCAGGAGCAGATGGACGAGCAGCGTCTCCCGCGAGGCGGCACCGGTCCGCAGCAGGCAGCTGTGCTCGTCGACCGCCTCCAGGGTCCCGGTGGCCAGGGATATCCGCTCGGCCGCCACCGCCACGGGAGCGTGCAGCAGAACCGTGGCCCGCGCCGGATAGGCCCATGTGGACACGCCCTCGGCCACCCAGGCGGCCAGATCCTCGGCGGGCGCCGGCCGGGGCTCGAAGCGCGGTCCGTGCGGCGGAGTCAGGGTGAGGCGGTCGGCCCGGAAAGTCCGCCAGTCGGCGCGCCCGGTGTCCCACGCCACCAGGTACCAGCGGCGGTGCGTGGTCACCAGCCGGTGCGGCTCCACCAGCCGGTGCGAGGAGGCTCCCCCGCGCGCCTCGTACCGGAAGCGCAGCTGCTCGTGGTCGCGGCAGGCGCGGGCGAGCTCGGCGAGCGTACCGGGGTCGGCGGTGGGCCCGCGGTGCGGACCGGTCAGCTGCACGGTGAACTCGTTCAGCGCCGCCACTCTCCGGCGCAGCCGGTCCGGGAGGACCTGTTCCAGTTTGGCGAGGGCCCGCTCCGAGGCGTCCCTGATCCCCTCGACGGCGCCGCCCGCCGCGCCGCGGAGCCCCACGGCGACGGCGACCGCCTCGTCGTCCGCCAGCAGCAGCGGCGGCAGCCGGGCCCCGGCGCCGAGCCGGTAGCCGCCTGCCGTGCCGCTGACGGAGTGGACCGGATAGCCCAGCTCACGCAGCCGGTCCACGTCCCGGCGGACGGTGCGGGGGGTGACACCGAGCTGTCGGGCGAGGTCGCCGCCCGACCGGTCGGGGTGGGCCTGCAGCAGCGAGAGCAGCCGCAGCAGCCGAGCCGAGGTATCCAGCATGGAGCGATTCTGGCAGCACCCGCGTCCGGTCCGCGCCCGGGTTTCGGACCGGACGGGACGGGCCCGGGACCCGCTCGGCACCGTCCCCGCGGCCCGGTTCACTCCGCGCGGTCGATGCGCACCGCCAGGTCGTTGTTGAGCGTGTAGTAGGGCTTCGCGGTGACCGCGACCGGCCCGGCGGCGACCGGCCCGGCCCCGGCCGGTTCCCCGGCGTCCCGGGCGACGGGCTGCGCGGGGTAGGTGAAGATCCGCTTCTTGTCCGGGACGTCGTCCAGGATCCGCGCGACCCGCACCGCCTCGGCCCCTTCGGCGGGGCGCAGCCACAGGTCCCACAGCCGGCCCCCGGCCAGCGCCGCGAACGGCAGCACGGCGGCGAACTCCCGCCGGTCGCCCCCCGGCCCGGCCGCGTCGGCGACCACCGGTTCGGCCGGTCCGCGCCGCGGCCACGCCTCCAGCCGCGCGGTGGCGGAGACCTCAGCGCCGTAGAGCCGTCCGCCGACCTCCAGGGCACCGTCCCGCATCCGCAGGGCGCCCGCCTCGGCGTGCGGCCAGCGCATCCAGGCCCGGACACTGAGGTTGCCGTGCTTGGTGGCGTAGGGGATGCGCACGCCCAGCCAGCCGCGGTTCTCGTGCGGCACCCGGTCCACCAGCGAGCGCAGGTCGTTGACGCCCGGCGAGAGCCTGCGCGGGTCGCGTCCGGCGAGCGCGAGGAAGACGTTCCAGCGCCCTTCGGTCAGCCTGACGGTGCTGGGCAGCGCGGCGCGCAGCGTGCCGGGCTCCGCGTCCTGCACCGGGGTCAGCGGCAGCCGTACCTCTTCCGTCTCGCCCGAGGCGTCCGGGCGGCGGCGCAGCAGCAGTCCCGCGTCCTCGCTCCCGGTCCCGGCTTCGGTGCCGGCGAGTCTCAGGTCGAAGGTGAGGCCACCCGCGCTGTCGGCGGTGCAGTCGGTTGCCGGGCCGCGCTGGGCGGGCTGTGGGGGCACGGGGTCTCCAGCGTCGTGGCGGTGCTCCTCCTCGGCGCCGAGGGGACGAGGGGCGAGCGGGCCGTCGGCGACGGACGCCGCTCCTGTGGTGACGGTCCGGATCGTGCTGCCGCTCATGCTGTGCTTCCTCCCTGGAGCGCCGCCTGCCCGTCGGTCAGCGCGTCCTTGACGGCGTAGGCCCCGCTCAGCAGCGAGGCGCGGGTACGGTGCAGGCCCCGGCTGCCCTTGCCGACGAGGTCGTGGAGTATCGACTCGTAGCGGGCCCCGATGAGCGAGGGGTCGAAGCGCGCGGAGTCGGCAAGCGCGGCCCGGCCCATCCGGCGGCGCAGTTCGTCGTCGTTGATCAGGCCGAGGAGCGCTCCGGCGACGGCGTCCTCGTCGCCCGTCGGCACGAGGCGTCCGTCGACGCCCGGCCGGACGATCTCGGCGGGCCCGTGCGGGCAGTCCGTGGCGACGACGGGCAGGCCGCAGCGCATGGCCTCGACGATGGTCATGCCGAAGGACTCCAGGCTGGAGGTCACGGCCGCTATCGACCCCTTGGCCCACTCCGGCTCGATGGGGTGGATGGGTCCCATCAGGAAGACGTGGTTGTAGAGCCCTAGTTCGTCTATCAGGGAGCGCAGCTCCGGCCGCTCCCGTCCTCCCCCGTAGATCCGCAGCCGCCAGTCCGGCCGCTCGGCCACCACCTTGGCGAAGGCGCGCACCAGCAGGTCGTACCGCTTGGCCGGGGCGAGCCGGCCCGCCGCGACGACCCACTTGCTGGTGCCGTCCGCCGGTTCGACGGCGGGTGCGGGGACGCTGTTGGGCACCGCCTCCACCCGGACTCCGGGCAGCCGCAGCAGCCGGCGGTAGTCGGCGGCGTCGGCCTCGGTGACGGTGGTCAGCGCGTCGAGCCGGGGGTAGACGGTGCGCAGCACGCGTTTGAGGCCGCGCGAGTGCGTCGCGAGAGTGAGGTGCTCCTGTCCCAGTCTGGCGGGCCCGCGCCGGGTCTGGCGGGCGAGGTGGACGTTGAGGCCCGGCCGGGTGCCGATGACGACGTCCGCCTCGGTGCTGCCCAGGTGGTCCCCGATGAGGCGGTCGGTCAACTCGCTGTACATCGGGTACTTGCCGTCGGCCTCCGGGAAGATCCGGGCCGGCCGGGTGTGTTCGGCGCCCAGGCTGTCCGGTGAGCGCACCCCGCGGGTGTCGACGAGAGGGCGCAGCCGCACGCCCGGTCCCGGGTCGAACACCGGCCGGTCCCGGGTCCGGAAGACCGAGACGACTTCGACGTCATGGTGTTCGGCCAGGGAACGGGCCAGGTTGTAGGTGGTACGGACGGTTCCCCCGATGGCGTACCCGTTGTGGAGCAAGAAGGAAATGTGCATTTGTCCCGAGTCCCACGCATCCTCGCGGTCAGTCCCCCTCTGTCCGCCTGTCACCGAGCTAGACCGTTAAGTGCGGTGCAGGGTTGGGTGCGTTGAGCAGGTTGTTTCAGAAGAGTTCTGAATGGTTTTACTTTTGTGACCTGTTGAGGGGAACGAAATCCGTACCCAGGACGTAGCCGACGGTGCCCACGACAACGCGGCGGCCCCGCCAGGCGTACGCCTGGCGGGGCCGCTCCACGCCCGGCCGTCCGGCGGCCGGGCGCGAGTGATCAGACGTCGAGCTTCTGACCGGCGAGGATGAGGTCGGGATCATTCCCGATGACGTCCTTGTTGGCGCGGTAGAGGTCCTTCCAGTCCTTGCCGTGCGCCGCGGCGATCGAGCCGAGGGTGTCACCGCTCTCGACCGTGTAGTTGCCGGACCCGCCGCGTGTGGCACTGCGGCCCGGGTGCGTGGCGGGGCGGTCGCTCGACGGGGAGTCGCTGCGGGGTGCCGACCGCTGCCCGGAGTCCTGCCCGGACTGCGCCGGGCCGGTCGCCCGGGGCGGGGTGCCGGAGGCTCCGGCCTTGACCGAGCAGTTGGGCCAGGCGCCCCAGCCCTGGGCCTGCTGCACCTTGGTGGCGACCGCGATCTGCGCGGCCCTGCTCGCCTTGTCGGCGGTGGGCGCGTAGGCGCCGCCGCCGTACGCACGCCAGGTGCTCGCCGAGAACTGCAGGCCGCCGTAGTAGCCGTTGCCGGTGTCGGTCTGCCAGTTGCCTCCGCTCTCGCACTGGGCGATGCGGTCCCACACTCCGTCGTCGGATGCCGCCGAGGCCGTCGGAGCCGTGGCGGCGAGCAGGGCGAGCGGGGCGGCGAGACCGGCACCCGTGAGCACTGCTGTACGACGCTTGGACAAATCAAACCCTCTCCACGAACCCGGGAGACCCCGTTGCTCCCCCCGTGCGGACCGAGTGGCGGTGGACGCGTCCGGCGCCCGCACTCGGCTCCACCTGTCCCGGGTGGTGCTCGATGCACCGCCGAGGAATGTAGGGAGCACCTCGCCCGAATTGCAACCAGAACACTGTCTTTGCAGGCCATGCACCGGTTACCGGCTATAACAGCGGTTTCAGGACACCCCCCGAACAGGGGCATTCCAGGCAGTAGTTGACAGTCCGGCCCGTCCGCTGTGAGTCAGCTCACCAGTCGAACTCCTGCGCGCTCGACAGGTATTGACGGGGTGTGAACTCTTCTCCCGGTTATGTGACCGGTTGCGTACGAACGGGGGACGCGCACCGGCACCCGCGCGTGACCGCGACCACAGGTCTCCCGTTGTCCAGGCGAACAGGAACCGAAAGCCAGGAGTCCCCGTGTCCCCCATGCTCGATGTCAGCGACGCCGTACGCGCCGAGATCGGCGAAGCCGAAGCCGAGAGGCTGCTCGCCGGAGAGAACGCCCCAGGAGACTACGACTGCACCTCGTGCCGCGCCCGGGGCAACACCGGCCAGGAGCGCACCAGCACCGTGCTGTTCGTCGGCGAGGAGACCGCGGTCCTCGCCTTCGCCCACGCGGCCTGCATCCCCTCCCAGGTGGTGACCGTCGCCGAGGACCAGCTCCAGGGCGCGGTACGCACCCTCTCCGCGCCCGAGTCCGCCCCGGCCGGGCCGCCGCCCGCCGTCCCCTCGCCCGCCGCCGAACCCGGGACGGGACAGCGCCAGGCGGTGCTGGGCATCACCTGCGGCCAGGTCCTCATCGACGGCACCGCGCGCTCCGCGCTCGTGGTGGAGCCCACCGGCCCGATCGCCCGCCCGGGATCGGACGGCCCGGGCGACGACTTCCTGCCGCTGCTGATCGAGCAGGGCTTCATGCCCGTCACCGACGTGGAGCTGCCGCCCGCTCCGGTGGCCGGGTGGTCGGTGCTGGTGGCCATGGGTCAGCTGCACGCCGTCTTCCAGCCTCCCGCCACCCCCGGCGGGCAGCCGGTCGCCTGGTGGCAGGCGCACCAGCCGCTCGCCGTCACCGAGGGCTGGCGCACGGCGGCCGCCAAGAGCCACACGGTCGTGGTCTACGCCGCCCCCGCGGGCTCCATCGGCCAGCAGCCGCGCGAGGACCTGCTGCGGGAAGCACTGGAGAAGGCGGCGGCCGGCGGCGTGCTGGTGGCCGGCACGATGCCGCTGACCGGCACATGAGCCGCTCCCCGCACAGCCGCGGGCCGTGCTCCCGGCACCTCCCGGCGGCGGGGGGCGGGAGCACGGACACCCCCGGACAACTGGTGCGATCCGGTCATTCGCCACACGGGGCCGCATCCGGTGTGCCGCACGGTCGTTGGGCAGACGTGCAGCAATACGAGCCTCTCCGAGCCCATCACCCGCATCTCGGCCACGGCCGCGCCGTGAGCGCCTCCGGGGCCCCCGCCGTACCCCGGATGCGGGCGCCGTTCAGCTCGTCCCCCGAGGGGGCCACCCCCATCTACGACTCGCTGTACGCGGAGTACCGCAGACTCTTCCGCGCCCTGCCGGGAGACCGCTCCGGCGAGGAGGAGCTGCGCTTCGAGGGGTTCGGCACGGCGCACGGCATCGGGTCCGGCTCCTGGAGCGGCCAGGAGTCCCCGGCCGCCTGGCACACCCCCGCCTGGCAGCTTCCGGCGCTGCCCCCGGCACCCCGCCACGGCCCTCACCGCTGACGGCACCCGCCGGAACCCGGCCCCGGGTTCCGGCGGATCGGCGTCCGGAGCGGCTACTTCTTGCGGCCGCGCTTCTCGCGCACCCGGACCGAGATCTGGACCGGAGTCCCCTCGAAGCCGAACTCCTCGCGCAGCCGCCGCTCCACGAAGCGCCGGTAGCCGGCCTCCAGGAAGCCCGAGGCGAACAGCACGAAGCGCGGCGGGCGGGTACCGGCCTGGGTGCCGAAGAGGATGCGCGGCTGCTTCCCGCCGCGGACCGGATGCGGGTGCGCGGCGACGATCTCGCCGAGGAAGGCGTTGAGCTTGCCCGTCGGGACCCGCGTCTCCCAGCTCTCCAGGGCCGTCTCGATCGCCGGCACCAGCTTCTCCACATGCCGCCCGGTGCGTGCCGAGACGTTGACGCGGGGCGCCCAGCGCACCTGGACGAGGTCCCGCTCGATCTCCCGTTCCAGGTAGTAGCGGCGCTCCTCGTCCAGGGTGTCCCACTTGTTGTAGGCCAGCACCACGGCCCGGCCGGAGTCCACCGCCATGGTGATGATGCGCAGATCCTGCACGCTGATCGACTCGCTGACGTCGATCAGCACGACGGCGACCTCGGCCTTCTCCAGCGCCGCCGCGGTACGCAGCGAAGCGTAGTAGTCGGCACCCTCGGCCATGTGGACCCGCCGCCGGATACCCGCCGTGTCCACGAACTTCCAGGTCCGGCCGCCGAGTTCGATCAGCTCGTCCACCGGGTCGCGGGTGGTGCCGGCCTCCTCGTTGACGACGACGCGCTCCTCGCCCGCCACCTTGTTCAGCATCGAGGACTTGCCCACGTTGGGACGGCCGATGAGCGCGACCCGGCGCGGGCCGCCCAACGGGACGCCGTCGAAGTTCTGCCGGGGCGCCTCGGGCAGGGCCTTGAGCACCTCGTCCAGCATGTCGCCCGTACCGCGCCCGTGCAGGGCCGAGACGGGGTGCGGCTCGCCCAGGCCCAGCGACCACAGATAGGCAGCGTCGGCCTCTCCCGAGGGGCCGTCGACCTTGTTGGCACACAGCACCACGGGCTTGCCCGCGCGGCGCAGCAGCTTGACGACCGCCTCGTCGGTGTCGGTGGCGCCGACGACCGCGTCCACCACGAACACCACCGCGTCGGCGGCTTCGACGGCGAACTCGGCCTGCGCGGCGACGGAGGCGTCGATGCCGAGGACGTCCTGCTCCCAGCCTCCGGTGTCGACGACCTTGAACCGGCGGCCCGCCCACTCCGCCTCGTAGGTCACCCGGTCCCGGGTGACACCCGGCCGGTCCTCGACCACGGCCTCGCGGCGGCCGATGATCCGGTTCACCAGGGTCGACTTGCCCACGTTGGGCCGGCCGACGACGGCGAGGACGGGCAGCGGCCCGTGCCCCGCCTCGCCGAGCGCGCCCTCGACCTCGTCCTGGTCGAAGCCCTCCTCGGTGGCGAGCTCCATGAACTCGGCGAACTCGGCGTCACCCAGCTCACCGTGGCCGTGCTCGGTGCCGTCGTCGGCGGGGTGCATCTGGTCGTTCATGACGTCTCGTCCTCGTCGTTCAGCGGGTCTGTGCGGCTGCCGCGAAGGGTGCGGCCGCCGGTGGTACGCGGGTCAGGGTCCGGCGCGGCCGGTGAGCCGCCTGGCCTCGGTCAGATGCCCGGCGAGCCGTTCCTGGAGCCGTACGGTGGCCTCGTCCAGCGCCGTCCTGGTCCGGCGGCCGGAGCCGTCGCCCACGGTGCACGGATCACCGAAGACCACGTCGACCCGGCCGCGCAGCGGCGGCAGCGCCCGTATCACCCGGCCGGGGCGGTCCGAACTGCCGAGCACCGCGACCGGGACGACGGGCGCACCGGAGCGCAGCGCGAAGTAGGCGAGCCCGCCGCGCAGCGCGGCGAAGTCGCCCTCGCCGCGGGTGCCCTCCGGGAAGATCCCCAGCGCCCCGCCCTGCTTCAGCACCGCCAGTGCGCCGGTGACCGCCGTGCGGTCGGCGCCGCCGCGGTCGACCTCGAGCTGGCCGATACCGCGCAGGAACGGGTCGAGCGGACCGACGAACGCCTCCTTCTTGATCAGGAAGTGCACCGGCCGCGGTGCGGTCCCCATCAGCATGGGTCCGTCGATGTTGTGCGCGTGGTTGACCGCGAGGATCACCGGGCCGCTCGCCGGCACCCGCCAGGCGCCCAGCACCCGGGGGCGCCACAGGGTGTACATCAGCCCGATGCCGATCCGGCGGCCGACGGCGGCGCCCCGCTCGCTCGCGGCGGAGTCGGATCCCGTCACCTGGCGGCCTTCTCCCGGTCCTGCGCGGGACCCTCCTTGTCCGCCGCCGCCTTCTCCACGAGGGTGACGACGCACTCGACGACCTGCTCCAGGGCCAGCTCGGTGGTGTCCACCTCGACGGCGTCGTCGGCCTTCTTCAGCGGGGAGGTCTTGCGGCTGGAGTCCGCCCGGTCGCGTGCGGTCAGCGCCTGCTGGGTGGCGGCCAGGTCGCCGACGGAGGTGCCGTCGGCGGTCTTGAGCTCGCCGTTCCGCCGTGCGGCACGCGCCTCGGGAGATGCGGTGAGGAAGACCTTCAGGTCCGCGTCGGGCAGCACCGTGGTGCCGATGTCCCGGCCCTCGACGACGATCCCGCCGCGCGCCTCCGCCGCGATCGTCCGCTGGAGCCCGGTAATCCGCTCCCGCACCTCGGGCACCGCGCTGACCGCGCTGACCGCGGCGGTGACCTCCTGGGTGCGGATCGGGCCGGAGGCGTCCGCGCCGTCGGCCGAGATCGCCGGGGAGAGCGGGTCGGTGCCCGAGACGATGCTGGGCTTGCCCGCCGCGGCCGCGACGGCGTCGGCGTCGGCGGTGTCGACGCCGTTGTTCAGCATCCACCAGGTGATCGCCCGGTACTGGGCCCCGGTGTCGAGGTAGCTCAGCCCCAGCCGGGCCGCGACGGCCTTGGACGTGCTCGACTTGCCCGTGCCGGAGGGGCCGTCGATGGCGACAATCACTGCCGGGGTTGCAGACACGGTTGTGGGCACCTTTCGTGGGTCTGAGGCTCGCGCGCGGCGCACAGGAACGGACGGGACCGCCCTGGGTCCCCGCACCAGGCTACCGGCTGCCACGGACACGCCAGGCCGCGCGTCCGGCCCCCGGCGCCGCCCGCGGGGCGGCCCCGGCCGGGTCCGGGCGGGCGCCCGGGGCCCGCCGGGCCCCGCGGTCTCACTGCCGCAGGGACCAGCCGCGTTCGCGCAGCGCCTGCTCCAGCACCGGCACCGCACCCGGCTCCACCATGAGCTGCATCCGGCCGGCCTGCTGCCCGGTCGCGTGCTCGATGCGGACGTCCTCGATGTTCACGCCCACCGATCCCGCGTCGGCGAAGATCCTGGCGAGCTGCCCCGGGCGGTCGCTGATCAGCACCGTCACCGTCTCGTAGACGGTCGGCGCCTGACCGTGCTTGCCCGGGACCCGGGCCCGTCCCGCGTTGCCGCGGCGCAGCAGCTCCGCGACGCCCGCGGTGCCGCTGGAGCGCTTCGTCTCGTCGGCCGACTCCAGCTCGCGCAGCGCCCGTACGGCGGTGTCCAGGTCGGTGGCGACCGCGGCGAGGATGTCGGCCACCGGGCCCGGGTTCGCGGCGAGGATGTCCACCCACATCGCCGGGTCGGATCCGGCGATCCGGGTCACGTCCCGGATGCCCTGGCCGCACAGGCGCACATCGGTCTCGGCGGCCTCCTCGAGCCGCGCCGCGACCAGGGTCGAGAGGAGCTGCGGGGTGTGCGAGACCAGCGCGACGGCCCGGTCGTGCGCATCCGCGTCCATCACCACCGGCACCGCTCCGCAGAGCGCGATCAGCTCCAGCGCGAGGTTGAGCACCTCCGTGTCGGTGCCCTGGGTGGGGGTGAGCACCCAGGGGCGCCCCTCGAACAGGTCGGCCGAGGCGGCCAGCGGGCCGGACTGCTCGCGGCCGGACATGGGGTGGCTGCCCAGGTAGGTCGTCAGGTCGCCGCCCCGCTCCAGCAGCTGACGGCGCGGGCCGCCCTTGACGCTGCCCACGTCGATGACGCCGCGGGCCAGCCCGGCACGCTGCACCTCGGCCACGGTCGCGGCCAGGTGCGCCGGCGGCACGGCCACGATCGCCAGGTCGACGGGTGAGCCGGGGGCCGGTTCCTCGCCGGTTCCGGCGCCCAGCGCGACGGCCGTGCGGACCCGCTCCGGATCGCGGTCGCGCAGGTGCACCTCGACGCCCCGCGCGGAGAGGGCCAGCGCGGCCGAGGTGCCGATGAGTCCCGTACCGAGCACGAGGGCGGTGCGCATTGCCGTGGGGTGTCCTTACTGGGCGATGTCCTTGCGGAGGGCGGCTGCGGCGCCCAGATAGACGTGCTGGACGCCGGACCTGGGCAGCTCGGTCTCCGTGTGAGCAAGGATACGGACCACCCGGGGCATCGCACCCGCGACCTGGAGTTCCTGCGCGCAGATCAGCGGCACGTCCGCGATGCCCAGCTTGCGGGCCGCGGCGGCGGGGAAGTCGCTGTGCAGGTCCGGGGTGGCGGTGAACCAGATGCTGATCAGGTCCTCGGTGGAGAGGCTGTTGCGCTCCAGCACCTCGGTCAGCAGTTCCCCGACCCGCTCGTTCATGTGTCCGGCCTCGTCCCGGTCGAGCTGGACGGCCCCCCGCACCGCACGCACCGCCACCGCCGCTCGCCCCTTTCCGACCCGTCGCCGGTCCCGATCCCCTGCCGGCCGCCTGCCCGGCGGGGGCCAGGGTAGGTACGTTCCAGCGCGGATGTCCGGGCCGCCCGCACAGTGAGACGGTACAAGTGGAGGCATGCTCTTCCACGTGGTCCCGCTCGACGACTGGTTGCTCGCCCCGGACCGTCCGTACGCACCGCGCGCGCTGGCCGAGGACGGGTTCATCTCCTGCACGCCCGACGAGAAGCAGGCGCTGGCCGTGGCCGACGCGCGCTTCCGCGAGGCGGTGGGGCCGCTGATGGCCCTCATGATCGACGAACGGCGGCTGGACGCCCGCGTCTGCTGGGACCCGGCGCCGCGGATCCACGGCCGGGTGAACCGGTCCGCCGTGGCGGGCATGCTGGAGGTGCGGCGCGACGACGAGGGCCGGGCCGTCGATCTGGCGCTGTGGTCCTGAGCACCCCGGGCCCGCCCGCTCCCGGCGGCCGGGCGCGGGGTGCGCTCCGGGAGCCGGTGGCGCGGGGCCGGGTGCCCGCGGCCCGGGCAGGCCCTCCGCGACCGCGGAGAGCCGCGCGCCGCTACAGGCCGACCTCGCCCATCAGCATGCCGACCTCGGTGTTGGTGAGGCGGCGGAGCCAGCCGGACTTCTGGTCGCCCAGCGCGATGGGGCCGAAGCGGGTGCGCACCAGCCGCTCCACCGGGAACCCGGCCTCGGCCAGCATGCGCCGCACGATGTGCTTGCGCCCCTCGTGCAGCGCGACCTCGACCAGGTAGTTCTTCCCGGTGTTCTCCACGACCCGGAAGTGGTCGGCGCGCGCGTAGCCGTCGTCGAGCCGGATCCCGGACTTCAGCTGCTTGCCCAGGTCCCGGGGCAGCGGGCCCTGGATGGCGGCCAGGTAGGTCTTGGTCACGCCGTATCGCGGATGGGTGAGCCGGTGGGCCAGCTCACCGTGGTTGGTGAGCAGGATGATCCCCTCGGTCTCGGTGTCGAGACGGCCCACGTGGAAGAGCCGGGTCTCCCGGTTCTGGACGTAGTCGCCCAGGCACTGGCGGCCGTCGGGGTCCTCCATGGAGGCGACGACCCCGGCGGGCTTGTTCAGTGCGAAGAAGAGGTACGACTGGGTGGCGATGGTCAGCCCGTCGACCTTGATCTCGTCCTTCTCCGGGTCGACGCGCAGCCCCTGCTCCCGGACGATCTCGCCGTTGACCTCGACCCTGGCCTGCTCGACCAGTCCCTCGCAGGCGCGGCGGGAGCCCATGCCCGCACGTGCCAGCACCTTCTGCAGGCGCTCGCCCTCCACCTCGCCGAACGTCTTGGGGAGCTTGACCGGGGGCTTGCTGTGCCGGGCCCGGTTGCGCTCCTCGATCTGCGCCTCGTACTCGCGGGGGCGTGCGGGCGCCGAGGCCCGGCGGGCGCGTGCCTTGGGGGCGCCGCTCTTGGTCACGTCCTTGCGCACGTTGCCCTTGCCGCCGGGCTTGCCGCCCTGGCCCTTGGCGGAGCCGCCCTGCCCCTTCGGGGCGCCGGGCTTCGCCTTCGGGGCGCCGGGCTTGGCCTTCGGGGCGCCGGGCCTGCCGCCGCCGGACCCGGAGGTGCCGGACCCGGAGGTGCCGGACCCGGAGCCGCCCTGGGGGTAGCGGCGCTCCTCGGGGCGCGGCGGCCGGGAGTCCGCGGACTGCTGCCGCCCCCGCTGCCCGCCCTGGCCCTGCCGGCCGCCGGAGGCGCCCTGCCCGCGCCGGGCGCCCTGCCCGCGGCCTTCCTGGCCGGAGCGGCTCGCGCCGCCCTGGTTGCCGCCTCGGTTTCCGCCGGTGTTCCTGCCGCTGCTTCGCATCAATGTTCCGTCTGGGAGTCGGGGGAAGGATCGTCTACGTCGAACGACGGCATACCTTCCTGGGTCTCCCCCTCGACGGCCTCCGCTTCCGGGAGGAAGGGCGCCAGCTCCGGAAGCTCGTCCAGGCCGCGCAGGCCCATCCGCTCCAGGAAGTAATGCGTCGTCCTGTAAAGGATCGCACCTGTCTCGGGTTCCGTGCCCGCCTCCTCCAGCAGACCGCGCTGGAGCAGGGTGCGCATCACGCCGTCGCAGTTCACACCGCGGACGGCGGAGACCCTCGAGCGGCTGACCGGCTGCCGGTAGGCGACGACGGCGAGGGTCTCCAGCGCCGCCTGGGTCAGCCGGGCCTGCTGACCGTCCAGCACGAAGCGCTCCACCGCGTCCGCGTAGTCGCTGCGGGTGTAGAACCGCCAACCGCCCGCGACCAGCCGCAGCTCGAAGCCGCGGCCCTCGACGGTGTACGCGTCGGCCAGCTCGCGCAGCGCGTCCGACACCTCGCGCGGGCGCCGCTCCAGGACCTTGGCCAGGTGCTCGGGGGTGGCGGGCTCGTCGACGACCATCAGCACCGCCTCCAGCGCGGGCTTCAGAGCCAGCTCCGCGACACCGTCGCTCCCGGCGGGCTCCGCCTCCGCGCCGCGCTCCTCCTCGGCCTCCTGCACCTCGTAGGTCTCCGCGCGGCTCTCCTCCGGACCTTCGGCCGCCCGCTCCGGAGCCTCGCCCTCCGCCGCTCCGGGGGTCCCGCCGGTTCCGGCCCGGTCGCCGACCGCTTCAGTCATCCTTGCGCTCTCCTGGCTCCTGGTCGAACTCGTCGGTCACCAGCGGTGTCCCGTCCCCGGCGTCCGCGGTGCCGCTCCATCTGACGAGGAGCGCGCCCAGCGCCTCGTCCTGGTCCAGTGCGACGGCCCGCTCCCGGTACAGCTCCAGCAGCGCGAGGAAGCGGGCGACGACGGTGAGGGTGTCGGGGGCGTCCCGGGTCAGCTCCTGGAAGCTGGCCTCGCCCCGCTCCCGCAACCGCGCCACGACCACCTCGGCCTGCTCCCGGACGCTGACCAGCGGCGCGTGGATGTGCTCGACGTACACCTGCGGCTTGGGCTTGGGCCGCATCGCCTTGACGGCCAGCCTGGCGAATCCCTCCGGGCCGACGCTGAGGGCCACCTCGGGCAGCAGCTCGGCGTGGTGCGGCTCCAGCCCGACGGTGCGCGGGTGGCGCCGGGCCTCCGCGTCCAGCCGGGCCGCGAAGATGTTCGCGATCTCCTTGTAGGCGCGGTACTGGAGCAGCCGTGCGAAGAGCAGGTCCCGGGCCTCCAGCAGCGCCAGGTCCGCCTCGTCCTCCACCTCGGCCTGCGGGAGCAGCCGGGCGGCCTTCAGGTCGAGCAGCGTGGCCGCGACGACGAGGAACTCGGTGGTCTGGTCGAGGTCCCACTCGGGGCCCATGGCGTGGATGTGGGCCATGAACTCGTCGGTGACCCGGGAGAGGGCGACTTCGGTGACGTCCAGCTTGTGTTTGGAGATGAGCTGGAGCAACAGGTCGAAGGGGCCCTCGAAGTTGTCGAGGACGACCCTGAACCGCCCGTCGTCGGCCTCCTGCTCGCCCTCGGCGGCTGCGGCCGGCCCGGCGGGGCCTTCGGGGCGCGCTTCTCCGGCGGCCGGTCCGGCGGCTTCTTCCGGGTCGCCGGACGGTTCGCCGGGCTCCGGTGCAGGTGCGGCATGTTCCGCCGGTACCGGAGCGGGCGGCGCGCTGTGCGCCACGGGTGCCGGTACGGGCGCCGCGGGCTCATCGGGACTCCCGACGGCGGCGGGCTCCGCCTCGTACGCCGTCCCGGGCCCCCGCCCCAGCGGTCGGCGGGAGCCCCGGCTGCGGAGTGCGTCGTCAGGAGTGGGCATCGCAGGCAGCGTACTGGCAAGCAGGTCAGCGCCCGCGCAACCGCCGTACGAGAATGCTCGCGTCTCCGCGGGATTCGAGGTCGGCCAGTACGACGGCCACGGCCTCGCGCACGATCCGCCCCCGGTCGACGGCGAGTCCGTGTTCGCCGCGCAGCACCAGCCGGGCGTGTTCGAGGTCCATCAGTTCCTCGGCCGAGACATAGACGGTGATCTTCTCGTCGTGCCGCTCGCGCCCGCTGGGGCGGCGGGCGGCCCGGCTGCGGCGGGAGGTCGCCGGTGCGGCGGAGGCCGTCGGGGAGGCCGTTCCCGAAGCACCGGACGGCTGACGTCCCTTGGCGGCACCACCGCGGCGCCCGGTGCGCTCGCCGGGCGCCGGGCCCGCCTGTTGGGGCGGTGCGCTCCGCTGGTCGTCGGCCGTGGCCGTGCCGCGCGCACCGCGCGGGGTGCGCCGTGCACCGCCGGGCTCGCCGCCGGACTCGTCGGCCGCGGAGCGCTGGGCACCGCCGGTCTCCGGAACCGGCTCGGAGGCGGGAGCGGGCACCCTGGGAGCGACGGGGCCGGCCGCGGCCGGGCCCGCCGAAGGCTGCGCCGGGGTCTCCCCGTTCGCCTGGCCGACCTGCGCGGACCGCTCCTCCTGCGGCGCGGACGGCTGTACGGCGGCGCCGCCTGTCGTACGGAACAATTCGTCGGCTGCCGGGAGACTCACTCGGCGTGGCACCGGGCGAGCACCTCCCTGGCGAGCTGGCGATATGCGGCGGCGCCGACGGAGTTGGAGGCGTACGTCGTGATCGGCTCACCCGCGACGGTGGTCTCGGGGAAGCGGACGGTGCGCCCGATGACGGTGTGGTAGACGTTGTCGTCGAACGCCTCGACCACCCGGGCGAGCACCTCGCGGCTGTGCACGGTCCGCGAGTCGTACATCGTGGCCAGGATGCCGTCCAGCTCCAGTTCCGGGTTGAGCCGCTCCTGGACCTTCTCGATCGTCTCGGTCAGCAGGGCGACTCCGCGCAGTGCGAAGAACTCGCACTCCAGCGGGACGATCACCTTGTGCGCCGCGGTGAGCGCGTTGACCGTGAGCAGGCCGAGCGAGGGCTGGCAGTCGATGACGATGAAGTCGTAGTCGTTGAGCAGCGGGCCCAGCGCGCGCTGCAGCGTCGACTCGCGGGCCACCTCGCTGACGAGCTGCACCTCGGCCGCCGACAGGTCGATGTTGCTGGGCAGCAGGTCCATCCCGGCCACCGCGGTCTTCAGCAGCACCTCGTCGGGGGCCAGGCCGCGCTCCATCAGGAGGTTGTAGACCGTCAGGTCCAGTTCCATCGGATTGACGCCGAGACCGACCGAGAGAGCACCCTGCGGGTCGAAGTCGACCAGCAGCACGCGTCGTCCGTACTCCGCGAGCGCCGCACCCAGGTTGATGGTCGAGGTCGTCTTGCCGACGCCGCCCTTCTGGTTGCACAT
>NZ_ALAP01000022.1 GCF_000280905.1 Streptomyces sp. AA1529 | reverse complement strand
GACGACGAGGATCGCGACCGACACTGGACGCGCTGCGGCGTCCACACCATCCGGATCACCCATGAACACACCAGCCGTCCCACTGAACTCAAAGAGCGGCTCCGCGAAGAACTCGGTCGACTGCTCTTCCCGACTCGTTGATCTACGCAGCCAGCACCCGCTGCCCGCGTCAAGGCGCTACGTGAGCAACGCGCCTGGACTCCAGAACGCCTTGCGAAGGAGGCGGACATTCAGCTCGCCCCCCTGAAGCAACTGGAGGGCGGGGACCAATTCGGCCAGGTTTCTTCACCGTTGGTGCACTCGCTACCGCACTCGGCGTCGCCCTCGATGACCTGTCTGATCCAGACGCAGCCGACCGGGGGGTGAGGGATGACAGGAGCGGGGGAGCGCACACGAACAGGACCGTCGGCCCGAGAGCCTGCGCCCGAACCCAGGCACCCTCAAGGTCATCGCCAGGATCGGCAGCAGCGACGGCTGGCGCGAACACCATTCGATCCTCCGCCCGCTGATCGCCCCATCGCTCTGCGCCATCGAACGAGACCAGGAGAAGCACGGCACGTCGGCACCTTCCGACCAGCGGCGCACACCGTCGAGTACGGCCTCGAGCCCCCCCCCGAGACCTGGCCTGTCTCCAAGGCAGCCCTGACCGATCAGATGGATCTCCTCGACCAGGACCTGCGCCAACTGGAGTGGGTGCCGTTGGAGTTTCGCTACCGCTTCTGCTGCGACGACTCCGACTGCACCGGTCACGACATGGCCCTCCGGGAATGGGAGGCCGCCGAGTCCTACCGCAAATACCTGCGCCAGTACGGGCAACAGGGAGTGGAGGAACAGCTGCGGGAGCGCTGGTTCACCGGATGTTCACACCGGACCACATCGTCCACTGCTTCATCGGCAACCTGGCCAAGCGGCCCAGGACGTTCATGCTGCTCGGCCTCTTCTATCCGCGGCGCGGCGCGGTCGAGCACTACCAGGAAGAGCTCTTCTCGCTGTAAACGCGCCATACAGCAGGTCTCATCCGATCGAAGGCTCTCTCAGGCCGTCCGGAATTCCCCTGGAAGCGGTGGGCATTGCCTCCGGGGCAGCGCACCCAGGGAACGTCGGGAGGCTACATGGACCAGTCCCTCAACGAGCGGCAGCGAGCCGTGCTCGACTGGGTGGGCCAGGGGTGTCTGGCCGGACAGCACGTACAAGACCAGCGGACAGGCCCTGCAGAACCGAGGGCTCGTCAAAATCACCAAACGCCGCGGGAATGGAGCGCCCACCTCACCGAGAAGGGGCAGCAGCATCTCACCGAACGCGGCATCCGCCCCGTGGAACAGAGCACCCGGCCGCCGGAACGGCCCGCCCGAAAGTCGGCACCGCCGCGCCCCAGAGCCGCACCAAAGGCCCGTACGACTTACGCGGACCAGCTACTCGAAGAACTCGCCGCGAACGACGGCTGTCTCATCAAGCCCGTCGAATCCGGGCCGCACGCGGTGAACTGGGCGTCACGCGTCAGCGCCGCCCGAAAGTCCGGCAAGATCCCCCGCACCCAGGAACTCCGCGGATACCCGACCCACAGCGGCTACGAAATCAAGCTCGTCGACATCCCCGCCTGGCGCCTCGCCGAACTCACCCCGCTCCCTGTGCCGGCCAGACTCACCAAACCCCACACTGTCGTGGCCGCCCTCCAAAAGCAGCCGCAGCCCATGGGCCTGACCAAACCCCTCCAGGGCCGAGCCCTGCGCATCATCCACACCCTCATCACCGCCACCGAAGCACAAGGCCACAAGGCAGCACTCGGAACCACACAAGGCGCGCCCCCGCCCCATCGGCGCCGCAAGGCACCACCGCACTTCACCATCACCGCCCAAGGCGAAAGCGTCGGATTCCTCGTCCTTCAAGAACAGGACCGCAGCGAACACATCCCCACCGACAAGGAACTCGCCGAGGCCAAGAAGTACTCGTGGATGCGCATCGCCCGCTTCGACTACACCCCCTCCAGCCGCCTGCGTTTCGTCCTCCGCGGCGGCAGCCCGCATCGCGCCAGCGAATGGGCCGACCTCCCCGACCGGCCGCTGGAAGACCAACTCGCCGAGATCGCACAAGAGGTCGGCCTGCGCGGCGAAGCCGCGGAACGCAAACGCCTTGCAGACCAGCAAGCCAGAGAGGTACAGCAAAAGCGCTGGGAAGCCGCCATGCAGGAAGCCCGCGCGGCCTACGCCCACGCCTTTCGCGTCAAACATCTCGGAGAACAGGCAGACGCCTGGCACCAGGTCAACCACCTGACCGAATACGTCACAGCAGTACGCGACCACGCCACATCATTGCCGCCCGGGCAGGAACGGAACGAGATCGAGGCGTGGCTCGCGTTCGCGGACGCGCACCTCCAACACCTCACCGAATCGGTCTCAGCACCGAAACTGCCCACACCACCGAAGCCCAGCGGCGACGACCTCAAGCCCTTCCTTGGCCACTGGAGCCCCTACGGGCCCCGCTCCTACTGAGCCTTGGGCTCCGCCCGCAGCCCAATGAACTCGCCAAGAGGCGGAAGAGCGGCAACATAGCGGCGGATCGCCGGTTACCGAAACCGGTGATCCGCCGAATACTTGGAGCTCCACCGCCACTCGCTGACCAACCGCCGAAAGGCAGAAAGCGGACCAGGGGAGCTCACACCGCCACGAGCCGGACCCGCTCGCCGCACAGCTTGGCCATGTCGTCGACATCGGAAGTCAGCATGACCACGGGGCGGTGCTGTCGCAGCGCCGCCTCGGCGACCGCCGCATCGATCGCGTACTTGTGTCCGTGCAACCCGGCATTCATCAGCAACTTCGAGGCAGCCCTCGCCTCCTCGTCTCCGACCGGGACGACCCGCAGCCCAGAAAGCACCCAGTTCAGACGGGACTTGTTCGTACGGGCGTGGACGGCCTCGATGAGGGTGAGCGCACTGATCACGACCTCCATGCCGCGCGAGCGCGCCTCGGCGATCAGAGCCACCACCTGCTCGTCGTCCGCGAGCAGCTTCGACAGTCCCTCGCTGTCGAGGACCAGCGTCCCCTCGTGACTCAGCCTGCGGCGGGCCACTCGGCCTCCTCGGCGAACACCTCGTCGAAGACCTGCCGCGCCCGCTGACGAGCCGGCTCGGAGACCGGCCCCTTGCGGCTCTCGTAGTCCGCCAGGTACTCGTCCAGGACCTGCCCGCGCAGCTCGCGCTCGACCGCCTCGGCGATGAACGCGGAGAACTCCCGCTTGCCCACCCGCGCCCGGATCGCCTCCGCGGTCCCCTCCGGCAGCGACAGGCTCACCCGCGTCGCCGGACCTTCCCCGATGCTGTACGTCGTCTCAGCCATACCCCGAGTGTGTCAAACGAGTAGGAAAAGTGCCACGGCCTCCGCACGGCGCCCCAGACTCGTGAAGAAGACGTGTGGACGAAACCCGCCCCCCTCCCCGCGCACCGGTCAGATCACCGCCCGAAACCCAGCACGGGCTCCTCATCCCATCCCAGCACGATCCCAGCACGGTACGGATGACCAGGGGTGATGACAGGTGACGAGGGGTCAGCTATCCCAGCACCATCCCAGCACGGGAAAAAACAAAGGGCCCGACCCCGAAGAGCCGGACCCTACCTGACCTGCATGTTTGCCAGATCAGCGACGTGGTGATATGTCACCCGCTATACATTGAAACGGAACTCCACCACGTCGCCGTCGCGCATGATGTAGTCCTTGCCCTCCATGCGGGCCTTGCCGGCGGAGCGGGCTTCGGCGACGGAGCCGGTCTCCAGGAGGTCCTCGTAGGAGATGACCTCGGCCTTGATGAAGCCCTTCTGGAAGTCGGTGTGGATCACGCCGGCGGCCTCGGGGGCGGTGGCGTTCTGCTTGATGGTCCAGGCACGGGCTTCCTTCGGGCCGGCCGTGAGGTAGGTCTGCAGGCCGAGGGTGCGGAAGCCGACGTGGGCGAGGGTGGCGAGGCCGGGCTCTTCCTGGCCGACGGTCTGGAGCAGCTCCAGCGCCTCCTCCTCGTCCAGCTCGGCGAGGTCGGCCTCCAGCTTGGCGTTCAGGAAGACGGCCTCGGCGGGGGCGATGAGGGCGCGCTGCTCGTCCTTGAAGGACTCGTCGGTCAGTTCGTCCTCGTCGACGTTGAAGACGTAGATGAACGGCTTGGTGGTGAGCAGGTGCAGCTCGTGCAGCTGCTCGGCGCGCTCGGTGCCCTGGGCGATGCCCGCGGAGAAGAGGGTGCGGCCCTCCTCCAGGATGGCCTGCGCCTCCTGGACGGCCTTGACCTGCGGCTGCTTGTCCTTCTTGACCCGCGCTTCCTTCTCCAGGCGGGGCAGCACCTTCTCGATCGTCTGGAGGTCGGCCAGGATCAGCTCGGTGTTGATCGTCTCGATGTCGTTCTTGGGCGAGATCTTGCCGTCGACGTGGACGACGTTGTCGTCCTTGAATGCGCGGATGACCTGGCAGATCGCGTCGGACTCACGGATGTTGGCGAGGAACTTGTTCCCCAGCCCCTCCCCCTCGCTCGCGCCCCGCACGATGCCCGCGATGTCGACGAAGTCGACGGTGGCGGGCAGGACGCGCTGGGAGTTGAAGATCTCCGCGAGCTTGCCGAGCCGGGGATCGGGGACGCCCACGACGCCGACGTTCGGCTCGATGGTGGCGAACGGGTAGTTGGCCGCCAGCACCTCGTTCTTGGTCAGAGCGTTGAAAAGGGTCGACTTGCCGACGTTCGGCAGGCCGACGATTCCGATCGTGAGCGACACGTGGCGACTACTTCCCGTTGCCCCTGGCGGGGGTTCTCCATAGAGGGGTCTCTTGGCGGACAGGCGGCCCGGAGGCCGACCACCCAGTCTACGGGCGCCCCGGACCGCGCTTTCCCGGTGGCGGCCGTACGGGACCGGAGCGGAACCCGGGCGGGATCGGGGCCGGGCCGGTGCGGGGAGCGGCCGAGGGGTTCTGGTGTGGCCCGGAGGCGGCTGGGGTGCTGTCCGGCGCCGACCGACCGGACCGCGGGGCCGCGCCCCGCGCGGGGTGGGCGATCCGGCGCCGGTACGGCCATCAGGCTGCCGGGCCGCAGGACCCGCCGGACGGCGCCCCGAACAGCGCGTACGTCGGCACCTGTGGTCGCTTCCGGCGGACCGGGTGGTCATGGTGTGCCGGACCGGCGCCTTTGGCGGAATCCGCGTGTTCATGACGGCCACCGCGGGGCCGGACCGCCTACCGTGGCCCGGTGGAGCAACGCAGCGCGCGCACGACCCAGCACGATCCGTACGGGGCCCCTCCCCCGGGCAGCCGTGCCGAAGGCGGCGGTGCCGCCACCCGGCAGAGCCCGCGGCTTCCGCATCCGGCGGCGCCCGCCCCCGCACCCGCGTCTCCGGGCCGCCGGAAGCGGGCGCAGGCACGGCCCTCCGCCCCGCCGAGAGGCACATCCCGGCGGGGTGCGGGCAAGCAGGCGGGCGGGCGGCAGCGGGCGGCTCGCAGCGGGGCGGCCCGGCGTGGTGCGGCCCCCTCGGCGCCGCGCCTGACCGGGCTCGGCGTCGGGGTCTTCGCCACGCTGCTGATGGTGCTGATCGGGGGCCTGGTGGCCCTGCTGCCCGGCGGGGCGCCCGCCTTCTACGGCATCGGGTTCGTCCTCGTCTCGATGGCCGCCGCCGTGTGGGTGCGGCCGACGGAGCTGTTCACCGCTCCGGTCGCGGTGCCGCTCGCCTACACCGCGGGGCTCTTCTTCGCCGGGGGCGCCGGGGACGGCGTGACGGGAGTGCTCCAGAACGTCTTCACCGGGCTGGCCGTGCATGCGGGGTGGCTGTACGCGGGCACCCTGGCGGCGGCACTGATCGCGCTCGTCCGGAGGACGGCTCTCGCGCTGGAGCAGCGCCGCACCCGGCGGCGTGCCACGGCGGGGTGAGGGCCCGCCGGTCGGTGAGTGGGCGGGGGCCGGGGCCGTACTGCGCCGGCGATGACTCCCCGGTGGGGCCTGTCTGTGCCGTCTCGGCCGACGCGGCGGTACGGCGCACCGCCCGTCTCCCGGCCCGGTCGGCCCGCGGGCCGGGTCCGGGCCGGGCGGATCCGGGCCGGGTCTGCGTCGGCTCGGCCCCGCCTCGGCCCGCTTCCGGTCGGCCCGAGGGTCCGGCCGGGCTCGCGGGCGGCGGCAGGTGTCAGGCCCGGGCGCGGTCCGCGGCCTCGGAGCGCAGGTCGCGGCGGAGTTCCTTGGGGAGCGAGAACTGCATGTGCTCGTCCACGGGCTTGACGATCTCGACTTCGTCCCAGCCGCGCTGCGCCAGCCACTCCAGGACGCCGTCCACCAGGACCTCGGGGACCGAGGCGCCGGAGGAGAGGCCGATCGTCTCGACGCCTTCCAGCCACGCTTCGTCGAGTTCTTCCGCGTTGTCGACCAGGTGGCCGTCCTTGGCGCCGTGCGTCAGGGCCGTCTCCACCAGGCGTACCGAGTTGGAGGAGTTCTTGGAGCCGACCACGAGGACCAGGTCGGCCTCCGCGGCGACCTGCTTGATCGCGGTCTGGCGGTTCTGGGTGGCGTAGCAGATGTCGTCGCTGGGCGGCGAGAGGAGATTCGGGTAGCGGCCCTGGAGCGCATCGACCGTCTCCATGGTCTCGTCCACCGAAAGGGTGGTCTGGGAGAGCCACACCACCTTCTCCGGGTCGCGGACCTCGACGTTCCCCACGTCCTCCGGGCCGTCGACGAGCGTGATGTGGTCCGGCGCCTCGCCGCTGGTGCCGATGACCTCTTCGTGGCCCTCGTGTCCGATCAGGAGGATGTCGTAGTCCTCCTTGGCGTACCGCACGGCCTCCTTGTGCACCTTGGTGACCAGGGGGCAGGTGGCGTCGATAGTGGCCAGCTTGCCGCGTTCGGCCTCCTCGTGGACGGTGGGCGCGACACCGTGCGCGGAGAAGATGACGATCTCGCCCTCGGGCACCTCGTCCGTCTCCTCGACGAACACGGCGCCCTTCTTCTCCAGGGTCTGGACCACGTACTTGTTGTGCACGATCTCGTGCCGCACGTAGATCGGAGCGCCGTACTGCTCCAGCGCCTTCTCCACGGCGATCACCGCGCGGTCCACGCCCGCGCAGTAGCCGCGGGGCGCGGCCAGCAGGACGCGGCGGCGGCCCGGAGCGGCGGATTGCGGTGCGGTGGTTTCCGGTGCGTCGTCGGGCCTGCGGGCGGGCGTACCAGTCATGGCTCCATCGTAAAGGCCGTGCGCGCGTCGTTCCGGGGGCCGCCCGCGGTGGCGCGGGCGGCGGAGGCACCCGGCGGGCGTGGGAGTGTCCGAGGCGGCGCCGGTGTGCGCCGGGGGTGCGGGGGTGCGAGGGCGCGGGGGCGCGGGGGCGCGGGGGTGCGGATGGACGACGGGGGGCGCGACGCGGCCGGGGCGCGTTTGTCCGCTGCCGACGGGAGCGTTCTGCGGCAAGCTGGGCCCATGCCTGGAGCCCGCTCGCGCACGGCCGACATCCTCGGGGACAGCCCGGACGGGGCGCTGCGGCGCAGTCTGACGCTGCGCGATCTGATCGTCTACGGTCTGCTGTTCATCGCGCCGATGGCGCCGGTGGGCATCTACGGTGCGCTGGACGCGCGCAGCCACGGTGTGGTGCCGCTGGTGTACGTGGTCGCGACGGTGGCGATGTCGTTCACGGCCTTCTCGTACGCCCGGATGATCCATACGGTGCCGCAGGCGGGTTCCGTCTACGCGTACGCGCGGGCGGGCCTCGGGTCCGGCGCCGGCTTCGTGGCCGGCTGGATGATGATGCTGGACTATCTGCTCATCCCGGCCGTCGCCTACCTGTTCTCCGGCATCGCCATGGCGCAGCTGGTGCCCGAGGTGGACCAGTGGATCTGGACGGCCCTCGCGGTGGTGGTGACGACAGCGCTCAATCTCTCGGGGGTGCGCCGGGCGGCAGTGGTCGGATTCCTGGTGCTGGCCATGGAGATCCTGGTGCTGCTGGTGTTCGTGGCGGCAGCGCTGGTGGTACTGGTGCAGGACGGCCCCGCGCGGGGCTGGCTCTCCCCGGTCACCGGGGACCGCGCCTTCTCGCTGACGGCGCTGCTGAGCGCGGTGTCCGTGGCGGTGCTCTCCTTCCTCGGCTTCGACGCCATCGCGAACTTCGCCGAGGAGGCGCGGGCCGGCAAGGGCGACCGCGGCACCCCGGTGGCCCGTGCCCTGGTGTGGTGCCTGCTGGTGACCGGTGTGCTTTTCATCGTCCAGACCTATCTGGCCGCGCTGCTGTCGCAGGACTCCTCGCAGCGGCTCGCCGACGATCCGGCCTCCCAGGGTGCTGCCTTCTACACCGCGACGAAGGCGGCGGTGGGCGGCTGGCTGGAGACGACGGTGGCGGTGAGCAAGGCGATCGGTGCGGCGTTCGCGGCACTGGCCGGGCAGGCGGCGGCCGCGCGGCTGCTGTACGCGATGGCGCGGGACCGGCGGCTGCCGCGGGTGCTGGCCGAGGTCGGCAACCGCACCGGGGTTCCGGGGCGGGCGCTGCTGCTGAGCGCGGTGCTGACGCTGTGCGCGGCGGTGTGGGCCGCGCGGGCCGCCGACGGTCTGGACCGCCTCGTCTCCGTCGTGGACATCGGCGCCCTCTTCGGTTTCGGCATGCTGCACCTGTCGGTCATGGGCTACTACGGGCTCGGCCGGCGGGAGGGGCGGCGCCCGGCGGGCCGGGCCGCGGCGCCGGGCGGCTCGTCCCCCGGGGGTCCGGCGCCGGAGGGCGGCGCACCCGGCGGCGCGGCGGGGCGGGCGCACCTGCTGTGGAACTGGGTGGTGCCGCTGGTCGGGCTCGGGATCATCGTCGCGGTGGTCGTCACCGCCAACCGAGAGGCGCACTGGGTGGGCCTGGTGTGGCTGGCGCTCGCCCTGCTGGCCCTGGTGGTGCTGCGGCGGCGGGACCGGCGGGAGGCCGCAGCCGACCGGGACGCCACCGCCGACTGAAGCCGACTGCCCCTCCCGGAGCGGGGCAGGACGGAGTCGGTCGGACGGTCGGACGGTCGGACGGTCGGACGGTCGGACGGACAGGCGGGCGGACAGGCGGAAGCGCGGAGCGGCTGGGAGAAGGGGGCCGGGCTGTCGGTGGCAGGGCCTAGCCTTCTCGCATGGCTCTCACCACGTCCGCCGAATCCCCGATCCCCGTCAGCGAGGTCTCGCGGCTGATCCGTGGCTGGATCGACCGGCTGGGCGCGGTCTGGGTGGAGGGGCAGATCGTCCAGCTCTCGCCGCGGCCGGGCGCCGGCATCGTCTTCCTGACGCTCCGCGACCCCTCCCGCGAGGTGTCACTCAGCGTCACCTGCTTCCGTCAGGTGTACGAGCAGGTCAAGGACGTCATCGGCGAGGGCGCCCGGGTCGTCGTGCACGCGAAGCCGGAGTGGTACGAGAAGACGGGCCGTCTCTCGCTGCGCGCCGCCGAGATCCGCCCGGTGGGGATGGGCGAGTTGCTGGCGCGGCTGGAGCGGCTGCGGAAGACGCTGGCGGCCGAGGGGCTGTTCGCGGCGGAGCGCAAGCGGCCGCTGCCGTTCCTGCCGCAGCGGATAGGGCTGATCACGGGCCGGGCCTCGGACGCCGAGCGGGACGTGCTGCACACTGCGCGGGAGCGCTGGCCGGCCGTGCGCTTCGAGGTGCGGAACACGGCGGTCCAGGGGGTCTACGCGGTTCCGCAGATCATCGAGGCGCTGCACGAGTTGGACGCCCGGGCGGACGTGGACGTGATCATCGTGACGCGGGGCGGCGGCGGCATGGAGGATCTGCTGCCGTTCTCGGACGAGCGGCTGGTGCGTGCCGTCGCGGCGGTGCGGACTCCGGTGGTGTCGGCGATCGGGCACGAGGCGGACGCACCGCTGCTGGACCTGGTCGCCGACCTGCGCTCGCGCACGCCCACGCACGCGGCGAAGGACACCGTGCCGGATGTCGGCGAGGAGCACGAGCGGGTGCGGGCCCTGCGGGAGCGCGCCTGGCGGGTGATCAACGGGCTGCTGGAGCGCGAGGAGCGCGGCCTCGCGGAGGTGATGAGCCGCCCCGCCATGGCCGATCCGCACGCCATGGTGGTGGACCGCGAGGAGGGGATCTCGGCGTTGCTGGACCGCTCCCGGCGCGTGCTCGACCACCGGCTGGCCCGCGCCGAGGACGCCCTGGAGCACACCCTCGCCCGCGTCGTCGCGCTCTCCCCGGCCGCCACGCTGGAGCGGGGCTACGCAGTGCTGCAACGGGAGGACGGCGCCGTGGTCCGGGACGCCGCGGAGGTCGCGGAGGGCGACCGGCTGCGGGCCCGGGTGGCCGGCGGGGAGTTCGGTGTCGCTGTCGGACCGCACGCATAGGCTGGCCGTATGACGACGGATACGGAAGGTCAGGCCGCAGCGAGCGGCCCGGCGGGTGCCGCGGCGGACGGTGCGGCAGGCGCGTCCCAGGCCGAG
Source organism: Streptomyces sp. AA1529 (assembly GCF_000280905.1). Classification (GTDB taxonomy): domain Bacteria; phylum Actinomycetota; class Actinomycetes; order Streptomycetales; family Streptomycetaceae; genus Streptomyces. The sequence continues at coordinate 24,135 of NZ_ALAP01000022.1, read as the reverse complement.
CTGGCCTCGGCCGACGCGCTCAGCTACGAGCAGGCGCGGGCCGAGCTGGTCGAGGTCGTGCAGCGGCTGGAGTCCGGCGGCTCGACGCTGGAGGAGTCGCTGGCGCTGTGGGAGCGCGGCGAGGAGCTGGCGGGGATCTGCCGCGCCTGGCTGGAAGGGGCCCGGGCCCGGCTGGACGCGGTGCTGGAAGAGGAAGAGGAAGAGGAAGAAGAGGAAGAGGACGGGGACGCGGAGGAGGACGGGCGGTGAGCCCCGGGCGGTGAGCCCCGGGCGGTGAGCCCCGGGCGGGTGAGCCCCGGGCGGTGAGCCCCGGGCGGTGAGCCCCGGGCGGTGAGCCCCGGGCGGTGAGCCCCGGGCGGTGAAAAGGGCCACAGAGTGCTCGGCAGGGGCACTTCCCGGAAGCAGAACCGGCGCCGAGGGCCGGGGCCCGACCGGCGCCCGAGGCGGCCCCGCACCCACCGACGGCCCACCGGCGGCAGCCCACCAGCAGAAGCCCACCGGCGGCAGCCCACCGGCAGTATTGTTCAAGCTTTAACTAGTGTTGGTTACACTTGTCTCTGCACCCCGAACGTCGTACGCAAAGGCAAGGCACCACCCCATGGCACTCGCCCTCGACCCCGCAGCCCAGGACCTCCTCTTCCGTGAGGCCCGCACCGCCAACACCTTCACGGACGAACCGGTCACCGAGGAGCAGGTCCAGGCGATCTACGACCTGGTGAAGTACGGCCCCACGGCCTTCAACCAGTCGCCGCTGCGCCTCACCCTGCTGCGCTCCTCCGAGTCCCGCGAGCGGCTGCTGGCGCACATGGCCGAGGGCAATGTGCCCAAGACCCGCAAGGCGCCGCTGACCGTGGTCCTCTCCTACGACCTGGACTTCCACGAGCGGCTGCCCGAGCTCTTCCCGCACGCCCCGCACATCAAGGACGCGGTGTTCGCCGAGGAGAGCGCACGGGAGAGCGCGGGTGCCCTCAATGCCGCGCTCCAGGCCGGATACTTCATCCTCGGCGTGCGGTCCGCGGGACTCGCGGTCGGTCCGATGACCGGCTTCGACCACGAGGGCGTCGACAAGGAGTTCTTCGGCGACGGCCGGCAGCGCGTCCTGCTGGTCGCCAACATCGGTAAGCCGGGCCCCGACGCGTTCGCCCCGCGCTCGCCCCGGCTCTCCTACGACGACGTGGTGACCGCTCTCTGAGCCACCGTCCCGTGCGGCGCCGCCCTGCGCGGCACCGCGTCCGGCGCTGATCCCGTTTCGCGGTCGGCGTCCTCTGAACCGCCCCCCGCGCGTACCCCCCCTCGCGCGGGGGGCTTCCCTTTCCGCCGGGGCGACGCCGGCGGTCCGTCGTCCGCCCCTCGGCGGTCCGCCGGGCCGGACGGCGTCCGCCCGCCCCCGGGCGCACCGCGCCGGGTGCTATCCAGCCTGCTCGGCGGAGGACGACGCGGACGGGCTGTCGGCGGGTTCGTGCGACTCGGCGCGGAGCGCTCCGGCCAGCTCGCCCAGCTGCTGGAAGTCCGCCGTACCCGTGACCACCGTCACCGACTTGCCGTCCTCGGCGGTGCGCACCAGCGCGTCGTATTTGGGGCCGCGGTAGCGGGTCCACTCCGCGCCCGCGACGCGCTGCTTCTTCGCCGTCTTCTCCGCGCCCTGGGTGACGTCGTCGACGAACCGCGCGGGCCGCTCCTCGTCGCTCTGCTCGACGGCGGCGTACTCGTTGTCCGGCGTCATGAAGCCCAGGTGCCAGGCCGATCCCAGCGGGCTGTCCGCCTTGTAGCGGACGGAGGTGGCGCGCCACCGGTCGGACAGTCCGTGCGGTGCGGCGACCGGGTACGGCGCCGCGCGCCGTGCGGACGCCAACTCGACCCGGTAGCCGACGGGCTTGACCGGGTCCTTCTTGTCGTCGTGCGGGACGAACAGGTAGACGACCCCGGCGGCGAGAATGATCACTACCAGTGAGATGACCATGTCGCGCACGGCCTGGGCGCCACGTTTCTTGTCTGCTGCCACGCCCCCATCGTCCCTTATGCCGGTCGGCGGCCCACGCGAGGGGGCGCGCAGCGGGTGCCGTGCCCGGCCGGTGGCCGCGAGCACACCCCGCCCCGGCCGCTCATCCGTGGGCGCCCCTGCTCAGTCTGTGGCGTACGGGTAAAATCCTGCCCACCCTCGCCGAATCGGCACAGCTCACGTCGCCGCAGTGGCCGTCCAGTGTCGCCGTACAGAAAGGTGTGTTCCGATGACCGAACACCACCACCTGCCCTCCCCGCTCGAAGTCAGCCCGGAGGCACCTGACCGCAACCTGGCACTGGAGTTGGTGCGGGTCACCGAGGCGGGGGCGATGGCGTCGGGGCGCTGGGTCGGCAAGGGCGACAAGAACGGTGCGGACGGTGCGGCCGTCAAGGCGATGCGCACGCTCGTCTCCACGGTCTCCATGAACGGCGTGGTGGTGATCGGCGAGGGCGAGAAGGACGAGGCCCCGATGCTCTACAACGGGGAGCGTGTCGGCGACGGCACCGGCGCCGAGTGCGATGTGGCCGTCGACCCGGTCGACGGCACGACGCTCACCGCCAAGGGCATGGGCAACGCGGTCTCGGTGCTGGCCGTGGCCGAGCGGGGCTCGATGTTCGACCCGAGCGCGGTCTTCTACATGGACAAGTTGGTCACCGGGCCCGAGGCGGCGGAGTTCGTGGACATCACCGCACCGCCCGCGGTGAACATCCGCCGGATCGCCAAGGCCAAGGGCTGCGGCGTGGAGGACGTGACCGTCGTCGTGCTCGACCGGCCGCGGCACGAGGGCCTGGTCAAGGAGATCCGCGAGGCGGGCGCCCGGATCAAGTTCATCTCGGACGGCGATGTGGCGGGTGCCGTGATGACGGTGCGCGAGGAGACCGGCGTCGACCTGCTGCTCGGGGTCGGCGGCACCCCGGAGGGCATCATCGCGGCCTGCGCGATCAAGTGCCTCGGCGGGACGATACAGGGCAAACTGTGGCCCAAGGACGACGAGGAGCGGCAGCGCGCTCTCGACGCGGGCCACGATCTGGACCAGGTGCTGCTCACCGACGACCTGGTCAGCGGTGAGAACGTGTTCTTCGTCGCCACCGGTATCACCGACGGCGACCTGCTGCGGGGTGTGCACTACCGGGGCGAGCGCGCCTACACCCAGTCGCTGGTGATGCGGTCGAAGTCGGGCACCATCCGCCAGATCGACTCCGTGCACCGGCTCTCGAAGCTGCGCGCCTACAGCGCCGTCGACTTCGACCGCGCCCGCTGAGGGCTGCCCCGGGCCCGGAGCGCCGACGGGGCGCGGCGCGGGGAGCGCGGGTCACCGGGTGACGCGCCCCGCCCGCTCGCAGGAAGCCGGGAGCGGGCGCCCGGTGAGCCGCACCCGCGGACGATCGGACGGCGGCCGGCTCTCCACCCGGCACCGGACGGCGGCCGGCCCCTGTCGCGGCACCGGGCACCGGCGGCCCCGCCCAGGGGCAGTTCTCCGGAAGGAGCCCCTCTCCAGCGGCGGAGAGGGGCAGCGGGGCGAGGCTCGGGATCGGCGTCGGGGTCGCGGTCGGGCTCGGAGTCGGGGCCGGCCCGGTGCGGCTAGGCGATGCGGGAGACCTCCGCCGGCTGCCCCGCGGCGGACTTCGCGGCGCGGCGGCGGCGGGAGAGGACGACGCGGCGCTCCGCGGCGGTGAGGCCGCCCCAGACGCCGTACGGCTCGGGCATCACCAGGGCGTGCTCGCGGCACTCGACCAGGACGGGGCAGCCCGAGCAGACGCGCTTGGCGGCCTGTTCACGGGAGAGCCGGGCGGCGGTGGGCTCTTTGGAGGGGGCGAAGAAGAGACCCGCCTCGTCCCGGCGGCAGACGGCGTCAGCGTGCCAGGGGCCCGCTTGGTCGTCTCGCTCAGGCGTTCGCTGTGCGGGGACGGTGGCGGCGGCCTGCAGGGACTGATGCGGCGTGTGCAGCACGGTCTGCTCCTGACGCGACGACGGAGGTTTGTTTCCCCTTCACCCGTCTTGCGGCGTACGGCAGTCCACTGCTCCCCCGCGGGCCCCTCGGGACCGGCTCGCAGACTCTCGCCGTACGCAAGACGATGCCCGAGCCCTACCCGCTGTACGTGCCGGTATGCATTGCGTGTCGTCTGATACGCGCCCCAGCGTGCGCTCCCCGGCGCACGCTGGACGCCCCATGCGCCCCGCTCGTTCAGAGCTCCTTGCGCAGCCGGTCGCGCAGGTTCTGGATGAGGCGGCCGCGCTTCGGCTTGGCGTCCACACCGCCGAAAATCGCCACGCCCTCGACCAGCACGGTCGGCGCGTCCGGATCCGCGGAGTCGTTGACGCGGACGTCGAAACCGCCGAAGATCCCGGCGCCCTTCTGCTGCAGGGTGACGTTCTCCGGGACCCTGATCTCGATTCCCCCGAAGATCGCAGTGGCGTTGATCTGCACGTGCGGGTGCTCGAACAGTGCCTCGGTGAGGTCGATCTCGATCCCGCCGAAGCAGGCGAAGGCGTTGATCTTCCGCGGGACCCGCCAGCGCCCCTTGCGCCCGGCGCCGCTGAAGACGGCGACCAGGTTCTCCTTGGAGCAGTTGCCGGGCGCGGACGGGACGGAGGTGTGGGAGGCCGAGAAGTTCGCGAACGCGGTGCCGTAGGACCGCTGGCCGCCCCCGTGCGTCCCCGCACCGCCGGGCCCCCCGCCGGACGCGCCCGAGTGGCCCGCGGGGAGATCGCGCACGAGAGGCTCCAGTTCGCCCACCGTCTTGGCCCCGTAGACCGCCTCGATCCGCTCGCCGTGCTCCTCCGCGTCCAGCCGGCCCTCCGCGAGGGCCTCGCGGAGGATGTCCGCGACCCGGTCCCGGTCGGCGTCCGAGGCGCGCACCCCGCCGGGCTCCACAGCGGGGGCCGGCGTCGGGGCCGCCGCCGCGGCGGGCTCCGGGGAGCGCTCGGCGGACTGCTGCTTCTGGAGCGAGGTGCGGGAAGAGTCTTCAGTCACAGGGGCAGCGTACCCAGACGCGATAGATCGCGACTACCCCCGCAGCGACTCCTGGCACCCGGGTTCTACGCTGTGAGACGCGCTCCCATCGTCGAGAGCCGTAAGTGTGAGAGGAAGAGTCCCCGTATGTCTGCCAGCTCCCGACCGGCCAGCCCGGAGTTCTCCTACACGGATCTGCTCCCCGCCGGCGCGGACCCCACGCCGTACCGCCTGATCACCAGCGAGGGCGTGAGCACTTTCGAAGCGGACGGGCGGACCTTCCTCCGAGTAGAGCCGGAGGCGCTGCGCGAGCTGGCGGCCGAGGCCGTCCACGACATCCAGCACTACCTGCGCCCCGAGCACCTCGCGCAGCTCCGCCGCATCCTGGACGACCCCGAGGCCAGCGCCAACGACCGGTTCGTCGCGCTGGACCTGCTCAAGAACGCCAACATCGCGGCGGCCGGGGTGCTGCCCATGTGCCAGGACACCGGCACGGCGATCGTGATGGGCAAGCGCGGCCAGCAGGTGCTGACGGCGGGCGGCGACGAGGAGGCCCTCTCGCGCGGCATCCACGACGCCTACACCCGGCTCAACCTGCGCTACTCGCAGATGGCCCCGCTCACCATGTGGGAGGAGAAGAACACCGGCACCAACCTCCCGGCCCAGATCGAGCTGTACGCGACGGACGGCGACGCCTACAAGTTCCTGTTCATGGCCAAGGGCGGCGGCAGCGCCAACAAGTCCTTCCTCTACCAGGAGACGAAGGCCGTGCTCAACGAGGCGAGCATGATGAAGTTCCTGGAGGAGAAGATCCGTTCGCTGGGCACGGCCGCCTGCCCGCCGTACCATCTGGCGATCGTCGTCGGCGGCACCAGCGCCGAGTACGCGCTCAAGACCGCCAAGTACGCCTCCGCGCACTACCTGGACGAGCTTCCGGACGCCGGTTCGCCCGCCGGGCACGGCTTCCGGGACAAGGAGCTGGAGGAGAAGGTCTTCGAGCTCACGCAGCAGATCGGTATCGGCGCGCAGTTCGGCGGCAAGTACTTCTGCCACGACGTGCGCGTGGTGCGGCTGCCCCGGCACGGCGCCTCCTGCCCGGTCGCCATCGCGGTGTCCTGCTCGGCCGACCGCCAGGCCAAGGCGAAGATCACCCCCGAGGGCGTGTTCCTGGAGCAGCTGGAGACCGACCCGGCGCGCTTCCTGCCGGAGACGACGGACTCCGAGCTGACCGAGGGCGCGGGCGCCGACCTCGACGCGGTGCGGATCGACCTGGCGCGTCCCATGGACGAGATCCTGGCCGAGCTGACCAAGCACCCGGTCCGCACCCGGCTGTCGCTGACCGGCACGCTGGTCGTCGCCCGCGACATCGCGCACGCGAAGATCAAGGAGCGGCTGGACGCGGGCGAGGAGATGCCGCAGTACCTCAAGGACCACCCCGTCTACTACGCGGGCCCGGCCAAGACCCCCGAGGGCTACGCCTCCGGTTCCTTCGGCCCCACCACGGCCGGACGGATGGACGCCTACGTCGAGCAGTTCCAGGCCGCGGGCGGCTCGAGGGTGATGCTGGCCAAGGGCAACCGCAGCAAGCAGGTCACCGACGCGTGCGCGGCGCACGGCGGCTTCTACCTCGGCTCCATCGGCGGTCCGGCCGCCCGGCTCGCCCAGGACTGCATCAAGAAGGTCGAGGTCCTGGAGTACGAGGAGCTGGGCATGGAGGCGGTCTGGCGGATCGAGGTGGAGAACTTCCCCGCGTTCATCGTCGTCGACGACAAGGGGAACGACTTCTTCGCCGATCCCGCACCCGAGCAGCCGTTCGTCACCTCCATCCCGGTGCGCTCCGGGTCCTGAGGCCTCGTCCGGGGCGCGGCGGCACCCGGCCGCGCCCCGCACCCGGGCCGACCGGCCGGACCCCGGGCCCGGCACCCGGCAGGACCCGGGGTCAGCGCGTCACAGGTCCTGGACGGTCCGGCGCAGCAGGCAGAACTCGTTGCCCTCCGGGTCGGCGAGCACCGTCCAGGTGACGTCCGGTGACTGGCCGACGTCCACCCGGGTGGCGCCCAGTTCCAGGAGACGCCGCAGTTCCTCCTCGGTGGTGCTGCCGTCGGCCCGCAGATCCAGGTGGAGGCGGTTCTTGAGCGTCTTGCGCTCCGGGACGGGGAAGACGTCGATGCCCGGCGCCGCCGGGTCCGACGGCCCGATGGTGATGCCGCCCTCGGCCTCCTCCCTGATCCGCCAGTCCAGCACCCGGCACCAGAAGTCCGCCACGACCCGGGGTTCCAGGGCATCGATGCACAGCACCGAGATACGACTCGTCATGCCCGGACCCTAGCCAGGAATGCGGCCGGGATGCGAGATGCTGAGGAGTGCTGAGGAGCAGGGAGGTGTGCGCACGATGACCGACAGCACGGACAGCGCCGAGTACCGGGTCGAGCACGACTCGATGGGAGAGGTGCGGGTCCCCGCGGACGCCAAGTGGCGTGCGCAGACGCAGCGCGCCGTGGAGAACTTCCCCGTCAGCGGGCAGCGGCTGGAGCGCGCTCACATCCAGGCGCTGGCCCGCGTCAAGGCGGCGGCCGCCGTGGTCAACGCCCGGCTCGGGGTGCTGGACGAGGAGCGGGCCGAGGCGGTGCGGGCCGCGGCCGAGGAGGTCGCCGAGGGCCGCTGGGACGACCACTTCCCGGTCGACGTCTTCCAGACCGGTTCGGGCACCTCGTCGAACATGAACATGAACGAGGTGCTGGCGACCCTGGCGACCGAGCGGCTGACCGCCGCGGGTTCCCAGGCGGCCTCCGTGCACCCGAACGACCATGTCAACGCCAGCCAGTCGTCGAACGACGTGTTCCCCTCGTCGATCCACATCGCCGCCACCGCGGCGGTGACCGCCGACCTGGTCCCGGCGCTGGAACACCTGGCCGGCTCGCTGGAGGCGAAGGCCGGGGAGTTCGCGGACGTGGTCAAGTCGGGGCGCACCCACCTGATGGACGCCACCCCGGTGACGCTGGGCCAGGAGTTCGGCGGCTACGCGGCGCAGCTGCGGTACGGCGTGGAACGGCTGCGGGCCGCGCTCCCCCGGCTGGCCGAACTGCCACTCGGCGGCACGGCCGTGGGCACCGGGATCAACACTCCGCCGGGCTTCGCGGCCGCCGTCATCGAGGAGGTGGCCGGGGCCACCGGGCTGCCGCTGACCGAGGCGCGGAACCACTTCGAGGCGCAGGGCGCGCGGGACGCGCTGGTGGAGACCTCCGGACAGCTGCGGACCGTCGCCGTGGGGCTGACCAAGATCTGCAACGATCTGCGCTGGATGGCCTCGGGACCGCGCACCGGTCTGGCCGAGATCGCCCTGCCCGACCTGCAGCCCGGCTCGTCGATCATGCCGGGCAAGGTCAACCCGGTCGTCCCCGAGGCGGTGCTGATGGTGGCGGCGCAGGTCACCGGGAACGACGCGACGGTGGCGGCGGCCGGGGCCGCGGGCAATTTCGAGCTGAACGTGATGCTGCCCGTGATGGCCAAGAACCTGCTGGAGTCGATCCGGCTGCTGTCCAACGCCGCCCGGCTGCTGGCCGACCGCACGGTGGACGGCATCACCGCGAACACCCGCCGTGCGCGGGAGTTCGCCGAGTCCTCGCCCTCGGTCGTCACCCCGCTGAACAGGTACATCGGCTACGAGAACGCGGCGGCCGTGGCCAAGCGGGCCCTGGCCGAGGAGTGCACCATCCGCGAGGCGGTGCTGGCCGCGGGCCATGTGGAGCGCGGCGAGCTGACGCTGGAGCAACTGGACGCCGCGCTGGACGTGCTGGAGATGACGCACCCCTGAGCCGGGCGCGCTGCCACGGGAGGGGCGGGCAGAGGCCCCGGGCCCGGTGCGCCGCGCGCCTGCGTGGCACACCCGCCCGGGGACCGGACAGGACCGGGCCGGGACAGCGCCCGGCGCGCTGCGGCGCAGCTCACGGCGGTCCGACGGGCCGCACATCTAAGATCCCGTCATGACAGCGGAACAGACGGCGCACCGGCAGCGGTGGCCCACAGGCACCAGGATCCTGTGGCGGTACCGCGCCAACGGCGCCACGCATCCCCACATCTGCCGGCCTGTCACCGTCGTCCGGGACACGGCGGAGCTGCTGGCGGTCTGGCTGGCACCCGGCACGCAGTGCGTACGGCCCGAGATGGCCGACGGCACGCCCGTGCACCACGAGCCGCTGGCCACCCGCTACACCAAGCCGCGCAGGGCCGCCTTCACCCCCTGGTTCGGAACGGGTGTGCTGAAGCTGGCGCGCCCGGGTGAGCCGTGGTCGGTGTGGCTCTTCTGGGCGGACGGCTGGCGGTTCAAGAACTTCTACGTCAACCTCGAGGAGCCGCTGCTGCGCTGGCCGGGCGGGGTGGACTCCGAGGACCACTTCCTGGACCTGGAGGTGAGCCCGGACGGCCGCTGGGAGTGGCGGGACGAGGACGAGTTCGCCGAGGCGCAGCGCGCCGGGCTGCTGGACGCGGCGCAGGCCGAGCGGGTCCGCGCGGCGGGGCGGCGCGCGGTCGAGGCGGTGCGGTCCTGGGGCTCGCCGTTCGCGGACGGCTGGGAGCACTGGCGGCCCGATCCTGCCTGGCCGGTGCCGGGGTTGCCGGAGGACTGGGACCGGCCGCCGCGGAACGCGTCCGGGTACCGGGCTCCCGATGCCCCTTGATGCGCCCCCATACTGCAAACGTAGGATCAACGTCCGTAAACAGTACCGCTGCACAACAACTCCCCTCACCCCCCGGGGACTTGACCGGCAGCCAGGAAGGAGCCCAGCCGTGAGCAGCTCTGCGGGTTTCGAGGCCGGCGGGATGCCCGGGGAAGACTTCGGGGTATATGACGGATTCGCCCGGATGAGCATCGACAGATCCGGGCAGCCCGAGGCGTTCGACGCCATAGGGGACCGCTACGAGGAGGCTTTTCCGCACAAGGACGGCCAGCTCGACAGCGGTGCCTGGCTGGCGGACCAGTTGCCGCCCGGGTCCCGGGTGCTGGACGTGGGCTGCGGCACCGGTCTGCCGACGGCACGCCAGCTCACCGACGCGGGACACTCGGTCGTCGGGATCGATCTGTCGTCCTCGATGCTGAAGCTGTGCCGGGACAACGTGCCCGAGAGCGACTGCCACAAGCTGGACGTGGCAGCGCTGGAGTCCTCGGGCCTGGGCCCGTTCGACGGCGTCGCCGCCTTCTTCTCGCTGCTGATGCTGCCCCGCGACGAGATCCCGTTCGCGCTGCGCGCCCTGCACCGGCAACTGCGCGGCGAGGGCCCGCTGGTGCTGGGGATGGTGGAGGCGGACGTGAACGATTTCGCGATCCCGTTCCTGGGCAACTCGATCCGGGTATCCGGCTATCTGCGGGACGAACTGCGCGGGGTCGTCCAGGACGCGGGATTCGATGTCGTGGGAGAGGACGCACGCGCGTACGCTCCTGCGAGCACGGACGTACCTCCCGAGATTCAGCTTTTCTTGCAGTGCCGACGACGCCCATAGACCGCGAGCACCCAGCGCAGGGCGTGCGCCGACGCGCAGCCCCGGATGGATGGAAACCGAACGCGTGACGGAGCACGAGAAACCTGCGGTGAACAGCACCACCGATCCGACGCACCCCGCACCGTCGGGGGACGACCCCGCCGGCGCCGGGGAACAGCCGGCGCGGCGGGCGCGCGAGGGCGCCCCGCCGAGACCGCGACCGCACCCGCCGCAGCCCGGCGACGCCGCCGAACGGGCCGTCACCGAGCCCGCGGCGGAGGACGACGCGCTCAGCGAACGGTCCGAGCGGGAGCGCCGCGGCGGCGACCGGCTGCGGTTCGTCGGCGCGGCGACGCGGCGCATCGCACGCGGGGTGGACCTGGACGAGACGGTGCTGGGCCTGTGCCGGGCCAGCGTGCCGGCGTACTCGGACGCGATCCTCGTCTATCTGCGCGATCCGCTGCCGGTCGGCGACGAGCGGCCCACCGGCCCGTTCGTGCTGCGGCTGCGGCGCAGCGACCGGATCCCCGAGGACCCGCTGTCGGCGCAGGCGCTGCAGGCCGCACAGATGTCGGCGGGCCTGGCGGCGCCCGAGGCCGCCGGGCATCCGGCCGACGTCGGATACCAGGGCCGGTCCGCGGCGGAGGCGTCCGGCCTGTCCCTGGGCATGGCGGCGGGCATGGCGGCGGGCGCGGCGGGCACCGCGGCGGCGCAGCTCGCCGAGGTGCGGGCGGGCGGCCCGCTGGCCGAGGTGCTGCGCGGGGTGCGGCCGGTCTTCGCCGACTCCCCCGCGGCGAGCGCCGCGCTGCCCGAACTGCTCGGCCCGGAGCGCGAGGTGCCCGGCGGGCACCGGGCGATCCTGGCGCCGCTGCGGGGCCGCCGCCGGGTGATCGGCGCCGCGGTCTTCCTGCGCCGCCCGGACCGGCCCGCCTTCGAGCCGGACGATCTGCTGATCGCCGCGCAGCTGGCCACCCATACGGCGCTCGGCGTGGACAAGGCGGTGCTCTACGGGCGGGAGGCGTACATCGCCGACGAGCTCCAGCGCACCATGCTGCCGGACGAGCTCCCGCAGCCGACCGGGGTGACCCTGGCCAGCCGCTATCTGCCCGCCGCGGAGACGGCGCGGGTGGGCGGCGACTGGTACGACGCCATTCCGCTGCCCGGCTCGCGGGTGGCGCTGGTGGTCGGCGACGTGATGGGCCACTCGATGACCTCTGCGGCGATCATGGGCCAGTTGCGGACGACGGCGCAGACCCTGGCCGGGCTCGACCTGCCGCCCCAGGAGGTGCTGCACCATCTGGACGAGCAGGCCCAGCGGCTCGGCAGCGACCGCATGGCGACCTGCCTGTACGCCGTCTACGACCCGGTCGCGCACCGCATCGTGGTCGCCAACGCGGGCCATCCGCCGCCGGTGCTGCTGCACCGCAGCGGACGGGCCGAGGTGCTGCGGATACCGGCGGGCGCGCCGATCGGCGTGGGCGGCGTCGACTTCGAGGCCGTGGAGCTGGACGCGCCGGCGGGCGCCACGCTGCTGTTCTACACCGACGGGCTCGTCGAGTCGCGGCAGCGCGACGTGTGGACCGGCATCGAGCACCTGCGCGAGAAGCTGGCCGCGACCGCCCGGCTGACCCGGCCGGGCGCTTCGGCGCCGCTGGAGCCGCTGTGCGACGAGGTGCTGGACATCGTCGGCCCGGGCGACCGGGACGACGACATCGCGCTGCTGGCCGCCCGGTTCGACGGCATCGCGCCGAGCGACGTGGCGTACTGGTTCCTCGACCCGCGCGCCCAGACCGCGCGGCAGGCCCGGCGGCTCGCCCGCAGGGCGCTGACCCGCTGGGGTCTGGAGGAGCTGTCGGACTCGGTCGAGCTGCTGGTGAGCGAGATCGTCACGAACGCGGTGCGGTACGCCGAACGTCCCATCACGCTGCGGCTGCTGCGCACCGACGTGCTGCGCTGCGAGGTGGGGGACGACGTACCGCAGTTGCCCCGGCTGCGGCAGGCCCGCGCCACCGACGAGGGCGGACGGGGGCTGTATCTGGTCAACCGGCTGGCCCGGCGGTGGGGCGCCACCCGGCTGTCCACCGGCAAGGTGGTCTGGTTCGAACTCCCGGTCCCGGACGCCGCACCGGAGCCCGACCCGGAGCTGTGAGGCACGGCGGCCGCGCCCTCGGCGTGCCGGTGGTCCTGGCACGGCGCGGCCCCGGGTGCGCCGCCGCGGGGGCGGGCGCATCCGGGGCCGGGCGCGGGTGTCACCGCGAGAGGGCGGGGCTCAGCCCGCGAGCTGCTCCTCGGCGTCCAGGGTGGCGCCGACCGCCTGGAGGACGGCCGCGATCTTGAAGGCTTCCTGGATCGTCTCGCGGTCCACGCCGGCCTTGCGCAGCACCTGCTCGTGCGAGTCGAGGCACTGGCCGCAGCCGTTGATCGCGGAGACGGCGAGCGACCACAGCTCGAAGTCCGCCTTCTCGACACCGGGGTTGCCGATGACGTTCATCCGCAGCCCGGCACGGAGCGTGCCGTACTCCGGGTCCGACAGCAGGTGCCGGGTGCGGTAGAAGACGTTGTTCATCGCCATGACGGCGGCGGCCGACTTGGCGGCGGTGTACGCCTCCTCGCTCAGGTTCTCCCTGGCCTCCGGCTCCAGCGCGCGCAGCACGATCCCGGAGCGGGACGCGATGGCGCAGGAGAGCACGGTGCCCCAGAGCTGCTGCTTGGGCAGCTCCGAGTTGCCTATGACGGAGCTGAGGTTGAGCTTGAGGTCCTTCGCGTAACCGGGAAGGGCCGACTTCAGGTCGTCGAGAGCCATGGCTTCTCACTCACCGGCCAGCAGCGCGACCGGGTCGAGGGTGTCCTCGCCCTGGGTCCAGTTGCAGGGGCACAGCTCGTCGGTCTGCAGCGCGTCGAGGACCCGCAGGACCTCCTTGGGGTTACGGCCGACGGAGCCCGCGGTCACCATCGTGAACTGGATCTCGTTGTTCTGGTCCACGATGAAGACGGCGCGCTGCGCGAAGCCGTCCTCGCCCTCGATGCCGAGCGCGCGCATCAGCTCGTGCTTGGAGTCGGCCATCATCGGGAACGGCAGGTCGGTCAGGTCCGGGTGGTCCTTGCGCCAGGCGTGGTGGACGAACTCCGAGTCACCGGAGAAGCCGAGGATCTGCGCGTCCCGGTCGGCGAACTCCTCGTTCAGCTTGCCGAAGGCGGCGATCTCCGTCGGGCAGACGAAGGTGAAGTCCTTCGGCCAAGCAAAAACTACTTTCCAACCCTCATACGTCTTGTGCGTGATGGTCTCGAACTCCTTGCCCTTCTCCAGGGAGACGCAGGCAGTCAGCTCGAACTGAGGAAACTTGTCACCGACGGTGAGCACGTACACACTCCTTGTACTTGCGACCAGGATGCCCGGATTGCGCGCATTCCTGGAGGTTGGTCGGAACCACCTAACCACACCTGCCATTGATCGCAGAAATAGCCAGGTGCCGCCACTCTGATCGGCTGAACCTATCGACAGTCATGCCTCCACCGCTGCTCATCGCCTGAAACGTGCGAAAGCCCCTTACCGGAAGGTAAGGGGCTCGCGTGTGCATAGTTGCGTCAGCGCGTCACGCGCTTGAGGTCGCGAACGAATACAGACCAAGCGGCGGCCGAGAAACGCAACGGTGCTCGGCTGGTGTCCTTGCTGTCACGAACTGGAACGTTGCCCTCGGCGGACAGGCGAGCCGGGGCCCACTCGACGCACTGACCCCCGGTGCCGTCGCTGTAGCTGGATCTGATCCACTCGGGCTCTTCGCTCATGATCTTCCTTAACACTGCTGATGTAAGCCTCTGAATCATGAGGGTCCAGCGCACATGCCCGCAAGTGATCCATATAGCGGCGGGCGTTGGCGACTGCCTCTCTCGTATCGTACGGGCGTCCGCCCTGGGGGCCCTCTACGTACACCACCGGTGCACCTTCCGGCATCTTCAGGGCCGTGAACGGTGTGTTCGTTGCTCCGCTTGCGGCCTCGTATGGAAGTACCTGAACGGTGAGTGACGGCACCCGGCCCAACTCAGCGAGGATGTGGGCGAGCTGCTCCGCCATGACCTGAGATGAGCCGACCTGCACGCGAAGCGATGCCTCGTGCAGGACTACCCACACGCGGGGCGGCTCCGGCCTGGTGAAGATCTGCCGCCGACGGGTGCGGCTGGTTACCTGGGCTTCTATTTCCTCACGAGGCAGCGGCATCAATCCGCGTTCGAGCACCGCCCGCGCGTAGGCCGGCGTCTGCAACAAACCCATGATGAAGGCAATGGAGTAGTCCTCAATCTCGGACGCTTCTCGTTCAGCGTCGATGTACGGCGCGAACCAGGCGGGGGCCTCGCCTTCCGTCGCATGCCGCAACCGGCGAGCGAACAAGCCACCTGTCCCGAACGCCTTGTCGCACCCCTCGACGAAGCGCTGAGACGGAATCACTCCCCCGGATTCGACCTTGCTCACGTAGGTCCTGCTGTATCCGGTCGCGCTGGCCAGTCCGTCCTGAGAGATCCTGCGCGCCTGCCTGACCTGTCGCACGTCTTCACCGAGCGTGCCACCTAGAGGAGCATTCACACTGGGATTGCCCTGCTGATCCTTTGGCATGCCTGACCTGCCTAAACATCCCTCGGAGAGGGGCCCTCGTGACCCCCTACATGTGAACGATGGCGTTCACCCCGTCCAATCGTAGGCGGACTCGTGTTGGTCTGGCGACACAGCGCAACGGAGGTCGCATACATGACGGCGTATCAGCTCGGGGTCACTGTCCGGGTCGTGGGAGAGGACATGTTGTTGACGCTCATGGCAACACAGGACGTGACAGCTTCGACCGGCCCGCAGCGGGCGGCGTTTGTTCGTCCTTTGGGGGGTGGAATTGAGCGTTGCTATCCGCTGTCCGAGGTGGAGCTGGTGTGTGATCACCCTGGGTTGGACCGGCGGCCGGATGGTGCTTTCTGCGTCGGGTGCGGGAGCCTGATCTACGCCTCGATTGCGGGATAGTGATGCGTGAGTCGGATTTCGATGGGGGCTTTGTTCGGCCTCCGGTCGTAGTCGGGTGCGTGGGTTGTGAGCACGCGGCGACTACGTATGCGGGGTATTCGCGGATGCTGCCAGGGAGGCGGCGGGATGAGCTGCTTTTCTGGGCGGCGCGTCAGTGGCAGTCGCATTCCGAAAGAGCGCACCCCGACGTGGACGAATAGCCAAGACGAGTAAGAGAGAGGTGAATTGCAATGAGGCGGCTTTTACATTCGGTGTCGGCGTATGCGGGGCCGATCATGCTGGTGACGGTGAGTGTGGCCTGCGGCTTCGTCCTGGGGCTGGCTCCGGGGCGCGTGGGGTGAGCGGCAGTCTCGACGGGTGGGGGAACCCGTATTCGGATGAGGATCTGTACCGGGCTGCGGTAGATCCTGGGTCTGCGCTGCGGCGCGTGCTGGAGGACCCGCTTTTCAGCGTGGCGGTGCTTGAGTATCAGATAGCTACCGGGCGGGTGCGGAATTCGTGCATGGAGCCTGCGCGCCTCGGTACGGCCATGGTTGCGGTGGCGTTGGAGGTGGAAGGCGGACCGGATGCTGAGCGGGAGGTGGAGGGCGAGGGTTTCTGTAATCTCCTCCACGGTCACCGCGGTTCGCATTACACGATGGTGCGGGAGCTGGGGGAAGGGCATGCGGTCTGGATGCAGTGGCGCCGGAATTTGGCGCGCCTGTTAGTGATGCGTGACTGCGAGGAGAAATCAGCGAACGGGGGCGATATTTGCTATCTCTTTCTCGGGCACCGTGAGCCGCATAGCTGGGACTGGGCGCGCTGAGGGGCCCGGTAGGCGCGGGTTACGGCCCTGTCCACCTCTGAGGGTGGGCGGGGCCGTTTCGTGTCCGTGGTCCTGGCGCTCGTCGGCGTCCTGGTCCTGGCCCTCCTCGTCGGACTACTCATTCGGATAAGTGGTTGACCTGTGCCGCCGAGTGGGCTGAGGCTGTACTCATTCGGATGAGTGGTCATCGCGTGGGCGGTGGCGCTTGTCGAGTTCTAGCTGAGAGGTAGTCAGATGGATATGCGTACGGGTCTGCGGGCTGTGGTGGTCTCGGCTGCGGCGGTGCTGGGTCTGGGCACGGTGGGGGCGGTGTCGGCGTCGGCCATGCCGCTTCCGGACGGGTCGGGGGGTGCGGGTGACTCCTGGTACCACCCGGGGACGGTGACTTCCCGGGTGGATGGGCTGCGGGTGCGGTCCGGTCCGGGAACGAGCCATCCGGCGCGGGGGATGCTCTACCGGGGGCAAGAGGTGGTGATTCTGACTACCGCTGTCGTGGGGGGCCAGACGTGGAACCAGGTGCAGGTGACCAGTGATGCGGCGGGCTGGCTGCCGCACGGCACGCAGGGGTGGGTGAGTGACGCCTATGTCGTGCGGAACTACTGATCGGGCCCCCGGTGTGCGTCGGCTGGGCGTCGTGGCGGTGGTCGCCTTCGCGACTGTGGGACTGGGGGCCTCCTCGGCGGCGGCTGCCGAGTCCCCGGCGACCGGCGTCCCCTCCTACCCGCTGGTGGAGCCTTCCTCTCCGGTGGTGGAGCCGGTTCCGACGACGCTGGAGTCGGCGGTGCTCGGTGACGGGGTGCGGCTGCGGCGCGGACCGGAATCCGGTCAAGATGCCACGGGGCAGCTCTATTTGGCTGACGGCTTGGTGGTGACGGAGTGTCACGGCCGGTGGGCGCATGTCGAGTTGAGCGAGGGAAGTGCGGGCGGTCTGCCTGCGGGCACTCAGGGGTGGGTGTTCTCGCGCTACGCGCTGCCGTGGCCGGTGCCTGAGATCACCGTGGATATGCCTCCGGGCTGCTGAGATGCGGTGCGGCCCCCTCCTGCCGTGTGCGGGAGGGGGCCGCTTGGCGTGTACTTACCCCTGCACGTGCAAGATCACATCGGGGTCACGCTCCGGTACAGATGTGGTGTCTGTTGCGGAAGTTCGTTCGGTTAGGCATATGCCTTTCGTCGCTATGCGTGATCAGATGATGACCTTCGCGGTTGGTCCGGACCGGTACGGGGGGACTGCCACGGGAGCGATGGGAGGGGATAGCGAAGTGATTTCGGGGGACTCATTCAGCAGAGGCAGTAGCGATGTTGAGGACTGCACGTGGCTGCCGGACGTGGATTACGTGGGGGCCTGGCAGGCGGCGCACGATGCGGCCGAAGCGTTGAATGCCTCGGCGTCGGCGGCGGGTGCGGCCGTAGGTGCTGTGCCGCACACAGGGCCTCGGGGGGAGGCTGTGGTGTGGCTGCGGCCGGATTGCGTGCGCCGCCTGGCGTGTCTGCTCGATGACCTCGGAGACCGGGCAAGCTGACGCAGATGAACGGGAGGGGAGAGAGCATGCGTGATGCGTGGCGTACGCGGGAGGGGTCCCGGGTCTGGATGACTCGGGATCGGCGTGGGGAGCGGGTTTGGTGTGATGGCTGTCGTCGTCACTATCCGGTCACCGGCCTGGGCGTCCCGGAGGCTGAGGCGGAGCGGCATGCCCGGACGTGCAGGCGGTGACGGTGGGGCGGGGTCGGCCTGGCCACCTGTACAGCGGCAGATGAACAGAGGCGGCATGTTCTCAAGCGCGCACGGGTCCAAGCCCCGATGATGCCCGCATTCGCGCTTGAGGACTTGCCGCGCGGGCGGGGTCCAGGGGCGCGCTGTAGCGCCCCTGGTACCACGCTGGGCAAGTAGATCCCTGACCGTGGCGCGCTGGTCGCGTCGCGTCCGCTGGCGGCCGTGGCCTGCTGCGTGCGGGGGTGGTCGGCGTCGGCCGGCACGTCCGGGAAATTTTGGTCCTGGCGCCGGACGCCAGGAAGCCCCGCGAAATCCGCGGGGCTTCTTCGTGCGCTGGGGAGCGGTTCGGCAGTCCGGGGGCGTCTGCCGACCGGTCGGGACCGGCCGAAGGCCGCATGCCCGACCGGGGCGGCTGGGCGCCCCCGGGCGCGCCGTAGGCGCGCCCCTTGAGCAAGTAGAGAAAGGTTACGCCGATTTCGCGCGAGCGGGCTTGTTGGCCGGGGCCTTGGCAGCCTGGACCGGGAAGACGAGTCGGACCCCGGCGGCCGGGGCGCGCAGCTCCTCGCACAGCAGGGGGCGGCGCTGGTCGCCGTAGGTGACGCGGTGGGTGATCAGAAGCGGGGAGGCGTCGGGGAGTCGCAGGGTGGCGCGTTCGTCGGGTAGCGGGATGCGGGCGCTGACGTGCTCGGCCCACGTGAGCGTGTGGCCTGCGGCGGCCAGATGCTCGAAGAGTGCGGCGGTGGGCGCGTCGGGTGCGTCGGCCAGTGCGGGGACCTCGGCGGCGACGGACAGAGGGATGAGGGTGCGGTGCGCGGTGCGCACGTCCGTATCCGGGTCCCGTAGCAGCCGCTCGACACTCAGGGCGTCCTGGTCGGCCTGGTCCAAGAGTGCGGCGGTGGTCCCGTCCAGCACCACCCGGGAAATGCTGGGCTCCTCGACCTCCGGGGGCTGGGGCACCTCCCACCTGGGGCCGGAGCGGGCGCTCCTGCGGTAGATCCCTCGGTCCATCGGATGACCCTGGAGGGCGGGGCCGCGCACGATGCTGCCTTTCCCCTGCCGCACATCGACCAAGCCCATGGCGCGCAGCTCCGCGACAGCCTGCCGCACGGTCGCTTTGCCGACTCCGAACGCATCCACCATCTGAGCTTCGGACGGGAGCACGTCCCCCGGCTTGTAGGTGCCGGACTCGATCTCGCGCGCCACCTCGCGCGCCACCTGCATATACATCGGTGCCGGGCGCTGGATGCGCTGCTGCGCTGGCATGGCTCTCTCCTCCTGGGATGACGCCTGGTCTTCTCCCGCCACACGGGAAGCGGGTTGTGCTCATCAGGATAAGTGGTTGACCGCCCTCGGTGTAGGCGGCTTATGCTCATCGTCCCACTCATTCGGATAAGTGCATGAGTGGCGACCAAGAGAGGTGAGTACGTATGCAGCAGAAACCGATCGATCTCGCGCGCCTGGGCACGGTGCGGTGCGCCATCGCCCCCGAGCCGCGCACGACCCCGGACGGGGAAGTGAGGCGGGACCGTGAGGGCAATCCGCAGTGGACTACCGGGCTGATGGTGCGTCAGGTCGAAGCTCGTCGGGCGGACGTGATCCACGTCGTGACCTCGACTGAGCCGCTGGGGGTCCTGGAGGGAGAGGCGGTCACGGTCACGGACCTGTGGGCGAACGACTGGGCGGTGGACGGCCGGTCGGGAGTGTCCTTCCGTGCGGCTGCCATCGCTCCGGCGTCGGCCGGTGGCTCCGGGCAGGCGGCGGCCCCCTCCTCGTCCTCGTCAGTGGCGTCCGCCTCGTCCTCCTCGACGGCTTCGTCCTCGTCCGGCTCGGCGGGTGCCCGCAAGGGGGGTGAGTCCTGATGCCGGAGGACATCCCGATGTGGCCGTTGACGGCCGTACAGGCTGACGGCCTCGCATGTGTGGTCTGCGGGTCCGAATTCGTGGCGGGGGAAGCGGCCTCGGTACCCGTGGGCCGCTCGCAGAACGGGAGCCAGGTATTCGCCTGCGAGGGGCATTGCGTGCGGGCGGTGAACGACACCGCGACCGTCAACATCGCCTCGGCGCTGCGGGAGGAGACGGAGAGCGGGGAGGAGACGGCGCGGGATGTGATCGGCGGCGCTGGTGCCGAGTACTGGCGGCTGCTGCGGGATCTGCGGGCGCTGGTAGGTGCTGAGGCGCTGTTGACGGTGACCGACGACGTGGCCGGCATCCGCGACCTGCTGCGTCTGACGGTCCGTCATTCCTGGGCTGCGGCTGACCGCGCCTTGCGGGTGCTCGACCAGACAGCATCCGAGAGCCGGACAGAACCGGGGGAGGGTGACACATGACGGGTATCACCCTGGCGGTGTGGCTGATCTCGGCCGGGCTCATCGTGGCCCTTCTGACTCAGCGCTGGTGGGAGGCGCGTGCGCCTCGGGTGGCTGCTCGTCTGCCGGACGCCATGAAACGGGTGCGCCCGGAGCGGTGGCCCTGGCGCTGGTTCCTGCTGGGCTATCCGGTACTCGCGGTGCGGATCATGTGGTCCTGGCGGCGGGTCTGCTCGCTCAACGGGCTCGCCGTGAGCTGGGGATCACACCAGCAAGTGCTGGGGCGGTCGGTGGTGCAGGGGACGGCGCTGCGGCCTCGTCCTCCTCGGCTGAGTCTGCCCCTGCCGACCGCGACCGGGGCGCGGGTGCGGGTGATCCTGCACCCCGGGCAGACCCCGACACCGTTCCTGACCGCGACACAAGCCATGGAACACGCCTGGCGGGTGCACTCGGTCCGGGTCACCTCTCCCGAGCGGGGGCGCGTGCTGCTGACCGTCAGCGCACAGGACCCGCTGACCGGCGCGCTGTCGGCCTCGGCTCCCCGCACCTCGCGCCTGCTGGCCGTGCCTGTCGGCGCGAGGGAAGACGGCGACCCCTGGGTGATCAACTTCCGGCGTACGCCGCACTGGCTGGTCACGGGAGCCACTCAATCGGGGAAGTCCTCGCTGCTGGCGGCGCTGGCCTACGGGCTGGCACCCCAACCGGTGGCACTGGTCGGCATCGACCTCAAAGGCGGTGTGGAACTGGGCCTGCTCGGGCCTCGGTTGACGGCGCTGGCCACCACCCGGCCGGATGCTGTCCGGCTGCTGGGTCGGCTCCTGCGGGAGATCCGCGACCGCATGGCCCTGTGCCGTGAAGCGGGCACGCGGTCGGTGTGGGACCTGCCCGAATGCGCCCGGCCGGTGCCCGTGGTCGTCCTGGTGGATGAGCTGGCAGAGCTGTACCTCACGGACGGCTCACGGCAGGGGCGCGACGAAGCCGAAGAGTGCGGCACGCTGCTACTCCGGCTGGCGCAGCTCGGGGCGGCGCTGGGCGTGCACCTGGTGGCGGCCGGACAGCGCGTCGGCTCCGACCTCGGCCCCCGGGTAACGGCACTGCGCTCGCAGCTCGGCGGCCGGGTCGCGCATCGGGCCCACGATGCCGCTACCGCCGAGATGACGCTGGGGGATGTCAGCCCGGACGCGGTGACGGTCACCCAAACGATCGGTGACCACGAACAGGGCGTCGCGGTGATCTCGACCGGCGGCCGGTGGACCCGTGCCCGCTCGACGCTCCTCTCCGCCGACCAGATCGCATCCCGGATGCGGATTCACGCGCCCGTCACCCCTGAGATTTCCGCCCTGGCGGAAGCAACCGAACGAAAGGAGGGAAACGCATGAGCGATCACGGCATTTGGGTAGCCGATGCATTCCTGTGGCTTTTCGCGGTCATGATGGCCCGGTCACGGGAAATCAAGTCCTACCAAGTGGTGCTCATCTCCCTTGCGGGATTCCTGCTGGCATACACGCAACTCGGCTGGCCGGTGCACTACATCCTCAAGATGTTCATTCCCTGACAGACCCCAAGGATTCTGACCTTTCATTCCACTCTCTTGCCTCGTATAGGCGCTTCTGCCGCTCTCACTGAATTCGGAGACATCGAAATGAGCCACCTGATCCCGGAACCTCGCGAAAGGGGACCGCCGCATGTACCCGACCGATGAAACGCGGCGCTCAGTCCTGGAAGGGGCTGAGCGCCTGCGTCGTCTTACACCGACCGAACGCGACATTATCCGGCTCGCACATGAGCCGGGATTTCCCCGCTGGCTGGAACAGATCCGCACCACGGGCGGGTGCGAACACCCCGTTTACCTGGCGGGCCACAGCATCACCCGGGACAGTTCCAGCGGTGAAATCCTGGGGCACTACTCGACACAGAACGAACCCGGCGGCCGGATGCCGGTCCGCTGCCGCAACCGCCGGGCTTCGCGCTGCGAGCCGTGCTCACGCCTCCACGCGGGCGACACCTTCCACCTGGTGCGAGCGGGCCTCTCCGGCGGTAAGGGCGTCCCGGAACACGTGCGCCTCTCCCCGCGGGTGTTCGTGACCCTGACGGCCCCCAGCTTCGGTCCTGTTCACCGGGTGACCGAAGACGGCGTTCTCTGCCGCCCCCGACGGGACGGCATCGCCTGTGAGCACGGGTACCGGCTCGACTGCCGCCAGCAGCACGGACCGCAGGATGCGGCAGCCGGACAGCCGCTGTGCCGGGCCTGTTACGACTACATCGGCCATGTGCTCTGGCACGCGCACGCGGGACGGCTGTGGAACCGATGGGTGCACACCGTGCGACGCCACCTGGCCTCGGCCGGGGGCATCGCACAAACGCGCCTGCGGGAACACCTCGTCGTCTCCTTCGCCAAAGTTGCTGAATACCAGCGGCGGGGCGCCGTGCACTTCCATGCGGTCGTGCGCCTGGACGGCCCGCACGGCCCGGAATCCCCTCGGCCGGCATGGGCAAAAATCGAAATTCTCACCGAGGCTGTGAGGTCGGCTGCTGCCGCTGTGGCCGTGTTCTCGGCGCATTCCCCGGCCACCGGGGACTACGTAATCAGGTGGGGCCGTGAGCTCGACGTGCACAGCATCCAAAGCGATGCATTCACCGATGCCACCGTGACCGATTCAGCCGTTGCGGCGTACGTGGCGAAATACATCACGAAATCGGTAGGCGACGCTGGCGGCCTCGACCACCGGATACGGGAATACGAAGAAATCCGCCTCGCTGCGGTGACTCCCCACATCCGGGCACTCATGGTCACCTGCTGGCGACTGGGCACCCTCGCAGAACTGACGCACCTTCGTCTGCGGGCATGGGCACATACCCTCGGCTACCGGGGCCACGCACTCACCAAATCCCGGCACTACAGCACCACATACGGGACCCTCCGAGCCGCACGCACCACACACCAAACCGGCACGACCGACGACACCGGGACCGATACCGAAGCGGCCTGGCGATACGTCGGCTCCGGACACACCCCCGGCGAAGCGGAGATTGCGCGGAGCATCGCATCGGACCTCGCCATGGTCCGTGAGATGCAACGAAGGGGGACCTATAGTGAATAGTTCCTCCCGTGAAATTGGACAGCAGCCCATTAGCCGAGAGGAATGGATTCGGCGGCAGCTTGCGAAAGCGCCACCAAGAGACGAGTCTTGGCGGCGCCGCACACGCAAGTTGTGGGGGTTTAGGGAAGAAGTGGAATCTTCCTAGGATCATTCCTGCCAAATTATCTCGATGGCTTCCGGGTCGAACGACTTCCCTCGCCCTACGGGGTGCACGATCACGGCGCGGATTTCCTGGCGCAGACGTTGCCGTTTTTGCCCTGGAGTACTGTTCTTCCATTCTGTCGGTAGGTCCGGCTGTTCGGCATTTCGCCGCGCACTGCGCGCGAGTTGCTGGCGGCGCTTCTTACCCAAAGCCGCGCGCTCGGCCTCTAGTTCTTCGATCATGTCGAGCGCGCGGGCAGAGGATACTCGCTTAGCTTTCCACCGATCATTGATCTCATTCAGCTCGCGCTGAATCTCTTCTAGACGTCCGGCCCCCGCCGCTTCGTGAGATTCGGCATCCTCTTTTTGAGCGCTCCCGATTTGCTCTCTGACCTTCTCGAAAAGCAGGTCGATTACGAGTTCTTCAACGGGTGGACCAACACGCGTTACACCTCCGCACCCGCCCAAGTTGGAGATGCAGGCATAGCGATATCCATACCGTTCGTGAGAATTGGTGCCCCTTGTGTAAGGGTTCATGTTCATCGGAAAGTTGCATGCCCCACAACGCGCAATTCCAGATAGTAGATATTTGCTCGCTGTGTCGTGCGGCTTCTGCCGCCCTTCTTTGAAGTTACGTTTG
>NZ_ALAP01000021.1 GCF_000280905.1 Streptomyces sp. AA1529 | reverse complement strand
GGGCGACGCGGTGCGGGCCGGCGGCACCTCCGGCGCTCCGGCGGGGGCGGGCGGCGCGGCGATGCCGCCCGCCGCCTGCGGTGTCTCCGGAGCGGCGGCCGCTCCCCCGGACGCGGAACGGCCCGCGCCCGCGAGCGCGGCCCGCCGGGCGCGGCGCTTGCCCGCCGCGGGATCGCGCGCCCCCAGCAGGGAGGCGTCGCCGGTCTGCGGTGCGAACAGCTCGGTGTCCACGACCCGCGGTTCCGGGCCGAAGAGGGTGGACAGGGCGGGGCGCGGCTTCCCGGTCTGCAGCGCGACGACCTCCCGGAGCACCCCGAGCAGCTGGTCGGCCATCTCCTGCGCGGAGGCGAACCTGCGGCGCGGGTCGGGGTCGGTCGCCCGCACCAGGAACCGGTAGAAGGACTCGTACCGCTGGAAGACCCCGATGTTCTCCGGGTTGGGCAGGCTGTCGACGTAGACGTTGGTGTAGCCCTGGAAGTCGAAGGTCAGCACGGCGAGGGTGCGCGCCACGGTGTACAGGTCGGAGGCGACCGAGGGGCCCTCCTCGGCGACCTCGGGCGCCTGGTACCCGACGGTCCCGTAGATGGCGCTCTCGTCGTCGTCCATCCGGCGCACCGCGCCCAGGTCGATCAGCTTGAGCTGGTCGCCCTGCTGTATCGCGTTGTCGACCTTGAAGTCGCAGTAGAGCAGGTTGCGGCTGTGCAGATGCCCCAGGGCCTCCAGGGCCTCGATGCCGTAGGCGCACGCCTGCTCCACGGGCAGCGGGTCGCGCTTGCCCGCCGGGGTGCGCCGGTCGTTGGCGATCTGCTTGAGGGAGCTGCCGCCGACGTACTCCATCACGATGTAGCCGTCGAGGCTGCCGGTGCGCTGGTCGAGGTGTTCGACGAAGTTGTAGATGCGGACGATGTTGGAGTGCTCGATCTCCGCCAGGAAGCGGCGCTCGGCGATCGCCGCCGCCATCGCGTCCTGGTCACCGGTGTCCAGCAGCCCCTTGAGGACCACCCAGCGGTCCGAGACGGCCCGGTCGACGGCCAGGTAGACCCAGCCCAGCCCGCCGTGCGCCAGGCAGCCCGCGACCTCGTACTGGCCGTGCACGATGTCGCCGGGACGCAGCTTGGGCACGAACGAGTAGGGGTGGCCGCACTTGGTGCAGAACCCCTCGGTGCGACCCGGCCGGTCGCCGCGCGCCCGGCCCACCGCCGCGCCGCACTCCCCGTTGCTGCAGAAGCGCTTGCGCTCGGGCACCTCCGGGTCCGTCAGGACGACCCCGGCCGGATCCGGCCGGGGCACCTGCGGGATCTGCACCAGTCCGGCGCCCAGCCTGCTCCGCCCGGAACTCTCGGCGGAGGAGCTGGAGCTGCGCACCGAGACCGAGCGCTCGGTGCCGCGCCCGGACAGCGAGCGGGAGAGCCGCCCGGAGACGGAACGGCGCGAGGAGCGCGAGCGCGCCGAGCCGCGGGAGGAGGTCCGCGCGGAGCCCGAGCGCCCGGAGCCGGAGGAGCGGCTGTCCCGCGCCGGGCCGGTCATCCCGGTGGGCGCCGCGCCCAGCATCCCGCCGGGTGCCACCACGGGCGCGAGCCCGCAGGTGCCGCAGTACAGCTCGCCCCCTCCCATGTCCTCGTACACGCCGTCGCACTGCGGCCGCTGGCACGGCCGCTCCGGTGCGCTGGTCTGCTCGCTCACTCCGCCCCCATGTTCATCGCTCCGCCCGCGGCGTCCCGGGTCTGCCGCCGGTGCTGCAGTGCCTCCTGTACGGCCCGCTGGTAGCGCAGTACGGCGTCCTCCGCGGCCCGCAGGTCGCAGGGGGCGCTCCACAGCATCCGGCGCGCCGTGTCGTAGCGCTCGATGAGCAGACTGTCCTCGGCCAGACCGTGCTGGGCCACCTTTGCCTTGTACGCGTCCAAGCGGCCGCGCAGTTCCGCCCGCACGGCCAGTGGCGCGGTGACGGCGGAGAGTTGGGCGCGGGCCCGCTCCAGCTCGTCCTCGGCGCTCACCTCCAGCTCCTCCAGCAGCGGTGAGAGCCGGTGCCACTGCGCGTACCTGCGGTGCTCGACGGCTTCGGCGAGCCGGCTGTGCAGCGCCGCGGGCGGGCCACTGACGGCGGGCACCTCGCAGGCGGCGATCTTGGCCAGCACCTCGCCGCGCGCCGCGCGGGCCTCGGCCAGGGTGCGGTCGGCGCGGGTGAGCAGGTCGCGCAGCTTCATCAGCCGCTGTTCGGCGTCCTGCCGCACGGCGAGCACGGCGTCGATCTCGCGCCGTATCTCCTCCAGCGCGCGGGCGGCACTGTCGTAGCGGGTGGTGTCGGGCCTGCCGCCGCCCGGTGCGCCGCTGCCGCCGGTCGGGGTCCAGAAGGCGAGCGGGTCCCGGACGACCTCCTCGCGCAGTGCGGTGAGTTCGGCCGTGATGCGCTCCAGGTCGTCGGCGGACGGGTGCTCACCGGGGCGCATGCCCACCGAGTGCGCCAGGGAGCGCACGCGGCCCAGTTCGGCGGCGAGCATGTCGATCCGCGCCGGCAGCGCGGACCACACGGAGTCGGCCGCCGCCACCACGTCGAGTGCCTGCGCGTACCACCCGTTCATCCGCTCGACGAGCTGTCCGAGGGTCAGCTCCTCGGCCAGCTTCGGCGCCCCGGACAGGCCAACTCCCGCGGCACCGGGCAGCCCCGCGCCGGGGACGGTGAGGGTGCCGCGCAGCAGCCGGGTCAGCTCGACCAGGTCGTCGCGGCTGGGCCAGCGGCGGCGCTCCCGCAGCTCGCGGGCCTGGCGCAGGGTGCGCGCGTAGACCTCGAACCCGTTCCACAGCGCGGTGACGGCGGCCTCGGCCCGGGCCCAGCGGTGCGCGGTCGTCCCGGCGAGCTCGGCGCCCTCCAGGAGCCGGCGCCCGGCGTGGTCCTGGAGCGCCAGCAGGGAGGACTCCACCGCCTCGTGCTCGGCGTCGAGCCGCTCCAGCACCCGGTCGGTCTCCTCCCGGCTCATCACCTCTCCGGCGGCTCCCGCGGACCCCATCGATCACCTCGCTGTTCGACTCGTACTCACGGACCCGTTCCCACGAACCGGTACGCGGCGGCCACTTCGGCAGCCGCCTCGGCGGCCGCGTCCACAGCGCGACCGCCGCGTCCGGTTCAGTCGCGGTAGAGCGGCTCGGGCGGTGCGGGCTTCTTCCCTTCCGTACCCATCATGTCGTCGGCCAGCCAGCGGTCGTAGGAAGACTTCCACTTGTGCTCGCGGTAGTCCTCCAGCACCTTGTTGACCCTGCGGACCAGATCCTCGTCCTCCAGGTTCATCGCGACGCCGTACGGCTCCAGCGTCTCGGGCTCCCCCACGAGTTCGACCGAGGGGTCCTGTGCGGCCTGCCCGGCGCCCAGGGCGCTGTCGGTGACCGTCGCGTCCGCCTCGCCGAGCTGCATGCGCACCAGGCAGTCGAGCTGGTTGGGCACGACGACGGGGCGCGCGCCCAGTTCCGCGTAGGCGGGGGTCTTCATCATCCTCTCCGCCGTGGAACCCGCGGCGTAGCACACGTGTTTGCCGCGCATGCTGCTGTCGAAGCCCTTGACGCGGGCGTGCTTCTTGGGCACGACCAACTGCTGGCCCGCCTGGAAGTAGGCGGTGGAGAAGGCGACCTGCGCGCGCCGGGAGCAGTTGATGGTCATCGTCCGCACGACCATGTCCACATCACCGCTCTGGATGGCAGGGACACGCTGGTCGGTGGGGATGGTGCGGTAGACGATCCGGTCGGCACCGTCCTTCCCCAGCAGATCGCGCGCGATGGCCTTGACCAGGTCGATGTCGAAGCCCTCGATGGTGCCGGTGGACGGGTCCCGGTAGCCCCACAGATAGCTGTTCTGGTCGACACCGACAACCAACTTGTCCTTCTTCTTGATCCGCTCGACCGCCTTCCCCGAGGCGCCGGACGGCTTGAGGCTCTCCGCGGGATTGCTGCCGTCCGCGCACTTCTCCGGCCGCGGCTCGGCCCCGGGCTCGGTGGCGGAGGCGGGCCGCACCACCGCCGCGCCCGGGCCCGGACCCGGGCGCGCCGCTCCGCGATCCGCCGAGGCGCCGCCCGGGACTCCGGTGCCCGCGACCGCGGCGACCAGCACCGCCGCTGCCACGGCCAGACCGCCCGCGGCGGCCGACGGCCCGCGGGAGGCGCCGCCCGGCCGCCCCCGTGCGAGCACCCGGCGGCTCCGGCGGCCCGGCTCCGGCCGGCGGCCGGGGCTCCGGTCCGTCGCACCGCGGGGGTCGCGGCCGGTCGCACCGCCGACGGCCCCCTCGCGTACGCCGGTGGCCGCGGCGCGGGCGGCCGCCCGGGGGTCCCCGGCGCGCCGCCCGTCCGCTGCGCCTGCGGCACCCGCGGCGTCTGCCGCATCCCGGGCCCCCGGCGCATCCGGTGCGCCCGCTCCGGTCGCACCCGTCGCTCCCGTCTCCGACATGGCGTCCCCCCTCCTCACCTGTACTCCGCGAGCCGCCGCCCGATACCCGACACCGTGCCCACCGCGCCGAGCACGGCCAGCAGCAGCGCGCCCACCAGCAGCCCGCCGAACCGGCCGCGGCCCTGCGCGGCGGCCTCCTCGAACTGGCGCTGCTCGTGCGCCGCGGCCCTGCCCAGGCTCGCGTCCGCCGCGTCGAAGCTCTCCCGCGTGCTGTCCTCGGCACCGATCACCCGCGCGACCGCGTCCTCGTAGTGGCCGCCGTCGTCCTCGGCCCGCGCCTGCCGGTGCCGCTCCTGCCAGGTCCGCACGGCCCGCTGCGCGTCCCGCACCGCGT
Organism: Streptomyces sp. AA1529; assembly: GCF_000280905.1. GTDB lineage: Bacteria > Actinomycetota > Actinomycetes > Streptomycetales > Streptomycetaceae > Streptomyces. The sequence goes on along the minus strand of NZ_ALAP01000021.1, from coordinate 42,424 downwards.
CACCGCCGGTGCGGTCGTCCGCGACCCGGCGGGCCTCCCCCAGCAGCCCGCCCCCGACGCGCCGTTCACCGGTGCCCGCGACCGCGGCCATCTGCTTGCGGTAGCTCTTCTCGTACGCCGCGCCGCCACCGCGCGCGACGAGCGTCATGTTCTCGTCACCGCGCGCCTGGAGGGTGCCTATCCACGCCTCGTTGAGGGCCTGCAGCGAACGCGCGCCCTTGGTGTCGGACTCGTGCAGACCCGAGCGCGCCAGTGCGTGCCCCGCTCCGAGCCACACCAGCAGCGCGAGCACCGCGGCGGTCGCACCGAGCAGGCCGCGGTCGAAGACCCGGTTGGTGCGGCGGTAGTTGCGGCGCTGCGCCCAGCCCAACGCGGCGAGCGCCAGCACGCCGGTGCCGAGCCCGAGCAGCGGCCAGCTCTCGGCCTCCGCGTAGTCGCCGCCCAACTGCTCCGTCTCGGCCGTGTACAGCTTGCGGGCGGCGGGCAGCAGCTCGCCGCGCATCTTCTCGTTGGCGTACCGCAGATAGGCGCCGCCCAGCGGCAGGCCCTGCCGGTTGTCGGCGCGTGCGGACTCCACCAGGCCCGTGTAGACGGGCAGCCCGCGGTTGAGTACGGCGATCTGCCGCTCCGCGGTCGGCGACCCGCCGGAGGCGGCCGCCGCCTCGGCGAGCAGTTCGGACGCCTCGCGGATGTCCTTCTCGTAGCGGCGGCGCTCCGAGCGGGGCTCGTCACCGCCCGCGAGGAAGCCGCTGGAGGCCGAGGTGTCGGCATCGGCCAGCGAGCGGTAGATGTGCGCGGCGTCCGCGCTCAGCGGCTGGCTGTGGTCGACGACGGCGTCCGCCGCCGCCACCCGGTCCGAGACCTGCCACGCCGACACGGCCCCGGACAGCAGCACGAGCGCGACCAGGGCCGCACCGATCACCCGCAGCCTGCCCGGCTCGGTGGTCGCGGCCGCGCGCAGCCGCCGCATCCCCTCGGACCAGGCCGTACGGCGCGAAGCCGGCGGCGCCGCGGACCGCGGCCCGCCGCCCGCCGCGGCCGGATCCGGTCCCGCGGGCCCGTCCGGCGACGCCGCGGACAGCGGCGGCGGGGCCGGTGGCACGGTCGGCTGCTGAGTCACGGCTGGAGCCCTCCCCCTCGGTCGCTGGCCGGCACCCCGCCGCGTACGTGCCCTCCGCTCCGTTCCGCGCGGCCCCCGGCTCCCCTGCCCGGGACCGCGAGCGTCGGGACGCCCCGGCCGTGGTGCCCAGGCCAGCAGTATGGCCGCCGCGGGCAGCGGTGGCAGGGAGTTGGCCGGGATCTTGTTCGGATCGCGACCGAATGCCCGACCCGGGCCGGTCCCCCGGCACCTCCCGGCGCGGCGTCTCCGCCTGCCGGGCGCTGCCGCCGCGCCCGCTCCTGCCCTCCCTCACGCGTGCCGCGGGCCGCCCGGTTCCCGGCTGCCGCGGACGGGGGCACACGAGGTGTGCGGGGCGCGGGCGGTCCGGCCGCATCCGGACGTCACCCCAGCGCGATCCGTCCGATGGCCAGGTGAGACGGAACAGATGACCGCACGAGACCGGAATACCGGATTCAGCCATTAGCCTCCGCGCATGTCCAACGCGATCACAGCCGACGGGCTGCGCAAACGCTACGGGGAGACGCAGGCCGTCGACGGTGTCTCCCTCGAAGTGCGGCGCGGCGAGTTCTACGGCATCCTCGGGCCGAACGGAGCCGGCAAGACGACCACCATGGAGCTCCTGGAAGGACTCCGCGAACCCGACGAGGGAACCGCACACCTGCTGGGATCGCCCTCCTGGCCGCGCGACCCGGCACTGCTGCGCCGGATAGGCGTGCAGCTCCAGGCGTCCGCGTTCTTCGAGCGGCTGACCGCCCGGGAGCAGATACGCACCTTCGCCGCGCTCTACGGCATCGCGGAGTCGCACGCCGACCGGATGCTGGAGACCGTGGGACTCGCCGAGAAGGCGGACACCCGGGAGGACAAGCTCTCCGGCGGCCAGGCGCAGCGGCTGTCCATCGCCTGCGCCCTGGTCCACGATCCGGAGCTGGTCTTCCTGGACGAGCCCACCACCGGCCTGGACCCGCAGGCCCGGCGCAACCTGTGGGATCTGCTGCGCACCCTCAACTCCTCCGGCCGCACCGTGGTGCTCACCACGCACTACATGGACGAGGCCGAGACGCTGTGCGACCGGGTCGCCGTCATGGACCACGGGAAGGTGCTGCGGGTGGGGCCGCCGCGCTCGCTCGTGCGGGAGCTGGAAGTCGACACCCTGGAGGACGTCTTCCTCCAGTTGACGGGGCGGGAGTACCGGGAGTGAGAGCGTTCCTCAATCTGTCGCTGGCGATGGCACGCGGGCTGGCCCGCGACCGTGCGGCGGTCTTCTTCACACTGATCTTCCCGCTGATGTTCCTGATGCTCTTCGGCGCGCTGTTCAAGGACCAGGGGGCCGACAAGTCCGACATCGTGCAGGTCGGCAACGTCAAGGTGCTCGACGGCATGCCCGACAAGGAGCGCGCCGGGCTGCGGGACGTCCTGGAGATCGAGAAGACCGACGGTTCGGCCGCGGCCCGCCGCGAGGCCCTGGAGAAGGTCCGCAAGGGTGACGCCGACGCCGCCGTCTTCCAGCGGGACGGCAAGGTGGAGCTGCGCTACTCGGCGGCCGACCAGGTGCGCTCGGGCAGCGTACGGGGTGTGCTCGACAGCATCGTCCAGCAGGCCAACCAGCGTGCGACCGGGCAGCCGCCCGCCTTCGCGCTGCGGACCGGCACCGTCGAGGACGAGACCACCAAACCGATCCAGTACCTCACGCCGGGGCTGCTGGGCTGGGCGGTGGCGATGGGCGGCGTCTTCGGCTCCGCCTTCAACCTGGTGAGCTGGCGCCGCAAGCGCATCCTGCGCCGTCTGTGGCTCGCCCCGATCAGTGCGCGCAGCGTGGTCGGCGCCCGGGTCGGCGTGAACCTGTTGACCGCCTTCGCACAGACGGCGATCTTCCTGGCGGTGGCCTCGCTGCCCTACTACGGGCTGAAACTCACCGGCGACTGGTGGCTGTGCCTGCCGCTGGTGGTGTGCGGCACGCTGGCGTTCATGTCCATCGGGCTGCTGGTCGGCTCGTTCGCCAGGACCGAGGAGGCGGCCAACGGGATGGCGCAGCTGATCATCCTGCCCATGGCGTTCCTCTCCGGCACCTTCTTCCCGCTGGACAACGCACCGGGGTGGATCCGCGCGGTCAGCGAGTTCCTGCCGCTCAAGCACCTGGCCTCGGCCATGCAGGACGTCCTCACCCGCGGGGAGAGCTGGGGCACCGCGCTGCCCGTGATGGGCGGACTGCTGCTGTTCGCCGCGGTGCTGACGGCGATCGCCGCGCGGGTCTTCCGCTGGGACGCCGGCTGACCGGAACCGGTGGGGTGCGGGGCCCGGGGGAGGAACCGAGGAGGGCCGGTCCTAGGTCCGCGGACCTCCTCCGGGCCGTCTGCGACCATGGACGGGTGATGGAGATTCCGCGCGGCAGTCTGGAAACGCAGACCTTCTACGAACAGGTCGGTGGCGAGGAGACGTTTCGGCGGCTGGTGCACCGCTTCTACCAGGGTGTCGCCGAGGACCCCCTGCTGCGGCCCATGTACCCGGAGGAGGACCTGGGACCGGCCGAGGAGCGGCTGGCGCTCTTCCTGATGCAGTACTGGGGCGGCCCCCGCACCTACAGCGACGCGCGGGGCCACCCGCGGCTGCGGATGCGGCACGCGCCCTTCACGGTCGACCGGGCCGCGCACGACGCCTGGCTGCGGCACATGCGGGACGCCGTCGACAGCCTGGAGCTGCCCGCCCCGCTGGAGGCCAAGCTCTGGGACTACCTCGTCTACGCCGCCGGCTCGCTGATCAACACCGCGGACTGACCGGCACCGCGGACCGCTCGCCGGCGCCGGGACGGTCCTGCCGGGGCGCCGCCGGCACCCGCCCTGCTGCGGCCCCTCCGCCGGAAGGGCCGCACACGTGGGGCGGAACGTCGTCGGCGGTGCTCCCGGCGGGCCTGCTCCGGCGGTCCGCTCCCGGCGGGCCGCCTCCGGCGACCGGAAACCGACGGTCACCGACGTACGGCTCATACAGGCGTGACGCTCAGCCCGCCGCCCGCTCCCGGACGCTCCCGGCGGCGCACGGCCACCGACCCGTAGACCGTCCGCAGCCGCAGCCACGGCCCGGACTCCAGCAGCGCCGCCGGATCCGTCCCGCGCAGGAAACCGAGCGCATGCGCCGCGTGCGCGGCGCGCAGCGGCAACTGCGTGCGCCCCAGCGGGCGGGACCAGATCTCCTCCGCGAGCGCGTCCAGGGTCTGCCTGCCCCGGCGCTCCGGCGGCAGCTTCTCGGCCCGCTCCCGGAACTCACCGACCGCGGCGGCCGCCACCGACCCCACCGCGTCCACCGGCACCCGGGCGAACTCCCGCCAGCCGCCGCGCGGCGGCAGCACACCCGCCCAGGACGGACCGGTCACGGCCTTCGGAACAGCGACGGCCTCCCGGTCCTCCTCGACGAGTTCCAGCAGCTCACCCGCGGCCACGGTGACATCGAGCTCCACCGGCTCCAGCAACCGCCCGGTGCGCACGGCCAGCACCTCGAAGCGGGCGGGCCTGGCGAACACCCCGGCCACCCCGCCACCCGCCTGGATGCGCACCGCGGCGTTCTTCTCCCAGCGCACCAGCCGCTCCAGGAAGGCGGCGAGCCCCGCCGCCTCCCCGGGGTCGGCGAAGACCAGCCGGTCAGCCGCTGTGGCTGTCATCGATGTACCCCTCCAGGAAGGAGCGCTCCGCGGCCGACAGCCGCCGCGGATAGCCCTCCTCCAGGTTGTACGGCACCACGACCGTCCGCGCCCGCACGAACGGGCGACCCTCGGACTCGGGGTCCCTGATCTCGTAGCCGAACGTCACCGACGCCGCGGTCAGCTTCACCACCCACGTCTCCACCGTGACCGGATCCGCCTGGTGGACCAACTGCCGCAGATAGTCGATCTCGTGCCGCGCCACGACGGTGCCGCCCGTGAACGCCTCCGGGTCCGTCTCCCGCGCCGCCCGGGTCAGGAAATCGATCCTGGCCTCCTCCAGATAGCGGAGGTAGACGACGTTGTTGACGTGCCCGAAGGCGTCCATGTCCGACCAGCGCAGCGGACACCGGTAGCTGTGCCGCACGCGCTCAGCTCCGGGTGAGCTTCTTGTACGTCGCCCGGTGCGGACGCGCCGCGTCCGCCCCCAGCCGCTCGATCTTGTTCTTCTCGTAGGACTCGAAGTTGCCCTCGAACCAGAACCACTTGCTCTCGCCCTCGTAGGCGAGGATGTGGGTGGCCACCCGGTCCAGGAACCAGCGGTCGTGGGAGACGACCACCGCACAGCCCGGGAAGTCCAGCAGCGCGTTCTCCAGCGAGGAGAGCGTCTCCACGTCCAGGTCGTTGGTCGGCTCGTCCAGCAGCAGCAGGTTGCCGCCCTGCTTGAGGGTGAGCGCCAGGTTCAGCCGGTTGCGCTCACCGCCGGAGAGCACGCCCGCCGGCTTCTGCTGGTCCGGGCCCTTGAACCCGAACGCGCTCACGTAGGCGCGCGACGGCATCTCGACCTGACCGACGTTGATGTAGTCCAGTTCGTCGGAGACGACCGCCCACAGCGTCTTCTTCGCGTCGATGTTCGCGCGGCTCTGGTCGACGTAGGAGATCTTGACCGTGTCACCGACCTTGATCGAGCCGGAGTCGGCCTCCTCCAGCCCCTGGATCATCTTGAACAGCGTGGTCTTGCCCGCACCGTTCGGGCCGATCACGCCCACGATCCCGTTCCGCGGCAGCGTGAAGGACAGGTCGTCGATGAGCACCTTGTCACCGAACGCCTTGCTGAGGTTCTCCACCTCGACGACCACATTGCCCAGCCGCGGCCCCGGCGGGATCTGGATCTCCTCGAAGTCCAGCTTCCGGGTCTTCTCCGCCTCGGCGGCCATCTCCTCGTACCGGGTCAGCCGCGCCCGCGACTTGGCCTGCCGCCCCTTGGCGTTGGAGCGGACCCACTCCAGCTCCTCCTTGAGGCGCTTCTGCCGCTTGGCGTCCTTCTGGCCCTCCACCTTGAGGCGGGACTGCTTCTTCTCCAGGTACGTGGAGTAGTTGCCCTCGTAGCCGATGGCACGGCCGCGGTCCAGCTCCATGATCCAGCCGGCCACGTTGTCCAGGAAGTAGCGGTCGTGGGTGATGGCCACGACGGTGCCCGGGTACTTGGCCAGGTGCTGCTCAAGCCACTGCACCGACTCGGCGTCCAGGTGGTTGGTCGGCTCGTCCAGCAGCAGCAGATCGGGCTGCTCCAGCAGCAGCTTGCAGAGCGCGACACGGCGCTTCTCGCCACCGGAGAGGTTGGTGACCGGCCAGTCGCCGGGCGGGCAGCCCAGCGCGTCCATGGCCTGCTCCAGCTGCGCGTCCAGATCCCAGGCGTTCGCGTGGTCGAGCTTCTCCTGGAGCTTGCCCATCTCCTCCATCAGCTCGTCGGTGTACTCGGTCGCCATCTGCTCGGCGATCTGGTTGAACCGGTCGAGCTGCTGCTTGATCTCCGCGACACCGTCCTGGACGTTCTCCAGCACCGTCTTGGACTCGTCCAGCGGCGGCTCCTGCAGCAGGATGCCCACGGTGTAGCCGGGCGAGAGCATCGCGTCGCCGTTGGAGGGCTGCTCCAGACCCGCCATGATCTTGAGCACGGTGGACTTGCCCGCGCCGTTGGGGCCCACGACACCGATCTTCGCGCCGGGCAGGAAGCTCAAGGTGACGTCGTCGAGGATCACCTTGTCGCCGTGCGCCTTGCGCGCCTTGCGCATGGTGTAGATGTACTCAGCCAAGAGGAACCGTCCGGCAATCTGTAGGTAGTCGTACGCGGCCAGGCCGCGCGGGTCGTCATGCGGCAGCGGGCCGCAGGGTTGAGGTGCGGCCGCTCCAGCTAAGGCATACGCTCCCCATCTTGCCGCACCCGGGCCCCGGGCCGGAAACCGCACCTGTGCCCGGCACCGCGCAGCACACCGGATCCGGCCGCACGCGTCTCCCCACGACACGGGGAGCTCGGGAGCCGCGGCGGGCCGACCGCGGTCCCCGGGCCGGGACGCGACCCAGGCCGCAGCCGGGCGGCCGGCGGCCGTCTCAGCCGCGGCGACGCACGATCCGGAGCGTGGTCACTCCCACGGCCAGCAGCGCGATGGCCACGGCGGCGAACAAGCGGGTGCCCGCACCGCCGCCGGTCTCCGCCAGGTCACCGTCCGATGCCGGGACACCGCCACCGCCCACGGTCGCGGGCCGCTCGACCGTCGCGGGCGCGTTCTGCCGCGTCACTCCACCACCGGCGGCGGCTGTCGTGCAGTCGAGGACGCCGCTGAACGTCTTCCGGTACCCGTGCGGTCCGCGCACCGGGATCCGGTACGGCTGGTCCTCCGCCACCGGGACCGTCACGGTGCCGTGCCCGCCTCCCGCGATGTCCTCGCGCTGCTTGCCGACCCGCAGCGGGAAGGAGGAGTCGCCGCCGTTGGAGACGGTGATGTCCACCCCGGAGTCGGCGCAGTTCTCCCTCGCCGTGGTGGCGGGGGCGGGCCCGCGCTCGGCCCAGTTGACCGTGGCGGTGGCGGAGACGGTCGACTGGCTCGACCCGGCCAGGATCTGCGCCTGCCCCCGGCCGCGCTCACCGGTGCCGGTGAACACCCGGCCCAGCGGCACCTTGGTGGCGACTTGCGCGGTCAGCGACCCCTTGCCGGACTCCACCCCCTCGGGCAACTCGAAGTAGAGCTTCGTCCCGTCGCGCGCCGTACGGACCCGCTTCCCCTCCCGGTCGACGATCCGCATCCCCTGGGAGGCGGCGTGCGGTCCGGGCGCCACGCTCACGGCGGCGGCGTTCGTGCGCACGGTCACCGGGCCGGGGCGCTCGGCGGTGCGGCCGGAGACCTCCGCCTTGTCGAAGGTGAGGGAGGCACCCGGCTCGGACATCGAACGCGCCTTCTGCACGAGATGGTCGGCCAGCTTCTGGGCGGCGGGGTCGGTGGGGGTGATGTCGGGCGGCTCCGGGGGGCCCTCCCCCTCCCCCCGCCCCTCGAAGCCCCGCTCGCGCCGCTCTCGGCCAGCCGCCAGATCGCGACCTGGGTGCCCGCTGCCGCGGTCTGCGGGGTGAGCCGCTTGGCGCCCGCGGACTTCGCCAGCGCCTGGAGGTCGTTGCGCCGCGGATAGGAGTGCTCGACCGTCCAGCGGATCTTCCCCGCGTTGCGGTTCCCGGACAGCGACGAGGTCTTCCACTCCCCTTCGGCGTAACGCGACTGCTCCTGCGTCGGGTTGAGCACGTCGAGTCCGTACGTCTGCAGCGTGCCGCCTCCGTCGACGGACATCTCGAAGAGCCCGGCGCCGACCGTCTGTCTCTCGCCGTCCGCGGCCACCACCGCTCGGCCGTGCGTGCGGAGGCCGTCGAGCGTGGCCACCGCTCCGCTGCGCTGCTCGGGCCCCCCGTCGGCGAATGCCCCGCCCGCGCCGGCTCCGGCCGTCGCCGGAGCCGCGGCCGCTTGCCCGGCGGCGCCTGCCGGGCCTGTCGCGCACAGCGCGGTGGCCGCCGCGACGACGGTGAGCCGACGGGCCGCCCGCGCCCGTACAGAAGTCATGGTCTTCCCCTCTTGGCGGACTCTCCCCCGGCCGCGTCGTCCGCGAGCCGCCGGCCCACCGCAAAGCTCTGAACCCCCTGGTCAGTACGCGTGGGATGGTAAGGAGCAAAACGCCACGCGATCCCCACGATTCACCGTGGCCACACATTCCGACTCGGAATCGTTATCGCCGAATCCGACGGACCGGGACGATCACGACGCACCGCGCTGACCTGGAACACCGTCCTCCGCCAGCGCCCCGGGCAGGAGTTCACCACCTGGCACGGCCTCTTCCGGAACAGGATCGGAACCCGGTGTGCCCGCCCCGTCACCCGGCGCTCCGAAGGGCGGTGGTCCTGCCGCGGCCACCGGGGGCCAGGCCGGGGCGGGGCCACGGGTGGACTCCGGGTTCGCGCGGGGCGTCCGCACGAACGCCGAGGTGCCGCGTGTCAGATCGTGCCCCACCGTCGTCGCGAGCAATTCGGCCGACAGATACCGGCGTCCGTCCCGCTCGTCCTCCACGACGCGCAACTGGCCGCGGACGATGACGGGTTCACCGCGGGCTACGGACGAGGCGAGATGTCCGGCCAGTCCTCGCCAGGCCCAGACCGTGTAGAAGCTGGTGGAGGCGTCCGCCCAGCGCCGGCTCTGCCGGTCGAACCGCCGGACCGTGCTGGCCAGCCGGAACCTGGCGACCGGAAGTCCGGACGGCGAGGTCCAGTGGTCGACTTTCGTCGCCACGTTGCCGGTCACCGTCACATAGGTCTCGTTCATGTGCGTCTCCCCCTGGTCGCTGCCGATTGCCGCCGGTGGACGCCGCCGGACCGCCGCACGAGGACGGCTGCGGTCCGGCGGAGCACCGGCAGGTGCCCGAGCGCGCGGCGACCCCGAGGCGACCGGCGTGCCGTGGCCCTGTCGGGGCCGCCGCAGGTTGTCGTCTCGGTGCCGTCGTGCGGATTCCAGCGTGGGGGGGAGGACGGCGGGCGTGGGGAAAGAGGCTCTCAGCTGTGGATTACTCGGAAGTTGTGCACAGCTCGGTCACACCGGTGGGTGACGCGGCAGCGTCGGTGCCGGTACCGGCACCGACGCCGGTCTCCCGGCCCGCGACATCCGACGCGACCGGGTCGCCGGAACCGCCCGGACCGCCCGGGCCACCCCGGCCACCCGTTCCGGACGAGCCTCGGCCGCCCGCGAACGCTCCGGCTCCGGGACCGTCGACCCCGACCGGGCCTCCGGCAACGGCAGCACCGCCCTGGGCTCCGACCGCAGCAGCGGCCTGCGAACCGATCCAGGGGTCCACCGGCCGCTCCTCCGCGGCCGAGTCGACCGCGCCGGCGGCGATGGCGTACTGCTCCCGCACCTGCCGGTACCGCAGCAGCTCGGCGGCCACCGGCTCCAGCACCCGCGTCCCGCCGCAGCAGGCCGCCAACTGGCGCAGGCGCCGCTCCTCCTCCAGCCCGTAGGTCCGGGCCGGTCCGCGCGCGGCGCGGCGACACGCCCAGGCGAGCCCCGGGCCGGCGAGGGTGGCGGCCGCGAGGAGAACGCAGGGCAGCAGCGCGGTCCGGTCGAACCCGTGGGCCACGACGGCGACGACAGCCACCCACACGGCTCCGGCCGCCTGGAGGGCGAACAGCAGCCACTGCCCGGCGAAGGCGGCGGTGTGCCAGGTCGGACGCGGCACCCGTGGCCCGGAACCCGCGGTCCGGTCCGCGTCCGGCGACGCCCCGCCCGTGTCCCGGGACACCCCGTCCGTGTCCCGCGCGGATCCGTCGGGCGCCGCGGCCGTCTCCTCGGGTGCCCCGTCGAGCCCCGCCGGGACCGGTCCCGGCGAGCCGGGCCCGAAGCCGGAGCCCAGGCCGGATCCGGACCCGGACCCGGACCCGGAGCCGGAGCCGGAGCCGCAGTCCGGACCGTCCGCCGGAGCGCCACCGCCGAACTCGGGGCCGCGGGCCCGCCCGGGGTCGCTCGCACCGCGAGGACCCGGAGCGCCGGGGGCGGACTGCTGACCGGGCACGGCGGCTGCGGCGGCGGTTGCGGGCTTGGCCGCCTGAGGCGTCTCCCCTCCGTAGGGGAAGTCCGTCAGCGACGCCGTGAGGGCGGCGGTCCGCTCCGCGTCCGGCCCGGCGGAGCAGGCTTCCATGACCTCGTCCAGCGCCTCGGGAAGCCCCGCGGCCCCGCGGCGGGCCGATTCGCGGACGGTGTGTCCCCACGCGTCGGGCAGACCGCTCGCCGCCGCGTCCGCCAGCTCCCGCACGGCCTGGGCGACCACCGGCCGTGCGGCCAGCGGCTGCTGGAGGGTGTCGCGGCGGACGCGGCCCCCTGCGGTGGGGCCGTCCGGATGCTCCTCGGCTTCCGCGCCGGGCCGCTCGCCGCGGTCCGAAGTCGGCCGGGAGGCGTACCAGCGCAGCCCGCGCACCCAGGGGATGCCCGAGGAGTGCTCGGCCTGCCGCAGCCACGCCCGCTCCGCGGCCTGGCCGGCCGCCGCCGCACCGACGGCGACGGCGAGCCGGTCCTCGAAGTCCTCGCGGGCGCGCTCGCTCAGCCCGACGGGGCCGCCCTCGGCGCCCGGTCCGGGCTCGGTGTAGACGGGACGCAGCCGGTCCATGGCACCGTCCAGATCGGCGGTCAGCCGCAGGACCGCCGCCCGCTGCTGCGCGACGAACTCGCCGAGCTCCTCGCGCAGCACGTCGATGCCCTCGTGGGTCAGCGCCGAGGCGGACAGCACGACCGCGCCCGGTTCGCCGTGCTCGCCCAGTGCCATGCCGTCCTCGTCCAGCAGCCGCCGCAGATCGTCCAGCACGGCGTCCGCGGAGTCGCGGGTGAGCCGGTCGGTCTGGTTGAGGACGATGAACGTGACCTCGGCGTGCCCGGCGAGGCGGCGCAGGTAGTCCTCGTGCAGCAGCGCGTCCGCGTACTTCTCCGGGTCCACCACCCACACCACCGCGTCGACCAGCTCCAGCATCCGGTCCACCTGCTCGCGGTGGCCCGGGGCGGCGGAGTCGTGGTCGGGCAGGTCGACGAGGACGAGGCCGCTCAGCGTGCCGTCGTGCGTGCGGTGCCGTGCGTGCTGCGGGATGCCGAGCCTGTCGAGGAGCCCGTCGGGACTGCCGTCGCTGTAGCGTCCCGCTTCCCAGGTGCAGGCCACCGGAGCGGCTGTGGTGGGGCGACGCATCCCCACCTCGGAGAGCCGGCCGCCGGTGAGCGCGTTGAACAGGGACGACTTCCCGCTGCCCGTCGCACCCGCCAGGGCGACGGTCGTGTAGGAGCGGGGCAGTCCCCTGCGGGTCGCCGCCTCGTCCAGCACGGTGCCCGCCTCGGCGAGCACGTCGGCGTCCAGCCGGGTGCGCGACAGCCCGACGAGTTCGCGCAGGGCGCCGAGCCGCCGGCGCAGCACGCTCTCCCCCGCGTCGCGGCGCGGGTCCCGCCGGATGTCGCCGCGGAGGTCCCGGCCGGCGTCCTTCCGCTCGTAGCGGTCGGGCTGCTCGTTCCGGGGGTTCCGCAGCGGAACCGTGTCCGTGTCCCGGTCCGTGTCCCGCCGCGCAGCACCTCCGGCGCCTCCGATGTCGTGGAGAGCACGTCCCGCGAGTCCCGCGCGGTCCGGGGCGCAGTTCCCTTCGACACGCCGGGTGGAGTCCCCGAGGCCGCCTCGGGGCGCGGCGGCCGCCGCGGCACCGTCCGGTTCCGGGTGCGGCCGGACCGGGTGCGGGTGCCCCTCGGATGCGGGACCAGTGGCTTCCGGCCGCGCGTGCGAGGGGACCGGGACGTCCTCGGCGGTCGCGCGGGGCATCTGCGCTGCGGGCGCGGTCGAGGAGGACGGCGTCGCCGGTACGGCAGGAGCGGGCTCCGGTACGGCTGGTGCGGGCTCGGGTGCGGCAGGAGCGGGCTCGGGTACGGCTGGTGCGGGCGGCCGCTCGGCGTCGGCCGGGTGGGTCTCGGGGGCGGCGCCGGGATCGGTGCCGCGCGGGGGTTCCGGCCAGGGCGTGCCGCGCCAGGGCGGGGTCGCGGCGAATCCCGGCCGGGGGTGTTCCGCTGCGCGGGCCGGAACCTCCGCCGCGGAGATGTGACTGCGGGGGTTGGGGGCCCGCGGACCGGTCTCCGGTTCGACGGCGCGCTCGGGGCGGGCGGTGTGGCCGGGCGGCGCGGAGGGCTCGGGGCGCGCGACAGGTGGGGCCGGCTCGGCGGCTCCGGCCGGCGCCGTGTGCCCGGTCGGTTCGGCGGCTCCGGCGGGCTCGGTGCCGCCGACCGGTCCGCCCGGCGCAGCCGGCTGGATCTGCTGGGCCGGGTGGGTCTGCTGGGCCGGGGGCGCGGGCGCTGTGGGCGGGGCAGGTGCGGCGGGGGCGGGCGCCTCGGCCTGCGCGACCGGTGGGGCGGCGCGTTCCGCGCGGGCCCGGCGGGCGATGACGCCGTCGTCCCATCCGCAATCCGGTGCGACGGCATAGGCGTGCGCGTCCTGCGGCTCGTCCTCGCAGCGGGCGGTGCCGCTGTCGCCGGACACGTCATGCCAGTCGTGGCCAGGACAGTGCTCTGCGGCCGCCGCCTCGGGGACCGGGGCCGGTTGCGCCTGCGCCACCGGGACAGCCACCGCTTCCCGGGGATCAGGAGCCGCCTGGTCTCCCCAGTCCACCGAACCGCCGGGTCCGCCAGGTCCGTCGGCCGCGCCAGGCCCGCCGGCCACGGCGGACACGCCGGACGCACCGGCCCCGCCGTCCGCTTCGCCCGGCCCAGGGCCCGGCACGCCCTGCACGCCCGGCGCGTCCGGTCCTCCCGGCGCCTCCCGTCCTCCCGGCGCCTCCCGTCCTCCCGGCACATCCGGTCCTTCGGGCCGGCCGGGTACGCGTCCGCCCTCGGGCGGGCCGTCGACCGAAGCCTCCGACTGCTGGCGCGGCAGTTCCGCCGCCGCGACGTGGCCGTGGGCCTCCGGTCCGTCCGGGCCGCCGCGCGCGGGAGGGTCCTGGGGCGGCGGCTGCTCGTCCAGGCTCAGCTCCAGTTGCCCTTCGACGGGCTCGCTGTGCGGGCTGCTCCAGTCGTCGGGCCAGCGGCCGGACCAGCGCTCGGGCGGCTCACCCGCTCCGGGGTTGGTGGCATCGGTGGATGTCACTGCTGTCACCTCTCCATGTGCGCGCTCTGCAGACCGCGCGCGCCGTTCTCCGTGCCGTGCGGTACGCGCGTCGGCGGGAAGTCGCGGGCGGTCACGTCCGTCCTGCTCTGCTCCTCGGGGCCGCCCGGCGCGTCCTCCGACCGCTGCGGCCGGTGGAGTTCCCGCAACCGGTGCGGCTCGTGGAGCCCGTGCGTTCTGGTGAGCTTGTCCAGCACCGAGAACGCGGCGATCAGTTCCATCTGCGGTCCGGGACCGGCGTCGAGCTCTGCCAGGGGGGTGAGGCGCAGGTCGCGCTCCCCGTCCAGGACGCGCTCCACGCAGTGCTCCAGCAGCTCCGCGCCCTGCTCGCGCAGTTCGTGGGCGCCCTCCTCGCCGAGCAGGTCCTCGAGTGCGTCGTCGGCGCCCGCGACCCGCACCCCGCCGAGCAGGGAGGCGGCCAGCAGGCCGGCGACGTGCTCGGCGTCCTCCTCGCCGCACGAGGCGCGGCCCGCCGCTCGGGTCTCCTCCTCGGCCAGTTCCTCGACGCAGCGGCGCCATCTGCGCACCATCACGCCGATCCGGCCGACGGCCTCGTCGCGTTCGCTCTGGCCGCCGGGGAGGAGCCGGCCGCAGCCCTCCAGGCCCGGTACGCCCCGGCGCAGTTCGGCGATCCGTTCGTCGGCGGCGGCGACCGCGCCGGACAGCAGTGCGGTCAGGCCCTCGGCGAAGGCGTCGAACAGTTCTTCGCCGTCGCTGTCGGTGGGGAAGCTGCGCCAGTGCTCGGCGACATCGCCCGCCAGCAGTTCCCCGTCGGCGATACGGGTGCGCAGCCGCTGCCCGGCGGTCCCGTAGGCGTTCTCGACGTACCGGGTGAGCCGTTCGGCTGCCGCGTGCTGCGCCGCGGAGGAGCCGGCCAGGGCCGTGATGCGGGGACGCAGCGAGGCGAGTGTCCCGTCGGCGGTGCGGCTGGCGGCTGCGTACCGGGCGTCGGCGTCCTGTGCGTGCTCCTGCAGCCAGTCGCGCAGTCCGCTGACGGCGGAGACGGGCAGCAGCCCGGATCCGCCCGCCGATTCGGGCAGCTCCGGGATGGTGAAGCAGGGGATCCTCCCGAGCCCCGCCCGGTCGAGGAGCAGCCCGTACTGCGTCGTGATCTCGGCGGCCATCTGGTGCGGCACCCGGTCGAGGACGGTGACGAGGGTGACGTCGTACTCCTTGGCGGTGCGCAGCAGGTGCCAGGGGATGGCGTCGCCGTAGCGGGCGGCGGTGGTGACGAGCACCCAGATGTCGGCGGCGCAGACCAGTTCGGCGGCCAGGTCCCGGTTGTGCGCGACGAGGGAGTCGATGTCGGGCGCGTCGAGCAGGGCGAGGCCGGGAGGCAGGCCGCTGTCGGTCTCGACCCGGAGGACGCGTCGTCCTGCGTCCGGGTCGGCGTCCCACTCGTGCCCCCATTCCGCTTCGGCCGCGGTGTCCGGGCCCGGGCTCCGGCGGGGGTCCCAGTCGGTGGCCCAGCCGCTGTCCCAGTCGGCGGCACGGTCAGTGGGCCGGTCGGCGAACCGGTCGCCGCCGTCCAGGCCACCGACCGGGTCGCCGTGGCTGCCGGGCGTGTCGCGCGGGCCCGGGGCGCTCGGTCCGCCGAATGCGCCGGGAGCGGCGCCCATACCGGGCGCGGCGGGCGTCCCGGGCGGGTCCTGCCGGGGCGTCCAGGCCCGCTCCAGCCGGGGCAGCACCCGCTGCCCGACGAACCAGCCCCGGTCGTCCGGATGACAGACCAGCACAGGTGTGCGGGTCGTGGGCCGCAGCACGCCCGCCTCGCTGACCTTGCGCCCCACCAGGGAGTTGACCAGCGTCGACTTGCCCGCGCCCGTCGAACCGCCGATCACCGCGAGGAGCGGTGCCTCGGGGGTGCGCACGCGGGGGACGAGGTAGTCGTCGAGCTGGGCCAGCAGCTCGTCCCGGGACTGCCGGGCGCGCTCGGCGCCCGGCAGCGGGAGAGGAAAGCGCGCGGCTGCGACGCGCTCACGCAGTGCGGTGAGCGCGTCGAGCAGTTCAAGCCGTACGTCCAAGATCGCCACATAGTGCAGAATGCCCAATTTTGCGGCAGTTTTGAAGCTTATCCACGGTTGCGAGCGAGGAAAATGTGTAGTTTCAGCACTGAAAGAGGTCTTTGAACCCGTTCACCCCGCATGACCCACCTGCCACCCCGCCGCCCCCATAACGACTACGCAACACCCGCAACCCACACGGCCAAAACCGCTGCGTGAATCGCACCCGCCTGCGATTATCGGGACCGCTTCACGGAACCTCCACATAGCGTCGCGGCCGTGAAGCGAACAGGACGAGCCGCCAGGCCCCCTATCCTTGACACCGCCGGTCACGGGGGGCGGCGAGCCCGCCCACCCGCGACGGAGGACGGCCCCCGTAGCTCAGTGGATAGAGCAGGCGCCTTCTAAGCGCTTGGCCGTAGGTTCGAGTCCTACCGGGGGCACCCACTCAGCGCCCGGCCGGGCGCCCGGTGCCGCAGCCCGCCGGGCCGGCCACCCCGACTCGGCCCGGCGCGGAGTCGGCACAGCTCTCCCCCTCTCCTCCCCGCAGGGGCGGCCCCCTGCCGCCGGCACCGGTCCGTCGAGCCGAAAGACATCCAATCCACCGAACGGATGACACCCGGGTTCCGCAGCCAGGAGATCGGCCCCGGCCCTGCCATGACACGCACCGGCATCTCGGACAGCTGGCCGAACCGCAGACCGGACGTGAGCGATCACGGCCGGGAGGGGTACTCAGCCCGCGGCCGGAGGCGGATCGAGGACGGCGTTGCGGGCTGCGAGCGCGAGAGCGCTCTGAGCGCCGAGGGACAGTCCGATCCGATTCCAGTGGAAGATGACGTGGTAGGCCAAGACCCGACGGATACCTCGATCGAGAACACCTGCCCTTACGCCTTCCTTGAGTGCGTTTCCCGCGCGCCGGAAGGCCACGGCCCATTCGGCCACCGGGTGAAGAAGGGCCCCTTTGCCGAATACCGGACCATCCGGGCTGGTGTCGCTGACCAGGAGTTGCCGGGTCTGCCGAGTCATTCCCTCAAGGCGGTCCTCGAGGACCCTTACCGAGGCAGAGCGGTGCTCCTCGTTGATGACGCGGTCCCAGACGTCCCCTTGCTCCTGCCACTCCAAGGCCGCGGCCTGCATCATGACCGTGCACAGGAGCACGGACAGTTCACGGCGGCCGAGGGGCACGTCGGTGCGGCCGTCGCGCGACAGGATGTGATGGCTGTCGGCGGCGAAGAGGTGGTGCGCGTTGAGCATGCCGACGGCGCCACCGAAAGCGGCAGTCTCCGGCTCGTAGATGCCCGGCCACCAGCGGCTGAGGGGACCAACCTCGACCAGTTCGTCGAGCTGGGCACCGAGTTCCGTGCACACCTGGGACTCCGGGCCGCCGTGGAGGCGCAGGCGCCAGCAGGGCTGCTTGCGGATGAACCACCACAGCGAGATCACACCGCGCTTCTCCAGGCGGGCGAGCAGGGGTGCGAGGTGCGTCGCTGCCGTCTGCTCGGCGTGCGCCCAGTCGGGGAACTCCACGTAGAACTGCCACCAGCTCGTGCGCAGCAGCTCTTGGCGGGCGAGTGCAGTGTGCCCGGCCTGTTCGAAGACCTCGACCGCGTCGGCGAGTGCTACGGGCTCCAAGCCCGCCTTGTGCGCGACATCGTCGACGGACTGCCCGGCGATGACGTCGAGGACGGCACGACCCACCGGCCCAGAGGGCGAGGGCGAGGCCGCAGACGTCAGTTGATCAGCAGACATGCATCCCATCCAGTGGTTGGTGCCTCGTCGGCGGAGACCGTTGTGAGGGCCAAAGCGCATCCGGCATCGCCCTCCAGGAGGCCGAGTCCTTTGGCCACCGCCGGGCGGGTGTGGGTAACCAGGTCTTTGCGGAGAGCCGGGAGGAGGGCAGCCAGATGGGGCGTACGGGCGTCGCGGGCTGCCCGGAAGGCCGTTTGATACAGGCCCGCCCAGCCGTGGCACAGGCTCGTGTCAGTGATCTGGGCGAGCTGCCCGGTATCGCTGAGGCACTGGTGCAATGCGTCCTCGTAGGTGAGCTGGAGTGCCGGGTCGTTCAGTGCGATTCCGGCGAGCTGCCCCGCTCGCGCAATGCCGGGCGTGCCATAGCACCAGCTCGGCCGGCTGGGCGCACGCTGGTGGGAGCGGCCGGATTCGAGATCGGCGAGCGTGAGGTGCTCTGGCCACCACGGGCCTGCTTCGCCCTCCTGCCGCCAGGTGTCGAGGTGGTCGCAGATCGCACGGATCGCGCCCGCCTGCCCCTCGACGCGGACGCCGTGGCGCTCGGCCTGGGCCAGCAGCAGTAGGGGGCCTGTGATGCCGTGCGCCGCGCCGAGGTTTCCGTGTCCGCCCGGCATGGTGTGTTCGCGGTGAGGATCATGGTCTACCCACCAGCCAGGGGTGGGGTGGTTGCTGTCGAGGGGACGGGTCAGCGCGACAAGGTAGCTGAGAACGCGTTCCATCGCGCTGCTGTCGGGAGCGCTGCCCAGCAGGTAGGCGCCGATCCCGGTGAGCCCGAAGAAGGTGTCGTATTCGCCGAAGGCAGCCAGGGTGCCGCGATGCAGCCGGGTGAGAGCGGCGTCGGCGCGGCGGTGCGCCAGGGCGATGACGTTGTCGTGCAGGGCGGAGTAAGCATCCTGGTAGAGATGGCGCACGGTGTCAGGGACGGTGTTCAGGACGAAGGCCAGGGCCGGGGCACCGAGGTAGAGGCCGGTGGTGTCGGCTGCGCTGACGTCCCCCACCGCGGCCTGAGCGATCCAGCGGTGCGCGGGCGACCAGGGTGATCGGCCTTGCGTGGCGTACTCGATGTGGAACAGGCCGATGCCGGCGGCGCCCTCGGCGAGGGACTGCCCGGCCCAGGGTTCGTCCCCGGGTGGTGCCGCAGGCTGCGCCAGGTGTGCGGCGAGCTCCTGTGTGAGGGCCTGGGCCTGTTCAAGCTCTGTCGTCATCGTTCGGCCCTGATCGGCCGGTGGCGCAGGGCGATGGTGCGGGCGAGGTGGAGGGTGGCGGCTTCCGCAGTGGGTCCGACCCCGAGCACGCGCACCTGATGGTGGTGGAGCAGCGACCGCAGGACCGTCGTCGGGTCGTGCTCCGTCTCGACAAGGGCCTGGCGGTATGCGGTGAGGGCTCTGGCGCGCTGTTCCCATGCCTCGACTGACTCGACGATCTCTGCACCGTAGTGAAGAGCGAGCGTTTGCGGTTCAGCGTCGTAGAACTGGATGGCCTGTTCCCGCAGCGTCCGGTCGGGTCGCCCATGGGCCGGGGCGTGTTCGATCAACCAGGTCCATGCGTCGTCGCGGACCGCGAGCAGATGCGCGGCGATGTCGACGAGGCTCACGGCCGTGAGCGCCTGGGGCGCGATGTCGCAACCGGAGGTGAACCGGATCTGCGCGAGGGCTGCGGTGGAGTCGGCGGCGAACACGCGGTGCGCGGCGTCCATTGCCTGCCCCGTCCCGTATCGGCCGGTCTGGGGCCGGTAGGGCTCGAAGGCGAGGCTGGACAGCAGGCGCTGATGGTGAAGGTCGGTCGCCCAGCTGTTCACTGCGGCGGCCGCTGTCCCGTAGTCGCCAGTGAGGTGCAGAGTGAGGGCGAGATGTTGTCCGGTCTCTGGGCGGGCGAGTTCCCGGTGTCGGGTGAACCACCACATCGGCTGGTCGAGTGCAGCAAGCAGGCGCGGAAGGTGCCGGTCGAGGATTTCGTCGTACCGGTTGGGGTGGGTGTGCAGATGCATCCGCAACACCTCGCCGTCGCCGGGGAGCTGCACAGGCGGAGCGGGCTGATGAGCGCGGGGTGGGAGCAGCGGCGTGGTGGAGGCCGCGGGTGCGGTCCGCACGAAGGCGAGCAGGATCTCGTGGGCCCGGCCGATCCAGCCGTACTGGTCGTCGTCAGCGACCTCGCGCAGTTCCAGTTCGTGGACATCGTGGAGTCGGGTGCGAACGAGGTGGCGCTGCACAGGGTGATCGAGATCGACGGGAAGCCGTTGGTCGAACTCGGTCAGGGAGACGCGCTTCGGGACGTTCAGGCGTACGCGCCATGCGGCGAATGCCTTCTCCCACTCCTTGTACGGAGCCCGTCGGCCGGCCAGGTCCTTGGCGTTGAGCAGCCAGCGGGCCGGGGTCAAGGTGGTACGGCCGTAGCGGACTCGCGGCAGATACGGCAGGTGGGCGGCGGCGCCGAAGTCGAACTTCTTGTAGACCGCGCGTCGGGCGCCTGCGACCTCGGAGAGGAATCGAGCCAGGGGCGGGGTCTGGACGCCCGCCTCCAGCGCGTGTGTCACCCGTACGTCGATCGGGCGGCCTGTGGAGAGCTGCACGAGGTGCAGATTGCGGGCGTCCGCGGTGACAGCGACGTCCTCCAAGCCGATCGGCTCGCCCTCCTCTGCAGGGTGCTCGGCGAGGGGGATCACGTACGGAAGGAGCTGGTCGGTGCGCGCCACGTTCTCGTTGCGGCGTCGGCGCGGTCCGAAGGAGAGCTGTGCGGTGACAGCGTCGGTGCGCGCCGTGTAGGAATCCGCGAGCAGGCGCCGTTGCTCGGCGGGCATCAGGTGCGCGAAGCGGCCGAGCATGCTGCTGGCAGGGCGGGGAACGCCGGTGACTTCGAGACTGAACGCACCGCTGGCCAGGGCGCGAGTGGAGGGTGAGTGGACCTCGAAGGCGATTTCGCTGCGCTCTCCGTACAGAGGTTCGTCGGTTCCCGCGGCCTGTGCGAGCTCGGTGATCGTGGCGTCGTCGAGGAGGAGTTCGCTCCGGCCTTCCATGTGCATCCGCTGGAGGAGCTTGAGAATCAGCGCGTCGCGCTCGGTGACGGGTTTGGGGGTCTTGCCCCGCTCGGCGCCGACGTATTCGGCGGGCCGGCCCAGGCCGCTGTCGGCAACGAGGTCGAGGACGGGCACGGCTGCGCCGACGCCGTACTGGGCACGGAAGCGGCGGTGGTAGTCGCGCCACTGTTGATAGCCGTACGGCAGCGGGCTGACGCGATGCAGGACCTCGACGGCCTTCTGCGCTTCGGCGACGACCACCGCAGGGAGCCGCACGTCGCAGTCCAGGACGGTGTCCACGAGCATCGGGGCGGGGGCGACGGTCGAGTGGGCGGCCATCCGGGCGGTCATGGTGCGCAGGTCGGTGCTGGCTGACGACTCGGCGTGCGCGGCAAGGTCGTCGCGCAGCTCGTACAGGTCGCGCGCCTGCGCACCGATGTCAGGGAAGGAGTGTGCGTCGGCCTTCTTGAGCTCGGTGCACACATGGTCCAGCGCGTCAGGGGCCGTCATGGGCGGGCGCAGGCTGGTGATCAGGAGGTTCTGTGCGATGAGTTCCCGCAGAACCTGGTCGATCTCCCCACCCGCCCCGGCCGGGAACATGGTGGTCAGGTGGCCGCGTAGGTCCTGATAGCGAATCGGCGAGCGAGCGGCGCGCATTGCCGCGTTGACCGGTCGGGACAGCCGCATGGATATCTCGACGGGAGCCATGAGGCGGGCGTGACCGTCAGCGGGCGGGCCGGGCGCGGTGAGTCGATCGCCTCGGACCTGGGCGGTGTTGTTGGCGACCAGCGAGAGACGTTCGAGGAGTTCGGGCTGCTGCTCCAAGCCCTGGACGATGTCACTGATCCACTCGCCGTCCGCCCGTAGGAGCACCTGGTGCTCAGCGCCCCAATGTACGTGTGCTGTCGTTGCAAGCGTGAGTGGCGCTGTGCCGGCGAACAGACCGAAGGGCGTCGGCCGTCGTTGCCAGCGCAGGAGATAGGACACGACGGACAGAGCGGCCCGGCGAATCTGCCGAGTCGACATGGTCCGGCCACGGACGATGTTCTCGACAGATCGGGTGAGCACCGGGCTGGCGGCGAACAGGGCGTTGCGTACGTCGGGCCGCGCCCAGATCTTCACGAGCCAGGCGCGGATGGTCGCCCCATCGTCCAGATCGAGGGCGTGCGGCACATCGGCGGGACTCGGCGTTGTAGTGGCACGGAGCATGGCTGTGCCCGTCCATTGGTACCTGAGAGTGTCGGCCATGGGCGCTCCTTCCTTCCAGCCAGTCGTGAAAGCTGAGGCGGGCGAGGGGGCGCCGAACACCACCGTTCGACGCCCCCGCTCCACCGGCGGTGAATCAGGCCGGGTCCTCGACGAAGGAGCTGCAGGCGGACGAGCCACCTGAGCAAGTGCTTCCGCAGCCATCCCCCGTGGAGCACATGAGCTTGCCGATCGGATGAGTGGCGACTACCACCTTGACGTCCAACGGGGCGAAGTCATCCTCATCGACGACCTCGGGCCTCTCGGCCAACGCGGCGGTGGGGCTCATATTGATCACTCTCCTTGCTCGATGGTGTGCTGCAGGACGGCCTGGCAGGCGACGGTCACGCCGCGGGCCAGGAGAGGGAGATCCGGCTGTGCACCTTGTCGATGACCTGGTCTCCACCGATCTGGTCATCAGGGGTGTCGGCCGGATGGACACGGATGACCGGGCTGGGTCCTCCGCGCCGGTTGGCCTCCCAGTCGCGCAGGTGGTCGACGATCTTCTCGGCGAACGACTGCGCGTGGGGGCCCAGGGCATGCACGCCGTACTCGACGTGCTTGTTGTCCTCCGTGCGGCGGGTGACGAGGTAGGCGAAGGTGTCGTCTTCGACGGCCGCCAGCGCGTAGCCCTTGTTCACCGGGGCGACGATGCCGGTGTCCAGGTCCTCGTCGACGGCCATGATGCAGAAGCCGGGCAGTGAGATCGCCAAGTGCATCTGGAGCGTGTCCAGCAGTTCCCGGAGACCGATGGTCACGCCGGTCCACCTCTCGTAGCGCGGCATCGTCACGGCGTTGTCGAGCTTGCTGGGCTCGGCCGGCAGTCCGTCATCGAAGCGCAGCCCGATCTCTGGCGTGCCATGGACCAGGAGTAGCTGCTCCTGATGCCCGGTGGAGCCCTGCATCGGGACGAAGCCGCAGATTTTCGCGGACTCCGACTCCAGGTGATCGCCTACGAGAGCGAAAGCGACCGAGCGGGTCAGGCCCCGCATACGCAACGGCGCCACGAGGCGACCGCCGGGCTTGAGCTGATCCATCCAGGCAGGCGGAATGTCCCAGGCCCCTGCGGTGACCATGATGACGTCGACCTTGCCGAGGTCCGGGATGGGCTCGGCCGCGTCGGCAGTGACGACACGCACTCTAGGATCCGTCACTTCCCGAACACTCGGCGCTGGACAAACGCCGAAATCCGCGCGAAATGAGCAGAAGCGGAGGTCGCTGATCATGAGCACTCGGGCACTTACGTGACGTCGGTGTCGTGACGGTGAGTACGGGAAGGCCGACTCGCCCCGGGGAGACCGTGGGCAGGCACAGCCATCCCGGACCCCCGGACCAGCCGTCCCAGGCGATCCGGGACGCATCGACCCCGACGATCGGCTCGCCCTGTACAAGCGGCGGCGCGCGCCGGTGGATGTCTACCAGCGGCATGGCCCCATGTGCGGCAGGGCCCAGGAACCTGCGGCCCGAGAAGCCGAGAACCCTTGAGCCGTGGGGCGGCTTCGCTCATGTTCCGCAGGGAACTGCGCCGATCCTGCCGGCCGCCCAGCGGTGGGCGGCCGAAAGAGCATCAGTAGGCGCAAGCGTGCAGGCCACGGGACTGGCTCGCAAGCTAAATTCAGGATCATGACCTACAAGTTCGGACCGAATGAGCAGTGTCTGAGGCGCTGCCGTGCAGTCGTCCCGCTGTTGCTCGCCGAAGCGGATAAGGTTGTCGGTACCGGCGTGACCGTCGCTGTCCGCGACATGCCGATGATGCCGATGCTGATGGGCTGGTGGCAGTTCACCAACCGCACGGCGAAGGCGGTCGTCCGGCTCTACGACGACGGCTTCAGCGTGGAAGCCGCGCCCCTGATGAGGAACCTGATCGGCCACGCGTACGCGATGAACTGGCTCGTCGACAACGGGTGGCCGGCGCTGAGGGCTATCCGCGCGTACTCCGACGAACACCGCACCAAGCTAGCCAACAACGTTAATTCGACATGGAACCTGCCCGACCCCGTAACGGTCGAGACAGCGCCACTTGAGTTCGCGGACGAGGCCGACGAGAAGCTGCACAAGCGGCTACTCGGCGAGCTTTCGAACTTTGACAACCTCGCCAAGGCGTACGGGACTCCGGAGATATATCCGGTGTACCGGCACCACTCTGCCTTGTCCCACACGACTGCGTACACGGCGAACCCGTTCGTGGTCGAGAAGGACGACAAGTTGTACTTCGCGACGGAGCCGCAGGACGCGGAGGTGATCGTCGAGCGATTGTGGGTCCCGGTCGCACTTCTGCAGGCTGCCAACGCGATCAGCCCTTATATCGAGGGCCACCCGATGAAGAAGACCATTGAGAAGGTTATGAACGACTTGGGCCTTCCCGCTGAGATTCTTAACCTGAAGCGGGGTGCTGTCCCGGTTGCTGCGGCGCCTCAGTGACATGCAGCGAGAACCAGTCCGCATCCGCGTTTGACAAGCGACGCGGACAGGTCCAAGTGGGCCGTGTCCAGGATTACTGCTACCAGCCCGACCACTAGGAACGGCCGACGGTTGGCCGCGGGCCTATGCCTCATAGCCGTGTTCGGCACGGTGGACATGCTCAGGCCCAGGGTGTGCTACGCCGGGGACCATGGGGCGGTTGTAGTCGAGGGGGATGGTGCTGAAGGTGTCGCTAGGGATGGGAGCGGTGTCGTTGTCAGCGATGATCAGCTGTACCCGGTCGCCGTAGGCGTCTGCGAGTGCCTTGAAGCGGTCGTAGATGCGGTTTCCGCGTTCCTGGTCGTCTGGGTTGTTGCCCAGTGCCTTGCGCGGGGAGTCGATGATCAGCAGGGAGGGGATGAGGACATCAGGGTGGGTGAGCCCGAATTCCAGTAGGGCGAGGCTGTAGGCGATGCTCACGCATGTCGTGATGCCGCCGCCGGAAGCCTGCAGGCTCTCGAAGGGGTTGCCGTCGATCACCGGCAGATAGGTCTTCGGGTCGATGACCGCCGTTTGTACCCAAGGCAGGTGCAGCTCGGCGAGCAGGGTGAAGAACTCCTGGCTCAGGTCGTCTACGAGTTGGCCGCGGGCTGCGAGGGCCAGGGTGCGACTCTTGACGTCGGCCTGGACACGCGTGCGGGTCGCCTTGAGGTCCTTGACCTCTTGGTTGATGGACCGCGCGCGAGCCCATGCATCACGCAGCTGGGTGACGGCGTCGATGCTCGCTCCGAGCGAGGCTACGCGAGCGCTGGAACTGGCGATCGCGTCGAACCGGGGCGCGACGATGTCCCGGGTCTGCACGTCCAGCTCCCGTCGCAGGGTAGCGGTGAGGAAGTCGGCTTGCTGGACGCGGTCGCGCGCAGCTGCAAGAACCTGCGCATCAGCTTCGCGAACAGCTTGTGCGTCCTGGAGCTGCCTCTCAAGGGCCTCCCGGGTCTGCTGGATGGCTGCAGGGTCGACGGACTCGTCCGGGGGATCGTGTTGCAGGCAGACAATGCAGTGGTCCTCTTGGACCGGCCGTCCTTCCAACCGCTGCATGCAGCGAGGGCAGACGACGAAGTCGAATGGAGACAGCTTTTCGATCGCGGACGCGGAGCGCTCCAGGCGCAGGAGATCCAGTTCGACCTGAGCGACGACTGATTCACGGGCTTCGAGCAACTCGCGTGCGGCTTCGACCTCTTGGTTGGCGTCCCTCGCGCCAGCGACGGCCCGACGGAGCTCCTGCCGCAGAACGGCATCGGCCGCGCTGCTCTCCTCCAGCTCTGAGCGCAGATCACTGAGGGCACGTTCGGCGAGGGACAGCATCTCGCGTAGCTGAACGAGTTCCGCACGGAGCGCGTCATCACTTCGCGAGTCCGACTCTCGGAGGAAGTTGCTGACGTTGTCGTGCTCAGAGGTTTTCGTCTTCATGTCCGTCAGGAGCTGTGCCGAGCGCTGCTTCAGATCCAGGAGCACGCTGTCCGTCAGCCCGAAGATGATCTCGAAAAGGGCTCGGCGCATCCCGTCGAAGTAGGTCTGCTGGTGGCGAACGATCTGGGTGTCGATGTAGATCGCTTCGAGGTAGACGTAGGCGAACAGGGCCTGGAAGGTCACGTTGGCCTTGGCTGCTTTGCCTTCCCGACGCACGGGAATTGACGCACGAGGGAACCTCAAGGCGCTCAGCAGCCGGTCGGACAGGGTTGTCTGACCGGCCTCAGCGCGGATGATGAGGCTTTGGCGGAGTTCCAGTGTGACGGGGTCGAGCACGTCCACCCGGTTGCTGCCAGCTTCGCCGATCAGCCTCCGGAGCGCCAAGTGCTCGTCGCCGACGAGGACCTCCGCACACACCGAGTGGACATGATCGCGCACGGCAGGAGTGAGGATGGCGTCACCGCCGACAGCGTGCTTGAGCAGCATGAGAAGGCTGGACTTGCCGCTGCCGCTCGGTCCGCTGATCACGGTGGCTGGCTGGTCGAATCGGTACGTCTGCTCCGCGTCTGCAGTGGTGAGAGTCAGGGCGAGGAACTTCAGGTTGACCGCCATCAGATTTCCGTCCGCCAGGGCCTGTCCACCGCGTCGGGCAGGCGCTCATAGATGAGGTTCTTCAGGGCTGACCCCGACTTGTCGAAGTGCTTCTTCAAGAGCACCGTGCGTTGCGAGACGAGCACCCAGTCAGGTGTCTCGGCCAGAGCCGCCGTGGCCTCAGCGCCTCTGGACGTGACGCGGAACTCAGTCCGGGCGCCACCCGTGTACGTGATGAGGTCACGGGCCGCCAGCGAGCCGAGGATGCTGTAGTAGCGCTGATCCCATGGCCCGTACTTGTAGCGGGTCATGCGACTCTCGACGGCCCGTCGCTCGGCGGCTGTGGGCTCGATGCCGCGGGGCCAGCTGAAGCCGTTCTCGTCGAGCAGTCGCTCCAGCATCGCCGGATAGCGAAGTAGGAAGTCGAGTTTGGCCAGTTTGGTGAGTCCCGCAAGGCCCGTGCGTGCCGTGGTGAAGCGTCCGATCAGCAGCAGGACTCTCGCCTCGTGGTAGTGAGCTTCACGGCGCTCCTCGCTACGAGCCTGCACCTTGATGCGCTTCTCGGAAGTCAAACGCTCAGAGGCGTTGCTCACGATGCCTCCTCGTCGGAGATCGTGAAGACGTCGGAGAAGTAGTAGTCGCAGTCGTCGCACAGCTGATACGCCAGGCCACGAAGGTGCTTGCTGTTGATCTTGAACGGCAGGGTCGCCGACATCGCTTCAGGCGTCAGTCGCTGCCTCAGGAGCCGGTTCATCCGCGCCCCGTACGGCTTGCCCTCTGCCGTCTCGCTCTGGGCGTCCGCACGGCAGTCGAAGGCGGTGTCCAAGACCTCCAAGCGCATATTGGCGAGGTCGGAACTGTCTCCTGGCAATCCCGACTGGTGCTGTTTCCAGGCGACGTACCAGGCCGAGCGCAAACTCTCCGCGTGCACGACCTCATCTTCGGGAACCTGCCCCTGCACCAGCTTCTTGCGGAGATTCACTCCTCCGGGAGCGACCATGGGGAGTCGACCAGGAGCGAAGGTCGGAACGGTGAGTTCGCGGTAGACGAACTGCTCGCGCACGGTGCGGGCGTACAATGTCCGGCGGGCGATGCGCTGCTGCATCTGCACGTTCTGGAGGACCCTGCTCGGCGTCACGATGTACTCGGCCAACTGGCCACGCTCGCCCTCTCCGCGGTTGGCCTGCTCGATGCGCTCGACGATCTGACGGTAGGTGGCTTCGTCGTCCACGTGGTCCAGCTCCAGAGCCAGGACGGCCGGCCGGAGGAGCTGCTGCAGGTTATGGTCGGTGATGAACCTGGACGAAGGCACGCTCTTGTAGTCGATGTGCAGCACGGCCAGGAACCGTTTGATCGTGGCGACGAAGCCGTCGGGTATGGCGATGTCAGCCATCGCCTTGGTCTCCGGCACTTCGGGGATGTGCGGGTACGGCTGCTTCCATCGAATCTTCAGGAAGTACCGCGCGATGGTCGTTGCCATCGCGTCGACGTCCGCAGTGATCTCTGGGTCTGGGCCGCACATTCTCGCGAGCACAGCGGCATTGCCCTTGCCGGTGTTCAAGGCGCCGTTCGTGGTGAGGCGCAACCGAACGTTGTCTGCGCAACCACACGCGCGCCAGCTGTTAAACAGGTGTGCCAGGCCCCCGTCCTTGCACAGATCGCCGACATTCCACAGGGTCCGGTGGTACTGGCGGTGCTTCACCGACACCAGCTCGACGGCGCCGTCCTTGAAGGCGATGGCAAAGTCCTCGTGCCACTCGCAGACGACGTACTCGATCTCGTCCCGTGTAAGCATGGCCAGGCATGCCTGAGCCGCCACTTCGGCTTGGTATCGATACAGCCGTGAGGTGTCGGTTCCACCGTCCTCGCCTGGCGCCCGCTGAAAGATCGGATGCACGAAGTCGTCGGCGTCATCCACCGCGTCCGCTGTCACGTCGACCACAGCCACCCCCAAGCCGTACGCGCACCGCGAGCCCTGAAGGGTGTCGGTGAGCCGAAGATCCTTAGGCGTATCACAGTCCGGATGCGTGACGTAACCGAGTGATGACATAAATCTAGAACGATCAGACAACCCGGTGCTCGGCGGGGTCGCAGCGGGATGTTTGCCTGCTTCAGCGCGGCACTCGGCCCTGTGCTCAAGCTGGATCGGGACGGCTTGGTTCGGCGGCGGCTGCAATGCGCAGGAGATGTTGTGCTTCTCGCAGGAAGTCGCGCCCGCGGGGTGTGGGGGCGAGGGGGCGGGTGTCGCGGTCGATGATGCGGAAGCCGGCTCTGTGCTCGATCGCGCGGATGCGGGCGGCGAGGGCGGTGTGCCTGCCTCCGTAGAAGCTGTCGGCGGCCGCGGGAATGCTGTCGTGGCCAGCGAGCTGGACGATGGTTCGCAGCCGATCCAGGGCTTCGCGGCCGTCGGTGACCGCTTGCATCGCCAGTGAGAGCCGCGGGGGCAGGTCGAGGTGGCCGAGGCCGTTGTAGCCGCCCGGGGAGTGGATGGCGATGCGGCACCGGCGCGCCTTCCGCGACAGGCTCCCGGTGCTTATGCCAGCTTCGTGTGCCAGTTCCCTCATAGGCCGCCGCTTTTCGACGTGCTCACGTCGAAACCAGGCGCGAAAGGACTCGGGCGGGGCGGCCGTACGCAGGGGGATATTGTCGAGGGCGAGGAGGTTGCGGACGGTGGTGGCCGCGCACCTGGCCATGGCGGCGATCTCCACTGTGGTTTTCCGGTCGGTGACGTACAGCTCACGCAGCCGGCGGGGCGTAAGTACCGCGGCTCGGGTGGCGGGGTCTGGCGAGCGGATCTTACCCAGAAGCTGGTCCGGCGGGCCGGTGACGGTGTCGTCGATCTCGAAGTAGAGGCGGAGATGCTCTGCGGTCATCCCTGTGGCCTCGGTGACCGGGGCGATCGTGTCGTTGCAGTCGAGGGCGGCACGGAGCGCGGTGGTGTCGACCTGTTCGGGTGCGATGCCCGGCCAGTTGACGTCGCGGACCCAGTGGGCTGGTGGCTCCCAGGTCACCGGCTCGTCGATGCCGCGGGCCGCCAGGTTCTGTTCTGCCTGTTCGTGTAGGAAGGCGCGCAGGGGCAGTGGTGCGCGGTAACGGAATTCGGTGCAGCTCCAGGCGAAGCGGGTGGCGGCTCCCTGTGGCGGGGGCGGGCTGTGCCCGGTCAGCAACAGCAGCAGGTACCAGCGCATGACCTGCTGGCGATGCTCGCCACCGGCAAGCCAGCCGTGCTGGAGGATCAAGCGCCGGTAAGCGTCAGGGTTCAGCTCGACGGTGGTCTCGGTGAACGTGGTGCGCCGGCGGGCGTAGTCGATGGGTGAGCCATGTTCGTCGAGCGCGCGGGCGAGCTGAGCGAGCGTGGAGGCGAGCGGGGTGAGGTCCTGGTCGCGGTATACGCGCTGCTCGAGGCTTTCGCGGTCGCGGGTGGCGCGGACGTTGCCCAGCAGCGGAGCGGCGCGTACGTAGGGCAGGTCGGACGGGCCGCCCGGGACGAGGAGGAGGCTGGAGCAGCCATGGCGGAACGCGTCGACACGGAAAACGCGGCCTGGTGATCGCAGGCGGTCGACAGGCAGCAGGCGCAGGGCCCATCCAGGCCAGAGCATCGCGGGGATCATGGTGGCGCGGCGGTGGATGTCCGCTGTGCTGCGGTCGGGCCGTCGGGGGATTGCTGTGGCGCTGGCGTAGCGCAGCCGATTATGCAAGAGCGTGTGCGGATCCTGGTAGGACATCACGCGGGCGAACAGGTCCGGGCCGCTGTCGCGCCACCGGACGGCCAGTTGTCCGAGGTTGAGGTCGCGCGCGCCCGACGGGTGGTCCGATTGCACGATCCATTCGAAGAGCCGCTGATGCTCGGGGTGTCCGCCGCGGAGCGCCACCTGGGCCAGGGCCGAACCTGCGGCGACGTGGTGGGTCTGAAGGCTGGCAGCATCTCTACGGCGGCGGCTGCCGCTGTTGCCGGACAGGTGGTAGGCCGACTGTCCGCTGCCGTCCGGGAAGGAGGATGGGAACGTGCCGCCGCATTCGTCAAGGACGGTGTGGACGAGGTCGGGCGCTTGGTCGCGGTTGGTCAGCAGGCCGCGCAGCGCCCGCCAGGCCAGGGCGTAGAGCTGTTTGAGTTCGATCAGGGCTTGTGGCCTCTGGTCCGGCGCGACCGCCAGCAGTCCGGCCACGCGGAGCTGTGCGCGGAGTACCAGACCGTTGGGGGGAAGGGCGATCGCCGGGGCGTGGAACAGGTCGGTGGCACAGGGGCGCCTGCTGCCCTTGACTGCGTGATCGAGTTGGTCGCGCGTGCAGGCGCCGATGCCGCGAGGCCCCGTAAAGCTGGTCTTCCACGGGTGGGGCGGGCGGCCGCAGTTGGGGCAGAAGTCGGCTAGGAGCAGCTGGTGTTGCGTGCAGGCGAAGGCCCACGGCAGTCGCCACAGCAGCGGCCCGCGGCCACCGCTTTCGCGCAGGCAGGCGGGGCAGTAGCGGGTACGGCTGCTGCGGAAGGCCCAAGTCGGCGGCCGCTCAAGCTGGCGGCGGCCCGGCGGGATGTTGACGGCGAACTTGTCGTAGGAGTCGAGCGTCATGGCCCGAAGGGCTTCGACAGAAACGCCAGTGCTCTTGTGTAGCGCGTGCGTCTCCGGCTCGGTCGGCCGCAGCAGCATGTGGTCGACGCGAGCGGCGGGCAACCCGATGTGGTTCAAAAAGCCCCGGTCTGTCGTGCGCAGCCGGCGCGCGTAACTGCTGATCCAGCTGTCCAGAGCCTCGCCAGGCAGCGGCGCGAGGGCGATCGGCATCCTGTCCGGCGTCCAGGTGCTCATGCCGACTTCCGGGGCTGCTCGCCGTCGTCCGGGTCGGTGGTCAGCAGTCCGGCCTCGATCGCCGCCTGGAGTTCACGTCGTGCGTCTTCGGCGGCGGCGTCGTTCTTGACCTGGTCCATCAGGTTCTCATCCAGGCGCTCGTGCCCGGAGCGGATCGCGCGCAGGCAGCCGCGATTGATCAACGTCATCAGGGAGGCGAAGTGGCCCGTGGAGCGGGAGTAGAGGTAGTCGGAGAGGTCCCTTGCCAGCATCCCGGGGTACTTGTCCGCCAGCACCAGCTGCTTCTCGATCGTCTTTAACAGCGTGCGCCACTGGCGGCGCCCGGTGTTGTCCTCGACCTGGAAGGGCAGCAGCGTCAGCGGGGTGGTGCGGCGGCCGAACTGCGCCAGCAGCGCTTGCTGTGGGGACAGGCCCTCGCGCAGCAGGCCGCGCTGCTGTACCCCGACGCCGATGTGGAGCAGGGTGACGGGGAAAACGTTGGAGAGGTATTTTAGCTGGTTGGCCATCCGTACCGCGTTGCTGTTCGAGCCGGACATGAAGTGCACGTCGTCGATGATGATCGCGATGGTGTTCATGCTCAGCACCGCGTCCACGGCCCGCTCGGCGAGCATGTCCGCGTTCCCGGACGTCGGCAGCCCGTAGAAGCGGCAGATGGAGGCGTTCAGGCCGCGGACGGAGGTGTTCCCGGTGAGAGCGATGTAGATGACCGGAACGCGGCGGTCCCCGGCCGCTGTGGTCTCGCCGCGCAACATGACCTGCTTGCGGTACAGAGCGCGGCCGTAGGCGCGCACCGCCGTGCTCTTGCCGAGCCCGGGATAGGCGTCCACGAGGGCGGCCGGCTTGGTCTTGTCGCCGTCCTGGCGGTTGGCTTCGACGATCTCGGCAAGGTCTGCGTGCAGCGCGAGCATCTGCGGCGTGTCGATCGGGCCGATGTTGGCGTGCCACACCTCACGCCGGTCATTGTGCTCCAGCAGCGCCCGCGACGACAGCTCGCCGAGCTGGGCCCGGGTCAGCTGATCGGGTTGGACGCGGTCCGGGGCGAAGACCTCCACCAGCCAGCCGGACAGCCGGGTCGGGCTGTACTGCCGGTCATCACCCTCGAGCGGCTCGCTGCCGGTGTCCTCCTCTGGTGCGGTCAACGCGTCTCCCACACATCGGCGTAGTAGTCCTCTTCGTCGGGCACGACCTTGATGTCGTCCCCGGGGAAGGCGGCGTCGATCTCATCGCTCTCGTCGTCATCCCCGCCGGGCGGCACGGCGACGTCGTCGATGACGTGCAAGGCCGGGCACGCTGCTTCCTCCGCGGTCGGGGCTCCCGGCCCGCCGGCTTCCGCCAACCGCCGCAAGGACGGGAGCGCGGCGGTCACGTCCTCGTCGGCGGGCGCGTCGTCTTCGCCCACGAGACGCAGCCGCTGCTGGGAGAGTCGCAGCGCCATACGGCGCTCGGTACCATCGCGCGTCAGTCCCACCCCCCAGCGGTCCAGCAACTCGATCAACGCCCGCTGGGTGTCTGGAAACCGATGAGTGCGCTTTGCGAGCTTGCGCGCGTAGACCAACGCCTCGCGGCTGACCGGTCCGTTCACGGCCGGGCCGTGCTCCCAGTCGAGCACATGCCACTTTCGGCTCTTCGGATCCTGGAAGTACACCTTGGTGATGTCGCCAGGATCGACGGCGATCGGCCACTTCCCGGCCTCGACGCCGCGATACGGACTGGGCTGGTTGCGGTAGTCGTTGAGACCGTCGCCGTTGTAGCGCAGGCCCTCGACCTCCACGCCGTAGTGCTGGATGGTGGTGCGGATCTCTTCGAGGAACTCCAGCGCCAGATGGGGACGGGCGGGGATCCTCAGCGGCCCGGCACGGGTGACGCCGTGCTCGAACATCTCCAACGGGCTCAGCTTCAGCCCCGGCACCTCCGGCACACACAGCCCGCGGTGGTGACGTTGGTGATACACCAACGTGATCCACTCGCGGATGATCATCTCAAGCTCATCGATGAAGAAGTACGCCTCGTCCTCGACGCTCTCGCCGCGGCTGTAGACGTCGGAGCCCTTGTATCCCGGCAGCGCGGCCAGCAGCCCCTGGCTGATCGTGCGGAACCAGCGCTCCACCGGCTTGTCGGTTGGAGTCATCGGCCGCGCCGGCTGCAGCGAGATCCGAAACTTGGCGCACACGCTCTGGATGTGGTTCGACACGTAGATCTTGCCGTGGTCGAAGACGATCGTCTCGGCCGCCACCGACGGCAACAGCGGCTGCCCGTCCCGGTCGACGAGCTTCTCCGCCTGCAGCACCACGGTGGACGGCACCCCGCAGTACGGCAACGGACCGGCCTCATGCCCCTCGCGCGGCCGCACCGTCTCGAACAGCACCCCGGCGACATCCACCGACTTCGTGGACACCGGAGTCAGCCGCAGGCCGACGATGCAGCGGCTGTACAGATCCATGGCGACGGTGAGTTCACAGCGCACCCAGCGGCAGGTGACCGGCTCCATCGCGAACACGTCCAGCGGGGTGGTATCCAGCACCACGTACTCGCCCGGGCGGGTTGCCCGCAGCCGCCCGTACGTACCCTGTGGAGCGTTAGCGATCGACCGCTTGCCCTTCGTGCTGCCCTCGAACGCATTCGTCCCCTTGGAAAGCTGCTTCAGCAACTCATAGCCGGTGGTGCGGCCAGGCAGCGGGACCGTGCCCTTCCCGTACTCCTTCACCAGGCGTTCCGCGATCTCGGCCAGGATCAGATTTCGCACCGGCCGACTCGACTTGACCCGCTTGTCCAGAACCGACCGGGCCATCTCCACCCAGCGCGCATCGGCCCGCTCCACGACACTGCGCGTCGGGCGGTAGTGCACCAGCCCAGCCGGACCAGCCGTGCGAAAAGCGGTAATCCAGCGGCGAATCGTGCTCTCCCCGACCTTGAGCTCTGCGGCTTTGGCGGCATAGCGATGCAGCATCGGGGTCCCCGGCGCGTAGTCCCCCCGCGGTTCCCCGTCCAGGGCGAGGACGGCATCCCCAAAGCGGTATCCGGTCAGCACCTCCTGCACGTGCCGGACCTTCTGCGTCAGCTCGTCGTCCTCGTCGTCGGTCAGGCCACCCAGAACAGCCGCCGGCGCTGCTTCCTCGGCCGGGGCCGCCACGAGGATCTCCGTGCTGGGGTGGGCCAGCAGCGCCGAGATATCCACCTGCCGCAGCTTCGGTGCCCCAACCACCCCGGTCTGCCGCAACAGGATCCGACGGCCCTCGATCTCCGCCACGGTGAACTGCTCACCGTCGTAGGCGATCGGCAGCCCCGTCCGCAGCGACGTAGTCCACTCGTTCATCCGCACCTCCGCAGGAGGGACTCACCGGACAGCGGCCTAGCCAGGTCCGTAGTCAGCCGCCCAGACCACAACAGGGCCATCAATGGCGGCCGCGCCGCTTCCCTCGGGCCGCCGCCCGCCAGGCGCCGCTCCGCGACGGCCAACTCCTCGCCGTCAACGACCTCACGCCAGGCCCGCTCGATCTCTTCGGCGGGCACGATGCCGGGATGCCGATAGCCGGCCAGGAACCGCACGTTCTCCATCAGCACCGAATCCGCGCCGGTCCAGACCTCGTATTCCCAGCCGTGCCGCTCGACCAGCCGCCCCGGCCACGCCAGCGCCTCGGCGATCGTCGGATTCTGAGCGCGCTCCGCCGGTTTGACGTTGACCACGCGCACCGTCCCCGACCGCATGATCAGCAAGAAGTCCGGCACATGGCTGCGCACACGACCGTTAACATGGGCTACCACGCGGCACGGCTGCGCGAAGATATCCGCTACGCCCGGGTCAAAGTCCGCCAGCAGCAGCCGGGCCAGCTCCAACCGGCTCTCATGTACGACCTGCCCGCCGGTCGTCGCCGACGCGTAATCCCCCGAGTGGTGCAGCATGCCGTGAACGGACCGTACCCGACGCCACGGCTGGGACTCCGCGAAGTCCGCCGCCCGCAGCCGCGCGAACGGGATGTCGCGCGTCGACCCGTCCACGTACCGGACCGACACCATGGGTACCCGGCCCCAACTTCGTTCCTTGCCTGAACTCATTACCGCCATGGACTGGACCGTACGAGGGAAGCCGCCCCGCCCCAGTCGAAAGACCACAGGAGCCGACAAGTGTTCACTACTGAACGTAACCAGTGCTCACAATCGCCCGAATCTGCTCGGACCCTGCTCATGGTCACGCGGAAATGCTCACGCGCTCGCGGATCCTAGACGCACGTGGTCGTAGCCATTCTCGGCGAGGAGTCGCGCTGCGCGACCGGTGACATCTGGGTCGATGTCGACGGTCGTCACCTCGCCGTCGGGGCCGACGAGCTCGGCCAGGTACGCAGCATTGAGGCCGCCCGAGCCGATCTCCAGGACACTCATGCCGCGACGCACTTCGGCCTGTTCCAGCATCAGCGCCTGGATCTGCGGCGCGGAGACACTGCTGAGCTGGACGCCGTGCTCGTCGACCTTGGTGAAGACTGCCGAGTACGGGTCGTAGACCTTCTCCAGCGGAGTGTCCGCGGGACAGAACCGCTCGCGGGGCACCTTCTTCATCACCGTCTCGACCTCAGGGGAGGTGATCCAGTCCTCGCCGCGCAACTGGTCGATGATCTTGGCGCGGAGCTGTGCGGCCTCGTCGGGGTCCACGGTCACATCGGTCATGGAAGAGCTACCTTCAGTTCTTTCGGTGGCAACTGGTCGATCAAGCAGGCGCGTTGGCCCATCGGTCGGCTGCGACGCTAGCCAGGACGTCTCCCTTAAGGGCGGCTACGCGCCGCGCGGAGCCGCATCAGCCCCCTGGACGACCCCAACCATGGCCGCGATCCGACGGCACCAGTACGCCAAAGCGCAGCCATAACTGCGCCACTTCGATGCGGAGCCACTTTCATCGCGGAACAGCGACTCGCCTACGGGAGGAGCAACACGGCCCTGGGCGGGGGTGAGCGGTTTGTGAGAGACCGTGCTGTCGCATGCCAGCTCCCGGAGACGGCCTCAATGCGGCAGCGCTCTGGCGTACCGGTGCCACCGGTGATCCGGAGACAGTGGCGGCCGGGTCGGTCTCACGACCCGCGCCACAGGCGTATCGACATGGGGATACGAGAAATGACTCCGACAACCAAGCTGATCGAGGAGCCGGCCCTGGGGAGGCTGGTCGACACTCGCCAGTTCAACCTCAGCCACCTCGCCACACCCGAATCGCTGGCCCGGCGAGCAGTACGGGAAGCGCTGAACGGCCGGGCTGAGAAGGGCCGGGTCGACGACGCCGTTCTGGTCACTGACGAAATCGTGGGTAACGCTGTTCGCCATGCCGGAGGCGCAGTGTCCCTCGCCCTCGGCGTCTACGAACACGGGGCCATGATCGAGGTCACCGATCGAGGAACTGACACCGCGGTCATCCCCTCAGCGCCATCCACCCCACTCGTCGGTCAGGACAAGCTGAGGCTCAACGCAATCGACGTGGATTCGCTGCCCGAGACCGGCCATGGTCTGTTCATCGTTGCGCAGTGCGCCACAGCCTGGAGGGACAAGCGAGTCGAGATCGGCAAGGCCTCGATTGCCGTATTCGTTCTGCCCAGTAGGGCCACGTGACCACGAACCGCAACGGCCTACGGAGTTGCCGGTTGCGCTTGCGTGAGGCCAAGGGACTCGGTCATGGGGCTCTCACATTCGGTGATCCCGGCCATCCGGACAGAGGCGAGACGACCATCGGCACGGTATCCGCCCGCTGTCCGCGCGATCGTCAGAAGGCTGGGCACTGGGGAAACAGCCCCAGGCCTACTGCTCCCCCGCCGACAGGAAGGGCACGACGCCTCCCTGAGCGGCAGGGCCGTGGCGGTGGCCCAAGGGGATCGTCCGTTGCACATCCCATCGGTAGGCCCGCTGCTGTCCCTTCGTCCGGCGCAGTTCAACGAGGTGGACCGAGGTGATGTCGAGATGCACGGGCGGGAGTGTACGCAAGTGCGCAACGCTGGCGATCACAGGCGCTGCGGGTCGGTCGCGGTTGTTGTACTGAATACCGAGGTGTGGCCGGAAGGCGGCGGTGGGCTTCCCTCCGGGAACGCCCGTCTGGCGGCCGATCGCGCTCAGGGCTGCGTGCAGGCGTATCAGCGCCATCCAGGGTGAGAGCGAGTAGCGGATCGCGCCCCGGGAGCCGGCAAGGGGCGTCGCGCGAATGCGAAACGGTGCGAGGGGAAGCTGTGCCGCCAAGTCGGTGAGACGGTGCAGTTGGCCGTTGGTGACCTGTGAGGTGTCCCCTATACGCACCATGGTCACGTGCAGACCACCGTCTGGCACCGGGTCCATGCCCAGGTCGGCCAGTTCGTTCTGGCAGCGTTGGGCGTGGCTGAGCAAGCGCGGGCAGTCGGAGAACGTGAGCATCCAGTAGTACGCCCGGCTGCCATCGGACCAACCAGGACGGGCCCAGTGGTCGGTCATTCGCTCCAAGGCAGCGAAGGCGTGCCAGTCGTTCTTGACGATCAGTTCAGGGTCGTCCAGATCGGCCGGCGGGCTGGAAGGGAATGCCCTTGGGTCGACCTCCAACGGTGTTGCCACGTGTCTCCTCATTTCTCCGGCACGGACACCCCGCCCGGCCCGGAGACGACCAGCTCAGCTTGGGGCTTGGAGCGCCAAGCTCGCAGTTCATCGGCATAGTCCCCTACCGCGGATTCGGTGTGCCAGCGTTGGGCGCGTTCGTACAGCTCGTTCGCACGCTGCCACACCGATTTGATCGGCGCGGTGGTGCCTGCCCGCAGAGCGCTACGACCGAGCTCCATGGAGTGCTCCACCTCGGGCCGCTGCTGCTGGAGGAGCGCTGTGGCGACATCGAGGCGCACCAGGGCACGACTCCATTCGGAATCCGACTGCTCGACCAAGCCCTCGATCTCCGCGGCGCAGGACAACACGTCGCGTGTGTCGTTGAGGGAAAGCCGGGCAGTGATCACGTTGGCCAGTGTGCGGGCTGGGCTGTATTCAGTGAAAGCGATGCAGGGAGTAAGACCCGCAGGAAGCGAGGGCCGACGGTCGGAGAGCTCCAGCGCTCGCCCGATCGACTTCTCCGCCCCGCTTCTGTCCCCCGAGCGCGCTTGGGCGCGCGCTCGCCCGTTGGCAAGCAGGCGGATGGCCTGTCCGCTGTTGGGAGCCAGAGCAATACCCGCTGCTGCCGCGGCGTCCGCGTCCGCGTAGTGCCGGTGGTAGTACAGACCGAGCGACCGCGTCCCGGCAGCCCACATCTGCAGGCGAGTGTCCCCGATTTCTCGCGCGAGGGTCTCGGTTTCTCCGCAGTACGCCTCCGCCACCTGCAGTCCCGCGCCGGCGTTGACCGCCATGTAGGCCAAGAGGCCCGAGGCACGTCCTGCCAGCCCGAACAGCTCGGCGCGCACTCGGGGCGGCTGCTGTCCGCCCAGCAAGGTGTGCAACATGGTTCGCAGTAGCCGGGTCTCTCCGACCAAGTGCTGAGGCCCAAGAGCTTCGTACCGGCCGACGATGCTGTCGAGCGAAACCTGTACCTGACTCAGGAGCGCGCTGTCGGCATTGGAACGGGCTAAGTTCTGAGCCTGGGTGGCAACCTCGAACGGAGAGTCGAAGCCCTGATGGGGAGGGGGCGATGGCAGAGCCAGGGGCGCTGGAGAACCAACGGATTCCTGGGGCGGGATGGAGAAGTCCGCCGACTGATCACCGTCGAGCGGAGCGAAGAGCCGCGCGGCGGGGGTCTGGAACAGATGCTCCAGGACTCTCCGGGTGTCCCGCTGTGGCATCGTCTTCAGGTTCCCGGCCACCCAGCGGTCAAAGCTGCGGCGAGCCACGCTGACGCTCGCCAACCACGGTTCCTTCGACTGCTCCGCGAGCTCCCGAGCGGCTCTGGCGAAGTGCACGGCGAAGGTCTCCACCGTCGTCCAGCCACGCTCATGGACGAGCTGACGAAAGAGCGTCATCTGCATCGGCACAAGCTCCCCTGCCGCCCGAGTACCGCCATCGGTCACCGAACAATCGCGACAGCACATCGCAGAAGGCTGGACGAGCGTTGATCAGCGCCGCCAGCAGCACCCTGAGGCTATGCGCTCTCTTGCTGCTTGTCCGCCACTTTCTTGACCTGCCCCACCGTTTGGGCTCCAGTCTCGGTGGCTAACTGGCAGCCGGGATGGGGTTGTTGTCGGAGCGTAGTTCGTATTCGGTAGGGGTGCGGTAGCCCAGTGCCGAGTGTCGCCTCTGGCGGTTGTGGAAGATCTCGATGTACTCGAAGATCGCGTTGGCCAGCTCGACTCTGGTCTTCCACCGTTTGCGGTTGAGGAGCTCGGTCTGCATTGGGGACCAGAAGCTCTCCATCATGGCGTTGTCCAGGCCGTCGCCGACTGTGCCGAAGGAGGGCAGGAGGCCGGCGGAGCGGATCTTCTCTCCGAAGACCCAGGAGGTGAACTGGGTTCCGTGGTCGGCGTGGACGATGCCGCCGGGTTCGGGCCGGCGGTTGCGGATGGCCATGTCGAGGGCGTTGGCCACGAGTGTTGAGTCCTGGCGGGAGTCGATGGACCAGCCGACGATCCTGCGGCTGTAGGCGTCGAGTACCGCGGCGCAGTGGAGCCGCCCTTCCCGGTCCGGTGCTGGGTGATGTCGGTGATCCATGGTTCGTTGGGGCGGATGCGGTGGAAGGTGCGGTTGACCAGGTCCTCGGCCGTGGCGACGCTCCGCAGGCGTCTGACCCTGGCGGCCCGGGGAGCCCGTGGATCCCGGCCTGTGTCATCAGGACCGAGACGGTCCGCTCGCAGACCTGGATTCCCATGGCCATGGTGAGCTCGGCGTGGATCCTGCGGTAGCCGTAGGTGCCCCGGGATGCCATGTGGACTTCGCGGATGAGGCCCGTGAGCCACTCGCGGCGCAGTTGCCGGGGCGTGCTGGGGGTGCGCTTGTGCTTGTAGTAGGAACTGCCGGGCGACCCCGGGGATCCGGCAGCACCTGTCGAGGGGAGCCCCGGCGTCGACGAGTCGGTCGATCACCGGGTAGAGCCTTTTGGGCGGGGTGTGTCCTCGCCGAGGAACTTCGCCGCCTGCCGGACGATGCCCAGCTCGGTCTCGAGCTCGCGGATCCGCCGACGGGCAGCCCGTAGCTCAGTGGACTCGCTCGACGGAGTTCCCGGTCGCCGCCCGTTGTCCACGTCGTCCTGCCGCAACCACTTCGACAGCGTGACGGGATGGACACCGAGCTCGACCGCGGTCTGCTTGGCCCGCTTGCCGGCACGGACCAGCGCGACGGCACGCGCCCGGAACTCCGGAGGACAGGGACGAGGCATGACTGACAGCCTTCCGTGAAGGGCTGCCAGTCAGCGACCACATCTGGAACCCAGGACGTGGGGCAGGTCAAGATGTCACCCGATCGTGCGGCAGACCCGGCCCCAGCGGCTGCATCACCACCAGCCCTTGCGTGCGGCTCCTACCGGGGGCACCCACTCAGCGCCCGGCCGGGCGCCCGGTGCCGCAGCCCGCCGGGCCGGCCCCGTACCGAGGTCGGCCGCGGGAGTCGGTCCGGCTCGCCCGTCTTCCTCCGAATGGGGAGCCGGCCCCCGGCCCGGCGTCATCCGGCGAGCGGCCTCCGGCGTGGCGGGAAGGGGACCGGTTCACGGCCCCTGCGGGTCGGGCACCCGGGGGGCCAGGGCACGGCGGATGAACCGTCGTTGCCAGGGCACCTCGACCGCGCGGGCGTGGTACTTCTCCCGTACCCAGGCGACGGCCTCCTCGGGGTTCAGGCCCTCGAGGACGCACATCGCCGACAGTGCCGTTCCGGTCCGTCCGACTCCTCCGCCGCAACACACCTCGACACGCTCACTCGCGGCCCGCCGGTGAGCGAGGCGGAGTGTGCGCAGCGCGGTATCGGGGTCGGTGGGGAGCCAGAAGTCGCGCCAGGGAATCCACAGGGACTCCCAGGACGGCTCGGGCGGCCGCCGGCCGGTGAGGTGCACGGTGAGTGCCGGTGTCCGACCGGCCGGCAGGTCGTACCGCAGGCCCCGTCCCCTGACCATTCGTCCCGAGGGGAGCCTCAGCACCCCTGGGGCTCCGGATTCCCACACGTCACTGCTCATGATTTCCCTTGTTTCCCCTCCCCTGGATCGACGGCCACGGAATGCGGGTCGCCGCGCACCGCGGCCATGGCGGTCGGGGTCGCGGCCGTCACGACCCGAGATAGCGCAGCACTGCCAGGACTCGGCGGCTGTAGGCAGTGGAACGGTCGAGATCGAGTTTGTCGAAGATGGCGTTGACGTATTTCTCGACCGCGCTCTGCGAGACGTACAACTGGGCGGCGATGGCCGCGTTCGTGTGCCCCTGTGCCATGGCGGCCAGGACTTCGCTCTCCCGCGGCGTGAGCCGTTGCAGAGGGTCGGAATGGCTGCTGCGGGCGAGGAGTTGCCGCACCACCTCGGAGTCGAAGGCGGTGCGGCCGGAGCCGACGCGTTCCAGTGCGTCCAGGAATTCGTCGACCTGGACGACCCGGTCCTTGAGCAGGTAGCCCACGCCGGTGGCATCGGTGGTCAACAGCTCGGTCGCGTAGCGGTGCTCGACGTACTGCGACAGGATGAGCACGCCGGTCCCCGGCAGGCGGCGCCGGATCTCCAGGGCGGCCCGCAGCCCTTCGTCGGTGTGGGTGGGGGGCATCCGGACGTCGAGGATCACCGTGTCGGGTGGTCCGCTCTCCACCGCGGCCAGCAGTTCGGTCGCGGTGCCGACCGAGGCGGTGATCTCGTGCCCCTCGTCGGCCAAGAGCCGCACCAGACCCTCGCGCAGCAGTGTCGAGTCCTCCGCGATCATCAGTCGCACGGCAGCTCCGCGGTGATGCGGGTCGGGCCGCCGGCGGGGCTGTGGACGGTGAGGTGCCCGTCGAGGGCGGCCACGCGCCGGGCCAAGCCGAGCAGACCGCCGCCCGAAGGGTCGGCGCCGCCGCGGCCGTCGTCCTCCACACGCACCTCCAGCCCGTCGCCCCGCTGCTCGACGTGCACCGACGCGGAGGAAGCCCCGGAATGCTTGACCGCGTTGGTGACGCACTCGGCCACGACGAAGTACGCCACCGTCCGTACGGTCCGGGGCAGGCCGTCGCCCACGCGCGCGGAGAGCCGCACCGGGATACCCGCGCGCGCGGCGACGGTCTCCAGCGCCTCGGGCAACCCGTCCTCGTCCAGTACCGCGGGGTACACGCGCCAGGCGACCTCCCGGAGTTCCGTCAGCGCCTGCTGGGACTCGGCGTGCGCCTGGAGCACCAGTTCCCGGGCTCTGGCCGGGTCCGTGTCGCGGCGTGCCCGGCCCAGCAGCATGCCGAGCGCCACGAGACGCTGCTGCACGCCGTCGTGCAGATCGCGTTCGATTCGTCTCCGTTCGTCGTGCACCGCCTCGACCACCCCGGCGCGGCTGGCGGCCAGTTCGCCGATACGGCGCTGCAGGACTTCGTGTTCGC
>NZ_ALAP01000020.1 GCF_000280905.1 Streptomyces sp. AA1529 | reverse complement strand
CTCGGCGCCGCTGTCGTACGCGAAGGCGCTCGCCGCGGTGGCCAGCTGCGTGGTGGCCAGGCCGCCGAGCAGCGCGACGGTGGCGGCGGCGGAGGTTATGCGAGAACGATTCACAGAAGAAGCCTTTTCCCCGTTGGGCGGTCGAGCGCCGGGGCAAGAGGGCGCGAGAGCGCGCCACAGCGGCCCCACCGGCGCTCGTGCCGGTGAATGGATTAACGCCATTCTTATCACTCAAGGGCACGCATTAGATTGCCTACCGGGAGTGATTTGGGTGACTCGCGCTGTAGGGGTCTCGCCGTGACCAGTGGATTCGCCTCGACCGGGGTGCCGGGCGAGGGTTCCCGAACTGGTGGGCGGAATCGCGCTATTCCACAGCTTTCACAATCGTGACATCTCCGAGACGTGCGCCGCGGGCAGGCCGCCGCTGCCGCCGAACGCGGCGGCAACAGCCGTCGAACGGAAGGGGAACGGCCCGCGGGCGCGGGAAGGGGACGGCGCCCGCCGGGGCGGCGGCGCGCCCGGCGCGAGTGGGGCGGCGCACAGCGGGAGGCGGAACGGCCGGCAACGGCGAACGGGGACGCTCCTCGGCGGAGTGCGCGTCCCCGGCGTAATGTCCGGAGCGGGCGTCCCCGGCGGAAGCGGGGAGCCCGGTCCTCGGCGGAGTCCTCAGCGGAAGAAGGCGATGCCGTCGTCGGGCAGGTCCACGACGTCCTTGGCCCACTCCTTGGGGTCCACGACCTTCTTCAGGTGCGCGGACATGTAGGGCCGCAGCGGCGCCTCGGGTGTGGCCTTCTCGCCCACCCACATCAGGTCGCTGTTGACGTAGCCGTACAGCCGCTTGCCGCCGCTGTACTCGCCGGCGGCCGCCGTGCGGGCCACGGCGTCCGTCGCCAGGTCGATCTGCGGCTTCTTCTCGGCCAGTTCGCCGTACCAGACCTCGGCGATGCCCTGGTCGCGGATCATGACGACCTCGACCTTGCGGTCCGCGTCGATGCGCCAGTAGCCCGTCTCGGTCTCCAGCGGGCGGACCTTCCGGCCCTCCGCGTCGAGCTCCCAGGAGTGCGAGACGTACTCCAGGAAGTCACGGCCGTCGTGGGTGAAGGTGACTTCCTGCCCGAAGTTGCACTTCTGCTCCTCCTCGCCCTC
Organism: Streptomyces sp. AA1529; assembly: GCF_000280905.1. GTDB lineage: Bacteria > Actinomycetota > Actinomycetes > Streptomycetales > Streptomycetaceae > Streptomyces. Next base: position 130,735 of record NZ_ALAP01000020.1, on the reverse strand, counting down.
CTGGGCGTCGAGGGCGGCCACACCGGCACCGGTCCAGTTGCCGAGCAGGAAGGCGAGGGGCACGAGGTCCGGGTGGAGGTCGGACGGAATCTCGATCATGGAACTGGTCGATCCCTAAGAGTGGCGGGCGTGCGAGCGGTCAGCGCTGGCCCTGGTAGAGCTTCTTGAAGGTCAGCCCGGCGAAGGCCACGGTGCCGACGCAGACCAGGACCATCAGGGCGGTGAAGAATGCCTCAAGCACGGGTGGCTCTCCTTGCGCGGTGTTCGGTGACCCTCCGAGTCTAATCGCCGCGGCGGGGGCGGACCTCCCGAGGGGCTGCCCGGCGGGCGAGGGGGCAAGCGGAGCGTTCTCGGTGGGCGAGGGGATGCGCTCAGTAGACGAGGGCCTGGACGTCCTCGGCCATGATCTCGCTCACGAAGAGCTGTGCGCCCGCGATGCGGACGCCTTCGAGGACGTCCTTCTCCTCGATGTCACGGCGGGCCGCGCACTGGGTGCACAGCGTGATCCGGCCGCTCGCCTGGATCGCGGCCATGAGGTCGGGCAACGGTGCCGCGTGCGGCAGCTCGAACTCCGCCGCGCGGCCCGGGAGGGCGAACCAGGCGGATTCACCGGTCAGCCACAGACTGACCTCGGTGCCGCTCGCCGCCGCGACGGAGGCGACGGTGAAGGCCTGCGAGCACCGCTCGGGCGCGTCGGCGCCCGCGGTGACCTTGATGACGAGCTTCCGGTGTGCCATACGGCCAGCATATGGGGGCTCCGCCCGGTCCCGGCACCGTGCCGGGACCGGGCGGCCCGGCACGCCGGTACCGGACCGGCGGAGCCCCTGCGCGGTTCAGACCGCGATGGTGACCTCGGCCAGGCCGCCGTCCTGGGCGACCACCGTGCGGTCCGCGGTGCCGCCGGGCACCAGTGCGCGGAGCGTCCAGGTGCCTTCCGCGGCGTAGAAGCGGAACTGGCCGGTGGCGGAGGTGGGGACCTCCGCGGTGAACTCGCCGGTGGCGTCCAGCAGCCGCACGTACCCGGTGACGGGCTCGCCGCCGCGGGTCACGCTGCCCTGGATCGTGGTCTCGCCCGGCTTGATGGTGGCGGTGTCGGGCCCGCCTGCCTGTGCTCCGCACATGAGGGTGTTCCGTCCTTTCGAGGGTCGGGTCAGTTGGAGCCGAGCTCGACGGGCACGCCGACGAGCGAGCCGTACTCGGTCCAGGAGCCGTCGTAGTTCTTGACGTTCTGCTGGCCCAGGAGCTCGTGCAGGACGAACCAGGTGTGCGCGGAGCGCTCACCGATGCGGCAGTAGGCGATGGTGTCCTTGCCCAGGTCGACGCCCTCGGCCTGGTACAGCTCCGTGAGCTGCTCGTCGGACTTGAAGGTGCCGTCGTCGTTGGCCGACTTCGACCAGGGGATGTTGCGGGCGCTGGGCACGTGGCCGGGGCGCTGGGACTGCTCCTGCGGCAGGTGCGCGGGGGCGAGCAGCTTGCCGCTGAACTCGTCGGGGGAGCGCACGTCCACCAGGTTCTTGGTGCCGATCGCCTCGACGACCTCGTCGCGGAAGGCGCGGATGGCGGTGTCCTGCGGCTTGGCCCGGTAGTCGGTGGCCGGACGCTCGGGCACCTCGGCGACCAGGTCGCGGGAGTCCAGCTCCCACTTCTTGCGGCCGCCGTCGAGGAGCTTGACGTCCTGGTGGCCGTAGAGCTTGAAGTACCAGTAGGCGTAGGAGGCGAACCAGTTGTTGTTGCCGCCGTAGAGCACGACGGTGTCGTCGTTCGCGATGCCCTTGGCGGACAGGAGCTTCTCGAAGCCCTCCTGGTCCACGAAGTCGCGGCGCACCGGGTCCTGGAGGTCCTGCTTCCAGTCGATCCGGATCGCGTTCCTGATGTGGTTCTTGTCGTAGGCCGAGGTGTCCTCGTCGACCTCGACGAGCACCACCTTCGGGTCGTCCAGGTGGGCCTCTGCCCAGTCGGCGTCGACCAGAACGTCGCTGCGGCTCATGCTGTCTCTCCTCGTGAGGTGGGTGGATGCGGCGGAGGGTGCGGAGCAGGTGCGCGTATGCGGCGGCTCGCGGACACGGGTCGGGCGCACGGCGGGGTGCGGGCGTGCGCGACGGTGCGCGGTGGGACGTACGCGGGGCTGCGCTGCGGCACGTGTGCGGGTGGGCGGCGGGGCGCCGAGCGGGCAGGGCGCCTCGGTCCCGGCGGGACGTGCGGACGGTCAGCGGGAGCCGCGACAGAGCATGGCGGCGATGCGGCACAGGTCCACTGCCCGGCGCTTCGTGAGGTCCGCCTGTCGCTTCATGCGCTCGATCGTAAGGACGACGACGGGGCTGTGTCACCGTCGATCCGCATCGTGAGATATTTCTGTCCGTATGACGGGATGAAAGGCCCGAAAGCGCGGGCCGGCGGGCGGTGCCGGGCGGGTGGGTGCGGGGGATGCGCCGCTGCCCGTCTCGGATGGCGGGATCGATGATCTCGCCATCAACGGCGGCCGGGCGCCGAGGCGGTCCGGGGCCCGGCGAAGCGGCGAGGTCCGGCGAGGGCCGGTGCCTGGCGAGGGCCGGTGCCCGGGGTCCGGACCGGGGATCCCGGGGTCAGCCGGCCAGCCGGACGTCGGTGCCCGCCATGGAGACGTCGACGCCGCTCTTGGTCGCCTCGACCTTCTCCAGCCGGAGGCCGTCGGGGAGGCGGTCGATCCTGCGGTCGAAGTCGATCTTCTTGCGGATCGCGTCCTCGACGCCGGGCACCTTGGAGCCGGGCACCTCGTCGGCGTGCAGCCGCACCGTGTCGCCGCCGGTCACGCTGACGGTGCTGTAGACGCTGCGCTCGATGGTGCGGCCCACCACCGGGAGGACGATGCCGGCGGTGACCTTCACCTGGTCCTTGCCGGAGGTGCTCTTGCCGCCGTAGCTGACGCGCACCCCGTCGTCCGCCGCCTTGGACAGGTCCGCGTAGGACAGGTGCACGGTGCCGGTGGCCCGGTCGGCGACCGCCGTGCCGAAGTTGTTCGACAGCTTCACGTCGAGGGCTTCCATGGTGATCTTGCTCAGCCGCACCTGGCGGCCGTTCGCCGTGGCGGTGACGCCCTCGACGTCGACCTTCACCTCGTCCAGCTGCTTGCCGGCGACCTGGGTCAGAAAGGGGAAGCCCTCGATGGAGACGGAGGGGTCGCCGGACGACGTGGAGCCCAGCTGGCCCTTCAGCTTCTCGGCCACCTTGTCCTCGGCGAGGTTCACCGCGACGCGGTCGGCCGCCACGAAGAGCCCGGCGAGTATCACCAGGATCACTAGCCCTGTGCGGAGTGCGCGCATGGTGTCCGTATCCCCCCATGAGTCGGCGTGCTGGCTGCGAGCGTAACCCGCTTCGTGCCGCTGTTGGTGGGGAGACGAGTGGGACGCAGGGGGGCGGTGAGGCTCCCGTTGCGCAGGTATCCGTCGTCGGGGCGTCGTCAGAGCAGCGTGCGGCCCAGCAGCTGGACGGCGGGCACGGCCAGGGTCAGCGGGAGGGCGACGCCCGCCGTCATATGGACGAACCGGGACGGCCAGTCGTAGCTGGCCACCCGCAGCCCCAGCACCGCGCACACCCCCGCGCCCAGCCCGATGAGCGCTGCCGGGACCGGATCCACGCCGGTCAACCGGCCTGCCGCGGCCCCGGCGGCCGCCGCGGCCACCAGCGCGAGCGGCACCGACACCGGGCCGGGCAGCGGTACCGCCCGGGCCAGCGCCGCCACCGCGACCGCGGCGGCTCCCACCGTCACCGCGTCGGCCTCGGCCGGGAGCAGCCCGGCGGCCAGTACCGTCAGCCCGATCGCGGCGAAGCCCGCGGTGAGCGCGTAGAGGCGCTCGTCGGGGCTGGAGTTGTTGCGCAACTGCAGCACCAGGGACAGGACGCACCACACACCCGCCGCCCCGAGCAGCACCGTCGGCGCCGATCCGCCGTCGGTCAGCAGCAGCCCGGCGTCGGCGGTCAGCCCGGCCACGAACGCCAGCGCGATGCCCTGCCGGGCGGGCCACATCCCGTTGAGCCGGTACCAGCCGGCCGCCGTCAGCGCCTGGAGCAGCACGAGTGCGCCCGCGAGCGCCCCGTGCCCCAGCGGTGCGGTGGCCGCCAGCAGCGCCGCGAGGACCGCGGTGACGGCGGCGGGCCTCAGCCCCGGCGCGATGATCGGGGAGCCGGTCCGCTGCCGCGTGCCGGCGGCGGTCGCCGGGGCCGCCGCGGTCTGCGGGTCCGCCGGTGTCTGCCGGGCCGGGGGCGGCTGCGGGGCGGTCCGGGTGGCGTGGGCGTGCGGGGCCGGCTGCGGCCCGGGCTGGGTCCGGGGCTGGTGCTGTGGCATCGGCTGGTGCTCTGTGTGGCTTTCCGGTGGCAGGGGCTGCCCGGCCCCTCCGGGCCGGAGCGGTCCCGAGGAGGCGGGCAGGGGCTGGTGGGCCGACGGGGTCCCGTGCGGGAGCGCCCCGGTGTGTCCGGGCGCCGTCGGCGGGGCGCCGGTCCGGGCGGAGGCCGCCGCGCCGCCGGGCTGCGGCCCGTCGATCCGGGTCACCTCGTAGGTCACGTCGGAGGAGACGTCGTACGCCGGTCCGTGGGGCTGCTCGTACGGCTGCCCGTGGGCCTGCTCGTACGGCTGCCCGTGGGCCTGCTCGTACGGAGCCGGGTAGGCCGCCCCGTACGGGGTCTGCCGGCCGTACGGGTCCTGGGCGTACGCGTCCGGACCGTACGGCCCCGACGCGTAGGGATCGGTCCCGTACGGATCGGTCCCGTACGACCCCGTCCCGTACGCGTCCCCGGCGTACGGGTCCTGGGCGTACGGTGCGGGCCCGCCGTACCCGGGTCCGGCGGCGTGCGGCGATGCGGCGTCCGGCCGGGGCGTGTGCGGGGGCAGCGGGTGGGACGGATCGGGCGGCACGGGCCGCCCGTACGCGTCGTACGTACCGCCGTAGGGCTCCTCGGGGCGGCCGTCGCTCATCGGGCGCCTCCCGCGAACGGGGGGAGGACCTCGACGGTGCCGCCTTCGCTGAGGTGGACGGCGTCATGGGTGCGGGTGCCGACCGGGTCGCCGTCGACCAGGAAGGAGCAGCGCAGCAGGACGCGGGCGAACTCGGGCCGCCCGGCGTGCGTCTCGCGGGCGCCGCGGAGCGCGTCCGCGAGGGTGCCGGCCTCGTACGGTTCCTCGGCGGTGCCTGCCGCGGCCTTCGCCGCCGCCCAGTAGCGGATCGTGCCGCTGGCCATGGTTGGGGTCCCTCTCAGCCGTCCGTGCCCTCGGTGGCGTCCGGTGCCGGTCCCGGGGCGTGTCCCGGCGTGCTTCCGGCGGCCCGCGGGGCGTGTGGGTCGCGGCTCCCATGATGCGGCCTCGCGGCGGGTGCTTGTAGCCGGGTGGCCGCCCAACTGCCGATCCGGTCCAACAGCGCGGCGTCCGCGGCGTTCTCGGCGTGTCCGAAACCGGGCCGCAGCCACAGTTCGCAGGCTTCCGGGTCCGCCGCCTCGGCGAGCGAGAGCGGGTGGTCGACGGGGAAGTACGGGTCCTGGTCGCCGTGCACGACCAGCAGCGGGACCGGGGCGATCCGCGGGACGGCGGCGACGGGCGGGAGCGGAACGGGGTCCCAGTCCCGGTGGTGGACGCGAGTGCGCAGCCCGTAGCGGGAGACGAGCCGGCCGAGCGGGTGCTGGATCGCCCAGTGCAGCCGCCGCATCGGTGCCGTACCCCGGTAGTACCAGCGGGCGGGCGCGCTGACGGCCACCACGGCGTCGGCGTGGGCGGTGGCGTCCGCGGTGGCGGGAACGGGAGCGGGGGCGGCTGCCGCGGCGCCGACGGCACCCTGTGGGCCGGCCGGCTCAGCTGTGCGCCCGTCTGTGCGCCCCCTGTGCACCACAGAATCGAAAATTGACTCTGCGTGACCGTGGTCGTACTCCCCGCGGTACAGGGCCGCGTGCCGCAGGACGACCGAGCCGCCCATCGAGAAGCCGACGGTCGCCACCGTGCGGTGCCCCTGCGCGCGTGCCCACGCCACCGCGGCGGCCAGGTCGAGCACTTCCCGGTCCCCCACGGTCGAGCGCCCGCCCGACCGGCCGTGTCCCCGGAAGGAGAAGGTCACCACGGCCGCGTGCGCGGTGAACGCGGTCGCCGCGCGGCGCACCGCCGGCCGGTCCAGGGCGCCGGTGAAGCCGTGCGCCAGCACGATCGCGCCCGGGTCCCCGGCGGTTCCGGAGCCGGTGGCCGGGCCCGCGTACGGCTCGTACCGGGCCTCGATCCGGACCCCGTCGGCGGTCCGCAGATCCTTCCGTACCGCCGTCGTGTCAGTACGCTGCGTAACACCCCTGCGGGGGGCGCGAGCGATGTCACATGCCGCTCCGACTCTCATGCGGGTATTCTGCTGGCAAGCAGGATCCGGGCAGCGTCGCCCCCGGGTCCTTTTGTGCTTTCTGGGGGTCGTGGCCGGTGGGACAGGCCCGCGGCCCGGCCCTCGGGCAGTGCCGTACGAAGCAGTGCCGCCATATTCCCCCGGGCACCGGCCCGGGTGGCGCCCCCGGCGCAGGGCGCCAGGAGGGAACTCGACGTCATGGGCAAGCGAACCGTGCAGAACCGAGACCGGAACCGAGGCCGTTCGAAAGCGCACCGACCACGTCCGACGTGGGCCCTCTCGCCGAGGGAGGGTGTCACCGCATGAGTTCACTGCTGCTCCTCACCAACGCACTCCAGCCCTCTTCGGAGGTGCTGCCCGCGCTGGGGCTCCTCCTGCACAACGTGCGTGTGGCCCCCGCCGAGGGGCCCGCGCTGGTGGACGCGCCGTCCGCCGACGTGATCCTCGTCGACGGCCGGCGCGACCTGCCGCAGGTGCGCTCCTTGTGCCAGCTCCTGCGCTCCACCGGACCCGGCTGCCCGCTGATGCTGATCGTGACGGAGGGCGGGCTCGCCGCCGTCACGGCCGAGTGGGGCGTGGACGACGTGCTGCTGGAGACCGCGGGACCCGCCGAGGTGGAGGCCCGGCTGCGGCTGGCGACCGGCCGCCGCCAGCTCACCGCGGACGACAGCCCGATGGAGATCCGCAACGGGGACCTGTCGGTCGACGAGGCGACCTACAGCGCGAAGCTGAAGGGCCGGGTCCTGGACCTGACCTTCAAGGAGTTCGAGCTGCTGAAGTTCCTCGCCCAGCATCCGGGCCGGGTGTTCACCCGCGCCCAGCTCCTCCAGGAGGTGTGGGGCTACGACTACTTCGGCGGCACCCGCACCGTCGACGTCCATGTCCGGCGGCTGCGCGCCAAGCTGGGGCCGGAGCACGAGGCCCTGATCGGGACGGTCCGCAACGTCGGATACCGCTTCGTCTCGCCGGAGAAGGCGGAGGGTCCGCCCGCCGCTGAGCCCGCCTCCGGCGCCGGTTCCGTCGCGGACGCGGCGGAGCGCGTGACCCGCGAGGCGGCGTCCTCGTCCCGGCGCAGCGCCGACTGACCGCCGGAGGGACCGGGGCCGCCGGAGGCCGGGGCCGCCGGAGGAAGCGGTACGGCCGGGGGGCTCGGTACGGCCGATGGGCCGGTGCCGAGCCCTCCGGCGGGGCCCGGGAGCCCGCTCCCGAAGCCGCCGGCGGCGGTGCCGTGAGCCCCGCGGGAGCCCTGTGCCGCGGCCCGGGGCGAAGGTCCGCGACGGGAGCGGAGCGGGGCGACTCATCCCGCGTAGACTCTCGGCGTGGCCAAGGTGACGCGGGACGACGTGGCGAGAGTGGCGGGGACCTCGACAGCCGTTGTCAGCTATGTGATCAACAACGGTCCCCGGCCGGTCGCCCCGGCGACCCGGGAGCGGGTGCTCGCCGCCATCAAGGAACTGGGGTACCGGCCCGACCGCGTGGCCCAGGCCATGGCGTCGCGGCGCACGGACCTCATAGGGCTGATCGTTCCGGACGCCCGCCAGCCGTTCTTCGCGGAGATGTCGCACGCTGTCGAACGCGCGGCGGCCGAGCGCGGAAAGATGGTCCTGGTCGGCAACTCGGACTATCTGGACGAGCGCGAGGTGCACTATCTGCGCGCATTCCTCGGCATGCGGGTCTCCGGCCTCATCCTCATCAGCTCCGGTCCCAGCGAGCACGCGGCGGCGGAGATCGACGCATGGGACTCGCGCGTGGTGCTGATGCACCGGCGGCCCGAGGCCATCGACGACGTCGCCGTCGTCCTCGACGACGTGGGCGGCGCCCAGTTGGCCGTCCGGCACCTGCTGGAGCACGGCCACGACGCGGTGGCCTGCCTCGGCGGCGTCGAGGAGACCCCGGTGCTCGGCGACCCGGTCACCGACCACGTCGTGGGGTGGGAGCGGGCCATGCGGGAGGCGGGCAAATCCACCGAGGGCCGGCTCTTCCAGTCCCCGTACAACCGGTACGACACCTACCAGCGCTGCCTGGAGCTGCTGCGCCGCCCCGACCGCCCGACGGCGCTGTTCTGCGCCACCGACGACCAGGCCATCGGGGTGCTGCGGGCCGCCCGCGAGCTGGGCATCGACGTGCCCGGCGAGCTGGCCGTCGCGGGGTTCGACGACGTCAAGGAGGCGGCGCTGACCGATCCGCCGCTGACCACCGTCGGCTCGGACCGCGAGGCGATGGCGAAGGCCGCCGTCGACCTGGTGCTGGACGACTCGCTGCGGATTCCCGGGACGCGCAACGGCGGCGTCCCCGGCAGCAAGGGCCGCGTCCGGCAGTTCCCGTCCGGACTGGTGATCCGCCGGTCCTGCGGCTGCGATCCGGCCTGAGCCGCGGCCCCGGAGGCCGAACGGCCCCCGTAGGGCGAGAACTCGGAGGTTTCTCACCGCCTCCTCAGAGAGCTCTCATCTTGCCGGAGCACGCTCATGGGCATGGACAACTTCGAGCGGCAGACTCCGCACGGCACCCACGGCCCGCAGGGCGGCGAGCCCCCGCACGGCACGCAGCCTCCGCACGGCACGCAGCCTCCGCACGGCACGCAGCCTCCGCAGGGCACCTCCGACGCGCACGGCACGCAGCCCCCGTACCCGCCGTATCCGCACCGGCCCGAGCAGCAGTCGCCGGCGCCCTTCGGAGCCGTACCGCCGCCCCCGGCCGGGCCGCCGCACGCCGCCTTCGGCGCGGAGCCGGGCGCTCCCGGCGCGGCGGGTGGCCCGGCGGAGCCCGGTGCGGACGGTGCCGAGGGTGCGGGCGCCGAGGCCGGGCACGGGCGTCCGCGCCGCCGCCGGATGCGGCAGCCCGCGGCGCTGCTGACGGCGGTCGCCGTGGCCGCTGCCGTGATCGGCGGCGGGACCGCCTTCGGCATGGAGCGGCTGCTGGGCGGGCACGACGGGACGAGTTCGGCGGCGCCGGCCGTCGGCGGCAGCAACGCGACCGCGAAGGGCGCGGTCTCCGACGTGGTGCGCAGCGTCCAGGACAGTGTGGTGGAGATCAAGGCGACCAGCGGCTCGGGGGAGTCGACCGGTTCCGGAGTCGTCATCACCAAGGACGGTCAGATCATCACCAACAACCACGTCGTCTCCGGCGCCGACACGGTCAAGGTCTCCTTCGACAGTGGCAGAACGGCGGACGCCGAGGTCGTGGGGACCGACGCGGACAAGGACCTGGCGCTGCTGAAGGTGGCCGGGCAGGACGACCTCCAGCCGGCTCAGCTCGGCGACTCCGGGGCGGTCGGTGTCGGCGACCAGGTCGTCGCCATCGGCTCGCCCGAGGGCCTGTCCGGAACGGTGACCAGCGGCATCGTCTCCGCCAAGGACCGCGAGGTGAAGGTCCCCAAGGAGGACGGCGGACAGCAGGGGCTGCCGGGCCGGAACGGCGGCGGCAGCGGCGGCAGCGGTGGCCAGGAGTGGCCGTTCGAGTTCGACGGCGGCCAGTACAACGGCGGCGTCCAGGGCGAGACGACCACCTACAAGGCCATCCAGACCGACGCGTCCCTCAACCCTGGCAACTCCGGCGGTCCGCTGTTCAACATGGCCGGCCAGGTCATCGGCATCAACTCGGCCATCTTCTCGTCCGGTTCGGGGCAGGGCCAGACCTCCCAGGCCAGTGCCGGCAGCGTCGGCCTGGGCTTCGCCATTCCGGTCGACGACGTGAAGAAGGACCTGGACGCGCTGCGGCAGGGGGGTGCGTGAGGGCGCTGCGTGACCTGCTGGGCGGCCGGGACGGTGCCAAGCTGGGAGCCATGCCCTCCGACGCCACGCCTCCGCCCCAGCCGACCCAGCCGTCTCAACCGCTCCCGCCGCCTCAGCCGTCCTCGGGGCCGGAGCCCGCTCGGCAGGCCCCCGCGTCCGGGAACGGCACCGGGAACGCCGGGAAGCAGACCGTGCTCGTCGTCGACGACGAGCCCGCGGTCCGGGACGCGCTCCGCCGCAGCCTGAGCTTCGAGGGGTACGCGACCCAGCTCGCCGCCGACGGTGCCGAGGCCCTGGAGAAGGTGGCCGAGCACCAGCCGGACCTCGTCGTCCTCGACGTGCTGATGCCCCGCATGGACGGGCTCACCGCGGCGCGCCGGCTGCGGGCCGCCGGGCAGCGGGTGCCGGTGCTGATGCTGACCGCGCGCGACACCGTCGGCGACCGCGTCACCGGGCTGGACGCGGGCGCCGACGACTACCTCGTCAAACCCTTCGAACTGGACGAACTCCTCGCCCGGGTCCGGGCCCTGCTGCGGCGCAGCTCCTACGCGCGCGCCCAGGCGCAGGCCGAGGCCGCCGAGGAGCCGGAGACCCTGGCCTTCGCCGATCTGCGGATGGACCTGCTCACCCGCGAGGTGACCCGGGGCGGGCGGCCGGTGGAGCTGACCCGCACCGAGTACACGCTGCTGGAGATGTTCCTCGCCCACCCGCGGCAGGTGCTCACCCGGGAGCAGATCCTCAAGGCCGTCTGGGGCTTCGACTTCGAGCCCTCGTCCAACTCGCTGGACGTGTACGTGATGTATCTGCGGCGCAAGACCGAGGCGGGCGGTGAACCGCGGCTGGTGCACACGGTGCGCGGCGTGGGCTATGTGCTGCGGGACGACACGTGAGCCTCGGCTCCGACCACACGGGGAGCGGCCTGCGCACCGCCCTCTTCCGGCTGCGGCGCGGCGGCGCCCGCGCGGTCGCGATGCCGCTGCGGGGCCGGCTGGCCCTGCTGGCCGCGACGACGGTGGCGCTGGCGGTCGCCGCGTGCGCGCTGGCCTGCTGGTTCCTCGTCCGCGCCCAGTTGCTCAACTCGCTGGACGACTCGCTGCGGGACAACTCCGTGGCGCCCGGCGCCGTCGTCGACCGGGTGCAGTCCGGCCAGTGCACCCCGCCCGACCAGCCGGCGCCCAACCCCTTCGGCGCGACCGTGCAGGTCGTGGACCCCTCCGGCGGGAACTGCGTGATCGTCGGCAGGAAGCTGGACGTCACCGACGCCGACGTGCGGGTGGCCGAGCGGCGGCACGGCGAGACCCTGCACACGGCGCGCGCCTCGGACGGCACCGAGTACCGGGTCCGCACCACACCGGTCGCGGGCACCGGGCTGGCCGTTTCGGTGGCGCGGCCGATGGCCGAGCTCCAGGAGTCGCTGCGCAAGCTCGCACTGATCCTCACCCTGGTGGGCGGCGCCGGCGTACTGGGTGCGGCCGGCGCCGGTGTCGCGCTGGCCCGCGCCGGGCTGCGGCCCGTGGACCGGCTCACCGGGGCCGTGGAGCACATCGCCCGCACCGAGGACCTGGCGGTGCGCATCCCGGTCGACGGGCACGACGAGATCGCCCGGCTGTCCCGCTCCTTCAACGCCATGACCGAGGCGCTGGCCTCCTCACGCGAGCTCCAGCAGCAGCTCATCGCCGACGCCGGGCACGAACTGCGCACCCCGCTCACCTCGCTGCGCACCAACATCGACCTGCTGGTCCGCAGCGAGGAGACCGGGCGGGCGCTGCCCGAGGAGGACCGCAGGGAACTGCTCTCCTCGGTGCAGGCGCAGATGGCCGAGCTGGCCGAGCTGATCGGCGACCTCCAGGAGCTCTCCCGCCCGCAGGCGGTCCCGCACACCACGGAGGGCGAGGGCGCCGAGCCGGGCGACCCGAACGCTCCCGGCGGACCGGGCGGTTCCGGCGCCCCGCCCCGGGCCGCGGTGGTCGGGCTGCACGAGATCGTGGAGCGGGCCGTGGAGCGGGCCCGGCCGCGGGGGCCGCGGCTGACGCTGACGACCGACCTCGCCCCCTGGTACGTACGGGGCGACGCGGCGGCGCTGGAGCGTTCGGTGGTCAACCTGCTGGACAACGCGCTCAAATTCAGCCCGGAGGGCGGCAGCGTGCACGTGGCGCTGCGGGACGGGGTGCTGACCGTCCGCGACCGGGGGCCCGGCGTCCCGGCCGACGAGATCCCGCACGTCTTCGACCGCTTCTGGCGCTCCCCCTCGGCGCGCAGCCTGCCCGGTTCCGGCCTGGGACTGTCGATCGTGGCCCGCACGGTGCGGCAGAGCGGCGGCGACGTGCGGCTGCGGCGCCCCGCGGACGGCGGCCCCGGAACCGAGGCGGTCCTGCGGCTGCCCGGCGCCCCCGCCCCGCCGCCGTCCGAGCCGCCCCGCTGAGCGTGTCCGCGGTCGGCGGAGCGACGAGCGGTCCACTCCCGCGCGTTCCGCCGTAGGGTCGTCCCCATGAGTGACGTGGATGTTGTGGACGAGGTGTCCGCGGACGACGTGCGGGAGGTCCAGGCGCTGATCGACGCCGCGGCGCGGGAGGACGGTCAGCCCGCCGTCTCCGAACAGGGCAGGCTGCAGTTGCGCGGCGGCTCCCGCCCGGGCGTGCGCCATCTGCTGCTGCGGGCCGGCGACGGTGCGCTGTCCGGCTACGCGCAGTTGGAGGACACGGACCCGGTGGAGGCGCCGGCCGGGGAGCTCGTCGTCGCACCCACGCGCCGCGGCAACGGCCACGGCCGGCGGCTGGGGCAGGCCCTGCTGGACCAGTCCGGGCGGCGGCTGCGGGTCTGGGCGCACGGCGGCCATCCCGCGGCGCGGCACCTGGCGCAGAGCCTGGGGATGACCCTCTTCCGCGAACTGCGCCAGCTGAGGCGTTCGCTGGCCGGGCTGGAACTGCCCGATCCGGTGCTGCCGGACGGGGTGACCGTACGGGCCTTCCGGCCCGGAGAGGACGACGCGGCCTGGCTGGCGCTGAACGCCGCCGCCTTCGCGCACCATCCCGAGCAGGGCACCCTCACCCAGCGCGATCTCGACGACCGGAAGGCCGAGCCCTGGTTCGACCCGGTCGGCTTCTTCCTCGCCGAGCGGGACGGGAGGCCGGTCGGCTTCCACTGGACGAAGGTGCACTCGGCGGAGGAACTGGGCGAGGTCTACGTCCTCGGGGTCGACCCCGGTGAGCAGGGCGGCGGCCTCGGCAAGGCGCTCACCACCATCGGCCTGCGCTATCTGGCCGACGAGCGGGGCCTGCCGACCGCCATGCTCTACGTCGACGCCGACAACGAAGCCGCGGTGCGCGTCTACGAGGGGCTCGGCTTCCGCACCCACGAGACGGACCTGATGTACCGCACCGAGACCTGACGGCGGGTACCGGGCTCCGCGCCGCGGCCGGACACCCGGGTCCCACCCCGAGGGCCGGAGGACGCACGTCCTCCGGCCCTCCCCCGTTGCGGGGCCCTCCCCCGGCACCGCCGCGGTGGGGAGACACCGTCGCCGCGGGCGGGGGAGGGAGACTGCGGAGCGGCCTCGGCGGCCGCGTCGCCCCGGTCCGCGAGGACCGAAGGGCGCGGCGGGAGCCGCTCGGGGTCGTCAGACCCGGGGTGAGGCGGTGACGGCGTAGTGGACGTAGCCGTCGCCGTCGTTGTTCCAGTTCAGCTTCCAGGCACCGTCACCGAGCGCGTAGCGCGAGACGGCGTGCCGGAAGGTCGGGGTGGTGTAGGAACCGTCGCCGCTCTCCATCCGCCCTTCGAGCCCGAAGTCGCGGTGGGCGCGGATCGGGTCGGGCGCGCCGGCGACGCTCTTCTTCAGGTAGACCCGGAACTTCGCCGCGTCGAAGGTCCGCGGGGTGGGGTTCGGGTAGGAGGACGGCACGTCCCAGCTCAGCTTGGCGTAGCTGTAGACGTAGCTGCCGGAGCGGTAGGAGCACATGGTCGCCTTGAGGGTCCAGTTGTCCGCCCATGGACCGGAGTACCCGCGGTCGTCCACGGTCTTGGTGGTCGTGTTGCAGGACGCCGCCATCGCCGGGGGCGCCATGACGACCGCCGCGCCGGCGACGGTGCCGAGGCAGGTCGCGGCGACCGTGGCCCGGCGCAGAAGGGTGCGCATTCGGTGACTCCTCGTTCTCCGCACGGGGTGCGGTTTCGCTGGTACGCCGACCGCGCCCCGGTCCGGCACCTGGGTGCGGGGCCGGGGCGGGAAGACGGCGTGACGGGCTTCGGGGCGAGCCGGTCCGGCACCGGGCTTTCCGCGCGGTGGCGGTCCCCAATCGCCCGGCGACCGTCCGAAGGCGCCGCTCGTGCGAGCGGCACACGGCAAGCCCGGAGAGAGGCGGATATGCGCCCGCCCGTTCGTCGCTTCCCCCGCCGGTGCGGTCGGACGCCGGGATCGTAGGCACACCGGCCGCCACCGCGCCGTATGCATCCGAGGCGGCCGGCTGTGCATGTGAGGAGCCCGTTCCGGTTCGTCGGCCGGCGCCCGGGTGCGCGGATCGGCGGATCAGTGCCCGGGCCTCGCCGGATCAGGCACCGCGGTCACCGGGAGCTGCCCGGCGGCCACCAGCAGCATCAGTGCCTGGTGCGGCGCGGCCCCCTGCTCGCCCAGCGGCAGCCGCAGCAGCGAGCCCAGCGCCGAGAGCCGGGCCGCGAGGGTGTTCCGGTGCATGCCCAGCGCCGCGGCCGTCGCGCTCGCGTGGCAGTTGTGCGCGAGCCAGGTGGCCAGCAGCCGCGGGTCGTCCGCCTGCTCCAGCACCGCCAGCTCGTGCGTCGCCCGGTCCACGACCGGCGACTCCCGCAGCAGCGCCCGCAGCCCGGGGGCCGCCTGCGGTGCGAGGTCCGCCGGGAGCGGCAGGTCGGTGAGCTGGAAGGCGAGGTCGGCCACCGCGCGGTGCGCGACCTGCCGGTGGTCGAGCCCCATCGCCTCCAGCACCAGCCGGAGCCGCTTGTTGGCCGTGGTGCGGTCGACGCCGAGCAGCCGGCCGGCGCGCAGCGCCCCGTAGGACAGTGCGCGGCGGGCGGTCGGTACCGCTTGGGAGCGCTGCTCCTCGGTGAGCTTCCGCAGCCCGACGCAGACCTGGTGGGCCCACACCCGTGCCCGCGGGGAGAGCGACGCCAGGAGGGAGGAGGCCCCGGCGTCCCGGACGATGCCCTCCGGGTCGTTCCGCGCGGCCGTCAGCGCCCGTACCGCGGCCTCGTAGGACAGGGCGGTCTGCGACCAGGGCCGGGGCCCGGAGACTCCGGCGAGACGTCCGGGCCGCTGCTCCACGACCGGGCGCAGCAGGGCCACCGGGGTGCTGCCGTCCGGGTCCTGCGGAAGGACCACGATGACGTGCCGCGGGTCGGCCGGACACAGGACGACCAGCCCGCCGTC
This sequence comes from Streptomyces sp. AA1529, assembly GCF_000280905.1. GTDB lineage: Bacteria > Actinomycetota > Actinomycetes > Streptomycetales > Streptomycetaceae > Streptomyces. The sequence goes on along the minus strand of NZ_ALAP01000020.1, from coordinate 115,271 downwards.
GCCCACCGCCTGTTCGCAGGCCGCGGCGGTCCGCGTGCGGTCCTCCTCCGGTGCGCGCTGCACCACGGCCACCACTCCGCGTGCGGCGGCCAGGACTTCGCCGACGCCGTACTCGGCGGCACCCAGCCGGGCCAGCGGTTCGGCGACCCGCACGGCGCCCTCCCAGTTCCCCAGCATCAGGTATTGCAGCACGGACACCCGCACGCCGCGCAGCGCTGTGTGCAGCACCTCGCGGTCCCGGCGGTACTGCACCGCACAGTCCAGCAGTGCCACCTGCCCCGCCGTGTGGGCCAGCAACTGCCGCAGGTGCGAGGGCCAGCCGCCGGAGCGGAGCGCGGCCAGCACCCGGTGCGGCCGGTCTCTTCCCACTGCGTGCAGCACCAGTTCCCGGTCCCGGAACGGCACGGCCGCCGTGCGGATCCGCCCGCACCGCACCTCCTCCAGCGTCCGGCGCCGCTCGGCGGCCAGCCGGTTCCACTCGGGGTGCCCCGGCTCGATCAGGGTCACCGGGCCGCCGGTGGCGGCGGCCACCTCCCGCAGCAGTCGCGCAGGCCCCTCCGCCCGCTCCAGCGCGGTCGCGGAGAGGGCCAGCACCCGCGCGGTGCAGCGGGTGTTCTCCCGTTCGACCGCCAGCTGTCTCCGCAGTACGCGGCGCAGGGTCTCGTCGGCGTCCCAGTGCGCTGCCGGGGCGAGTGCCGGCAGCCCGGCCGCTCGGGCGGCCTCCCGGCCGGCGGGGGCCGCGGCGGGCGCGAGCACCACCGCGGCCACGCCCGCGCGGGCGAGTTCCCGCAGCGCCGGGTCGGCGCAGTCCGGCACCGCCCCCTCCGGGCCGGTGGGCAGGACGGCCAGTCCCGCCCGCATCCGGGGCGCGTCCGCGGGCAGCCGCCAGCGGGCATCGCACCGCACGGCGTCGTCCATGTGCTGCGCGGTCGTCGGCGCCGGGGTGCCGGCCGGTTCCGGCGGGCCGGGGGAGTCCGGCCGGTCCGGTGGGCCGGGGGAGCGCAGTACCGGGTGGGGGCCGGTGGTCAGTTGGCTGAGGTTCAGCATGGTGGAGCCGCAGGGGGAGAGGCCGGGTGAGGGGTGCGGGGATCCTAACCGCCGCGACCGCTTCCCGGACCTCCCGGGAGCGGGGGAATGTGCGGGCCGTCCGCCCCGGCAGGTCATCCGGGGCACCCCGCGATGCCATGTCGGCGTAACCGCTGATTCAAACTCGCGTGCGAGCCTCGCGGAATGGCCCGGTCCTCCCTCGCAGAGAGCATCGACAATGGCGGTATGACCCAGCAGCCGCAGTCCCCGGTCGGCTCGATCGCGGCCCACCGCCTCAGCTCACCCACCGATCCCGGCAGCGTCCCGGGTGCCGGCCCCGGCCTGGGCCTGGACCCCGACCTCGACTCCGACCCGGATGTGTACGCGGGCGGCGAAGGCCGGCTGGACGACGAGTCCGCCACCGACCTGCCCGCCGACCGCTTCCTGGACCGGGAGCGCAGTTGGCTGGCCTTCAACGAGCGGGTGCTCGAACTCGCCGAGGACCCGGAGACGCCGCTGCTGGAGCGGGCGAACTTCCTCGCGATCTTCTCCGGCAACCTGGACGAGTTCTTCATGGTCCGCGTCGCGGGCCTCAAGCGCCGGATCGCGACCGGCGTGGCCACCCGCAGCGCGGCGGGGCTCAAGCCGCGCGAGGTGCTGGAGGGCATCTGGGAGCGTGCGCAGCAGCTCATGGAGCGGCACGCCGCCTGCTACCAGCAGGACATCGCCCCCGCGCTGGCCGCCGAGGGGCTGCACCTGCTGCGCTGGGCGGAACTCACGGACAAGGAGCAGGCCCGGCTCCTGACCCTCTTCCGGCAGCAGATCTACCCCGTGCTGACCCCGCTGGCCGTCGACCCGGCCCACCCCTTCCCCTACATCTCGGGGCTGTCGCTCAACCTGGCGGTGGTCGTCCGCAACCCCGTCAGCGGGCACAACCACTTCGCGCGGGTGAAGGTGCCGCCGCTGCTGCCGCGGTTCCTGGAGGCTTCACCGCAGCGCTACGTCCCGCTGGAGGACGTGATCGCCGCGCACCTGGAGGAGCTGTTCCCGGGCATGGAGGTGCTCGCGCACCACATGTTCCGGGTGACGCGCAACGAGGACCTGGAGGTCGAGGAGGACGACGCGGAGAACCTCCTCCAGGCCCTGGAGAAGGAGCTGATGCGGCGCCGGTTCGGCCCGCCCGTGCGCCTGGAGGTCGAGGAGTCCATCGACCCCTACGTCCTGGACCTGCTCATCCGGGAGCTGAAGGTCGGCGAGTCGGAGGTCTTCCCGCTGCCCGGGCCGCTCGATCTGACGGGACTGTCCGGGATCGTCGCCGCCATGGACCGGCCGGAGCTGAAGTACCCGAAGTTCGTGGCCGGCACCCACCGGGACCTCGCGGAGGTCGAGTCCGCCTCGGCGCCCGACATCTTCGCCGCGCTGCGCCGCCGCGACGTACTGCTGCACCACCCCTACGACTCCTTCTCCACCTCCGTGCAGGCGTTCCTGGAGCAGGCCGCCGCCGATCCGGACGTGCTGGCCATCAAGCAGACGCTGTACCGCACCTCGGGCGACTCGCCGATCGTGGACGCGCTCATCGACGCCGCCGAGTCCGGCAAGCAGGTGCTCGTCCTGGTCGAGCTCAAGGCGCGCTTCGACGAGCAGGCCAACATCAAGTGGGCCCGGAAGCTGGAGGAGGCGGGGTGCCACGTCGTCTACGGGCTGGTCGGGCTGAAGACCCACTGCAAGCTGTCGCTGGTGGTGCGCCAGGAGGGCGAGGTGCTGCGCCGGTACGCGCACGTGGGCACCGGCAACTACCACCCCAAGACGGCCAGACTGTACGAGGACCTGGGGCTGCTGACCGCCGACCAGGAGGTGGGCGCGGACCTGTCCGACCTGTTCAACCGGCTGTCGGGCTACTCGCGGCGGGAGACCTACCGCCGGCTGCTGGTCGCGCCGCGCTCTCTGCGGGACGGGCTCGTCGCACGGATCCAGCGGGAGGTCGAGCACCACCGGGCCGGGCGCGAGGCCGCCATCCGCATCAAGGTCAACTCCATCGTCGACGAGACGGTGTGCGACGCCCTCTACCGCGCCTCGGCCGCGGGCGTCCCGGTGGACGTGTGGGTGCGCGGCATCTGCGCGCTGCGGCCCGGTGTGCCGGAGCTGAGCGAGAACATCCGGGTGCGCAGCGTGCTGGGCCGGTTCCTGGAGCACTCGCGGGTGTTCTCGTTCCGGAACGGCGGCGAGCCGGAAGTGTGGCTGGGCAGCGCCGACATGATGCACCGCAACCTCGACCGGCGGATCGAGGCACTGGTGCGGGTCACCGATCCCGCACACCGCGCCTCGCTCGACCGGCTGCTGGCCACCGGGATGTCCGACGCCACGGACTCCTGGCACCTGGGACCGGACGGGGTGTGGACGCGGCACGCGCGGGCCGCCGAGGAGGAAGGCGGGCAGCGGCTGCCGAACGTGCAGGAAATGCTGATCGAGGGGCGGCGGCGGAAACGCGGTCCGGCCGCGACGTGACGCGCGGCGCCGCGCGGCGGTTGGGGGACTGAGGGCGATGCAGCGACGCGGGTGCGCAGGGGAACACCCGCGCGGGGCGGCCGGCGGGTGCCGCGAGAGCGGTGGGGCCGGTGTGCACAACGTGCGCGGTGCGCGGAAGGGGACGTGATGGGACGGAGCCGGGACGTGGTCGTCGAGTCCGGGCGCGGTACGCGGGAGCCCCCGCGGCCCGCCGGGACACCCGCGGGCACGGCGGCGGATCCGGCCGCGGACCGGGCGCCGGAGGCGGCCCCGGGGACGGCCGCACCGGGTCCGACGGCCCCCGCGGGGACGGTGCCCGGGCCGGCGGGTCCGGTGGCGGCGCCCGCGGGGACGGTGGCCGAGGTGCTGGGCGGCTATCTCCAGGAGCGCGCCGCGGAGTTCCTCCGCGGCCTGCGCGCCCACGCGCAGGGCACCGGCGCCGGTACGGGAGGCAGCGGCGCCGGCCCCGGCGGGACGGCCGGTGCGGCGGACCCCGCCCGCGCGGCGGCGTCCGTCGGCGCCCTGCGCTCCGCCGCCCGCCGGATGAACGGCGTGCTCGTCACCTACCGTGCGCTGCTCGACCCGGTCTGGGCCGACGACCTGCGCACCGAACTGAGCTGGCTGGCCGGGGTGGTGGCCCGCGAGTACGCCTGCGCCGACCGGCTGGAGCGGCTGTCGGGCGCCCTGCACCGGCTGGCGAGCGGCCCGGCGGGCAGCGGCGAGGGCACCGGCCCGGCAGCCGCCGAGGCGGGCGGCCGGACTCCCGGCGCCCCGGGCGGCGGGCGGCGGTCCGCCGGGGGCGGTGCGGCCACCCGCGAGCGGGGCGCCCTGCCGGTGGGAGCGGCCCGCGCCGGGGCCCTGCTGGAGCGTCGGCTCACCCTGGCCCGCACCCGCGCACACTCGGCCGCGCTCCAGGCGCTGGGCTCGGCCCGGTTCCACGCGGTCGCCGACGCGGTGGCGCTGCTGGCCTCCGAGACGCCGTTCCGCCCGGGCGGTGACGCCGGCAGGCCCGCCGCGGCGATGCTCGCGCCGCCCGCCGAGCAGGCGCGCCGCCGGCTCGACGAGGCCGTCGCCGCGCTTCCGCTCACCCGCGCCGGGGCCCCGTACAACGCCGACGGCCTCTCCCGTTCGCTGGGCGTCGAGGCCCGTCAGGACGCGGCCTGGGACCATGTCCGGGTGCTGCTGCGGGTGCACCGCTACGCGCAGGAGGTGCTGGGTCCGCACGCGGTGCCCGACCCGCGGCTCCGCCCGGCGGGCGAGGCCCTGGAACGGCACCACGAGGCCGCCGCGGCCGCGGCCGCTGCCGCCTCCGCCGCCGCGACCCCCCGCATCGCGCCCGCCACCGCCTACGCCCTCGGCGTCCTGCACGCCGACCAGCGCCACGAGGTGGAGGCCGCCCGCTTCGCCTTCGGCCGCCACTGGACCCGCACCCACCCGGAGAACGCCCCTTCCTGTTCCTGATGCGGTTGTCCGGGGGCGGGCCGGCGGCGCCGTTCGGTTCACTGGGTGCGGAGTTCCTCGACGGACGTGGTGGAGCGCAGGAAGAGCAGGGCCGCTGCGGTCGCGGCCAGCAGCAGGACCAGCGCGCCACCGGCCTGCAGGGCCAGTTCGGCCCAGGGGAGGTGGGTGGCGCGGACCATCTCGGGCACCTCGACCGCCTTGCTGTTGGCGTCGGTGAGCGCGCCCGGGCAGCCGTCCGCGGCCGCGCACGCGCGGAAGCGGTGTCCGCCGGCCGTGGCCTGGCGGCCCATGACGCCGCGGCCCAGGGCGGTGCCCAGCGCGAGGGCGAGGAGAACGGCGGGTACCGCCGGCGCGAGGGTCTGCCACAGGGTGGCCCGGGCGAGCACGCTCCTGGGCACCCCGGAGGCGAGCAGCGCCGCGTGGGTGCGCCTGCGCGCCGCGACCGCCTCGGCGAGCGCGACCAGCAGTCCGCCGACGGCGATCACCGCAGCCGTGACGACAGCGACATCCACCAGGAGCATGGAGTCGAGGTAGAACGGGTCGGCTCTCGTGAGCGCCCCGTCGTCGACTCCGGCGCGCGCCTCGTAACGCGCCGCCGCCGTCTCCGCGTTCCACAGCGCCGAGAAGCTGGCGCGGACGGCTGCCGCACCGGCGCCGACCAGTACGCAGGCCAGGAAGGCGGACAGCGTGCGGCTGCCGTGCCACGGGTCCGCGATCAGCCGCCGGGCGGCGAGCAGGGCCGGGGCGCGGCGGGCGAAGCGGTGGAGGATCCGGCCGGCGGTGTGGGAGAGCCAGGCGGTGCCGAGCACCAGCCCGAGTACGGTGCACACTCCGCCGACGAGCAGGAGCAGCAGCGGCAGTCCGCCTTCGACGAGGACGGAGTCCGTCTCCGGCAGGCCGCTTTCCTCCGGGCGCAGGGCGCCCACCCCGGCGAAGGCCGCCGCCGCGGCCAGCAGGAGGAGCCCCGGCCATGGGCGGGGAGTCCGGGTGCGGGTGCGGCGGGTCACTCCCAGCGGGCTCACCACGACCCGGCGCGTCAGCACGGCGGAACTCACCGCGCTGAGCAGGGGGATGCCGAGCAGGACCGCGGCCATGCCGACCGGATGCGGCAGCACATCGGTGGGCAGCGGCAGCCGGCCGTCCGCGTTCGGCTCGTCGAGAACGGCTCGGAGCGTGAAGTGCACCGCGAAGCCCGAGCAGGCGCCCAGCAGGGCCGCGAGTCCGGTTTCGGTGGCGACGACGGCGCTGCTCTGCCGGGGTGTCGCTCCGGCCAGTCGCAGCGCGGCCAGCCGCCGGTCCCTGGCGGGCGCACCGATGCGTGCGCACTGTCCGGCCAACGCCAGTACCGGGAGGGTCAGCAGGCCGAACGCGAGGCACACCCCGGGCCGCAGCCCCGGCTGCCGCAGCAGCAGGCTGCTGTACTGGTCCGATTGCGCACGGGAGCCCGCGGTCACGTCGAGGGGTGTGCCGATGGCGGCCACGGTCAGTCCGGCGAGCAGGGCGAGGGTGCCCAGCAGCGCGCCTGCTGCGGAGAGGACGACGCGGAGGGTGTCCGTGCGGGTTCCGGCACGTGCGAGCCGCAGCAGCACGGCGGGCCGCATCTCCAGCACGGCGCTCACAGCGGGGTCCCCGTCCGTGCGCCGGCGCCGAGTCTCCCGGTGCCGAGTCCGCTCGCGTCGACGACGCCGTCGTGCAGGACGACTTCCCGGTCGGCGTATGCGGCCACGACCGGGGCGTGGGTGACCAGCAGGACGCTGGTGCCCCGCTCGCGGGCCGTCCGGACCAGTTCGCCCAGGAGCTTCTCCCCGGCGAGTTGGTCGAGGGCGCCGGTGGGTTCGTCCGCGAAGAGCACCCGGGGCTCGGTGACCAGCGCACGTGCCGCGGCGACACGCTGCTGCTGGCCGCCGGAGAGCTGTCCCGGCCGGGCCTCGGCGGCCTCCGCCACGCCGAGCCGGTCGAGCTGGGCGAGTGCCGCGGAGTGGGCCTCGGACCGACTGCGTCCGGTCAGCAGCAGGGGCAGCGCGACGTTCTCCGCCGCTGATATCTCCGCCACGAGCTGGCCGAACTGGAACAGTACGCCGAATTCGGTACGGCGCAGCCGGGTGCGGTCGGCCTCCGAGTACGCGCCCAGCGGCCTGCCGCGATACCGGACCTCGCCCGAGTCGGGGCGCAGGATGCCGGACAGGCAGTGCAGGAGGGTGGACTTGCCGCAGCCGCTCGGCCCCGTGACGGCCAGCACCTCGCCCTCGGCCAGTTCGAGGCCGACGCCGCGGAGCGCCGGTGTGGGGCCGTAGGACTTCACTACGGAGTCTGCTTGGAGGACTGTCATCCGTGGATCTCCCGATGGAGGTCGGTGACGCGTTCCAGCGTGGTCTGCATCCAGCGCAGGTCGGCGTCCAGGTGGGTGAGGGCGAAGTCGGCGGCGATCACGTCGCCGAGACCGGTCGCCGGGTCCGCCTTGAGCGCGGTGAGTTCCCGCAGCCGCGCCGTGTGCGCCCGGCGTTGGGCGCTCAGCCAGCTGCGGGCCTGTTCGGGATCGGCGACCAGCAGCGCGACGACGACCTTGGCGAGCAGGTCGGAGCTCACGTAGGGGGCCGGGGTCTCGACCGCGGCCAGCCAGGTGTCCAGCGCCTGGTGTCCCGCGTCGGTCAGGGCGAACAGTGTCCGGTCGGGCCCGCCGTCGCGGTCGGTGCCCGTCTGCTCGACCAGCCCGTCCCGTTCCAGTCGCCCCAAGGTGGCGTACACCTGGCCGAACGCCATCGGCTTCGCCTTCGGAAAGCGCAGGTCATGGGCCTTCTTCAGGTCGTACCCGTGCAGCGGTCCGGCGGCGAGCAGGGCGAGCAACACGTGAGCTGCGGTCGACATGAACTCCACTATTCTCTGAATGAATAGTCAGGGTCAAGTGCGCACGGTCACGGGCTCTTTGCGATGTGTCAGACGTCCGCGGGCGTCCGAGGACGCTCTGGGCCCGGTTGCGGGAACGCCTCGCGGGCAGGGGACCGCCTGCGCGGCCGCCACTGAACCGGCGCCCGGCGGCGAGCCGTCGGGGCGGGAGGTGTCAGATGAGGGTGCTCGGCATGGTGTGCGGGGCGAGGGCGCTCCAGCGGACCGTCACCTCGCCCTGGCGCCAGCGGCGGGGGCCGTCGGCCAGCGGCCAGTCCGCGGCGAGGGCGCGTACCGCGCGGATCCAGCGCTGCCGGGCGCTGAGGGCGCCGTAGGGGGCGGCGGTGGCCCAGGCGCGGTCGAAGTCGGTGAGGAAGGCGTGCACCCCTTCGCCGGGCACATTGCGGTGGATGAGTGCCTTCGGCAGCCGTTCGGCCAGGTCGGAGGGGGTCGCCAGGGTGGCAAGGCGGGCCGCGAAGGTCACCGTGCGCGGGCCCTCCGGGCCGAGCGCCACCCAGACATGGCGGCGGCCGATCTCGTCGCAGGTGCCCTCCACCAGCAGCCCGTCCGGCGCCAGCCGCGCGCACAGCCGCCGCCACGCCGGGACGACTTCCGCCTCGGGGTACTGGCGCAGCACGTTCGCCGCGCGGATCAGCGTCAGCCCGCGGCCCCGGTCGACGGGCAGTTCGAAGCCGCCGCGGACGAAGGCCAGGCCTGGGCGCGCGTACGGGTGGGCCGCGGCGACCCGCGCCGGGTCGATCTCGACGCCGTACACCCGCGCGTCGCCGCGCACCGTGCGCAGTCGCTCCAGCAGTTCGACGGCCGTCCAGGGCGCCGCGCCGTAGCCGAGGTCGACGGCGGCGGGCGGGGTGGGGGAGCGGCGGAGTGCGGGGGCGTGCGCGGCGGCGATCCAGCGGTCCATCCGGCGCAGCCGGTTCGGGTTGGTCGTCCCGCGGGTGACCGTACCGACCGGACGGGACGGTACGGGGGGACGCGGCGGCATGAGGCGAGGATACGCGGGCCCGGGAGAGCCGAGCCGATTGTCACAGTTCGGCAAATTCGGCCGCGGAGCGGGAAGACGGAGCAACCTTTCCGCTGTTCTCGCACGCGGGCCGCGCGTGGCCGGGTCGCGGCTGCCGCGACCTCGTACCGCACCGTGTCCCGGACCGCACCGTCCGCAACGGAGGAGGCATCGGAACCGTGAGCCACCACGTGTCCCGGCTCGGTCAGCGGCGCGGCGGACGCTCCGCCCTCCCGTACCAGTCCAGGCCCCCGCTGCTGCGCCTGACCGGCCCGCGCCGGGCCCGCCGGGTGGCGATGCTCAGCGTCCACACCTCTCCGCTGCACCAGCCGGGCACCGGCGACGCGGGCGGCATGAACGTCTACATCGTCGAACTGGCGCGGCAGCTCGCAGCGCAGGGCACCGAGATCGAGATCTTCACCCGCGCCACGACCGGCACCCTGGCCCCCACGGTGGAGCTGGCACCCGGCGTCCTCGTGCGGCACATCGACGCGGGCCCCTACGAGGGCCTCTCCAAGGAGGAGCTGCCCGCGCAACTGTGCGCCTTCACGCACGGAGTGATGCAGGTGTGGGCCGGCCACCGGCCCGGCTACTACGACCTGGTGCACTCCCACTACTGGCTGTCCGGGCACGTCGGCTGGCTGGCCGCCCAGCGCTGGGGCGTCCCGCTGGTGCACGCCATGCACACCATGGCCAAGGTCAAGAACGCCGCCCTCGCCGACGGCGACACCCCCGAGCCGCCCGCCCGCGTCATCGGCGAGACGCAGATCGTGCGCGCCGCCGACCGGCTGGTGGCCAACACCGACGAGGAGGCCGGCGACCTCGTCCACCACTACGAGGCACCCCGCGACCGCACCGCCGTCGTCCACCCCGGCGTCAACCTCGACCGCTTCCGGCCCGCGGACGGCCGCGCCGCCGCGCGGGCCCGGCTCGGCCTGCCCCAGGACGCGCTGATCCCCCTCTTCGCCGGCCGCATCCAGCCGCTCAAGGCCCCGGACGTGCTGCTGCGCGCGGTCGCCCGGCTGGTGGACGAGGACCCCTCGCTGCGCCGCCGGATGGTGGTGCCCGTGGTGGGCGGGCCCAGCGGCAGCGGACTCGCCAAGCCGGAGGGGTTGCAGAAGCTCGCCGCCCGGCTGGGCATCGCCGACCTGGTCGCCTTCCGGCCGCCGGTCGGCCAGGAGCAGCTCGCCGACTGGTACCGGGCCGCCTCCGTGCTGGTCATGCCGTCCTACAGCGAGTCCTTCGGCCTGGTCGCCGTCGAGGCCCAGGCGTGCGGCACCCCCGTGGTGGCCGCCGCCGTCGGCGGGCTCCCGGTCGCCGTGCGGGACGGCGTCAGCGGCTACCTGGTCGCCGGGCACGACCCCGCCGAGTACGCCCGCGCCCTGCGCCGCTTCGCCGACGACCCGCACCTCCCGGACCGGCTCGGCACCGCCGCCGCCCGGCACGCGCAGGGCTTCGGCTGGGCCGCCGCCGCGGGGTCCACCGCCGAGGTGTACGCCGCCGCGTTGCAGGAGCGGCGCCGTCGCCTACGATCGCCGCATGGGTGACGTTGCTGCCGCCGCACGTGCGGCGATCGAGCGGACACTGAACGACGCCGAGCTGGAGTGGGAGAGCCCGGCGGAGGGCACGTACGTCGTCACGCTCCCGGGCACCCGGAAGTTGCAGACCACCTGCTCACTGGCGGTCGGCGCGCACTCCCTCTCGGTCAACGCCTTTGTCGTGCGCAACCCGGACGAGAACCACGCCGCCGTGCACCGCTGGCTCCTGGAGCGCAACACCAAGCTGTACGGCGTCGGTTACGCGATCGACGGGCACGGCGACATCTACCTCGTGGGGCGGCTGCCGCTGGCCTCCGTCACCGGCGAGGAGATCGACCGCCTGCTCGGCAGCGTCCTGGAGAACGCCGACGGCTCCTTCAACACCCTGCTGGAGATGGGCTTCGCCAACGCCATCCGCAAGGAGTACGCCTGGCGCACCGCGCGCGGCGAGTCCACCCGGAACCTGGACGCGTTCACGCACCTGACCGAACGCGAGGGCTGAGCGCGCGCCACGCGAGGGATGAGCGCGCGCCGCATCGCCTCGCGGGCCGCCGACAGCAACGTCACGCCGGCCGCTGTCCAGGACGGTGGTGCCGGGTGCTTCCTCCTCCGGGCCGGTGGCCTCTCGGACCCGCTCGGTGGCCATGCACGCGGTGGCCCTGCACGCCGAGGCGCCGCCTGCCCCCGGCCGCATGCCGACGGATCACCGGCAAGTCCGACTGCGCTCCGCCATGCTTCCGCCTGGCGTGCCGCAGGAACAGGGCCACGGCGACCAACGTCGCGCCACCGGCGGCCGGCAGGGTGCCGCCGCGGGTGGTCTCCCCGGCGTGCCGCGCTCTCGCCTTCAGCTGGGCGGCCTTCCGCTGCCCGTGTGCCTTGATGTCCGCGCGCGCCGCCAGCGCCTCGACGGTCTCGCCGAGTTCCCGGCGGGTCTCCTCCACCTGGGCGCGCAGCTCCGCCGGGCTCGCCGCGGAACCGTGACTGTGGGGGCTCTGCGTCATCGGTGCGACCTCTCCTTCACCTCGGCGACATCCGCTTTCAGGCTCTGTACCGTCTCCTCGGGCTTCGCCGGCGTCGCCTTGCCGATCTGGCCCTTGCCGAGCACGGCCAGCGTCCCCGCGACGACCGCCAGCGCGGCGGTCACCACCAGGGCCGCGAGCCACAGCGGCAGCACCAGGTCGAGGGCGACGATGACGGTGGCCGCGAGCGCCTGGAGGGCGACGAAGCCCAGCACTCCCGCTCCGCCGAACATGCCGCCGCCGAGGCCGAAGCGCTTGCCCTTCTGCCGCATCTCGGCCTGCGCCAGTTGCAGTTCCTGCCGCATCAGCTGGGAGACCTGCTCCGAGGCGTGCTGTACCAGCCTGCCGACCGACTCCTCGCCGCCCGCGTCCGCGCGCGGCGGGGATTCGGATGTCCCGGGCGGGGCCTCGTGGCCTGCCTCGTGGCTCCGGGGCGGGGCCTCATGCGTCGTCGTCATGGTGCGCACCAGCCTTTCGCTGCTCGGCGTCCGGTGCCGGGTCACTCTCCCCCCGGCGGTACCCCGGCCCTCCCGGCCTATGCGGTAGCGCTCCGTGACCGAAGACCCGGTCGCCGGGATACGCCGGTCACGGAGCGTGCCCGGATCCGCAGCTGAATACTCATCGGCGGATGAGTACGAGGACGGATGGTCGCGTCCCCGCACGGTCCGTACGTTCCCTCCCATGGAACCGAACAGCACTGCGGCGACCGCGCCCCGGAACGCCGACTCCGCCGCCGGGCCCGCCGCGGAGCGCCCGCGTCCGCGTACCGCAGCCGAGTGGTCGGGGCTGGTACTTCTGGCCGCCGCGGTCCTGCTCTTCGGCGCCATGGTGTTCGTCTTCGGCCCGCTGCTGGCCATCTCCTGTTCGGCCTGCCAGGACGGCGTCCGCGGCCCGCTCCGGTTCGGAACCGCGCTGACGGTCACGGACAGCGTCGGAGTGCCGCTGACGACGCTGGGCACGTTGGTCGCCATGTTCGCGGTCCGGCGCGGCGCCCGGGCGGCCGGCATCGGCCTGGGCATCCTGCTGCTGCTCCTGCTGGTGCAGTTGGCGCTCGGTCAGATCACGGCCTGAGCCGTTGGCGGGGGCGGGGAGGTGACGTCGGGCCTCGGCCGCCGGTGCCCCGGTGGGCGGTCGGCGGCCGGCCGGGTCGTCCCGCCCGACCGGCCGCCCGACCGACCGGCCGCGCCTCAGATGATGGGGCTGGTGTAGACCCCCGTGGAGTTCTGGCTGCCGATGAAGGGCTTGTTCACGGCCCACAGGTCGGCCCATTCGTACTCCGGTACGTTGAAGCTGCACTTCACCCAGCCGGCGGCCGCGCCCCGGCTGTTGAAGCACTCGCGGCCCCAGCGCGACGGGAGCCTCGACTTGAGCGTGCCCGCGACGGAGTCGCCGTTGGCCTTGGTGTCCTTGACGTAGACCGCGTCCCCGTTCGCGACGAAGCATGCCTTCGCACCGGACGTCGACACGCATGGGGCGCTCGACGGCGGCGCACTGCTCGGGGTGCCGTTCGCGGCGGCTGCCGCGGTCGCCGTTCCGGCGGTGATCAGTACGGCGGCGGGAACCGCCAGCAGCGCGCGCCCGAGTGTTCTCATGTGTGCTCCCCGTTGTCCGTGTGTGGCTCAAGTGGCTTGTGTGTCGGCCTTATTGAACACCACGTGGTATGCGCGACCGTCCTCGGTGCCGCCCGGACCGCTCACCAGGGCACGGGTGTTCCGTCCCAGGAGAAGAAGCCGCCGGTGGGGCCGTCGTCCGGCAGCAGGGCCAGACGGAGGGCGCCCTGCGCGGCCTCGGCCGGATCGCCGCCGGCAGCGGCGGCCTGCGGGTTGAGGTCGGTGGCGCGCAGGCCGGGGGCGAGCGCGTTGATCTTGAAGCCGTCCTCGGCCAGCGTCTGTGCGTACAGGACGGTGAGGGCGTTGAGGGCCGCCTTGGACGACCGGTAGGCGGCGGCGCCGCCGGTGCCCGGGGCGAACTGCGGATTGGGTGAGGTGCTCCAGGTCAGCGACGCGGTGCCGCTGGAGACGTTGACGATGCGCGGACGCGGGGACCGGCGCAGCGCGGGCAGGAAGGCGTTGGTGACCGCCGCCACACCGAACACATTGGTCTCGAATGTGCGCCGGTACTCCTCGATGCCGGATTCGGCCGGCGGGGCGAGGGACGGCGAGATGCCTGCGTTGTTGACCAGTACGTCCAGACGGTCCAGCCGAGCCGCGGCTCGTTCGATGCCGTCCGGATCCGTCACGTCGAGGACCAGCGGGCGGGCCCCGGAGCCGATCTCCGCCGCGGCCCGCTCCCCGCGCCCCGGATCACGGGAGCCCACGTACACGGTGAACCCCTCGGCGGCGAGCAGCCGGGCGATATCCTTGCCGATGCCCTTGTTGGCACCGGTGACCAGAGCTGTGCGTGTGTTCATGGCAACCATGCTTCTCCTGGCGTGGGCGTCCTGCCAGGGACAGCCTGTACCAGGCAGCGGGAGGAGGCGGCATGGCCCGACAGGAACTCGCCCACTATCTGCGGGACCGCCGGGCGGCCCTGCGCCCGCACGAGATCGGCCTGGCGACAGCCGGTGCCGACCGCCGCACACCGGGTCTGCGCCGCGAAGAGGTGGCGGAGCTCGCCCATATGTCGGTCGACTACTACACGCGGCTGGAGCAGGCCCGCGGGCCGCGGCCGTCGGCCCGGATCCTCGACGCACTGGCCCGCGCGCTGCGGCTCGCACCGGCCGAGCGCAGCCATCTGTTCCGGCTGGCCGGCTCGACCGCGCCGCCCCCCGGCGGCAGCGCGGTGCGGCAGGTGCGACCGCATGTGGCCCGGATGCTGGAGCGGCTGCCGGAGACCGGCGCCCTCGTCACCGACGCGGCGTACGACGTCGTCACCTGGAACCCCCTGGCCCGGACCCTGCTCGGCGCCGACCCCGCGGCCGGGGCGACGAACCTGGCCCGCCGCCGCTTCCTCGGCGGGGGACCGGCGTACGAGAGCACCAGCGCCGAGGAGTTCGGACACATCGTGGTGGCCCGGCTGCGCCGGGCCGCGGACCGCTATCCGCACGACCCGCGGCTGGCCGCACTGCTGGCCGAACTCCACTCCGGGAGCGCGGAGTTCCGGCAGATCTGGCAGACGCGACCGGTCCACGCCCCCGGGCACCGCACCAAGACCCTGGACCATCCGGACGCCGGAGCACTGCGGTTGAACTGCGACGTCCTGCTCGTACCCGAGGACGACCAGGAGGTCGTCCTGATGACGGCCGACCCCGGATCCCCCGACGCGCGGGCCCTGCGCAGCCTGGCCGCACGAGAGACCTGACCCGCACGCGGCGCGTGGTGACCGCCCGTGCGGCGTGGCCGGGTGCCGTGCGAGGGGCCCGGTCCTCGGTTCGGCGCTCACACTGGTGCGGGCAGGTCCCAGCGGGTGCCGTCGGGGATGTGCCAGGCGTAGGCGCTTCCGTCCGGTTCGCGGGCGTACCCGAACCGGTCCTGTGAGGGGCGCCCCGCGTCGTTCCACCACTGCCAGGCCGCTTCGACCTGCTGCCACAGATCCCGCACCCCGCCGTGCGTGACGGTGGTGGGGTCGTCGGCGAGGGGCGCGCGCGCCCAGGAGCCGTCGGGGCGCTTGAGCTGGAGCGCCATCGCACCGGCTTCGTCGATGTGGTGGACGAGTCGGGTGCGGGGCAGGTGGAAGGCGAGGAGCAGGCGGAAGGGGTAGTCGGCCCGGATGTCGGCCGCGGCGACCGTCGTCGGGCGGGTGCCGGCGGTAGGTGCCCGGTCGGGCCACCGGGGCGCCGGATAGCTGGTCGCGTCCGTGCGGGCGGCCATGAAGCGTCCGCAGGTCGCGGTGAAGTGCCCGACGGCACTGCGGGCGTCGTCCACGCCGAGTCTGACGAGTCCGCCTTCGATACCGAGGTCGAGGTCGGTGACGAGGAGTGTGCCGGGCTTGCTGTGGTCGAGCCATGCGTCGGGGACGGCCGGTACGGAGCAGGTGGCGATGATCCGGTCGAACGTGCCACCGGCAGGGTGCCCGAGGGAGCCGTTGCCGGCCGCGAGTCGCGGCACGTAGCCGGCCTCGGCGAGGCGCTGCCGCGCGGTCTCGACAAGTCCGGGGTCGACATCGACGGAGTGCACGGCTCCGCCGAGCCGACGGCTGAGCAGGGCGGCGTTGTAGCCGGTGCCGGTGCCGATCTCCAGCACGCGGTGCCCGTCCTCGACGGCCAGATCTTCGAGCATGCGGGCCATCAGGCTCGGCAGGGTGCTGGAGGAGGTGGGAATGCCGGTCCATGCCGTCTCGTCGACCTGTTCGGCGGTGGCCGGGTCGAGCGCGGTCACGAGGGTCCGGTCGCGGTACACGGCGGCCAGGTCGGCGTCCGTGCCGGTGGCCCGCCGCTCACGCCAGACGGTGATGCCGCGCGCGTCGGTCTCCTGCTCGTACCAGTGGGGCACGAACAGGTGCCGGGGAACGTCGGCGAAGGCGTCGGCCCAGGGGCGGGTGCGGATCGCGCCTGCTGTGGTGAGCTGGTCGGCGAGGGCCTTCCTGTGGGAGCGGGCGCGGTCGGGCGAGTCGTTCATGAAGCTCCTTGCAACTCGTCGGCGATGGCCTGGGCGAGGGGGAGGCGTGACCCGTCGGTCGCCATGGGGTGTGCGGTGGTGTGCCCCCGGCCGACGGCGGTGTACGAGGGACTGCCGCCTGCCGGTGGCGGCCCGCCGGTGCCGGGGAGGTGCCGCGCGGGCGTCTCTTTGGCGCGGGCGGGAGTCATGAGGTGCTGCTGAGGGCGGCGGCGACCGTGAACCCGGTGCCGAAGCCGATCGCGAGCAGCAGGAACGGCCCGGCGATCCCGCAGGTGGTCATCACGAGGTGCCGGATGCTGCGCATCAGGGGGAGGCCTTTCGATCTGCGGCCCGCTGACGTTCGTCGTCCTCGCGGGCGATCTCCTCGGCGTGCGGTCGGCACGCGTACATGCGTCCGGTCAGTGGGCCGGATCCGGGTGGGCCGCCGTCCGGCCCGGTGTAGCTCCCACCCGAGGTCTCGAACACGACGACGGTCCCTCGCATGCGGCATCGGACGCAGCGGTTCACGACTCGCTCTCCGTCCGCTGTCCGCCGACGGCGGTGGCCAGCGCCGCATGCAGCGCGGCGGGCCGGGTGAGGTGTCGGCCGCGCGACTCGCGAATCCAGTAGGGGCCGGGGCCGCCGGTGCGACCGGTGGGCGGGATCTCGACGTAGCAGGCCGTGCCGTACGTCGTCACCTGCGGCAGTGGCTCCCACGCGGTGACCGCACCAGGAGGCAGGAGCCAGTACAGGTCGCCGTTGTACGGGTCCCGGATGACAGCGCCTGCTTCGTCGCCGAGCGCCGCGAGGGCGGGACGGGCGAGGTGCGAGGGGGCGCGCACCGCGTCCCATGCGATCCCGGCAGGCACCAGGCGATTCTCGGGGCCGGAGGGCGGCTCCCAGAGGGTGCCTACTTCTGTGTCGTGCACGTGGTGTCCTCTCATGCGAGATCTGCCCACAGTCCGCGGGCGTCGTGGGTGAACCCGGATTGCCTGGACAGCGCGGCCACAATGCGGCGGCCTGGCTCGTCGACAAGCCAGACCAGGGGACCGCGAGCGCCGTGCGCGGTGATCCGCGCTCGGGCGCCGGCGGTGGAAAGGGTCATTTCGACGGCGTCCGGTTCAGTCGTCAGGACGGCGGCGAAGAGCTCGTGGGCAATGGCCGGGGCGTCGACTCTGGTGGTGCGGTCCCGTGTCCAGCGGCGTACCGCAGGGGCGGACGCTGGTACCGCCTCGAACGCCCGGCACCACGAATGCCCGGTTTCAGGCATATTCCGCCCCCCAGATCAGCGACTATCCGTGTACAGATAGTTTGTTTCTGTACTCAGAATCGCGGGAGAGTTGGCGTAGGTCAAGCGGAGCGGGAGAATATGTGAGTACAGATTTCAGTGATCACACGAACAGGTGAGGTGGCGGTGGCACAGCCCGGATACGCGCGGATTGCGGCTGATCTCCGCCAACGAATCACCTCGGGCCAGTACGCTCCCGGGGCGCGCCTGCCGACCCTTCCCGACCTCTGCTCCGAGTACGAGGTGTCGGAAACGACTGTGCGCAACGTGCTCGGCCTGCTGCGCGCTGAGGGACTGATCGAGTCGCGGGCGCGTGCCGGCACCCGGGTGAGGGAACGCCCGCCGGTGCACCGCATGGCGGCGGACCGGTATCGCGCCACGCCAGGCAAGCAGTCGACGGCCTTCACCCGGGATCAGGGCATCTCCTGGTCCGAGTACCGGCTCGACAAACGGTTCGAGCGGGTCGAAGCGGGGCCCGAGCTGGCCGTGCTGTTCGAGTGCGACCCCGGAGAGCGTCTCCTCGCACGGCACTTCGTCTTCCACGACAATGATCAGCCGACGCAGATGTCCACCAGCTATGTGCGCTGGTCGGACGTAGGTGGCACGCCGGTCGCCGACCCGATCAATGAGCCTTGGCCGGGTGGCACCAGGGCGCAGCTGGGGACACTGGGAATCCGCGCTGTGAAGGTCACCGAGTCGTTCACCGCGGACATGCCCAGCGAAGATGAGCGGTCCACGCTGCACATCGGCAGCGGCGTGCCCGTGCTGCGCTACACCCGACGGCACATCGCCGCCGATGGCCGGGTCGTCGAGGTCGCGCACCCGATTGTGCGTCGCGGAGACACCACGATCGTGGACTTCGAGATCGAACTCGGCGACGAGCTGTAGGGGACGTACGGCAACGCGCCGAAGTCCCTGACAGCCGGGGTCCTTCTGCTGTTGCGGCACGGGCGCGAGGCCGGGCCCGATCACCGACCGAGGCGGCATGGTCGTGGCGCCGCTGCGCGAAAATGCGCGGCCCTGGCCGGAAGGCGCCGCTCACCCCAGGCAGCGCAGGCCGCGGCCCCGAAGTGCGCTCAGACCGCTGGCTCCGGGGGTGCCGTCGGCGCCTCCGCGGAAGCGGGTCGGTCCGCGGAGGCGACCTCCGCGGAAGGAGCTTGCTCCGCGGAAGCCGGTCGCTCCGCGGACGCGGTCTCCGCGGGGGAGTGCACCGGCTCCGGGGCGGGGTGGGCCCGCATGCTGCGGAGCAGCAGCGCGTAGCCGAGGGCGGCGAGGGTGCCCACTGCGGCGCTGGCGGTCCACAGGGTGTCGGCGCCGAAGCGGTCGATGACGGCGCCGCCCAGCAGGGGTGCGCCGAGAGAGGCGACGGACCAGGAGAGGGCGTAGACGCCCTGGTAGCGGCCCCGGCCGTGGGTGGGCGAGAGCTGGACGACCAGGCCCATCTGGGTGGGGGCGTTGATCATCTCGCCGAGTGTCCAGACGGCGACGGCGAGGGCGTAGAACGCGGCCGACGCCGCGAAGGCGTTCAGTCCGAAGCCGTATCCGGTCAGCAGCGCGGAGACGATCAGCAGTTTGGCCGGGTCGCGGTGCTGGATGAAGCGGGTGAGGGGGAGTTGGAGGAGCACTATCAGGACGCCGTTGAGGGCGATGACGGTGCCGAAGTCGGTGCTGGTGAGTCCCTGCTCGCCCATGGAGATGGGGAGGGAGACGAAGGCCTGCTGGATGAGGGTGGCCAGCAGCAGGTTGAGGGCGACGACGACCATGAAGCGCCGGTCGCGCAGCACCGTCCACAGCGAGATGCCGCTGCTGCCGTCGGGCCGGGAGTCGGGCACCGCCTCGGTGGCGGTGCCGGGGGCGGGCGTCGGGGAGCCGGTCGCGGCGGGCCGGGACTCGGCCAGCTTCCGGAACGTGATCAGCGCGGTGGCCAGCACCATGGCCGCCTCGCCGAAGAAGAGCAGGTGGTAGCTGTACTGGGCGATGAGTCCGGCGCTGGTGGAGGAGACGGCGAAGCCGAGGTTGATGGCCCAATAGTTCAACGAGAAGGCTCTGACCCGGTCCTCGGGGCGGACGATGTCGGCGATCATCGCCTGCACGGCGGGCCGGGAGGCGTTGGTGGACATCCCCACGAGTGCGGCGACGAGCGCGATCGCCACCGGGTGCGTGACCAGGCCGAGGATCGCGACGGAGACGGCCGTCGCCAACTGGGCGGCCAGCAGGGTGGGACGCCGCCCGATGCGGTCGGTCAGCACCCCGGCGCCGAGCGAGGAGACGACTCCGCCCAGGCCGTAGAGGGCGCCGACGAGACCGGCGTACGAGGCGGAGTAGCCGCGGTCCAGGGTCAGATACAGCGCCAGGAACGTCGCCACGAAGGCGCCGAGCCGGTTGACGAGAGTGCTCGTCCACAGCCACCAGAACTGGCGGGGCAGCCCCCCGACGCTCTCGGCGGCAGCCTGCCGCACCTTGCCGAACGACACGTTCCCGGCCATGACCGCTCCCCCTGTGTGCCCGCACCCGCCGCGACCGACGTATGCGGTGAAAGACGTAAGCGGCTGAACCGCGTCGGGCACGTTACCGAGGGCGCTGATGGCGCCGCCAGCGAATTGACGGCAGCCGTCAATCGGCGCGCCCCGCCCCCGTTCGCCCGCAGATACGGGGTACGGGGCGCCGTGCCGGCCCCCGGGCGCACGGGGGAGACGGGCTTGCCGTCGGCGGGCCGGCCCCATGTGGCACTGGCACATACGGTCCGCACGAACTGCGGAGGTACGCCACATCCGGGGGCCCGCGGGACGCTCCTAGGCTGCGGGCATGACGCCCGAGCCCGAGCCCGAGTCCGAGTCCGAGTCCGAGTCCGAGTCCGAGTCCGCGCCCCCGCAGCCGCCCGTACCGACCCGCTCCGTCCATCTGGATCTGACCGGCCGGACGGCGCTGGTCACCGGCGCGGCGAGCGGCATCGGGCGGGCCTGTGCGCTGCGGCTCGCGGCGGCGGGTGCCCGGCTGCGCGCGGTGGACCTGGACCCGGAGGGGCTCGCGTCGCTGGCGGCCGAGGTGGCCGCGGCCGCAGCGGGGCCCGGCGGCGGGACGCCCGTGGAGACCCACCCCCTCGACCTGACGGACGCCGACGGGCTGGACGCGGCGGAGCGTGCCGCGGACGGCGCCGACGTGCTCGTCAACGCGGCCGGTACGCAGCTCGTCCGGCCGATCGAGGAGTTCCCGCCCGACGCGTTCCGCCGGATGCTGACCCTCATGCTGGAGGCGCCGTTCCGCACCACCCGGGGCGCGTTGCCCGGGATGTACGCGCAGGGGTGGGGCCGGATCGTGCACATCTCGTCCGTGCACGGGCTGCGGGCCTCGGCCTACAAGTCGGCGTACGTGGCGGCCAAGCACGGACTGGAAGGGCTCTCCAAGACGACGGCCCTGGAGGCGGCGGCCCACGGGGTGACCGCCAACTGCGTCAACCCGGCGTATGTGCGCACCCCGTTGGTGGAGCGGCAGATCGCGGACCAGGCCGCGGCGCACGGCATTCCGGAGGAGCGGGTGGTGTCCGAGGTCCTGCTCGCGGACTCGGCGCTGAAGCGGCTGCTGGAGCCGTCCGAGGTGGTCGAGGCGGTCGCCTATCTGTGCACTCCCGCCGCCGGATTCCTCACGGGTTCCTCCCTGCCCCTCGACGGCGCCTGGACCGCTCACTGACCCTGTGCCCATGCACAGCACGACCGACCACGGTCCCGACGGCCACAGCTCCGCACGCCACGAGAGCTCCGCGGGCCACCAACCGCCGGGCGGGGCCGCACGCCACGAGGACTCCGCACGCCCTGACCCGCAGGGCGGCTCCGCGCCGGACGCCTGCCTCGGCTATCTGGAGCTGCTGGCCCGCGGCGCACCGGCCGAGGCGTACGAGGACCCGGCGGCGCACACCGCCGCCGGGCGGACCGTGCCCGCCGCCGGACACGGCAAGCAGCTCGCGCTGCGCATCCACGCCGAACTGGAGGGCAGGCGGCGCCGCGAGGCGGAGCTGACGGCGCTGTTCGAGACGGTGCACGACCTCGCCGGACTCCGCGACCTCGACGACGTGCTCCAGGCCATCGTCCAGCGCGCCCGCCGCCTGCTCGGCACCGAGGTCGCGTACATGACCCTCAACGACCCCGAGCGCGGCGACACCTACATGCGGGTCACCGAGGGCTCGGTCTCGGCCCGCTTCCAGCAGCTGCGGCTCGGCATGGGCGAGGGACTCGGCGGGCTCGTGGCGCAGACCGCGCGCCCCTACGCGACCCAGGACTACCCGCGGGACGCCCGCTTCCAGCACACCCTCCCCATCGACCGGGGCGTCGGCGAGGAGGGACTGGTCGCCATCCTCGGGGTGCCGCTGCTGCTCGGCGGCCGGGAGGTCATCGGCGTGCTGTACGCGGCCGACCGGCGGGAGCGCGTCTTCGAACCGGAGCAGATCGCGCTGCTGCGCTCGTTCGCGGCCCACGCGGCCGTCGCGATCGACAGCACCCGGCTGCTCACCGAGACGACCCAGGCACTGGCCGGGCTGCGAGCCGTCAACGAGACCATCCGCCGCGCCTCCGACATCCACGACCGGCTGACGGAGCTGGTGCTGCGCGGCGGCGGGGTGGACGACGTGACCCGCGCGCTGGCCGAGGTGCTGGGCGGCCGGGTCGAGTTCCGCGACGGCGTGCGGTTCGACGACGTACCGGCGGGTGGCGCGGCCTCCGGCGCCGGGCCGGCGGACGGGGCGCTCTCCGGTCCCGTGCCCTCCCAATCCGTCCCCTCCGACGGCGTACCGGCCGCGGTCGAGCGCTCCCGCCGCGACGGGCACGCCGTGCGCGAGGGCGGCAGCTGGGTGGCGGCCGTCTCCGCGGGCGGCGAACTGCTGGGCGCGCTGCTGCTGCACGGGCACCCGGACCTCGCCCCGGTGGACCAGCGCACCCTGGAGCGTGCCGCGATGGTCACCTCGCTGCTGCAACTCGCCCGCCGCTCGGCCGGCGAGGCCGAACAGCGGGTCCGCGGCGAACTGCTGGACGACCTGCTGGACGCCGCGCACCGCGATCCGCACCTGCTGCGCGACCGCGCGGCCCGGGTGGGCGCCGACCTGGACGTGCCGCACACCGTGCTGGCCGCCCGCCTCGACCCGGCGCCCGCCGCCGGGGCGCCGTCCGGCCCGCCCGGGGACGCGGCGCACGCGCCCGCCGCCGGGGCGCCGCAGCGCGACGCCGGGCCGGCCCCCGACGAGGCGGAACGGCAGCGCCTGTGGTCCGCGGCCGCGCATCTGGCCGCCACCCGCCGCGGCCTGGCCGCGACCCGGGACGGCGGACTCGTCCTGCTGCTGCCCCTCGAAGCCACCGACCGGGGCACCGACCGCGGCACCGACCGGGGCGCCCCCGACTCCGGTGACCCCGGCCCCGACTCCGCCGATGCCGTCTCCGGTACGGCGCGCCGGACCGCCGCCGAGCTGGGCCGCGCGGTGGGCTGCCCGGTCACCGTCGGCGCCTCCGCGCCCGTACCGTCCCCGGCCACCCGGCCCGGTTCCGTCGCCGCCGCCTACCCGGAGGCCCGGCGCTGCCTGGACGTGCTCAGCCTGCTCGGCCGCCGCGGCGACGGCGCCGCGGCCGAGGACCTGGGCTTCCTCGGACTGCTGCTGGCCGACACCCGGGACGTCACCGGATTCGTCCGCCGCGTCCTGGGCCCGGCGCTCGACTACGACCGGCGGCGCGGCACCGACCTGGTCGCCACTCTCGACGCGTACTTCGAGAGCGGCGCCAGCCCGGTGCGCGCCAAGGACGTCCTGCACGTGCACGTCAACACCGTCGCCCAGCGGCTGGAGCGGGTCGGCCGACTGCTGGGCGACGACTGGCAGGCGCCGCACCGCGCGCTGGAGATCCAGCTCGCCCTACGGCTCCACCGGCTGACGGGCGCCCTCGGCGGCTGAGCCGGAGGAGCCGGCGGAGCCCGGGCCGCCCGCGGCGGGCCTCGCCCCGGCGGCCCCGGCCGCCGCGGCGTCCGGCTCACCCACGGTCGCCAGGTCCCGGTCCCGGGTCTCCTTCGCACAGGCCAGCGCCACGACGGTGAGCAGCGCGGCGGCGATCACATACACCGACACCAGCGCCGAACCGTCGAACTCCGCCAGCAGCGCCGTCGCGATCAACGGGGCCGGAGCACCGGCCGCCACCGACGAGAACTGCGCGCCGATCGAGGCGCCCGAGTACCGCATCCGGGTGGCGAACAGCTCGGCGAAGAACGCCGCCTGCGGCGCGTACATCGCCCCGTGCAGCACCAGCCCGACCGTCACCGCCAGCAGGATCAGCCCGAAGCTGCCGGTGTCCAGCAGGGCGAAGAACGGGAAGATCCACACCCCGACGCCGACAGCGCCCAGGAGGTAGACGGGACGCCGCCCGACCCGGTCGGAGAGGGCGCCCCACAGCGGGATGACGGTGAAATGGACGGCGGAGGCGATCAGCACCGCGTTCAGCCCGGTCTGCTTGGACAGGTCCAGGTGATCGGTCAGATAGACCAGCAGGAACGCGGTCAGTACGTAGAAGCTGATGTTCTCCGCCATCCGGGCGCCCATCGCCACCAGCACATCCCGCCAGTGGTGCCGCAGCACGGCCAGCAGCGGCAGCTCCTCCGCCGTGTCCGCGCCCGCCGCGCGGTCCCGCTCCTTGCGGGCCTCCGCACGGGCCCGGGCCTCCCGGAAGACGGGCGACTCGTCCACGGCCAGCCGCACCCACAGACCGACCACCACCAGCAGCCCGGAGAGCAGGAACGGTATCCGCCAGCCCCAGCTCTCGAACGCGCCGTCGGACAGCAGCGCCGTCAGCGCCGCCAGTACGCCCGTGGCCAGCAGCTGACCGGCCGGGGCTCCGGTCTGCGGCCAGGAGGCCCAGAAGCCGCGCCGCCGCGGATCCCCGTGCTCGGAGACCAGCAGCACTGCGCCGCCCCACTCGCCGCCCAGCGCGAAACCCTGCACCAGCCGCAGCGTCGTCAGCAGGACCGGGGCGAACGCGCCCACCGTCGCGTGGGTGGGCAGCAGCCCGATCGCGAACGTGGCGCCGCCCATCATCAGCAAGCTGATGACCAGCAGTTTCTTCCGGCCGACGCGGTCGCCGTAGTGGCCGAAGACCAGCGCGCCGACCGGGCGGGCCGCGAAGCCGACCGCGTAGGTCAGGAACGCCAGCAGCGTGCCGACCAGCGGATCGGAGTCCGGGAAGAAGAGCTTGTTGAAGACCAGCGCGGCGGCCGAGCCGTAGAGGAAGAAGTCGTACCACTCGATGGTGGTACCGACCAGGCTGGCCGCGACGATCCGGCGCAGCGACTGCCCGCCCGGCGCGGGCCCCGGGGGCTCGGAGGAGCCGGAGCCGGGTGGGGACGAGGAAGACCAGGAGGACGAGGAAGACGAGGAGGACGAGGAAGCGGAGACCATGCCGCCGCACGCTAGGTAACCCCGCCCCCGGCCCCCATGTGGCCGCACCCCACACTTCGCCGCCCCGCTGTGCGACGGGACCCCACCTCGCGCCCGGGCTTCCGGGGGGCGCGTAGGCTCTCCGGTATGGCCGACGCACCGTACAAGCTGATCCTGCTCCGCCATGGCGAGAGCGAGTGGAACGCCAAGAACCTGTTCACCGGGTGGGTGGACGTCAACCTCACGGAGAAGGGTGAGAAGGAGGCGGTCCGCGGCGGCGAGCTGCTCAAGGACGCCGGCCTGCTGCCCGACGTACTGCACACCTCCGTGCAGAAGCGCGCCATCCGCACCGCGCAGCTCGCGCTGGAGTCCGCGGACCGCCTCTGGATCCCGGTACGCCGCTCCTGGCGGCTGAACGAGCGCCACTACGGTGCGCTCCAGGGCAAGGACAAGGCCCAGGTCCGCGACGAGTTCGGCGAGGAGCAGTTCATGCTCTGGCGCCGTTCCTACGACACCCCGCCGCCCGTCCTGGAGGACGGCGCCGAGTTCTCGCAGAGCGGCGACCCGCGCTACGCGGCCCTGCCCAGCGAGCTGCGGCCGCGCACCGAGTGCCTCAAGGACGTCGTCGAGCGGATGCTGCCGTACTGGTTCGACGGCATCATCCCGGACCTGATCGACGGCCACACCGTCCTGGTCGCCGCGCACGGCAACTCGCTGCGCGCCCTGGTCAAGCACCTGGACGGGATCTCCGACGAGGACATCGCCGGCCTCAACATCCCCACCGGCATCCCGCTCGTCTACGACCTGGACGCCGACTTCGCACCGGTCACCAAGGGCGGCACCTACCTCGACCCGGAGGCCGCCAAGGCCGCCGTCGAAGCGGTGAAGAACCAGGGCAAGAAGTAGCACCGAAGCACGAGCAAGCCCCCTGCCCGCGGTTTCCCGCGGGCAGGGGGTCTGTCGTCGGCACCCGCTCCGGGCGCCGGTCCCGACCGCAACCGCGCGCCGCCGCGCCCCGGAGCCGTCCCGGCCCCCCGCCCGCCTCCCGGATGCGATCACGCTCCGCCGCCCGGACGATGGAGCGGGGGACGGTCGACGCGGGAGGCGCGCTATGGCGGGACTTGTTCGCAAGAGCTTCGACGCGCCGGACGAGGTCCGGCCCTTCGAGGGTGGTACGGGGCAACTGGAGGTCGTCAACCTGGCCGGGGGAGAGGTGGGCCGGGGGACGTTCCAGCCGGGCTGGCAGTGGTCCAAGCACGTCAAGCCGATCGCCGGGACGGAGAGCTGCCAGGCGGCGCACGCCGGGTACATCGTCTCGGGGCGGATGAAGATCGTGATGGACGACGGCGAGGAGATCGAGATCGGGCCCGGTGACGCCCTGGACTGCCCGCCCGGGCATGATGCCTGGGTCGTCGGCCAGGAACCCTGCGTCCTCGTCGACTGGCAGGGCTTCTCGGGGTACGCGAAGCGCTGACGCGTCGCGCCGCGGTGCCCGGCGGTGCCCGGCGGTGCCCGGCCGGTCCCGCACCGGCGGGCGCCCGGGTTCCGGCCCGGCGGGCGCCCGGCCGCCGCCCGCATACGCTCGGGACATGACGATCCCTCCCGTTTCGGCGCTGGCGCAGCGGCTGCTGCCGGGGGAACTGACCGCGGGGGGCACGCCGGACCCGCGGCGGGTGCGGCGCAGCGCCCGCGACTGGGTCGTCGACGTCCTGCTGTTCGGCTGGGCGGTGCTGTGCTGGGCGGCGCTCTTCCAGCAGGCGGAGGCCAAGGCGTACCTGCCCGGTTGGCTGGTGGCGATCGACCCGCCGCTGGGTGCGCTGGCCTGCCTGTCGCTGTGGCTGCGGCGCCGGTGGCCGCTGGGCGTGGCGCTGGCGGCGGTGCCCGCCGCGGCGCTGACCGACACCGTCGTCGGCGCGCTCGCCGTCATCATCTTCAATCTGGCGCTGCGCGTCCCGCCCCGCACGGCGGCGCTGGTGCTGCTGCTGCACCTGGCGGCGACGCTGCCCTACGTGCTGCTCTACGGGGTGCCGCACGAGGAGCGCTGGACGGTCGCCGCGTTCGTCCTCGTCTTCTATCTGCTCTTCTTCACCTGGGGCAGCGCGACCCGGGCGCGGCGCCAGCTCGTGCTCAAGCTGCGCGAGGACGCGGTGCGCGCCCAGGCGGACCACACGCGGCGGCTGGCGGACGTGCGGCGCGCCGAGCGGCGGGCGATCGCCCGGGAGATGCACGACGTGCTCGCGCACCGCGTCTCGCTGCTGTCCGTGCACGCGGGCGCGCTCGCCTACCGGACGCAGCGCACGGCCGCGGGCGAGAGCCCCGCACTGGACGACGCGGAGATCGCCGAGAGCGCCACCGTCATCCGCGACAACGCGCACCAGGCGCTGGAGGAGCTGCGCGACGTGCTGCACGTGCTGCGCGAGGACGAGGAGGACGATGTCCCGGGTGCCTCCGGCGTCCCCGTCGACGCGACCGGGACGCCGGGGGCGTCCGACGGGGCCCGGCCGCAGCCGGATCTGACGCGGCTGGGCGAACTGGTCGACGAGGCGCGGGCCGCGGGCCAGACCGTACGGCTGGAGCTGGCGTTGCCCGAGCGGACCGACGGCGAGGGCGGCTATCCGCTCCGCCCGCAGCTCCAGCGCACCGCCTACCGGGCCGTACAGGAAGGGCTCACCAACGCGCGCAAGCATGCGCCGGGCCGGCCTGTGGAGGTGCGGGTGGCGGGCGCCGTGGAGCAGGAGCTGACCGTGCGGGTCAGCAACCCGCTGCCGCCCGGCAGCGCGGCCGGGCGCACCGGCTCCTCGATCCCCGGTGCCGGTGCCGGGCTGACGGGGCTGCGGGAGCGGCTGGAGATCGAGGGCGGCACCCTCGCCTACGGTCCCGAGGACGGCATGTTCACGCTGACCGTCCGGCTGCCGTGGCCGCCTCCGGAGCCCGGATACGACGCGGGGCCCTGACCGGCGCGAACCGGCCAGGGCCCCGGGCGTGCTCGCCGTGCTGCCCGTCGCGTGCCCCGCGTCCCGCGCCTCGCGGGGCACGGGTGCGCGACGGCGGACGGTCAGCCGCAGGAACCCCCGCACTGGCAGGGGCCGCCCGACTGGCAGCCGCAGCCGCAGCCGGCGCCGCACCCGCACGCCCCCAGCAGGGGCAGGTGCCGGGCTTCCCGTGGTGCGGTCGGCGGCTGCTGGTCGGCCGTGGTCCGGAGCGGTTCGGTGGAGTCAGCCATCGTGCCCTCCTCGGCAGGGACAGTCATGGACAGGACATGACCGTCCCCATTGCAGGCCGCGGCGGCCCGGGCGCATCAAGGGCGCGCGGATGCACGCCTGCCCCGGCGGTGACCGGACGGTGACCGCCCGGCGGCCGGGCCGCGGCCGGGCCGCCGGGCCCGCCGCGGTGGGCTGCCGGAGAGCGCGAGCTAGCGGCCCTCGCCCGCCCCGGTCCCCTCACCCGCGCTGCCCGCGTCGCCCGGGGTGCCCGGGGCGGCGGCGTCAGCCGCACCGGCCACGGCGGCCGCCGGGTCGATCTCGTCCGCGTAGTCGCCGGTCACCAGGTAGACGACCCGGCGGGCCACCGACACGGCGTGGTCGGCGAACCGCTCGTAGTAGCGGCCCAGCAGCGTGACGTCCACGGCGGTCTCGATGCCGTGCTTCCAGCGGTCGTCCATCAGGTGCTGGAAGAGGGTGCGGTGCAGCAGGTCCATGGCGTCGTCGTCCTGCTCCAGCTGCATCGCCAGGTCGACGTCCTTGGTGACGATCACCTCGGCCGCCTTCGCCATCAGCCGCTGCGCCAGCTGCCCCATCTCCAGCAGGGTGGCCTGGAGGTCCTGGGGGACGGCCGACTCGGGGAAGCGCAGCCGGGCGACCTTCGCCACGTGCTGCGCCAGGTCGCCCGAACGCTCCAGGTCGGCGCTCATCCGCAGCGAGGTGACGACGATCCGCAGGTCGGTGGCGACCGGCTGCTGCCGGGCCAGCAGCTGTATCGCCCTGGTCTCCAGGTCGCGCTGGATGTCGTCGACCTTCTCGTCGGCGGCGATGACGCTCTCGGCGAGCTTGAGGTCCGCGTCCAGCATCGCCGTGGTGGCGCGCCCGACCGCGGAGCCGACGAGCCGGGCCATCTCGACCAGGCTGTCCCCGATCGAGTCCAGCTCCTCGTGGTACGCGTCCCGCATGGCTGTCCTTCCCTCGCACGAATGTTCTTCCGGGGCGTACGGCCCCGGCCGTTCTCACGGGGTCGCTCGGGCCCCTACGCTCCCACGGTGCGCCCGAAATGCGACCGGTGCGGCCCCCCACGGTGAACCGGAGGCGCCGTGCGGGTAAACACTGGGCGACAGCTCTTTCGGCGGCGCCGTCCAGGGCTGGGGCACTCTCGCGAGAGGCGCATAACCTGGGTGTATGGACGTTAATGCGGCTGTCGCCGCGGCAGCAGCGATCGCCGGGGTCTGTACCGGTGTGATCGCGATGCTGGCGTTCCGGTGGAGCGAGCGGGAGCAGGCCCGCCCCACCCGCACCTCCCTGCACACCGAGCCGGGGCTGCCCCCGGGTGTCGACACCGTACTGTCGGTGCTGCGCTCCTCGGCCGTCGTGCTGGACGAGAGCGACGCCGTCGTCAAGGCCAGCTCCGCCGCCTACGCGCTGGGCCTGGTGCGCGGCGGCAAGCTCGCCGTGGAGCCCATGCTCCAGATGGCCAGGGACACCAGACGGGACGGCGAGATACGGCAGGTGGAGCTGGACCTGCCCCGGCGCGGCACGGGACGGGGTGATGCCCTCGCGGTCTCCGCGCGGGTCGCCCCACTCGGCTCCCGGCTGGTCCTCCTGCTGGTGGAGGACCTGACGGAGGCCCGCAGGATCGAGGCGGTGCGGCGCGACTTCGTCGCCAACGTCAGCCACGAACTCAAGACCCCGGTCGGCGCGCTCTCGCTGCTCTCGGAGGCGGTGCTGGACGCCTCCGACGACCCGGAGGCGGTGCAGCGCTTCGCCGGGCGGATGCAGAACGAGGCGACCCGGCTGACCAACCTCGTCCAGGAGCTCATCGACCTCTCCCGGGTGCAGAACGACGACCCGCTCGAGGACTCCGAGTCCGTCCGGGTGGACGAACTGGTGACCGAGGCCATCGAGCGCAGCCGGCACAGCGCCGACAGCAAGCAGATCACCCTCCTCGCGGGCGGCACCGAGAGCCTGCACGTGTGGGGCAACCGCGGCCAGCTCGCCGCGGCGCTCGGCAACCTCGTGGAGAACGCCGTCAACTACTCGCCGGCCCGCACCCGCGTCAAGGTCGCGGGCCGCCTCGCCCAGGCCCCGGGCGGCGATCTGATCGAGATCGCCGTCACCGACCAGGGCATCGGCATCTCCGAACGCGACAAGGAACGCATCTTCGAGCGCTTCTACCGCGTCGACCCGGCCAGGTCCCGGGCCACCGGAGGCACCGGACTGGGCCTGTCCATCGTCAAGCACGTGGCCGCCTCGCACGGCGGGGAGGTCACCGTGTGGAGTGCCGAGGGACAGGGCTCCACCTTCACCCTGCGGCTGCCCGAGGCGGGCAGCGCACGGGAGCAGGCCGCACTCGACAAGGCCGACCGGCTCGGCCGGAACCGCCTGTCGGGCGCACTTCAGGAACCGGCCGCCTTCGAGGACGAGGAGCGGCCGTATGTCGATCAGGCTGATGAACAACTTTCCGCCCCGGAGGTCCTCCCGTGACCCGAGTGCTCGTCGTCGAGGACGAGGAATCGTTCAGCGACGCACTGTCGTACATGCTCCGTAAGGAAGGCTTCGAGGTCGCGGTCGCGGCCACGGGTCCCGACGGGCTCGACGAGTTCGAACGCAACGGCGCCGACCTGGTGCTGCTCGATCTGATGCTGCCGGGGCTGCCCGGCACCGAGGTCTGCCGGCAGCTGCGGGGGCGCTCCAACGTTCCCGTGATCATGGTGACGGCCAAGGACAGCGAGATCGACAAGGTGGTCGGCCTGGAGATAGGCGCCGACGACTACGTCACCAAGCCGTTCTCCTCGCGCGAGCTGGTGGCCCGCGTGCGCGCCGTGCTGCGCCGCCGCGGCGAGCCGGAGCAGGAGGTCGCGCCCGCCGCGCTGGAGGCGGGACCGGTCCGGATGGACGTGGAGCGGCACGTGGTCACCGTCGGCGGCGGCAAGGTCGACCTGCCGCTCAAGGAGTTCGACCTGCTGGAGATGCTGCTGCGGAACGCGGGGCGGGTGCTCACCCGGATGCAGCTCATCGACCGGGTCTGGGGCGCGGACTACGTGGGCGACACCAAGACCCTCGACGTGCACGTCAAGCGCCTCCGCGCCAAGATCGAACCCGATCCGGGGGCGCCGCGCTACCTGGTGACGGTGCGCGGCCTCGGCTACAAGTTCGAGCCCTAAGCCGGTCTGCCGCCCCGGCGGAGTCCGGACGGTGCCGGGAACGTGCGTACGGCGAGAGGCCGCACCCGCGGTGGGTGCGGCCTCTCGCCGTACGTGTGTGCGGGGCGGTCGCCCGGGGAACGGAACGACCCGCCGAGCGCCGCGCTCAGTCGCCGGCGGACTCGCCGCCCTGCTCGGTACCCGGCGAGCTGCTCGGGGACGTCGCGCCCTCGCTCGCGCCCGCGCCCTGCTCGTCGGCCGAGGCGCCGGTCGAGGCGTCGTCGGAGGGGCTCTCCGCCCCGTCCTGGCCGGGGGACGCGGAGGAACCCGGCCGGGGCGCGCTGTCGCTCGGCGAGGAGCTCGGGCCGACCGTCTCGAAGGCGTGCTTGGCGGGCAGCACGGTCGCCCGCAGCTTGACCGCGCCGGTCCGGCTCAGGTCGAACGTGACCGGCTGCGCGTTGCCGTCCTTGACACCCGCCGCCTCGACGTCCTGGAGCAGCGCGGAGGCGTTGCCCTTGCCGCCCAGCGCCAGCGAGCCGCCGGCCGGTACGACGAGCTTCTTCTCGCCCTTGGCGGGGCTCAGTTCGGCGCGTGCCCCGTCGACGCGGATGCCCTTGAGGGTCTGGTCCCGGTCACCGTCGTTGAAGATCCGTGCCGTGACCGTCGCCTCGCCCGAACCCTTGGTGTCGGTGACGATGTTGGCGTTCTGGACCTTGATGACCCCGACGTGCGTCGCCGCGTTGTCGGGCTTGACCTCCAGCGTCTGCGCGTCGTTCCCGGCGCCGCAGGCGGTCAGCGAGACGGCGGCGAGCGCGAGGGTGGTGGCGGCGAGGGCGCCGCGACGAAGGCTGCTGCTCACGGCGGCGGCAACTCCTAGGCGAGCTATGGCGGCGGCACGCTCCAGAGCGCGTGCCGGTCGCGTACGGATGGGGCTTTCGCGTGCGCGCTCAGATTACCGACAGCCCGCTGACGCCCCGCACCCGACCCTCCGACCCGGCCCTCGGAGCGACCCTCGGAGCGGCCCTGGGACCCGGCCCCCCGGCCCCCCGGCCCCGCCGCCGCGCCCGCGTCGCCGGGCCCGGCCGTCTTCGCCCGGGCAGCCGTGCCTGAGCAGCAGTGCCTGGGCAGCCGTGACCGGGCTGTCGTGGCGGGGCGTCGACCGGGGCGTCGACCGGGGCGTCGACCGGGGCGTCGACCGGGGGCCGGTCCGGCTCGGGCGGGAGGGGGCGCGCGGCGGTCGCGTGCGCTGTCGAATAGCTCCCACTGCCGGTGTGGGCGACCTCCGTACGGGCGATTCCAGCAGAATGCGAGAGCGCGATGGAGAATTGATCAACGGGCTCTTGCGGGGTCATTGATCAATTCCCGGAAAGCGGGAAGGGCGGCGCGAAGACGCTACTCCCTACAGTCGGACAAATCGGTCACAATGGACGTGTCGCCATGCACTTCCCAGGGTCCCCTGCGACTGTTTCCGCGGGTGTGCAGAACCGCTCCCACCTGCGAATACCCGCTTGCATTGGTTGGTCGATGCACGATAGAGGGCCGCTTGTCAAGCCCCGAGATGCGCCCTGACCTGCGAAAACGCCATTCAGAAGACGTCGCCGCCGTGTTACCCTGGATAGCCACGGAAGGGGTACCTGACACATGACGTTCAAGGTTGGCGACACCGTGGTCTATCCCCATCACGGGGCCGCGCTGATCGAGGCGATCGAAACTCGGCAGATCAAAGGCGTGGACAAGACCTACTTGGTTCTGAAGGTTGCGCAGGGCGATTTGACCGTTCGCGTCCCGGCGGACAATGCGGAGTTCGTAGGCGTGCGCGACGTCGTTGGTTCGGACGGGCTGGACAGGGTCTTCGAGGTGCTCCGCGCGCCGTACGCCGAGGAGCCGACCAACTGGTCCCGCCGCTACAAGGCGAATCTCGAGAAGCTCGCGTCCGGCGACGTGATCAAGGTGGCGGAGGTCGTGCGTGACCTGTGGCGCCGTGAGCGCGAGCGCGGCCTGTCCGCCGGTGAGAAGCGGATGCTGGCCAAGGCCCGGCAGATCCTGGTGAGCGAGCTGGCGCTGGCGGAGAACACGAACGAGGACAAAGCCGAGGCGCTGCTCGACGAGGTTCTCGCTTCCTGACATTCCAACTGCCCCACGATGCCGCGGTGCCCGGATGACATCAGTCGTCGCCGGGCGCTGCGGCATGTTCGGCGGCATATCCGGACAGCTCTGCGACCGCGGTCCCCGGACCTGACTCCCGACGGTGCCGCCGCAGGCCTGCCCGCGGCCGAACGGGCCGCGTGCCGGGCCCGGGCGCCCGACTCGACCGCTGGTCACGGAAAGGGCTCGATCGAGTGGCTGCGCCCGGCACTCCCGCCAACCCAGGGCATCCACCCTGGCCTGGGGGTACTCCCAGGCCATACCCACCCCGGCTGAGGACACAAACCCTGAACGCGCTACCGATGTCAATCGATTCCACGGACTTCGCTCCTTCCGGCGATCAGCAACCTTCGGATGACTCCGGACCCCGCACCGCCGTCGTCATCCCCGCGGCGGGCAAGGGCGTACGGCTCGGCCCGGGAACCCCCAAGGCGCTGCGCGAACTGGGCGGTACGCCGATGCTCGTGCACGCCGTCCGGGCGACGGCGCGGGCCCGCGCCGTCGACCTGGTCGTCGTGGTGGCCCCACCGGACGGCGCACCGGCCGTCCGCACCCTGCTCGACGAACACGGGCTCCCCGGAGTCGTCGTCGTACCCGGCGGCGCAACCCGCCAGGACTCCGTACGCCTCGGACTGGCCGCCCTGCCCGACACCGTCGAGACAGTGCTGGTGCACGACGCGGCCCGGCCGCTGGTGCCGGACGAGACGGTGGACGCCGTCGCGCGGGCCGTCCGCGACGGCGCACCCGCCGTCGTGCCCGCGCTCCCCGTCACCGACACCGTCAAACAGGTCGAACCCCGCCCCGGCGCAGCGCCCGAGCCCGTCACCGGCACCGTCGACCGCAGCCTGCTGCGAGCCGTGCAGACCCCGCAGGGCTTCGCCCGCACGGTGCTCGCCGAAGCGCACACCCGGCTGACGGCCGAGGGCGACGGCGCCACCGACGACGCAGGCATGGTCGAACGGCTCGGAGTCGAGGTGGTCGTCGTGCCCGGCCACGAGGAGGCGTTCAAGGTGACCCGCCCCCTCGACCTGGTGCTCGCGGAGGCCGTACTGGCCAGAAGGAGGGCGCACGATGCGTTCTGAGAACGCCGACGACATTCAGGACACCACCGGGCCCGCGCCGGCCGCCGCCCTGCCGCTGGTCGGCATCGGCACCGACGTGCACGCCTTCGAGGAGGGGCGCGAGCTGTGGTGCGGCGGACTGCTGTGGGAAGGCGAGCGGTACGGCCTCGCCGGGCACTCCGACGGCGACGTGGCCGCCCACGCGGCGTGCGACGCGCTGTTCTCCGCCGCCGGGCTCGGCGACCTCGGCGCCCACTTCGGCACCGACCGGCCCGAATGGTCCGGCGCCTCGGGCGCCGCACTGCTCTCCGAGACGGCGCGCATCGTACGCGCGGCGGGCTTCGGCATCGGCAACGTGGCCATCCAGGTCATCGGCGTCCGCCCGAAGATCGGCAAGCGGCGGGCGGAAGCGGTGCGGGCACTGACCGACGCGGTCGGTGCGCCCGTCTCGCTCTCCGGCACCACCACCGACGGGCTCGGGCTGACCGGTCGCGGCGAAGGGGTGGCGGCCGTTGCCACTGCGCTGGTCGTTCGTCGCGGCCGCGACCGCGGCTGAGGGGCGCCGCCCTTCGCTGGGTGCCCCCGTCCGTTGTTCGCCGGGTGCGGCGCCGTTGTCGGGGGCTTCGCCCCCGACCCCCCCTTGTCCTCGCCGGACGGGCGTCGGGGCGGCGCTTCCCCCAGACTCCGTCCGGGGGGACCCCCACCCAACAGCCCCCCGCCAGTGGGCTCCGCCCCCTAGGATCCCCAGCCGCAGCGGGGTGAGCCCTTACGGACCTTGCTCCATGTCTGTTCTTCGGCCCTTCGGGTGCGGGAGGAGTCCTGATGCCGTCCGGCACAGCCCGACAGCGCTCCCGCAGTCCCCTGGCGGTTGCCGGATGGGGAGAGACCGGGCCCAGCGGGCTTTACCCGATGGTGCGTGGGACGTGGGCCCGACGCGTACACCCCGTCGCCGGCCGGATGTGAGATACCGTCCCGGCAGGCAGGGCCGCCGGAGTGCCTGCGGCGCTCCGGACAGGCCGCGGCTCCCGGTCAGGCCCGCGTTCGTTCCGCATCGTGAATGAGGAAGGGAGCCGTTCCCGTGGCCCAGCAGGTGCTCTCCGAGGAACTGAAGAAGGTACTCGACGGAAAGGTCTTCGTCGCCGTCGCCACCATCCAGCCCGACGGCAGCCCCCAGGTGTCGCCGGTGTGGGTGAAGCGCGACGGTGAGGACCTGCTCATCTCCACCACCGTGGACCGCCGCAAGACCCGCAACATGCGGCGCGACCCGCGGGTGACCGTCCTGGTGCACCCGGCCGAGGCGCCCTACACCTATGCCGAACTGCGCGGCACCGCCTCCCTCACCACCGAGGGCGGGCAGGAGCTGATCGACGAGCTGGCGCACAAGTACGTCGGCAAGAGCTACGCCGAGTTCAACCCGGCCTCCGACCAGGACGCCGAGCGGGTCGTGGTCCGGGTCGGCGTCGACAAGGTCGTCGGCCGCCTCTGAGCCGGCCGCCCCGGCCGCCGGTGCCGACGGCCGGGGCCGGACGCCCGGCTTCGCGCCCGTTCCGGCCCGGGACCTCCGCTCCGGTCCGGGCGCGGCGCGGTCCGGTGGGCTACTACCCTGGGCACCGTGACTCTTCGCCTGTACGACACCAGCGCCCGGCAGATCCGCGACTTCAGCCCGCTCGAACCCGGCTGCGTCTCGATCTACCTGTGCGGTGCCACCGTGCAGGCGCCGCCGCACATCGGGCATGTCCGCTCCGGACTGAACTTCGACATCATGCGCCGCTGGTTCGCCCACCGCGGCTACGACGTCACGTTCATCCGCAACGTCACCGACATCGACGACAAGATCATCGCCAAGTCCGCCGAGCAGGGCCGCCCCTGGTGGGCGATCGGCTACGAGAACGAGCGCGCCTTCGACGCCGCCTACCAGGCGCTCGGCTGCCTCCCGCCGACCAACGAACCCCGCGCCACCGGCCACATCCCCGAGATGGTCGAGATGATGCAGGTCCTGATCGACCGCGGCCACGCCTACGCCGCGGACGGCAACGTCTACTTCGACGTCCGCTCCTTCGGCGACTACCTCGCCCTCTCCAACCAGCAGCTGGACAACCTGCTCCAGCCCGCGGGCGAGGGCGAGACGGGCAAGCGCGACCCGCGCGACTTCGCCATGTGGAAGGCCGCCAAGCCCGGCGAGCCCTGCTGGGAGACCCCCTTCGGGCCCGGCCGTCCCGGCTGGCACCTGGAGTGCTCCGCGATGGCGCACAAGTACCTCGGCCGGGTCTTCGACATCCACGGCGGCGGCGTCGACCTGGTCTTCCCGCACCACGAGAACGAGATCGCCCAGTCCCGCGCCTTCGGCGACGACTTCGCCCGCTACTGGGCCCACAACGCCTGGGTCACCATGAGCGGCGAGAAGATGAGCAAGTCGCTGGGCAACTCGGTGCTCGTCAGCGAGATGGTCAAGCAGTGGCGCCCCCTCGTCCTGCGCTACTACCTGGGCACCCCGCACTACCGCTCGACCATCGAGTACAGCCCCGAGTCGCTGCGCGAGGCGGAGTCGGCGCTCGGCCGCATCGAGGGCTTTCTGCAGCGCGGCGTCGAACTCGCCGGCCAGGTGGCACCCGCCGCCCAGGTGCCCGAGGCGTTCGCCGCCGCCATGGACGACGACTTCGCCGTGCCACAGGCCCTCGCGGTCGTCCACACCACGGTCCGGCAGGGCAACGCCGCGCTGGCCGACGGGGACACCACCGCCGTGGCGACGGCCGTCGCCGAGGTCCGGGCCATGCTCGGGGTGCTGGGCATGGACCCGCTCGCGGCCGAGTGGTCCGGCGCGGCCTCCGGCGCCGGTGCCCGGCTCGACTCCGTGGTCGACTCGCTGGTCGGCCTGGTGCTGGAGCAGCGGCAGGCGGCACGGGCCCGGAAGGACTACGCGACCGCGGACGCCATCCGCGACGAGCTCAAGCGCGCCGGGCTCGCCGTCGAGGACACCCCCTCCGGACCCCGCTGGGAGCTCGCCGGGGAGTGATCCGGGGCCCCCGGGGCCCCGGGGCGTCTGCCGTCTGCCTCTCCGGGCCCCGGAGGAAGGCCCGGCTCTCCGGAGAGCCGGGCCTCCGGAAGAACCCCGCCTCCGGAAGGGGGCGCGGGCCACGGAGCGGAAACCGGTACCGTGGTAAGGCCGTACGTACATCCGACCGCTCGGTGAGCGCTGCGTACGTGCGGCCCTGCGGCCGGCCACCGGCCGGCCGCTCCACGAACGACGACAGGCCCGACGGGCCAGGACAGACCCGCGACCGGGTCGACGACAGGCCCCGAAGGCCGCGGACAGCAAGGTAGGTGCCCACATGCCCGGGAAGAAGAAGGGGCCGCAGATCGGCAGCGGCGGCAACCGCCGCCGCGGTCTGGCGGGCAAGGGCCCGACCCCGCCCGCCGAGATGCGCAAGGGCCACGCCAAGCAGCGCGTCGCGCAGGCGAAGGCCCGCCGCTCCCAGACCCGTCCGCAGCGCGGCAGCAAGGGCACCTCGGAGCTGGTCGTGGGCCGCAACTCCGTCATGGAGGCCCTCCGCGAGGGCGTCCCCGCCAACGCGCTGTACGTGCAGCAGTTCATCGACAATGACGAGCGGGTCCGCGAGGCGGTCCGTGTGGCGGGCGAACGGGGCGGTATCCGCCTGGTCGAGGCCCCCCGGCCCGAGCTGGACCGGATGACCAACGGCCTCAACCACCAGGGCGTCGTCCTGCAGGTCCCGCCGTACGAGTACGCGCACCCCGAGGACCTGGCAGCAGCCGCCTTCGACCGCGGCGAGGACCCGCTGATCGTCGCCCTGGACGGGGTCACCGACCCGCGGAACCTGGGCGCCGTCGTCCGCTCCGCCTGCGCGTTCGGCGGGCACGGCGTGGTCGTCCCGGAGCGCCGCGCGGCCGGGATGACGGCCGGTGCCTGGAAGACGTCCGCCGGGACGGCGGCGCGCACGCCGGTCGCGCGCGCCACCAACCTCACCCGTGCGCTGGAGGGGTACCAGAAGGCAGGACTGACGGTGATCGGGCTCGCGGCGGACGGCGAGCTGGAACTCGGCGACGTCGCCGCGCTCGACGGACCGCTCGTGGTCGTCGTCGGCAGCGAGGGCAAGGGCCTGTCGCGGCTGGTCGGCGAGACCTGCGACGTGCGGGTGCGGATTCCGATGCCGGGCGGGGCCGAGTCGCTGAACGCGGGTGTCGCGGCGGGCGTCGTACTCTACGAGGCGGCACGGCGCCGCGCCTGACGCCGAGCGGCTCCTGACGCCGAGCGGCTGACGCTGAGCGAATCCTGACATCGAGCGGCTGACGTCGAGCGACTCCTGACGTCGAGCGGCTGACGTCGAGCGACTCCTGACGTCGAGCGGCTGACGTCGAGCGGACGGCTTCCGCGTGCTCCGGCAGTGCTCTGCCGTCGCGCGCGGTGGCGTTCCGTGCGCAGGGCGGTCGCAGCGGCCCGCCGCACCGCGGGGACCGCACCCCGGGCGGTCCGGGCGGACCGCCCCGGGGCTCCCTCGGTGCACCGCTC
Source organism: Streptomyces sp. AA1529 (assembly GCF_000280905.1). Taxonomy (GTDB): domain Bacteria; phylum Actinomycetota; class Actinomycetes; order Streptomycetales; family Streptomycetaceae; genus Streptomyces. The sequence continues at coordinate 76,519 of NZ_ALAP01000020.1, read as the reverse complement.
CGATGATCTCTTGACGGACCTCGGACAGATCGAGTCGGTCAAGGCAGTGTCCTAACCGTCCGTCACTCGGTTAGATGAGTGTGGACACCAGAACACCCCGCGCACCCGGCGCTTCGGGCCGCGGCTCCGGGCACAGCCCAGCGGGAAGCCCACGCGGTTTCTTCGACGACGAACCGGTGCTGAGCACGGTCAAGGTCCCGTCCGACCCCGCCGAGGTGGTCGTCAACCACGCGAGCTTCCGTGTGCGGCTCGGCGGGGCGGCCGCGCCGCCCACCGCGGCCATGCCGTACGCACCGTCCGCCGCCTCGGCCGTGCCCGCCCGGGGCGCGCTGTCGCCCGCGGCCACCGCCACGGTGCCGACGTCGCCGACCTGGCCGCTGACGCAGCCCGGACCGGCGGACGGACGCGGGGCCCCGGCGTTCGAGGACACCGGGCCCATGCCGGTCACCGCGGGCGGCAGCCCGGCGGGCGCCCGCCGCTCCGCGACCGGACGCCGCACCCCCGTGGTGTGGAGCGGCGGCCCCGAGCCCGACGACACGGGCGCGACGAAGCTCATCCAGGCCGCCCGCACGGCGGGCCTGGTCGGCTTCGAGGGCGGCACCGCCGAATCCGACCCCACCGCGACCCAGACGCTGCCCCGCGTCAACGGCCCCGGTACCGCGGGTCCGGGCCGCACCGGCAACGGCCCGGCCACCGTGGTCGGCCCGCCGCGCGGACCCCAGCCCTCCGAGAGCGGCGGCCCGCTGCCGCCGCGCGAACACCGCACCGAACCACTGCTGAAGGGCGTACGCCCCGCCCGCAGCGCGTTCGACGAGGACACCGGCGAGTTCGAGGCGGCCGGACCGGAGACCGGCGAACTGCCGGCCGTCACCCACCGTGGCGGCGACCTCCACCCCGGCGGTCCCGGCGGCCCCCGCTACGGGGACGACCCGTACCCGGATGGCGGCTACGCGGACGACGAGGACGAGCACACCCAGGGCGACACCGGGGCCCGACGCCGCCGTGACACCGTCCGGCACGCGTACTACCCGGGCCGCCGGATGAACCTGGGCGTCGTCCTGCTCCCGCTGCGGCTCTTCCTGGGCTTCATCACGGTCTACGCCGGGATGGGCAAGCTGTGCGACCCCGTCTACTTCGACGGCGGCGAACGCGGCTCCATGGTCACCTGGCTGCGCTCCCTCGACCCGTGGACGATCGCCACCCCGCTGCGGGACTTCGCCCTCGCGCACCCCGTCGGCGCCGGCCTCACGGTCGCCTTCCTCCAGGTCATCGTCGGCGTACTGACCATGTTCGGACTCTGGCAGCGGGTCGCCGCCGGGATCGGAGCGCTGCTCTCCGTCGCCCTGCTGATGACGGTCAGCTGGAGCAGCGTCCCCGCCTACGAGGCGCCCGACATCATCTACCTCGCCGCCTGGAGCCCCCTGATCATCGCGGGCGCCCCCGTCTTCTCCCTCGACGGCCGGCTGGCGAGCGAGGCCTGGCGCAGGCTCGGCCCCCGCGTCGAACTGCGCGACCTGCGGCGGCGGGTACTGCGCCGCGGCACCGTCATCGCCACCGTCGTCGTCGGCCTCGCGCTGCTGATCGGCTCCCTGCTGGGCAGCGCCGTCCGCACCTCGCAGCCCGCCTCCGGGCCCGGCCGCGGCGAGCTGCCCACCAACCGGCTGCCGGGCTCCCCGATGCCGCAGGAGCCGGGCCGCTCCAGCTCCGGCCAGGCCACCCAGGGCCCGTCCGGCGCCGACGGGCGGGACGGCGACAAGGACAGCCGGGACAAGGACGGCAGCCCCTCGGCGGAGGAGACCAGCCCGGGCGAGCAGCGGGCCACCACCGGCCCCGAGTCCACCCCCAGCCAGGGCCGCACCCAGGGCGCCGACCAGGGTGGCGGACAGGGCGCCGCCACCCCCGGCCAGCAGCAGGGCACCACGGCACCGCCGGCCCAGCAGCAGCCCGCCCCCCGGCAGCCGCAGGCCAACCCCGGCGGCAGCGGCGGCTCCAGCTCCGGCGGCGGCTCCAGCGACTCCTCCGGCACGGGCGCCTCGTCGTCCGGCTCCGGCAGCGGGTCCTCGTCCGGCAGCAGCGGCGGCCGACGCGGCGCACTGGGCGGACTGCTCGGGCACTGACCGGGCACTGCTCGGGCACTGATCCGCGGCGGCGGACGGCCCCCGGCGGCCGTTCCGGTCCCGTGGCCGGGGCGCCGCCGAGGCGGCCACGGGCGTGCGAAGCCGGGTGGGGTTGTCGATCTCCGAGGATCGACAACCCCACCCGGCTTCGTGTTTCCGGACGCCGACCGGCTCTGCCCGGTCCGGTCCGGCCCTGTCCCGGTGCTCGGGTGCTGGGGCGCTCGGGCGCTCGTGCAGGGCTCGGCTTCGCGCCTCGCGCCCGGGCCGGCAGCCGCCGGGGCCGGAGGGCGCGTGCCGGAGAGGCGCGGCGGACCGGTGGAGGCGGGGCAGGCGCGGCAGGAACGTTCAGGACGCTCCGGGGGCTTTCAGCGCGGGGTTCCGTCGGCGAGTTCGCGGGCGGCTTCGCGCAGGTCCTTCGCGGTGTCGATGGCCCGCCAGTACGAGCCCTGCGGAAGCGGGAAGCCGGCCAGTGCCCGCTCGCGGGCGAGCCGCGGGAAGGTGGTCCGCTCATGGTCCCCCCGCTCGGGCAGCAGCCCGACGAACCGGGGGGAGAAGACGTAGACGCCCGCGTTGATCAGATAGGGGGAGGGCGGCGCCTCGATGAAGTCGAGGACGTGACCGAACTCGTCGGTCTCCACCGCACCCCAGGGGATCCGCGGACGGGCGAGCGCGAGCGTGGCGGTGGCGTCGCGCTCGGCATGGAAGTCGGCCATCTCGCGCAGCGAGAAGCGCGTCCAGATGTCGCCGTTGGTCGCGTACCAGGGCTCGTCGGGCCGCGGCAGCGAACGCGCCGCGAACTTGAGCCCGCCACCGCGCCCCAGCGGTTCGCGCTCGACCACCGTCGTGACACGGCAGGGGAGTTCCGCCTGCGTGAGCCACTCGTCGAGCACCTCGGCGAGGTGTCCGCAGGAGACGACGACGTCGCTGACGCCCTCGGCCGCGAGCCAGGCCAACTGGTGGCCGATGATCGGTACTCCCGTGCCGGGGATCTCCACCATCGGCTTGGGGCGGTCGTCGGTGTACGGCCGCAGCCGTGATCCCTGTCCACCGGCGAGGATCACGGCCTGGGTCGGGTGCTGGGTCATGTGGCGCAGCCTATGCGCCACACGACCCGCGCCGGTTGCCACGCCCCGGCCCGGCGCTTCCCGCTCCTTTCCGGCGTCAGCTCAACTGCGCGACCCCGTAGGCGAACGAGGTGTCGCACACCGGCCGCGAGAACCGCTGCGCGCGCTGGGCCCCGTACTTGTGGACGGCGGCCTTCCCCAGCGCCCGGGCGATCGAGGCGCAGTGGCCGGCGAGCGACGGCTTGCGGGCGATGGCGCGCTGGAGACTGTTCAGCGCCACCCCGGGGTCCTGTTCCTGGAGTTCGGCGATGAGCCGGTCCCGGAGCTGGTGCTCCGGCGTGTGGCGGCTGGCCGGCCCGGCGGGCGTCGAGGCGGTGTCCGCCGACGCCTTCTGTGCCGAGGAGGCGAGAACCGGTGCGTCCGCGGGCGCGGATGCCCACGGAACATACGTGACGGCGAGGGTCCCGGACAGGACGAGCACGACCGGGAGTACGAGTGCGAGGGATCGGCCGATACGGCGGGCTGCATGGTTCACGCCCGCGATGGTAGCCGGGGGTAGTGATTTGGCGACATTTTGTCACCACTTCGAGGGACGGGAACCCGACTTGTTCGAAGCGACACCGCACGGGAGGGGGAACAGTGCGGCGGTGAGATGACGCCGGAGCCCGGTACGTCCCGTACGGTCGGCCGGCCGGAGGCGGCCCGGCGGGACGGAACGAGGATACGGAGTGGGCAACTCGCCCGCACGGACCGACAGGCCGGAGACTGCGGGCGGCACGTCGGAATCAGCGGACGGCGGGCCGGGCGGCGTGCGGCAGGTCGGGGCGGCGTGCGGCAGGTCGGCGCGGCGTGCGGCAGGTCTCGGAGAGGGTGCGGGAGGGGTGAGCGGCGCTCCTCGATCCGGGTCGGACCCGTGGCCCTGCCCGGCGGATCGGGCCGGTACAGCGCAGGCCCCATGCGGGCGAAGTGCTCGCATGGGGCCGGGAACCGCGTCGCGCGGAAGCGGGACGTCAGTCGCTCAAGTTGCTCAAGTCGCGCAAGTCGCTCAGTCGCTGAGGCGCTCGCCGGAAGTGGTGGCGAAGACGTGGGCCTCGCCGCCCTTCGGCACCACGTGGATGGTGGAGCCCTTCTCCGGAACGCTGCGGCCGGGCACGCGGACCACCAGGTCGCGCTGCTCGCCGCCGATGTCGGCGGTGCCGTAGACGTAGCCGTCGGCGCCCAGCTCCTCGACGACGTTCACCGTGACGGCAACACCGGCGTGCTCGTCCTTGGCGAGGCCCTTGCCGCCGCCGTCACCGTTGACGATCTCGAAGTGCTCGGGACGGACACCGACCGTGACCGTCTTGTCGCCATTGTCCGCCGCGGAGCCGACAGCCTCGCGCTCGACCGGCACCACGCTGTTGCCGAACTTGACGCCGCCGTCGGTGATCGGGACCTCGACCAGGTTCATCGCGGGGGAGCCGATGAAGCCCGCGACGAACAGGTTGGCGGGGCGGTCGTACATGTTGCGCGGGCTGTCGACCTGCTGGAGCAGCCCGTCCTTGAGCACGGCCACCCTGTCGCCCATCGTCAGGGCCTCGACCTGGTCGTGGGTGACGTACACGGTGGTGATGCCGAGGCGCCGCTGGAGGCTCGCGATCTCCGTACGGGTCTGGACGCGGAGCTTCGCGTCCAGGTTGGAGAGCGGCTCGTCCATCAGGAAGACCTGCGGCTCCCGGACGATGGCCCGGCCCATCGCGACACGCTGCCGCTGACCGCCGGAGAGCGCCTTGGGCTTGCGGTCCAGGTATTTGGTCAGGTCGAGGATCTTGGCCGCGTCCTCGACCTTCTTGCGGATCTCGGTCTTCGCCACACCCGCGATCTTGAGCGCGAAGCCCATGTTGTCCGCCACGGTCATGTGCGGGTAGAGCGCGTAGTTCTGGAACACCATCGCGATGTCCCGGTCCTTCGGCGGAAGGTGGGTCACGTCGCGCTCGCCGATGCGTATGTTGCCCTCGTTCACGTCCTCCAGGCCGGCGAGCATCCGCAGCGAGGTGGACTTGCCGCAGCCGGAGGGACCGACGAGAACGAGGAACTCCCCGTCCGCGATCTCGATGTCGAGCTTGTCGACGGCGGGGGAGTCGGCGCCGGGGTACACCCGGGTCGCCTGGTCATAGGTGACCGTGGCCATGTTCGTTTCTCCTTCACCGGCAGGTACGTGCCGGACGATCCGTCGTAAAGGGAGGTGTAGTCCACTGCGTGGACCTGGCGAGACGCTAGCCGCTGCACGCCCGTTTGTCAGTAGTCGCAAGCATCACGATCCATCTCCCGGGTACACTGCACGAGCGACGCACCCCCGCCGCCTTAGCTCAGCTGGTTAGAGCATCTGTCTTGTAAACAGAAGGTCGTCGGTTCGAATCCGACAGGCGGCTCCGCAGGTCAGAGGCCCCGCATCATGATCGATGCGGGGCCTCTTCCGTGCCGTACAGCAGCGAAGTACAGCAACCGGGGTGATCGTTACGGGCCGCTACGAGTCCTCGTCGGACTCCTCGGGGTCGTCCGGCGGGCTCTGGCCGAAGCCGCGGGAGAGCCGTTGCAGTGCTTCGCGGATCTCCTCGTCACTGGCCTCCGAGTACACGTCGAAGGTCATCGTGAACTTGGAGTGCCGCAAGATCCGCTGCGCCACCTTGGGGTGCACCTTCATCGCGACGAGCAGCGAACCGGTGGTGTGCCGGGTGTTCCGGAGCGGGATCGCGCGGACGCCGGCTTGGCGGATGCGGACGGCGAAGGCCCGGGTGAGGTTCCCGGGCTCGATCGGCGTCCCGTAACGGGTGGTGAAGATCAGCCCATGCACGTCCTGCCAGAGCTCTCCGGCCGCTTCCCGGTCCTCCTGTTGCTGCTGGCGACGCTGCCGCAGCGCTGCAAGGCAGAGTTCCGGCAGGGGAAGGAAGTCCTCCGAGTCCTCCGTCTTCGTCTCCCGGTGCAGGACCTCACGGCCCGCACGCTGGAGCTGGTGATCGATGTACAGCTCTCCGGCGTCAAAGTCGATGGACTCCCACGTGAGGCCGAGGATCTCACCGCGCCGGAGCCCGAGGGTGAGCGCCAGGACCCAGGCCGCGTACAGCGGATCGTCGGACGTAACGGCGTGCTCCAGGAAGCGGCTGGCTTCACCGACGGACCATGCCTTGACCTTCCGGCGCCGGGGCTTGGGGACGCGTACGAGCTTGGCGACGTTGCGCGGGATCTCCTCCTCGACCACGGCCTGACTCAGAGCCGCGCGGAGGGTGTCCCGGGCGATCTGGACGACCCGCCCGCTCGGGTACTGCTCGCAGCACTCGCCAATGGCGCAGCAGCGTTGCCGCTCGGGACGGCGCTTGGCGTCCTTGCGCTGGGCGCAGCACTGGCAGGTGTCGGCGAGCTTCGTCAGCCACTCGCGCACGTCGCGAACCGTCAGCTTGTCGAGCCGCTTGGAGCCGAGGCGGGGCACGATGTAGAGGCGAGCGGCACCCTCGTACGCGACGTACGTGAGGGGCGCCAGGTTGGGCTTCACGACCGAGGTCAGCCAGTAGTCGAGGAAGGTGGCCACGGTGCGGTGCTGGGTGGCCACCGGGCCCTTCTTGGCCTCGTTGTGGAGCTTCAGCCACTTCTCGTGGACTTCCGGGCGGGTCTTGCCGTAGACGTACTTGCGCTTGCGTTTGCCGTCCGGGGTGGTGACCCAGACGTACGCGGCGAAGCCGCCGTTGCGGTAGGGGTAGATGGAGCCTTCGCCGTTGCCCCGCTTGCCACTCATGCGGACCACCTCTCGGCGCCGATTCCTTCGGCTTCCGCCGCGCAGCGCTCGATGTACTCGTCCACCCAGGTCGGGAGGATGCGGCGGTTGCGGCCGATCTTGACCGAGCGGATTTCCCCGGTGAGGACGAGCATTTTTGTCTTGGAGAGGCTGAAGCCGAGCATGGCGGCAACTTCGGCCGTGGTGTGCCACTTGGGCGTGATGGTGGTCGTGGTCGCCGTCATCGGGCGGCGTCTCCTTCCGGGGTGGGGGTGGTGGCGTTGTCGGCAAGAGATGCGGACAGCCACTGTTCGGTGGGGGTGAGGCCGGTTCCGGCGTAGGTCCAGTGGGCGAGGACGAGCGTTGTTTCCTCGCTGTCCACCGGTTGTGGATCGTCGCCGCGTGCGATGGCGGCTTGGAGGCGTTGCCATTGGGCGCGGGCGGTGCGGAGGGCTCCGAGGGTGGTGGAGTAGCGGCGGGTTTTGGTGGAGAAGTGGCCGCGGAAGCCGAGCATGTGTGCCCAGGCGCGGAGGCGGAGGTGTGCGAGGTCTTTGCGGGCGCCGAGGGCCCAGGCGGTGCGGATGAGGCGTTCGGCATGCTGCGGGAGGTTGAGGGTGGCCAGTTCGGCGATGAAGCGCAGGCGGCGGTCGAGCGTGCCGGTGGCTGTCTCGGCGCCCTTGGTGGCGTACTTGGCGATGTAGGCCGCAACCGCGCGGTCGGTGAGCGCTTGGCCGCCGGCGAGGTCGGGGCCGTGGATGGTGCGGATGTCGAGCTGGCGGCCGAAGGCAAACGTGTGCGGGCGACCATCGAGGACGGGGCCGGGCACGACTGCACGGGATGCTGCGGCACGGATGGCGTCGCCCAGCAGTTCGGCGGATGCCCAGTGCGGGGGCCGAGTCTCCCCACCGGCCGGGCCGTCAAGGCGGATGACGGCATGGAAGTGCACGGCGCCGCGCTTCTGGTACTCGGCGACCTTCGCGAACGAGACGCGAGCGCGTTCCGGGAGCTCCCGTTGGGTGAGGCCCGCGCGGCGTGCGATCTCGCGACGGAGGTGGATGGTGAAGCGGCGCCAGAGTGCTCCCGCGTGGGCGTTCCAGAGCACTGCGGATTCGTAGTCGTACCGTTCCGGGTCCAGCGGCGTGCCCAGCTTCGGATCGTCGGAAGCGTGGCGCCGGCCGCAGCGGCAGGGGCGGGGACCGGGCCGGTTGTGAACGGGGCCGAAGCTCGGTGCGGTGAACGTGGCGAAGACGCGCGGGTGTGTCGTCACGGTCTCGGGGGTGCCTTTGCCGCCGCGTAGTCCGGCGGTGATGAGGTGGAAGGTGTCGCGGCGGTAGGTCTCGGCGCAGGCCGGGCAGCGGGTGGTGCGGCGGTTGCCGCAGCGGACCAGGAGGTCACCGGCGGGCAGGTCGGCGGAGTCGAGGCGTCGCAGGGCCGGGCCGATTTCGCCGGTGGTGGTGTCTACCTGGTGTTCGGTGCGGTGGCCGGCCAGGCGGATGGGGTGGGTGCAGCCGCCCAGGCTGGAGAGCTGGCGGAGGATACCGGGCAGGGAGCCGGTTGCGGCGAGGTTTGCCAGGTCCGTCACCGGGGGCGGGGTGGGACGGGTGATGATGGCTGTACTCCTTCTCAGACTTTTCGGGTTGGGAAGGGGCTTGGGCTTCCGGGGCGGCGGATGCTTGGCGGCTTCTGGGCCGCCCCGGGAGCCGTTCAGCGGCGGCGGTGCTGGGCGCCCAGCAGCGAGCGCAGGACCAGCGCAGCCACCGCGACGGACACGGCCGTGACGACGACGGCGGCCAGGAGCGCGACGACGGCCACGCAGCCGACGATCACGGCCGCGACGGCTCCCGAACCGACCGAGGGAAACGCGCGCTGTGGCGGCGTGGCGAGGGGTGCGGGGTGCTGGCAGCCGCAGGCCGGTACGTGTACCTGCTGGGCGGTCGTGGGCAGGTTTGGGGTGGGTGTCTCGGGGAGTTGGGGGCGCAGGAACATCGGTTGCTCTCCTGTCAGTCGTGGTTGCCGTTGACGGTTTCGACTCCGGTGCGGGTGCCGTTGTCGATGGCGGGGGCGAGGAAGGTGTCGGCGAGGTAGAAGCCGAACAGGGCGATCACGACGACGAGCCAGACGCGGACGCCGAGGAACTTCACGGCGCCCCAGACCAGCAGGCCGAGCACGACGACCAGGGGCAGGTTCACGGACACGGGAAGCGCTCCTTTCAGCGGACGGGGCAGCGGTGGGTGCGTGCGGCCAGCTCGGCGGCGGCACGGGAGTCGTAGTCGGCGGAGAAGCCGCAGCGCGGGGCGGTGCAGGCGGCGGTGTGCTTCTCCCGTCCACGGCCGTCGTTGGCGGTGCCGACCTGTACGGGGCCGATGCGGGTCACGGAGCGGAAGCGGCGGTTGAGCGGCATCAGCAGTCCTTCAGTCGCAGGGATGCGGGGCTGGGGAAGTGGCTCAGGATGCGGTCGGCTTCGTCGGGGTCGTCGGTGCGGGTGGCGGCTTCTTCTGCCAGCAGGCGGGCCAGGGTGGGGCGGCCGGTGTGGGCCATCTCGTGGGCCGCGTCGAGGTAGTCGAAGCTGTCGGGCAGGTGTCCGGGCATGGAGGTTCCTCCGGTTCGGTCAGGTGAGGTGGGCGGCGATCTGCTCGGCGAGCGGTGCGGGGACGCCGAGGCGAGCGCGGAGGGTCGGGGTATCGATGGGGGCGCCGGTGCGCTCCTGATGAGCGGTGGCGATCTTGCGCGCGTGCTCGACCAGAGCGGCCGGAACGGACGTGGCGGACGGCACCGGGAGCTCCGGTGCAGTCGGTGCGGAGGGGTCGGGTACTGGCTCTGCGATCTCGGGGCCGGTCGACTGCTCGGCGGTCGGCTCGGCCGAGGGCGCGTTCGCGGTGTGGGCGAGGAGGGTGCCGCCGAGGAAGGCCAGGGCCGGCCACCCGGCGACGAGGATGCGCAGCCAGTCGGGAACGTCGCCCAGGTCGAGGAGTCCGGCGGTGGCGATGTTGGCGCCGAGGGAGGCGGTGAGGGCGACGAGGAACCAGCACCAGCCCGCAGCCCGGTCACGTCCGGAGCGCAGCCGACGCCAGGCAGCCACCAACAGCAGGTCGACCGACACCGGGTAGGCCCAGGCTTTCCAGCCGTCCTGTCCGGCGGCCGAGGCCAGGTCATGCAGGTGGGCGAAGGACAGCGCGGCAGCGATGACCGCTTGCACGAGCACGGCGTCAACCCGTGCGAGGTGGGCGCGCATGGATGGCACCTCCTTTCTGTTTTCGGCATGGGAGGGGTAGGGACTTGGCGCGAGATGGACGCGCCGGCCGAATCGGAGGGAGCGGAAAATCAGGCGGTGGCGGGCCGGGGCTTGGTCAGCGAGGCAGGCTGGAACGGCTTGAGTGCGGGCAGGTCCGGCACCAGGTGCGCGGTGCGCTCACAGCGAGCGGCAGCGTCGGCCAGGGACAGGTACGGGGTGCGGATGCGGGACCAGCCGCCGGAGGTGTCACCCACGACCGCGAGGCCGGGGCGTTCGGGGGCGATGGTGCAGGCGGCGCCGACCGCTTCGGGGGCGATGTCCCCGAGAGCCATCTTGGCCGAGGGTTCGTCGTTGACGCGGTGGCAGACGCGGCCGGAGAGCTGGGCGCGGAGCATGGTGGCGCCTTTGCCCAGCTCGGCCCCGAACCGCTGCCCGCACACCTCTAGGTAGATCCCGGCGGCACGGCCGAGCTGGGCGAGGCGGATGAGCTGGGTGACCATCTCGTCCCGCCTCTCCTCGTCCTTGCGGGAGGCGACGAGGAACAGTTCGGCGACCTCGTCGACGAACAGCACGATCGGTACGGGGCGTTCGCTCTCGGGCAGGCCCCACACGTCCGAGGTGATCTCCTCATCCGGCGTGGACGGGGCGATCCCCTGCCGGGCCCGGATCAGGTCGTAGCGGTCCTCCATCTCCCGGACGAGGACGGGCAGCAGCTCGGCAGCCTCAGCCGGGTCGGTCGCCAGCGCCGAGAGCCGAGGAGCGAACGGCGCCAGCTCAACCCCCCGCTTGCAGTCGATGCCGGCCAACGCGACCCGCTGTTCAGCGAGCCCGGTGATCAGGTGCCGCAGGTACATGGACTTGCCCGACAGCGTGGCGCCGAGCACCAGTTCATGCGGGATGGCGCGGTAGTCGCGGACGAAGGCGGTTGCGTCCTCCCGCAGTGCCACCGGCACCCGCAGGAATCCGCCGCCCGCCTTGCGCGGCATCCGTACTCGTCGCAGGACGTCGAAGCCGACCAGCCGCAACTCGACCACACCGGGCTTGACCGGCTCCACATACACGCCATGCACACCCCACGCATGCCGCAACCGCTCCGCCGACGCGGCCACGTCGGCAGGCTCCTGCCCCGGAGCGAGCCGCAGACGTATTCGCAGGCCGGTCGAGGTCGGCCGCAGCATCCCCCGACGAGGAGGAACCGGCCGCACCTCACGACGAGTGGCAGCCCGAACGGCGAGCGCCCGAAGGCGGGAGGGCGGCACGGTCAGCCCGCACGAGTCCATGACCGACCCGTAGGAGCCCACCAGGCGGAGGGCCGAAGCAGGCATGCCCATGGCCGACCAGTACGCGGCAGGGTGCCGGGCCCGGAGGTAGGCGGCACCGGCACCGAGCCCGGCCACGGGTCCGCCTATCTCCATCAAGGTCATCAGCTCGGACACGGTCAGGCCCCCATGCCCGCCGGAACGGCACCCGGGGCGACAGCGGCGGCGCGGTAGGCGATGCCGTGGCGCTGCTGCCCGTTGAACACCGACTCCCACGGCCGAGCCACCAGACCCGGCAGGGAAACCGGCGCCCCCAGCGCCAGCCCCTCGGAAATGCCGCTCTCGGGAACGGTCACGTGGATCAGCGAGGACTCGCCCTCATCGATGTAGACGACGCCGACCTTCATCAGCGTCTCGCCGCTCACCGCGTCCTTCGCGACTTCCCCGGTCTGCCGGTCCCGCACCTTGGGCGCGGGCGCTTCGGTCAAGAGGATGGTTGCGGAAGTGGTCTCAACTCGGATGGTGCGCAAGGTCGTTTCTCCTTGTCCGTACGCCGGAGCAACATGAGCTAGTCGTCTAGACAAGCTCACGGATGGTTCGCCCGGACGTGCTTGTCGGGATGCGGATACTCTGCCACACGCCTTGCCCACTCGTCTATACGAGTATGCCTCTCGGTGTGTACGAGTCCGCGAGAAACGACCCAGCGCCGTCATCATGGGCCCGACATGCCCTAGTTAGCAGGGAGTTGGTAGGCGAGGACGTAGGCGTCGGCGGCCATGACGGTGTCGCAGACCTCGACCGCGCGCCCCTCGGCGTCGTAGGCGGTGCGGATCAGGCTGATCACGGGGACGCCGGAGGAAAGGCGGAGCATCTTGACCTCGGCCGGAGAGGGCATCCGGGCGCGGACCTCTTCGTCGAAGTGGTCCAGGCGGTGCCCCAGCTCTTCCAGCCGGGCGTAGATGCCGCCGGGTCCGGGGTTGGGTTCGGCGATCTGCGTGCCGCGCGCCAGGTCCAGGGGCAGGTAGGAGACGGCGAACTCGACGGGCCGTCCGTCGAGGAGGTAGCGGCGCCGCCGGGCGAGGACCTTGCGGGGCGAGCCCAGGCGCGCGGAAATGTCCGGTGCCGGCTTCTCCTCCCGTACCTCCAGGCTGTCGACCTCGGGTTTGCTTCCCGCGGCTTCCGCTTCGACGGTGAAGGCCGACTTGCCCTGATCACGATGCCGACGTGCGAACCGGTCCGAGGCCAGACGCCGGACCGGGGGCCGTGGTCGCACGAAGACGCCTTTACCGTGCTCGGAGGAGACCAGACCCTCGCTCTGAAGGATCGAGAGCGCGTTGCGCACGGTCATCCGGGAGACCCCGAAGTGCTCGACCAGCTCCGCCTCGGACGGCAGCTTGGCGCCCTCCTTGAAGCGCCCCTTGTCGATGGCCTCCCGGACCTGGTCGGCGATCTGCCGGAAGACGGCGCGATCACTGGTCGGGTCGAGCGCCCCGAGAACGCCGGAGGACAGTGCAGCCATAACGGGTACTCCTTTGGATATCTAGACGAGCTACTGAGTTCTGTTGCTACGGTGGAGAAGCCTAGCCATCTGAGGGGACCGAGGAACGTGAGCACGGTAGAGCGCCCCCACTCCGTGAGCGTCGCAGGGGTCATCGTTGACGACGCAGACCGAGCGCTGCTCATCCAGCGCCGCGACAACGGCCAGTGGGAGCCACCCGGCGGCATCCTGGAACCCGGAGAGACCGTCCCCGACGCGCTCCAGCGCGAGGTCCTCGAAGAGACCGGCATGAAGATCGCCCTCCCGGCGACCCTCACAGGTATCTACAAGAACATGAGCGGCCTGATCGTCTCCATGGTCTTCCGCTGCGAAGCGGTCGACGGCTCCCCGACCACCGGGGAGGAGACCTACGCACTTCGCTGGGCCACCCGCGAAGAAGTCACCCAGCTCGCCGACGAGGCATACGCGGTCCGCGTCCTGGACGCACTCGACGGGGCATCCCCGCCAGCCATCCGGGCCCACGACGGCGTGCGACTCGTCTAGCACACACCCACTACCCATAGCGGCCACCAGCACGAAGGAACTTGTATGCACGAGTATATGAGTACAGGGCGGATCTGGGAACTCACCTGCCCAGGACTCCCCGAAGAGGTCGGCCGAGTCCGCCGCTGGACCCGCGACGTCCTGCACGACAGCCCCCACGCGGACGACGCCGCACTGATCGTCAGCGAGCTGGGCTCCAACGCACTCGTCCACTCGGCCAGCGGCAGCCCCAACGGGAGCTTCCACGTCTCCCTGCACCGATCCCCCGGCACGGTCGTCCTGGCGGTCACCGACACCGGCGGAGCCGCAACGAAGCCCCACGTCGAGACCCCGGACCAGGACGACACCCACGGCCGCGGCCTGAGACTGGTCGCAGCACTGGCCAACCGCGTGCGCGTCAGCGGAGACGACTACGGCCGGACGGTCACCGTCGAGATCAGCGACCAGCACCAGGCGCCGGCCAGGCCCTCAGCCCGAGGGGTCCGCGTAGGTCTGCCCGCCCCGAGGTCGATGGCATGAGCGAGCAACCGCATGCGCCTCAGCAGGTCTACTACTGCGAGTGCTACGTCAACGGACGCCGCATCGGCACCTACGACGCCTACAGCCCACGCGAAGCCCTGCGATGGATGCGCATCAGCCTCATGATGATCGCAACCACCCTGGACGAAGCCCCCTACAGACGCGCCCGCACATGGCTCGACCACGGCCAACCAACAGCAGCCCACGACCTCGAACAGGGCAGACCGCACACCCTCACGCTCAAGCAGCGCAGCACCCAGGCCACTTGGACAGTCAACCCGATAGCGAGCCCACCAGCACCCGAAGCGTGTCGAGTCTCAGGTGATGTTTGACGTTCTGGTCTCAGTTGATGCTTGACAGTGGGCCTAGACAACATCGGAAACCTTGTGGGGCTTGTTCGCTTTGACGTTGCGGATCGGGAGGCTGTTGGTCCGCTGGATGACCTGGACCTGACCGTCCAGTTCCACGGTGATCGTCGATTCCGCCACGTGCATGATCACGGTCTGCCCCGCGTAGGTTCGGCCGAGGGAGACGACCTGCCGGCAGACCATGACCGTGCCCACCGCGCTGACCCGCCGCTGCACGCGCACTGGCTCCGTCCTGGGCCCGGGCGGCGGGCCCGCGGGCCGCAGACCGTGCAACCGCTGCACCTCATCGCTGGTGAGCGGGTTGGGCCGCACCCGCAGCAGTTCCCGCGAGGACGGGTCGAAGAACGAGAGCGTGGCCGTCTCGATGCGAACACTCACCCGGCGCCCGCCGAGGATCTCCGCCGCCAGCACCTGACGCCCGCCCAGGCCCACCAGCCCGTGGTTGTTGACCGTCCGGTCCACCTCGAACGCGGCGGCATCCCCGGCCGGCAGCGGCGACGGCCCCGCCGCACGCCCGCCCCGGGCCGCCAGCCGGGCCAGGTCGGCCACCGACAGGTGCGACCGCGCCGACTTGATCCGGGCCCCGGCTATCAGCAGGTGGATCACCTGCGTGTCGGCCCAGAACGTCACCGTCAGCCCCGACCGGGCCGGGCCCAGCCAGAACTGCTTGCCCGCGACCTGCAGATTCCCACTCGCAGGCACCACCCGCTCGAACTCCACCGGCCCGCCCTGCCCAACCGGCACTGCGGCCGGGACATCCCCCGACCCAGCAGCCGCACCGGTCACAGCATCGCTCGGATCCGGCTGCGCACAAGCCGTCCGCTGCTGCGGCACCAGCGCGAGCACTCCGGGCACCCTCAGGCCCAGCACGTCCCGCTCTGGCTCAGGAACCGGGGCGAACCGGTCGGCCGGAGACTGCATTGCAAGCGACTGATGCGGCCGCGAGGAGTTGTATTCCTCCACCCACGCATCCAACGCCGCCTGAGCCGCCCCGACGCTCTCGAACGGATGGCAGTCATCGAGGTGTTCACGCCGCAGCGTCTGATGGAACCGCTCGACCTTGCCCGTCGTGGTCGGCGACGCAGGCCGCGTCAGCCGGTGCGCGACCCCGTTCTCCCGGCAGATCCGGTCGAACAACACCTCACCGCCCTGCCCGAACCGGCCGGTGAACTGCTTGCCGTTGTCGGTCAGCACCTCTTGCGGCACCCCGAACCTGCGCAAGGCCCCCACGATCGCCGCACACACCGCCCGCCCGGTCGCCCGCTCGACCACCGACGCGATCACGCAGTACCGGGAATGATCATCCACACCGGTCACGATCTTCGCCTCGGACAACTCACCCGTGACCGGGTTGACCAGCATGACCCCGCCCACGATGTCCATCTGCCACAACTGCATCGCACGCTCCCGCTGCCAGCGCTTGTAATCCGACCGCTTCCGCCGCCGCACCCCCGGCTCCACAAGCCCATGCCTGACCAAAACCCGATACACCGTCATCCGCGAGGGCACCGGCGCCACCACCCCGGACCGCTCCAGAACATGAGCGATCCGCCGCGGACCCCAACCAGGATGCTTGCGCCGCAACTCACACACCGCCGCCTCCACCTCGGCAGAAACCTGATGCGGACACGACGCCGGCCTACGTGACCGGTCCACCAACCCGGCCAGACCCGACGCCTCATACCTCGACTTCCAGCCGCTGACCGTCTGCCGCGACACCCCCAGCGACGCGGCGACCTCCGTCACCGTCGCACCCGCCAGCACCGCCAGGACAGCCCGATACCTCTGCTCGACAACCGACAACTCCACCAGCGCCAATCCCGGCCTCCCCACACGCACCGCAACGACGCGCACAGCAAAACCGAACACGGCCACCGTCAGCCATCAGCTGGGACCGAAGTGTCAAGCATCTACCGGGACCGGACACCAGCACCCGAAGCGCGTGCGTAACAACTTTCTCTACGACTTCAAGGCGGCTCGCTCCGCTCACCGCGCGCGGCCCGGCCCCCGGCCGGGCCTGCGCTCCTGTCTCCGCCCCGCTCCAGCCCGGCCGGCGCCCGTGCCGCGCGCACAGCAATCAGCCGCTTGCCGTAGAAGGGGTACGTCGTGATTCAGGTGGTCGGCTCCCTACTTTTACTGAGCGGCTTTGGCGCGGAGTCAAATCCGTCCCACAGATCTCGTGGACCAGCGCACTGATGTCCGCAGTCCCTGCACGAACGGCGCCCTTCAGGGTTAATCTACGGCTGGGGAACGGAGGACCTTGCATGCCGTACACGGTTCGTGAACTCAGGTCGATGCATCCAGCCACGGATGAACGCATTAAACTACTCCGATTGATCGCCATCCAGGAATTCATGGCCGATTCCATCTTGCCTGCGCGGTACCGCGTTCCGGCTAAGCTGATCGACCCAATTGCACTTACGCCTCACGGGGAAGAGGTCTGTCGCCACGTTATGCGAGCGAGGAGTTTTAAGTGGGCAGAGGTTAGATTGGCGTGCTTCTTGAAATTCGCCCATCACGAGCTACTCGTCGACCATGAAGCGACAGACCTTACAGGTCTAACTGCCGCACTTAATGAGGAAATTGAGGCCGAGAAAATCCTGCACCCTTTCATATGGGGGCGCGATCTTTACGACAAAGCCTTTGAAATATTCAAGCATGAGCCAGTATCACTTGACGAAGGCCAAACCTCACTCCTGCTGGCAGGGACCCCAAGGGGTGTATTCCAATCCTACGATCTGGTGACGGGGCCGTTGGGGATTTTAACGAGCCGAGGCGTTCGAGGGCTGCCCCCACTGATCCACGTACCGCTCTATCATTGCGAGAAGAGGAGTTGCCGAACTGTTCACCGAACCTACCTTGAAACTACGGATAGTCAGATCCACAAGACGCGAGCGCGCCTAAGAGAAGTTCTTGATAAAGAATTCGGACAACCGTCTCAATTCCCTGATTTCTTCATGGAAATAGACAACGAGTTCAGCGACTTCTATGGGGATCAAAAGACTGTTGCTGAAGTTCCCCTACTTGGCGAGTGCTTCACTGAGGACGAACTGGATACTTTTATCTTCGTAGCACTCCGGGGTAAGGACTCCCCCCTGCGCGCCGCCCTAGCTAGTAACGGTTTTTCAGCCGGAGACCCGCAAGACTTCGTCGACGAGCTCGATAAAGCGGCAAAGATCCAGTGCCTTCTACTCATGAATAGCACAGAACTTTCCTCGTGCATGGATGAAGCGATTCATGCGAAGGTAGTCAAAATACCGGAGCATGAAGTTAGACGCCCTAAAATTCTGGATATTTCTACAGGGTATTACAATCTCTCAGCCGAGTGCTCGCGCTATGGCGTCAGGAGTATTCCAGATGACACTTCGCTAGCAATAGTACGACTCCAGCGTCTCATATCTTCGATTTACGACCCGTCCGATACCACTTCACAGAAGGATCTCAGCTGGCGCCTCCGCCGCGTTGAGGGAAGATCGACAGAAGAAAAACTCGACCGGTTTATTAGGAATGAGGAGCCGGTCGAAGTGCTCCGCCATCTGATTCTCGTTGGTCCGGGGCCGGCCACAATGGCCGCCAGGAAGTGCGGTGTTCCCGACAGTCTGGAACTGGAACTTCTCGAAGATACAGAAATTCTGAACCTACTTCTTTGGAAGCTCGGGTTCGACGTCAAGAGCGCAGATGAGGCATTTGGTCCATTGCGCAAGAACCAGGAAGTTTTTGCGCAAGCGGTAGCTGGCGTAGCTGCTTACAGTGAGGCGGAGAAGTACGAGATAAAGCGGGAGTCTTCGCCGCTGTTTTCTTCAATCGAGAGCGCCCTCGATGCAACTCTGTCCTTCAGCGCCTGGGCTCTCACGTTTGATCACTGGTCGGCCAAATCCAGGTTCGTTTACCGCCACAGTGAGGCCAGAGAGCAGATGGCGAAAATACTCAACAGCTCCTCAGCGCGACGAGGATCCGCTGCAAACGAAGCGATAATTTACGATGCACAAGGAAAACACACACTGGCGCCCTTGATCTCTGGATTCTCCCGCCTCGAAAAATTCCTCTCCTCCGCATTGGGCGAAGCTGACCAATACAGGAGACAGGAATCCGACATGCCTTCATATGGTGTGGCGGCCGAATTGACTCCTTTCGCATTCTCTCACACGCTGCCATTCTTGGATTTGGGAGCCGACTCTCAACATTACCTTCTCCGTTTGCTCAACGAAATCACAAAGCTTCTGGAGTCTGGACGGGTCGCGAATGTTAGGAACCAACTCCAGTACTCGCGGGACGACTTCCCAAATAAAGAAGATCTAACGAATTTCCTCGATTCAATTGGCAAGTTCATTGACATCACCGAACAGTCAGGATTGTGCCCCATTATATTCCGGCCAGCGGGACACTTCCGCGACTCCGCGGGGCGAGCCTCCTATTATTTCAGAGACTATCGTGACCGGGAGTACATAGCCCAGCGGCCATCAGGTATTGGAAGTCCTGGCATGCCCGGTCTCGTACGGGACCAGTTGATCATCCCCGCAGCTCGCCTCAAAGAATCTGCTGAGGTGTTGAGATTCTCGATCGGAACCCGTTCTACCTACGAAGACCTTTGGGCCGATTGGCCCAAATACCGAGCATCTGCAGATGTTTCGAGTGGACTAATGCGCCCAACCGACGAAACGGCACAAGCTAGCTAATGGACACGCGGGTGACGGGGGCGCAAGGGGCCGTACTGCTGATCTTGACGATGGGTCCGTTTCGCGGGCACGTTGAAGATTCCGCTGTTTCGAATGATTCGAGGGCGCAACCTAGCAGTGAGGATCTGAGGTCGGTGGGGCACAGGGAAGCAGGTGCACGTTTGGTCAGCCGATGCACCTCCCCCACGTCACCCGTCGAAACTCAGACTTCTAGGACAAGCTTCCATTGGGCCCTTCGAGGCAATCACGTGTCCTGCCACTCACATACCAAGCCCTTACCGATTGCCGGGACTCGCTGCGAGAACCTCCAGGGGTTCAACGCCAACCTCTCGCAGGTCAACGCAGCTACTACCACCAACGCATCCAAGCTTCTGAGCGGTCGCGCACCGTCGTGACGGACCGACCATCACGGCTTCCTCTGGTCGACGACACAAGCCGACAGCGTGGCTGAGCCCGGTGGCCGGTGCGCGGGCATACGCGCGCCTGGTCGTTCGGCGATCCCGCCGTCGTGGCGGGCTTTCTCCGGCTGAGGCCACCGCGAGGAGGCCGTTGCGGTACAAGCAACCCTCGCCCCCACAGGCACACCGCACCAGGCGCAGACGCCCCGCCACAGGCCCCAGCCGGCTTCACCCCCCATCCCGCCCGTGGTTCGGGACAAAGAGGCCGGCAACGGCGCAGGGCTGCACCACAGCGCACCAGAACGGGCGGTGAACCGCGGTCAATGCCGGTCATCGTGTATGCAACAGCAACAGTCAGCGGACGCCGTTCACCCAGGTCAGCCAGCCAACGGGGTGCAGCCGCCCGTGATTCCCAAGCTCATGTCCCAGACTATGAGTGTCATGGCCACAGGGGGTCGTGTCGGTGCCAGATGAGGTCCCGGCTTCCATGGGGGAGTTCGGCTATGCCCCACTCTGCTCGCATCACCCCTCGTTCCATCGAGCAGGCGTAGGGCAGGAGGACGAGTCCCTTTACGCCGGGGTGCTTCAGTAGTTCCGGGATGGTTCTGGACTCCTGGGGTTCGTCTAACCCCAAGTCGAGTTCTTGTTGCATGGGCGTGGGGCCATATTCCCGGATCAACTCCGCACGAAGCCCATAAGAGCTGCGGAGGCGAGCGGTCGTCACAGGCCTGTCCCGCTTGGAGTAGCACAATGGGTAGAGCAAGTGGCCCTTCACGAGCATGACGTCACGGCCGCGCAGGCGCAGCGGTTCTCCATAGGGGGCGAGTCCCTCGGCTAGAACCTCGTACTGCGACGCGTACAAGCCATTGCCATAAGCCTCAAGCGTCTGGGTGCGAATCGCCTCGTGACAGTCTCGCGCGCGGTCATGAGCGCTTACCAGGCAGGCTGGGATGATGTCCGCCAGTTTGCACGCGAGTGCACCGAAGGTGTCGTTCGCCCACTGGCTCATTGAGCCCATGCGCTGTCCCCCTCCCTGGCGGCGCGCCGGCCAGCCCCCAACTGAAACCGTGCGATGGGGCGAGGTGCCCTGGAAGAGCGCATCGAGGGCGCGGACGGTGCACAGCAGGGAGCACGGGCCAACAGGCGGTAGGGATGGGGTTGCTGTACAGCAGCGAGGTACAGCAACCCCAGTAACCGCCGATGCCGTTCAGCCCGCTCTCCGCTCCCGGGAACGGCTCCTATGGCCGTCTCTGACCGATCTCTGTAGAGCTTGTAAATAGAAGGTCGTCGGTTCGAATCCGACAGGCGGCTCCAGCCCAGAGGTCCGCAGACCAGCTCCGCGAGCTTTCGTTGATCTTGCTTACTGGTCCGATCAACACGGAGCCACTTGCAGGTGCTTGTCGTCGTCAGCGGCGCCACGAGCATCGCGTCTGGCGATGCGGGCGGCGGACCGGCACACCGGTCCGCCGCCGGCCCAGGTCAGGGGGCGTAGCGGGGGAGTCCGTCCGTGGAGATGGTCCATTCGCCGATCGTGACCGCCTCCCCGTAGAGGAAGTCTTTGCGGGTGGCGTAGCGGAAACCCGCGGGGGTGGTGTGGATGTCGGAGAAGACCGCGCCTTCACCGGTTCGGGGATCGAAGACCACATAGACCGGGATACCGAGCAGCGGATAGTCCCGCATCTTGCTCGTCCAGTCGTTGTCCGGGTTGGAGCGCGAGACGACCTCGATGGCGGCCAGGACGGAACGGGGGTCGAAGGCGCCCTCCACTTCCATGTCGGCCTCGGCGATCACCATGACGTCCGGGTGCCGCAGTACGCCCTCTGCCACGTCCTCGACGTCCGGGGTACCCGTGTGTGCCAGTAGTTCGTTCGGCATCACTTGCTCCAGCCGACGGCTGATGCGGGCTGCTGTCAGCTCGTGCGGCCCTCCTGGCGCCATCATGTCGTGGACGATGCCTTCCTTCGTGATCTCCAGCTTGCCGGGCACCCCGTCGCTCATGCGGCGCACGGTGTCGCGCATCGCCTGGTACTGGAAGGAGTCGTGATCAGTGTGGTGCGGGGTGATCGTCACGGCGTTCGCTCCTCTCTGCGGTAACCGGAGACCAGGCCCTTCACTTTAGCGGCGCCGCCCGTGGCGGGGCCCGCTATGACGCTCCGCTGCGGCAGTCCCGGCATCGGCCCGGGCGAGGGGCGCGGAAGGGGAGCTCGCATTCCGGGCACTCCTGGAACGGGTCCGGGCGGCGGTCCGGGGGCGGGGCCTCGGGCAGCGGCGCCGGGAGCTGGACGGTGAGGCGGTGGGAGATGAGGGCGGCCGGACGGCGGAGCGGCCCGGCGGGGAGGTGCGCCGTGAGGGTGCGGCGCACGGCCTCCGGTCCGGTGCCGCGCTCCAACCAGGCGCCGACGGCGGGGGTGAGGCGGGCCACGTCCCGCTCGGAGAGCAGCAGACGGTCGTCGTCCCGGCGGAGCCCGGCGAGAAGCGCGGCCGCGGTGCCTTGCCGTACGGGGTCGGGGGTGCGCGGCTCCGGGAGGGGTGGTTTCGGTGCCGGGAGAGGAGTGGTCGTGGGTGGCTGGGGTGGTGTGGGCGGTGGTGCTGGCGTCGCCTGGGGTGGTGTGGGGGGCGGCGGGGGCACGGTCCGGGCGGCGGCCGCGGGCCGGGGTTCCTCCGTTACGCGGGGTGCGGCGTGGGGGCGGCGCTGGGGCGCCCCTGGGTTGTCGTACGACACGGTGTGCGTGACGATCCGCCCGCCGGGTGCGCGCCGCGCGGTCCGCGTCAGATAGCCGTACGTCTCCAGCTCCCGCAGCGCGGCCGCGATACGGGCTTCGCCCTCGGGGAAGCGTGCGGTGAGCGACTTGATGTCGACGCGGGTGCCGTCCGGCACGGACTGGATGTGCACCGCGAGCCCGATCGCCAGGAGCGACAGTTCGCGGTGCTGGGCGAGATGGTTGCCGACGACGGTGAAGCGCTCGCGGTGCCGGTACTTGATGTGGACGACGCCGGGCCGGGCCGGGGCCGGTGCGGCCTTGGCGGCGGTGCAACGTCGATACGGGCGAGAGGGCGGGCGCGCGGGCGCAGCCGCGTTAAGCTGCTGAACAGCCATGGGGAAGGTCTCTTCTTCCTCGGTGGTCAGGCCCTCGATCGGGATTGCAGTCCCGGCCGGGGGCCGTTGTATGTGTGCGGTCGTCGTGCGGTCGTCGTGCGGTTGACGTGCGGATTCTCGTGCGGTCGCCGTTTCGACGTCGTACGGATGGAGCGGGTGCTCGACTGGAGCCTATTCCAGCGAACGGGCGGGAAAGCGAGCCGAGTTCACTTCCTTCACTCTCGTGGGTTACGGGAGGTTGGTGGGCTTGGCACGGTGCTTCGCTGGTTCTTTACGTCTGTGATGTCGCGGAGCACCGGGACGCGGCGAGCGGCGACCCGGTTGACGGCGGTCCGGTTGACGGCGATCCGGCGGACGGCTACCCGGAGGACGTGGGACCGGTGCGGGGGAACGGCCGATTCGTTCAAGAAGGAGGCGTGGGCGGAGCGCTACCGTCGTTCCCATGAGCAGCGAAGTCACCGCATCACGCCATGTGAGCGTCTATGTCGATCGGCCTCTCGGCGAGGTCTATGCCTATGCGTCGAACCCGGTGAATCTGCCCGTGTGGGCTCACGGGCTGGGGGATTCCATCGAGCAGGGGGACGAGGGGTGGGTCGCGGAGTCGTCGCCGATGGGGCGGGTGGTGGTCGCCTTCGCGCCGCGCAATGAGTTGGGCGTGCTGGATCACGATGTGACGTTGCCTTCGGGAGAGACCGTCTACAACCCGGTGCGCGTGATCGCCCATGGTGCCGGGAGCGAGGTGGTGTTCACGTTGCGTCGGCGGCCGGGGATGAGTGATGCCGACTTCGAGCGGGACGCGGACACCGTCGCCGCCGATCTCGCGCGGCTCAAGTCGATCGTGGAGTCGGGGTAGGTCCGGCCCGCCGCGGTGGGCCGGACCTACCCGGTGGGGTCCGGTTCAGCGTTTGAACGTGAAGGTGAAGTCGGCGGAGAGCTTGCCGCTCAGGCGGACTGTCGAGACGAGGTTCCCCTCGCCGAGCAGCCTCTTCACCTCGGCCCGTGAGAGGCCGAAGCCGTCAGCGATCAGGCGCACCGGGCGGACGGGTATCCGCGCCGCGAAGCGGACCGCGACTTCGAGCGTCTCGCCGTCCGGCAGGGCCGCCGCCTCGTCTGCCGGTGCCCTCTCTCCCGGCACGTCCCCGGTGTCCGGCGGCGTCGGCCCGGCGGGCTCCAGCCGCCAGGCGTCGTGCCAGTCGAGGGCGATGCGGTTGCGGCGCCGTACGGCCGGGTCCTGGAGCAGTTCGGCTGCCAGGCCGGGGTCGTTGCCGTGGAGGCGGTCCAGCAGTCCGGGGCGGATGGAACGGACGTTGGTCCGCTCCAGGACGGTGAGCTTGGTGGTCTCCCCGCAGCCGGTGCACAGGGCGAGGAGCCAGGCGTCGAGGAGCTTGTGGTTCGCGTTGACGCGGAATTTGCCGGTCGTCCGGAAGCGCTCAGCGGCGCAGACATGACAACGGCGGAGGATTTCGGGCAGGCAGGTGGGAACGACCACCCAGGTCGTTTGCACAGCAGTACACCGGTTTCAGTGAGAAGTCCGCAGCGGAAAGCAGCACGGCGCACAGGCGCGGCGTGCGACAGATCAGCACTCGGGAGGTCTCACTTGGTGTACAAGGGCGCGTCCTCGGTGAGGCGACAAAGGCGGTAGCACGGTAGCGGTACCCGGGGTCTCGCTCCATCGCTTTTCCGGGGGAGGCCGCCCGCCCGCACCTCGGATGTCGGGCAACCCCGGTTCGGCTTCCGCCTGTTGCTATCGCGTCACCGGCGGCCTTCGTGGCGCCGCATCAGTTGGTTGCCGCCGCGCCAGCCGACGACGGCCGCACCGGCTGCCAGGGGCCAGGACACCACGTCCGGAGCGCCGAACAGGGCGGACAGCAACGTCCCTACGACGCAGAACGCCGTGAGGGCGCCGCCTGCGCGGAGTGCCCAGTGAAGCCGCTCCCGCAGGAAGTTGCTCTCGTCCATGTCGCCCCCCGGCGGTGTGCATGCGGACCGTCGGCGGCGCCCGGCCCGGGTTCCCGGCCCCGGACGTTGCCGTTGTGTGCGACGCCGTACCCGTCGCGGGCGGGTTCATCCACGTTCGGCAGCGGCAGCTTCGCGCATGCGCGGAGTCCCCGCGTGCGAGGGGCGTCGCGGCGGCGCGTTGTCGCCCGTCGGGTGCGCGGGTTCCGTGCTGCGGGTGCCGGCCGGGTGTGCGGGGTCAGCCGGTGGTTCGGGGTGCGGTCGGCGGGGTGTGGGGGAGGAGCGCGTCGGCGAAGGCGCGGAGTCCCCGGGGGGTAGGTGTCGCGTGCGGCCAGTTCTGGCCACCGGTCGCCGATGGCGGCGAGGCGGGGTACCTGGGTGGCGTCGAGATCGCTGAAGGAGGCGCCGCGGGGGGTGGGGTGTGTGTCCTCGGCCGGCCGGTACGGCCGCAAGCGGGTCCTGCTGCTCGGGCTGTGCCTGTTCGGCCTCGCCTCGCTGGCCGGGGGTCTCGCCCAGGCGCCCGGTCATCTCGTCGCCGCCCGGGCCGCGCAGGGCGTCGGGGCCGCCGCGCTGGCGACGGCGGGCACGACGCTGCTGGTGTTCGGCATCGTCCGGACCGACCGGTACGCCTGGGGCTCACCGGTCACCCTGGCGACGCTGGCGGCGTTCCTCCACGTCGAGCGGACCACGGCGCGCGAACCGCTGGTCCGGCTGGGTCTGTTCGCCAACCGATCGGTCGTGGGTGCGAACGCCTACAACCTGCTGGTGGGTGCGGCGATGGCGGCGTCCTTCGACTTCGTCTCCCTCCACCTCCAGCGGGTCCTCGGGAAGGTCCGGCGCTGACCGGGGTGATGTTCCTGCCCTTCGCCCTCGCGGTGATCGCCGGGTCGGTGCTCGCCATCGCCCTCGGCTACCGCTTCGCGCCCCGCACCCTGCTGGTCGCCGGCGGGACGCTGACCGCGGCCGGGTTCGCCTGGTTCGGCCTGATCAGCGCCGACGGGGGCTTCGCCACCGATGTCCTGGGGCCGTCGGTCGTCGCCGGTGCCGGCTTCGGACTCTGCCTGGGGCCCGTCGTCTCCACCGCCACCGCGGGGGTGGCCGCGCATGAGGTCGGTACCGCGTCCGGCCTGCTCAACAGTTCCCGGCAGATCGGTGCCTCCCTCGGACTGGCCGTACTGGGCACCGCCGCCCAGCACCGCACCGGCGAGGCCGTCACCCCCGAGGCGCTCGATGCGGGGTACGCGCTCGGCCTGCGCCTCGGCGCGGTGCTGTTGGCCGCCGCGGTCGTCGTCGCGCTTCTCGTCCTGCGCCGGTCCGGCCCGCCCGCCTGCGCCGAGCCGGGTGAGCGGGCCGAGCCGGGTGAGCCGGCCGAGCCGGGTGAACCGGCCGACGACGGTGCTGCCGTGTCCGTGACGGACTGAGCGGACGTCAGTTGTACGTCCAGCGCCAGGAGCCCGAGCGGGAGGCGCACTTGATGGTCCGGCCGCTCGCGGTGGAGGTGGTGGCGCCGTGGTCGCTGTTGCGGCAGAACTGGCCCGCCGAGTAGCAGTTCCCCGCGCTGGAGACGATCGAGCAGGTGCCCGAGCTGTCCTGGCCGCCGGTGTCACCGCTGCTGCCGCCGCTTCCGGCGTCGCCGTCGTCGGCCGCCTTCGCAGCTGCGCTCCTGGTGACGGTCACCGTGGGGCGGGGTTTGGCCTTGGCCTTGACGGTCTCGGTGACCGTGGGCGCGGGCTCGGGCGTCGCCGTCCGGGTCGCGGTGACGGTCGTCGCGGGCTTCGCCTCGTCACCGGCCGGCTGCTGCCCGTCCTCGCCGGTGGCGCCGATGCCCACGCCCACGACGAAGAGGGCCACGCCTCCGACCCATACGAGCACCCGCTTGCGGAGCGGACGGGTGTCGGGCGGGCGGGGAGCCGGAGGTATGGGAGCGGTGTACGGATTGGTCATCTCGTCCCCCACGTGTGTTTCGGGTGGAGTGACCGTAGTGCTCTGCGGTGCACTCTGTGGAGAACTTGAGTGAGAGGTGGCCATTCTGTGACCAGCGCTCCGGCTGGGAGCGGGTCGGCGCGGAGATTTTCGTGCTCGAAGTGGGCGTGCGGGACGTCCTGGGCTTGTGGGGCGTGTGGGAGCCGTGTGGCGCGTGGGATCGGGCGTCCGAGGCCCGTTGTCAGACCTCGGGCCATGGGTGTTTCGGCGCCAGGGGGAGGAGCGTGACGGCTCCTCCCCCTGTGCGGCTGGGCTGCGGGTGCGTTGCGTGTGTGGTGCCCGGCAGCGCCGGAGTGAGGTGCCCGCGGTCTGATGTGGCTCCCCGGCCGGCCCGGATACCGGCCGCAATGGGCCGGCCCGAGGGACGCGTGGTGCGGAGTGGCGTCCCCCGAGGGCGGGATCAGGGGGAGCGGGTCAGGCCGCGGTGATCAGGTGGAGGGTCAGTGCCGGGGGGATCTCCCAGCCGACCGGTGCGTCGTTGCCGCTGCCGGCGCCCCTCTCCTCTTCCTCTTCCTTCTTCTGCAAGGTGTTCAGCAGTTGGGTCGTGGCGGCGAGAAAGGCGCCGAGACCGCCGAAGAACGTGCCGAGGGCTTCCATGAGATCGAGATACATCGCGCTCGCCTTACCGCACACGGGCCGGGCGTGCACTCTGCGATTCACAACGAAAGGAAGACTGCTCCTCGCGCGGAGAAGCTGGAGGATCCGGCCTCTCCAGCAGCTTCTCGCCGGTCACGGTGTACGCCGATCCGCGAGGGGTCTGCGGCGTTCCAGCATGTCTCTCGGTAGGGCACGGAAATCCTCCTCTCGTTCCTCTCCGCAACGTGTATGACGGGCCCTCACCATAGCGGTCCCGTCCCCGTGCGGTACAGGATGTATCTGACCCGGCGCTGTCATTCGGCCACTGCCCGTGCCTCCCGGGGGACAGGCGCGGCACCTCCACCGGAGAGCCGTACGGCGTGCGGGCGGCGGATGCGCGCGGCTTCGGGCGAGGGGCGTGCGGCCGGGTCGGCCGACCGCCTGCGACGGCCTGAATCCATCGGTCCCCGCTGCCCTGCGGGGACCGACAGGGGGTCAGGGCTGGTCGAGATGCACCACCACACTCGTGTAGAAGCGGTGCACCGCGTTGTCGACACTGCGGATGAAACCGGATTCGGCGTTGCCCCGGCTGTTCCCCATGCTCTTGAACAACGACAGCCGGAAACCGGTGATCCGGGTGTCGCCCTTGGGGAGCATGTCCGCCGGCTCCGGCCGCAGCCGCTCCAGCGTCCCCCGCGGGCCGCCCGCCCCGCCTTCCAGCAGCGTTTCCACGTGGAGGTCCGCCGGGGCCTCGGCCAGCCGGCGGAGCAGCCGCTTCGCCCTGCTGAGCGGGTAGCCCTGCTCGGGGGCCGGGATCTCGATGGAGGTGCGCAGCTTCCCCGTGCGCAGATCCGCGTTGAGCGCCAGGATTCCGGGCGCCCCGTCGATCCGGAACTCCGCCTGGAGCAGCCCCTCGCGGCAGAGCCGGTCGGCCAGGCGGTTGCGGCGTGCGGCGGGGTCGGCGCCCCGCTTGGCCCGGTGGACGGGCAGCACCTTCTGCCCGAGTTCGCCGCCGAGGCTGAGGCACAGTTGGCGGACGAGCCGCTCCCAGCTCTCGACCACGTCCAGCGCGCGCGGATCACCCTCGCACAGCGTTTCGTCGTTGATCCCGTTGCGTACGGGCACCCAGGCCGCGCCCATGTTCTGGAAGCCGTGGCAGCCGGAGTTCTCGTGCTGCAGGTAGTGCAGCAACTCCTGGAGCAGCCAGGCGTGCGCCCTGTCCCCGACGCCCTCGTGCCGGATCAGGAGCTGCGCCTGGTAGGTGACTTCGGCCCACGACAGGTGCCGGAGGGCCACGCGGTGCTTGCGTCGTCCGTCGATCTTGACGTCGACGAGCGGGCTGCCTTCCAGCGCGACGTCGTTGGACACCGTGATCACTGCCTCGTAGCCGCGGCGTGCGGCGATGTCCATGTACGCCTGCACCTGGTCGGGCTTGAGGGCGCTTCCGTTGGTCTTGGTCTCGACGAGGGCGGTCCACAGCTTGCCGGCCCGCTCGACGCGGATCACCCCGTCCGGGCGGCGCGGTGTCTCGCCGTGCGGGAGGACCACCTCGGTGTAGGTCTCCATGCGCCCGGCGGGCGCCCCGAACGCGGCCGTGAGTCTCCTGCCGAACTCCGGCACCTGGGCCATCACCGCCAGCAGCACCGAGGTGGCCCGCACCTCGCGGTCCCGGTCGCTCTTGAGCGTCGGGACCGGTACCAGCCGGGACGGCCGCCAGGACTCGTTCTCCGCCAGTGCCTTCCGGTCCGCCCGGGGCAGGGTGACCTTCTTCTTCGCGGTGCGGGGGCGGGGCGCCCGCGGGGGCGGGACGGTGCCGTCGGGCGCGCGCGGAGCCGATACCGGGCCGGGCGTCGTCCCCGGAGCCGGAGCCGGAGCCGGAGCGGGGGGCGAGCCGGGCGTCGTTCCCGGGTCCGGACCGGCGGCCTGCGCGACTCCGTCCCCGGTTCCGGTCTCCTTCCCGGTGCCGGTCCCGGTGCCGGGACCGTTCCTGGCTGCGTTCGCGCTGTTGTGCGGGTCCGGAGCGGTCTGCCCGGCCCGGGCTGTCCTGGCGGTGTCCCGCTCGTCCCGGGACGCCTCCTCGCCGTCCTCGGCTTGAGCGCCGTCCGCGTGGTCAGCGCCGTCCGCGCCATCGGCGTCGTCCTCGATGTCGACGCCGAAGTCCGTCGCCAGTCCGGCCAGTCCGCTGGCGTAGCCCTGGCCGACGGCCCGGAACTTCCACTCCCCGCCGCGCCGGTACAGCTCGCCGAAGATGATCGCGCTGACCGTGTCGGCGTCCTCGACGGCGAAGCGGAGGAGGCGCTCGCCGGTCCCGTCGGCGAGTGTGACCTCGACGTCCGCCAACTCCCCGAAGTCCCGGCCGCCGTAGCGGCTCGCGGCGACGACGATGCGGTCGACCTCCGGCGGGACGGCGGTCAGATCGAAGCCGATGCGGTCCTCGTCGCCGTTCTCCGTCGGTGTCTTGCCCAGAAGCTGCACACTGCCGTCGGCCGCGGCGGGGTTGTTGTAGAAGTAGAAGTCGCCGTCTCCGCGCACCTTGCCGTTCGCGTCCAGCAGCAGGACGGACACGTCCGCGTCGCCGTCCCCGGTCGGGCTGACCCAGCTCAGGCCGACGAGCACCGAGCCGACATGGGGGCTCAGCGAGCTGAGCCCTACGTTCATCCCCTTGGCCATCTCGTGCACAAAAGCCCCCCATCTCCCGTGCGGGGCACACAGTTCTCCCGCACGGCCCACCTGTCGCACTCGCGATGTGACCTACGACACACCGGGAAAATCGTAGTACTCATGTCCGGTGCCTGCGGGGTTCGGCGGGAAATCGGACCCGGCCACTCTCGTAGCCGGGTCCGTTCCGGATCCCGGTCCCGGTCGCGGGCGGGGTCCCGATCTGGGGACTGGTGCTGGTGCCGGGGCCGGTGCCGGTGCCGGGTGGCGTCCGGCTCAGGCGCCGCCGGCCTGTTCGGTGTTGAACTCCTCCACCCACTTCTCGTGCTGCGCGTAGTCGTCCGTGAAGCGGGTGTCGCCCGGTTTCACGGTGACGAAGTAGAGCCAGTCGCCGGAGGCGGGGTGCTGGGCCGCTTCGAGGGCTTCGGGGCCCGGGTTGTTGATGGGGGAGGGGGGCAGGCCCTTGTGGCGGTAGGTGTTGTAGGGAGAGTCGAGACGCGTGTCGGCGTGGCTGGTGTTGAGGGTGGAGCGGCCGAGGGCGTAGTTGATGGTCGAGTCCATCTGCAGCGGCATGTCGCGCTTGAGGCGGTTGGCTATGACGCGGGCGACCTTCGCCATGTCCTCGGGGGTGTCGGCCTCCGCCTGGACCAGGCTGGCGACGACGAGGGTGTCGTAGTCGTCCACGTCCACGCCCGCGGCCGCGTGCCGTTCCTTCGCAGTCTCCGCCATGAAGGTGACCAGCGCGGTCGGTGTCGTCTTGGCGCGCACCGGATAGGTGGCGGGGTAGAGGTACCCCTCGGGGTTGTGCTTCGCCGCGGCGGGGAGGGGGAGTTCGCCCGCGCGGGCGGCGCGCTCGGCGGCCTTCCGCGTCGTGCCCTCGGGTACGGAGAGCGCCTTGTCGGCCGCCGTGTACACCTGGGTGGCGCGCCACCCTTCCGGGACGACGAAGGGTTTCGACGCCCGGTCCTGTTGGTACTGCCGGATCAGCACCACGGCGGCCGCGGTCACGGCCAGGGCGCACAGCAGGGCCACCGCGATGAGCCATCGCTTCCGGTTCCCGGTCCTGGTGGTCATGGGAAGAACGCTAGGCCAGCAGGCCGGGTGGTGGGGCCCGGATACCGGTTATGGGACCAGGACCACTTTCCGCGCGGCTCGCGCGCAGCCGGCCCGGGCGGTGCGGGTGCGCCGCCGAGCGCGCCGACCGCGCGGACCCGCCGACCGCGCCGTGCCGCCGCCGGCGGCCCGCCGTCGGTGCTGCCGTTGTCAGTGGTCGGCCGCACCATGAAGGGATGGCGACATCGGCAGTACGGGCGGCGCGGCGCCCCCAGATCTCCCTTCCCGAGCTGCGGCCCTTCCAGGGGCGGGGGCTGGAGCCGGACGGGGACTACGACGGGGTGCGGTTCGCGGAACTGGACCTGAGCGGGGCCGAGGGCGGCGGCGCGACCTTCCTGGACGTGGGGATGTACCGGTGCGTGCTGGACGAGGCCCGGCTGGGACGGCTCCGGGTGATCGACTCGGTGCTGGAGGGAGTCCGCGGTGTCGGTACGGAGCTGGCGGGCGCCGAGTTCCGTGACGTGGAGCTGCGGGATGCGCGGCTGGGCGGTGTCCGGCTGCACGGGGCGCGGTTGAACCGGGTGCTGGTGTCCGGTGGGAAGATCGACTTCCTGAACCTCCGGCAGGCGTCGCTCACCGACGTGACGTTCGAGGGCTGCGTGCTGGACGAGCCGGACTTCGCGGGTGCCGCGCTGGAGCGGGTGACCTTCCGCGACTGCACGGTGCGCCGGGCAGAGCTGCGCGAGGTGCGGCTCAAGGACGTGGATCTGCGGGGAGCGACCGAACTGGACATCGCCTCGGGTGTGGAGCGGCTGGCCGGCGCCACCATCACCCCGGGGCAGCTGATGGAGCTGGCCCCCGCGTTCGCGGCGCGGATCGGAGTGCGGGTGGAGCCCTGAGGCCGCGGCGGCGAGGGCCCCGGCGCACGGGCACGGAGTCAGGACACCCGGGGGAAGCGTGAGGTCAGGACGTGTACGGCCGGGTTGGCGGCCAGGTCCTCGTGCAGGTCCGTGAGGTCCGCGACGAGGTCGTGCAGGAAGTCGCGGGCCTCCCGGCGCAGGGCGCTGTGCGAGAAGGAGAGCGGTTCCTCCCCGTCCGGCGACCAGTCCGCGGTGATCTCCACCCAGCCGAACCGGCGGGTGAAGCACAGCAGTTCCGCGGACTCGGTGAAGTCCAGGGTGGCGCGGTGCGGTCCCGGGGAGCGGCTTCCCAGCGGGTCGCGGTCCAGCTCCTCGGCGATGTCGCAGAGCGCCCAGGCGAAGTCGAGCACCGGCACCCACCCCCAGGCTGTGGACAGCTCGCGGTCGGAGTCGGTGTCGGCGAGGTAGATGTCGCCGCAGAACAGATCGTGCCGCAGGGTCCGCACGTCGGCGGTGCGGTAGTCCGTCTGGGGCGGGTCGGGGAAGCGGCGGGAGAGGGCATAGCCGATGTCGAGCACGGCGCGATGGTGTCACGCCCGCCGGATTCCCGCCGCCGCGCGGTTCCGGGCCGGGTGGTTCCGGGCCGCGCGGTTCCGGCCTGGCGGTTCCGGCGCCGGGACGTTTCCGGTCGTGCGCCGGGCGGCTCCTGCCCGGCCCGGGGCGTGCGGGCGTGCGGTGGCGCTCCCGTGCCCGGGAGCGCCACCGCCGGTGCCCGGCCGGTGTCCGGTCGGTCCCCGCCGTACGGGCCCGGGCTCCGGAGGGCCCGGGACCGGGCGGATGCCCGGTGCGCCGGGGTGCGGCGTGCCGGGCGGCGGGCCGCGGGTCTCAGACGTTGACGCCGAAGTCCTGGGCGATGCCGACGAGGCCGGAGGCGTAGCCCTGGCCGACCGCGCGGAACTTCCACTCCGCGCCGTTGCGGTACAGCTCGCCGAAGACCATGGCGGTCTCGGTGGCGGCGTCCTCGCTCAGGTCGTAGCGGGCGATCTCGGTGCCGCCGGTCTGGTTGACGATGCGGATGAAGGCGTTCCGCACCTGGCCGAAGTTCTGGCTGCGGCTCTCCGCGTCGTAGATCGAGACCGGGAAGACGATCTTGTCGATCTCGGCGGGCAGCGCGGCCAGGTTGACGTTGATCTGCTCGTCGTCGCCCTCGCCCTCACCGGTGACGTTGTCACCGGTGTGCACGATCGACTGGTCCGGCGTCGCCTTGTTGTTGAAGAAGATGAAGTGCTGGTCGGAGTAGACCTTGCCCTCGGCGGTCACCGCGATGGCGCTCGCGTCGAGGTCGAAGTCCGTACCGGTGGTGGTGCGCACGTCCCAGCCGAGGCCGACCGTGACGGCGGTCAGGCCCGGTGCCTCCTTGGTGAGCGAGACGTTGCCGCCCTTGGACAGGCTTACAGCCATGGGGTGCCCTTCTGTCGTGTCTGGCTCTGGTGGTGACTCCGAGGGAATCACCGGCGCCGGAACGGAACCTCACCGGGGTCCGCGGCCGTACGCCTCACACCCTGCACAACGCTGCCGGAGGACGCACGGGTTCCAGCTTTCCCGGGCCACTTTGCGTTCTTTACCTTCGCGGTGCCGCCCGCGCGGTCCGGGCGCGTCGTCCGGAGCGGTATCGCGGACCGGGTCCGGTGCGGGTGTCCGGAAAAGCGGATGACGGCCGCGCCCGGAGGCCGGACCATGGAGAGCATGTCCGGTCCCCACTTCATCCGCGGCGACGTCGCCCTGCCCGAGGCCGAGCTGACGTGGCGCTTCACCCGCTCGTCGGGGCCGGGCGGCCAGCATGTGAACACCAGCGACAGCCAGGCGGAGCTGCGCTTCGACCTGGCGCGCACCCAGGCGCTGCCCGAGGTGTGGAAGCGCCGTGCGCTGGAGCGGCTCGCGAACCGGCTGGTGGACGGTGCGGTGCTGGTCGTGCGGGCCAGTGAGCACCGTTCGCAGTGGCGCAACCGGGAGACGGCGGCCGTGCGGATGACGGCGCTGCTCGCGGAGGCCACGGCGCCCCCTCCGCCGCCGCGGCGCAAGAAGAAGACGCCCCGCGGGATCAACGAGCGCAGGCTGCGCCAGAAGAAGCAGCACAGCGATCTGAAGCGGGGCCGGGCGGGCCGCGGCTGGGACTGACGGCGGCCTCGGAGCCGCGGGCCCGCGGATCAGCGCAGGGACCGGTAGCGCCCGCTGTGGTAGAGCAGCGGCCCGCTCTCCCCGTGGGTGAGCCGTGTGGCCAGGACGCGCCCGATGACCAGGGTGTGGTCGCCCGCGGTGACCCGCTGCTCGGTGCGGCACTCGACGGCCGCCAGTGCGCCGTCGACCAGGGGTGCGCCGCTGACGGGGCCGCGGGTGTGGGGGAGCTCCTGGAAGAGGAGCCGGTCGCTGAGCCGCGCCTTCATTGCGAAGCGACCGGCGGTCTGGTGCTGGGCCTCGGTGAGCAGGGAGACGGCCCAGTGGTTCTGGCGGGAGAGCAGCTCGTCCATCCGGGAGTCCTCGCGCACGCTGACCAGCACCAGGGGCGGGTCGAGCGAGACGGACAGGAACGCGGTGGCGGTCATGCCGACGTCCTCACCGCGCACGCCCTCCTCGGGGTCGTGTGCGGTGACGAGCACCACCCCGGACGCGAGCCGGGCCATCGCCGCGCGGAACTCCTCGTCGCTCACCCCATCAGCATGGGGCATGGTGGGGCCGGGGGACACGGGGGTCGTTTGCTGCTGCACTGCGTGGGACACGTCGGCTACGCTAACGGGCGCTCTCCCGACCCCGCATCGGACTCGGGGACCAGGCGGGTACTAGGACCGGCCGAGGCCGTCCGGAGTATGCGGGGAATGTGCACGAGATGTACGCGACGTATACCGCTGTCCTGCGGGGGTACACGTTGCGCAATCAACTAATCGCTGACTGTTGTGACTTGAGTCACAGAGGGCATTAATTGTTGACCCTGTGTACCGAGTGAACAGCTCGCTGTGATTCAGTGGCGGTGGCAGCCGAAAGACAGCCGAAGCACTGAGCCAGTGAGGCCCGGAAGCGACGCCACGAGCACCTGGAGTTGACGAGCAAGGCTCAGGGGGAGGGCTATGGAAACCGAGTCGGAGCCCTACGTCCGCCTCGCCAGCCTGCGGCAGCTCCACCACGTCGTGGCGCAGCTCAACACGGCCCGCAGCCTCGCCGACACCCTGCAGACCGTCGCCAACGGGGTGGTCGAGGGCCTCGGCTTCGAGATAGCCGCCGTCCACCTGGTGCGGGCCGAGGGCGAACTGGTCGTGGCCGCCGTCGCCGGGAGCGCCGCGGCCGAGGCGATGATGGCGGGCCGCTCCGGGTCGCGCACCGCCTGGGAGCGGCGGCTGTCGCTGGGCCGGCAGTGGGGGGCGCTGCACTTCGTCCCGTACACCGAGGGCTGGGTCCTGGACGACGACGAGGTGCCGGAGTGGCACGCGCCGTCACCGGTGCGGGACACCCCGGACGCCTGGCACCCCATGGACCGGCTCTTCGCTCCGCTGTACGCCTCCGACGGCGAGCTGCTGGGGGTGCTGTCCGTCGACCGCCCGCGCAACGGCAGGCGCCCCGGTGCGTGGGGCTGCGAGGCGCTGCAGATGTACGCCTCCCAGGCCGCCATCGCCATCAGCAACGCGCGGCTGCGGTCCAACATGCAGCGCGCGCTGGTGCGGCTGGAGCGCGAGCAGCAGGCGTTGCGGGCCAGCGAGGAGAGCTTCCGGCAGGCGTTCGAGTACGCGCCCAGCGGGATGGCGGTCGCCGAGATGGGCGGGGACCAGCACGGGCGGCTGCTGCGGATCAACGACGCGCTGTGCCGGCTGCTGGGCCGCCCGGCGGCCGCGATGCGCCGGTACTCCTTCTCCGACCTGGTGCACCCCGAGGACATCCACACCCTGCTGCGCACCTCGGCCGAGGGCGGCCGGGCCGAGCTGCGGCTGGCCCGCCCGGACGGCAGCCACGTCTGGGTCTCGCTGCGCAACTCCGTGGTCGCCGACACCGCCGACGGGCCGCGCTACCTGCTCACCCACGTCGAGGACATCGAGGAGCGCAAGCGGCACGAGCTCCAGCTCGCGCACCGCGCCAGCCACGACCAGCTCACCGGGCTGCCGAACAGCGCCGAGCTGCGGGCGCGGCTGGGCAGCAGGCTGTGTGCGCGGCCGGACCGGCCGGCGGTCCAGTCCAGCTTCCTGCCCGGCGCCGGCCCCTCCGGGTACGCGGAGGGCGGGCCCGGCCGGCTGTACGGGCAGGGGGGTGGTTTCTGGGACCTGGAAGGTCTGGGAGGAATACCCGGCGCCGGGACGGAACCCGGTACCGGCCCGCACTCCGCGGGCAGTCGGCAGGCCCCCGCTCCGTACGCGACCGCCGTGGCACCCGGCGGTCCGCCGGGCTCCCCGGGCGCCGGCGGATTCGGCGGGTCCGCCGCGGACGGGGGAGCGGATCCGTACCATGTGCACGCGGTGCCGCCGAAGGGCGACGGGCCCGGTGAGAAGGGGCTCGCCGTCCTCTTCTGCGATCTGGACGGTTTCAAGTCCATCAACGACCGCTACGGCCACCACTGCGGGGACGGTGTGCTCATCGCCGTGGCCCGCCGCCTGGAGGCGGGGGTCCGGGACGACGACACGGTCGCCCGGCTGGGCGGCGACGAGTTCGTGGTGCTGGCCGACGGGCTGGGCCC
This sequence comes from Streptomyces sp. AA1529, assembly GCF_000280905.1. Lineage (GTDB taxonomy): Bacteria > Actinomycetota > Actinomycetes > Streptomycetales > Streptomycetaceae > Streptomyces. Next base: position 40,200 of record NZ_ALAP01000020.1, on the reverse strand, counting down.
GGCCGAGGCGCAGGACCTCGCGGTGCGGCTGCGGAACGCGATCATCCCGCCGATCCAGATTGACGGCCGGACGGTACGGGTAGGCGCCAGCTTCGGCATCGGCTGGGCAGGCTGCGGAATGACGGCCGAAGAAGTTCTGCAATCCGCTGACCAGCGCATGTATGTGGAGAAGCGGTCCCGGTCCAAGGGACAGCGCCGGGCGGGCTAGCGCAGCCCGGGACATCCGGTCGGCGATCGGTCGGCAATTCGGTCGGCGACCGACCGGCAACAGGGCCAAGAGGTTCACCCAGGAGAGGTAGGCTCGCCCGGATACCTGACGCAGTAGGGAGTGAGGGGATGACCGCCGAGAACAACGGCACGGGCGCTGCGCCGGAGGGGGGCGACGACGACCCGTTCGCGTATCTGTACCGGCAGGAGGGCGGCGCCCAGCAGCCCGCGTCCGGACAGCAGCCCGGCGTTCCCCGTCGCTCCTACAACCAGGTCCGTGCCGTCGGCGAGCGGCAGTACGGCTACGGCTATCCGCAGCAGGCGCAGCAGCCGCAGCAGCAGGGCTCCGGTTACGGCTACCCGCAGCAGGGCTCTGGCTACGGCTACCCGCAGCAGCAGTCCGGCTACGGCTATCCCCAGCAGCCCGGCTACGGCGCACAGCAGCCGGCGCCCCCGCAGCACCAGCCCAGCCCGCACTACGCCGCGCCCGAGACGATGCCCGGCGGACGGGCCGCAGCGCGGCAGCAGGGCGGCCCCGGCCGCGGCGGGCGCAACCGGACCGGTCTGCTGGTCGGGGCGATAGCGGTGGTGGCGGCCGTGGTGATCGGCATCGGCGCCGCCATCGTCTTCAACGACGACGGTGACGCGGACGAGCCGCAGGCCCGGGACACCGGCAGCGCGCAGCAGGACGACCAGGGCCAGGGCCAGGACGAGGGCGACAAGGAGAGGAAGGACCAGGAGCCCGCGTCGAAGAAGCTGCCGAAGGAGGACGCGGCCAGTCTCCGGCTGGGCGGCGGCGCCACGGCGGCCACCGACGTCTCGGGTGCGAAGGGCCAGGGCGGCGCGTACGTCGGCGGGATGAACCAGCCCGGGTCCTCGGCGACCTGGGCGCTGAAGGACATCCCCGAGGGCGGCAAGTACACCCTGCACGTCCGCTACGGCGTGCCCGGCAAGGACGCGGACGCCACCCTCACCGTCAACGGCAAGCCGGAGAGCCGGCCGCTGCGGATGAAGAACTTCTCCGGCGCCAAGGAAGGCGACTGGGAGCACGGCTGGCAGAACACCTGGTCGAACATCCAGCTCCAGAAGGGCCAGAACTCGGTCAAGATCTCCTGCGAGGACGGCAACAAGTGCGAGGTCAACCTCGACCAGGTCTGGCTGACCAAGGGCTGGAAGGGCTGACGCACCGGGTGCGGGCCGGCGGCTGACGCTCCCGGGCCGCACCGTCGGCCGCCGCCAGGCGCGTACCGCTCCGGCGCCGCACGCGGGCGGGACGGCCGGGCGTCCGCGGGGGCGGGCCGTCCGTCAGGGGGTCTCCGCGCCGCGGACCCGGACCGAGGGCAGCATCCGGGCGTAGGTCTGCTCGTCGAACTCGCCCGCCACCGGAGCGCGCACCGTCGCCGCCGACAGGGCGACCGCCCGGGCCAGCCGCTCCGGCCAGGGCAGGTCCTCGGCCAGCCCGGAGAGCAGACCGGCGACCGCCGAGTCCCCGGCGCCGGTCGGGTTGCCCGCCAGCCGTTCCGGGACGGCGGCGCTCCAGGCGCCGTCCCGGGTGACCAGCAGCATCCCGTCGGCCCCCAGCGAGGCCGCGACCGCGCGGGCGCCGCGGCGCTGGGCGGCGCGCGCGGCGCGCAGCGGTTCGGCGGTGCCGGTGATCCCGGCGAGTTCGTCCGCGTTGGGTTTGACGAGGTCGGGGCGGGCGGCCAGGCCGCGGCGCAGCGGTTCCCCGCTGGTGTCCAGCAGGACCGGGATCCGGGCCGTGCGCGCCTCGCGCACGAGGGTCGCGTAGGCGCCGACGGGGACGCCCGGGGGCAGGCTGCCGCACAGGGCCACGGCCTCGACGCCCTGTTCCAGCAGGCGGCGGTAGGCGGCCAGGAAGCCCTCCCACTCCTCCGGCGAGATGTGCGGTCCGGGCTCGTTGAGCTGGGTGGTGTCGCCGGAGCTCTCGTCGACGACGCCGACGGTGCGCCGGGTGGCCCCGGCGACCTCGACCAGCGCGTCGGTGACGGCGGCGCTTCCCCCGGCGCTTCCCCCGCCGCTTCCGGCGGCTGCGGGGCCGTGGTCGCCTCCGCCGCTTCCGGGGTCGCCGTCCGCGGCGAGCAGGGTCCGCAGCGTGCGGCCCGTCTCACCGCCGACGAAGCCGGTGACGGTCGTCCGGAAGCCGAGCGCCCCGAGCACCCGGGCGACGTTCAGCCCCTTGCCGCCGGGGCGCTCGGTCACCTGCCGCACCCGGTGCGAGGCGTGCGGCACGAGGTGGGGCACTCGGTAGGTGAGGTCGAGCGCGGCATTGAGCGTGACGGTCAGGATCATCCGCGCGCACCACCCTCACCCGTCCTACGACGATTCATGACATACAACCCAGGGCAGACGACACTTCCGCCGGGCGCGGCACGCGCGGGCCCTGCGCGGCCCGCGGCCTGCCGCGACCGCGCGAGCGATCATGCCTCACCCAGCCTATGGGCGGGAGATGCCCCCGGGAACCCGCGCGGGGTGACGCGCGGTTCGGCTCAACGGGGCGGGCGGACGATCCAGGTGCCCTGGCGCATGACTCCGGTGAGGGTGAACTCCTCGTCCAGCACCACCAGGTCGGCCAGCTTCCCGGGCTCCAGCGAGCCCGTCCGGTCGGCGACCCCCAGCAGCCGCGCCGGGTTGGCCGACAGCGCCTGGACGGCGTCGGCGACCGGCAGCCGGTCGACGGTGACCGCGCGCTTGAACGCCTGATCGAGCGTCAGGGTGGAACCGGCGATGGAGTCGCCCTCCACCAGCCGGGCCACGCCGTCGCGCACCACGACCTCCAGACCGCCGAGCGGGTAGCGTCCGTCGCCCATGCCCGCCGCGCCCATCGCGTCGGTGATGAAGGCGACCCGGCCCGGACCCGCGGCCTCGAACGCCAGCCCCAGCACGGCGGGGTGCAGATGGGTGCCGTCGTTGATCAGTTCGACCGTGACGCGGTCGTCCTCCAGCAGCGCGGCGATCGGCCCCGGCTGCCGGTGGCCCAGCGGAGGCATGGCGTTGAACAGGTGGGTGGCGACGGTGGCGCCGGCGTCGACGGCTTCCCGGGTGCCCTCGTAGTCGCCGTCGGTGTGGCCGATCGCGGCGATCACGCCGCTGTCGGCGAGCAGCCGCACCGAGTCCAGTCCGCCGGGGCGTTCGGGGGCGAGCGTCATCATCACGGCCCGGCCGCGTGCCGCGTCCAGGAGCTTGCGCACGTCGCCGGGGTCGGGGTCGCGCAGCAGGGACTCGTCGTGCGCGCCGCGCCGGTTGCAGGAGATGAAGGGGCCCTCGAAGTGGACGCCGGCCAGGTCGCCCTGTTCGGCGAGTTCGCTCAGCGAGGCCGCCTGCCGGCACAGGTCGTCCAGGTCCCCGGTGACCGTGGAGGCCGCCATGGTGGTGGTGCCGTGCGCGCGGTGGGTCCGGATGGCGGTCAGCGACTCCTCCTGGCTGCCCGCCGAGAAGGAGGCGCCGCCGCCGCCGTGCACATGGAGGTCGACGAAGCCGGGCACGATCCAGTGCCCGCCCAGGTCGAGGGTCTCCGCGGCCGGTGCGGGCGTGCCCGGCGCGTCCGCACCGGCGGGCCCTCCGGGACCGATGCCGGCGAGGGTGCGGCCCTCGACCACCACGCTGCCGTTCTCGCGTACCCCTTCGGGTACCACCACCCGGGCACCGGTCAGCACCGTTCGCTTGCTCATCGGCTCGCAACCTCCGCGGAGAGTAGGTCCCAGGCGAGGAGACCCGCGCCCAGGCAGCCCGCGGCGTCTCCGAGGGCCGCGGGCACAATGGTCGGGAGTGGCTGGAATGTGACCTTCTCGCGCACCGCCTCCCGGAGCGGAACGAAGAGGGTGTCGCCCGCCTCGGCGAGGCCGCCGCCGATGATCAGTGTGCGGGGGTCGAGCAGCGTGAGTCCCGTGACCAGGCCGGTGGCCAGCGCATCGACGGCGTCGGCCCACACCTGTCGGGCGCGCGGGTCGCCCGCGGCCACGGCCGCGGCGGCGTCGGCGGCCGTCGCCTCCGGGTCGCCGCAGGCCGCCGCCCAGGCCGCGCCGACCGCGGACGCCGAGGCGAGGCGTTCCAGGCAGCCGCGCTGGCCGCAGCCGCAGGGCGGGCCGTCGGGCCGTACGACGATGTGGCCGATCTCGCCCGCACTGCCGTGTGCCCCGGGTTCGACCCGGTCCCCGATGCCGATGGCGCCCGCGATGCCGGTTCCCAGCGGGACGAAGAGGTAGCGGTCCACCCCGTCCCCGGCGCCGATGCGGCCCTCCGCGAGCCCGCCGGTGCGCACGTCGTGGCCGAGTGCGACCGGCAGCGGCGGCAGCCGGGTGTCCCGTCCCCGGCCGAGCCGTTCGCTCAGCAGCGCGCGCATCGGCACGTCGCGCCAGCCGAGGTTCGCGGAGAAGACGGCGATGCCGTGCTCCTCGTCGATGGTGCCGGGGACGGCGACGCCGGCGGCGGAGGGTTCGGTGCCGTACTGCCGTACGCCCTCGGCGCGCAGTTCGGCGGCGAAGTCGAGGATCCCCGCCACCACCGCTTCGGGGCCGCGGTCCCGGCCGGTGGCCCGACGCGCCTCGTGCAGCAGTTCGTTGCCGGTGCCGATGAGGGCGGCCTTCATCCCGGTGCCGCCGACGTCGAGAGCGATGACGTACTGCACGGGGGGCGCTTCCCGGGTCTGCGTCCGGGAGGCGTCGGCTGCCGCGGACGCACGGGGGGCCTTGTCACGGGTACTCACGCAGGACAGTGTCCCGTGTGAGGAGTGTAAAGGTCTAGTCCACTCCGGGGGCTTCTTCCCGTTGCCGGGCGTTCCGTGCGGCACGGCGAGCGGTTCGTCCGCATCCGGACTTCTTTCGTGATCCGAATGGAAGCCAACCTGATTCCGTACTGGTATCCGGTTTCGGTGGACGCTCGGGCCTTCATGGAGGGAGACTCCGGGCGGACGGGCCGGGGCTGGTGGTGCCAGGGGGAGCTGAGGCACGCACGGGGCTCGCAGTATGTTCTGAGGGTTCGCAGGGCTGAGGGGTATGGAGAAGATGGAACGGCGTCGATTCCTGGGTATGGCCGCGACAGGTGTGGCCGGGGCGGCCGGTATGACCGCACTGTCCGGCTGCGGCGGCGGCCCCGGATCGGGCGAGGTGACGCTGAAGCTCGTCGCCGCCGACTACGGCAACCCCGGCGCCGAGAACAGCTCCAAGATCTACTGGCAGAAGCTCGCCGAGGCCTTCACCAAGAAGAACCCCGACATCAAAGTCGATGTCACCGTGCACAGTTGGAACGACATCGGCAAGAAGCTCACCGAAATGGTCGACAAGGGCGACCCGCCGGACATCGCCCAGGTCGACTCGTACGCCGACTGGGCCGACGAGGGAAAGCTCTACAAGGTCAGCGAACTGCTCCCGATCCCCGCGCAGGCCGAGTTCCTCGTCTCCCTCGCCGAGGCCGGTGAGGTGCGCCGCGTCCAGTACGGACTGCCGTTCGTCGCCAGCACCCGGGTGCTCTTCTACAACAAGGACCTCTTCGAGAAGGCCGGACTCGACCCCGACAAGCCGCCGGAGAGCTGGCAGGAGCTCAAGTCGGCGGCCCGCGCCCTGAAGTCCGCCGGGGTGCGGATCCCCTACGGGCTGCCGCTCGGCCCCGAGGAGGCGCAGGGCGAGTCCCTGATGTGGATGCTCGGCAACGGCGGCGCCTACGTCGACAGCGTGGGCAACTACACCATCAACTCCCCCGAGAACATCGAGACGTTCCAGTGGCTGCGCGACAACCTCGTCACGCCCGGCTACACCGAACCCAGCCCCCAGCGCACCGACCGGCAGAAGCTGTTCGACGCGTTCACCGAAGGCGACGTCGGCATCCTCAACGGGCACCCCACCCTGATGCAGCAGGCCGACAAGAAGGACATCTCCTACGGCACCGGCAAGCTGCCCGGCAGCAAGGGCCCCGCCGAGGGCACCCTCGGCGTCGCCGACTGGATGATGGCGTTCAAGAAGCACGGCCACCGCGAGGCATGCGGCAAGTTCCTCGCCTTCGTCTTCGAGACGAAGAACCACTACTCCTTCGTCTCCCAGTACGGACTGCTGCCCGTCACCACCAGCGCCTCCGAGAAGATGCGCAAGGACAAGGAGCAGAAGAAGCTCTGGCCCTTCCTCGACCAGCTCGCCGGCGCCGAGTTCTACCCGGTGGGCAAGGTCTCCTGGGCGAGTACCAACGCGACCATCAAGAAGTCCATCGGCCAGGCCGCCGTCAAGGGCGGCGACCCGAAGGCCGTGCTCACCGAACTCCAGCGCAAGGCGGAAGCCGAGGAGGAGGCGAAGCCCTCCTGACGCCGGGCGTGGCTGCGGGCGCCCGGGCGCCGCTCGCTCGGCGCCGGGCGGCCCCTGCCGGCGCCGGGCGCCCCTCCCGCGCGGCCGCGGCGGCTGCTCCGGCACGTACGGTGGAAGCGTGAGCGGTACGGAGGACGAGCGGGACAGCGGCGGCGCGGACGGCGGGACGGACGAACCCGGTACGGCGGACCGGCCTGCCGGCGCTGCCGCGGACGCGGCTGCGGACGCCGTCGGGGAGGCTCCCGGCGGCGCGGCGGACCCGGCAGCGGGCGACCTCTCCGCGGAGGACCGCGCGGTGCTCGCCTTCGCGGCCCGCGGCCGGCCCTCCTCCGGCGAGAAGGAGCGCGCCGTGCGGGAGCAGTTGGGGATGTCGCCCGTGCGCTACTACCAGTACCTCAACGCGCTGCTCGACGACCCCCGCGCGGCCCGGCACGCTCCGGTGACGGTCAACCGCCTGCGGCGCCTCCGGCAGGCCGCCCGGGACCGCACCCACTAGACCCGGCCCCGGACCCCGGCGGACCCCTGGTCCCGGGGCCCGCGCCTCCCGGCGGACCGGCATCCCGGCATCCCGGCGGACCGGCGGGTCCGGCACCCGCCCGCTCGCTAGGGTGCGAACATGTCGCTTCCGCCGCTCTCCGCGCATCCCCCGCTGCCCGAACCCGAGACGGAGGCGGGGCGCGCCGGGCTCGCCGCCGTCCGCGCCGACCCCGCGCGCACCGCGCTCGCGCTCGACTTCGACGGCACCCTCGCGCCCATCGTCGGCGATCCGCGGGACGCCCGGGCGCACCCCGAGGCGGTCCCCGTGCTGGCGCGGCTCGCCCCGCGACTGGCCGGCGTCGCCGTGATCACCGGCCGCCCGGCGGCGGAAGCCGTACGGTACGGCGGCCTGGAAGGCGCCGCCGGACTGGAGGGGCTCACCGTCCTGGGCGGCTACGGGGCCGAACGGTGGGACGCGGCGGACCCGGTCGTCCGCGCCCCCGAACCACCCGCCGGAGTGGCCGCGGTACGGGCCGAACTCCCCGGGCTGCTGCGGGCGTCCGAAGCACCGGAGGGCACCTGGACGGAGGACAAGGGCCGGGCACTCGCCGTGCACACCCGGCGCGCCGCCTCGCCCGACGCGGCTCTCGACCGGCTGCGGGAGCCGCTGTACGCGCTGGCCGAACGGCACGGACTCGTGGTGGAGCCGGGCCGCATGGTGCTCGAACTCCGGCCGCCGGGAGCCGACAAGGGTGCGGCACTCACCGGCTTCGTCCGCGAGCGCTCCGCCACCGCCGTCGTCTACGCCGGTGACGACCGCGGCGACCTGCCCGCCTACGCCGCTGTCACGGCCCTGCGCGCCGAGGGCGTACCGGGACTGCTGCTCTACAGCGCGCCCGAGGCGGCGGCCGAGGCGGTTCCCGAACTCCGCGACGGAGCGGACGTCCGGGTCCCGGGCCCGGCCGGACTGGTGGCCTGGCTGCGGGCGTTGGCGGACGGAATCCAGCCGCCGCACTGACCCGCGGACGCCGCCCGGCCGGCACCGTCCGGCCGGCACCGCGCGGGCCCGGGTGAGCCGGCCGCGCGGGGCTGGGTCAGCCGGGCAGTGCCTCCAACTGGTCGAGGAACCAGCGGGCCGGCGGCCGGGAGGTGGCCGTCGCGGCCAGTCGGCGGGTCCGCTCCGCGCGGTCGGCCGGGTCCGCCCCCAGCGCGGTGCGCAGGGCGGCCGCCGTCTCCCGCACGTCGAACGGGTTCACGGACAGCACGTCGGACGCCAGCTCCGCATGGGCGCCCGCCTCCCGGGAGAGCACCAGCGAGCAGCCCGCGTCCGAGACCACGGGGACCTCCTTGGCCACCAGGTTCATGCCGTCCCGTACCGGGTTCACCAGCGCGACGTCCGCCATCCGGTAGGCCGCCAGCGACCTCGCGAAGTCGTCCTTCACATGCAGCACCACCGGCGTCCAGCCGCCGGTGCCGAACTCCCGGTTGATCTCCTCGGCGACCCGGCCCACCTCGGCCGTGTAGTCCCGGTAGACGGCGAGGTCCTGCCGCGACGGGTAGGCGAACGCCAGGTGGACGACGCGCTCGCGCCACTCGGGGTGGTCGGCCAGCAGCCGCCGGTAGGCGTACAGGCCCCGGACGATGTTCTTGGACAGCTCGGTGCGGTCCACCCGGACCAGGACCCGGCGCGGGCTCCCCTCGGGGTCCGTGCCCACCTGGTCGCGCAACTGCGCCAGCCGGTCCGCGACGTCGCTCCGGTGCGCCCGCTCGCGCAGGAAGTCGCCGTCCGCACCCAGCGGATGCACCCCGATACGCGTCGTACGGCCCTCGAAGGTCACCGTCAGCGAGAAGTCCTCCGGCGCGGAGTCATCCGCCGAGGTGCCCGGCGGCGCGGAGTCCCGGCCCGGGGCGTCCGCCCCCGGGAAGCCGCCGCCCGCCACCGTGGCACCCAGCACCCGCGCACAGCACTCGGCGAACAGCCGGGCCCAGCGCGCGGTCAGGAACGCGGTGCGGTCGGCGCCGAGCATGCCGCGCAGCACCTGCGCGGCGACGTCGTCCGGGAGCAGCCGGAAGTAGTCGGCGGGCGCCCACGGCGTGTGCGAGAAGTGGCCGATCCGCAGGTCGGGGCGGCGTGCGCGGAGCATGCCGGGCACCAGCGCGAGGTGGTAGTCCTGCACCAGGACGGCGGCACCGTCGTCGGCCTCCTGCGCCAGCGCGTCCGCGAAAGCGGCGTTGTACGCCTCGTACCCGGCCCACTGGCCGCTGAAGTCCTCGTCGAAGACCGGCTCCAGCGGTGTGTGGTACAGCATGTGATGGGTGAACCACAGTACGGAGTTGGCGATGCCGTGGTAGGCCGCCTCGAAGGTGCCGGCCGGGATGTCCAGCATCCGCACCGGCTGCCCCCCGGTGTCCCCGGTGTCCAGCCGTCCCCGCGCCGACCGGGCAGCCTCGCGGTCCCCGTCGCCGAGCGCGGCGCACACCCACAGCGCGTCCGCCTCCGGGCCGATGGCCGACAGCCCGGAGACCAGCCCGCCGCCGCCGCGCCTGGCGGAGAGCGTGCCGTCCTCGGCGCGCGTGTAGGACACCGGGCCGCGGTTGGACGCCACCAGCACCCGGGCCGGGCCTCCCCCCGCCTCCCGCACTCCGGGCGCTTCCCCCGCTCCCTGGGGTGCTGCTCCCTGCGGTGCTGCTCCCTGCGGTGCTGCTCCGGGCGGTGTTCCTCCAGCGACCATGCCGCTGAGCCTAGCCACCCCCGAAACCGCTCAAACGTGCCCGTCGGCCCCCGAACACGGACAGGGGTACCTCCGGGCCGCTCAGGCCGCCATCCGCTGCCCGTACTCGGGCACGGTGCACATCGGCGGGCGCTCCTCCACATCCACCAGGTGGCCGCGGGGGACGAAGCACCCCGACGCGTCCCGCTCGAACTGGGTCAGCGCCGTGCCGCCCGACAGCGCCTCGGTCCCGCCGCGCGCGCCGTCCACCGTCGCCGGGCCCCGCGCGATGCGGCGCTCGGCCGCCGCGTGGATGGCGGTCGCCATCCGGCCGAGCGCCTGCCCGTCCTGGTTGCGGTGCCGCCGGACCCCCACGTCGACCTGGGCCAGTGCGTCCAGCCCCACCAGCTCCAGCGTGTCGACCAGCAGCGCCAGCTCCACCCCGTAGCCCACCGGGAACGGCAGCCGCTCCAGCAGCGAACGGCGGGCCGCGTACTCGCCGCCGAGCGGCTGGACGAGACCGGCCAGCCGGGGCCAGTGCAGATTCAGCAGCGGACGCGCCACCAGCTCGGTCACCCGCCCGCCACCCGCCGGGCTGTCCCGCAGCGGGCGGTCGTACATCGCCTTGACCAGGTGCACGTCCGGTTCGGTCAGCAGCGGCCCGACGATGCCGGTGACGAAGTCCGGCGAGAACTCGCGCAGATCGGCGTCGACGAAGCAGACGATGTCGCCGCTGGTCGCCAGCAGGGAACGCCACAGCACCTCGCCCTTGCCGGGGCGGGGCGGCAGCCTGGGCAGCACCTCGTCCCGGTGGACCACCTCGGCCCCGGCGGCCGCGGCGACCTCGGCGGTCCGGTCGGTGGAGCCGGAGTTCATCACGATCAGTTCGTCCACCAGCGCGGTCCCGGTGCCGGGGTGCGGTGTGGCCAGCTCGCGGCGGATCACCGAGACGATGTCGCCGACGGTGGCCTCCTCGTCGAGCGCGGGCAGCACCACGCTGACGGTGGTGCCGGTGCGGCGCTTGACCGCCAGCAGGTCCTCCAGCGGCCGGTCCGCGACGCGCCAGGAACGGCGCCGCAGCCAGCGGCCCACTTCGTCGAGCACGTGCGCGCCTTCCTGTGGTCGGTCCGGTCGGTCGGATCCGTGGTCGGTCCGGTCGGCTCCGGGTCGGGCTGGTCGGGTGGTCGGGTGGTCGGGCGGTCGGCCGGCCGGTCCGGTCGGGCGGGTCCGGGCGGGTGCCGAGGAGCGCCCGGAGGTGCCGTTGCCGCCCCGGACCGGGGACGACGAGCGGTGGAAGATCCATCTCGCGGTTCGGACGTCCCCCTCAAGCGTGACCGCCGTCGGTTACAGTCTTGAACAGCGCAGGTGACCTCCGCATCTCGGGGGCGCCGCGACACAAACGCCCGGGCGGCTCTCGGCCGCCCGTAGCCATAGTGCAGCTCATCCAGAGGGGCAGAGGGAACGGCCCGTTGAAGCCCCGGCAACCATCCCGCGATCCGCGCGTACGCGGACTCAAAGGCGAGACCGCCTCGTGGGGACGGTGCCAATTCCGGCCCGTGACGAGATACGCCACGGGGAAGATGAGGAGAAAGGGCCTCGCCTCCATGGCTGTGCAGACAGTTGCAGCGAACAGCACCACCTCCACCGGCACCGCCGGAAGCCCCCCTTACGACCTCGGCGCCGCAGTGGCCCTCTCCTGCCGGGAGTGCGGCACCCGCACCGAGCTGGGCCCCAGCTTCGTGTGCCTGGAGTGTTTCGGCCCGCTGGAAGTGGCCTACGAGCTGCCCTCCGGCGATCCGGAGGAGCTGCGGCGGCGCATCGCCGCCGGGCCCGCCTCGATGTGGCGCTACGCGCCGCTGCTGCCGGTGCCGGCCGACGTCGCCGGGAAGCCGAACCTGAACCCCGGTCTCACCCAGCTGGTGAAGGCCGACCGGCTCGCCGCCGAACTGGGCGTGACCGGCGGCCTCTACGTCAAGGACGACTCCGGGAACCCGACCCACTCCTTCAAGGACCGCCCGGTCGCCATCGCCCTGGAGGCGGCGCGCGCCTTCGGGTTCAGCACCCTCTCCTGCTCCTCCACCGGCAACCTGGCCGGCGCGGTGGGTGCCGCCGCCGCCCGGGCCGGACTGCGCTCGTGCGTGTTCATCCCGGACGGGCTGGAGCAGTCCAAGGTGGTGATGGCCGCGATCTACGGGGGCGAACTCGTCGCGATCGACGGCACCTACGACGACGTGAACCGCTTCTGCTCCGAGCTCATCGGCGACCCGCTGGGCGAGGGGTGGGGCTTCACCAACGTCAACCTGCGGCCGTTCTACGCCGAGGGATCGAAGTCGCTGGCGTACGAGATCTGCGAGCAGCTCGGCTGGCGGCTGCCCGACCAGCTCGTCATCCCCGTCGCCTCCGGCTGCCAGCTCGTGAAGATCGACAAGGGGCTGCGGGAGCTGATCCGGCTCGGGCTCGTCGAGGACAAGCCGTACCGCATCTACGCCGCGCAGGCCGAGGGCTGCTCGCCGGTGTCCCGTGCGTACAAGGACGGCACCGGTGCCGTCCGGCCGGTCAAGCAGCCGGACACCATCGCCAAGTCCCTGGCCATCGGGGACCCGGCGGACGGGCCGTACGTGGTCGACATCTGCACGCGCACGGGCGGCGCCGTCGACGACGTGGACGACGCCGAGATCGTGGAGTCGATCGCGCTGCTCGCCCGGACCGAAGGGGTGTTCGCGGAGACGGCCGGCGGCGTCACGCTGGGCGTGACCCGCAAGCTGATCGAGTCCGGTGCCATCGACCCGACGCTCACGACGGTCGTCCTGAACACCGGCGACGGACTCAAGACCCTCGATGCCGTGGCCGCCACGGCGCGGCCCACCGCCGTGATCCGCCCCAACCTGGCCGCCTTCCGCGAGGCCGGTCTGGCCTGACGGCCCGACCGGGGGTCTTCCGGGGCACCGTGCCCCGGAAGCCACCGCGGTGTCTCGGAGGGCCGCGGGCCCCGCAGGCCCGCAGCGCCTCGAACGGCTGAAATCCGCCCCCCGGTGTTTGCCCGGTGTTCCGCATCGGGAGTGCCGAGCGGGCCCCTGGGACGCGTCCCCCGATACGTGAGGAAGATCGACATGAGCGTCAACGTCCGGATCCCCACCATCCTCCGCACCTACACGGGCGGCCAGGCCGAGGTCAGCGCCGAGGGCGGGACTCTCGCCGAGGTGCTGGCGGACCTGGAGAAGAACCACACGGGCATCTCCGCCCGCGTCCTGGACGACGCCGGGAAGCTGCGCCGCTTCGTCAACGTCTACGTCAACGACGACGACGTCCGCTTCGAACAGGGTCTGCAGACCCCCACCCCGGACGGCACCGGTGTCTCCATCATCCCGGCGGTCGCCGGCGGCTGACCGGTCGCCCGCGCGCCCGGTTCGGACCGGTCGGTACCCGGCCGGACCACCGCCGGTCCGCGCGGTCCCGGGCCACCGCTCGCCGGCAGGGCTCACCTCGTGGAATCGCCCCCTCCGAAGAGAAACGGAGGGGGCGATTCCGTGTTCCGGGAGGCGGTAGAGTGACGGGAGTTCCCCCCACCCGGCACCCGCCGACCGCCGCGCAAGTCCGCGGCGGGCACGGCCGAGGACGGGACAGCGCCGCGACGACAACGGGACAAGTTACGGTCGAAAACCGGACGGTAATTGTCGCGAAGACTCCAAATGTCTGGCCCGACTTGCCCTGCTTCAGGCCCAGTTGAGGCTTATTTCCGATCAGCCGTGCCCAGAATTCTCGTCCGATTGACCTGTTGCACAGGGCGTCCGTGCAGATACATTCAGCGGCGGTCGACGCGTTCCGGCGCACGCCCCCGCTTGCTCATGGGGGTGAGGTCTGACCCGGGTTCGCGAAGTGCGGGCTCGCGCAAGGGCCAGTAATAGGGGAGTTAGGAATGGCTCAGGGCACCGTCAAGTGGTTCAACGCGGAGAAGGGGTACGGCTTCATCGCGGTCGACGGTGGTGCGGACGTGTTCGTCCACTACAGCGCGATCCAGATGGACGGTTACCGCACTCTCGACGAAGGGCAGCGGGTCGAGTTCGAGATTTCGCAGGGTCAGAAGGGGCCGCAGGCGGACATGGTCCGCGTGACCGGCTGAGTGTCGCCGGACTGCGCAGAGCTGCAGACACAGCGGAGAAGGGGTCGCGCCCGAGGTGCGGCCCCTTCTCCGCTGTCTGCTGCCCGCTGTCCGCGCCTGCTGCCCGCTGCCGCTGCCCGCTGTCCCTCGTGTCCGCCGTCCGCCGTCCGCCGTCCGCCGGGACTCGTCCCCCCCCCGGGTTCTGGGTCCCGGGTCCCGGGTCTGCACCAGGGTTCCGCTTCCCGGGTCCGGAGTGGCTCCGCCGCCCGCCCGGCACGCCCACGCGGTCGCTTGCGCCCTCCCTCCCCCGGCCTCCGGCCGGGGGCACCCCCACCGACCACCGCCCCGCACGGAGACGCCTCCGGCGTCGCTTGCACTCTCCATGCCCGAGTGCTAATCATTGGGTTAGCACTCTGCGAGTGAGAGTGACAAAGAAGGACCGGGTCGGTGAGGCCGCAGCCGGGTGGGGAAGGAACCACCGGGTCTCAGGCCGTCCGTCGCGGGCGCCACGCGGTCCGGAGAAATCCAACCCTCCTCTTGCGCTCGACGCATGGGGGAAGCCAGGGAGGACCAACCCACATGGCCAAGATCATCGCCTTTGACGAGGAGGCGCGGCGCGGTCTTGAGCGTGGCATGAACCAGCTTGCCGACGCCGTCAAGGTCACGCTCGGCCCCAAGGGCCGCAACGTCGTTCTGGAGAAGAAGTGGGGCGCCCCCACGATCACCAACGACGGTGTCTCCATCGCCAAGGAGATCGAGCTCGAGGACTCCTACGAGAAGATCGGCGCCGAGCTGGTCAAGGAGGTCGCCAAGAAGACGGACGACGTCGCCGGTGACGGCACGACGACCGCCACCGTGCTCGCCCAGGCGCTGGTCCGCGAGGGTCTGCGCAACGTCGCCGCGGGTGCCAACCCGATGGCCCTCAAGCGCGGTATCGAGCAGGCCACCGAGGCTGTCTCCGCCGCTCTGCTGGAGCAGGCGAAGGACGTGGAGACCAAGGAGCAGATCGCCTCCACCGCCTCCATCTCCGCGGCCGACACCCAGATCGGTGAGCTGATCGCCGAGGCCATGGACAAGGTCGGCAAGGAAGGCGTCATCACCGTCGAGGAGTCGCAGACCTTCGGGCTCGAGCTTGAGCTCACCGAGGGCATGCGCTTCGACAAGGGCTACATCTCCGCCTACTTCGCCACCGACATGGAGCGCATGGAGGCGGAGCTCGAGGACCCCTACATCCTCATCGTCAACTCCAAGATCAGCAACGTGAAGGACCTCCTTCCGCTGCTGGAGAAGGTCATGCAGTCGGGCAAGCCGCTGCTGATCATCGCGGAGGACGTCGAGGGCGAGGCCCTGTCCACGCTGGTCGTCAACAAGATCCGCGGCACCTTCAAGTCCGTCGCCGTCAAGGCTCCGGGCTTCGGCGACCGCCGCAAGGCGATGCTCAACGACATCGCCATCCTCACCGGCGGTCAGGTCATCTCCGAGGAGGTCGGCCTCAAGCTGGAGAACGCGGGCCTCGACCTGTTGGGCCGGGCGCGCAAGGTCCAGATCACCAAGGACGAGACCACCATCGTCGACGGTGCGGGCGACAGCGACCAGGTCGCCGGCCGGGTCAACCAGATCCGCGCCGAGATCGAGAACAGCGACTCGGACTACGACCGCGAGAAGCTCCAGGAGCGGCTGGCGAAGCTGGCCGGCGGCGTGGCCGTCATCAAGGCCGGTGCCGCCACCGAGGTCGAGCTCAAGGAGCGCAAGCACCGCATCGAGGACGCCGTTCGCAACGCGAAGGCGGCCGTCGAGGAGGGCATCGTCGCCGGCGGTGGCGTCGCCCTGCTGCAGGCTTCCTCGGTCTTCGAGAAGCTGGACCTGGCGGGCGACGAGGCCACCGGTGCCGCCGCCGTCAAGCTGGCGCTGGAAGCCCCGCTCAAGCAGATCGCGGTCAACGCCGGCCTCGAGGGCGGCGTCATCGTGGAGAAGGTGCGCAACCTGACCCCGGGCCACGGTCTGAACGCGGCGACCGGCGAGTACGTCGACATGATCGCCGAGGGCATCCTCGACCCGGCCAAGGTGACGCGCTCCGCGCTGCAGAACGCCGCCTCCATCGCGGCGCTCTTCCTCACCACCGAGGCCGTCATCGCCGACAAGCCGGAGAAGGCCGCCGCCGGCGCCGACGCGGCTGCCGCCGGTGGCATGGGCGGCATGGACTTCTGAGTCCGAGCCGCACACAGGCACCACCACCGCCCGCCGAGGGCGGCGGAAGGGCGGGCATCCCACGGGGTGCCCGCCCTTCCGGCTGTCCGGGCTCCGGTTCTCAGCCCGCATCGGCCGGCGCCGTCAGCTCACCTGGACGTCCGGGAAGCAGAGGTGCTTCTCGACGGCCGCCACCTGGTCGTCGGGTTCGGGGTAGGACCAGGCGACGTCCTGGGCCGTACCGTCGGCCAGCGACCAGTACGCCGCGGTGCCCTTGAAGGGGCAGCGGGTGCGGGTGTCGGACGGCGCGAGCAGATCGGTGCGGACGTCCTCGGGCGGCAGGTAGTACCGCACCGGATAGCCGGTCTCGCGCAGCAGCAGCGGCCGGCTGCTCTCCGCCAGCACCCGGCCGTCGCGGGTGACGACGCGCACGCGTTCGGAACCCTCCTCGACGGTGATCGTGTGTCCCTTGCCCGGTGTGGTCATGACGCGGTCCTCTCCCTCGGGGGTTCGTCCGGTCCTGCTGCGTCCGCGTCCGGCGCGCCCGGCGCGCGGACTCCGAAGAGTGCCAGAGCGGCGGCTCCGAGTCCCGCGGTCTCCACCGGTACCGCGCGGTGCGCCTCCCAGCCGGCCCGGTCCAGCCGGAGCCGTTCGAGAGTGCGGGCCCGGCCCTGCACGGACTCGGTCAGCAGACCGTCCGGCCGGTAGCCCAGCTTCTCCGAAACCCGCCGCGAGCGCGGATTGTCCGTCATCGCGGCCGAGAGGCTGCTGCGCGCTCCGAGCCCGTCGAACGCCAGATGCAGCGCCGCTGCGCGCATCTCGGTGCCGAAACCCCGGCCCTGGTGCGCCACGCCCAGCCAGGAGCCGGTGTGCGTCTCCCGTACGACGGCGAAGTCGGTGCCGCTCAGATCCTGCCGTCCGATCACCCGGCCGCCGTGCAGGACGGCGAGGCTCAGCGTCCACTCTGCCGGCCGCCAGCCCGCGATGGTGCCCAGAACGTGCTGGAAGCAGCCGCGGGCGCGGTCGGCGGGAGGCGCGGCGGTCCACGGGACGCTGAAGGGCATCTCGGAGTCCTCGTGCACACCCCCGGAGGCGAGCCGCGCCAGCTCGGCGAGGGTCCGGTCGTCCGGAAGGCGCAGCTCCAGGCGCGGAGTTGCCAGCCGGAGCCCGTACAGCGGCCAGATGTCGGCTTCCATGGACCAAGGGTGCCGAAGCCCGGGAGCGGGCGCGAACGGATTACCGCCCCTCGACGAGCCGGGACACGCCGTCGAGCATGGCGGCGAGCCCGGTCTCGAAGAGCCCGTCCAGACGCAGGTCGTAGCCGTCGTCCCCGAGCGAGTCGAGGAGGCGCGTGAACGTCGGATAGGCCCCGGAGGCCGTCAGTGACGCGAGGGTGGCCGCCTGCTGCGCCATCCAGGCGTCCTCCGTCAGACCGGTGCTGCTCTCGGCGGCGGTCTCCCGCTCGCGCTGGAGGGCCAGCCCCAGGACATGGCTGTAGAGCAGGGCGTTCAGATCGAGCGCGGTCGCCGGGGCGAGTCCGCAGCCGTCCAGGGTGCCGAGCATCCATTCCGAGTACGTCAGCAGGTTGGGCAGCAGCAGCGGACGGGTGAGCGGGCCGATCTGCGCCAGCCAGGGGTGGTCCCGGTGCACGCGCCACAGGGCCCGGGCGCCCAGCTCCAGCCGGGCCCGCCAGCCCTCGGGCGCCGGCCCGGCCGCGGGGTGCGGGGGCAGCCGCAGTTCGCCGAAGACGGTGTCCGCCATCAGCAGGACCAGCTCGTCCTTGCTGTGCACATAGCGGTAGGCCGCCATCGTCGCCGCGCCCAGCCGGGCCGCGACGCTCCGCATGTTCAGTGCGGCGAGCCCCTCGGCGTCGGCGATGCCGACCGCCACGCCGACGACCCGTTCCTGGGACAGCTCCCGGTCGGCACGCGGCCGGCCACCCGCCGCGCCGCCGGCCGCGGCTGCCGGATCCGCGGAGGGTGCGGAGTAGTCGGCCGACGGGGGGCGGCGGCTCCGCGGGGCGACCACCGTGCCCACCCGCGGCCGGGCCCGCACGAGTCCTTCCTGGCGCAGTGCGGTCAGCGCCCTGGTCGCGGTGGCCAGGGCGACGTTCCACTCGCGGGCGAGCTGCCGGGTCGAGGGCACCCGGTCGCCGGGGGCGAACTCCCCCTCGGCGATGCGGCGCCGCAGATCGGCCGCGATCCGCGCGTACGGCGGTGTGAGCTGCGCCACGACTGCTCCTCCCGGTTTCCTGTACTAGGACAGAGGTTAGCAGGGCCGGGGGCCGGGCCGGTGTCTTCTGTACTAGCTCAGGGGAGGAGGAACTGCTTTGGCCGAGCTGCGTGTACGCCATACATTCAGTGCCGTGCGCAGAGCGCGCGCCGCAGTAGTGCGTACGTTGTACGGCACCTGCGTCCAGCAGTGCGGGAGTCGCCATGCGGAACGTTCTGATCTCCGGTGCCGGAGTCGCCGGACTCGCCCTCGCCCACTGGCTCCGCCGGGCGGGATTCGCGCCCACGGTCGTCGAGCGCGCTCCCTCGGTGCGGCCCGGCGGACACGCCGTCGACGTGCGCGGAGTCGCGCTCGACGTCCTCGACCGGATGGGCCTCCTCGTCGACGCGCGCCGGGCCCGCACCCGGATGCGCGGCATGTCGATGCACGACGGCGACGGCAACGAACTGTGGCGCTCCACCGAGATGACCTACAGCAGCGGCCGGCTCGACAGTGACGACATCGAACTCCTGCGGGAGGACCTGACCGCACTCCTCCACCGGCGGGTCCGCGCGGACCCGGACGAGGAAGGCGGTACCGAGTTCCTGTTCGGCGACTCTGTCGCCGCCCTCGACCAGTCGGACCCGGCAGGTGGCGTCCATGTCACCTTCGCGAGCGGTCTGACCCGCACCTTCTCCCTCGTCGTGGGGGCGGACGGGTTGCGCTCCGGAGTGCGCCGACTCGCCTTCGGCCCCGAGTCCGACCGGTACCTCCACCACCTCGGCGCACACGTCGCCGTCTTCAGCACGGACAACTTCCTCGGGCTCGACAACTGGCAGGTGTGGGTCCGCGACGAGCGGGCGAGCTACTGCCTCTACCCCGTCCGCGGGAACACCGAGTTGCGCGCCACGCTCGGCTTCATGTCGCCGCCGCTCGACTACGACCACCGCGACCCCGAGCGGCAGAAGGCGCTGCTGGCCGCGAACACGGCCGCTCTCGGCGGGGACACCGGCATCCTGCTGGACGCGATGCACACGGCTCCCGACTTCTATTTCGCGCCTATGGCGCAGGTCCGCATGGACCGCTGGACGCGGGGCCGCGTCGCGCTGGTCGGCGACGCCGGGTACTGTCCCTCGCCGCTCTCCGGCCAGGGCACCAGTCTCGCCCTGGTCGGCGCCTACGTCCTCGCCCGCGAGCTGGGCGCGTCCCCCGCGCCGGTCGCCGACGCGCTGCTCCGGTACGAGGAGCGCATGCGCCCCTTCGTCGCCCTCAACCAGGCCCTCGCCACCGAGAACCCTGGCCAGGGCCCCTCCGAGGAGTCCCTCACCGTCGCGAAGAACGCCCTGACTCTCGGTGACGCGGACGGGTGGGTGGTGTGAGGCCGCCCATAGGGTCCACGTCACGTACGAACCGGCATCGTATGTCCGGTATGCCGGGTTCGGGGTGGGGGTGGGGATGGCGTGCCGGGGCGGGTGCGGGGGACGAGGCGGGGTCGTAGGTCACATGGTTGCCGGGGTGGGGGGTGCCTCCCGCACGGTGGGCCCCACGCCGCAGCCAGACCACCGGCAGCCCCGTGCCGGGTGCGGCGCCACGTCCCCCCGCGAAAGGTTCCGCTCCCCCATGCGCACCACCCTCACCGCTCTGAGTACCGTCCGCCCCACCCGCCGGCTGGCCGTCGGCGGCCTGACCGCCCTGGGCGCGGCCGGTATCGCGGCCACCGCCCTGACCGGCACCGCCCACGCCGCCACCCCCGACACCGCCGGCCCGGCCGGCCACCGGGCCGCCGCCACCGCCCAGCACCTGACCACCCAGGCCGACCACGCCAAGCAGAGTGCGGACAAGGCCGCCAAGGCCGCCAAGGACAGCGGCAAGAGCGGCGCGAAGGCCAAGTACGCCGACAACCTGGACGGCTGGATCCGCGAGGCACGCGCCGTCATGGCCAAGCACGACATCCCCGGCAGCTACGACGGCATCAAACGCAACATCATCCGCGAGTCCGCAGGCGACCCCAACGCTGTCAACGACTGGGACATCAACGCCCAGAAGGGCATCCCCTCCAAGGGACTCCTCCAGGTCATCCAGCCCACCTTCGACCAGTACCACGTCAAGGGCACCCCCGACGACCTCACCGACCCCGTCGCCAACATCGCCGCCGCCTGCAACTACGCCGCCGACCGCTACGGCAGCATGGACAACGTCGACTCCGCCTACTGACACACACAAACCAACACCACCGCCACACCCCGGCGACGCGCCACGGAGCGGGCGGGCGGGAGGAACACACCTCCCACCCGCCCGCTCCCTCGTGCGTCAGCTCGTCTGTTCTGTGGAGTATTCGGCTCATCAGGTGGGGATGCCTGAATTGCCCGCCACTGCACCGTTGTTGCGGGTGGACGACATCGCTCTCACGAGAAGAGGCCGCACACGATGAGCGCAACATTCCGCCTCCGTCCCGCCGTTGCCGGTGCCCTGGCCGCCGGCCTGATCGGTGCGGCGGCCGCGACCGCGGCCGCGACCGGCCCCGGGATCGGGAACGGGGGAAACGAGAACGGAGCCGGGCCCGGAACCGGGAGTGCGACGGCGAGCACGGCGCCGATCACGCCCGGCCCGTCGGCAGCGGCCAGGACCAACACCGTGACGGCCGACCGGGAACAGGTGCGGCAGTGGGAGCAGTTCCGGCTGCACGGCAAGGTGACCGGAATCAAGGCGGGGACCGCCGTGCGCCTCCAGCAGATGCAGCACGGCGCGTGGAGGACACTGCCGGCCACGTCGGTCGTCAACCGGTCGCTGGACTATTCGATGCGCGTCAAGCTCGGTATCAGGGGAGTGAACCGGATCCGGACGGTGGTCGCCGGCCAGCCCTCCGCCCCGGTGACGGTGACCGTCCGCTGAGCGAAGCGCTCGGCGCAGCCCGGTCCGGGGTGTAGCCAGCACCACCCCGGATCCGGGCCCCAGCGGTATGGGATCGGCTCCGCCGCCCGGCGACAGTGGATGCATGGCGACGATGACGCAGGTGCAGCAGGGTCCGGACTCCTTCCCCCGGCGGCGGGGACGCTTCGGCCGGGAGGTGGGCTATCTGCTCTCCGGGCTGCCGTTGGGCATCGCCGCCTTCGTGCTGATGGTGACCGGGTTCGCGCTCGGCGTCTCGACGCTCGTCCTGGTCGTCGGTCTGCCGGTGCTGGCCGGGACGCTGTCCATGGCCCGCTTTCTGGCCCGGGTGGAGGCGGAGCAGATCGCCGCCGTCACCGGCCGTCCGCTGCCCGCCCGCCCGGTGGGCGCGGCGGAGGGCGCCGGGGCCGGGGGCAGTCGGTGGAAGGGGGTGGCGGACCCGCAGGCGTGGCGGGACCTGGTGCACGCGGTGCTGGCCTTCCCGGTGCGGGTGGCGACCTTCTCGGTCACGCTGACCTGGTTGGTGGGCGGGGTCGGCGGGCTCACCTACGGACTGTGGTCCTGGTCGATCCCGCGCGGTGACGAGGACGGGGTGATGGATCTGGTCTTCGGACTGGACGGACGCGGTCCCGACATCGCCTTCAATACAGCACTCGGTGTGTTCTTCCTGCTCACAGCGGTTCCGATGGTGCGGGGTCTGGCGGTGGCGCAGGCGGGCCTCGGCCGGGTGCTGCTCCGTCGCGAGCAGCGCTGACCTGGCGGCCGGAGCGGCGGGTGGCGCCGTCTGGCGGGCCGGAGCGGAGCGGGGGTGCGGAACGTCCCGAGGGGCGGGTCGGCCGGAGTGCTGCCATCCTGAGGCGGTGGGTGGCTGCGCGGAGCGGGTGCGTCCCGTACCGGCGGCCGCACGGTCCGCGGCGGGTGGCGGCTGCGCGCCCGGCCGCCGGTGGCAGCGCCCCGGATCCAGCACCCGCCTCGTGCTTCGGAGGTTCCGCATGCTGACGACCGACTTCGTTCCCGGCACTCCCGACTGGCTGGACCTCGGCGCGCCCGATGTGGACGCCGCCGTCGCCTTCTACACCAGCGTCTTCGACTGGCAGTTCCGGTCTGCGGGTCCGGAGGCCGGGGGATACGGCTTCTTCCAGCGCGGCGGGCGGACCGCCGCCGCCGTCGGCCCGCTGATGGAGGACGGCGGCAGCGCCGCGTGGACGACGTACTTCCACACCCGGGACGCGGACGCGGTGCGGGCCCGCGTGGAGGAGGCGGGCGGCGCCGTGCGGGTCGCGCCGATGGACGTGTTCACGGCGGGCCGGCTGGCGCAGTTCACGGACCCCACCGGCGCCGACTTCGCCGTGTGGGAGCCGAAGGACACGGGTGGTCTGGAAGTGCTCATGGAGCCGGAGACGCTGTGCTGGACGGAGCTGTACACGACGGACGCGGCGGCGGCGAAGCGCTTCTACACGGCGGTGTTCTCGTGGACCTACGAGGACATGTCGATGGGTGACGACCTGGTCTACTCGGTGGTCTCGGCGCCCGGTGGCGGTACGGAGGGCGACACCGGGCAGGGCGGGATCATGCAGCTCCCGCAGGAGAACCTGAGCGCCGGGTCGACCTCGGAGTGGCACCCCTACTTCGCCACGGAGGACTGCGATGCGACGTGCGCGCGGGCGACCGGTGCCGGTGCGAAGGTGCTGATCCCGCCGACGGACGTACCCGGCGTGGGCCGCCTCGCGATGCTCAGGGACCCGGCCGGTGCGCCGTTCGCCCTGATCAAGGGAGATCCGGACATGAGGTGACGCTCCGCGCGTCGCGCGGCGGCGTTGCCGCGGAGGACGTGCCGGGTTGTCCGCCGCCGGGCGGGAGGGGGTCGGCACCGGGCCCCCTCCGCCCGGCGGCGGAAACGGTTCGGGCTCCCGTCAGACGAGCGAGCCGCCGCCTCCCGCGGGTGCGGGGGCCGGACCCGGGTCCGGGCCGGGGTCCGGGCCGGGGTCCGGGGCGCCGGACGGCGGGGGTTCGGGCGAGTGCCCGCCCTCGGCGGCGGGTGCCTCGGCCTCCGCGGGCGCGTTCAGTTCGGTCAGCATCTGCTTGCTGAACCCGAAGAAGTAGGTGGCCACGAAGCCGACGAGATAGCCGGCGGCCAGCCCGAGCGCGTAGATCAGGGCGATGCCGCCCAGGCTGTGGTTGCCCTTGAGGAGGGGGAAGAGGGCCCAGCCGGAGGGGCCGATCGCGGTGGAGCCGACCGAGGTGCCCAACTGGTAGAAGAGGCCCACCACCCCGCCGCCGAAGGCCCCGCCCACGCACGCCGTGATGAAGGGGCGGCCCAGGGGCAGGGAGACCCCGTAGATCAGCGGTTCCCCCACGCCCAGGAACCCGGCGGGGAGGGCGGAGCGGATGGTGCTGCGGATCGAGGTGTTGCGGTGCAGCCGCAGGTAGATGGCGATCGCGGCGCCGACCTGCCCGGCGCCCGCCATCGCGAGGATGGGCAGCAGCACGGTGTAGCCGCTCTGCTCGATCAGCGTCGTGTGGATGGGGATGAGCGCCTGGTGCAGTCCCAGCATCACCAGCGGCAGGAACAGTCCGCCCAGCACGAATCCGGCCACGGCCCCGCCGTGCTGGAGCAGCCAGTCGGCCAGATGTCCGATCCCGGTGGCGATCTCGCCGCACACGTACATCAGTCCGAACAGCGTGACCAGCCCCGCGACCAGCACCGTCACCGTCGGCGTGACCAGCACGTCGACGGCGGACGGCACGAAGCGGCGGCACGCCTTCTCCACGTACACCGCCAGCAGTGCCGCGAACAGCGCGCCCAGCACACCGCCCTGGCCCGGGGCCAGCTGCTGGCCGAACGCCGATACCTCCGCCACCCCGGGGAAGACGATGACGGCCGCGGCGGCACCGCCCAGCACCGGCGTCCCGCCGAACTCCCGCGCGGTGTTCAGTCCGACGAACACGGCGATCAGCGACATGAAGCCGCTGGCGATCGCCGCCAGTGCGGGGGTGAGTGACGGGAGCCAGCCCGCGTTGGTGAACAGCCCGTTGAGTCCGGCGACGATGCCGCAGCCGATCAGCGCCGGGATGAGCGGGACGAAGATGTTGGCGATACGGCGCAGCATCAGCTTCACCGGTGTCGCGTTCTTCTCCTTGCGCGCGGCGCGGAGCGCGGCGCCCTCGGCCGCCAGGTCGGCGGCCGTCGTGCCGGCGGTCGTCGTGCCGGCGGCGCCCGCCGAAGCGGGTTCCCGGGCCGTCGCCCGGTCCGGTGCCGCCTGCACGAGTGCCTCGAACTCCGGCGTGATCCGGGCGACTTTGCCCGGGCCGAGCACGATCTGGTACGTGTCGTCCTCCACCACGCCCAGCACGCCCGGGAGCGCCCTGAGGGGCCCGTCCTGGACGAGGGAGCGGTCGGCCAGGCCGAGCCGCATCCGGGTCATGCAGTGGCTGACGGAGGTGACGTTCGCGGCGCCTCCCACCAGGGGGAGGATCGCCTCGGCGAGCTGTCTGCCGGGATTGTCCTCAGGGGAGCTGCGGGTGCTGTGTGTGCTCATGGTGCGGTCGCTCTTCTTCGAGTGGTGCCATGGTCGTTCGGTCGGGTGGTTCTCTGCGCGTCGGTCGGTGTGGTGCGGGCGGTTCGGGGCGGCGCCCTGGGGTGTGCCGCTACCCCGCGTTCGAGCCGGGGCCGGGGTCCTCCGGGGCGGCGCCGGCGGGGGTTCCGGTGCCGGTTCCGGTGCTGGTGCCGTTGCCGGTCCGGGGTTCGGCCTCGGTCCGGTCCCCGGCGCCGTGTCCACCGGCGGCGGACCGGAGTGCGGCGCGCAGATGCCCGTGCGCGGCGTGGAGCAGCCGTTCCGCCGCCGGGGCCGGGACGCCGCCGAGGATGGTGAGGATCGCCGCCTTGACCTCGCCGTCGGTGGCCGTCAGCGCCGCCTCGATCTCCTCGTCCGGCGCTCCCGTGGCCAGCTCGACGATGCGCCGCGAGCGTGCGCGCAGCTTCTCGTTCGAGGCGCGCAGGTCCACCATCAGGTTTCCGTAGGTCTTGCCGAGCCGGATCATCGTGAGGGTGGAGAGCATGTTGAGCACGAGCTTCTGCGCCGTACCGGCCTTGAGCCGGGTGGAACCGGTCAGCAGCTCGGGTCCGACGACGACCTCGATGCCGTGCTCGGCGGCGGCGCCGAGCGCCGAGTCCGCGTTGCAGGCCAGCCCGACGGTGAGCGCTCCGCGGGAGCGCGCGTATTCGACGGCGCCGACCGCGAAGGGGGTGCGGCCGGAGGCGGAGATCCCGACGACGGTGTCGTCCGCCGTCACCTTCAGCGCCGCCAGCTCGTCCGCCGCCGCCTCGGCGCTGTCCTCGGCGCCCTCGACCGAGTTCACCAGCGCGCCGGGGCCACCCGCGATCAGACCGGTGACCTGCCCCGGGGCCGTGTTGAAGGTCGGCGGGCACTCGCTGGCGTCCAGCACCCCCATGCGCCCGGCCGTACCGGCGCCCGCGTAGAGGAGGCGGCCCCCGCGCGCCATCCGCTCGGCGATGCCGTCGATCGCCTCGGCGATCACGGGGAGCTGCGCGGCGACGGCGGTGGGGACGGTGCTGTCCTCGGCGTTCATGAGCTTGGCGATCTCCAGCGTGGGCAGCTGGTCGATCTCCGCCAGTTCGCTGCGGAACGCCTCGGTGGTGAGGGTGCCCAACTGCCGGCGCAGCTCGTCGTGGTGCGAGCGGCCGGTCCCGGCGCCCGCCGGACCGGCGGACTCCGGTGCGGGGGGCTGTGGTCCGGGGGACTGCGGACCGGCGGGGTGCGGGTCGGTCCCGGTCGCGGCGGTCTGTGACTGCGAGGTGGTCATCGGGGAGCGGCTTTCTGTGGCTCGGGGCGGCGGGCCCGGGCGGTCGCGGAGCGGTGGGTGCGGCCGGTGGGCCCGCCGGCCGGCGGTCGGCGGGTGCCGTCGGCAGCGGGCTGCCGACGGTGCGGGGCCGGTGGCGCGCCGCCGGGGACGGGACTGCGCGGCGAACGTGCCCCGGGCCCGCGGACCGGTCGGCCGGGTCGGGCCGACCGGGGGAGGGTCAGCGGGTGCGCTGCCGGGGGGAGTGGCGGTGCGCCAGCGCTTCGTAGGAGGCGGAGAGCGCGGGCGCCGCCGTCTCGTACGTACGCTGCGCGACCCCTATGAACAGGCAGTCCACGACGAGGAGCTGGCTCGTCCTGCTGGACATCGCCGCCGGGCGCAGCTCGCTCTCGCGCGCCGTCGAGGTGGTCAGTACGTGGTCGGCGTACTGGGCCACCTCGCCGTCCGGCCGGCCGGTGATCGCGATGGTCGTCGCCCCCTGGTCGAAGGCGACCCGCAGCGGCTCGATGACGTCCACCGTCCGCCCCGAATGGGTGATGGCCAGTGCGACGTCGCCCGCCCGCATCTGCACGGCGTTGGTGACGGCCAGATGGGGGTCCACATGGCTGTGCGCCACCAGCCCGATGCGCAGCAGTTTCTGCGCCAGGTCCTGGCTGACCAGCCCCGAGGCGCCGACGCCGTACACGTCGACACGCCGGGCCGCCGCCATCGCCGCGACCGCCGCGTCGACCTGTGCGACGTCCAGCGCCGCCGCCGTGTCGGCGAGGGTCTGCTGTTCGTCGAGCGCCAGCTTGGCGACGACGTCGGCGATCGGATCGTCGACGGCGATGTCCGCCGTGACGGCGGGGGCGGCGCCGGACTCCTGCTGCGCCGCGAGTCCCGCGAGGGCGAGGCGCAGGTCGCGGTAGCCGGGATAGCCCAGCAGCCGGGAGGTGCGGACGACGGTGGCCTCGCTGGTGCCGGTGCGCTCGGCCAGCCCGGTGACGGTGAGCTGGGCGCACCCCGCCGGGTCGTGGGCGACCGCCTCGGCGACCCGCTGCATGGAGCGCGTCATCGAGGGCGCCATCGTGCGGACCTTGGCCGCGAGGGCCGAGGGCCCCGGGCGGTTGGCCGGTCGGGAGGGGGCGCCGCCGTCGGCGTCGCCCGCTGACCGGGGGGCCGGGGGCTGGGTGCCCGGCCGGGCCGCCCGGCGCCCCGGGCGGAAGGCGAAATTTTCCTTCAGGTCGCTGCTCACAGACGGAAGATATTTTCATATCGGCACCCCGTCAATGGTCGACGCGGCACGAACGTGTGATCCTTCCGCGCGCGCAGTGGTGCAATGGAGGTATGGAACCGAAGGAACCCGCAGCCGACTCGGGACCCCCGGAAGAGGGAGCGCACGGTGGCGCTTCCCCCGATCCGGCCCGCGACCGGGAGCGCCGCGACGCGCCCCGCGAGGAGCCTCCGCCGGGCGCCCGCCGCCAGGACCCGCTGGAGCGGTCGCTGCACGCGGCCCGCGCGCTGATCCTCGCCGACCTGGAGGCGAGCGACGTCGCGCACGCCGACATCGTCTCGCTGGTCGAGGAGGCGGTCTCGCACCGTCGCTGGTGGGTGGGCGAGTGGCCGGAAGGTGCGGCGTTCGTGGACGGCCTGGTGGCCCAGGACGTGCAGGACGCGCTGCTCGAACGGTACGGGCGCTGGCCCGTCTGCCCGGTGTGCGTCGGCTCCGACCCGCACGCGCTCGACGTCGAACCCGAACTGGGCGAGGAACCGCACTGGGTGTGCGCCGCCACGTCCACGGTGGTGGCCCGGGTGGGCTCGCTGGGCAGCAAACCGTGAGCGCGGGCGCGGGGCCCTGCCGGTGACCGTCTACATCGACCCGCCGATCTGGCCGGGCCACGGCCGGATGTGGTCGCACGTGGTCAGCGATCTCTCGTACGAGGAACTGCACGCGTTCGCGGCGGGCCTCGGATGCCCGCCGCGCGCCTTCGACCGCGACCACTACGACGTGCCCTCGACGCTGTACGAGAGCGCCGTGGACGCCGGCGCCGTCCCGGTCGGCTCCAAGGAACTGCTCCAGCGGCTCACGGCCGCCGGCCTCCGGCGCCGCAAGCGCTGACCCGCGGGGCCGGTGCCGCGGGCGGCGGCCAGGTCGGTGCGGACCCGTCGGGCGGCTATGCCCGCACCTGCTCCTGCGCCTGCTCCACCCGCGGATACGACGCGGCGACCACCCGGGAGCGGGCGTGCACCCGCGCGGAGACGGCCGTCGCGAGCACCGCGACCGCCGCCATGCCCGCACCGACCCAGGCCACGGCCGGATATCCCCAGCCCGCCGAGATGGCCAGGCCGCCCAGCCAGGGCCCGAGCGTGTTGCCGATGTTGAACGAGGCCGTCGTCGTGGCCCCGGCCAGCGTGGGCGCCGCGTCGGCGGCGTTGAACATCCGGGCGTTCAGCGCGGGCGCCGTCGTGAACGCGGTGACGCCGAGCAGCAGGGCCAGCCCGACCACGGCCCAGCGGTACTCGGCCAGCAGCGCCAGCAGCGCGAGCACGGCGGTCGACGCGGCGATGCCGCCGTACATCGTGCCGAACAGGTGCGCGTCCGCGATCCGGCCGCCGATGATCGTGCCGATCAACCCGCCGAGCCCGAACAGCGCGAGCACGCTGGGCACCCAGCTCTCCGGCAGTCCGGCGACGTCGGTGAGGAGCGGCGCCAGATAGGAGAAGACGGCGAAGACGGCGCCCGCGTTCAGTGCGATGGTCAGCAGCGCCAGCCAGACCTGCTTGTCCCGGTAGATCCGCAGCTCCCGCCGGAGATCGGGGGCTTCCGCGCCGGTCGGCACCGGGGTGCGGGGCACCAGCGCGAGCACCCCGACCAGTCCGACGGCCGACAGCGCGGCGACCGCCCAGAACGCGGAGCGCCAGCCCGCCTGCTGGCCGAGGAACGATCCGGCCGGTACGCCCGCGATGTTGGCGACGCTCAGCCCGCCCACCATGATCGCCATGGCCCGGGCCCGGGCGTTCTCCGGCACCAGCGAGACCGCGACCGCGGCGCCGACCGCCCAGAACCCGGCGCAGGCCAGCGCGCTGACCACCCGGGAGGCGAACAGCACCTCGTAGCTCGGCGCGAGCGCGCCCGCGACCTGCCCCAGCATGAAGGCGGCCAGCAGTGCGACCAGCGTCGTGCGGCGCGGCAGCTTCAGCGTCGCCGCCGCCAGCACCGGCGCGCCCACGACCATGCCCACCGCGAACGCCGACACCAGCAGCCCGGCCTGGGGGATCGACACGTCCAGGTCCCGGGCGAGGGGTTGCAGGATGCCGGAGAGCATGAACTCGGAGGTCCCGAGCGCGAAGACGGACAGGCCCAGCACATGGACGGCCGGCGGGACACGGGCGGCGGAGGGACGGCCCCCTGCGAGTTCGTCAGGCATGACACCTTCAACCCCGCCTCCCGGCCCGCGCATTCCGGAGCGGGGAGGCGGGGCCGGTCCCGGGGCCGGAGCCGGGCTCGCGAGCGGCCGCGGACCGCTCCTGCCTCGGGGCCGGTCCGGGGCGCGGGTGGCGGCGGATTCAGCGCCACTGCGGCGGGATGTTCGCCATCTGCCGCAGCAGATCCCAGCCGGCGGCCCGCTGCCTGCGTTCCTCCAGCCCGTCGCGCCAGGGAGCGCCGTTGGCCACCCAGTAGCCGCGGTAGACGCGTACTCCGGTGACACTGCTGTCACTGATGTCGGACTCGTTGCCGCAGCAGGGGCAGATGTCTTCCGTGGGCCAGCCGCCCTCCCAGACGACCGGGCCGTCGAATCCGCAGACCCGGCAGACCGTCTCCGTCTCCTCTTCCTCCTCTTCCAAGAGCGCGCTCCTCCTCGTAGCGGCGTGGACGTCGAGGATGTCGGGACTTCCCCGTATCACGCCTCCAGCAGGCCCAGTTCCGTCGTCAGATTGTGCCGGGCCGCGGGCTCCCAGTGGTCGCGTGCGTAGCCGGTACGGAAGAGGTGGGGCAGGCCGAGGAGTTGGCGCAGGACGGCGGAGCGGCCCTCGCGAAAGGCGGCGTCGGGGACGAAGGCGTACTCCTGGCGGATCTCGGCGGCGTAGTGCGCGTACTGCTCGGGGGTGCCGGCCAGGACGGCGAGGTCCGCGTCGCAGAGCAGTGCACCGTCGAGGTCGTCGTCGGCGGGGTCGTGGGTGACCGTGAGGCGGACGAGGCGGGCGACCTCGGCGGTGCGGGCCGCCGGTACCCCGGCCTCGGGCAGCGCGCGTTCGGCCAGGCGGGCGCTGCGCTCCTCGTTCTCGCTGCGGTCGGGCCGGTAGACGGCGTCGTGGAACCACGCGGCCAGCCGTACGGCGGCGAGGTCGGGGCCCGCGCCGGCGCCGGTTCCGGGACCGGCCTCCCGCTCCGGGGGAAGCCGCGCGGCGAGCTCGTCGAGGCGGTCCAGCACCGCGCGCAGGTGCGCCGTGCCGTGGTACCGGCGGTGGGGTTCGGCCCAGCGGCCGAGCAGGTCCTCGCCGTAGGGCGCCGGGTCGGGGCCGTCGGCACCCTCGCGGGCGTCGATCAGCAGCGCGTTCCAGCGGTCGAGCAGCTCCGGGTGGGCC
The DNA here is from genome assembly GCF_000280905.1 of Streptomyces sp. AA1529. Classification (GTDB taxonomy): domain Bacteria; phylum Actinomycetota; class Actinomycetes; order Streptomycetales; family Streptomycetaceae; genus Streptomyces. The sequence continues at coordinate 9,724 of NZ_ALAP01000020.1, read as the reverse complement.
GTCGCCGGGGCGGGGAGCGCCGTCTCCGGGGTCGGACGTGCCGGGTTCGGGCGTGCGGTGTCCGCGGGCTCCCGGGCGGTTCCGCCGGCCGGTCGTCGCGCCGTTCCGTCGCCCGGTCGGCCGGATGCGGGTGGGGGCTCTGTCGTCGACATCGGGCAATTGTGGTCCCGGGGGAGTGCCGTCTTCCAGCGCCTTCCGCCGTATGGCACTCTGTTGCGCATGTCTAGACCAATTCTCGAGGTGGTCGCGCTCAGCGCGGAAGACGCTGCCGCAGCGGAGGTCGGGGGAGCGGACCGCCTGGAGGTGGTCACCGACATGGCCGCCGACGGTCTCACCCCGTCCCTGGAGACCTGCACCGCCGTCCGGGACGCCGTCAGTATCCCGCTCCGGGTGATGTTGCGGCTCGCCGACGGCTTCAGCGCCGGGGGCGACGCCGGGATCGAGGAACTGTGCGCACGCGCAGCGGCGCTGCGCGCGGCGGGCGCGGAGGAGTTCGTCCTCGGCTTCCTCGACGAGGCGGGGCAGGCGGACCTGCGTGCTGTCGAGGCCGTCACGGCCGCCGTACCCGGGTGCCGGTGGACCTTCCACCGCGCCCTCGACCGGGCCGCCGACCGCGACGCCCTGCGCAAGCAGCTCGCCGACGCGCCCGGCCTGGACACCTACCTCACCGCCGGCTCCCCGGACGGGGTGACCGACGGTTTCCGGACCCTCCGTGCCGAAGCGGCCCGCACCACCGCGGAGGAGCCGGGCTACGGGCCCCGGCTGCTGGTCGGAGGCGGGCTCTCGCTCGACCACGTCGCCGGACTGCGCCGGGCCGGCATCGACGCCTTCCACATCGGCAGCGCCGCCCGCCCCCGCGGCTGGGCCGGCCCGGTCGACCCCGCCGCCGTCCGCACCTGGCGCCAGGCCCTCGACCAGGACTGACGGCACCGGGGCTGCGCGGCGGCAGGCCGCCGCCGGGGGCCGGCCCGCTCGGAGCCGGGCGGGCGGCGGCGCTGCGCCGGGGTCACCGGCCGGCGCCGGGCCCGCGTCCGGCTGCTCGGGCAGTGGCGGGCTACTCGGGCTGCTCGGAGCCGGCCCGGACGGCGTCGGCCGTCGCCGCGCCCGCCGCGCCCCTGGCGGCCGGCGCCGCCGTGTGCACCGTCCCGGCCGGCCGGCGGCGCCTGGCCCGTACGAGGCCGTCCTGCCTGTCCCGGGTGCCCCGCACAGCCGGCGCGCCGTCCTGTGTGCCGGGGGCGGCGCGGACAGTGCGTCCGCCCGAGCTGCCCGCGCCGGTGGCCCCGCTGCGGAGCACGGCGGTCGCGCCCGTCAGGACCAGCGCGGCGACGGTGGCGCCGAACACGGCGGAGGCGGTGTCGAGGGAGGTGGCGTCGCTGAGCGCCCCGGCGGCCACCGGCAGCGCCCCGGCCAGCAGGTAGCCGCCCGCGGTGAGGGCGGCGTTCGCCTCGGCCAGGCGTGCGGCCGGGACGTCGGAGCTGAGCATGGTCAGGGCCCCGAGCTGGGTCAGGCCCTGGCCGAGCCCGGCGAGGACGGCGGAGGCGACGAGCGCGGGGACCGACGTGGTGCGGACGGCGAGGACGAGCACGGCCATGCTCGCCGTGGTCAGTGCGGCGCCGGTGAGCAGGTCCGTGCGCACCCGCAGCCTGCGTGCGGCGAACTGGATACCCGTGGCGGCGGCGAACAGCACGAAGATAGTCGCACCGGAGAGGATCCGGCTGCGGGTGTGCAGCAGGTCGGCGAGCAGCGTGGGGCCGAGGGAGAGCACGAACCCGGTTGCCGCGATCGCGGGGGCGAAGACGCCCAGGCCCAGCAGGAGCTGGCCGCGGTTGGCCCGCGGCGCGGAGGGGACGCGGACCAGCCGGCGGGCGGTGCCGGGTGCGGCCGGTGCGGCCCGCGGCGGCAGCGGCATCCGGACCACCACGGCGAACGCGGCCAGCAGCAGGCCGATCTGGACCAGGAAGACGGTGACCGAGGGGCCGGGGACCAGCTCGGACAGCAGCCCGGCCAGCAGCGGACCGACGGCGGCCCCGCCGACCATGGAGGACGAGGCGATCAGTCCGGCCGTGCGCTTCTGGGTGCGGTCCGCGAGGTCGGAGACGGCCGCCATCCCGGCGGAGAGGAACGCGCCGACCGCGATACCGCTCAGCAGCCGCGCCACCAGGAGCACGGGCACCGAGTGCGCCGAGGCGAACAGCGCCGAGGCCAGCAGGCCGAGCAGCAGGCCGGGGAGCAGCACCGGCTTGCGGCCGTAGCGGTCGGAGAGGGTGCCCGCGACGGTGAGGGTGCCCAGCAGTCCGGCGATGTAGGCGGCGTAGACCGCCGTCAGGGCGGCTGCGGAGAAGCCGATCCGGTCCTGCCACAGGACGTAGAGCGGCGCGGGTTCGTTGGAGAGGGCGAGGACGGCGACGACGGGCCAGGCGGCCAGCCACATCCAGCCCCGTCGGGGGCCGGTGGCGGTCGGCGGAGCGGAAGCGGACATGCGGGAGCTCCTGGGCAGGGGAGGGCAGGGGAGGGCAGGACACAGAAAGTACGAGTCGATTCGTACAAGAAGTACGAGAGAATTCGTACCAGTGGCGAGTAGTACGATGCAAGTCGTACTACGTGCGGCGGTGCGGTCGCCGCCCCGGTCGCCCGCCACTGCGTGGCCACCGCGAGTGGACCGACGTGCGTCGACCGCCACCCGCCACCCGTCACCCGAAGAAGGAGGACCCCGTGCGTGACGCGGCCCTCGGCCGGGAGTTCCGTATCCCGCCGCCCCCGCCCGGTGCCGAGGTTCCGGAGCCGCTGCCCGAGCCCGCCCGGGACGAGATCCGGCTGGAGGCGGTGATGGCGGCGCTCAGCGACCCGCTCCGGATCGGCGTGGTCCGCAAACTGCTGCTGGAGGCGGTCGACTTCGACCACACCTGCACCTGGTTCGGGTTGGAGCGTCCCAAGTCCTCGCTGACCCACCACTTCCGCACCCTGCGCGAGGCGGGCCTCGTCCGGCAGCGCCAGTACGGGCCCTCCCGGCGCAACCAGGTGCGCATCGCGGACCTGGAGGCGCGGTTCCCCGGCCTGCTCGCCCTGATCGCCGACTGGACCCCGGCCGCGTAGCGGCTCGCCCCGTTGACAGTCCTCAACGGCCCCCTCTAGCTTGCCTTTTGAATCGTTTCACGCATCGTTGCGCGCAGCGTTCCAGGCTGCCGATCCGCTCCGTCGTCCCGCGCCTGCCCCGCCACAGACCACACCCGTCTCCCGCTTCCGCCCGTCCCGCACTTCGGTACCCGCCCCGCTCCGCCCCGCCCCGGCCCGCCGGGCTCCGCACCGCGGCCGACCGCACCCACCGAAGGAAGCGCATGCCCACCACGCCCCAGCACCCCGCCGTGGCCGCCCTGCTGCGGCGCGCCCGCACACTCGGCGCCGATCCGCGCAACACCAACCACGCCGGCGGCAACGCCTCGGCCAAGGGCAGCGCGACGGATCCCGTCACCGGGCAGCCCGTCGAACTGCTGTGGGTCAAGGGGTCGGGAGGAGACCTCGGCACGCTCACCGAGGAGGGGCTGGCCGTGCTGCGGCTGGACCGGCTGCGCGCGCTTCGAGCCACCTACCCCGGTGCGGAGCGCGAGGACGAGATGGTCCCGGCGTTCGACTACTGCCTGCACGGCGGAGGCGGTGCGGCGCCGTCCATCGACACGGCCATGCACGGCCTGCTGGACGCCGCACACGTCGACCACCTGCACCCCGACTCCGGGATCGCCCTCGCCTGCGCCGCCGACGGCGAACGGCTGACCCGGGAGTGCTTCGGCGACCGCGTCGCCTGGCTCCCCTGGCGGCGCCCCGGCTTCCAGCTCGGCCTGGAGATCGCCGCCGTCCGGGAGACCGACCCGCGCGCGGTCGGCGTCGTGCTCGGCGGGCACGGGATCACCGCATGGGGCGGGACGGCCGAGGAGTGCGAGCGCAACTCGCTGTGGATGATTCGCACGGCCGAGGAGTTCCTGGCCGGACGCGGCGGCGCGGAACCGTTCGGCCCCACCCTCGGCGCGGGCTACGAGCCGCTCCCGGCGCCCGAACGCCGCGCGCGGGCCGCCGCCCTGGCACCCGTGCTGCGCGGGCTGGTGTCCACCGACTCCCGGCAGGTCGGCCACTTCACCGACACCGCACCCGTGCTGGACTTCCTCTCCCACGCCGCACACCCGCGGCTCGCCGCGCTGGGCACCTCCTGCCCGGACCACTTCCTGCGCACCAAGATCCGCCCACTCCTCCTCGACCTGCCGGCCACCGCACCGCCGGACGAGACGATCGAGCGGCTGCGCGCATTGCACGCCGCCTACCGCGAGGAGTACGCCGCCTACTACGCTCGGTACGCCACCGCCGACTCGCCTCCGATGCGCGGTGCCGACCCCGCGATCGTCCTCGTACCCGGCGTCGGAATGTTCTCCTTCGGCCGGGACAAGCAGACCGCGCGAGTCGCCGGCGAGTTCTATCTGAACGCCGTCACGGTGATGCGCGGCGCGGAAGCCGTCTCCTCGTACACGCCGATCGAGGAGTCGGAGAAGTTCCGGATCGAGTACTGGGCGCTGGAGGAGGCCAAGCTGCGGCGGCTGCCGCAGCCGCCGCCGCTGGCGGGCCGGGTCGCGCTGGTGACCGGAGCCGCCTCCGGGATCGGCAGGGCCACGGCGCGCAGACTGTCCGCCGAGGGCGCCTGCGTGGTCGTCGCGGACCGCGACGGGCCCGAAGCGGACGCCTTCGCAGCCGAACTGGGCGGCAGCGACAAGGCGCTCGCCGTCACCGTCGACGTGACCGCCGAGGAGCAGATCGAGACCGCGTTCCGGGCCGCCGCGCTCGCGTTCGGCGGCGTCGATCTCGTGGTCAACAACGCGGGGATCTCGCTCTCGAAGCCCCTGCTGGAGACCACCGCCGCCGACTGGGACCGCCAGCACGACATCATGGCCCGCGGCTCCTTCCTCGTCTCCCGCGAAGCCGCCCGGCAGCTGCGCGCGCAGGGGCTGGAGGGCGACATCGTCTACATCGCCTCGAAGAACGCGGTCTTCGCGGGGCCGAACAACGTCGCCTACGCCGCCACCAAGGCCGACCAGTCCCACCAGGTGCGGCTGCTCGCCGCCGAACTGGGCGAGCACGGCATCCGGGTCAACGGCGTCAACCCCGACGGCGTCGTCCGCGGCTCCGGGATCTTCGCCGGCGGCTGGGGAGCGCGCCGCGCCGCCGTGTACGGAGTGCCGGAGGAAGAGCTCGGCGCCTTCTACGCCCGCCGCACCCTGCTCAAGCGGGAGGTCCTGCCCGAGCATGTCGCCGCCGCCGTCTTCGCCCTCACCGGCGGCGACCTGACGCATACGACCGGCCTGCACATCCCGGTGGACGCGGGGGTCGCGGCGGCGTTCCTGCGCTGAGGCGCCCCCTTCCGCGCCGTGGCGCGCGGCTGCGTTCCCGGTTGCGTTCCCGGGAGCGTTCCCGGGAGCGCGCGGCGGTCCGGTGCCGCGGGCGCTGCGTACCCTGACCGGGTGGGCGACCGGCGAACAGGCAGCGCGGTGGCCGCGGCCCGTCCGCTGCTCCGCCACGAGGACCGGCACGGCGGCGACGCGGTCGCGGCCGCCGTCCACCACCTGTGGACGGCCGAACGGACGCGCCTGGGCCCGGCGTCCGACAGCGGGCGCACGGCCGAGGTCGCGGAACTCGCCCAGATCGCGGGCTGGCTCCTCTTCGACGCGGGCCGGCGCGGCGCCGCCCGCCGCGCCTTCGCCGACTCGCGCACGCTGGCCGTCCGCGCCGGGGACGCCCCGCGGGAGTGGTTCGCGCTGGACATGCTGGCCATGCACGCCGTCGACGGCCACCGCCCCGATCAGGCCCTGGCCGTCACCGAAGAACTCCTGACCCGTCCCCGGGTGCCGCCGAGAGTGGCACTGCTGGCGCGGGTACGGCAGGCCCGCGCCCTGGCGCAGACCGGTGAGCGGGCCCGGGCCCTGACGGCGATGCACCGGGCGCGGGGCGCGCTCCAGGACTCCGTCGCCCTGCGCGACCCCGCCTGGACCTGGTGGGTGGACGGAACCGAAGTCCTCGGCCACCGAGCCGAGATGCTGCTGGAGCTGGGCGCGCCGCGGGCCGCGCTCCCGCTGTTCCACGCGCTCGACCAGCGGATCCGCTCCACCGCGCCCGGGGGCCGGATCGCCCTCCACCACACGGTGGCCGGGCTGACCGCCCACCTCCGCGCGGGCGCCTGGCCGGACGCCGCCCCGCTCCTGGCCCGCACCGCCCACCTGCTGACCGACGTCGCCTCCACCCGCAGCACCACCCGCCTCCGCGGCACCCTGCACGCCCTCCACCGGCAGGCCCCCACCTGGCTGCATCACCAGGCGCGCGACACCCTGCACGCGGCCGGCCTCCCGCCCGCCCGCGCCGCACCCCCACCCGCGCCGTCCGGCGCCTGACGCCAACCGGACCGACTCCGGGCCGGTCCTCCGCCGCCGGTGTCTCCCGCGGCCTCCGGCTACTCGGCGTCCCTGACGAACACCACTCCGTCCATCTCGCCCAACTGGGCCGGGGCGAGCGGGGCGTAGCCGAACCAGGGGGAGACGCGGGGGGCGGGGCGGGGTTCGCCGAGGGCGGTGGCCAGCGTGGCGGGGTCGACGACGCAGGGGGCCTGCGGGAGTGCGTAGAGGAGCCCTTCGAGGGTGTCCGGCGGCGGGGTGTCGACGCCCTGGTGCCGGATCGTGCCGAGGGCGGTGGCCAGGACGGCGTACTCCGCGCCGAGGCGGACCTGCGCGAGTGCGCCGGCGCTCCACCACTCCACCTGCCCCTGCCACATCCGCATCGTGCTCTTCGCCCGCTGGAGGTGGGAGTTGTGCGCGTGGACCAGCACCGGGCCGCGTTCGGCGAGGGCGAGGAGGTTCTCGGCCATCATCGCGTCCCGCAGCGCCACCAGCCGCGTCATCCGGTTCGGCGAGGTGTCGGCCATCGAGGAGTGGTAGCGCAGGAGACCGGTGGCGCTCCGCGCGTACAGCCGGGCCCGGTCCCAGTCGTCCCGCGAGGTCGCCGCGATCAGCTGGGGGGTCTGTTCGTCCAGCAGCGCCACCAGGTCGTCGGCGAGCAGCCGCAACTCCCCGGCCTCGGCGCTCCGCCCGAAGGAGCGGGCCGGGTCCAGCATCGCGTCGGGGTGGGTCCAGCGGTCGTCGGCGCCGAGCAGGGTGTCGAGTGCCTCCGCGGTGCAGGGGAGCAGGTCCGCGTCGCCGTGGGCGGCGAGGTAGCCGTGCAGTGCGGTGAGGGCCTGCCGGGGGCTCTCGGGGCCGGTGATCTCCAGCGGGCCGTCGATTCCGGCGAAGCGGACCTGTTCGGACGCGGGGCGACCGTCGTTGTGGGCGCGTATCCAGCGTACGAGTGCGCGGTTGGCGGCGGAGGCGCCGCGGTCGTGGCTGAAGCCGTGCTCCATGACGGCGTCGAGGGTGCCGGTGCCCGCGGTGCCGTGGTCGTCCACGGCCAGGCCGCGCAGGCAGTCGCTCTCCAGCGCGATCGTCCGGTAGCCCTCCTGCTCGACGAGTTGCCGGAAGAGCGTGTTGCGCACCTCCAGCAGGGAGTCCTCGCCGTGGGTGGGCTCGCCCAGGGCGAGGACCCGGGGCCGGTTCGGGAGCAGCTCCAGGACGGCGGCCGCTTCGACAGCGCGGGCGGCGTCCTTGATCTCAGTAGCCATACCGTCAACGGTATCGTTGAACCTTCGGTGGAAACTTTTTCGCGAGAGTGCCGCGATAGCCTGAACCCCATGGGGCGAAACCTTCAAAGTGCGGAACGGCTCAGGCCGGTCGATCTGGCCCGCGGGCACGGTCTGTCCACGCAGGCGGTCAGGAACTACGAGGCGGACGGCATCCTGCCGCCCGCCGACCGCACCGAGCACGGCTACCGCACCTACACCCCGCTGCACGCGCGGGCCCTGCGCACCTTCCTCGCCCTGCTGCCCGGCCACGGCCACCGGACGGCGGCCTCGATCATGCGTGCCGTCAACGAGGACGACGTGGAGGAGGCGCTCCGCCTCGTCGACGAGACCCACACCCGACTCCTCGACGACCGGCGGACCCTCCAGGCCGTGGAGAGCGCCCTGCACGACCTGCGGTCCGCCGGGGCGGGCCCTGCCGGGTCGGGCCGCTCCGGGTCGGGCCGCTCCGCCGGGCCGGCCGAAGCGAGCGGAGCGCCCGGGGCCGCGGGCGCCGGGGGCAGGTTCATCGGGCCGCTGGCGGAAGAGCTCGGCGTCCGGCCCGCGACGCTGCGCAAATGGGAGGCCGCGGGCCTGGTCAGCCCGCGCCGCGATCCGCACACCGGGTACCGGGTCTTTGACGAGGCCGCGGTCCGGGACGCCCGGCTCACCCACCAACTCCGGCGGGGCGGCTACCTGCTGGAGCGGATCGCTCCGCTGATCACCCAGGTGCGGGCGGCCGGCGGGCCGGAGCCGCTGGAGGGCGCGCTGCGCGACTGGCACGGCCGACTGGCCACCCGGGCCCGGGCGCTGCTGTCCGGAGCCGCCGAACTGGACTCCTACCTCGGCACACGCGAACACCGCGGGTGAGGTGGCGCCGGAACGGGTGAGCCGCCGCACCGCATCCCCCTCCGCGGCACCGGAGCCGGATGCGGTGCCGCCCGGTGGGCCGGGCAGCGGCGGGTCACCCGACGGTCAGCGGGCCGTCTCGGCCGGGTCGGCGTTGGCGCCGCACAGTACGACGACGACCCGCTCGCCGGGGGACGGCACATAGGGGGCACTCTGCCCGTCGGCCCCGTCCGGCGCGGCGACGGCGCCCCGGACCGCGGACACCGCGGTGGCCGCCCCGTTCTCCACTGCCAGCCGGTACCGCTCCCACAGTTCCCGGCGGGCCGAGACCACGGCCTCGTCGCCCACCAGCACCGACCGCACATTGCGGGTGCCCGCGGCGGCCAGCGCCATCGAGGAGGCCCGGCGGGCGCCCAGCGAGTCGGCGGCGACGGAGTCCACCGGCACGTCGACGACGCGCCCCGCCTCCAGCGCGGCGTTCAGCGCCCGGCACCGCTCGGGTTCCACGGCCACCACCCGGATCCCGTGGTGCTGCGCGGCCGCGGCGACCCCGGCGAACAGGCCGCCGCCGCCCACCGACACCACCACCGTGTCCACGAGGGGTACGTGTGCGCGGATCTCCTCCACCAGCGTCCCGGCACCCGCCGCGATGAGCGGATGGTCGTACGCGTGCGACGCCAGCGCCCCGGTGTCCGCGGCGAACGCCTCGCAGGCCGTCGCGGCGTCGGCGTACTCCGTGCCGACCAGCCGCACGTCCGCCCCGTACGCGCGCAGCCGCTCGACCTTCACCTGCGGCGCGGTCTCCGGCAGGAAGACCGTGGCGGGCACGTCCAGCCCGCGCGCGGCCCACGCGCACGCGAGCCCCGCGTTGCCGCCGGAGGCCAGGGTGACGCCCGCCGCGGGGAGTTCCTCCCGCTCCCGGTGCGCGAGCAGGAAGTTGAGCGCGCCCCGCGCCTTGAAGCTGCCGGTGTGCTGCATGAACTCCAGAGCGAAGAACAGCTCGAAGTCCGGGGCGCCGGACGCGCCCCCGGTTCCCGCAGCGCCGACGCCCGCCCCGATGTCCGCACGGGCGACCGCGACGGGGCGTACGCCGGTGGCAACCCGGTCGGCTGCGGTCTTGACATCTCCGTAAGAAAGATGGTGCACGGCGCGACTCCTGGACGTGCTCGGACGTGCTCGGACGTGAAGGGACAAACAACT
>NZ_ALAP01000019.1 GCF_000280905.1 Streptomyces sp. AA1529 | reverse complement strand
CCTCCAGCACCGCACCGAGTTCGTCGACGACGACGGCACTGTCGGCGAGCAGTTCGGCGGGCAGCTCCCGCATGGTGGGCCGGTAGGCACCGATGGCGTTGACGTGTACCCGCTCGGGCAGCGCGGCGGCCGGGAAGAGCGGGGCGGTCGCACTGGTCGCGCAGCAGACCATCTCGGCCGACCCGACCGCGGACTCCGCGTCGGTGGCCGTGCACAGTTCCACCCCCGGCAGCTCGGACTGCATCGTCTCGGCCAGCGTCTCGGCGCGCCGCAGATCGGTGTCCACCACCGTCAGCCGGCGCAACGGCCGGACCGCGTGCACGGCGCGGATCTGGTCGGGGGCCTGGCCGCCGGCGCCGATCAGGGTCAGCCGTGCCGCTCCGGAGCGGGCCAGCAGATCGGTCGCCACACCGACCGCAGCGCCGGTGCGCAGTGCGGTCACCGTTCCGGCCGCGGCGACGAGTTGGTCCGGGCGGCCGGTCTCGCTCCAGACCACCGAGCCCGCGATGGCCGGCGTGCGCCCGAAGTTCACACTCAGCGTCTTGATCATGGCGGACGCGGTCGAGCGGTGGTGGGCGGACATCACCAGGAACTGCCCGTCCCGCAGCGCGGTACGGGTCGGCATCTCGAACTCTCCGGCGGCGAGGTCGAGGAAGCCCTGCCGGACCGCATCGATCGCCTCGTTCATCGTCACGGCGTCGCGGATCTCCTGCTCACCGAGAGTGATGGTCTTCATGGCACTCCGTTTCGCCGGCCATCGTGGGCTGCTCGCCGTCCGTTCAGACGGAAGGTCAGTAAGGTATTACACCTTACACCTGGACACAAGGGCACACCGTCGACGCTCCCGCACTGCCGTGTTATGCATGAGGTGTGACCTCCTCCTCTCGCCCGGCGACCGCCCCCGTCCACACACCTCGGCTCCGCTCGGTGAGCCTCCGGGAGCAGGCACGGGAGGCGGTGCGCACCCGGATCGTGCTGGGGCAGATCGAGCCGGGGGAGGTCGAGAGCGTCATCAATGTGGCCGCGACACTCGGCGTGTCCGTCACCCCCGTTCGCGAGGCGATCATGGACCTCGCCAACCTCGGCATGGTCGAGATCATCCGCAACCGCGGGTTCCGGGTCCCGGTGCTCACCGACCACGACCTCGACGAGATCTTCCGCATCCGCACCATGCTCGAGGTGCCGACCATGACCGAACTCGTCCAAGCCCTCGACGGTGCACCCGTGCCGCAGTTCCGATTGCTCGCCGAGCAGATCACCGACGCCGCACGCACCGGAGACCTCCCCGCCTTCCTCGACCTGGACCGCAAGTTCCATCTGGGCCTGCTCGAACTCCTGGGCAATGAGCGCCTCGTGACGATGGTCGGACAGCTCCGCGACCAGGCGCGGATGCAGGGCCTGCAAAAACTGGCGGACCAGGGAGAACTGACCCAGTCCGGCGAGGAGCACATCGCCATCGTGGACGCCCTCGAAGCGGGTGACGGCGAACTGGCGGCCGACCTGATGCGCAAACATCTCACCCACAGCCGGGGCATCTGGGCGGGCCGGACCGAGGGCACGGCCTGACCCACGGGACGCCCTCCGCACACCCGACCAGGAGCCGCACGGTTCGAAGCGGGCTCGGAGCACTCCGGAGCGGCAAGGCCTGAAGCAGCCCGGCGCGCAGAGCCGCCCCGCCCCACCCCGGACGGCGGATACACGCACGCCCACGCCTCCGACCCCGGCCCCCGCCCCCGCCCCCGCACCGGCACCGGCACCGGCACCGGCACCGGCACCGGCACCGTGAACCGCACGGCTCCCGCCTCCGGTTCGCAGCCGGGCCAGGACGCAGCCGAGACCACCCCTCTTGACAGAGGACTCGAAACCAGCCAATCCTCTGCGTAAGGCATTACACATCACACCTGGGGCCGGCGATCCCCTCCCGCCCGGTTCCCACCCTCCCCACCCCCGACGTGCGCGCTCACCGCACACCACGGCACATGGTGAGGTATTACACCTCAGTAGTCCTCTGCGTGCCGGAAGACCCACCACCCCGCTCGAACGACCACCAAGGAGGACCCGTGAGCACCTCACTCATCGATGACGCTCACTTCCGGCCATTCCACAGAAAGATGTTCGTCCTCACGGCCGGGGGACAGTTCCTCGACGGCTATCTGCTCAGCATCGTCGGCGTCGTCGTCCTGGGCATGAGCCAGGATCTCGGCATGTCGGCGAGCCAGGAAGGCATGATCGGCGCCTCAGCACTCGTCGGCCTGTTCGCCGGCGGGCTGATCTTCGGACGGGTCACCGACCGCATCGGCCGTCAACTGCTCTTCACCCTGCACTTCGTCGTGATCGCCGCCGCCTCGGTCTGGTCGATGTTCGTGGACGACCCCCTGCTGATGGTCGCCCTCCGGTTCGTCATCGGCATCGCACTGGGCGCCGACTACGCCATCGGCAGCGCTCTGCTCTCGGAGTGGCTGCCCACCGCACAGCGCGGGCGGGTGATGGGGATGCTCATCATGGCGTGGTTCGTGGGCGCGGCAACCGCGTACATCGTCGGCTACGCACTCATCAGCCTCCTGGACTCCGGGGCCTGGCGCTGGGCCCTGGGAAGCGCCGCGATCCCGGCGGTCGCGTTCATCGTCGCGCGGATCGGCACACCCGAGTCGCCGCGCTGGCTCGTCAGCCGGGGCCGCGTCGCCGAAGCCCGGACCGTCCTCGAGCGCGTGTACGGCGAGGAGGCCACCCCGGAGGCGGTCGCGTCCCTGGTGGACCAGGAGACCGCGCACGGTCTGGGGTTCGCCGCGGTGTTCCGGGGCGACTACCTCAAGCGCACCGCCTTCGTCGGCCTGTTCTGGCTCCTGCAGATCGTGCCGCTGTTCGCGATCTACACCTTCGGGCCGACCATCCTCACCGCGTTCGGGATATCCGGCAGCCGCGACTCGGTGATCGGATCCGCGCTGATCAGCGTGCTGTTCCTGGCCGGTTGCGTGCCCGCACTGCGCCTCATCGACACGCTGGGACGGCGCGCCCTCATCGTCTGGTCGTTCGCGCTGATGGTCGTCCCGCTCGCGGTTCTCGGTCTGCTGCCCACCGCCCCCGTCGCCGTCGTCCTCACCTGCTTCTGCGCCTACGCCCTGTTCTCCGGCGGGCCCAGCATCCTCGAGTTCATCTACCCCACGGAGCTGTTCCCGACCGAGGTCCGCGCCACGGCGGTCGGGGTCGGCACGGCCGTCAGCCGGATCGGTGCCGCCGTCGGCACCTATCTGCTGCCCGTCGGCCTGGACCGGATCGGGGTCGGATCCACCATGCTGATCATGGCCGGAATCACCCTGCTGGGATTCGTGCTCTGCCTCGTCCTCGCCCCGGAGACCCGGGGCCGTCGGCTCGCGGAGGCGAGCGGCGTCGCGGACGCGGAGCAGCCGGACACCCAGCGCGTCGGCGCCCTCGGCGGCTGACCCGGCATTCGGCGACGCCGCCCGGCCGCCCCGCGATTCGGCGGGGCGGCCGGGCGGCGTTCGCGAGGAACCGGCGGCCGTACGCCGGGCGTGCCGGACGAGTCCCCGGAAGCGCCCACGCCCCCTGCCGCACGTGACCGATCCGGCCCCCCGGCCGTGCGGCACGCAACGGCTCCTGTCCACAGGCCGTGAACTTTCCTGCCGGTCCCGGCATCGAACGACGGTGTCCGACCCGATCGCCGGGGCGCACGGCACCGCACCGCAAGCGCGCAGCACGCGGCAGCACCGCAGCTCCCCACCGACCCGCAGATGCCGGAGCGCCGCCATGACCGCCAGAATCACGAACGCACGCAAGCCCGTCGCCGCCGTCGCCGTGGTCGGTTCGCTGCTCGTCCTCTCCCCGCTGGTCGCCCGGGCCGTCACGGCCGACGATCCGGCACCGGACGTCACCGCCAAGGGGGCCGCGCTGGTGGACGGCAGGAGCGGTGCCGCGCTCTTCGACAAGGCCGCGGACACCGCACGTCCGATGGCCAGCACCGCGAAGATCATGGTCGCCTCCGTGGTCCTGGACACCGACGGCGTCGATCTCGACCGCAGGGTGACGGTCCGGAAGCAGTACCGCGACTACGTGGCGAAGCACCACGCCAGCACGGCGGATCTCCAGACCGGCGACAAGGTCAGCGTCCGCCAGCTCCTCTACGCCTCCCTGCTGCCCTCCGGGGCCGACGCCGCCTACGCCCTCGCCGACACCTACGGCACCGGCGACAGCCGCGCGGAGCGGGTCGGCTCGTTCCTGCGGAAGATGAACGCGAAGGCACGGCAACTCCGCCTCCGCAAAACGGCGTTCGACACCTTCGACGGCACGCGCGGCGACACCAGCACACCCACCGAACTGGCGAAACTGACCCGGCACGCCATGCGGCACAGCACGTTCCGCAAGGTGGTCGGGACCAAGCGGTACAAGGGCGACGCGCCCGCCGCCAACGGCCGCACCCGCACCTACACCTGGACCAACACCAACCAGCTGCTCGGCGCGTACGACGGTGCCGTCGGCATCAAGACCGGCACCACCGAGCGGGCCGGCAAGTGCCTGGTCTTCGCGGCCACCCGGGACGGCAGGACCCTCGTCGGCACCGTGCTCGACAGCGACGACCGCTACACCGACGCGGCGAAGCTGCTGGACCACGGGTTCGGGTCCGACAGCGCGAAGGACCTGAAGATCCGCGAACTCCCGTCCGGCTCCCAGCACGACTGACGGCGGCACGGCCGGGCCCCGACGGAGCGGGACGGACGGCGGCGACGGGGCCCGGTGTCACTCTTTCGGTGCCCGGCTCCGCCCGGGCCCCTTGCCCGGGTGCCGCGGCGGTGCTCCACTACGTAACCATGGCCATGTAGCCCGACGGCTGTCGCAGCCCCGGAGCACCGTCCACCGCCGCGAACACCCCCGGGACGGAGCCGGCCGCCCGGCCAGGACCCGGCCCCCGGCGGGGAGTCGGCCCACCGCGGGCGGGCGGCCGCACCGCGGGCGGGGCGGCCCGCGACGGAGCGGCCGGTGCTCCGCGGACAGCAGTCGGGTGCGGCGGCGGCAGCGCACCCGAGCCACCCAGGAGCCCCCGTGCATCCGGACAGCACAGCGCCCAGCAGGCAGGACCTCCAGCATCCGCGCTTCGCGCGCCAGTACCTCAGGATCGCCGTCGCGGCGGACCGCCGGGGCGGCGCCGCACACCGGCGGCTCCTGCTGGAGGGGCTCGGCGGCCGGGTCCTGGAGGTCGGTGCGGGACAGGGACGCAACTTCCCGCACTATCCGGAAGCCGTCACCGAACTCGTCGCCCTCGAACCCGAGGACTCCCTGCGGGCCGCCGCCCGGCGGTCGGCGGACCCGGCGCCGGTGCCCGTGACGGTCGTCGCGGGGCAGGCCGGCGGGCTGCCCCTCGGCACCGGGACGGTCGACGCCGTCGTCTTCTCCCTGGTGCTGTGCAGCGTCGCCGATCCCGGTGCCGCGCTGGCGGAGGCCGCCCGCGTGCTGCGGCCCGGCGGGCAGCTGCGCTTCTACGAGCACGTGCGGTCGCGGAACCGGCTCGGCGCGCTGCTCCAGCACGCCGTCGCGCCGTTGTGGCGCCGGGTCGGGGGCGGCTGCCACCCCGCCCGGGACACCGAGGCGCTCGTGCGGTCCGCCGGGTTCACCGTGCGGCGGCTCGACCGGTTCGGGTTCTCCCCCACCCCGGTCACCCCGCCCCTTCCCCACGTCATCGGTACCGCGACCACGCCATGAGCACCCGCACCCGGCGCCGGGCCGGAGCACAGGCGCCGGGCGGCAGCAGGCACCGGGCGGGAGCACAGGCACCGGGCGGCAGCAGGCACCGGGCGGGAGCACAGGCACCGGGCCGGGGCAGCGGCACCGGGTCCGGGGCAGCGGGCCGAGCAGCCGGGCACGGTCCCCCGGCGGGCGCGGCGGGCTCACCCCGCCGGTCGGCGGGGTGACCGACGCGCGATCTCCTCTCCAGGTCGCACGGGCTGAGGGTGCCCCTGCCGTAGCCTCTCCGGAGGGCGGGGAGGAGCGGACCGGGAGGGAGCAGGCACAGGACGCAAGGAGCGCGACGGTGATCCGGGTCGTGGTCGTGGACGACGAGGAACTGGTGCGTTCCGGGCTGCGACTGGTCCTGGGGACGGCGCCGGACATCGAGGTGGTCGCCGTCTGCGGCGGTGGCGCGGCGGTCGCCACGGTGCTGGCGCACCGCCCGGACGTCCTGCTGCTGGACATCCGGATGCCGGACGTGGACGGGCTGACCGTGCTGCGCCGGCTCCACGCCGATCCGGACGCGGAGGCGCCGCGGACCGCGATGCTGACGACGTTCGACGCGGAAGAGTATCTGGGCGCCGCGCTGCATGCGGGTGCCGCGGGCTTCCTCCTCAAGGACACCGCACCCGAGCAGTTGGTGCACGCCGTCCGGGTGCTGGCGGACGGCGGCCGGGTGCTCGCCCCGGGCGTGACGTCGACCGTGATCGGCGGCTATCTGGGCGGGCGGCACGGCGCGGACGCCGAACACCGTGCGGCCCGCCTCACCTGCCGCGAGCGGCAGGTGCTGGCGCTGGTCGGCGAGGGGCTGTCCAACAACGGCATCGCACAGCGGCTGGACCTGGCACACGGCACGGTCAAGGACCACGTCAGCGCACTGCTGGCGAAGCTGGGCGGCCTCAACCGCGTCCAGGCCGCGGTACTGGCCGACCGGGCCGGACTCGTGGGATGCCTGTCGGCCGAACGGCCCGGGCAGTCGGCACCGCACGAGGCGGCGGTACCGCGCCGGGAACCGGAACGGCACGGGACACCGGAGACCCGAGAAGCCGGCGACACTTCCGACCCGCTGGATTCCATCGAGCCCAGCGACGCCTCCGCGCCCCTCGAAACCGGCGAGACCCGCAACCCCACCGGCCCCTCCGGCGCCGTGCCGTGAATCCCGTCACCAGGCTCGCCCCCGGGTTCACCGCCGCCCACCGGCAGGCGGCCGGGGCTGCCGCAGCGCACCGCCGCGTGCTGGGGCCCCTCCTTCCGGTGGCGCTCGGCCTGCTCGACGCGTTCCTGGTCAACGGCGCACGCCCCGGCTCGGAGCTGGGCGTGTCGGTGGCGGCCGCGCTCGCGCTGCTGCTGCGGCGCCGGCTGCCGGTGACCGTCCTGGCGGTGACGCTGCCGGGGATGTACATCGGCTACATCTGGTTCGCGCCGATGATCGCTCTCTACACGGTCGCCTCCCGGCGTTCCGACAACGCACTCGCGGTGGCGGGAGCCGTGGCGCTGGCGCTGGCGCACTACATCCCCTACCCGCTCGGCGGCTTCGTCCCCGCGGCGGACCGCCAAGGCCTGCTCGACATGCTGGACTCGTGCGTCCAGGGCGCGGCACCGGCCGTGTTCGGGCGCTGGACGCGTACGCGGCGGCTCCTGGACGACCGCGTCCAGGAGCTCACCGCGAGCCGGCACCGGGAGGCGGAGCTGCTGGCCGAACGGGTGGTGGCCACCGAGCGGGAGCAACTGGCCCGGGAGATGCACGACGTGGTCGCCCACCAGGTGAGCCTGATCAGTGTGCAGGCCGGGGCCCTCCAGATGACGTGCTGTCAGGACAGTTCCCGGGACCTGGCGCGGACCGTACGCGAACTCGCCGTCCGGACGTTGACGGAGCTGCGGCACATGGTCGGCACCCTGCGTGCGGGCCGCAGCGCCGGAAGCGGGTCGGCCGCGCCGCCGCGGCTGGCCGACCTGCCCGCGCTGACGGAGGAGAGCGGGCTGGAGGTGACGTTGGACCTGCCCGGCAGCCGGAGCGACGGCGGCCGAGGCGGCCGAGGCGGCAGTGGCGGCAGTGGCGGCAGTGGCGGCAGTGGCGGCCGAGGGGGACAGGACGGCGGCGATCCGGGCCACGCCGGCCGGGACGGCGGCTCCGCACCCCGCGCCGTCCTCCCGGAGGCGGTGGAGCGCGCCGCCTACCGCACGGTCCAGGAGGCGCTGACCAACGTACGCAAGCACGCGCCCGGTGCCCACGTGCGGGTCACGGTGCGGGTGTGCGACTCCGGGACGGCGGATGCACGGCTGACCGTGGCGGTACGCAACACTCCGCCGACCGCCCCGGCTCGCGTCCAGACCTACCCGGAGGGCGGCCACGGGCTGCTGGGCCTGCGCGAGCGCGCCCTGCTGCTCGGCGGCGCCTGCCACGCGGGACCGACCGCGGACGGCGGCTTCCTGCTGACGGCGGCGTTCGCCCTCGACGGCTGAGCCGACCGGCCGACCAGGCCGACTGGGCCGACTGGGCCGACCAGGCCGACTGAGTCGTCCGGGACCCGCCGGAAGCCGGCGCCCGGCCGGAGTCGCCACCCGGCCGGCGGCTCCCCGCTCGCACCCCTGAGCGGCGGCAGCTCTACTGAGGGTGACGAGATCGCGCGCCAGCCGCAGGAGGAGCCCACCGATGAGCGGGCAGTTTTCCCTGGAGTCGACGGGAACCCCGGAGCCGTCCCGGCACGTGGCCCCGGCCGGAGCCCCCGAGCCGACCGGAGTCCTGGACCCCGTCCGGGCCCGGGAGCCGGCCGGAGTCCCGGACCCCGCCGGAGTCCTGCACCCGGCCGGAGGACCGGAAGCGCCCGAAGTCCCGGAGCCGCCCGGCTCCGGGACTCCCGGCGGTGCACAAGCGCACGAGCCCCTCGCCCCCGCCCGTATCCTCAAACGGCTGGCGCCCGTCCAGGCGCCGGTTCCCGCGGGGAGCGCGACGCGCCACCGCGGGAGCCGCGAACGTTCCCGGCGGCGGGCGGTGCGCTTCCTGCCGTGGAGCACGGCGCTGCTGGCCGGCCTGCTGGTGTTCGCCGCCACCTCGTTCCTGGTGCTCCGCGCCGACGCGGGCTTCCTCGACCGGCCGGTGCTGAACGCGCTGGTGCAGCACCGGTACGCCGCGGCCCTGCACGGACCGATGACGTACCTGACCCACGCCGCGGAAGGACCGCTGGTCATCGCAGCGGTACTGCTGGCGCTCTGGCTGTCGTGGCGGGACGCGTCCTGGCGGCCGCTGGTCCTGGTCGGTGGCTCGGCCGCGCTGGCCGTCGTGGCGGCGACCGCCGCCAAACAGGCCGCGTACCGCGCCCGGCCGCCCGCACGGCTGTGGGAGATCCAGGAGAGCGGCTTCGGCTTCCCCTCCCGGCACACGGTGCTCGCCACCGCCGTACTGCTCACCCTGGCCTGGGTGCTCGCCGAGCGGCTCGCCGGCCGCGCGGCCCGGGTCGCCCTGTGGACCGGGGCCGCCGTGTTGAGTCTGCTGGCCGGGATCTGCCGGGTCGCTCTCGGGGTGCACTGGCCCACCGACGTACTGGCCGGGCTGGCCCTGGGTACGGCGGTCCCGCTGCTGGTCGTCGGGGCGTACGCACTGTGTGAGACCGGCCGCTTCCCTCCTCCGGCACGCTGAGATCCGGTGTGTCCCGTGCGGCACTGGGCAGAAGAAGTTTCGCCCGTGACGTATGACGGACATGACGGAAGCGAGGGGCGCAGATGGAGACGCACCGCCACCGGGGCCCGCGTTCGGGTCCGGGCCGGGGCCTGGTCGGCGGTCTGGGCCGGGGCCTGGCCGACAGCGTGGGCCGGAGCCAGGGCTGGGCAGTCGGCGCAGGCATGGGTGCCGGCCGGGGCACGGGCGCGGGTGCGACGGGTGCCGGCGGGAGCGCCGAAGGAGTACGTGCCGCCCTCAGCAGGACCTTCAGTGCCTGGGACCGCTCCGTGTTCCGCAGCGTCGCCCAGCGCCACTGGCCGCGCGGCGAACGCGTACTGCCGCGGCTGAGCCGCACCGCCGACCACAGCAAGCTGTGGCTGGGCACCGCGGCGGCCATCGCGCTCTCCGGGGTGGGTGGACCCGGCGCCCGGCGCGGCGCCCTGCGCGGACTGGCGTCGGTCGCGGTGACCTCCGCGGTGGTCAACACCGTCGGCAAGGGCGCCTTCGGCCGCTCCCGTCCGCTGCTGGACGAGGTACCGGTGATACGGCGGCTCAAGCGGCTGCCGACCAGCACCTCCTTCCCCTCCGGCCACGCGGCCTCGGCGGCCGCGTTCGCCACCGCGGTGACGCTGGAGTCGCGCGGCTGGGGCGCCGCGGTGCTGCCGGTCGCCGCTTCGGTCGCGTTCTCCCGCGTCTACACCGGCGTCCACTACCCCAGCGACGTGCTGGCCGGTGCGGCCATCGGCACCGCGGCCGCCTTCGGGGTACGTGCCGTACTGGACGCACGGCGCCAGGTACCGCCCGCACAGCCCCTGGTGGAGGCTCCGGCGCTGCCCGGTGGGCGCGGGCTGTCGGTCGTGGTCAACCCCGGTTCGGGGTCGGCGGCGTCCGCACGCGAGATCGGCGAGGCCCTGCCCGAGGCCCGGGTGGTGCACTGGGATCCGGACGCCGAGGAACTGCCGGACCTGCTCGCCGAGCAGGCGCGGCGCGCGGCCGAGGAGGGCGGCGCGCTGGGCGTGTTCGGCGGCGACGGCACGGTCAGCGCCGCGGCCCGCGCCGCGCTGGCGCACCAGGTGCCGCTCGCGGTACTGCCCGGCGGCACCCTCAACCACCTCGCCCTGGATCTGGGCATCGGCAGCTGCGCCGACCTGGCCGGCGCGGTCGGCTCCGGCCACGCCATCGCCGTCGACCTGGCCCGGTTCGCCCCGCCGCACCGGTTCGCGCAGACCGCGGTGCGGCACGACGCCGGAGGGCGGGGCGCGGAGAGCGCCGAGACGCCCGAACCCGGCCACGAACCCGGCTACTTCGTGAACACCTTCAGCCTGGGCGCGTACGGCGACCTGGTCGAGGTGCGGGACCGCTGGCGGCACCGGGTCGGGCCGTGGGCGGCCGGGCTGGCCGCGGCGGTGCACGTGCTGCGCCACTCGCGCCCGTTCGAGGTGCGGGTGAACGGACGTCCGCAGTCGCTGTGGCTGCTGTTCATCGGCAACTGCTCGTACCACACCGTCGGCGGCGGCCCCGGCGGAGCGCGGCGCTTCAACCTCGCCGACGGCATGTTGGACATCCACCTCGTCCGGGCCGGACGCTGGGCCCGCACCCGGCTGGTGGCCTCGGCGCTCGCCGGGGTCCTGCACCGCTCGCCGGTCCACGCCGCCGCGCGCGGACGCCGACTGCACCTGGCCGGGATACCGGACGGCACGCTGTGCTCGTACGACGGCGAGACGGCGCCCGCGGCCCCGAGCCTGCTCATCGACAAGCCCGCCAGCCCGCTGACCGTCTACCGGCCCCTCCCGGCGTGGCTGAGCGGCTCGTCCCTGCCGGACGGCTGACAGCGCCGCCCGGAACGCGCAGGGTGCGCCGCTCGGAGACCGGCGCACCTCGGGCCGGGCCGGACCTGACTGGCCCGGCCCGGCGTCGGCCCCGCTGCGAGGGGTCAGCGACCGGTGCCGAAGTCCTGGGTCCAGTAGTGACCCGGCTGGGCGTGACCGACGCCGATCTCCTCGAAGTCGCAGTTCAGGATGTTGGCCCGGTGGCCGGAGCTGTTCATCCAGCCCTCCATGACGCTCTCGGGCGAGGAGTAGCCGTAGGCCACGTTCTCCCCGTAGGTGCTCCAGGAGTATCCGGCGCGCTCGATGCGGTCGCCGGGGGACGAGCCGTCGGACCCGGTGTGGGACATGTTCTTGTGCGCCGCCATGTCCTCGCTGTGGGCCCGGGCGGCCTTGGTCAGCTTGGCGTTCGCCGTCAACGGCTTGCAGCCGGCCTTGGCGCGCTCCTTGTTCACCAGCGCGAGGACCTGGTCCTCCGGACCGGAGGAACCGGAGGGTGCGGTCGGGGTGGTCGACGCGGGAGCGGTGGAGGCGGGAGCCGTGGGCTCGGTGGGGGCCTGCTTCGTGGGCTTGGCCGATGCGCCGCGGGTGGGGGCGGCCGTGGCGTGGTGGGACGGCTCGGAGCGGTCGCCGCGGTGCTCGGAACGGTCGCCGCGGTGGGTGAAGGTGCCGCCGCGGTGCTCCGCGTCGTCGCCGTCCCGGTCCGCGGCGGCGTGGCCGCGGTGCCGCGCGGTCGACTCGCCGGCGGCCTGGGAGCCCTTGTCGTCCTGCCGGTCCAGGCAGGCCATGGCGACCGAGGGCACCCCCAGGGCGGCGACGGCGACTGCTCCGACGACTATCTTCCGGCGGTGCTTCCGTTTGCTGTTGCGGTGCTTGCTCATGCCTGACCTCATTCGTGATCGCGCGGCACGCCCTCTCCCCCTTGGTCCGGCGAAGCGCACGCCATGGCGTGCACGTGCCACCGGGGGCGTCTTGCAGGGCGACATTCTTAGACCCGCCGAAGTCGGGGAGCAACACGCGTTCGGCCCCCGCGAGGTGCGCGGCGGCGGCACCCGGCTTGCGGTGCGCGGCAATGCGTGCTGGTGCGCCTTCACCTGTCCTCGACAGAGCTGTCACACCGTCAGAACACCTGGTTACGGGCACCGGGACACCTCGGTCCGCGAAACCATCCGGACCGGAGCACACATGTCCAGCAGAGCGCCGGAAACACTCCTATGTCGGCCAGGAGGTATCGCCCCGCGCATACCTTTTGATCCACGAGACGCTGTGATGGACGTCATGTCATGAAGAGGTGTGAGGCGCCTCCATGGTCGGCGAACGGCGCCTCGCCTCTGCCGAGTTCACCAGGGCCCGGCGCCGCACCGAAACAGGGGGCTTCCACGGCGAGCACCTCGATTCAGGATTCCCTGAATTCAGCTTCCTGTGTACTATCTGGCAGGTGCTGACACTCGCTGCCGACATCGACGTGCTGGCGCGGTTCGGCCGCGCCCTGGCCGACCCCATCCGCTGCCGCATCCTGCTCGCCCTGCGCGAGGCCCCGGCCTACCCCTCCGAACTCGCCGACACGCTCGGGATCTCCCGCACCCGACTGTCGAACCACCTGGCCTGCCTGCGCGACTGCGGCCTGGTCGACACCGTCGCGGACGGCCGCCGCACGCGCTACGAACTCGCCGACGCACGCCTCGCGCACGCCCTGGACGACCTGCGCACCGCCGTCGTCGCCGTCCACACGGACCGCACCTGCCCGGACGCCGCCGAGCAGGGCTGCTGCTGAATGGCCGCGACATCCCTCGGCCCCGGCCCGGACCGCCGCGAAGCCCTCACCCGCCGCATCCGCCTCCTGGTCGGCGCGACCCTCGCCTACAACGCCGTCGAGGCCGCCGTGGCGCTCACCGCCGGGAGCATGGCCTCGTCCACGGCGCTGATCGGCTTCGGGCTCGACTCCGTCATCGAGGTGTCCTCCGCGGCGGCCGTCGCCTGGCAGTTCTCCGCCCGCGACCACGCCGACCGGGAGGCCCGCGAACGGCACGCCCTGCGCGTCATCGCGGTCTCCTTCTTCGCCCTGGCGCTCTACGTCACCGTCGACTCGCTGCGCGCCCTGACCGGCACCGGCGAAGCCGGCCACTCGCTCCCGGGCATCCTCCTCGCCGCCCTGTCCCTGGCGGTCATGCCGTTCCTGTCCGCGGCGCAACGCAGAGCCGGGCGCGAACTCGGCTCGGCAACCGCCGTCGCCGACTCCCGGCAGACCCTGCTGTGCACCTACCTCTCCGCCGTCGTCCTGCTGGGCCTGCTCGCCAACTGGCTGCTCGGCTGGACCTGGGCCGACCCGGTCGCCGCCCTCGCCGTCGCCGCCCTCGCCGTCAAGGAGGGCCGCGACGCCTGGCAGGGCAAGGGCTGCTGCGCACCCGCCACCCCGACCGCGGCACCCGACGCCGAGAAGCACTCGGCCCCCGACGCCACCGGCAAGCGCCCCGCACCCGACGCCTGCGGCTGCGGGCCGGGATGCGCCTGCTGCTGAGCCACGCCCCGGCCCTCCCCGGCGCCCGCACGACCACGGGGGACGGCGCACCGGGCCGAGGCCCGGTCCAGCCGCCTCCCGCCCGGCGAGCAGCCCGAAAACGTCCCCTCCCGACCAGTAAGGTGCCTGCCGTGCTCGTCGCCCGCTCCCTCGCCCTGTTCGCCGTCGCCGCCCTCTTCGAGATCGGAGGAGCCTGGCTGGTGTGGCAGGGCCTGCGGGAACACAAGGGCTGGCTCTGGATCGGCGCGGGCGTCGTCGCCCTCGGCCTGTACGGCGTCGTCGCCACCTTCCAGAGCGACGACCACTTCGGCCGCATCCTCGCCGCATACGGCGGCATCTTCGTCGCCGGCTCCCTCGCCTGGGGCATGGTCGCCGACGGCTACCGCCCCGACCGCTACGACATCACCGGCGCCCTGATCTGCCTCGCCGGCATGGCCGTCATCATGTACGCCCCCCGCGGCCGCTGACCCCTCGCGGCGACCCCGCCGCAACTCCCGGCCGTCGGACGGCCGACGCCGACGGCGAGCAGGGCCCACTCGGGCCTGCCTCCCCGGAAGGCTATCGCCTGCGGGCTCCGGGCTGGGGCCCGGACGCGTCGGCGGACCGCCACGACGGCACCCCCGACACGAGCGCCACGAGCGCCAGTGTGGAGTGCCAGACCGCCGTGTTCCTCGACCGCAAGCGATGGTGAGTCGAGCCCCGCTGCCTTCAGGTGGTGGAGTTCCTTGGCATGACTACGCAGGACGTCGTCCGACAGCGAGCAGATGCGAGCTGGCGGCCAACAGATCCGAATAGGGCTCGGCCATCCGTGCTGCCGTCAACGCTGACTCGAACAACCCCGACCCGATCACCGACTCTCCGGTGTACTGCTCAGTGGCCTTGAGCATGGCCCAGGTCGGACCCTCGACCCCGAACACCCGGGTGTCCTCGAACCCGGCCTCGGTGACTTCGTCGCGCAGCTCAGCGCCACTGTGGAAGTAGGCCGCAGTGAAAGATTTCTTCCCGTCGTGAATGCGGCTGGCAAGGATGCTCTCGATGCTGCGTCGGACGCCGCCCTTGTAGAGATGCGCGAAAGCCGTGTGCTCGAACAACGAGGCGTAACGGTTGATCCCGGCGGCGGCGATCAGGCCGCCCGGTCGCATCACCCTGTATGCCTCGGCGAGTGCTGTGTCCCGATCGCTGCGCTCAAGCAGGTGGTAGAGCGGACCCAGGACCAGGACAGCGTCGTACTTCGCGTCCGGCTCGCGCAGGTCACGAGCGTCACCCAACTCCGCGTTCGTGGCCACCTGCCGCGCGGCATCGACGTGGCGCGGCACGGGATCGACGAGGTTTACCACGTAGCCGTCCTTGACCAGCCACCGGGCATGGACACCCGGCCCCCCGCCCACGTCGAGGACAGCGGCCGGCGCAAGCGGCAGGTGGCGACGCAGCAACTCTTGGGTGCGCAGCATCTCCAGGCGGCCGTCCGCCGAGGCCGACAGTCGCACGGACTCATCGACGGTGGACTCGTAGAAGGTCATGACCTCGGGTGCAAGCTCTGCGGACATGACGGCATTCTGGTCCCGCCGTGGCCCTCACATAAGACCGTAGGGGGCAGAAATCTAACCGGTTAACCTGTCAGCTATGCCACAACTGAAGTACGAGCAGATTGCGGACCACCTGCGAGCGCGCATCACCGAGGGCGAATTCAGGCCCGGCGATCTACTGCCGTCTGGGCGTGACCTGTGCGAGCAGTGGGGCGTGTCTCGCGCCACCGTCGTCAAGGCCATGGACGTCCTCCGCAATGACGGCGTGGTCGTCGCACGACAGGGGTCCGGCTTCACCGTGGTGGAAACACCGGTCGCCCGACCTGCTGGGCGTCGCGGCGTGGGGCCTCGCGTCTCCGGCGGGCGCCCGTTCAAGCGTCTGGGTATGCCCTGCAAGGAAGTCCCGCCAGCCCGCATCCGGGACGCGCTACACCTGGAACCCGAGACGTGCGCGCTGCGCCGTGACCGCATGGTGCTCCTCGACGAAGGAGAGCCGTACACACTGGTCAGTGCCTGGTTCCCGGCGGATATCGCCGATGCCTGCCCGCGTCTTGCCCAGGAGGGCCCGATCGCCGAGGGCACGACGCGGTACGTGACGCGTGAGACCGGCCGCGCACCGATCCGCGCCGCAGACATCTACACGGCGCGTCTGGCCACCTCGCATGAATGCACGCAGCTGGGCCTGCCACATCCGACCGCCGTGGCTGTCACCCTCCATACCGCCTACGACCAGGACGATCGGCCACTGGTTTGCGAGGAGGGCGTGACAGGCGGGGAGTTGTGGGA
The DNA here is from genome assembly GCF_000280905.1 of Streptomyces sp. AA1529. Lineage (GTDB taxonomy): Bacteria > Actinomycetota > Actinomycetes > Streptomycetales > Streptomycetaceae > Streptomyces. Next base: position 127,833 of record NZ_ALAP01000019.1, on the reverse strand, counting down.
GCTGACGGACGACTACTCGATGGAGTCGTAGTGCTACGACAATCTTGACTGGACCGGTCCACCGGTCCAGTCTGTGAGTGACGCCGGACTCACAGACTGGACCGGAACCCATGGCTACACCTATGCCCGAAGACACTCGGCCGCCTAAACGCGGTGACTACGTGGTGGACGAGGCCACCCGGCAGACCATGCCGCCGGAGCCCGCGTGGGTGGGCCGGGTGCAGACCGTCCTGGACGCCGGGCACGTCCGGCTCGTCACCCCGCACGGCGCGGAGTGGACGGCCCGGGTCGAGAACCTGACCGAGGCCGAGGCATCCCAGCGGGCCGCCTACGACGCCGCGGTCCCCCACCGCGTGGGAGCCCGGCGGTGAGCCGGCTGCGCCTGCGCGTCTCCCGCGACGGCGGCCGCACCTGGACCCCACGGCGCACACTCCGCGGCGGCGGACGCACCCCCGTCAGCTCGACGTGGCCGCCCTGCGCATGTCCGCGCTGCCGACCAGGGGACGCCCGCCATGCCGACTGAACCCGCAACGTCCACGGCCCGCCGCGGCACCTGGTACGGCGCCTGCCCGCGGTGCAGGAAGCCGCTCAGCCCCGCGTCCGACACCGACGGCCACGGCCGCGTCGTCAGCATCCGCTGCCACGACTGCGACTCCCCGAAGGACAAGCCCCGTGCCTGACAACCCCGACAGCCCCGTCCAGTCCCTGCGCCGGCACGGACGGCTGGACGTGAGCCGCTGCGTGCGGTGTCACCGCTCCGGAACGGTGGTCGTGTTCGAGACCTCCGGGGGCAGCGGCGGCAGCCTCGAAGGGGTCCCCGGCTCCGGGCCGCTGACGGGCCGCCTCTATGCCTGCGAGCCGCACGCCGACGAGATCGCCCGCGAGGACGCAGCGCGACGAACACGCCGCCCATCCGGGAGGACACCATGACCAGCAAACGGCGAGCGTTACGGCGCAGTGTGATCCGCCGCACCGGAGTCGCCCTGCCGGACCAGGCAGGCAACCGGGCGCAGCGCCGGGCAGCCGAGCGCGAGCAGCGCAAGCGCCGGCAGGAGGACGACGAGACATGACGCCACTGCGACGGGTTGCCCAGTACGCCGGGCCGCTGTACGCGGCCACCGTGGTCACCTCATGCGTCGCCGCCGTGGCCCTGGCACTCGCCGGGCAGCCCGCCCGATGAGACCCCCCGCCCCGGTGAGCCGCCGCGCAACGGCTGCCATCCAACACGCGCCGGTCACCAGGGGCGAGAACAACCCAACGCGGCGACGGCACCGTGCTGCGCACCGCCGACGCCCTCCGTGAGAACGGCTTCACTCCGGACGAGGAGCTGTGGGCCGTCGACGGGGCGAACTGCTCGCCCTGCGACGACAAGTCTCCCGACAGCCACTGACGCCCGATACAGTGCCCGCCCCGGTGGCATCCGGGCGGGCATGCCGCTGAAAGGACACCCACGTGCCGGTACCGCACGACATCGCCGCCGAGACAGAGCTGTGGAACAGCTACGCCGAGTCCGCCTTCGACCCGGCGGCCGAGCCCGTCTTCCGCTGGACCCAGTACAAGGACCACGGCCCCGGCCCCGAACTCCTCGGCACCCCCTCGACCGCACTGGAGATCGGATGCGGCACCGGCCGCGCAGCGGCCTACCTCGCCCTGCACGGGGTGCAGACGACCGGCCTGGACCTCTCACCGGTCATGGTCAAGAAACTCACCGAACGATGGAGCAGCACCAACGCGACCTTCGTACAGGGCGAAGTCCTCGAACACCTCGCCGCCACCGAGGACACCTACGACGCGATCTACTCCATCTTCGGCTGCGCCTGGTTCGCCGACCCGGGCCGCCTCTTTCCCCTCGTCCGGGCCAGGCTCAACCCGGGCGGCGTGTTCGCCTTCTCCCAGCCGCCGGCCATCCCCGGCGCCTACGGACCCCAGGGCATGTACAAGGGCGGCTTCGCGGGGCCGGCCATGTTCACCTACCGCTACAGCTTCCGGCCCGCGGTGTGGAAGCGGCTGCTGCTCCGGGCAGGTTTCGAGACGGCGGAGGCCGAGATCCTCGGCCCGCGCGACCCCGGCCATATCGGCACGCTCCTCGTCACTGCCCGCGCTTGATCGTCCTGGCCGCCCTTGCCCCCCGTCGCGGACGGCCAGGGTTCAGTCCCGCACGAGGTCGGAGAGGTCGGCCCCGACCGCGTGGGAGATCTCGACCAGCCAGTCGAGTCGGGCGCCGATCAGGCCCAGCTCGATGCGGTAGATGGTCTTGCGGTCGAGGCCGACCTGTTACGCCACGTCCTCCTGACTCAGGTTCGCGTGGGGCCGGGCCGCCCGAATGCGCGTGCCGACTCGATAGCGGGCGGCGAGAGCGCGGTCGGCGGCTCCTCCATGTTGCGCGCCAACACTCAGGCGGGGAACGGCAGACGACCCTGCCCGCACGTTCGGGCCGGCAGCGGGCCGGCAAGCGATCACTACGCCCCCGTATACCCGAAAGGCCCCAGGCCAGAAGTCTCTGACCTGGGGTCCGTCGGTAGGCCGTGTGGGACTCGAACCCACAACCAATGGATTAAAAGTCCACTGCTCTGCCAATTGAGCTAACGGCCCGCACCGAGCAGCATAGCCCGGAGGCCCGGCGGGCTTCGAAGGCATTCGGGGTTGAACGCCTTCGAAGCCGTGTTCGGGCACGCGTTCGGGAGGGCCGGGGCCCTCACCGGGCGTCAGCCGTTGCGCTTCCAGCGGGGCTTGTCCGCGCGGCGGTCCGGGGTGCGGGCGCCGTTGCGGCTGGGGGCGTGGGAGCCGCCGGAGCCGCCGGAGCGGCCGTGCGGACGCCGGTCGTCGCGGTGGTGCGGGCGGTCGCCGCCGCGGAAGCCGTCCCGGCGGAAACCGCGGTCGCCGCCCTCGCGGCGGTCGTCGCGGCGGACGTCGTCACGGCGGAAGCCGCCACCACCGGAGCCACCCCGGCCACTGTCACCGCGGCCGCCGTCGCCGCGTCCACCGTCCCGGCGGTCCCGGTCCCGGTCGCGGCCGTAGGGGCGCTCGTCCCGGTCACGGTCCCGGCGGAAGCCGCCCCGGTCACCGCCGCGGTCGTTCGGACGGCGGTCGCCGCGCTCCCGGTCCCGGCGGTCGTACGAGGAGCGTCCGCCGCGGTCGCGGTCCTGGCGCTCGCGGTCGGCCCGCTCGCGGCGCTCGGCCTCCGCCTTCGCCTCGCGGCGTGCCTCCGCCCGGGCTTCCTCGGCGGCCTGGGCCGCCTCCGCCTCGGCGGCCGCCGCCACGGCGGCGTCCGGGTCCTCGCCGCGCTCCCGCGCCGCACGGGCGGTCAGCAGGGTGGCCTCCTCGCGGAGTTCCGCGGCGCGCTGCTGGAGCTTCTCGAGCTGGCGGTTGAGCTTCTTGGCCTCGCGCTCGGCCTGTCGGGCCGAGTTGGCGGCGGACTCGGCCTGCACCTCGGTCAGCGACCGTGCGCCGGTGATGCGGGCCACATCGTCGTCGAAGACGTCGCCGCGGCCGATGATGTGCCGCGAGGCGTCCACGCCCGCGTCCTCCATCAGCCGGAAGATCTGCCGCCGCTGGTGCGGCAGGGCCAGCGAGACGACCGTCCCGGACTCGCCCGCGCGTGCCGTGCGGCCCGAACGGTGCAGGTAGTCCTTGTGGTCGCCGGCCGGGTCGACGTTCAGCACCAGGTCGATGCCGTCGACGTGGATGCCGCGGGCCGCGACATCCGTGGCGACCAGGACGTTGACCCTGCCGTCCTTGAAGTCCGCCAGCGTGCGGGTGCGCGCGCCCTGCGTCATGCCGCCGTGCAGCGCGTCGGCGGGCACCCCGGCCTCACGGAGCTGCTCGGCGACACGGTCCGCACCGAGCTGGGTGCGCACGAAGATGATGGTGCGGCCCTTGCGGGCGGCGATGGCGGTGGTGACCGGCGCCTTGTCGCGCGGCTTCACGACCATCACGTGGTGGGTCATGGTCGTCACCGCGCCCTGCGCCGCGTCCACCTCGTGCAGCACGGGGTCGACGAGGTAGCGGCGGACCAGGGAGTCGATCTCCTTCTCCATGGTGGCGGAGAAGAGCATCCGCTGGCCGCCCTCGGGCACCAGGTCCAGGATCTCGGTGACCTCGGGAAGGAAGCCCAGGTCGGACATCTGGTCGGCCTCGTCGAGGATGGCCGTCTCGACGTCGTCCAGCGAGCAGGAGCCGCGGTTGATCAGGTCGCGCAGCCGGCCCGGGGTGGCGACGAGGATGTCGACACCGCGTTCGAGCGCGGAGATCTGATTGGCCATCGAGGTGCCGCCGCAGACGACCTTCAGCTTGAGGCCGAGGGTGTCCCCGTAGGGCTGCAGCGCGTCGGAGACCTGCATCGCCAACTCGCGGGTGGGCGTGAGGATGACGCCGCGCGGGCGCTTGCGCTGGGTGCGGCCCCCGTGCAGCCGGGCGAGCAGCGGCAGACCGAAGGAGAGCGTCTTGCCGGAGCCGGTGCGGCCGCGGCCGAGCACGTCCTCGCCGGCCAGCGCGTCCGGGATGGTGGCGGCCTGGATGGGGAACGGCGCGGTCACACCGTTCTGGGCGAGCTTGCGGACGACGGCCTCGGGGAGCCCCAGGTCGCCGAACGTGATCTGCGGCTCGGCGGCCTCGGCGGCCTCGGCGGCCTCGGCGGCCGATTCCGGCGATGCGTCGACCGATTCGGGGGTCTCAGGGGTCTCGGGAGCCGCTGCGGCGACCGTCTCAGCGGTCGGCTCGGTCGGCTCGGGGAAGTCCTCGGGCCGTACGGCGGCAGGGGTGGTGACAGACATGCGAGTTGCGACAACCTTCCGGAGTCATTCGGCACGCGCCCATAACTCCGTGAAATTCGCAAAGAACCGCCTCGATGCGGTCAGCCACGGCCGGAGAGAACGCGCCACACGGCGCGCTGTACTGATGGCGCCGGGCAAATGGGATCAAACGATCTACCAGCATACGCGGCCCTGGGAGCAACACGCAAACGGGCTCCTGGCCACGATCCCCCCGGTCACCGCCCTCCCGCCTCCCCGGGGCCCCGACCCCGGCCGCGGGTCCGGCTTCCGGCCTGGCCGGGCAGCCGGCCGGACGCCCGGCTGGAAGCAGGGGACCCCGGGCTGCTGCGGGCCGCTGCTGGGGGGCGCGTGGACCGCTTCCGAGTGCTTGTGGGCACTTGTGGGTGCTTGCGGGTGTTTGCGGGGTGCCGGGGTGGCTCCCGACAGGACGCAGGCGTCGAGCGGGTGCCCCGAGCACGCGGCGCTCGATCGGCACTGAGGCCGCACTGGGACGCCGGGCCACCGAGCCCCTGAGCCACCGAGCCGCTGTCCGACCGTGCGGCGCGCGGCTCCCGCCCGGCCGGGTGCGCTCGCGCAGGCGGAACGGGCATGCTCAGGCCGGACTGGGCTGGACCCGGCGGGCGAAGGGGTCGGAGCCTCCGCTGGGCGAGGCCGTGGTCCGGGTCGGCGAGGGCTCCGGATCCGGCTTGGTCGGCGTCGGGCTGGGCGAGTCGGTCGGCGTACCGGAACCGCCGTCGTGGCCGCCTCCGGCCCCGCCCGAACCGTCGTGGCCCCCGGTCGGGCCCGGCCCGGGGCGGGTCCCGCCGCTGCCCGACGACGAGCCGGACGAACCGGAGCCCTTGGAGGATCCGGTGTCCTCATCCGAGCCGTCTCCGTCCGAGCCGTCCCGCTTCTCGGAACGCTCTTCGTCGTCCTGCTCGCCGCGCTTCGCGTGCTTGCCCTTCTTGTCCCGCTCGTGTTCCCGGGTCTTGCGCCCGTCGGTGCCGCCGTGCGCCCCGCCGTGGGCATGTCCCCTGCGGTAGGCCGTACCGTCCAGCCCGCCCTCCGGCTCGGTCGCCCCACCGTCGTCGTCGGCCCTGCTGCCCACCGGCACGGTGCCCTCGCCCGCGTCGTCGGCGCCCTGCACCGTCATACAGCCGGTGAGGGTGGAAACCGCCGCGAGTATCAGGGCACCCGCGGCCGTCCGGGCGACGACTGCGGGGCTGGGCACGGCGGTACGGGCTCGGCGCACGGCGGGACCTCCTGCGCGGGACTACAGCGGGACTACAGGCGAGTGCCGTGCCCAACTCCCCATCACCCCAACAGGTCACGCCGCGCGACGCCCACGGCGCCCGGCACGGCGCACGCGCGACCGCCGAGCGCTGCCCGGGGCGCCCCCTGTCGCCCCCGGCCTCGCGTCCCGTCCCGACACGACATGCCACGCCACGCCACGCCACGCCACGTCAGCCGTAGCCGAGGGCGTGCAGGCGCTCGTCGTCGATGCCGAAGTGGTGCGCGATCTCGTGGACGACGGTGATCTCGACCTCCTCCACGACCCCCTCCCGGCCGTTCCGGCCCGCCCGGCCACTCTCCGCTTCGTGACCACCCGTGGCGTCCCCGGTGCCCCCGGTGCCCCCGGTGTCCCGGCCGCCGGTGGCGGATTCCCGCTCGACCATGCGCAGGGTCGGCCCCCGGTAGACCGTGATGCGGTCGGGCAGCACACCCGCGTACCACTCGCCGCGTTCGGTCAGCGGCGTCCCCTCGTAGAGTCCGAGCAGCTCCGGCTCGCCCGCCGGAGGCTCGTCCTCCACGAAGACCGCGACGTTGTCCATGAGCCTGGTCAGTTCGGGCGGTATCCGGTCGAGGGCCTCTGCCACCAGCTCCTCGAACTCCTCACGCGTCATCTCCAGCACGTGACCATTGTCGACCCGCGACCCCGCCCGGGCAGCAGCACGCGCACCAGGTTCCTGCGGAACCGGTCCCGCAGCCGGCCGCGGCTGGCCCCGGGCCGTCGAGCGCCCGGCCCGCTCGCGGCATAGGACGCCCCGCAAGGGGCATACGCGCCCACATGGCCAGCGTTGTCGCCAAACCGTCGCGGATCGCGAAGGAATGGTTCGGACAGGTCGCCGACCGGCTCGCCCACCGGTTCGCCGCCACCACCCGGCGCTCCCACCGGCGTGCCGCGGGGCTGGTGCTCGTGACGCTGCTGGGGGCCTGGCTGGGGCTGCTCGCCGTGGGCAGCGTGCGGGAGCCGGTGGGACCCGTCGACACGACGATGACGCTGCGCCCCTCCTTCAGCGGCGGCACCAAGATCAATGTCGCACCGCTGGGAGCGCTGGCGCTGGACAGCCACACGGCGCCGCTGCGGCTGGACGTCGACGTCGACGAACTCGACCAGGAGCGCGCCTCGGCCCTGGTGGACCACCCGGAGCGGATCGAGGGCCTGCAGGACGAGATCTCGGACGACGTCCGCTCGGGCGCGCTCGACCTCGGCGTACGCTCGGCGGTCGCGGTGCTGACCGGCTCCTGCGCGCTGGCCCTCGCCGTCTACCGCAGGCCCCGCCGGGCTCTCGCGGCAGGCGGGCTCTCCCTCGCGCTGCTGGTGGCCTGCGGCGCGACCGCGGCGCTCACCTGGAACCCGAAATCGGTGCTGGAGCCGAAGTTCTCCGGGCTGCTGGCGAGCGCCCCCTCGGTGGTGGGCAACGCCCGCAGCATCGCCACCGAGTTCGACGTCTACCAGCAGGAGCTGGCGCGGCTGGTCACCAACGTCACCAAGCTCTACGACGCGGCATCCACCCTCCCCGCCTACCAGCCGGACCCCTCGACCACCCGGGTGCTGCACGTCTCGGACATCCACCTCAACCCCGCCGCCTGGCACATCGTCCGGTCGCTGGTCGAGCAGTACAAGATCGACGTGATCATCGACTCCGGCGACACCATGGACCATGGCACGGCCCCCGAGAACGGCTTCCTGGAGCCCATACCGGATCTCGGCGCCCCCTATGTGTGGGTCCGCGGCAACCACGACTCGAAGACCACCCAGCAGGCCATGGAGGAACTGGCCGGCACGTCCCCCTCGAAGGTGCACGTGCTGGACGGGGGCGAACCGGTCGACGTCGCCGGGCTGCGGATAGCGGGCTGGGGCGACCCGCAGTTCACCCCGGACCGCTCGGTCGCCGCCGAGGGCGACCCGGCGGAGCGGACGGAGGGCCGCAGGCTGGCCGCCGCGCTGCGCTCCCAGCGGGCCGCCGGCTCCCCGGTGGACATAGCAGTGGGCCACAACCCGGTACTGGCCGAGCAGACCGACGGCCTCGTCCCGCTCGCCCTCGCCGGCCACACCCACAACCGCAGCACCCGGGTGCTGCCGCACGACACCCGGCTGATGATCGAGGGCTCCACGGGAGGCAGCGGACTGCGCGCGGTCGAGGGCGAGACGCCGGACAAGGTGCAGGCGTCGGTGCTCTACCTGGACCGGGACAGCAAGCGGCTCCAGGCATGGGACGAGATCGACCTGGGCGGCCTGGGGCTGTCCAAGGCGGAGGTGTCCCGCCACCTGCCGGAGGAGGTCGAACCGGGCTCCTCGCCGTCGTCGCCGTCGCCGTCGTCGCCGTCGCCGTCGTCGCCGAGCCCGACCGGCACGAGCCCGGCGACGGGCCGCTGACCGTGCGGGACGGGCAGGGCGGAGCGCCGGACCGCCGACCGTGCGACCCGGTACGGCGAACCGCCCCGCACACCGCTGTCGGGGCCCGGCATATGTTTTGGCGAACGGTCCGTGCATCCCATATGCTGCCCGAGCCTGCTGAAGCGCTGTTCAGGCGCACGGTCGGCGGTTTCGCCCTCATCGTCTAGTGGCCCAGGACGCCGCCCTTTCAAGGCGGTAGCACGGGTTCGAATCCCGTTGGGGGCACCTTTCTCAGCCCCTCTGAACTGCGAATACGCGGTCGGAGGGGCTTTTTTTCGTGCTGCCGTGCCGACTCGGCTGTGCGGCCATGGGGCATCCGCGGCCCAGTTTCCGGCGACGGGGAACTCCCCCCGGCTCCGCATGCGACCCCGGCGAACGTTTCCAGGGCAGCCCCACGACACCACCTGGCCGGCTCGGCACTACTGGAACGCCAGGTCTTCCCAGGGGACACTCAGGGCGAAGGGCTCGGGGAACTCGATGCCGAGGCCGTCCGGCTCCCACTCGCCGACGGCTACGTACACCGAGGGGCGCAGCGGCTTGACGGCGAGCCCGGACCGGTCGATAGCGACCAGCTCGTACGCCCGAACGGAGGTGACGTCCCAGGTCGCGCTCGAGTCGAGCTCGATCTCCCAGTACCAGGGGATGGCCGCCTCCGCGTAGCGGTCCATCTTCCACTGCCGGCGCCTGGGGGTGTCCGAGCCGGAGAGCACCTCGCCCACAAGGACGGTGTCCGTGGCGAAGGTGTCGGCTCCACGGGGCAGGCAGCGGCGGACCATGAAGTCAGGGGTGAGGAAGCTGGACTTGTCGGGCGTGAAGAAGACATTGGTCTCCACCTCGACCTGCCAGCAGCGCTCGTCCCTGCCGCTGCTCTCTCCCCGCATGGCGCGGCGGGCCGCGTCCTCGAGCGCGTTACGCATGCGCACGGCGAAACGCTGGTGCTCCAGCGGGCCGCGCCTGTTCCACACGACCCTGCCCTGCCAGAGCTCGATCCCCTCGGCGACGTCGTCCGGAAGCTGCTGAAGTTCTTCCCAGCTCAGCATCTCGGGGGGCTGGAATTCAGGCCCCTCGGCCGCGCCCGCTGACATGCCGCCTCCACTGTTCGCGCTGCTGCCCCGAAGTCAACGTAGCGGACCCGGTACGCGCCGGAAAGCTACTCCGTGCAGCTCGGGCGGCCTGCCGGGCTTCCCCGCACCCCATGTGCTTGACGTGGCTGGAGTTACACGAGCAACGATCGCGGGGTCGTGCTGACACATCAGCACGGGTACCGGATCGAGCGAGACACAGCCGGATCGGGGCGGAGCGAAACGGCCCCACTCATCCGGCTTCGCCACATTCTCGCAGGTCAGCGAGGTAACGATTTCGGGTTCGAATCCCGTCGGGGCACCTTCCTCAGCCCCTGAACTGCGAAAACGCGGCCGGAGGGGCCTTATTTCGTACTGCCGTGCCGATACGGGGGCCTGCGCGGTCCAGGTTCCGGCGACGCGGAACCTTCCCCGACTCCGCAGACGACCCGGTAGCTGACGGTTCGGGGCAGCCCTCGGGGTCTGTTACTCTTTTCCGGCGACGTCACCCCAGCTGGGGAGCGTTCCAAGCCCCGGAAACGCGGTTGGGAACACACGTCGCACTGTGCGAGACTGTAGCTCGCACAAACGCTTGGTCCTGTGGAGCAGCTTGGAGTGCTCGCCACCCTGTCAAGGTGGAGGCCGCGGGTTCAAATCCCGTCAGGACCGCTGCGGCTGGGTAGCTCAGTTGGTACGAGCGTCCGCCTGAAAAGCGGAAGGTCGCCGGTTCGACCCCGGCCCCAGCCACCACCGTGAAGTGGGAAAACCCCCTGTCGGACTCATCCGGCAGGGGGTTTCTCGTGCTGTGACATCACCGGCCGGCCCCAGTGCGGCCGGCCGCTGCGGGTCATGTGGGTGAGAACACCGGGGCCGCCGCCCAGGAGGCGTCCGACCTGCAAGCGGAGAATCCTTGCCCTCGTAGGTGAGGATACTTCGGTGGAGGAATCCGGGAAAAGCAAGCACCGGCAGTGTCCGGATTCCCGGGAGGAATCAGGCGCCCAGTGCGGCAAATTCCATGACATATTGCGACGCCCCAGGAGCCCTGGCACATTGTGCGGACAGTCGAGCGTCAATTCTTCGAGGCTGCCCGCTCCATGCGGTGGCAGTTGTCGACGCGACGGGGTCAGGCATCGATCCTTTCCTCCTCCTCGCGTGCACGGTGGGTCTTGGAGTTGCCGCCCGTGCTGAGGACCGACTGGGCCTGGTTGTCGACGAGGTGCGTGAACAGCTGTTGGGCATATCCGAAGACGATGGCCCAGGCGATGATCTGACCCGGCGAGTCCAGATCGGTCAGCCCCGGAATGAATGCACCCCGCATCAGAAGAATTCCCAGAACTGCCGTCAGCGCTCCGGTGGGCAGCTTGAGAAGTGCGAGGGTGAGGGGGACCCCGAATGGCGTGGTGGTGCCTCTCATACGTCGCAGAGTCACGGTCGCCGCGATGCAGGCAGCCACGAGACCCACCAGTTCGACGGCGAGGTAGTCCGCCGGGCGGGTCGTTTCCGCCACGATCTTCCTGGTCTCCTCGACACGGGCGGGATCCTTCGGGAGGCGTGCCATGTCGAGCGGGCACACTGCCAGGCGGCCCACGCCGGATTGTTCCGGCGTGAAGCACAGCGGCAGCGCGCCACGGCCGACTCCCCCCAGGACGGCCACGGCGATCGCGATGGCGGTCAGCCCGAGCATGACCCACCAGACGATGTAGACGAAGCTGCGCACCCGCATCTTCTCTCGGATGTTGAGCTGCCGGGCCGCGCCCATGGCATCGAGCAGGGCTTCACGGGCCTCCTCGTCCAGGGCGCCTCCCTCCGACACCCGTTGAGTGATCCTTTCCACCCTGGTGCGCCGCGGATCGTCGGGCCGGAGATTCTCACGCACGAAGGCGAGTGCCCCGGGCAGCATCGGTACTACATCGTTCAGTTCCGACAGCCGCAGCAGGATGTTGTGTGCGGCGTCGAGGTGAATCTGCCCCACGATGACATGGGATGCATTCTTGTATCTGCCTGAATGGCGCTCTGAAATTTTTTCCTCGGCCAGGCGCAGTTCATCCCGGGCATCCGAGAGGAGTTTCCCTTTCTTGCTGTCCGGGTTCACCGCCTTCGCATCAGCTGCCTCTCTGTCATCCAGAATCGCGCGCAACTCGCTGACGCGCGCCCGAATGCCCTCGCGAAGTTCCCATGAACCCGCTTCGGCCCTACGGCAACTCAACCAGTCCTTCATGGCGTGATTGTGTCGCCCGGATTCTCTCGCCCGCGCACCGACACGCTTGCGGCCAGGCGGCCGGTGGTATCTGCCCTTTCTTGCTTCTGGCCGACGGGCAGTTCACCTCGTCCTGGCATGCATGCATCCGCAATGTGCCCTTCCCGACCTCATGCCAGTGCTGCTCCTCGGCCTGCTGTCGAGCGCTGACATCCGGGCTGGAAAGGGCTCAGCGCTCCGGCAACTCCCAGGGCGCGAACCCGCGGTGCACAGCGCTGCCTCCGTCGCGGCCCGGTCGACGCCGCACCGATCGGGCTCCGCCCACCCGGTGGCCTCCCGCAGCAACGCCACCCACCCGACACCGGGCGGGCGGGTGAACGCGCGCTGGGCGAGCGTCACCACCCGGCGCGGACCATCGGCGGTGGCCGTCACGCCGTATCCGAACCAGTGCAGGGACAAGGCTCGCTGTCACCGCGGAATTCGGGCACCGACGTTGGTCACTGCCCCGGTGCCCGGAAGCCGCCGATCTTCTGCTCCAGCAGTTCGGCCAGCCGCAGCGGGGTGCGGTCCTCGAACATCGGACCGACGAGCTGCACTCCCACCGGCAGCCCCTCGGGGGACGGGCCCGCCGGTACGGCGGTGGCGGGCAGGCCGGGCATGGTGGGCAGACCGGCCCAGACCAGCTGGTCGAAGTACGGGTACGCGGTGCCGTCGATGTCGATCCGGCGTTCCCTCGGGTCGGGGTGGTGGTCGTGCGGGAACGCGGGAGACGGCGTGATGGGGCACACCACCACGTCGAACTCGGCGAAGAACCGGCGCCAGCCGCGGCGGTGCAGCTCGCGTCGGTTGTTCGCCTCGAGCCAGTCGCGGTGGCTGAACACCATGCCGCGCAGCACCGCGGCATCGAGGCTCCGGTCGTCCGCGCTCAGCGCGGCGGCGCGAGTCCGCAGCTGCTCGTACTCTTCGACGGGGAAGTGCGCAGCGGACCCCGAGAACAGCAACTGCCGGTAGAGCATCGCGGCTTCGGTCAGGTCCGGCAGCAGCGGGCTGCGCCGTTCGACGCGGGCGCCGCCGTCCGCGAGCGCGTCGGCGACCCGGTGCACGCCCGCCCGCACGGCGGACCCGGTCGGAATCAGCGGATGGTCGTCGAGGACCAGGACCCGGAAGTCGCGGAGCCGTTCGTGGCGTGCGGGCGGCAGCGTCAGATGGTACGCGGCACCGGAAGTCAGCGGGTCCGGTCCGGCCATGACGTCGAGCAGGAGCGTGAGGTCGCGGGCGGTGCGCGCCATCGGCCCGACGACGGCGAGGTCGTGCTCGACCGGCAGGGCCGGCCCGGGCGGCGGGACCATGCCGCGGGTCGGCGCCAGCCCGAGCGTCGGCTTGTGCGCGTGGATGCCGCAGAAGTGCGCGGGGGTGCGCAGCGAACCGGCGAGGTCGGAGCCGATGGACAGCGCGCCGAATCCGGACGCCAGGGCAGCCGCCGAGCCGCCGGAGGAGCCGCCCGACGTACGGCGGTGCTCCCACGGGTTGTTGGTGGTCCCGTAGATCTCGTTGAAGCTCTGTATGTCCTGCAGCCCCAGGGGCACGTTGGTCTTGCCGAGCACCACCGCACCCGCGGCCCTGAGCCGCGACACCTGCACCGCGTCCTCGGACGGCACATGGTCCCGGTGCTGCGGCATCCCCCAGGTCGTGGGCAGCCCGGCGATGTCGTAGGACTCCTTGACCGTCACCGGAACGCCCAGCAGCGGACGGTCCGCACCGCGGGCGCGGGCCTGGTCGGCATCGCGCGCTGCGGCCCGTGCACGGTCGAAGTCCGGCACACAGATGGCGTTGATCGCGGCGTCGTCCCGTTCGATACGGGCGATGGCCTCGTCGGTCAGCTCCGCCGAGGTCACGTCACCGGCGCGCAGAGCAGTCACGAGTTGTTCGGCTGTCCGAAAATTCCACTCCATGAGCGGGACCGTATGGGTCTGTGGAAGGGGGCACGAAATGCCGCTTGGCACAACGGGGACGGACGAACTCCTCGTGCTGTGCGGCGGGGCCGGCGCGGAATTCGGCGGGAGGTCGCCGATTCGCCCCCCTACTCCCCGGCCGGCCCCCCTCCCCCCTGACCAGGGAATCAGCGGAAACAGGGACTCAGGGGGACTCAAGGGGCACACGGCCCCCGCCGACAGTCCGCGGCGCGGGCCGTTCGCTTGTCGGCCCCTCCGGTGATCCGAGTGCCGGGACTAGCCGACCGGGAAAGTGGCGCCGGGTGCGGCATGGTCGACCGGGCCGGTGAACCGGGCCGAGGCGCGGGTCACCGCCTGCTGCGGGGTGAGGGACCGGCCGACATGGGTGACGATCAGCCGCGCCGCCCGGGCCGCGGTGGCCGTGTCGCCGGCGTCTTCGGGCGTGTGGTGCACCTGCGGACCCTCGGCCGGCACCTGGGCGCTGTCGGCCTCGCACAGCAGCACGTCGCATCCTGCGGCCAGTTCCGCGAGGTTCGCGCAGGGCGCGGTGTCCCCGGAGTAGGCCAGCGTCCGGCCCTCGGCCTCGATGCGCACGGCGAAAGCCGGGATCCCGTGCTCCACAGCACGGCTGGTCATGGTGAGGGCGCCGGCCCGCGCCCGGTGCCCGTCATCCAGCTCGTGGACGGCGAAGGCGGACTCGACCGGGCTGCGGTTCGCGCTGTTGGTGAGGAAGTGGGCCAGCCGGTCGGCGATCCCGGGCGGCCCGTACAGGGGGATGGGCGCGGCAAGCCGGACATCCGCGAACAGCGCCGCGTAGTAGGCGGTGAGCAGGTCCGCGCTGTGATCCGCGTGCAGGTGCGAGATCCAGATCGCGTCCACCTCGTCGAGCCGGACGTGACGCTGCAACTGTGCCAGCGTCCCGCTGCCCGCATCCAGCCAGACGCGCGTGCCGCGGCCGGACACCAGGTAGCCGGAGCAGGCGTTGTCGACGCTCGCGTAGGGCGTGGCGGATCCCAGGACGGTGAGGCGGAGGACATCGTTCGTCACCGCAGGAGTCTATAGAACACCTGATCCATGCGTATCGGCATTTCGGCCGGTGCCGGGGGCCGGCGGATCCGGGGTCGAGGCGAGGTCAGGACGGGGCCGCGGCGTGGGCCGGGGCGCGGTCCCGGCCGCCCGGGTGGCGGTGGCGCCAGAGCCAGAAGACGGTGCAGGAGACCAGCGCCCAGGCGGCGAGGACCAGGTAGGGCTGGACGAGCTGGTGGTCGGCGAAGTAGACGGCGGTGTGCTGGGCGTTCACCGAGGCGCCGGGCGGCAGCCAGCGACCGATCTCGCCGAGTGCCGAGGGCAGCAGCGGCCAGGAGACCGCACCGCCCGACGACGGGTTGCCCAGCAGCACCATCACGCCCCAGGTCGGCAGCATCGCCCAGCGGCCGATCAGCGTGTTGAACATGGTGAAGACCATCCCGCTGGTGAACATCGTCAGCGCCAGGATCAGCCAGGAGTGGACGAACGGGAGGTCCAGCGCGCCGAGTCCCCAGTCGACCACGGCGGCGATGACGAATCCGCCCAGGAGGGCGTAGGCGGCGGTGTAGGCGATCCGTTCCGGCGGGTTGAGGGCGCGGGCGTGGACGCTGAGCTGGATGGCCCCGACGAAGCCGATGATGACGGCGGCGAGCGAGATGTAGAAGATCGCCAGGCCACGCGGGTCGCCCGCGTTCAGCGGCTTGAGATCGCGCACCTGTACGGGGACGCCGAGCGCTCTGCCGACCTTCGGTCCCGCCGTGCTGAGCAGTTCGGCCACCGAGGCGCCGGACGCGCTCGACACATCCAGCTCGACGCCCTTCGGCCGCTCCACGCGCATGATCGCGAAGACCTGCTGGGCCTCGACGGCGTGCTCCGCCGCCGCCTGTGTGTCGTAGTGGCGCAGCTCCAGCGAGGAACCCAGCGCCTTCTCCATGCCCTGCACGAACGCGGCACGGTCCCGATGGCCCTCCGGTTCGCCCACGACCGCGACCGGTACATGGTGCGGGGTGGGGTTGGCCATCGCGTACGTGTACGACCCGGCGAAGAGACCGGCGGCCGCGGCGAGGATCAGCACCAGCACGGTGGCGGGCAGGAAGGGCGAGTCCTTGAAGTCCTGCCACATCCGGGCGGCGGTGCGCCGCG
Source organism: Streptomyces sp. AA1529 (assembly GCF_000280905.1). Classification (GTDB taxonomy): domain Bacteria; phylum Actinomycetota; class Actinomycetes; order Streptomycetales; family Streptomycetaceae; genus Streptomyces. Next base: position 112,021 of record NZ_ALAP01000019.1, on the reverse strand, counting down.
TGCCACCGTGCCGGCCCGGCCGGCCGCCGCCCTGCTCGCTGCGGGGGTGGCGGGTCCGGTCGGGGCTGGGGTCCGGTCGGGGCTCGGACCGCTCGGGTTCCTCGCTCATGCCTGCACACTATGCGGGCACAAGAGGCATTCCACTCTTTCCGCCTCGCGGCACCCCTGGCCGTGCCCCCGGCCGCACCCCTGGCCGCGCCCCTGACCGCGCCCCGGACCGCACGGCTCCGCCCGCTTCCGCTCGCACCGGTCGGAGCCGGTTCCCGCCGGTTCCCGCTATGCGCCCGCGGGTGGCCGGGTGTCCGCGCGTGCCGCCGCCGCGTCCGGGTCGGGCCGCACCTCCGGGTCGGACCGCCCGTCCGGGGCGGGCCGGGTGGCCGGGTCCGGCCGCGGCCCGGCGTCGGCTCCGGCTTCCGGGTCCTGCTGCGCACCGGCGTGGAGGCGGACGCGGCGGCGTGCGTGCGCCGTACGGACGCCGCGCGCGGCACCCACCGCGGCCGGCACCAGCAGCAGCACACCCAGCAGCACGCTGTCGGGCACCGCGTCACCCACCCGGCGGGCCCAGTTCTCCGCGGCGAAGGCACCGTCCACGTCCGAGAGGCCGGGCAGGCCCGACGCACCATCGAAGGCGAGGAAGAGGACTCCGAGGAGGACGAAGAAGAAGCCGGAGAGGAGCGAGGTGGTGTGCAGCCGGAACCGTCCGCCGACCACCAGCTCCCTTCCGCGCAGCCACCGCCGCCGCCCCAGGTCGAATCGCTCCCACAGCAGCGCGAGCACGAACAGCGGTACGGCCATGCCCAGCGCGTACACGGCCAGCAGCACCCCTCCGTAGACGGGGTTGCCGTGCACGGCCGCCACCGTCAGGACGCTGCCGAGGATGGGCCCGGCGCAGAACCCGGCCAGGCCGTACACCGCCCCGAGCGCGTACACGGAGAGCGCCGTCGTGGGCCGGATGCGGCCCGACACCTCCTGCAGCCGGCGCGGGGCGAAACCGAGACCGATCACCTGGGCGACTCCGAGAGCGATGATCAGCCAGCCGCCGGCCGAGACCAGCAGGTCCCGGTGGCCGTAGAAGAGCCGGCCGGCGAAGGCGCCGGCCGCGCCCAGCGGAACCAGCGTCGTGGCCAGTCCGAGGTAGAAGATTCCGGTACGGGCCGTCAGCCGGCCGGCCGAGTCGACGGAGTAGGCGAAGAACGCGGGCAGCAGCAGCGCGCTGCACGGGCTGAGCAGGGCGAGGAGGCCGCCGAGGAAGGCGGCCAGGTATCCGACGTCCATCAGTCCCGGTCCCCGCCCGCGCCGGGCTTGCCGGACTCCCCGGACTTCCCGGACTTCCCGGCTGCCGCCGCCGCGCGTTCGATCGCGTCGGTGAACACCTCGTCCGGCTGTGCCCCCGCGATCGGCTGACCGTTGACGAGGAAGGCGGGGGTGGCCGCGGCACCCAGTCCGTACGCCTCGGCGCGGTCCTTCTCCAGCAGTTTCCTGGCGGCCCCGCTCGCCCGGTCGCGGTCGAAGCGGTCGAGGTCCCGCACACCGGCCTGCCCGGCCAGCTCGCGCAGGTGCCCGTCCTCGAAGGCGTTCTTCTCGTTGCCCTTGTCGGCGTAGACGGCGTCGTAGAACTGCCAGAAGCGGCCCTGCCGGCCCGCCGCGTACCCGGCGAGAGCAGCGCGCTCGGAGCCCTCGCCGAAGACGGGGAAGTTGCGCCATTCGATGCGCAGCAGCCCCTTGTCGACGTACTTCTCGACCAGCTTCGGCTCGGTGTCCCGCGCGAACTTGCCGCAGAACGAGCAGCCGAAGTCGGCGTACTCGATCAGTACGACGGGGGCGTCCGCGGCCCCCCGCGCGAACGGGTCGTCCGCGTTGCGGCGGGCCAGCTTCAACAGCGCCGGGTCGCCGGCCGCGGTGTTGTCGGAGCGTTCCTCGGCGGTGGCGTTGCCGGAGTCGCCTCCCGCACGCGGAGCGGCGGTGTCCCCGCCGACGGCGTACTGCGACAGCCAGCCCGCCAGGAGCGCCGCGACGGCGACGAGCGCACCGATGACGACCCCCTTGCGGGAGCGGACCGGCGCCGGGGACTTCGGAGCCGGTTTCGGCTTGGGCTCAGATTTCGACTTCGGGTCCGGCGTCGGCCTCGGGTCGCGGTCCGGGGAAGCGGCGGACCCCGACGGCTCGGACGGTTCGGACGGTTCGGTGGGGCTGCTTGGGTCGGTCGAGGGCATGCGGACGTCTCCTGTCGCGGTTGCGGAATGCTGCGGTCCGGAACCGGCACGGAAACCGGCGCGTCCGCACTGTGCGGACGCGCGGGGGCACCGCGCCGGCGGGCGCGGCTACACGCGCAGGACGGAGAGTTCGACGGGAGTGGGGGGCGGTATCGGCGCGGGACCGCGCACGGGCGGTCTGGCGTGCGCCGCCCCGATCGCGCTGTGCGACTGCGGGGTGAGGCAGGCCGGGAGCGCGAGGGACAGGAGTTGCCGGCTGCCGACAGGCGCTGCCGGAAGCGCGCCGCCCCCGCCCTTCGAACGGTGGCAGTGCTGAGGGTCCGCGTCGGTGGAAGCGGGAGTGGAAGCAGAAGCGGAGGCGGGAAGCGCGCGGTCGGCGGCCGACGCGGCGGCGTACCGCACCGCCTCGGCCGCGTACGGCACTTCCGGTCCGGCGGCGTACGGCGCGGCCATCGCGGTCCGCGCCACCGGGGACGCCTCGCCGGCACCGGCACCGGCGGATTGCGCACTGCGCGCGCCGGCGAACTGCACGGCCCCGCACAGTGCCAGCAGCAGCGCCATGAGGACGGCGGGGACGACGGCGGCGGCCCGCCGCGTGCCCCGTACCGTCTCTGCGCCATGCATGCGGCCAGCCTAACGGGACGCGGTCGCCCCGCCCGTCACCCCGCAGGGCGGTACGCGCGGGCCCCGGCGCTCAGGTCTCCGCCGCTCCCTCCGCGTCCCGGGCCGCCGGCTCCCGGTCCCCCGGGGCGCGGGCCGGCAGTTGCACGGCGGCGCGGTGCTGCGGGGAGGTCTCCGGTACGGCGGCGAGCAGCTCCGCGGCCTCCGCGTAGGCCTCGGGCGTCGCGACCTCGTCGACCAGCAGCTCCGCCAGTTCCGTGGCCGGGTCGAAGAGCGAGGCGAGCATGAAGCCGCTGTAGCCGAGCCGCACGAGGTGGTGCACCTCCCGGGCGGTGCGCAGCCACTCCACCGCCTCGGCGGTACGCGCCTGGCCGTGCAGGGCCCGTGCCAGCCAGTAGGCGGCCTCGTGCAGCGCCTCCTGCTGCTCGCGGCCCGTCCAGGCGAGCCGCAGCAGGGCCTCGGCTTCCTCGTACCGCCGCCACCGGACGAGCTGCTTGCCGGCGCGCCAGCCGTACCAGACCTTCCCGCTGTTGGCGGCGCGCGTCCACCAGCGGACGGCCTCCTCCAGGTCGCCGTAGCCGTCCCCGACCCGGTTGCCGACCCAGCCCGCTGCCTCGGGCCGCCCGAACCTGGCCGCCCTGCGCAGCCACGGTTCGGCCGCGACCGGGTCGTCCAACCGGACGTACAGCGCGCCCAGTCCCTCGACGGCGTCCAGGTCGCCCGCCCTGGCCGCGGGGAGGTAGAGCGGGACGACGGCCTTCTCGTGCGCCCCGCACTCCTCGTGCAGCATGCGACCGAGCGCGTACGAGGCGAGGGCGGCGGGCCCGGCCGGGGATTCGTCTTCCCCGCTGCTCCGCTCCGCCGACTGTGCCTGCCGCGCACAGCCCGCTCCCCCGCCGGCCCCGGAAGCGGACACGTCCGAGGCCGAAGCGGACGCAGCAGGCGCGGACGCGGGCGCGTCCGGCGCCGCAGCGGCGTGCCGGTAGTGCCGTACGGCTTCGGGGTAGCGGTGCAGTTGCTCCGCCAGGCGGCCGAGTTCGAGCGCGGCGGCCGGATCGCCGGACCCGGCCGCCGCGTGCAGCGCGGGCAGCCGGGACTCCTCCGCGGCGGAGAGTGCGGGCGGGGTGGTGTGCTCGTCCGCTGCCAGCTCCGCGAGGGAGTCGGCGGCGGCCTCGTACGGTGCGTCGTCGCCGTCGGTGCCCGCTTCGGCCGCCTCCAGCCAGCGGCGGGCCTCGGCCGTGCGCCACTGCTCGCGGCACAGGTCGCCCAGCCGACGCTGCTGGATGCGGTCGCCGGCCTCGGCGCCGGGCCGCAGCGACGCCTCGTACCGCGCCAGTTCGCCGTACTGGAAGTGCACGGCGCTGAGGGAGCGGGAGAGCAGCCGGGAGTCGGGGTGGCGGCGCAGTCCGTCCGTCAGCACCCGGCAGGCGTCCTCGTACCGGTCGAGGTTGTAGTGGAGGAGCGCGTGCCATTGATCGGTGCGCGGGTTGCCGAGCGCGCGCGCCTCCACGTACGCCTTCTCCGCTTCGGGCAGGAAGGACGGGTAGGAGGTGAACCACTCCGGTTCGGTGTGCAGTTCGCTGAAGGGCGCGCACTCCTCGGCATCGTCGAGGAACTCCGCCACCCGCTCGGGCAGGTCCGCGGGGCGCTCCTCGGCCGGCAGCCCGTACAGCGCGGCGAGCTCCAGGATCCGGGCACGGTGCAGGTCGATCCGCTCACCCAGCTCGGCCATCCGCTGCTCGACCCGGCCGGCGACGTGGTCGTACGGGGCGGCCTGCGCCAGTTCCACCTCCGCCTCCGTGCTGCGGCCCTGGCTGAGCAGGAGCAGGGCGCCGTTGGTGCGGCACTCGACACTGCCGAGGGCCGCGCCACGCGCATACCACTCCGCGGCGCCCTCCTGGTCGTCGAGCCTCTCCCACAACAGTTCGGCGAGGCCGAAGGCGCAGGCGCCGTCCCGCTCGGCGGCGGTGCGGTACCAGTACGCGGCGACCGCGTACTGGCCCCGGTCCTTCGCGGTGACCGCACGCAGCCGTGCGGCCCGCGGCTCGCCGCCCCTGGCCGCCTCCTCCAGCCAGCGGACCGCGTCATCCACGCGCCCCCTGCCGACCAGGAACTCCGCGTACGCGTGCCGGTCCGCCGCGTCACCGTGCTCGGCAGCCGTCCGGTAGGCCCGCTCCTCGGCGTCGCGGCCGGCGGTGTGCGCGGCGGCGCCCGGGGCGCCGGTGCTCGCGCTCTGCGTGGTCCGCGCGCCGGTGGTGCTCGCGCCGTCGGTCCCCTTCGCTGTCATCAGTGCGTGCCGCCTTCTTGCCGCTCGGTGGGGAGGTGATGCGCTCCGGATGCCGCGAGGGCGCGCCGGACGCCCGGTTCACGGGGACCGGGGAAGCGCGGGTCGGGGGTGAACGCCGCGTCGTAGGCCGCCTTCACCGCACCCGGCAGCTCGCGCAGCCCGCCCGCGTACCAGGTCGCGTCCCGGGGTTCGGGCACCGCGACGCCGTACGCGTCGATCCCGGCGGCCCGGCACAGCGCGGCGGCCCGCCGTACGTGGTAGTCCTGGCTGACCAGCAGCGCCCGCCGGACGCCGAAGACCCGGGCGGCGCGGGCGCAGGAGTCCCAGGTGTCGAAGCCTGCGTGGTCGCTGACGACACGGCCGGGCGGGACACCGCGGTCGAGCAGGTAGCGGCGCATGGCGCCGGGTTCGTCGTGGTCACGGCGGCCGTGGTCGCCGGAGACCAGCAGGACCCGGACCGTGCCCGCGCGGTAGAGCCGCACGGCGGCGTCCAGCCGGTGCGCCAGATACGGGGACGGCCGGCCGTCCCGCAGACCCGCGCCGAACACCAGAGCCACCGGGGCCCTGGGCGCTTCCGCCAGGTCCTCGCCGACCCGGCCGTCGGTCGTCAGCCGCAGCCAGGTCGCCGGCAGCAGTGCCAGCACGCAGCCGAGCACCGCGCCCCGCACCCGTCGCCTGCGGCGGCGCGTACGCTCTCCGCCCACCTCGGTCCCCCGCACCTCGGCCCCCGTCCGTCCCGTCCGCCGCGCCCGCCGCGGGTCGGTGCCCCGCCGTGTGAACTGCGCCGGCCTGCCCCGTCCGGGCGGTACGGGGCCGGTGTCCTTCGGGTACACCGACGCGGAAGCCGCGCCCCCGGTTGCAAACCGTTCGCCACCCGCTCCCCGGGGGTGCGATCCTTGACGTGGTATGTCGACTTCCACCCAGACCCCCGCCCCCTCCCCCCAGGAGCTGTCGAAGCGCCTCCCGCACCTGATGCTCGGCGACCAGCACCGGCTGGGCCGCCGACTCGCGGGCGCCCGGAAGATCCGCAAAGGGGAGGCCCGCGCGGCCGTGTACGCGGAGATCTCCGCGGCGATGGACGCCTCCGAGCTGCGCGTGGCGGCCCGCCGCGAGGCGGTGCCGCCGATCACCTATCCCGAGCAGCTCCCCGTCAGCCAGAAGAAGGACGAGATCCTCGCCACCGTCCGCGACCACCAAGTGGTGATCATCGCGGGCGAGACGGGCTCCGGCAAGACCACCCAGATCCCCAAGATCTGCATGGAGCTGGGCCGCGGGCTGCGCGGGGTGATCGGCCACACCCAGCCGCGCCGGATCGCGGCGCGCACGGTCGCCGAGCGGGTGGCCGAGGAGCTGGGCTCGCAGCTCGGCGAGGCGGTCGGCTGGAAGGTGCGCTTCACCGACCAGGTGCAGGACCACACGCTGGTGAAGCTGATGACGGACGGCATCCTGCTGGCGGAGATCCAGCAGGACCGCGAGCTGCGTCAGTACGACACGCTCATCATCGACGAGGCGCACGAGCGCTCTCTGAACATCGACTTCCTGCTGGGGTACCTGGCACAGCTGCTGCCCAAGCGGCCGGACCTGAAGGTGATCATCACCTCGGCCACCATCGATCCGGAACGGTTCTCGCGGCACTTCGGGGACGCGCCGATCGTGGAGGTCAGCGGCCGGACGTATCCGGTGGAGGTGCGCTACCGGCCCCTGGAGGAGGGTTCGGGGAGCGGCGACGAGGGCGAGGACGGCGAGGCCGCCGGAACCAGCGGCGGCGACCGGGACCAGGTCACGGCCATCTGCGACGCGGTGGACGAGCTGCACGCCGAAGGCCCCGGCGACGTCCTGGTCTTCCTCTCCGGGGAGCGGGAGATCCGGGACACGGCGGACGCGCTGGAGAAGAAGTTCGCCCGCGGCCAGGGCCCGCGCCCCGGCGGCGGCACCGAGGTGCTGCCGCTGTACGCGCGGCTCTCCAACGCCGAGCAGCACCGGGTCTTCCAGCAGCACTCGGGGCGCCGGATCGTGCTGGCGACGAACGTGGCGGAGACGTCGCTGACGGTCCCGGGCATCAAGTACGTGATCGATCCGGGCACCGCCCGCATCTCGCGCTACAGCCACCGCACCAAGGTGCAGCGGCTGCCGATCGAGCGGGTCAGCCAGGCGAGCGCCGACCAGCGCAAGGGCCGCTCCGGCCGGACGTCGGACGGCATCTGCATCCGGCTCTACTCGGAGGAGGACTTCCTCGCGCGGCCCGAGTTCACCGACCCGGAGATCCTGCGGACGAACCTGGCATCGGTGATTCTGCAGATGACGGCCGCGGGGCTGGGGGACATCGAGAAGTTCCCGTTCATCGATCCGCCGGACCACCGCAGCATCAAGGCGGGCGTGCAGCTCCTGGAGGAGCTGGGCGCGCTGGAGGCGAAGACGCGGAAGCTGACGCAGCTGGGCCGCAAGCTGTCCCAGCTGCCCGTCGACCCGCGGCTGGCCCGGATGGTGCTGGAGGCCGACCGGAACGGCTGCCTGCACGAAGTGATGGTGATCGCGGCGGCGCTCTCCATCCAGGATCCGCGGGAGCGGCCCTCGGACAAGCAGCAGCAGGCCGACCAGCAGCACGCCCGGTTCAAGGACGAGACCAGCGACTTCCTGGCGTTCCTCAACCTGTGGCGCTATGTGCGCGAGCAGCAGCGCGAGCTGTCCTCCTCCGCCTTCCGCCGGATGTGCAAGGCGGAGTTCCTCAACTACCTGCGGATACGCGAGTGGCAGGACATCCACGGTCAGCTCCGCCAGGTCGCCAGGACGATGAAGGTCCAGTCCGCCGGGGGCCGCGGGCCGGAGCAGGGTGCCGGGCAGGAGGCGGCGCCCGACGCCGTCCACCGGTCGCTGCTGGCGGGTCTGCTCTCGCACGTCGGGCTGAAGGGCGGCGGGCTGGAGGGCGGGAAGGACTCCGGCAAGAACGAGTATCTGGGGGCGCGCGGCGCCAAGTTCGCCGTCTTCCCCGGGTCCGCGCTGTTCAAGAAGCCGCCGCGCTGGGTGATGTCCGCCGAGCTGGTGGAGACCTCGCGGCTGTGGGCGCGGGTCAATGCCCGGATCGAGCCCGAGTGGATCGAGCCGCTGGCGCAGCATCTGGTCAAACGCACCTACAGCGAGCCGCACTGGGAGCAGAAGCAGGCGTCGGTGGTGGCGTACGAGCGGGTGACGCTGTACGGCGTACCGGTAGTGGCCCAGCGGAAGGTCGACTACGGCCGGATCGACGCGGAGACCTCGCGCGACCTGTTCCTGCGCAACGCGCTGGTGGAGGGCGACTGGCGGACCCACCACCAGTTCTTCCACGACAACCGCAAGCTGCTGGACGAGGTCGAGGACCTGGAGCACCGCGCCCGGCGCCGCGACATCCTGGTGGACGACGAGACGCTGTACGACTTCTACGACCAGCGGGTGCCGGATGACGTGGTCTCCGGGGCGCACTTCGACTCCTGGTGGAAGAAGAAGCGCCGCGAAGAGCCCGATCTGCTGAACTTCGAGAAGTCGATGCTCATCAGCGACCGGGCCGAGGAGGTCTCCGCCGCCGACTACCCGGACGTGTGGCGGCAGGGCGGCCTCGCGCTGCCGGTGACGTACCAGTTCGAGCCGGGCACGGACGCGGACGGGGTGACCGTGCACGTACCGCTCCAGGTGCTCAACCAGGTCACCGGCGAGGGCTTCGACTGGCAGATCCCCGGGCTGCGCCAGGACCTGGTCACCGAACTGATCCGCTCGCTGCCCAAGGCGATCCGGCGGCATTACGTCCCCGCACCCGACCACGCCAGGGAGTTCCTGCGGCGCACCGCGCCGCAGCCCGAGCCGCTGGTGTGGACGCTGGCGCGGGAGCTGCAGCGGATGGTCGGGGTGCCCCTGGCGGCCCAGGACTTCGATCCGGCCAAGGTGCCCGACCATCTGAAGGTCACCTTCCGGGTCACCGACGAGCGGCGCCGCACGCTCGCGGAGGGCAAGGACGTCGAGGCGCTGCAGATCCGGCTCAAGTCGCAGACGCAGACGGCGATCTCCCGGGCGTTCGACTCGTCCGCGCGGGCCGCGCACAAGAAGGGCCGCAAGGCCGCAGAAGACGGCGCCGCGCCCGCCGAGGGGGCACCGGCGGAGGCACCGGCGCTCCAGCGCACGGGCCTGACGCAGTGGACGCTGGGTGCGCTCCCCCGCACCTTCGAGACCCGGCGCGCCGGCCAGCCGGTGAAGGCGTACCCGGCGCTGGTGGACGAGGGCTCCTCGGTTGCCGTGCGGCTGTACGACACCGAGGCGGAGCAGCACGCCGCGATGTGGCGCGGCACCCGGCGCCTGGTGATGCTGAACCTGCCCTCCGACCCGGCGAAGTTCGCGCAGTCGAAGCTGGGCAATCAGCAGAAGCTGGCCCTGTCCCGGTCGCCGCACGGGAGTGTGCAGGCGCTGTTCGAGGACTGTGTGGCGGCCACGGTCGACCGGCTGGTGGCGGCGCACGGCGGGCCGGCCTGGGACGAGGAGTCCTTCCGCAAGCTGTTCGACGCCGTCCGTACGGACGTGGTGGACGCGACGCTGCGCACGGTGCAGCAGGTGCAGGAGGTGCTGGCGGCCTGGCACTCGTGCGAGGGCCGGCTGCGCGCGACGACCAGCCCGGTGCTGGCCGACTCCGTCGCGGACGTCCGGCAGCAGCTCGGGGAGCTGATCAAGCCGGGGTTCGTGGCCGAGCACGGTGCGGCCCGGCTGCCGCATCTGATGCGCTACCTCGTCGCCGCCGACCGGCGCCTCCAGCAGCTCCCGCACCATGTCGACCGGGACCGGACGCGGATGGCCAAGGTGCACGAGATGCGGGACGAATACCTCTGGCTGCTGGAGCAGTTCCCTCCGGGGCGTGCGGTGCCGCAGGCGGCGCGGGAGATCCGGTGGATGATCGAGGAGCTGCGGGTCAGCTACTTCGCCCATGCGCTGGGCACGGCGTACCCGGTCTCCGACAAGCGGATCGTGAAGGCGGTGGACGCCGCGGCCCCGTGACGGCGCGGCTCACCGCAGGTGCTCACAGCGCCACCCAGGGTGAGTTCGCTCCCGGCACCTGACCTGCTGTAGAGTTCCATCTCGCGAGGTCCTGTGGAGCAGTTTGGAGTGCTCGCCACCCTGTCAAGGTGGAGGCCGCGGGTTCAAATCCCGTCAGGACCGCATCGATTCGAGAGCCCGGCAGTCGGCGACTGCCGGGCTCTTTCGTGTTCACCGGCTCCGCCGCGCGTCCTCGCCCGCCCCGGAAGCCGCACCCGGAAGTTCCGCCCGTCCGGGGTCCTGCCGGCGCCGGGGCCGGAGCCTTGCCCGCGCCGGGGCCGGCCGTCCCGAATCCTCCGTCGATGTTTGACGGGCCCGGGGCCGGGGGGTAGTCCTGGCACAGGAGGAGGTGACCCGTGATCGAGGAATCCGCGCACGGAGCGCGGCAGGAAGCGCGGGCACTCCTGCGGGCCCATCTCGCGGCCGCGGGGCGGCGGCGTCATGCGACCCGGCACTGCCCGCTCTGCCACCGGCTGCTGCGGCTGGCGATGGCGGACCCCGGGAAGGCCGACCGGAAACGCAAGTGACGGATGAGGCACCGCCGTTGATGCAATACCGCACCGAGAGTGATCACCACAACACTTGCCCGATGTGACGGGTGTCACCCGGATTGGCCGTAGTGCTCGGGAACCTGAGCACCCCTCAGACCGCCTCAATTTAATATGTGCAATTGCACCAGGCGCGAAACGGACCGCACAGCCGCGCGCACATCCGCTCAGGGGCACCCGTCGAAGCGCAGGACGGCGCAGCCCGCCGGCCCCCGGAGCGCTCCTCGAACAGCCCCCGGCACAGCGGTCCGGGGCACCGGTTCACGGACACAAAAAGATCGCGCTGGACCCGGCGGAGTCCAGCGCGATCAACGGAGAGCCGCTGTTGGGGCAGCGGTTCGGCCGCGTGGTGCGCAGGGGGCGGAATGTGGGGTGGGGCCCCGGAATTCGCCCCTGTGTGGTGCTGTTGCGCCTGCTCAGGAACCCTGATCAGGCTTCGCTGCGCTGCTGCGGGATACCCGCGAGCAGAGCGCGAACCTCCGCTTCGCGGTAGCGGCGGTGCCCTCCGAGCGTGCGGATGGACGTGAGCTTGCCCGCCTTTGCCCAGCGCGTGACCGTCTTGGGGTCCACGCGGAACATCGTGGCAACCTCAGCCGGGGTCAGCAGCGGCTCGGTATCAGGGGTGCGAGCGGTCATGAGCGGCCTCCTCGGGAGAACCGAACCATCACGGTTCTTTCCTCTAAATTCTGCACCTTGACCCGCGTTGCCCGATATGGCGGACGCGAGCCGAGTCGGTTATAGGACGAACGGCTTGTCCTCGGCACTACAACTACACCATCTGTCCAGCCACGTCGGCCAAACCGATGGAATTGCCCTCTCAGGTGTTCAACCTCGACGGAAGCCGATGGACCGTCCCATAGCGGACAGTCACCCCCCTGTGACGATCAGTCACAACAGGGAGCAAGGGGCATCAGACCCATCAAGGAGCGCAATACCGATCTATCCGCCCTTAGTTGGACGGAAGGAGCCCCGTGCGGACTCCTTGTCCTATTTTGACACGAGGGGTAGCTCTGAGAGCAAGACCCGTTTAAGTGCAATCCGTCACGCTTGAGGCAATCACCCGGTTCGGGACGTAGGTCCCACTCCTCCCACGGAGCCCGTTCCGGGCGGTCGCCGCTCCCCCGGCGCCCGGGCCCCGAAAACGGCCCCGGGCGCCCGGAGGGGGCGCACCTCAGCTCGCGTACTGGAGCTGGCGAACCGCCCTCCAGCGCGCTGTCAGCCGCTCGTAGGCCGCACCGGCACGCTCACCGTCGCCGGCGCGGAGAGCCGCGAGGCCCTCCGCGACATCGGCGGCGGAGCGGTCACCCGCCAACTGCTCCTCGGGGATGGCGTGGGCCAGCCCGCCGTAGTCCAGCTCGACCAGCGAGCGCGGGTGGAACTCCTCCAGCCAGCGGCCCACGTCGATCAGTCCCTCGACGAGCGGTCCCTCCTCCAGTTCCTCGCGGAGCACCTTCAGACCGCGGGCGAGGCGGCGCCTCGCCTGGACCATGGGCGTGCGATAACGGAAAACGAACTGCTGTCCGCTCTCCTGACCGGATTCCGGCTTCGCAAACTCCCTTTCTTCGTCCTCGAAGAGAACGAACCAGCGCACCGGCACATGCCACAGCGCGGTACGGATCCAGGGCCGCGCATCAGGGTTGCGCTCCCGCCACTGCTCGTAGTCGGCCACGGCCTGCCGCCGCACCACGGGCGGCAGCGCGGCGTCCAGCACCGACTGCGGCAGGTCGATCTCCCGGTCCTCGGCGGCCTGGGTGAGGGCCGCCAGGGCCTGCCAGCTCCGCAGCCGGGTGCGCCAGGGGCAGACGCACGTGACGCCGTCCACCTCCGTCACGAACGCCTCGGCGCTCTCGCCGACCGGCACCGCCACGGGCGGCACCGGGATCAAATCGGCCAGGGCGCGGCGGATTTCGTCCTGCGCGGTCGGGCGGCGCCGCTGTTTCGCATACGCGATCCAGTGCGAGCGCTCCGGCTCGGGGAAGGCCGCCAGCGGTTCGTAGACCCGCAGGTACGCCGCGTACGGGACGACGACGGACGCATTCTCAGCCACGCATTGCCTCCAAGCTCCACGCCTCCACATGCCGGTCTCATGAGCGAGCCTGGGAGACAGTTGACTACCCCGATCGTGGGACCGCAACGTGCCCGTGACGCGCAGGTCGTACGCTGCATCCCGACCGGCCCTCCGCGGGCTACGACTGCCACAAGCGGCGCGTCCGCCGAGGGCTACCACGCGATTCCAGGAGTCACTACCGTGATCGAGGTATCACCTTCTGCAAGCGTTCCCGCCGGAGCCCCCGCCGGGGATCCGGTGATCAGCACGCTCTTCCGCTCCGAACAGGGCGGACACGAGCAGGTCGTGCTCTGCCAGGACCGGCCCAGCGGCCTGCAGGCCGTCATCGCGCTGCACTCCACCGCACTCGGCCCGGCGCTGGGCGGCACCCGCTTCCACGCCTACCCGGGCTCGGCCGACCCCGAGCAGGCCGCGGTGCTCGACGCGCTGAACCTCGCGCGCGGTATGTCCTACAAGAACGCGCTGGCCGGTCTCGACCACGGCGGCGGCAAGGCGGTGATCATCGGCGATCCCGAGCAGATCAAGACCGAGGCCCTGCTGCGTGCGTACGGCCGCTTCGTCGCCTCCCTCGGCGGACGCTATGTCACCGCCTGCGACGTCGGCACCTATGTGCAGGACATGGACGTCGTGGCCCGGGAGTGCCGCTGGACGACCGGCCGCTCGCCGGAGAACGGCGGGGCCGGCGACTCCTCCGTGCTCACCGCCTTCGGCGTCTTCCAGGGCATGCGGGCCTGCGCGCAGCAGCTGTGGGGCGCGCCCACGCTGCGCGGCCGGCTGGTCGGCGTCGCGGGGGTCGGCAAGGTCGGCAAGCACCTGGTGGGGCATCTGCTGGAGGACGGGGCCCGGGTGGTGGTCACGGACGTCCGCGAGGAGTCGGTGCGCACGGTGCTGGCCGCGCACCCCGGTGCCCCGGTGTCGGCCGCGGCGGACACCGACGCGCTGATCCGCACCGAGGGGCTGGACCTGTACGCGCCGTGCGCCCTGGGCGGCGCGCTGGACGAGGAGACGGTGCCGGTGCTCACCGCCGCGGCCGTCTGCGGCGCCGCCAACAACCAGCTCGCGCACCCCGGCGTGGAGAAGGACCTGGCCGAGCGCGGCATCCTCTACGCGCCCGACTACGTGGTCAACGCCGGCGGGGTGATCCAGGTGGCGGACGAGCTCCACGGCTTTGATTTCGCACGTGCGAAGGCAAAGGCGGAGAAGATCCGCGCGACGACGACGGCCATCTTCGAGCGGGCGGAGGCCGACGGCGTCCCCCCGGTGGTCGCCGCGGACCGGCTCGCCGAGCAGCGCATGGGCCGCTGACGCACCCGGGAAGAGGGCCGGTGGACAGCGGCGGGAGCCACCGTGACAGTGGTCTCACCACCCCGCGGCGGGTCCCTCCGCTACAGGAAGGTAAAATCGCCACTGACCAGCACGAGAAGGGTCGACGGGCGCGTCGGACGGCGGCCGCGTCATGCGGGCGACGTACCGTACGGCGGCGGAAGCAGGTACCGTTGAAGCCCTGAGTACCGGTCTCTCGCTCGAGAGGCCGCTATGAAACATGAACGCGTGTCAAGACTCTGGGGCCGTCGAGCCCCGTCGTTGAGGGGGTCGAGCCATGGGGCGCGGCCGGGCCAAGGCCAAGCAGACGAAGGTCGCCCGCCAGCTGAAGTACAACACTGGCGGGACAGACCTATCGCGCCTGGCCGAGGAGCTGGGCGCATCGACATCGAACGAGTCGCCGAACGGCGAACGCTTCGAGGACGATGAGCAGGACGACCCGTACGCACAGTACGTGGATCTGTACGACGAAGAGGAGGCCGACGACGCGGGTGCGCCCGGGTCGTCGGACCCCCGGTCGAAGCGCCGCGGCGCCTGACGTTCGCCCGTACTGACCCGGTCCGGCAACCGCCGGGCCGGGTTCTGGCGTGCGCTGCCGCCCGGTGACACGGCACCGCCGTACCCCCCGCGGGGCCCCGGCGAGGCTGCCGCGGCCGACGCCGGAGGCCACACCGTGCCTGCCGGAGAGCGCTCAGCGCGCATAGTCACCCGTGAGGGTGACCGCTTCCGTGCGGTCCCCGCGTTCGGTGATCTCTCCCGCCACCCAGGCGTCCACGCCCCGGTCGGCCAGCGTCGCCAGGGTGCTGTCCACCGAAGCGCCGGGCACGACGGCGACCATGCCGACGCCCATGTTCAGGGTCTTCTCCAGTTCCGCCCGCGCCACCCCGCCGGCTCCGGCGACCACGTCGAACACCGCGCCGGGGGTCCAGGTCGAGCGGTCCACGGAGGCGTGCAGCCCCTCGGGCACGACCCGCGCCAGGTTGCTGGCCAGTCCGCCCCCGGTGATGTGCGAGAACGCGTGCACCTCGGTGGTCCGGGTCAGCTCCAGGCAGTCCAGCGAATAGATCTTCGTCGGCTCCAGCAGCTCCTCGCCCAGGGTCCGGCCGAACTCCGGCACCTGTCGGTCCAGCTCCCATCCGGCGCGGTCGAAGACCACGTGCCGCACCAGCGAGTACCCGTTCGAGTGAAGCCCGGAGGAGGCCATGGCGACCACCACGTCCCCCGTACGGATGCGATCGGGCCCCAGCAGCGCGTCGGCCTCCACCACGCCGGTGCCCGCACCCGCCACGTCGTACTCGTCCGGTCCCAGCAGCCCCGGGTGCTCCGCCGTCTCGCCGCCCACCAGCGAGCAGCCCGCCAGCACGCAGCCCTCGGCGATCCCCTTGACGAGGTGCGCCACCCGCTCGGGAACGACCTTGCCCACGCAGATGTAGTCCGTCATGAACAGCGGCTCGGCACCGCAGACGACCAGGTCGTCCACGACCATCGCCACCAGGTCGTGGCCGATCGTGTCGTGCACGTCCATGCGCTGCGCGATGGCGACCTTGGTGCCGACCCCGTCGGTGGCCGAGGCGAGCAGCGGGCGCGTGTAGCCCTTGAGCCGGGAGGCGTCGAAGAGGCCCGCGAAGCCGCCGAGCGCACCGATCGACTCGGGGCGCCGGGTCTTGGCGACCCACTCCTTCATGAGCGTCACGGCACGGTCGCCGGCCTCGATGTCGACGCCGGCGGCGGCATAGCTGACGCCTTCGCTGTGTGTCATCGGTACGTCTCTCGTGTGTGGGTGCGGAAGGGGGAGCGGGACCGGCGCCGTCGGCGGACCGCCGCGCCGCGGGCGCGGTGCCCCGCCGCGCCCGCACCCCGCGGCGCTGCGGGCAGCGGACGGCGGGACGCGGCCGGGCGAGGCGGGCACGGTGCGGGCGGGGACGGCGCGCAGGGCTAGGGGCGCTTCAGCGCGTCCGCGGCACCCACACCCGAGGCGAGGGTGTCGACGCCGTCGACGTCGGAGCCCGCCTCGGCTTCGAGCAGGTGCTTGCCCAGCAGTCCGGGGTCGGGCAGCTCCATCGGGTACTCCCCGTCGAAGCAGGCCCGGCACAGCTGGTCCTTGGGGATCGTCGTGGCCTCGATCATCCCGTCGGTGGAGATGTAGGAGAGCGAGTCGGCCCCCAGCGACTTGCCGATCTCGTCGGTCGACAGCCCGTTGGCGATCAGTTCGGCGCGGGTGGCGAAGTCGATGCCGAAGAAGCACGGCCACTTGATCGGCGGCGAGGAGATCCGCACGTGCACCTCGGTCGCCCCGGCCTCGCGCAGCATCCGCACCAGGGCGCGCTGCGTGTTGCCGCGGACGATCGAGTCGTCCACGACGACCAGCCGCTTGCCCCGGATGACCTCCCGGAGCGGGTTGAGCTTGAGGCGGATACCGAGCTGGCGAATGGTCTGCGAGGGCTGGATGAAGGTACGGCCCACGTAGCTGTTCTTGACCAGGCCGGAGCCGTAGGGGATGCCGCTGGCCTCCGCGTAGCCGATCGCGGCGGGGGTGCCGGACTCCGGGGTTGCTATCACCAGGTCGGCGTCGGCCGGGGCCTCGCCGGCGAGCTTGCGGCCCATCTCCACCCGGGAGAGGTACACGTTCCGGCCCGCGATGTCGGTGTCCGGGCGGGCCAGGTAGACGTACTCGAAGACACAGCCCTTTGGCTTTGCTTCGGCGAACCGCTGGGTGCGCAGTCCGTCCTCGTCGATGGCGACCAGTTCGCCCGGCTCGATCTCCCGGATGAAGCTGGCGCCGACGATGTCCAGCGCCGAGGTCTCGCTGGCCACCACCCAGCCGCGCTCCAGGCGGCCGAGCACCAGCGGCCGGATGCCCTGCGGGTCCCGGGCCGCGTAGAGCGTGTCCTCGTCCATGAAGACCATCGAGAACGCGCCTCTGACCTGCGGCAGCACCTGCGGCGCCGCCTCCTCGACGGTGAGCGGCTTGCCGTCCTCGTCGGTCTGGCCCGCGAGCAGCGCGGTGACCAGGTCGGTGTCGTTGGTGGCCGCCACCTGGGTGGCCCGGCCGCCCGGCAGATCGGCCTGCTCGGCGACCAGCTCCGCCAGCCGCGCCGTGTTGACCAGATTGCCGTTGTGGCCCAGAGCTATCGAGCCGTGGGCGGTGGCCCGGAACGTGGGCTGGGCGTTTTCCCAGACCGAGGCGCCGGTTGTCGAGTAGCGCGCGTGACCCACGGCGATGTGGCCGCGCAGGGATCCGAGGGAGGTTTCGTCGAAGACCTGTGAGACCAGGCCCATGTCCTTGAACACCAGGATCTGGGAACCGTTGCTCACTGCGATGCCCGCGGACTCCTGACCGCGGTGTTGCAGGGCGTACAGGCCGAAATACGTGAGCTTCGCGACCTCTTCCCCCGGCGCCCAGACCCCGAAGACGCCGCATGCGTCCTGAGGGCCCTTCTCACCGGGGAGGAGGTCGTGGCTGAGCTTTCCGTCACCACGTGGCACGCTTCGAGTCTACGGCCAGCCGCCCGCTGCGCCGAACCCGGGACCTGTGACCTTCAGCCCAGTACCGGCAGCACCGGCGCCAGATCGGCGCGCGCACCGCTCGCGGTCAGCTGCGGGCCGGCCAGCGCCTCGGCCCAGGCGACCCGGCCGGTGGCCAGCCGGAGCCAGGTCAGCGGATCCGTCTCGACGACGTTCGGCGGGGTGCCACGGGTGTGCCGGGGGCCCTCGACGGCCTGGACGACGGCGAACGGCGGGATCCGCACCTCCACCGAGGCGCCCGGCGCCTTGGCCGCCAGCGCGTCCGCGAGCAGCCGGACCGCGGCCGCCGTCGCCTGCCGGTCCAGCGCGATCCGCAGCCCGGTGGCCCGGGCCAGGTCGTCGCTGTGCACCACCAGCTCCACCAGCCGGGTCACGGTGTAGTCGAGCATCCGCATCGTGCCGAAGGCGTGCGGGACCAGCAGGTCCTCGCGCACGCAGGACTCCAGGACCGGCTCCAGATCGGCGACGGCCCGGTCGATGCGCTGCGGGCCGTCGGGCGAGGCCGCCGCCTCCGCCCGGGTCTCCTCGTCCAGCACCTCGGCGCGGGTCGCCGCCGCGAGAGCCCACCGGGACAGGGTGACCTGCGGGGCCTGGCCGGAGACCTCCGTCCCCGGCCTGCCCAGCAGGCGGGGCACCGAGTCGATCTGCCGGGCGATGTGGACGAGCAGGTGGTGCACATCCCAGCCGGGCAGCCCGGAGGGGAGGGCGTGCTGGTCCGGTGCGAGGCGGTGCGCGGCGTCGGCCACGGACTCGACCTGGTGGATGAGCGCCGTGCGGACGCGGGTCGGGTCGTAGGTGCGCCGGTCTCTTCCGTTCGGGGTGGTGCGTCGGGCGGGCGGCATACGCGTGAGATTAGCGGGCCGCGCGCTGCCGCGCCCTCCCGCCCTGCGGACGGGCGGGAGGGCGCGGGTCGGGTCCGGGACCGGCCGCAGCGGGTCCCGGACCCGTCGGTCCGGGTGCGGGACCCGTCGGTCCGGGTGCGGGACCGGTCAGCCGAACAGCTCCGGGATCGTGGCCTCGTGGTGCCGCCGCAGTTCCGCCAGCGGCAGCGAGAACTGGCCCTG
This sequence comes from Streptomyces sp. AA1529, assembly GCF_000280905.1. Classification (GTDB taxonomy): domain Bacteria; phylum Actinomycetota; class Actinomycetes; order Streptomycetales; family Streptomycetaceae; genus Streptomyces. Next base: position 93,323 of record NZ_ALAP01000019.1, on the reverse strand, counting down.
GACCTCCAGCGCCTCCCCGTCCACCACGCCGATGCGGGCGGCGGGCAGCCCGCGCGCCGCGCACATGTCGGTGAACCGGACCTCCTCGCTGCGCGGCACGGCCACCAGCGCCCGGCCCTGCGACTCCGAGAAGAGGAAGACGAAGGGGTCGAGCCCGTCCGGGACGACGATCCGCGCACCCTTGCCGCCCTTGAGGCAGGACTCGGCCAGGGCCTGGACGACGCCGCCGTCCGAGACGTCGTGCGCCGCGTCAACCATGCCGTCGCGGGACGCGGAGATCAGGATCTCCGCCAGCAGCCGCTCCCGCTCCAGGTCCGCCCGCGGCGGGCGGCCGCCCAGATGGCCGTGCGCGACCTGGGACCAGGCCGAACCGCCGAACTCCTCGTGCGTGTCGCCGAGCAGGTAGACCAGGTGACCCTCGTCGCGGAACGCCATCGGGGTGCGCCGGGCGACGTCGTCGATGACGCCCAGCACGCCGACCACCGGCGTCGGGTGGATGGCGGCCTCGCCGGTCTGGTTGTACAGCGAGACGTTGCCGCCGGTGACCGGGGTGCCCAGCTCCCGGCAGGCGTCGGCGAGCCCGCGGCAGGCCTCGGCGAACTGCCACATCGCGGCCGGGTCCTCGGGGGAGCCGAAGTTGAGGCAGTCGGTGACCGCCAGCGGGCGGGCGCCGGTGGCGGCGACGTTGCGGTACGACTCGGCGAGCGCCAGCCGCGCGCCCTCGTAGGGGTCGAGCTTGGCGTACCGGCCGTTGCCGTCGGTGGCGACGGCGACGCCCAGACCCGTCTCCGCGTCGATCCGGATCATGCCGCTGTCCTCGGGCTGCGCCAGCACGGTGTCGCCGAGGACGTAGCGGTCGTACTGGTCGGTGATCCAGGACTTCGCGGCCTGGTTCGGGGAGCCGACCAGGGCGAGCGCGGCGGCCCGCAGCTCCGCGCCGTCCGCCGGCCGGGGCAGCCCGGCCGGGTCGTCGGCCTGCAGCGTGTCCTGCCACTCGGGGCGTGCGTAGGGGCGCTCGTAGACGGGGCCCTCGTGCGCGACCGTGCGCGGGTCGACATCGACGATCTTCTCGCCGTGCCAGAAGATCTCCAGCCGGTCGCCGTCGGTCACCTCGCCCACGACGGTCGCGGTGACCTCCCACTTCTCGCAGATCTCCAGGAAGCGGTCGACCTTCTCGGGCTCGACGACCGCGCACATCCTCTCCTGGGACTCCGACATCAGGATCTCCTCGGGGGAGAGCGAGGAGTCGCGCAGCGGCACGGTGTCGAGCTCCACCTGCATACCGCCGGAGCCGTTGGAGGCCAGCTCGCTGGTGGCGCAGGAGAGCCCCGCCGCGCCCAGGTCCTGGATGCCGACGACCAGGTCGGCGTGGAACGCCTCCAGGGTGCACTCGATGAGCAGCTTCTCCTGGAAGGGGTCGCCGACCTGCACGGCGGGGCGCTTGCTGGGCTTCTCCGCGTCGAAGGTCTCGGAGGCGAGGATGGAGGCGCCGCCGATGCCGTCGCCGCCGGTCCGCGCGCCGTAGAGGACGACTTTGTTGCCGGTGCCGGCGGCCTTGGCCAGGTGGATGTCCTCGTGCTTCATCACCCCCACGCACAAGGCGTTGACCAGCGGGTTCCCCTGGTAGCAGGGGTCGAAGACGACCTCGCCGCCGATGTTGGGCAGGCCGAGGCAGTTGCCGTAGCCGCCGATCCCGGCGACGACCCCCGGCAGCACCCGCTTGGTGTCGGGGTGCTCGGCGGCACCGAACCGCAGCGGGTCCATCACCGCGACCGGGCGGGCGCCCATGGCGATGATGTCGCGGACGATGCCGCCGATGCCGGTGGCCGCGCCCTGGTACGGCTCGACGTACGAGGGGTGGTTGTGCGACTCGACCTTGAAGGTGACCGCGTAGCCCTGGCCGACGTCCACCACACCGGCCTGCTCGCCGATGCCGACGAGCATCGCCTCGGCGCCCGGGCCCTCGGTCGGGGCCTTCTCGCCGAACTGCCGCAGATGCACCTTGCTGCTCTTGTAGGAGCAGTGCTCGGACCACATCACGGAGTACATGGCCAGCTCGGCACCGGTGGGACGGCGGCCGAGGATCTCCCGGACGCGGTCGTACTCGTCCTGCTTGAGGCCGAGTTCCGCCCACGGGAGCGCGGTGTCGGGGGTGTGTTCGGCGTGCTTGACGGTGTCGAGGGGGTGGGAGCTCATGAGGCGACCAGCTTCTTCAGGGCCGAGGTGAAGAATCCGAGCCCGTCGGTCGTCGGCCCGGTGAGGGCCTCGACGGCGTGCTCCGGATGCGGCATGAGGCCGACCACGTTCCCGGCCCCGTTGGTGATTCCGGCGATGTCCCGGCGCGAACCGTTGGGGTTGCCGCCGAGGTAGCGGACGACGACCCGGCCCTCGCCCTCCAGCTCGTCCAGGGTGCGCTCGTCGGCGACGTAACCGCCCTCGCCGTTCTTCAGCGGAACGACGATCTCCTGGCCGTCGGCGTAGTCCGCGGTCCACACGGTCCCCGCGTTCTCGACGCGGAGCCGCTGGTCCCGGCAGACGAAGTGCAGATGATCATTGCGCGTCAGCGCACCCGGGAGGAGATGGGTTTCGCACAGGACCTGGAAACCGTTGCAGATGCCGAGTACCGGCATTCCGGCCTTCGCCTGTTCGACAACCGCCTCCATGATGGGGGAGAAGCGGGCAATTGCGCCGCACCGCAGATAGTCGCCGTAGGAGAATCCGCCCGGCAGCACGACCGCGTCCACCTGCTGCCGGCGCAGGTCCCCGTCGCGGTGCCAGAGGGCGACGGGTTCCGCGCCGGCGATACGCACGGCGCGGCGCGCGTCGCTGTCGTCGAGGGAGCCCGGGAAAGTGACGACGCCGATACGGGTGGTCACGCCACTGCTCCTTCGGAGGTCGCGTTTCCGGGGTTCCCGCCGTGCGGGTCCCCGTCACCGGCCGGGCGCTCGCTGCCGTCCGCGTCCTGGACGCGGACGGTGAAGTCCTCGATCACGGTGTTGGCGAGAAACGTCTCGGCGAGTTCGTGTATGCGGGCGAGGGCGGCCGCGTCGACGGGGCCCTCCACTTCGAGTTCGAAGCGCTTGCCCTGGCGGACATCGGAGATGCCCTCGAAACCCAGCCGGGGCAGTGCGCGCTGCACCGCCTGTCCCTGGGGGTCGAGGATCTCCGGCTTCAGCATGACGTCGACGACGACGCGAGCCACAGGTACTCCTAGTGCTTAGCGGGGCGCTGCGCTGGCCAGCGTACCCGGCGCCAGAATCTACGCGCGTTGATATGCTGGGCTGCCGCACCGGGACTTCGCGAAGCACTGGGAAAAACGGCGGGAAAAAAGTAGGGTCCCGATTGCGGCCGGAAGCGGAACTAATTCCGTGGGCCGCAATCTTTGTGCGCCCTTTGCACTCCGGTGCCGAAGCGTCGCACACAGTTCAATATGAACCCGTCTCCTACTCGGGTTCGCCCTGCGTACCCGCCGATCGGCGGGGGGCTTGCCGAGGAAGCCGCAATGCCGGGTGATCCCCTTTCGTGATCCTGCAGGAAGGACCGATATCCCGTGGCACAGCGCGTAGTGGTCATGCTCTCCGACGACATCGACGGCGGAGAAGCCGCGGAGACGGTCTCCTTCGGCCTCGACGGCAAGACGTACGAGATCGATCTCAACGCCGAGAACGCGAAGCAGCTGCGCACCGAGCTGGCCCCCTTCGTGGAGGCCGGCCGCAAGCGGGCGCGGTCCGGCAAGACCTACCGCCGGACGTCGATCGACCCCGACCCGCGCGCCGTGCGGGCCTGGGCGGAGTCCAACGGGTTCGACGTCCCCGCGCGCGGGCGCATCCCGAAGAAGGTCTACGAGGCGTTCCGCGCCGCGAGCTGAGCCGTCGACCCGCCCCGACCGCTCCGCTCGCACCGGCCCTCCCCCGCCCGGCGGCACCCCGCGGCGCCCCTGCCCGCGCCACCGATCACCCGAGGAGCGGGGAGGCGGTCCGGAGTGTCCGCCATGGGCGTGACGGGCCGGAACGGGCCGGTTCGGGGCTCGACTTGCCAGGGACCCCGGGTGATCGGCTAGAGTCAAGGCACGCCGCGAGGGAAGCCCCCCGAGGGAAGACCTCAAGCAAGCGTGCGGGTGTAGCTCAGTAGTAGAGCGCCCTCTTTCCAAGAGGGAGGCGCAGTGTGCGATTCCTGTCACCCGCTCTCCAGTACGGACCTTCGGTCGGAAACGATCAGGTAGAGTATTGGTCGCACCACTCGGTGAAAGCCGGGTGGGGGCAATGCGGACGTAGCTCAGTTGGTAGAGCGCAACCTTGCCAAGGTTGAGGTCGCGAGTTCGAGCCTCGTCGTCCGCTCACTTCGGAGAGGAACGGCCCCGGTCCCTGGACCGGGGCCGTTCCTCGTATTTCCCGGTGCACGCGATTCCCCGCCTCTTCGCCTCTTCGCCTCTTCGCCTCCAAGTCGCGGCACCGGCCTCCGCCGCCCTCCGATGACATTCGTCATCCACACCCATGACCGCGTGCACTGCCCGCGCGCCCCGACCGGCGGAAACCTGGGGGCATGGACGCGATCGAGGTCGAAGGACTCAAGCGCCGCTACGCGGGCCGGGCCGGCTCCGGGCGCCGCAAGGAGCAGACCGAGCAAGGATTCGAAGCGGTACGGGACGTGTCGTTCTCGGTGCGGGAAGGGGAGATCTTCGCGCTGCTGGGCACCAACGGAGCCGGCAAGACCTCCACGGTGGAGGTGCTGGAGGGACTGGCCCGTCCCAGTGCCGGCACCGTGCGGGTGCTGGGATTCGACCCGTACGGCGAACGCGCCTTCGTCCGCCCCCGCACCGGGGTGATGCTCCAGGAAGGCGGCTTCCCCTCCGAACTCACCGTCGCGGAGACCGCGACGATGTGGGCCGGCGTCACCAGCGAGGCCCGGCCGCCGCAGGAAGCTCTGGAGATCGTCGGGCTCGGCGGCCGGTCCGGCGTACGGGTCAAACAGCTCTCCGGCGGCGAACGGCGGCGGCTGGATCTGGCGCTGGCGCTGACCGGGCGGCCCGAAGTGCTCTTCCTGGACGAGCCGACCACCGGCATGGACCCCGAAGGGCGCCGGGACACCGCCGAGTTGGTGCGCAACCTGCGGGCCGAGGGCACCACGGTGCTGCTGACCACCCACTATCTGGAGGAGGCCGAGCAGCTCGCGGACCGGCTGGCGATCATGCAGGCCGGACGGATCGTCGCCTCGGGGACCCCCGAACAGGTGGTGGCCGAGCGCCCCTCGCGGATCACCTTCCGCCTCCCCCGCGGTGTGCTTCCCGAGCGGCTGCCGTTGAACGTACCGGCCGCCGTGGACGGCCGGACGGTGGCGGTGCGGACGCACGAGCTGCAATGGGCGCTCACCGAGGTGCTGGTCTGGGCCCGCGAGTCCGGCATCACGCTGGAGGGTCTGCAAGCACGGTCGGCCTCGCTGGAGGAGGCGTTCCTGGAGATCGCCGAGGCGGGCAACCGGCCGGAATCCGGCCCGGACCGGACGGGACCCGGCACCGGAACAGACACCGGAACAGGCACCGGCTCCGCCACCGGCACCGGAGCGGACAGCGGAACGGGCACGACGACCGGCGCCGGTACCGGTGCCGGGACGAGGACGGGGGTTCGGGCATGAGCGGGACGACGACCACGGCACCGGCCGGGAAGCCGGTGCGGAACACCCGCGCGGGGACATGGCGCAGGCTGTCGGCGCGCCGGGTGCGGGCGCTGGCCCGCGCGGAGCTGACGTTGCTGGTGCGCAACCGGTCCGCGCTGTTCATCGCGCTGCTGCTGCCGACCGTGATGGCCCTCTCCCTGAAGTCCACCGCCGACCAGGCTGACCTTTCCGGCACCGGACTCTCCGTCGGCACCACCGTGCTGCCGGGCGCGGTGGGCATGGTGCTGCTGTTCGCCGTCTACAGCAATCTCGTGGGCGTCTACGTGGGCCGCCGCGAGGAGCTGGTGCTCAAGCGGCTGCGCACCGGGGAAGCGGACGATCTGGAGATCCTCGGGGCCGCGGCGCTGCCGTCCGTCACCATCGGGATCGTCCAGTCGGTGCTGCTGCTGACGGGCGGGGCCGTGCTGCTGGACGTGGGGGCACCGGCCCGGCCGGACCTGCTGGTGGCCGGGCTGCTGCTCGGCATGCTGCTGATGGCGACGCTGGCCGCCGCCTCCTCGGCCTTCACCCGCACCACCGAGCTGGCACAGCTCACCCCGATGCCGCTGATGCTGGCGACGTTCGCGGGGTCGGGGGTCTTCATCCCGCTGGAGATCTACCCCGACCGGATCGCCGAGTTCTGCCGCTGGCTGCCGATGACGCCGGTCATGGACCTGCTGCGGAGCGGCTGGACGGAGCAGCTCAGCGGTCCGGAGACGCTGCGGGCGCTCGCGGTCGCGGTGGCCTGGACGGCGCTGGGCGGCTACGCGGTGCGCAAGCGGTTCCGGTGGGAGCCCCGCCGCTGACCGGCGGCCCCGCGGGCCGCGAGGGGCGGCCTCCCGGGATCCGGGCGTCCGCCCCTCGCGGCCGACCGCCCCGTCCGGGGGCCGAGCCGCTTACGGTGGCCGGAGCGCGCCGGAACGGGAAAGGCGCGCTCCGGAACGGGAGGCGGGCCACCGATGATCCACTGGGGCCGGGAGAAGCGGCGGAAGTGGCAGCGGCGCAGCAAGCTGCAACAGGTCGAGGTCTCGACGTACTGGTTGCTGCTGCTCTCCCCCTGGATCTTCTACGTGAGCGGTATGCCGCAGTTCGCGGTGCAGGTGGCGGGACCGCCGGCGGCGACGGCCATGGGGGGAGCCGTCGTCGTGCTGGGGCTCCTCCAGTGTCTGCTGGGGGTGCGCGGCCTGCGGCGCGGCATCGACACCTATCTGGGCACCGAGCAGGACCCGCCCCGCCGGTTGCTGGTCACCGGACTCGTGACGTTCCTGCTCACCACCGCGCTGGTCACCGCCCTGATCGCGCGGGGCTGGGTGGCCGACGACAACCCCGCGCCCACGATGGCGCTGTTCGCCGGGCTCCCGAGTCTGACGGGCGTCTACGGGCTCGTCGTGCCGCGCCGCCGCTCGGCGGTCGTGACCGCCGGAGGCTGCGTACTGATCACCGCCGCGTTCGCCGCGGCCGGGACGACCTGGCCGGCACTGCTCGGCACGCTGTTCGTCCTGGCGATCGGCGGGCTGGTCGGGATCTTCTCGCCGCGCTGTTCGGCCTGGTACCTGGCGGTGATGCGGGAGCTCGACGGGGCGCGAGAGGCGCAGGCACAGCTCGCGGTCGCGGAGGAACGCCTGCGCTTCAGCCGCGACCTGCACGATGTGATGGGCCGCGACCTGTCCGTCATCGCCCTCAAGAGCGAGCTGGCCACCCAGCTCGCCCGCCGGGACGCCGCATCGGCCGCCGAGCAGATGCGGGAGGTGCAGGAGCTCGCGCGCGCGTCGCAGACGGAGGTGCGGGCCGTCGTCCGCGGCTACCGCGAGACGGGGCTGGAGACCGAACTGGCCGGGGCGCGTGCGGTGCTGCGTGCCGCGGGGGTGGACTGCCGGATCGAGTCCGCGCAGCCGGGCCTGGAGTCCGGCGCGCAGGCGGCCCTGGGCTGGGTGGTCCGCGAAGGGGCCACCAACGTGCTGCGGCACGCCGAGGCGAACTGCTGCGTGATCCGGCTGACCCGCGACGCGGCGGGCGCCACCGCGCTGGTGATGGAGAACGACGGACTGCGCCCGGACCAGAGCCGGGGCGGCAGCGGGCTCACCGGCCTCCGGGAACGGCTGGCCGCCGTGGACGGCACGCTGACCGGCGAGCGCGACGAGACGGCGCGGGTCTTCCGGCTGCGGGCCGAGATCCCGGCGTCCGGCTCCCGGCGCCCGCACCCACCGCCGGAAGCCCCGGACGGCCCCGGCGGTCCCGGCGGTCCCGCTTCCTCCGGTGACAGTCCGGCGCCGGAGGAAGCGGGACCGGGGGCCGCGGGGACGGGACCGGGGGCCGCGGAGGCGGGGCCGGAGGCGGCCGGGCTCGCCGACGCCGCGGTCGGCGAGGGAACCGGTGCGGCGAGAGGGGAAAGCCATGGGTGAGGAAACCGCGGACTCCGGCGAGGTGGCGGCGGCGTCCGGCGGGGACGCCGTCCGGGTGCTGCTGGCCGACGACGAGCATCTGATCCGCGGCGCGCTCGCCGCCCTGCTGGCGCTGGAGGACGATCTGGTCATCGTCGCCGAGGCGGCCTCCGGGCCCGAGGCGCTGGCCATGGCCCGGGCGCACCGCCCGGACGTGGCCGTGCTCGATCTGCAGATGCCGGGCACCGACGGGCTGCGGGTCGCGGCCACGCTGCGGGAGTCGGTGCCGGACTGCCGGACGATGATCGTCACCAGCCACAGCCGTCCGGGGCACCTCAAGCGGGCGCTGGCGGCAGGTGTCCGCGGCTTCGTCCCCAAGACGGCCTCCGCCCAACAGCTCGCGGAGATCATCCGCAGCGTGCACGGCGGCAGCCGGTACGTGGACCCCGAGTTGGCCGCCGACGCCATCAGCGCGGGGGACTCGCCGCTGTCGGCCCGGGAGGCCGAACTGCTGGAACTGGCCGCGGACGGAGCGCCGATCGCCCGGATCGCCGAACAGGCGTCGCTGACCCAGGGAACCGTCCGCAACTATCTGTCGGCCGCCGCCGCGAAGCTGGGCGCCGAGAACCGGCACGCGGCGGCCCGGACGGCCCGCGCACGAGGCTGGATCTGAGCCCCGCGGGACACGGTCCGGCCCCGCACCCGGTCCGGCTATACTGGGCTCCGCACCACGGCGGCCCCACGGGCCGGCGCGGAGTGTGCGGACGTAGCTCAGTTGGTAGAGCGCAACCTTGCCAAGGTTGAGGTCGCGAGTTCGAGCCTCGTCGTCCGCTCGGCAGACAGCCGTACGGCCCCGGTCATCCGACCGGGGCCGTACGCGTGTCGGGGGCCGTCCGCGTGTCCGGACTGCTGGGACCCCCGTCGGCCGCTGCTCCGGGGGGCCACGGTTCCGGAGCGGCGGGGGCGGGCGGCGGTCAGCTCCAGGGGACGCCCGTGAGGCGTTCGTACGCCTCGATGTAGCGGGTGCGGGTGGCCTCCACGACGGCCTCGGGCAGCGCGGGCGGCGGCTGCTCGGAGGTACGGTCCCAGCCGGACTCGGCGGAGACCAGCCAGTCGCGGACGTACTGCTTGTCGAACGAGGGCTGGGAGCGTCCTGGCTGCCACTGGTCGGCGGGCCAGAAGCGGGACGAGTCGGGGGTGAGGACCTCGTCGGCGAGGGTGAGCACCGGTTCGCCGTTCTCGGTGCGGTTGTCGTCCCAGCCGAACTCGAACTTGGTGTCGGCCAGGATGATGCCCCGCTCGCGGGCGATGTCGCGGGCGCGGTCGTACGCGGCGAGGGTGGACTGCCGCAGCGCGGCGGCGGTCTCGGGGCCGAGCCGGCGGGCCACCTCCTCGTAGTCGACGTTCTCGTCGTGCTCGCCGACGGCCGCCTTGGTGGCCGGGGTGAAGAGCGAACCGGGCAGCTCGGAACCGTTCTCCAGGCCGTCCGGCAGGGCGAGTCCGCAGACGGTGCGGGACTCCTGGTACTCGGCCAGCCCGGACCCGGCCAGGTAGCCGCGGGCCACGCACTCGACGGGCAGCATCCGCAGGGAGCGGCAGATCATGGTGCGGCCCGCCCAGTCGGCGGGGGCGCCCGCGGGCACGTCGGTGCTGAGCACGTGGTTGGGCAGCAGGTCCTCCAACTGCTCGAACCACCACAGGGACAACCGGGTGAGGACGCGGCCCTTGTCCGGGATGAGGGTCGGCAGCACCCAGTCGAAGGCGGACAGCCGGTCGGTGGCGACCATCACCAGGTCGCCGTCCTCGTTCCGGTAGAGGTCGCGCACCTTGCCCGTGTGCAGGTGCACCAGGCCGGGGACCTGGGCGGGCTCGGGCTTTTCGACGAATCCCGTCACGTTCTTTCTCCTCAGCGGGGGCCGGCTTCCTGCGGCGCTTCCTACAGGTGCCCCGATTCTTCCTTGTCACCCGCGCCGGGTGCCCGGCGGTACGCCCCGCGGGCTCGCGGCGGCCCCGCGGTTCACCCGCACACCCCGCGGCCGGACACGGCGCACGGGCCCGGGTACCGGGACAGGGCCCGGCGGCGAGCCGTGCGGCGCCCGCGGGTGTCACTCCCTGCTGCAGATGCGGTCCAGGAGGTTGCTGGTGGCGCGCTGGACCCTGGTGTCGATGTAGCCGGGGCGGTCCAGGGCCGGGGACCAGGCGAAGGAGCCGGAGGAGAAGACCAGCGCTCCGGAGGGTGCGCGGTAGAGCGAGGTCTCCTGGTGGCGGAGTGCGCCGGCGCGGTCGCGGTAGGGGGAGTGCGCCAGCAGGATCCGGGAGGTGTGCTGGGGCAGCGCGGTGCGCGGGTAGTAGCGGTCGGCCTCGCCGGCGACGAGGCCGGGCAGTTCGTCGCCCTCGTACGCCTCGGTGGCCGCCCACAGCCAGTGGTCGGCGTTCCGGACGATCAGCGGGTAGGGCTCGGCGACCTGTCCGGCGTACTGGATGCCCAGCAGCGCCTGCTCGGGCTCGCCCTGCTCGCGCCAGAGTGCGGGGCGCCCGGGCCCGCGCCGTTTTCGGCAGGTCAGCAGCCGGTCGGCGGCACCGGAGGGCAGCGCTTCGAGTTCGACCTGCCAGTACATGGTGTTGGCGGAGAGGAAGACCAGCGACGTGCCGCTGTCCCGGGCGCGTTCGGCCGCCCGGCGCATCGGCACGGACCAGTACTCGTCGTGGCCGGGGAAGACCAGGGCCCGGTAGCGGGTGGGGTCGATGTGCCCGGCGTGCAGGTCGCGGGTGTCGGCGTAGGCCAGGTCGTAGCCGTACCGCTCGGCCCAGCGGATGAAGTCGTAGGCGTGCCCGACGTGCAGCGGGAGGCCGGAGCCGGCGTAGGGGCGGTCGAACGAGACGGTCATCGCCGCCCTGCTCTCGCCGATCAGCCGCCCCTCCTCGTCCCAGGCGTGGTAGAGGCTGGCGCCGGTGCGGCCGTCCTCGGGGAAGAGGTTGTACGCCTGCCACGTGACGTCCGGGAGGATCAGGAGCAGATCGGCCGGGTCGCGGTCGCGGACGGTGAAGGGGATGTGCGAGCGGTGCCCGTCGGCCGTGGTCAGGACGGCGACGTAGGCGCCGGTGGACCAGTAGTCGGGGATCTGGAGGCGCCAGGAGAGCCACCAGTGGTGGCAGGAGACGGTGCGTTCGGCGGTGAGCGGCGCGGGCTGCATGATGCCGGACAGCCGCGGACTGGTGGTGACCTTGGTGGCGCCCGCGCCGCCGTAGTGGCCGATCCGGTAGACGTCGACGCTGAAGGGCTGCGGCGGATTGACGGTGATCCGGAAGTCGAGGGACTCGCCGGGCGGGGTGCCGCCCGCCGCCGAGGCGAAGCCCTTGATCTGGCAGCGCACGTCGTCCGCCGCGGGCGGGCCGGTGCCGGAGAGTCCGCGGGTCCGGGGGCGGGGCACGGTCTGGCCGCCGCCCGCCAGCTCCCGCACCAGCTCCGGGGTGCGGGAGGTCTGGCCGGGGGCCGGGTCGACGCAGTCCACGTACCAGGGGACGAGCCGACCGTTCTCGAAGTAGTTCTCACTCACCCGCAGCCACGGCAGAGGGCCCTGGCCGAAGGGATCGGTCACGGCGTGCGCCAGCGCCCCCGACTCCCAGCGCCGGGTCGGCTCGACCGGCCCGGCGGCCTCGTGCACGAGTGACGCGGGCTGCTGCTCGGTCCGCTCGGCTTCCCGTACGGGCTGTCCGGTCCGCTCGGTTCCCATCGCTGCTCCCTCCCCGTACCCGCTGCGCCCGATGTGACGGCAGACAGCACATCACATTACGCAAGGGTGTGGTCACCCTTCGTCGCCAAATGGCTGAAGATGATCTTCAGACCAGCCGCACGGGCTTCTCCGGCCGCACCCCGGCCGCCGCCAACCAGTCCCGCAGCCCCACCGCCTCACCGTCCTCGACGAGGGCGAGGACCAGCGAGGGCAGCTCGCCCGCGCGCTCGCCGTCGACGTAGAGCGCCGGTCCGTCCAGCCAGTCCAGCCCCGGTAGGGCACCCGCCGTGTCGACGGCGGCGCAGCAGACAGCCGCGGTGACATGGTCGGCCAGCAGCTCCTTGCCGCTCCGCGGCGGTTGCAACGGCAGACCCATCGGCGCCAAGGGCGCGAGATGTGCACCGCCGGTACCCGGCGGGGGCTCCGCGCCGGGGCTCGCACCGGGGCCGTCGGGGGCGCTCGCCGACTCCTCGCGCGCCACTTCCGCACTGATACGCGCTGCCAACGCGTCGGTTCCGCCCACCGCGGCGAACCGGTCGAGCACCCGCGCCAGGGTGGGACCCGCCCACTCCGGACCCGCCTCCCCGGCGGGCGCCCCACCATGCGGTCCGCTCCCGTGCCGCGGGCCGCCGGGGGGCTGCGCGGAGGCGGACTCCGGCAGCCGACGGCCGACCGGCACCGCGGCACGTGCGGCCGGCCGGGACGCACCCACCGGCTCCGGGGAGCCGAGCGCGTCCAGCGCGGCGAAGAGGCGGGCGGCCTCCGCACGCCAGATGCGGTCGACGACCTCCTCCGGGTACGCCGCCCAGTCCACCGGCGTCCACTCCGGGGCCGCCCCGTGCGCGGCGGGCACCGGAGGGCGCACCCCCAGGAAGATCCGGGCGGCGAGCAGCGAGACGGCGCCGTCCGTGCTGCCCGGCTCCTTCAGCAGGTCGCAGGCGGGACGTTCACCGAGCCGTGAGGTGAAACCCGCCGCGAGCCGGTCGCGGCGGGACAGCTCGGTCAGCGCCGAGACCACCCCCGCGTCCAGCCGGGTGGGCCACCGGCCGAGCCGCCAGGCGGGCAGCGCCACCCGGGTCAGCAGCCGGTCCCAGCCGGCGTAGGCGAGGCCGACCTGCTCCTGCGCCGCGACCCGCAACCCCTGGTCGACGGCCTGGGCGCGGTCGGCGGCGGCAGCGGCGACGCCCTGCTCCATCGCGGCGGCGTGCGGTCCGGCGGCGCGGAGCAGCAGCCGGGCGACCGGCCCCACCGCACGGTGCACCGCGCGGCGCAGCGGTGCCGCGCATCCGCGCACCACCCGCGCGAGCAGCCCGGGACCCCGGACCGCGGGTGCGCCGGGCCCGTCCGCCGCCGGGTCACCGCTCCACGGGCCCGCGGGGCGCGCGGCGTTGGCGACCGCCGCGTCCAGCCCTCGTACGACCCGGCGGGCCGCCGCTATGTCGGGGTGCGCGGAGGGGCCGGTGCCGGCGACCACCGGGGCCAGCAGTGCGCGCAGTTCGGCGACCCGCATCCACCACAGGAACGGGGAGCCGATGACCAGCACCGGGGCCGCTCCCCGGGCGCCGCCCGCGCGTGCGTGGGTGCGGTCCTCCAGCCAGCTGTCGCAGTCCGGGGTGAGCGCGATGGCGGAGGGCGCGGGGACTTCCAGCCGGTCCGCGAGATCGCGGACCAGCGCGTGCAGGTCGGGGGCCGCGTGCTCCTCGACGGGCACCGTCGGGGACACGGCCGGCCGGCCCCGGGCGATGGCGAGCCCGGCGACCGCGGCGCAGCCGAGAACGGCGACGGCGAACCCGCTCACGGACCAGCGCGCCGTCTCCCAGCCGGGGCCGAACTGCCCCGTCGTGCGCCCCGTCCACAGGATCACCGCGGCGGCGGCCGGGAGCAGCGCCAGGGCGAGCGCCGTGCTGCGCACCCGCAGCACGGCGAGGGCGTGGGCGCGTGCGGAACGCGCCCCTGCTCGGCTGCCGTGACCAGGACCACTTGCACCGCGCACGTCTCACCCCCGCACCTTCGGGTACGCAACCGGGCTCTCCGGCTCCCACCCACTGTGTCACCGCGCTCCGACACCGCAATACGCGCTGCGCCAGTCGACGGACGGTTCGCCGGGCGGTCGGCGAGGCTCCCGCAGCCGGCCGGACCACGCGCGCACACCGCCCGCGCAGCCCTGATGGCGACTGCACGGCAGTTGTGCGGCACCCTAGTCGGGGCCTCGGCGAGCGTCAGCAGGAAGCGGACGCGCTCACTCGATGGAATGGCTTTGGGGAGAGCTCTTGCCCGGCGGGGGCGGGAGGTATATGAGCCGCAGGTATGCCGGTATGCAGCGCCGCGCCCCGGCGCACGCCGCGCGCCCGACCACCGCTCCGGTCATCCGGGCGAGTCGGGGCGTCCGCGTCCGGGGCTCCGGGGCAAGTCCGGAGCCTCCGGGTCCGGGGGTCCGGTCAAGTCCGGGGCGCCCGGGCAGGTCCGGGGACGCCCCGGTGGGTTCGCCCGGGCATCCGGGCCTCGGAGCGTCCGGGGCCGCCGGCCGCTCAGTCTGTCGCGGCCGCCTCCGCCGCGGCCCGCTCCGCGATGTCCGTGCGGTGGTGCGCTCCCGCCAGCCGGACGCGACCGACGGCCGTGTAGGCCCGCTCGCGGGCCTCGGTCAGATCGGCCCCGGTCGCGGTGACCGACAGGACCCGGCCGCCCGCGCTGCGCACCGTGCCGTCCGCGTCGGCCCTGGTACCCGCGTGCAGCACGTAGGCGTCCGGACCGTCCTCGCGGACGATCTCGGCCAGCCCCTCGACGGCATCGCCCTTGCGGGGCTCGGCCGGATACCCGTGCGCCGCGACCACGACGGTGACCGCGGCACCGTCGCTCCAGCGCAGTGCGGGGAAGTCGGCGAGCGTGCCGGTGGCCGCCGCGTACAGCAGCCCGCCCAGCGGCGTGCGGAGCCGGGCGAGGACGGCCTGCGTCTCCGGGTCGCCGAACCGGGCGTTGAACTCGATGACGCGCACTCCGCGCGAGGTGAGCGCCAGGCCCGCGTAGAGCAGCCCGGAGAAGGGCGTGCCCCGGCGGCGCAGTTCGTTGACCGTCGGCTCCAGAACCGTGGCCACGACCTCGTCCACCAGCTTCGGGTCCGCCCACGGCAGCGGCGAGTAGGCGCCCATCCCGCCGGTGTTGGGGCCCTCGTCGGCGTCGTAGGCGCGCTTGAAGTCCTGCGCGGGCTGCAACGGCACCACGGTCTCGCCGTCGGTCACCGCGAAGAGGGAGACCTCCGGGCCGTCCAGGAACTCCTCGACGACGACGGCGCCGCCGCAGGCGCGCGCGTGGGCACGCGCCTCCGCGATGTCGTCGGTCACCACGACGCCCTTGCCGGCGGCGAGGCCGTCGTCCTTGACCACGTAGGGCGGGCCGAACGCGTCCAGCGCCGCGTCGGCCTCCTGCGGCCCGGTGCACACATAGCTGCGCGCCGTGGGAACCCCGGCCCCGGCCATGACCTCCTTGGCGAACGCCTTGGAGCCCTCCAGCACGGCGGCCTCGGCGGACGGGCCGAAGACGGGGATGCCCCGCGCGCGGACCGCGTCGGCGACTCCCGCGACCAGCGGCGCCTCGGGGCCGACGACGACGAGGTCGGCGCGGACCTCGTCGGAGGCGGCCAGCGCGGCGACCGCGGCACCGTCCAGCACGTCCACCGGGTGCGGCGTGGCCACCTCGGCGGTCCCGGCGTTGCCCGGCGCGCAGTGCACGGCGGCGACCTCGGGATCGAGGGAGAGCGAGCGACAGATTGCGTGTTCGCGGGCACCGCCGCCAATGACCAGAATCCTCACGCCGCCACCCTAGCGGCCCGCGCAGCCGCCCCCGTGCGGCCCTTACGGGTGACGACGGGGGGCACAGCGTCGCTCCCATACCCGACAGACCGCCACTTCCGGGGGGAATTCCGCGCGGATCGTCGGTGAGGTCCCACATTCGGCGGTATGAATTGGGCGGTCCGACCGAATGCCGGGCTGCCGGACGCGTCGTCGAAGGAGCATGGGTGAAGCGGGTCAAGCAGCCCGATCTGCTGGGGCGGGGGTTCCCGTCCGGGGACTGGAACGAGCCCGCCGAGCGCCTGGAAGAGCTCTACCAGTGGGTCGAGCAGGAGGCGATGCGCCTCGTCGAGTGGTATCTGGCGGACCGCGTGCGCAAACGCCGCTGGGCCCGGTTGCTGCGCGGCGGCGTCGTGGCCGGGGCCTGCGTGGGGGCGCTGCTGCCGCTCGCCGAGCTGGCCGGGTTCGCGCCGGTGCAGGAGAGGTCCGGCCACCTCGGTTATCTGGCCCTGCTCGGCGCGGCCGGCTGCGCCCTCGCCGACCGCTGGCTCGGCCTGACCGCCGGCTGGATGCGGGACGTCGCCGCGGCGCTGGCACTGCACCGGCGGCTGGAGGCGCTGCGGTACGAGTGGGCGGCCGAGAACGTCCGCGAGGTCCTCGGCCCGGCCGAGGGCACGGGCGGCGAGGCGGCGGAGCGCTCGCTGGCCGTGCTCCGCCGGTTCTCGGACGACGTGAACGAGACGGTGCGGGCCGAGACGGTCGACTGGATGGTCGCCTTCCGCACCTCGGGCTCCCCGCTCCTGCTGGCCCCGCAGAGCGCGCTGCCCGGCGCGCGGGGCGGGCCGGCCCGCCGTATGCCGCCGCCCAACGGGACCGCGGGCTGGGCCACCATGCCCCGCCAGCGGCCCCCGGGCGGCTGACCGGCGACCTCGGCGGCAGACCGGCGACCGGGCCGACGGGACCGACCGGGCCGACCGCCGACCGGGCCGACGGGCGGCTGACCGGACGGCGGACGCGGACGGCGGCCCGTCAACCGAAGACGATCATCGACCCCTGGGCCAGACTGCGGGTCACGGCCGCGTGCAGGCTCAGCCACACGTGCCGCTCCCGTCCGAACGGGGTGCCGTCCTCGTAGCCGATCGCGGCGGAGGCCGCGGGCTCGTCCAGATCGGTGGGGCGCAGCGGCGCGGCGGGCGCGGGCGGCGGATTGCCCGGGTCGATCCCCAGGTGCGGCCCGAGCGCCTGGAGTTCGCGCAGCAGGCCGTGACTGGAGCCCAGCGGACCGTTCCCCTCCAGCAACTCGTCGTCGGAGAGCGGCGCCTGGAAGTCCACCGGGATGTAGACGCCCGCGTGGTCGTAGTGCCACACCAGGTGGGACTGCTGCGCCGTCTGCTCGAACATCTCCAGGAGCTGCTCGTAGTCGCTGCCCAACTCCCCCACCGGCGCCACCTCCAGACCGGAGGCCAGCAGCAGGTGGGCGCGGCGCAGGTAGTGCAGCGCCTCGTAGTCGAAGCCCGCGACCGGGGCCACGTCGCCGGAGAGGCCCGGCATGTAGCCGAAGACGGGGACCGTGGGCAGACCGGCCTCGGTGAGCACCCTGTCGTAGGTGGCGATCTCTTCGGAGAAGGGGTTGTCGGGGCTGTGGCACAGCACGTCGACGAGGGGTACGAGCCAGAGGTCACAGGCCAAGGGGCGCTCCAATACCGTCAGGGACCTGCCTGCACCCAGCGTAGTGCGGTCTGCTGCCGCCCGTCCCCCGTCCGGCGCAGGCGGGCCGGGACGAGTGCGCCCCGGCGGCGCCCCCACCAGGCACCCCGGCGACGCCCCGGCGGTCTCACGCCCCCGCGGGGCCCCGCTCGGGACGCGGTACCGCCTCGTCCGCGCCCACCTGCGCCAGCGCGTGCCGGTTGTAGGCGGCGACCACTTCGCGGGCCGCCCGCGCGTCCCCCGACTCGACGGCGTCCAGCAGCGCGTTGTGCCCCGCCCACAGCCGGCCGCGCAGCGAGGCGTGACGGCGCAGCACCGGGACGGCGTAGACCCAGCACTGGACGCGGAGCCGGTCGAGGAAGTCGCAGACGTAGGGGTTGCCCAGCAGCCCGCTCAACTCCCGCCAGTACCGCAGGTCGTAGGCGATCAGTACGTCCAGGTCCCCGGCGCGGGCGGCGCGTTCGGCCGCGTCGGCGCGGCGGCGTACGGAGCGCACCATCTCGGGCCCCCAGGCCGTCGAAGGCGCGGCGGGCGACCGCCCGGCCGGCGGAGACGGCCCCGCCGTCGGCGGGGCCGCCCGGGCCGCCGGCGCGCGCGGGCCCCGCGCCGTGCGACGCTCCGTCCGGCGCGTCGGCGGGCCCGTCGAGGCCCCGGAAGACCCCGTCGACGACGAGCTCCCGCGCCTCGCACATGGCCCGGTAGTCGGCGGGCGTGAACTCGTGCACGCGGAAGCCCCGGTGCTGCTCCACGTCCAGCAGCCCCTGCGCCGCGAGATCGACCAGCGCCTCCCGCACGGGCGTCGCGGAGACGCCGTACTGCTCGGCGATCTCCTTGACGGTGAAGTCCCGGCCGGTGGCGAGCCGGCCGGCCAGGATCTCGTCGCGCAGCGCGGTGGCGATCTGCGAGCGCAGGGTGCTGCGTTTGATCACTCCCCCGTGCTCCCCGCGCCCGCCGCAGCACCGCCGGTGCCCGCCGTGGTGTGCGCGTCGGCCGCGGTCAGCGCCTCGTCCAGCACGCTCAGCCCCTCCTTGAGGTCGGCCTCGGCGATGTTGCACGGCGGGACGACATGGGTGCGGTTCATGTTGACGAACGGCCACAGGCCGCCGCGCTTGGCCGCGGCGGCGAAGTCCGCCATCGGCGCGTTGTCCGCGCCGGAGGCGTTGTAGGGCACCAGGGGCTCCCGGGTCTCCTGGTCGCGCACCAGGTCGAGGGCCCAGAAGACACCGGTGCCGCGTACCTCGCCGACCGAGGGGTGGCGGGCTGCCAGCTCGCGCAGGGCCGGGCCGATGACGGTCTCACCGAGCCGCGCGGCGTGCTCGACGATGCCCTCCTCCGCCATGGTGCGGAGCGTCGCGACGGCCGCACCGCAGGCCAGCGGGTGGCCGGAGTAGGTGAGGCCGCCCGGGTAGGGGCGCTGGTCGAACGTCTCGGCGAGCTTCCCGGAGATCGCCACTCCGCCGAGCGGCACATAGCCGGAGTTGACGCCCTTGGCGAAGGTCAGCAGGTCGGGTACGACGCCGTAGAGGTCGGCCGCGAACCAGGTGCCGGTGCGGCCGAAGCCCGCCATCACCTCGTCCAGCACGAGGACGACGCCGTACTTGTCGCAGATCTCCCGGACCCCCGCCAGATAGCCGGGCGGCGGCATCATGATCCCGGCGGTGCCGGGGATGGTCTCCAGGATGACGGCGGCGACGGTCTGCGGTCCCTCGTACGCGAGGGTCCGCTCCAGGTGTGCCAGCGCGCGCTCGCACTCCTGCTCCTCGGTCTCGGCGTAGAACGGGGTGCGGTAGAGGTGCGGCGCGTGGAAGTGCACGACACCCGCCGTGCCGCTGTCGGACGCCCAACGGCGCGGGTCACCGGTGAGGTTGATCGCCTGCTGGGTACCGCCGTGGTACGAGCGGTAGGCGGAGAGCACCTTGGGGCGGCCGGTGTGCAGCCGGGCCATCCGGATCGCGTGCTCGACGGCGTCGGCACCGCCGTTGGTGAAGAAGATCTTGTCGAGGTCGCCGGGGGTCCGCTCGGCGATCAGCCGGGCCGCCTCGGAGCGCGCCTCGATCGCGAAGGCCGGCGCGAAGGTGCACATCTTCGCCGCCTGCTCCTGGACCGCGGCCACGACCTTGGGGTGCGCGTAGCCGATGTTGGTGAAGACGAGGCCGCTGGTGAAGTCGAGGTACCGCTTCCCCTCGTAGTCCCAGAAGTGGGAGCCCTCGGCGCCCGCGACCGCCGGAGGGTCTATCAGCCCCTGGGCCGACCAGGAGTGGAACACATGGGCCCGGTCGGCCTCGCGGACCGCCCGGCCGGCGGCCGGGTCCGGGACGGTCGGGGTGGCGGGGGCGTCCGATGAGGGGTGGTGCGTCGTCACGATCGGTACCTCGGTTCGCTCGCGTGGTGCCCGTCCGGCCCAGGACGGACGGCTTCCGGGCGGGGAGGCCCCCGGAAGGATGACAGCCAGCGTAATGTCGCCCGCCCCGGCCGGGCGCAGGGAGGGCGGAAGTCTTCCGCGCGCGGGCTTCCGCGCGCGGGCCGGCCGAAGCGGGGCGCCGGAGCCGCGCGGTGGGGAAGGCCGCTCCCCTCGGTGGGGGAAGGCCGCTCCGCTCAGTGGGGAAGCTGCTCCACCAGCAGCAGGGCGCCCAGCAGGATCATCGCGACGCCGGAGAGCCTGGTGACGAGGCGGGCCGCGGTCGGCCGGGCCCGCAGCACGGTGCGCGCCAGCGAACCCAGGCCGAGGTAGACGGCTCCGGCCGTGCACATGTGCAGCAGCCCCAGGAGCCCGATCTGGAAGGCCAGCGGCCACTGCCCGTGCTGGTCGGCGAACTGGGGCAGCAGCGCGACGTAGAGCAGCAGCGCCTTGGGGTTCAGTCCGCTGACGCCGGCGCCCTTGAGCACCCGGGAGCGGGCGCCCCCGGCGGCGCCCCCGGCGGCGGTGTCGCCGGCGTCGGTCTGCGGCAGCCCCGCCCCCTTCGCGCCGGCGAACGTCGTCGCGCCGAGCCAGACCAGATATCCGGCGCCGAGCGCGGTGAGCGAGGCCAGCACCCCGGGCGTGCGGGCGACCAGCGCGGCCACCCCCGCCACGACCACGGCCGTCAGCCCCACGTACCCCAGCATCAGCCCGCCGACGGCGGGCACCACCGACCGGTCACGCAGCCCGGAGGTGATGGTGAACGCCCAGTCCGCGCCCGGGACGAGGACGAGGAGAAAGGAGAGCGCGAAAAAAGCGGCTATGGAGCTGGCAGCCATGGGGCGGTTCCTTCCGCTCTGACGGGAGTGCGGGAGGAACAATAGGAAGTTCGGCCTCGAAAGTGCTCCCCAGAATCATCGGCTGCGGCGCTGCCGGTGGAATAATCTTCTTCATGGACGACATGGACCGGCAGATTCTTGCGGAGCTCCAGAACGACGGCCGGCTGACGGTCACCGAGCTGGCCGCACGGGTGGGGCTCAGCCTCTCCCCGTGCCACCGGCGGCTGCGGGAGCTGGAGCGCAGCGGCGCCATCCGCGGCTACCGCGCCGTGGTCGACACCGACGCGGTGGGGCTGACCTTCGACGCGCTCGTCTTCGTCACCATGCGCCAGGAGGACCGCACCACCATCTCCGCCTTCGAGCAGGCCCTGACCGAGCTGCCGCAGGTCGTCCAGGCCCAGCGGCTCTTCGGCGACCCGGACTACCTGCTCCGCGTCATCACCGCCGACCTGCCCGCCTTCCAGCGGCTCTACGACGAGAACCTCGCCACCCTGCCCGGCGTCCAGCGGCTGAGCTCCACGCTGGTGATGAAGCACGTGGTGCACGAGCGGCCGCTGCCCGCCTGAGCCGCGCCTCCCGCGCCGCCGTACCGGCCACCGGGGCGCGCGCGTGCTGCTCCGCGTGCCCGGAGGCACGCGGGGAACCCGGAGGACCTCGGGACGTCCGGGACCACCCGGGGGCCCGCGGAGAATGCGGGCACCGACCGCGAGAGATTGACAGAATACTGCCATCTCGACAGGATGCTGTCATCACATCGAGCGCCCGCGGAGGCCGCCATGACCGTTCACCTCGCCGTGTACGACACCCTCGCCGACTGGGAGTACGGCCACGCCGTCGCCCACATCCCCGGCGGCGTACGCACCGTCGGCCCGACCGGCGCCACCGTCACCACCAAGGGCGGACTGCGCATCGAGCCGGACCTGACGCTGGACGGCCTGCGCCCCCTCGACAGCAGCATGCTGATCCTGCCCGGCGCCGACACCTGGACGAGCGGCGCACTCACCGCGTTCGCCTACACCGCACGGGAGTTCCTGCACGAGGGCGTGCCCGTCGCGGCCATCTGCGGAGCCGTGTACGGGCTCGCGGACGAGGGGCTGCTCGACGAGCGCGCACACACCGCCGCGGCGCCCGAGTTCCTGCGCGCCGCCAACGGCTACCGGGGCGCGGCGCACTACCGCGACGCCGACGCCGTCACCGACCGCGACCTGATCACGGCCGGGCCGACCGAACCCGTCGCCTTCGCCCGCGAGATCCTGAACCGTCTGGGCGTCTTCGAGCCGCCCGTGCTGGACGCCTTCCAGCGGCTGTACCAGCACTCCGACCCGGAGGCCTACGCGGTGTTCGCGGCGGCGCGGGCATGAGCGGTGCGGCGGACGCGGACGGCCGCCCGCGGGACATCGAGCTGCTGAGCGAGACCGCACTGGCCGTCTTCCGGCTCAACGGCCAGTTCCTCGCCGCCGCCGAAGTACTCGCCCGCCCGGCCGGACTGACCGCAGCGTGGTGGCAGGTGCTCGGCGCCGTGCTCCGCGAGCCGCTGCCCGTCTCCGGGATAGCCCGCGCCATGGGCATCACCCGGCAGAGCGTCCAGCGGATCGCCGACCTCCTGGTGGAGCGCGGCCTCGCGGCGTACGAACCCAATCCGGCCCACCGGCGGGCCAAACTGCTCGCCCCCACACCCGCGGGCCGCACCGCCGTGGCGGGTATCGACCCCGGGCACGCCGAGCTGGCCCGGCGGCTGAGCGAGGAACTGGGCGGCGACCCGGAGTTCGTCCGGGTCGCCGAGGCACTGCGCCGGCTCTCGGGCGCGATGGCGGCGCTCCAGCCGGAGACCTGACCGGCCCGCCGCCACGCGGACCCGCACCCCGCCCGGCCGCCGCGCCCCGCCCCGGGCCCCAGGCCCCGCCGTCCTACTTCGAGTCCAGGTCCCGGCGCCGGAACCCCGCCAGCCCCGCGGCGATCAGGGCGGCGGCCAGCAGCGTCAGGAGGACCAGTGGGGTCCAGCGCAGCTCCGCGGCGGGGAGCTGCGGGACGTGGCCGAAGGGGGAGAAGTCGCCGAAGACGTCCGGCAGGCCGAGGAACGCGCCCAGATAGCCGACGCCGAACCCGTAGGCGGGGACGGCCCAGGCCAGCGGGGTCGCGCGGGGCGCCCAGCCGTACACCAGGGCGGCGGCCCCGCCGGTCACCCACAGCGCGGGGGCGTAGGCCAGGCCGCCGCCCAGCAGCCGCACCCCCAGGTCGCCGTCGTGCGTGGCGGCGGCGCCCGTCAGGGCCAGCGAGAGGGAGCCCAGCAGCAGCACGAGGGTGCCCAGGCCCAGTGCGGCCACCAGGTGCGAGCCGAGCCAGCGGGACCGGGACAGACCGGTGGCCAGCAGGGGTTCGGCCCGCCCGGAGGTCTCCTCGGCGCGCGGCCGCAGCGCGACCAGCACCACGAACAGCGACGCGACGACGGCGACGATCAGCAGGATCGTGGCGGCGAATGACTCGACCAGCGTGCCGCCCGCCTCGCGGAGCGCCTCGCGGACCTCGTCCAGATCCTTGAGCATGTCCCCGACACCGCCCAGGAGCGAGCCGTACATCGCGCCGAGCACCAGCAGCGCCGCGGCGAACCCGGCGAACAGTCCGCGGTGCAGCCGGACGGCGAAGCCGACCGGGTGGGTGAGGGCCGCGGACGCTCCGGCCCGGCCCGTCCGGGGCGGCAGCAGTCCGGCGCCCACGTCGCGCCGGGTGCTGAGCAGATATCCGGCGGCCGCGGCACCGGCGGCCAGCGCGAGTGCGGGCAGCAGCGGCCACCAGCGGTCGTCGGCGAAGGGGTAGCTGCGCTGGATCCAGCCGATGGGGGAGCACCAGGAGAGTGCGTCGGGTCCGACGTCGCCCGCGGCCCGCAGCGCGTAGGCGGCGCCCAGCGCGGCCAGCGCCGCCCCGGTGGCGGTTCTGCCGTACGGGGAGAGCTGCACGGTCACGGCGGCGACGCCCGCGAAGACCAGGCCGACGGTGGTGAGCGCGGCGCCGTAGAGCAGGGCACCGCCCGCCGTGGCGCCGCCGAGGCCCGTGGCGGGCAGCAGAGCGGCGAGCAGCAGGCCGAGCACCGCGTCGGCGGCCGCCGCGGTGGCGAGGGCCGCGGTGAGGGTGGCGTGCCGGCCGACGACGCCGGAGCGGAGGAGTTCGGCGATGCCGGTCTCCTCGTCGGCGCGGGTGTGCCGGACGACGGTCAGCACGTTCAGCAGCCCGACCAGGACGGCGCCGTAGCCGAGCACCAGCATGCTGAGCACGGCGGCGGGGGTGGGGTCGGCGAGGTAGTGCTCGGGGCCGGTCATGGCGAGCATGGCGGGGCCGCCGAGGGTCGCGGCCGTGTCGGCGGCCTCGGCGGGGCCGTCGGGCGCCAGGTCCGTGGCCTGCTGGAGGCTGGAGAGGGTGACCAGGAGCACCGCCGCCAGCCACACGGGCAGCCGCACCCGGTCGCGGCGCAGGGCGAAGCGGAGGAGCACGCCGGTTCCGGTGAGCGCACCGCCGCCCGGCCCGTCCTGCCCGGCTCCGGTCCCGGTGCGGGCCGGTGCGGCTCGGGTCGCGGTGCTCATCGCGGGCCGCCTTCCCGCGCGCCGTCGGAGCCGGCCTCGGAGCCGGCGGTGCCCCCGGCCGCGGCCGGGTGCGGCACCGGGTGGCCGCGGCCGGTCAGGTCGTCGCCGTAGTGCCGCAGCATCAGCTCCTCCAGGGTGGGCGGGTGGCTGACGAGGCTGCGCAGACCGAGCCCGCCGAGGTGGCGTACGACGGCGTCGAGGTGTCCGCCGTCGACGGCGAAGTGCGCCCGGCCGCCCTCCGTCCGCAGATTGTGGACGCCGGGCAGCTCGCGGAGTCCGTCGAGGGGGCCGTCGGCCTCCGCCTCGATGGTGGTGCGGGTGAGGTGGCGCATCTCGTCGAGCGACCCGGACTGCACGGTCCTGCCGAGCCGGACGATGCTGACCCGGTCGCAGAGCTTCTCGACCTGGGACAGGATGTGGCTGGAGAGCAGGACGGTGCGGCCCTCGGCCTTCGCCTCGAGGATGACGTCCTGGAAGACGACCTCCATCAGCGGGTCGAGCCCCGAGGTCGGCTCGTCCAGCAGCAGCAGTTCGGCGTCCGAGGCGAGCGCCGCGACGAGCGCGACCTTCTGCCGGTTGCCCTTGGAGTAGCTGCGGCCCTTCTTGGTCGGGTCGAGATCGAAGCGCTCGACCAGTGCGGCCCGCTTCGCCGGGTCGATGCCGCCGCGCAGCCGCGCGAGCAGGTCGACGGCCTCCCCGCCGGTGAGGTTGGGCCACAGTTCGACGTCGCCGGGTACGTAGGCGAGTCGCCGGTGCAGGGCCACCGCGTCGTGCCAGGGGTCGGCGCCGAGCAGCCGCGCGGTGCCGCTGTCGGCACGCAGGAGGCCCAGCAGGATGCGCAGGGTGGTGGACTTGCCCGCCCCGTTCGGGCCGAGGAAGCCGTGCACCTCGCCGGTGGCGACCTCCAGGTCCAGCCCGTCCAGGGCGCGGGCCGTGCCGAAGGTCTTGACGAGGGCGGACACGGAGATGGCCGTGCCGGGGGGCGCCGCGGAGGGGCGGGCGGTCGCGGTCGTGGACGCGTTCATGATTTGGAAGCTACGCTCATTTCACAAATTTGTGAAGTTAAGGAAGCGTTAGGATCTTCCGCAGGCCCCTGGGCGGGAAGAACGGGAAGAGACGGGCAGACGTGTCAGACGACTCCGCGGCGGACGACCGGACGACAGAGGACCGCCGGACGGCAGAGGACCGCAAGGCGACAGAGGACCGCCGGACGACTGCGGACCGCCGGACGACTGCGGACCGCCCGGAGGTGGCGGACTACCGCACGAGGGTGTCCCCCTTCGTCGAACGGTTCGCCGCCGACCTCACCGAGGCGGGCATGCAGCGCATGGCGTCCCGCGTCTTCGCCTGCCTGCTCGCCTCCGAGGAGGGCGCCCTCACCTCCGCCGAACTCGGCGACCGGCTCCAGGCCAGTCCCGCCGCCATCTCCGGGGCCGTGCGCTACCTCTCCCAGGTCGCGCTGGTCTCCCGGCAGCGCGACCCCGGCTCCCGCCGCGAGCGCTACATACTGCACCAGGACGTCTGGTACACCAGCCTGCTCAGCCGCGACCACGTCCTCGCACGGTGGCTGGGCACCCTGAACACCGGCGCGGACGACCTCGGCGCCGACACGCCCGGCGGACGCCGGGTGCGGGAGAGCGCGGAGTTCCTGGAGTTCATGCGCACCGGTCTGGAGGACATGCTCAACCGCTGGCACGCCCGCCGGCAGGCCGAATGACCGGCACCCGCGCCCGGGCGACAGGCACCCGCGCCCGTACCCGGGCGACCCGGACCGGAGCGGCTCACCCCTCCGGAAGCACCAGGTGCCAGGCCCGGGGCAGCACGGTCCAGGTACGCGACGCGGCGGGAGCCGCCGGAGCCCCGGAGTCGGCGTCCGCGTCGGCACGGTAGCGGAACCCCGGGAACCCCTCCGGCGCGGACACCGTGACGGTGTGCGCCCGCACCCGCAACGGCGTGCCCGCCAGCGGCTGGACGGACACCTCGGCGAGCCCGCCGGTCCCGGTCGTCCGCACCGTCACATCCGTCACCGGCCGGTCCGGACCGGCCACCACCGTGCCGTCCGCCTCCACCCGCAGCCGCTGGCCGCCGCGCACCGGCGGCCGGCGGAAAGCGGGCGGCGACGACGGCACGGGCCGCCCCGGGGCCGCCGGGGGCGGCCCGCCGTGCTCCCCGGACGCCCTCCCGCGCCCGTGGGCGAGCATCGTGCGCGCCAGGGCCTGGTACATCCGCCGCCACTGCCCGGGCTGCCCGGCACCGTCCGCGTCCGGCTCGGCGCGCTCCTCGCGGCGCGGCGGACGCACGGCCGGGGAGGCTTCGGTGCGCACCCCGCCCAGCACGACGCCGTCCTCGTCGTCGACCAGCAGATCCATGGGGTGCGGGTTGCCGCGCAGCACCGCACGGGCGGCCGAGACCGCGTCCAGCGGCAGTCCGAGGCTGCGCGCCAGGGCGACCGAGGGACCGTCGCCCACGGGCACCACCGACAGCGCCGTGGCCCCCAGCGCGCGCTCCCCGTGCAGATACCGGACCGCGTGCAGCAGGGCGCGGTCGTCACCGACCAGGACGGGGCGTCTGCTGCCGCGCCGGGCCAGCAGCCGCGGCGTCTGCGCGGGGTCGTCGGGCAGGCACAGCTTGAGACCCGGTGTCGCCGCACGCAGCACATCGCGTGCGATGCGTACGGACTCGGCATCCGTGAGCCGGGCGACGGGATCGACGACCAGGAGCAGCGGAACCTCCTCCCAGCTCCTGGAGCAGGTGCCTGCGGCGGCCCGGGCCACGCCCGCGGGGGGCCTCGCGGAATCTGGAGCCGACACCACGGTCCTTCCTCATGAATCCGGAGGGATCCGGATGGTTGCGACGGGTGGTACGGGTGATCCCGAACGGTGGTTGCGACGGTACTCACGGTGCTGCGGCGGTACTGGTTCGTACGCCCGTCCGGGCCGGAGCACTCCCCTGTTCGTCACCCGGGAGAATTGTTCGGTAATCTCTCGGTGCAAGAGCCCCTGCCGCTGTTGCGCCAGGGGCTTCCTCTATCTGGGGTACCGGACTGCGGCTCTTGCGAGGGTGCCGATCGGCGCCACCGCACGTGGGACATGCCCCGCCCGGAAGGGGTGTACGCCTGTGCCCGCACTTGTGCTGCTCGGTGCTCAGTGGGGTGACGAAGGCAAGGGAAAGGCCACCGACCTGCTCGGCGGCTCCGTGGACTATGTGGTGCGCTACCAGGGCGGCAACAACGCCGGCCACACGGTCGTCGTCGGCGACCAGAAGTACGCGCTGCACCTCCTCCCTTCCGGGATCCTCTCGCCGGGGTGCACCCCGGTCATCGGCAACGGCGTCGTCGTCGACCCCTCGGTCCTGCTCTCCGAGCTGAGCGGGCTCCAGGAGCGCGGCGTCGACACCTCCAAGCTGCTGGTGAGCGGTAACGCGCACCTGATCACGCCGTATCACGCGACGCTCGACAAGACGACGGAACGGTTCCTGGGCAAGCGCCGGATCGGGACCACCGGCCGGGGCATCGGCCCGAGCTACGCCGACAAGATCAACCGGGTCGGCATCCGGGTCCAGGACCTGTTCGACGAGTCGATCCTGCTGCAGAAGGTCGAGGCCGCGCTCGACTTCAAGAACCAGGTGCTCGCCAAGCTCTACAACCGCCGCGCGATCTCCCCGCAGCAGGCGACCGAGGAGCTGCTGGGCTACGCGGAGCAGCTCAAGGGCTTCGTCGCCGACACCACGCTGATCCTCAACGACGCCATCGACGAGGGCAAGGTCGTCCTGTTCGAGGGCGGCCAGGGCACGCTGCTGGACGTGGACCACGGCACCTACCCGTTCGTCACCTCCTCCAACCCGACCGCGGGCGGCGCCTGCACCGGCGCCGGCGTCGGCCCGACGAAGATCAACCGGGTCATCGGCATCCTGAAGGCGTACACCACGCGGGTGGGTGCGGGGCCGTTCCCGACGGAGCTGTTCGACGACGACGGCGAGGCGCTGCGCCGCATCGGCGGCGAGTTCGGCGT
Source organism: Streptomyces sp. AA1529 (assembly GCF_000280905.1). Classification (GTDB taxonomy): domain Bacteria; phylum Actinomycetota; class Actinomycetes; order Streptomycetales; family Streptomycetaceae; genus Streptomyces. The sequence continues at coordinate 65,242 of NZ_ALAP01000019.1, read as the reverse complement.
CACCACGGGCCGCAACCGGCGCTGCGGCTGGTTCGACGCGGTCATCGCCCGCTACGCGACCCGCGTCAACGGACTGACCGACTTCTTCCTCACCAAGCTGGACGTGCTCACCGGCTGGGAGCAGATCCCGGTGTGCGTCGCCTACGAGATCGACGGCGAGCGCACCACCGAGCTGCCCTACAACCAGAGCGACTTCCACCACGCCCAGCCGGTCTACGAGTACCTGCCGGGCTGGAGCGAGGACATCACCAAGGCGAAGACCTTCGGGGACCTCCCCAAGAACGCCCAGGCGTACGTGAAGACGCTGGAGGAGATGTCCGGAGCCCCCATCTCCGCCGTCGGCGTCGGCCCGGGCCGCGACGAGACGATCGAGATCAACTCCTTCCTCTGAGCCCCCCGGCTCGCCGGCTCCCCGCACCCGCGGCCTGCCGGCCCGCCGCCGCACGACCCGGACCGTGCGGCGGCGGGGCGCGCCACTACGCTGCACCGCGTGCAACTCGCCGTGGACGGCACCGTCGTCGTGTCCGTCCTCCTCGCCCTCGCCCTCGCCACCCGGCTCCCGCTCGCCGCGACCGCCCGGTGGCTGCCCGGCCCGCGCGCCGAGCCGCCGGCCGACCCGTCCGCCGGACCGCCGCACGGTGTGGGTGCCCGGCAGGGACGGCGGCGCTCCGCGCCCGGCGCGGGCCCGTCCCGCCGGGTGCCGGGACCGCTCGGGCTGCTCGGGCTGCTGGTCGGCGCGGTACTGCTGAACCAGATCGCCGTCGTGGTGTACATCCGGCGGGTGCACGGCGGCGACCCCGGCTTCGTCGCGCGGTATCTGCCGCCCGGCTGGTTCGAACTGCCCGCGGCGGACTGGCCGCCGACCCGGCTCGCGGCGCACTGGCCCTGGCCCGAGGCGCTGGCCGGCTCCGTGCTCCGGGTCCAGGCCGCCCTGGAACTCCCGCTCGTACTACTGGCCTTCGCGGTGGTGCTGCGCTGGCTGGACGACCGGCTGTACCGCCAGGTATTGGCCTCCCCGCTGCTGGTGGTCGCCGCGCTCGCGTACACGGCGGTCTTCTGCGCCGTCGAATGGGACCTGCGCAACCCGTGGACGACGGACGATCTGCTGATCCGGTGCGCGTCCGCACTGGTGACCCCGCCGCTGCTGGCGGCGGCGGCCCGACGCGGAGCACCCGGCCGCCCGCCGGACCCGGCGCCGCTGTCCGCGGGGCGGCTGCTGCTCTTCCTCGGGTCCCTCGCCTCCTTCGGCGGACTCGTCCTGCTCGCCTACGACACGCTGCTCCTCTACAACCTGGGACGGCTGGAGGCGCGGCTGCCCTTCGTCGCCGGATGCGCCCTCGTCCTCGCCGGATGCCGGGCGGCCGACCGGCGGCTGCGCACCGGCCCGGACGCGGGACCCGCCGTCGCCTTCCTCGGCCACGCCCTGCGCCGCTTCCTGCTGCTGTTCTTCGCCCCGGCCCTGGCCGTGCGGTACGGCGTCGTCTTCGGCACCCCGGCGCTGGCGGCCGGCGCCGGACTGCTGCTCGGCGCGGTGGCCGCGGCTCTCGCGCTGCGGGACACGCTCACCGCGGCCGCGGCCACTCCCGGGCGGCTGCTGCTGCGGCTGGCCGCCGCCGCGGTCGCGGGCACCGCCGCCGGTCGGGTCGCGGCACAGGTGATGAGCGGCGGCTACTACGAGACGGCGCTGCTCGCCGCCGCCGCGGCGTTCCTGGCGGTGGCGGTCGGCGTGTGCGTCCTCGGCGACGCCCGGGACGCGCGCCGTTCGCCCGTGCAAGTGAAAGTGTGAAGATCGTCCCCGGTGCCGGGTCCGGCCGGGCGAGGCTGGCTTTCGCCTGGAAGGAGGTGCAACATGACGGTGATGGCCGAGCGCACGTCTCACATGACGGCGGAGGAGTTCGAACGGCTCGCCTCCACCGCCCCCGAGACCGTCACGTTGGAGTTCATCGACGGACATGTCGGAGAGAAAGCCGTGCCGGACGGAGCTCACGCAGCCCTCATCATGTGGCTGCTGAGGCAGTGCATGCAGTCCCGCCCCGATCTGGACCTGGATCCCACCCAAGGGCTGAAGGTCGGCACCTATCGGAAGGGGAGGGCACGCCCGGACGGCTCCCTGGTACCCATCGACTATTTCGCGGACCAGGGCGAGTGGGCCGATCCCGCGGGTGTGCTGATGACCGTGGAGGTCACCTCCTACGACTCCGACACCGACCGGCGCGACCGGCGCGACCGGCAGGAGAAGCCCGCCGCGTACGCCGCAGCCGGCATCCCGGTCTGTCTCCTCGTCGACCGCGACCGGTACGAAGTCGTCGTCCACAGCAACCCGGACCGGGAAGCGGGCCGCTACCGCGACCTGCACACCGCGTCCTTCGGTGAAGCGGTGGTGCTCCCCGAGCCGGTCGGGTTCACGCTGGAGACGGAGACGCTGAAGAACTACGCCCGCTGACCCCGCTGACCCCGCCGGCCGCGCCGGGGCCGCAGCAGCGCCGCCGCACCGTGCGAGAGCGCGGTGGCGGCGGCGGCCGCGAGGCCGACGGCGAGGTCGCGAGAGGTGGCCGCAGGGCCCCACCCGCACCCCCGGTCGGCTCAGGTGCCGGATGGCCGGCAGGCGCCCGTGCGGGGTAGATGAGCGGCACGTACGGACTAATGATGATCGTTCCGGTGCGTGGTGTGGAAGAGGTCTCGACGCACAGCCAGAACCGCGCGAGACCGCGCACCAGACCCGCAAGGAGCACCCATGCGCATCCGCACCGCGACCGCAGCCGCCGTCCTGGCGACCGCCGCCGTCCTCGGCTCGGCGGGCACCGCCTTCGCCGGCAACTCCTGGAACTCGTACGCGCAGGACTTCAGCGACCACATCCTGAACGCGCGAGTGAGCAGCAGCGACAACGACACCACGTCCGTGAAGTCGTTCCAGAGCAACCACATCCACGACAACGTGGTGACGCACATCAACAGCGGCCTCGCCATCGGCGAGCTCGAGCTCGACTGAGTCCGCCGCTCAGCAGGGCGCCCCGCGCGCCCGCCTGCTCCGGCCCCGCGCCCCGCGCGGGGCCGGACGCGGGTGCGCCGCGGATGCGGACGGGTGGGGCCCGGGGGCTAGCGCAGCGACCTGACGAGCACGTCGAAGGCCGGGGTGCGCGGGATGATGGGCGCGTAGTGGCCCACGCCGGGCAGCAGGTGCAGCCGGGCGCCCCAGTTGTTGGCGTAGCGGCGGGACAGCTCGATGGGCACCTCCTGGTCGGCGGTGCCGTGCAGGATCTCCACCGGCGTGCGGGGCAGCAGCCGCATCGGGTCCGCCTCCGCCAGCGCCGCGGCGACCCGCTCCTCGCCCCCGAGGAAGTCCGAGACGACTCCGCCGTTCAGCCGCGTCGCATGGGCCCGCTCCAGGTCGGCGACCGGCGCCGCCACCACCACCCGCCCGGCGGCCCGCTCCCGCGCGGCCGCGGCCCACAGCGCGAGGTGTCCGCCCGCCGAGTGGCCGAACAGCACGCTGGGCGGAGCGCCCAGCAGGTCGAGCGCGGCACCGACGTCCTCGGCGGTCGCGGGCCAGCCGCCGCCTCCGCCCACCCTGCGGTACTCGACCAGCGCCACCGGTATGCCCTGGCCCGCCAGGGCCGCGGCGAACGGCGACAGATGGCTGCGGTCCCACTGCTCGCGCCAGAAGCCGCCGTGCAGCAGCACCACCCGGCCACCGCTCGCGCCCTCCCCGTACAGGTCGACGACCTGCGAGGGGTGCGGCCCGTACCGCTCCTGGCGCTCCGGAGGCGCCGCCGGGAGGGCCAGCAGCGCCTTCTCCTCGTCCTGGCTCATCGTGCTCCCCCGATCACTTCGCCCAGGACGCGGGCGGCGCGCTCGGCGTCCCGGAACGAAGTGTAGAGCGGGGTGAACCCGAAGCGCAGGACACCGGGGCGGCGGAAATCCCCGACGACACCGCGCGCGATCAGCTCCCGCATCACCGGTTCCGCCTGCTCCGGCGGATCGCACAGCAGCGCGATCTGGCTGCCGCGCCGGGCGTGTTCGGCCGGTGTCAGGGACCGGACACCGAGCGCGCCGCCGGCCGCATGGGCGGCGACGCAGCGCAGGAAGAAGTCCGTGAGCGCCAGCGACTTCGCCCGCACGTCCCGGATCCGCACCCCGTCCCAGACGCCGAGCGAGCTCTCCAGCGCCGCCATCGAGAGGATGTCGGGGGTGCCCACCCGGCCGCGTACCGCGCCGCTCGCGGGCGTGTAGTCCGGCGCCATGGCGAACGGGTCGGCGTGCGAGTTCCAGCCGGGCAGCGGGGAGTCGAACCGCTCCTGCAGGGCGCCGCGCACATAGAGGAAGGCGGGCGACCCGGGCCCGCCGTTCAGGAACTTGTACGTGCAGCCCACTGCGAAGTCCACACCGTGCGCGTCCAGGTCCACGGGCAGCGCACCGGCGCTGTGGCACAGGTCCCAGACCGTCAGAGCCCCCGCCGCGTGCGCGGCGGACGTGAGCGCGGGCAGCGCGCGGAGCTCTCCGGTGCGGTAGTCGACGTGGTTGAGCAGCACGGCGGCGGTGCGCGGGCCCAGCGCGGCGGGCACCTCCTCGGGCGGTACGGCGCGCACCGTGCAGCCGGTGAGCCGGGCCGCGGACTCGGCGATGTAGCCGTCGGTGGGGAAGGTCGCCGCGTCCACCAGCAGCTCTCCCCGGTCCGGGGCCTGCTCCCGCGCGATCCGGACCGCGCCGACCAGCGCCTTGAGGAGGTTCACGCTCGTCGAGTCGGAGACGACGACCTGCCCCGGCCCGGCGCCGACGAGCGGCGCCACCAGTTCGCCGACCCGCTCCGGCATCGTCCACCAGCCGGACTCCGCCCACGAGCGGATCCGCAGCCGGCCCCACTCGCGGGAGACGACGTCCGCGAGCCGCGCCTCGACGGCCTTGGGCAGCGCGCCCAGGGAGTTCCCGTCCAGGTAGACGGTGGCGGGGTCGAGCACGAACCGCTCCCGCAACGCGGCGAGCGAGTCTGCGGCGTCCAGGGCCTGTGCCTCCGCGGCGAGTGCCTCGGCAGCCGGGCCCCGGGCGGCCGGGCCCTCGGCGGCCGGGCCCCGGGCGGTCGGCGCTTCCGACGCTTCGGCGGGTCCGCGGTCAGACATGGCTGCGTGCCGTCCACAGCTCGGGGAAGACCTGCTTGGCCGCCCGCTTCTCCAGCCAGGCGACCCCGGACGAGCCGCCGGTGCCGACCTTGGCCCCCATCGCCCTGCGGGTGGCCACGAGATGGTCGTTGCGCCAGCGCCACACCAGCTCGGCGACCTCGGTCAGCGCCTCCCCCAACCGGTGCGCCGCGGCGCCCGGGTCGCCCGCGTAGACACGCACCCAGACCGCCTCGACTCCCGGGTCGGGCTCGTACCGGGCGGCGACGTCGCGGCGCAGCACCGCCTCGGGGACCTCCGCGCCGTGCCGGGCCAGGAACCGCAGCGCCTCGTCGTAGAGGCTCGGCTCCTGGAGCGCCTTCTCCAGCTCCGCGTGCACCCGCGGCGCCCCGCGGTGCGGCACCAGCATGGAGGCCGACTTCTCGCCCAGCAGGAACTCCATCCGCCGGTACATCGCGGACTGGAAACCGGACCCGTCCCCCAGCGCCGCCCGGTAGGCGTTGAACTGGGCGGGGGTGAGATGCGCCAGCGGCTCCCAGGAGGCGTTGAGCGACCGCAGCTCGTGGGTGGAGCGCTTCAGGGCGGCCAGCGCGCCCTCGGTGTCGTCCCGGCGCAGCGCCGCGGCGGCCGTCTGCCACTCGTGCACGATGACGGTGAACCACAGCTCCATCACCTGGGTGGTGACGAGGAACGCCAGCTCCCCGGGATCGTCGGAGAGCGGCTCCTGGAGGTGGGTGAGGACGTCCGCGCGGACATAGTCCTCGTAGGGTGTGGTGCCCGCGAAATCCAGTACCGGGGCATCGGGGTCGTGTGACATCGCTGTCTCCACTCACTGTGCTTCCGGGTAGCGGTCCGCCCCTTCCGGATAGACATCGGAGCCCCGGTCCCCTCGGGCCCCCACGGGCCCACTGGGCATCATGCGCGCTACGCGGCGGCGGCGGCAAGGTCACCGGCTGTACGCAGGCACCCTCACCGCCGCCGTGCACCCGCCGGCCACCGGCCGCGGGCTCAGCCCAGGGTCGCGGCAGCGGTGGGCGAGCTCTCCTTCAGGAAGGAGGAGCAGCGCTCGTACTCATCCTGCTCCCCGATCGCCTCGGCCGCACGCGCGAGGGCGTGCAGCGCACGCAGGAAGCCGCGGTTGGGCTCGTGCTCGAACGGCACGGGCCCGTGCCCCTTCCAGCCGCTCCGGCGCAGCGCGTCCAGCCCGCGGTGGTAGCCGGTGCGCGCGTAGGCGTACGACTCCACGACACGGCCCGCCTCGAACGCGTCGTCGGCGAGCTGCGCCCACGCCAGCGACGAGGTGGGGTACTGCGCGGCGACCTCGGAGGGCGCCGTCCCGGCGGCGAGCAGCTCGCGCGGCCCGGGGTCGTCGGGGAGGTGGGTCGGGGGCGGACCCCCGAGCAGGTTCTCGTGAATGGCCATGGCCCCAGTGTGCCTGTACCTGTCCGCGCAGCGGACACCGCGCCGCCCCACCCGCGCCCGGACGCGGAAAGGCCCCCGGCGTACCGGGGGCCTTCCGGGAGGTCGCGGGCCGTCGCGGGTACCGCGGCGGGGCGTGCCGCGCCCGCGCGGGGCGTCGCGGGCGGGCGCGGGGGCGTCGCGAACGGGCGCGGGCTACTTCATACGGGTGCCGGTGGAGCGGAGGTTGCCGCAGGCGGTCAGGACGCGCTCGGCCATCCCCTTCTCGGCGGCCTTGCCCCAGCTCCGCGGGTCGTAGACCTTCTTGTTGCCGACCTCGCCGTCGATCTTCAGCACACCGTCGTAGTTGCTGAACATGTGCGCGGCGACCGGCCGGGTGAAGGCGTACTGGGTGTCGGTGTCGAGGTTCATCTTCACCACGCCGTTCTGCAGCGCGGTGGCGATCTCCTCCTCGGTGGAGCCGGAGCCGCCGTGGAAGACGAAGTCGAACGGCTGGCTGCCCGCGGGCCTGTCGAACTTCTCGGAGACGCCCTGCTGGAGGTCCTTGAGCAGTTCGGGGCGGAGCACCACGTTGCCCGGCTTGTAGACACCGTGCACGTTGCCGAAGGAGGCGGCGAGCAGGTAGCGGCCCTTGTCGCCGAGCCCGAGCGCCTCGGCGGTGCGGACGGCGTCCTCGACCGTCGTGTACAGCTCGTCGTTGATCTCGTGGGTGACGCCGTCCTCCTCGCCACCGGTCGGGGTGATCTCGACCTCAAGGATGATCTTGGCGGCGGCCGCCTCGGCGAGCAGCTCCTGGCCGATCGCCAGGTTGTCCTTGAGGGTCTCGGCGGATCCGTCCCACATGTGGGACTGGAAGAGAGGGTTCTCGCCCCGCTCGACCCGCTCACGGGAGACCGCCAGCAGCGGGCGGACGTAGCCGTCGAGCTTGTCCTTGGGGCAGTGGTCGGTGTGCAGGGCGATGTTCACCGGGTACTTCTTGGCGACGATGTGCGCGAACTCGGCGAGCGCGACCGCGCCGCTGACCATGTCCTTGCTGTACTGCCCGCCCAGGAACTCGGCCCCGCCCGTGGAGATCTGCACGATGCCGTCGCTCTCCGCCTCGGCGAAGCCGCGGAGCGCGGCGTGCAGCGTCTGCGTCGAGGTGACGTTGATGGCGGGGTAGGCGAACGTGCCCTCCTTCGCCCTGTCGAGCATCTCGTTGTAGACCTCGGGGGTTGCGATGGGCATGAGACCGCTCCTTGGGGGTGCGTGGTGATCCGGCTTCGGCTCAACGGAACGACGTCATCGTCGTGCCCATCTTCCCAGACGGGGCCGGATGCTCCGGACGAGTGAGTTCACAAATGCACTTAATGCGCAGCAGGGCGCACTACTCGCCGTTCCGCGCGACACATTCCACCCGAATGCGTTTCACGTGAAACAGCAGCCGCGGACAGGCCGGACGCTCAGGCCAGTTCGAGGTCGGACAAATCGAACGCATGGACATACGGCACTCCGGCCCGCTCCATCGCCCCGGCCGCGCCGCGCTCCACGATGGTCGCCACCGCGACCACCTCGGCACCCGCCTGCCGGGCCGCCTCGACGGCGGTCAGCGGCGAGTTCCCGGTCGTCGAGGTGTCCTCCACGATCAGCACCCGGCGCCCCGCCACATCCGGGCCCTCGATCCGGCGCTGCAGCCCGTGCGCCTTGCCCGCCTTGCGGACGACGAACGCGTCGAGGTGCCGGCCGCGGGCAGCGGCGGCGTGCAGCATCGCCGTCGCGACCGGGTCGGCCCCCAGGGTGAGGCCGCCCACCGCGTCGAAGTCCAGATGCTCCGTCACATCCAGCATCACCTGGCCCGCCAGGGGCGCCGCCTCCCCGTCCAGGGTGACCCGGCGGAGGTCGACGTAGAAGTCGGCCTCCGCACCCGAGGAGAGGGTGACCCGGCCGTGCACCACGGCCTTGTCCTTGATCTGCCGCAGCAGCGCGGCGCGCACGTCGTCGTTCATGGGACCTCAGCCTATGCGCCCCCGGCCCGCGCCCCGGCAACCACCACCTACAGCCGCTGCCAGCTCCATGTGGTCGTCAGCTCCAGCGGGTCCAGCGGGGTCACCTGGCGCGGGTGGGAGTTGAGCCCGTCGGGGGGACCGCTCTGCGGCTCCACGCAGACGGCCTCCGCCGGCTCGTCGTAGACCACCACGTACTCGGCGCGCGAGGTGATCCGCAGGGACAGCTCGGAGGGCCAGGTGAGGGTGGCGTCGACACCGCCCGGCATCCCGAAGCAGTCGTCCCACGGCCCCGGCTGCGGCGCGATCCGCTTGCCGGTCGGGATGTGGTCCTCGCCCCGCTCCTCCTGCCACTCCGGCGAGAAATCGAGCCGGACGTCCTCCCCGCCCTTGCCGAGATTGCGGAGGAACCAGGGATGCCATCCGGCCTGCGCCGGGAAGGAGACGTCGAAGGTCTCGACGGCGAGCTTGAGGGTGAGCGAACCGCCGTCCTCGGCGAGCTCGACGACCTGGGTCACCCGGCCCTCCCAGGGCCACGGGTCGGTCAGGTCGTAGGTGAAGGACGCCTTGGTGTCGGTGCCGCCGGGCGCCTGACGCCAGACCGCGTCGCGGACGGTGCCGTGGAGGGCGTGCGGGCCCGCCCCGGCATCCGGCCGGGAGGAGCCCCCGTTCAACGGCAGTTGGAACATCTCGCCGCCGTTGCGGAACCGCCCCTGCGCGGTACGGCCGCACCAGGGCGCCATCACGAAGGAGCCGTACTGCGGCCCCTGGCGCAGGAGTTCGGTGCCGCCCACCCGGAGGGAGGCGAGCCGGCACCCGCGCCCGGGTTCGACCGACACCTCGGTCCCCTGGGCGCTGAGCACAACGGACGTGGCTTCTGCGGAGGTGGGCAGATCAGTCATACAGCGACCATAACGGCGGTGTCAGCAACCCCGCCGCAAGACCCGCTGTCAGCGCCGTCGCCGGAGCACCCGGCCGAGCACGACAGCGCCCGCCACCATCGCGGCGGCGGCCGGTGCGGCCCAGCGCAGGGTGGCGGTCGCCGAGCCCTGCTCCGGGGCCGGGACCGGGGCGTAGCGGCCGCGCGGCGGGGCGTGGTCCACCTCCTCCGCGCTGCGCCCGATCATCGTGCGCCGGGCGTGCGCGGCCTCCGCGTTGAGCCCCTCCGGACCGCCGTCGGGCCCCTCCGGACCACCCGGCTCGTCCGCCCCGGCCGTCCCGCCCGTTCCCTCGGCCGCGTCCAGCTCCGACTCCTCGTCGCGGCCCAGCGACGAGGGCGGCACCTCGGTCTCGAACAGCGGGGTGCGCTCCGGCTCCGGTTCCGGCTCCGGGATTCCCGGGATCGCCCGCTCGTTGTCGCCGGGCGCGCCGATACCGCCCGCGACCGGACCCTCGCGGCCCTCCGGTCCACCGTCGCCGGACGCGCCACCGGGCGCTTCCGCCTCCGGACTGCCCGCGGGCGGTTCGGCGCGGATGCTGTCGCCGAGGGCCGCGGCGAACCTGTCGAGCAGCCGCACCCCCGCCGACGTGGCCGTCTTCTGCTCGAACGCGGCGAGCCTGCCGGTACCGGTCACCGTGCCGACGCAGACCAGCGCGGTGCCCTCGCCGTCGTCGGCGGACCGCGGCTCGACGGAGAGCGCGAGTTCGACGGTGCCCTCACCCCGGGCCTCGCCGCCGCTGCCCTCCACCTCCAGCCGCTCCAGCGCGTCGGGAGCCGCCGCGGGGCCGGTGCCGCCGTGCGGAGTGAGGGTGAGGGCGCCGCGGTAGGTGATGGTCGAGCCGCCGATCCGGACCTTCAACCGGCCGGCCACCCGCTCGGCCCCCCGCCCGTCGGCCTGCTCCTGCTGCTCCTGCTGGAAGCCGGGCACGCAGCGGGCGACACGGGCGCTGTCGGTGAGGGCGGCCCGCACCGAGCCGACGGAAAGCGGTACGTACACCTCGTGCTCCATGGGCCGGAGCCTATTACCCAGCGGTGCGGCGCACATATGACCGGGCCGCATCTTTCCCACACCCGTGTGGGCGGGCCCGCTCCGCACCTCGGATCCGGGCCCGGCGCGGTCAGCCGATCGGCCCGGCACGGGCGGTGCGGGCGGCCGCGTCAGCCCGGATAGCGCGGGTGCATCAGCGTGGAGGGGCGGGCCCGCGGATCGCCCTGCGGCAGCGAGGCGGTCCGGCCCCCGGCCGGTTCGCAGTCCTGCGGCGCGGGCCGGGCGTGCCGGGCCAGCAGGAACCCGCCGTCGTCGGCGGCGTCCGGGTAGGGGCAGGGGCTCAGCTCGGCGGCCCGCAGGGTGGCGTGCACGGTCCAGAAGGCGCGGACCCGCTCGGCGGGCGCGCCCGCCCGCACGGCGAGGCGCCCCTCCTCGGCGAGCACGCGTGCGGCGAGACCGTAGAACTCCTGCGAGTACAGCTCGGGGCCGGCGACCCGCGGGGCGGCCAACGCGGAGATCACCACATCGAACGGGGCGGCCCCGGAACGCACCCGGTCGCGCAGCCAGTCGAAGGCGTCGGCCCGCACGAACCGCACGCGCCGGTCCTCCAGGGCTCCGCCGTTGAGGGCGCGCAGCCCCGGATCCCGCCGCGCGAGCCGGACGACACCGGGGTCACTCCCCACCACCGTGACCTCGCGCACCTCCGGGTGGCGCAGCACCTCGCGCAGCGCGACCCCGTCACCGCCGCCGACGAGAAGCACCCGGGCGCGCGGGCCGCCGGACAGCGCGGGCCGGACCAGGGCCCGGTACTCGGCGCGGGCGCTGCGGCCCCGCAGCACCAGCGCACCGTCCCGGAACAGCCGCAGCTCGCCCGCCGCCGGCCACTCGCCGCGGGTCGCGCCGCCGGTCAGGACGAGTTCCTGCCGGTCGGTGCGCACGGCCACCCGGACGTCCTCGCCGAACACCGCCTGCCGCGCGGCGTGTTCGAACGGCCCGGCGAACGCCGTGCCCGCGAGCAGCAGGAGGAGTACGCAGCCGTTGGCCGCCAGCAGCCGGCAGCGCACCGGGCCCGTCAGATCGTGGCGGAAGAGCCACTGCACGACCAGACCTCCGGCCACCGCGTTCACCACCCCGGTGAGCAGCGCGCCGGTCAACTCCCCGGCCAGCGGCAGCAGCAGGAACGGAAAGGTCAGCCCGCCGACCAGCGCCCCCACGTAGTCGGCGGCGAACAGGTCGGCGAGGGCTCCGCCGGGGTCCTGCGCGCGGATCCGCTGGATCAGGGTCATCAGCAGCGGCATCTCCGCGCCGATCAGCACTCCGATGGTGAAGGAGATGACGACCAGCGCCACCCGGGCTCCGCCCAGCCAGGCGAAGGAGGCGTACATCCCCATCGCCGAACCGCCGCCGACCAGCGCGAGCAGCGCCTCGACGCAGCCGAAGCCCGCGGCGGCGTGGCAGCGCAACCGCTTGGCCAGCAGCGAGCCGACGCCCATCGCGAAGACCATGACGGACAGGACGACGGACGCCTGGGTGACCGAGTCCCCGACCAGCGAGGAGGCCACGGCGACCAGTTCGAGTTCGTAGACGAGACCGCAGGCCGCACACACGAACACCGAGGCGAGGACCAGGCCGCGCCCGAACCCCGCGGGGACGGGCAGCCGCGGGCTCTCCACGGAGGGCGGTGGACGGTCGATCATGGGTGCACGCTACGTCACATCATAGACACCTTAGGTCACTCACATGAGTGCTTCCGGCGGGGGCGGTCTTCCCGCCGGACAGGGCCCGGAGGGGCTCTCGGCACACCGCGCGCGGAGCCGTCCCGGGCCGCGCCGCGCGGGTCGTACCGGGCCGGGCGTGCCGGCCGTGCGCCGGGCCGGATCCACTCAGGCCATGGCCGGGCCGCGGCGGAGCGGGATCACGGAAGCCCCCTCCGGCCCCGGGGCTCCGCCCGTCCCTCTCCGTGCCCGGGTGGCCACCCGGGTCCGGGTCGAGACCAACGACCCCTCCTGCGGATAGGAATGCCAGGTGCGCCAGCGGATCTGCCCCTCGTGCCGCTGGACGAGCAGCGCGGTGAAGGCACTCGGCGCCCCGGGGAACGTCCCCGCGAAACCGTGGGGGTGGTCCGCGACCAGCGCGAGCAACTCCTGTGCGCGCCCGGAGAACGAGCTGGGCGACAGCCGCTCGACGCGGGCCGCGAACTCGTACTCCCAGCCCGTGAAGCGCTTGGAGACGCCCAGCGGGAGCGGGGTGCTGCTGCCCGGCAGGCAGGCGACGGTCTCGCAGCATCCGCCGAAGTCGTCGCCGAGCAGGACCTGATGCGAGGCGCCCAGCAGCCGCAACTGCACGTGGGTGCCGTCCAGTTCGACATCCATGCAGGCGAGTGCGGGCAGCGGCGCACGACCCAGGTCCCAGGCGAGGTCGTGCGCGCGGGTGTCGGTGTAGGCGGTTTTCAAAGTGGTGAGCATGGGTCGGCTCCGCAGACACGCAGGGAGGAGTGGGCCGCCCCACCCCTCGATCTCCCGCACCTCCGGGCCGGGGACCAGGAGGCGCGGGGACGACAGTTCACGATTCACCGAATCACGGAAACGCCGTACCCACAGCGCTTTTACCCAGGTTCTACGGATTTCCATCCCATAGGTATGGATGAGGTCATGTGTTCCCTTCCCGTCCGACCACCGTCGGCCACCCGCGGAGCTGCGGAGCAGGGCGCCGCCCGGGCGCGGAGCACCGCACCGCGGGGCACAGAGCACCGGAGGCGGAGCAGGGGCGCGGGCGCGGGTCGCGGTTGCCCGGGCGCGGGCGCGGAGCCCGGGCGCGGGCGCAGGGCGCAGGGCGCGGAGTCCGGGCGCGGGCCTCGTCGCGCGCCGTCCGCGCGAGGGCTTCAGTCGCCGTCGCCGTACGACCCGTCACCGCCGTACGGCCCGTCATCGCCGTACGACCCGTCATCGCCGGAAGAGGGGTCGCCGTCGCCCGAAGCGTCACCGCTCCGCGAAGCGCCGCCTCCGTACACCGGGCCGCCGCCGGTCGGGATGTCGCCGTCGTACGCGCCGCGGTTGCCGCGGCCGGATCCGGCCCGCCGGGAGCCGTCGCGAGGCGGGCGGCGCCGCGGACGGCCGGAGAGGGCCGGCCTGGCGAGCACCGCGACGAGGGCGAAGGCGGTGACGATGCCGACGAACACCAGAACCTGGGACATGGGCGCTTCCCCCTCGAAGTTCCGTGAACGGCAATTCCCTTCTCGTACAACCGTGCTGCCGTCCGCAGGCGTAGTCGGCTTCTGCCCGCTGCCGCCGGTGGGCAATGCCGGGTTGAGGAAGACCAGAGCTTGCCGGAGGATGGCTGCCATGACTGCTGGCCACGCCGCCGCCCCGGGAGCGCCGGGGGCCGCGGACGCCGCCCGGACGGAGTCCGGTGAAGGGCGCCCGCTGCTCAACCGCCGCCTCGCCGGGTTCGGCACCACGATCTTCGCCGAGATGTCCGCGCTCGCCGTCCGGACCGGCGCGATCAACCTGGGCCAGGGGTTCCCCGACACGGACGGCCCCGAGGAGGTCCGGGAGGCCGCGGTCCGCGCGTTGCGGGACGGCCGGGGCAACCAGTACCCGCCGGGTCCGGGCATCCCCGAACTGCGCACGGCCGTGGCCGACCATCAGCGGCGCTTCTACGGCCTGCACTACGACCCCGACACCGAGGTGCTGGTCACCGCGGGCGCCACCGAGGCCATCGCCGCCTCGCTGCTGGCGCTGGTCGAACCCGGCGACGAGGTCATCGCCCTGGAGCCGTACTACGACTCCTACGCGGCCTCCATCGCGATGGCGGGCGGCACCCGGGTGCCCGTCACCCTGCGCCCCCGGGACGGCACCTACCACCTCGACCTGGACGAACTGCGGGACGCCGTCACCGACCGCACCCGGCTCCTGCTCCTCAACACCCCGCACAACCCCACCGGCACCGTGCTGCGCCGCGACGAACTGGCCGCCGTCGCCGAACTGTGCGTGGAGCGCGATCTGCTCGCCGTCACCGACGAGGTCTACGAGCACCTCGTGTTCGACGGCGCGCACCACCCGCTGGCGGGCTTCCCCGGGATGCGGGAGCGCACGGTCACCATCTCCTCCAGCGGGAAGACGTTCTCCTTCACCGGCTGGAAGGTCGGCTGGGTCACCGGCACCCCCGCGCTGGTGACCGCCGTACGCGCGGCCAAGCAGTATCTGACCTTCGTGTCGGCGGGACCCTTCCAGTACGCCGTCGCGGAGGCCCTGGCACTGCCCGACAGCTACTACACCGACCTGCGCGAGGGCCTGCGCCGCCGCCGGGACCTGCTGGCCGGCGGACTGGCGGAAGCAGGCTTCGCGGTGCACCGCCCGCAGGGCACCTACTTCATCACCACCGACATCCGCCCGCTCGGCGCCACCGACGGAGTCGCCTTCTGCCTCGCCCTCCCCGAGCGCGTCGGCGTCGTCGCCGTCCCCACCCAGGTCTTCTACGACCACGCGGCGGAGGGCGCCCCCTACGTCCGCTTCGCGTTCTGCAAGCGGGAGGACGTGCTGGACGAAGCGGTGGCACGCCTCAAGCAGCTCGCGCCCTGACAGGCGTCGGGCATACGTGCCCGGGGCCGGTGCGAGGAGAACCGTCGCCCCTGGACCAAACCGACTTCACTCGGTGTCCTTCGGGTGCCGTGGAGAGGCATGGACAAGGATCACTGTGGATGTCTCCACGCTGACCGGATAGCGGACTCGGCCGCCGCTGGTGACCTCGTACTCCCACTGCTCCAGATCAGAGCCCTTCCACACTTTGGTCGCGTGCCTTCCGCGCAACTGGTGCTGCCGGTTCCAGTTGGTCCGGCAGAGAGGATCCGCACGCAGCGCGTCCAGGCAGCGATGCGCGCTTGGTAACGCCACCCGACACAGTTCCTCCCAGCCTGTCACCGCGTCCGTGCACCCGAAGACGACGTTCCACCCGGTGAGAGGAGGAACGCTGACTCGATCCCCTTTCTTCGGGCTCACGCACGCACCTCGACCTGGCCGAGATCATCACCTTCGAGCGGGCGCAGAGATGCACTGAGCTGGTCGGGATCGGCATTGATGCGGGCCGTGGCACGCCAGGAGACGATCGCGCGGTGCACGGCTTCCCCCGCCCCCAACTCGGCGGCGTCCGAGAGTGCTTCGAGGAGCTCGACGGTGAAGCCCCGCACCTCCTCCGCATCCAGGTGACGCACCCAGGGGAACACCTCGGGCAACGCGAGAAGGAGCGACTTGACGCCCTCGTCCTGCTTCATCAGCGCGAGAAAGAGCCGTGAGGCGGTGGTCAGGTTCTCCTCGGCGTTCTCCGCGCGGAGAACGGTGGTCAGCACCATGTCCGGCGCGTCCCGATGCGTGACGCGAAGGCTCCCCAGGGCAGCAGCTCTGGCCGCAATACCTCTCGGGTTGCGGGAGAGGTCGGTGAAGGAGACGGATTCCGCTTCGTCGTCCAGGCGCACAGCAGACATAATCAGAGCTTACTCAGACTCTGCTCTGATTTCTAGTCCAGGCTGCTCGCCCGTCCCCGGTGTGCGCTCGGACGCGTGCTGCAAACGGGAGGACGTGCTGGACGAGGCCGCGCGGCGGCTGCGGGGTGTGGCGGGCACCGGCTGACCCGCCACCCCCGGTGCGCGAGCCCCCCGTGCCCGCGCCCCCGTACGCGGGACCCGCTCTCCCCCCGTGCTTCCCCCGTTCCGCGGGTCCCGCGCGCCTGTCCAGGAGTCTCCCGGCACGGGATGCCGCGCGGTACCTGACGGATGTCAGGGGTCCGGCGGGGACCGGGGAACGGAAGCCGGGAGCCGCCGGGAGGGGAGCGGGCGCAGCAGGCACGGTGCGGGTCCGGGCGCCGGGGGCGCGGACAGGCGAAGGGCCGGGCGCATCCCGGGGATGCGCCCGGCCCTTCGGGAACTCGGGGTGCCGACGCCGTTACGCGTCGCCGCCGTCGCCCTCGGAGGAGTCGATGTCCTTCTCCAGGCCGAACTGCTCCACCAGCCACTTGTCGAACTCGATGCTGGCGCGCACCCAGCTGACCGTGGACGAGACGAAGTGCTCCAGCGAGACGCCCGTACCCACCAGCATCTGCGCCTCACCGATCAGCCGGACGCTGCCGTCGTCGTGGGTGTGGCTGTAGACCTTGGGCCACAGGGTGCGGCGGTTCCAGTCGTCGATGGCCTCCAGCAGCTTGGGCTTGTCCTCGATGGTGTGCGGCCGGTCGTAGAACGTACGGACCGAGAAGACCTGCTGCTCCGCCTCACCCCGGAACATGAAGTAGGTGCGGAACTCCTCCCACGGCGCCGCGAGGTCTCCCTCGTCGTCGACGACGTACTTCAGCTCCATCTGGTCCAGGAGCTGCTTGACGAGGTCCTGGTCGGGGATGATCGGTCCGGTGGGACCGGACTCCTCCGGCTCCTCGGGCTGGCCCCCGAAGTTCGGGATCGAGGACGGGTCGATGCTCACGTGGGTGTTCCCTTCATACGGCTTCGGTCATCCTCCCGCACGGGCCCCCCGCGGTGACAACCCTGGGGGTCCGGCCCGGCCGGGGCGGCGGAGGGGCGGCGCCCGCTGCGTGCGGCACCCCGCCACCCTTTCACCGTTTCACCGGTTCCGGCACCGACGCCCCGGAATGCCCGGGGCGGCCGGGCGGCCCCGCCGTCCGGGGCGCCGGGCCCGGGGTGCGGGAGGCGGGCTGCGGAGGGCCCGGCGGCCGGCCCCTCCGAGGGGGTCAGGCCCCGGCGGCCGCTGCGGCGGCGGAGCCCACCACCAGGCCCTCCCACCCCTCGACGTGATCCACCCGGACGGTGTCGCCGTCGCGTACCTCGCCCGCGAGGATCTCCCGGGCGAGCTGGTCGCCGATGGCGGTCTGGACGAGGCGGCGCAGCGGCCGGGCACCGTACGCGGGGTCGTTGCCCTCGGCGGCGAGCCAGTCCAGCGCGGCGGGGGTGACGTCCAGCGTCAGCCGCCGCTCGGCGAGGCGGGCCTGCAGGGCGTCGACCTGGAGCCCGGCGATCCGCCGCAGCTCGTCCCCGGCCAGCGCGGAGAAGACCACCAGGTCGTCCAGCCGGTTGAGGAACTCGGGCCGGAAGGCGGACCGGACGGCGGCGAGCACCTGTTGGCGCTTCTCCTCCTCCTTCTCCAGCGGGTCCATCAGGAACTGGCTGCCCAGATTGGAGGTGAGGATGAGGATGGTGTTGCGGAAATCGACGGTGCGGCCCTGGCCGTCGGTGAGCCGGCCGTCGTCGAGGACCTGGAGCAGCACGTCGAAGACCTCGTGGTGCGCCTTCTCCACCTCGTCCAGCAGGACGACGCTGTAGGGGCGGCGCCGCACGGCCTCGGTGAGCTGGCCGCCCTCCTCGTAGCCGACGTACCCGGGCGGCGCGCCGACCAGCCGGGCGACGCTGTGCTTCTCCCCGTACTCGCTCATGTCGATGCGGACCATGGCCCGCTCGTCGTCGAAGAGGAAGTCCGCGAGCGCCTTGGCCAGCTCCGTCTTCCCGACACCGGTGGGGCCCAGGAACAGGAACGAGCCGGTGGGGCGGTCGGGGTCGGCGATGCCCGCCCGGCTGCGGCGCACCGCGTCGGAGACCGCGCGCACCGCCTCCCGCTGCCCGATCAGCCGCTTGCCGAGCTCCTCCTCCATCCGCAGGAGCTTCTGCGTCTCGCCCTCCAGCAGCCGGCCGGCCGGAATGCCCGTCCAGGAGGCGACGACGTCGGCGATGTCGTCCGAGCCGACCTCCTCCTTGACCATCTTGCTGTCCTTGCCGGACTGGCCCGCCGCGATCTCCTTCTTGGCCTCTTCCTCCTCCTCGGTGGCGGCCGCCAGCTCCCGCTCGACGGCCGGGATCTCGCCGTAGAGAAGCTTGGAGGCGGTGTCGAAGTCGCCGTCGCGCTGGGCGCGCTCGGCCTGACCGCGCAGCTCGTCCAGCGTCTCCTTCAGCTCACCGACCCGGTTGAGGCCCTGCTTCTCCTTCTCCCAGCGGGCGGTGAGCCCGCGCAGCTCCTCCTCCTTGTCGGCCAGCTCGCGGCGCAGCCGCTCCAGTCGCTCGACGGAGGCGGGGTCGGTCTCCTTGTCCAGGGCCAGCTCCTCCATCTTGAGCCGGTCGACGGACCGCTGGAGCTCGTCGATCTCCACGGGTGAGGAGTCGATCTCCATCCGGAGCCGGGACGCCGCCTCGTCCACCAGGTCGATGGCCTTGTCGGGGAGGAAGCGGGAGGTGATGTAGCGGTCCGAGAGGGCGGCGGCGGCCACCAGCGCGCTGTCGGAGATCTGCACCTTGTGGTGCGCCTCGTACCGCCCCTTGAGCCCGCGCAGGATCGCGATGGAGTCCTCGACGGTCGGCTCGGCCACCAGCACCTGCTGGAAGCGGCGCTCCAGGGCCGGGTCCTTCTCGATCCGCTCGCGGTACTCGTCCAGCGTGGTGGCGCCGACCATCCGCAGCTCGCCGCGGGCCAGCATCGGCTTGAGCATGTTGCCCGCGTCCATCGCCGAGTCGCCGCCCGCGCCCGCTCCGACGACGGTGTGCAGCTCGTCGATGAAGGTGATGATCTGGCCGTCGCTCTCCTTGATCTCGGAGAGCACGGTCTTGAGCCGCTCCTCGAACTCGCCGCGGTACTTGGCGCCCGCCACCATGGCACCCAGGTCGAGGGCGACCAGCCGCTTGTTCCGCAGCGACTCCGGTACGTCGCCCTTGACCACCCGCTGGGCCAGCCCCTCGACGACGGCGGTCTTGCCGACACCGGGCTCGCCGATGAGGACGGGGTTGTTCTTGGTGCGCCGGGAGAGCACCTGCACCACCCGGCGGATCTCCTGGTCCCGGCCGATGACGGGGTCGAGCTTGCCGTCCCGGGCCGCGGCGGTCAGGTCGGTGCCGAACTTCTCCAGGGCCTTGTAGGTGCCCTCGGGGTCCGGGTTGGTGACCCGCCGGCTGCCGCGCTGCGCGCTGAAGGCGTCCAGCAGCTTCCGGTCGTCGGCGCCCTGCTGCGCGAGCAGCTCGCCGGTGGCGCCGCCCTTGGCCGCCAGCGCGATCAGCAGGTGCTCGGTGGAGACGAAGCTGTCGCCGAGGTCCTTGGCGCGCTGGGCCGCGTCGGCGATGACGGCGAGCAGGTCGCGGTCGGCCTGCGGCCGGCTCACCGTCTGCCCCTGCACGGTGGGCAGGGCCGCGAGCAGCCGTTCGGCGCCCGAGCGCAGCGCCGCCTGGTCGGCCTCGACGCCGGCGATCAGATCCTGGATGTTCTCGTTGTCCTCGCCCGTGAGCAGGGCGAGCAGCAGATGGGCCGGGGTGATGTCGGGGTGCCCGTCGCTCACCGCCCGGTCGTTGGCCGCGCCGATGGCGTCCCGGCTCTTGTTGGTCAGCTCCGCGTCCACTGTCCTGCGTCCTCCTCCAGTGCTGGCTGCGGGTGCCGTGCCCTGGCGCCCCTGCGCCCCGATCACCGGCACTTGCTACCCATAGCATGCAACAAGTTGAGTCTATTCCACTCAACCTGAAAACGTCTACGATCCTTCTTGGTTCCCGGCCGCCCCGGCCCGGAAATCGCCCAACGAGCCGCTCGGCAGCGGCATTTGGAGCTGACAGAGTGAAGATCGGCATTGCTGGCACCCACCGTGTCGCCACGGTGATGGTCACCTCCTCGGCCGTACTGACGGCAGCCGCACTGGCCGCCCCGGCCGCCGCGGCAGCCCCCGCGGCCACCGCACCGACCACCGCCCGCACGGCCCCGGCCCCCGCGGTCACGGCCGCCAAGAAGCCGTCCGTCACCGCCAGGGGCGGCTACGTGATGAACAGCGGCACCGGCAGGAGCCTCTACACCAAGGCCGCCGACACCCGGCGGTCCACCGGCTCGACCACCAAGATCATGACTGCCCGGGTGGTACTCGCCCGCAAGAACCTCGACCTCTCCCGGAAGGTCACCATCCGGAAGGCGTACAGCGACTACATCGTCCGCAACACCGCCTCCTCGGCCCGGCTGATCGTCGGCGACAAGGTCACCGTCCGCCAGCTCCTCTACGGGATGATGCTGCCCTCCGGGTGCGACGCCGCCTACGCACTCGCCGACACCTTCGGCAAGGGCAGCACCCGCTCCGCGCGGGTGAAGTCCTTCATCGGCTCGATGAACTCCACCGCCCGCGGCCTCGGCCTGAAGAACACGCACTTCGACTCGTTCGACGGCATCGGCAAGGGCCGCAACTACTCCACCCCGCGCGATCTGACCGAGCTCGCCCGCGACGCGATGCGCTCCCCGACCTTCCGCTCGATCGTGAAAACCCGCTCCACCAAGCAGAAGACGGTCACCAGGAGCGGCGGCTACCGGTACATGAACTGGCGCAACACCAACCCGCTGCTGGGCGGCTACTCCGGAGCGCTCGGCGTCAAGACCGGCTCCGGCCCCGAGGCGAAGTACTGCCTGGTCTTCGCCGCCAAGCGGGGCGGCAGGACCGTGATCGGCACCGTGCTGGCCTCCTCCTCGTCCGCCAACCGCACGAAGGACGCGAAGAAGCTGCTCTCCCACGGCTTCGCGAAGTAGCAGCGGCAGGCCGGGCGGCCCCGCCCCGCACCCGCTTCCGGGGCCGGCCCCGGCGGCAGTGACCGCCCCGGCGCGGTGACCGCCGGGTGCCGGACCCGGGTCACTCCCGGGGCCGGGGCCGCCAGACCACCAGCGCACTGGACTGGCGCACGTCCTCGTAGGGCACCAGATCGCGCCGGTAGGAGGCGTGCACCTGAGCCTCCCGCTGCTGCATCGCCGCCGCGGCACCCTCCACCGCGGCCGACAGCTCGACCACCCGCTGCTGGAGCGCCGCGACCTGGTTCTCCAGCTCGATGATCCGCTTGATACCGGCGAGGTTGATGCCCTCGTCCTGACTGAGCCGCTGCACCTCGCGCAGCTGCTCGATGTCGCGGGCCGAGTAGCGGCGGCCCCGCCCGGGCGTACGGTCGGGCGAGACCAGCCCCAGCCGGTCGTACTGCCGCAGGGTCTGCGGGTGCAGCCCCGAGAGCTGCGCTGCGACCGAGATGACGTAGACGGGAGACTCGTCCGTCAGCTCGTACGCCGCGGAGCGCCCGGCCGCGAAGCGTCTGCGTCCGTCCCGGCCGTCCACCTCAGTCTCCCTTCGCTGCCTTGAACAATGCGGCCCGCGGATCCTCACCCGCCGTCGCGTCCCGGTAGGACTCCAGGGAGTCCTTCGCCTCGTCGTCCAGCGCGACCGGCACCGCGACCTCCACCGTCACCAGCAGATCGCCGCGGGTGCCGTCCTTGCGGACCGCGCCCTTGCCCCGGGCCCGCATCGTCCGCCCGGACGGCGTACCCGGCGGAACCTTGAGGGTGACCGGCGGACCGCCCAGCGTGGGGACCTTCACCTCGCCGCCGAGCGCGGCCTCCGGGAAGGTGACCGGAACGGTGACCGTCAGATTGTCGCCCCTGCGGCCGAACACCGGGTGCTTGTCCACGTTGACGACGACATACAGATCACCGTTGGGACCGCCCCGCTCGCCGGGAGCGCCCTTGCCGCGCAGCCGGATGCGCTGCCCGTCGGTGACGCCCGCCGGGATGCGGACCTGCATCGTGCGCGAGCTGGTCGCCCGGCCGGACCCCTTGCAGGTGTCGCACGGGTCCTGCGCGATCAGGCCGCGGCCCTTGCAGTCCACGCACGGGTCGGTCAGCGAGAAGCCGCCGCCCGTGCCCCGGGAGACCTGCCCGGTGCCCACGCAGGTGGGGCACACCCGCGGGGTGCCGTTCTTGTCCCCCGTCCCGGCGCAGTCCTTGCACGCGGCGCTGGAGGACATCCGCAGCGGGACCGTGGCCCCGTCCACCGCCTCGGTGAAGCTGAGCGTCACCTCGGACTCGATGTCCTGCCCGCGCCGGGGCTGGGTGCGGGTACCGGCGCCGCCGCGGTTGAACAGCCCGCCGAAGACGTCGCCGAGCCCGCCGCCGAAGCCCCCGGCACCACCGGGACCGCCGGGGCCGCCGGCTCCGCCGCCGCCCTGGCCGCCGAACAGGTCGCCCAGGTCGAAGTTGAACGTTCCGGCGCCGCCCGGCCCGCCCGCACCGCCGCCGGGCCGGAAGCCGCCGCCGTTGCCGAAGAGACTGCGCGCCTCGTCGTACTCCTTGCGCCGTTTGGCGTCGCCGAGCACGTCATACGCCTCGGAGGCGTCCTTGAAGCGCTCCTCGGCCTTGGGATCGCCCGCGTTGGCGTCCGGGTGGTTCTCCCGGGCCAGCTTGCGGTACGCCTTCTTGATCTCGGCTTCGGTGGCGTCCTTGGGGACGCCGAGGACCTTGTAGTAGTCCTTCTCGATGAAGTCCTTGGTACTCATCCTCGACGTCCCTCCTCCCGCACGCGGTCAGCCCTCGTCCGGGCCACCGTTCTCCTCTTCAGCCGCCGGCGCCTCGGCACCGGCCTCGCCCTTGCCGCCCGCGGCGCCGGGCTGCGGCTCGGCCACGCCGACCCGCGCGGGACGGATGGTCCGCTCGCCGATTCGGTACCCGGGTTGCAGGATCTGCACGCACGTCGTCTCCGTGACGTCCGGAGAGTAGGAGTGCATCAGGGCCTCGTGCACCGTCGGGTCGAAGGGCTCGCCCTCCTTGCCGAACTGCATCAGCCCCAGCTTGGCGGCGACCGTCTCCAGCGACTCGGCGACCGACTTGAAGCCGCCCACCAGCTCGCCGTGGTCCCGCGCCCGGCCGATGTCGTCCAGCACCGGCAGCAGCTCGGTCAGCAGGTTCGCGACGGCGATCTCCTTGACCGCCTCCCGGTCCCGGTCGACCCTGCGGCGGTAGTTCTGGAACTCCGCCTGCAACCGCTGAAGGTCCTGGGTGCGCTCGTGGAGGGCCTTCCGGGCGGCCTCCAGCTCGGAGGCCGGGGCGCCCTCGGCGGACTCGGCCCGCTCCTGGTCGCCGCCCTCCGCTTCCCAGACGTCCTGTGCGCTCACATCGCCCTCACTCTGCTGGGCGTCCCCGGCCGACGGCGCCCCGGGCGCCGCCTCCTGGTCGGAGGCGGCTGCCCGGTCCGCGTCACTCGGCTCACCGGCGTCGGCGGGGACGTCGGACTCCTTGCCGAAGCCCGCGGTCTCCTCCGTCACGCCGCACCGCCCTTGGGCTTCTGGTCCTCGTCGACGATCTCGGCGTCGACGACGTCGTCCTCACCGGCGCCGCCCTCGGCCTTGCCCGCACCGGCCGCGCCGCCCTCGGCGCCGCCCTCCTGGGCCTGCTGGGCGTCGGCGTAGAGGGCCTGGCCCAGCTTCTGGCTGGTGGCCGCCACCTTCTCGGACGCCTCGCGGATGGCCGCGGTGTCCTCGCCCTTGAGCTTCTCCTTCAGGTCCTCCAGCGAGGTCTCGACCTCGGACTTGGTCTCGGCCGGGACCTTCTCCTCGTTGTCCTTGAGGAACTTCTCCGTCGTGTAGACGAGCTGCTCGGCCTGGTTGCGCGTCTCGGCGGCCTCGCGGCGCTTGTGGTCCTCGTCGGCGTACTGCTCGGCCTCCCGCATCATCCGCTCGATGTCTTCCTTGGGAAGGCTGGAGCCGCCGGTGACCTGCATCTTCTGTTCCTTGCCGGTGCCCAGGTCCTTGGCGGAGACGTGCATGATGCCATTGGCGTCGATGTCGAAGGTGACCTCGATCTGCGGGACGTTGCGCGGTGCCGGGGGCAGACCGGTCAGCTCGAACATGCCGAGCTTCTTGTTGTAGGCGGCGATCTCCCGCTCGCCCTGGAAGACCTGGATCTGCACCGAGGGCTGGTTGTCCTCCGCGGTGGTGAAGGTCTCCGAGCGCTTGGTCGGGATGGTGGTGTTCCGCTCGATCAGCTTGGTCATGATGCCGCCCTTGGTCTCGATCCCCAGGGACAGCGGGGTGACGTCCAGCAGCAGGACATCCTTGACCTCGCCCTTGAGCACACCGGCCTGGAGGCTGGCGCCGATCGCCACGACCTCGTCCGGGTTCACGCCCTTGTTCGCGTCCTTGCCGCCGGTCAGCTCCTTGACGAGCTCCGCGACGGCCGGCATCCGGGTGGAGCCGCCGACGAGCACCACGTGGTCGATCTCGCTGAGCTGGATGCCCGCGTCCTTGATCACGTTGTGGAACGGCGTCTTGCAGCGCTCCAGCAGGTCCTGCGTGAGCTGCTGGAACTGCGCCCGGGTCAGCTTCTCGTCCAGGTGCAGCGGACCCTCGGCCGAAGCGGTGATGTAGGGCAGGTTGATCGTGGTCTCGGTGGACGAGGAGAGCTCGATCTTCGCCTTCTCCGCGGCCTCCCGGAGGCGCTGGAGGGCCATCTTGTCCTTGCCCAGGTCCACGCCGTGGCCGGACTGGAACTGCTTGACCAGGTAGTCGACGACCCGCTGGTCCCAGTCGTCACCACCGAGGTGGTTGTCGCCGTTGGTCGCCTTGACCTCGACGACACCGTCGCCGATCTCCAGCAGCGAGACGTCGAAGGTGCCGCCGCCGAGGTCGAAGACCAGGATCGTCTGGTCCTCCTTCTCCAGCCCGTAGGCGAGGGCCGCGGCGGTCGGCTCGTTGACGATGCGGAGCACGTTCATGCCCGCGATCTCGCCGGCCTCCTTGGTGGCCTGCCGCTCGGCGTCGTTGAAGTACGCCGGGACGGTGATGACCGCGTCGGCGACCTTCTCGCCCAGGTACGACTCGGCGTCCCGCTTCAGCTTCTGCAGCACGAAGGCGCTGATCTGCTGCGGGTTGAACTCCTTGTCGTCGATACCGATCTTCCAGTCGGTACCCATGTGCCGCTTGACCGACCGGATCGTCCGGTCGACGTTGGTGACCGCCTGCCGCTTGGCCACCTCGCCGACGAGCACTTCGCCGTTCTTCGCGAAGGCCACGACGGACGGCGTGGTCCTGGCGCCCTCGGCGTTGGTGATGACGGTGGGCTCACCGCCCTCGAGAACACTGACGACGGAGTTCGTCGTACCCAGGTCGATGCCGACCGCACGAGCCATTTCGGGTTCCTCCAGCTTGGTCTTGAGTGAAGCTGACTCAAGAGTGCACGACCGGGGAGAATGCGTCAAGAAGCTTGAGCCGAGCGGACTCAACCTCCATGACTACGGTGCGCGCATGCCTGCTTCCGAGGAGGCCCCGAGCCCCCGCCCAGGAGGGGCACCGGAGCGGCGCGCGACCCCGGGGCGGACGGCTCCCCGGCCCTCCGGCTCCCGGACGCCCCCGCCGCGGGCCGGGAGATCCTCCCGGGAGCGGGCCCGCCCGTGCGGGGCGACGCAAATCACCGGGGTGCGCGGTGCAGGGAGCGGCGACAAGTGGGTAGTCTCGTACGGACTGGATAAGTTACTGCTTAGTAAACGCCGCCTCCGTGCTCCGAGGAGCCGCTATGCAACTCGCCGCGATCGTCGTCACGCTGCTGCTCACCGCGGTCGGCGTTGCGCTGTTCGCCCGCGCCATTGCGCAGATCTACCGCTTCGTCAAGCTCGGCCAGCCCCTGCCCGCGGGTACCCGCAAGGACAGCCCCAAGCAGCGAACGGCCACGCTGGTCCGGGAGTTCCTCGGACACACGAGGATGAACAGGTGGGGCGTGGTGGGCGTCGCCCACTGGTTCGTGGCGATCGGCTTCCTCACCCTGCCGCCGACCATCGTCAACGCCTACGGCCAGCTCTTCCGGGCCGACTGGACGCTGCCGGTCATCGGCGGCTGGCTGCCGTACGAGATGTACATCGAGTTCATCGGCTTCGCGACCACCGTCGGGATCGCCGTCCTGATGGTGATCCGGCTGCTGAGCCTGCCCTCCCGCGCGGGCCGCAAGTCGCGCTTCGCGGGCTCGAAGATGGGCCAGGCCTACTTCGTCGAGTACGTCATCTTCGTCATCGGCCTGGCCATCATGATGCTGCGCGGCCTCGAAGGCGCCCTGCACCACGTGGACGGCTACGAGCCGGCCTACTTCCTCTCCTACCCGCTGGTCGCGGCCTACGACGGACTCGACACCGGCACGCTGCAGAACCTCGTCTACCTCTGGGCGCTGATCAAGCTGGGCACGACCATGATCTGGATGATCACGGTCGGTCTGAACACCAACATGGGTGTGGCCTGGCACCGGTTCCTGGCGTTCTTCAACATCTGGTTCAAGCGGGAGGCCACCGGCGGCACGTCGCTCGGCGAGCTCCAGCCGATGATGTCCGGCGGCAAGGTCATCGACTTCGAGACGGCCCTGGACGACAGCGACGAGGACGCCGAGGAGGTCCGCTTCGGCGCCTCCCAGGTCGAGGACTTCTCCTGGAAGGGCATCCTCGACTTCTCCACCTGCACCGAGTGCGGCCGCTGCCAGTCGCAGTGCCCCGCCTGGAACACCGGCAAGCCCCTCTCGCCGAAGCTGCTGATCATGTCGCTGCGCGACCACGCGTACGCCAAGGCCCCCTATCTGCTGGCGGGCGGCGGCAAGACGATGGAGGGCGCGGAGAAGGCGACCGAGGAGCAGCTCAAGGACGTCCCGGCGGCCGCGCTGGCGGAGGCCGAGCGCCCGCTGGTGGGCACCGCCGAGGAGAACGGCGTCATCGACCCGGACGTGCTGTGGTCCTGCACCACCTGCGGCGCCTGCGTCGAGCAGTGCCCCGTCGACATCGAGCACATCGACCACATCGTCGACATGCGCCGCTACCAGGTGATGATCGAGAGCGCGTTCCCCTCCGAGGCGGGGACGATGCTCAAGAACCTGGAGAAGAAGGGCAACCCCTGGGGCCTGGCCAAGAAGCAGCGGCTGGAGTGGACCAAGGAGATCCAGCAGGACGCGGGCTTCGAGGTGCCGATCGTCGGCAAGACGATCGAGGACCTGACCGAGGTCGAGTACCTGTACTGGGTCGGCTGCGCCGGCGCCCTGGAGGACCGCGCGAAGAAGACCACCAAGGCGTTCGCCGAGCTGCTGCACATCGCGGGCGTCAACTTCGCCATCATGGGCGGCGACGAGAAGTGCACCGGTGACTCGGCCCGCCGGCTGGGCAACGAGTTCCTCTTCCAGCAGCTCGGCGAGGAGAACGTCGGGACGCTGAACGCGGCCTTCGGCGAGTCCCTCGGCGAGGACGGCGAGGTGGACCCGGCGACGCGGAAGCCGAAGTCCGCGAAGAAGATCGTCGCCACCTGCCCGCACTGCTTCAACACGCTGGCCAACGAGTACCCGCAGCTCGGCGGGCACTACGAGGTCATCCACCACACCCAGCTGCTCCAGCACCTCATCGACGAGGGCAGGCTGGTGCCGGTCACCCCGGTCGAGGGGCTGATCACCTACCACGACCCCTGCTACCTCGGCCGCCACAACAAGGTCTACACCCCGCCCCGGGAGATCATCGGCCGGGTGCCCGGCCTGCGCAACGAGGAGATGCACCGGCACAAGGAGCGCGGCTTCTGCTGCGGCGCCGGCGGCGCCCGGATGTGGATGGAGGAGCGCATCGGCAAGCGGGTCAACAACGAGCGCGTGGACGAGGCGCTCTCCCTCGACCCGGACATCGTCTCCACGGCCTGCCCGTTCTGCCTCGTCATGCTGACCGACTCGGTCAACGGCAAGAAGAACGACGGCAAGGCCAAGGAAGCGTTGCAGGTCGTGGACGTGGCCCAGCTCCTGCTGGACTCGGTCAGGACACCCGGCGAGCCGCCGGCGGCCGACGGCGAGACGGAGAAGGACCCGGAGCCCGAGCCGGAGCCCGCCTCGTAGCCCGGATGGCCTGAACCGGGCGCTTCGCACCCTCGCAATGGCCGGTCCCGTATCCACGGGGCCGGCCGTTGCGCGTTTTCCGGCAAGTCGTGGTCAAATGCGATCAGTTAACGCACCACACGAGCCAAACCGCGGTCGCGGTATACCCATCACCGCGTACCGGGCCTAGCCTCCTAACCGCACGCACGCGGAGCGGAGCGGCAGGACAGGCGAGGAGGAGCAGCAGGTGGCGGACCGCGAGGCCCCGGGCCGTACGGCCCAGGACGGACCGGCCGAAAACGGCCGGCCGCCGGACCCCGGCCCGCGCACGGTCACCCCGAGCCGCCCGGGCGCCCGTTTCACCACCGGGCCCGTCCCCCGGCAGACGGCGCGGGAGGGTGCCCCATGCTGACGCCCGAGCTGCTGTGCCGACTGCACTTCACCCTCCGCGACCTGCCCAGACTGCGTGCCGAGGTCGAGGCCCGGGCCGCGTCGGCGGGGCTCGGCGAACCCCGCAGGGGCGAATTCGTCGTCGCGGTCGACGCCGTGGCCACCAACGCCGTCGAGCACGCGGGCGGCGGCGGACAACTCGTCCTGCGCCACCTGGCCGGGGAACTCGAATGCCAGGTCGCCGACTCCGGCCCCGGCTTCACGGAGGACGTCATCCCCGAACTGCTGCCGGGCCTGGACGGCGCCACCAGCGGACGCGGCCTGTGGCTGGCCCGGCTGGTGACCGACCGGCTGACCGTGGCCGGCGGAACCGGTCAGGGCGCCGTCGTCACCTTCGCCGTCCGCCTCCCGGGAGAGTGACCCCGCTCCCCGGCTGATCCCCTCCCGGGAGGGACCGCCTCCCGGAGAAGTCACCGCCCTCCGGCGGTGGCCTCCTTCCGGACCGACCTCCCTCCGGACCGACCTCCTTGCGGGCCGACGTTCTTCCCGGCCGACCTCCCTCCGGGCCGACCTCCTTCCGGGCCGACCTCCTTGCGGAGGAGCGCGCCCTCCTCCCCGGATCCCTCCCGGCCGGGCCGCCTCCCCCCTCGGAAGGGGGCACGCCAGCCGGTTCCCCTAGGGGATGTCACAGGTCAGCAGCGATGTCCGGCCATCTCGCCCGGCCGTGGCACACGTGACCCGCGGAACACGGTACGTTCGATCGCGTGGCTGGTTTCAGGAGCGGACGCGGCCGGGACTCCCGGGGCGCGCAGCAGCATGGGCAGTACCCGCAGCACCCCCCGGGTTCGCCGTACCCGCAGGGGCCGGGTGCAGGCCCCGGGCCGGGGCCCGCACCCGGCCCCTGGCAAGGCGGCGGGCAGCACGGCGAGCCGGAGTACTTCGGTGACCCGCAGCCGCGCTACGGCGCGCCGCAGAACTACGGCCCCGGTCCGGGGCCCGGTCCGGGTCCCGGTCCCGGTGCGCACGGCGGACAGCCCGGTGCCCCGCAGGGCTGGCACGGGCAGGACCCGCACGCCAACAACCCCGGCAACACCCAGGCGTTCAGCATCCACGACCCGTACGGCGGCCCCGGCCCCGATTCCTACGGTCCCGGCGGCGGCCCAGGTCCGGACGGCTACGGATACCCCGACGGCGCGACGTACCGCGCGGGCAACGCCCCCGCCCCGCCGGCCGGACCCCGGCTGCACTGGAAGGACCTGCTGACCGGGATCGTGCTGCGCCCGAACCCGACGTTCTGGCAGATGCGCGACTACGCGGTGTGGGCCCCCGCGCTGATCGTCACGTTCGTCTACGGGCTGCTCGCGGTCTTCGGCCTCGACCAGGCCCGCGAGGACGTCCTCCACACCACGCTCTCGCAGGCCGTCCCCTATGTGCTGATCACCGGTGTGGCCGTGGTGTTCGCGGGGCTGATCCTGGGCGCCGTCACCCACACGCTCGCCCGGCAGTTCGGCGGCGACGGCTCGTGGCAGCCCACCGTGGGGCTCGCCATGCTGATCATGTCCCTGACGGATGCACCGCGACTGCTGTTCGCCCTGTTCCTGGGCGGTACGGCCACCGTCGTCCAGGCCGTCGGCTGGGTCACCTGGGTGGCGGCCGGCTTCCTCTTCACCTCGATGGTCAGCCGCTCCCACGACCTGCCCTGGCCCAAGGCCCTCGGCGCCTCCGCCATCCAGCTGCTGGCCCTGCTGTTCCTGATCAAGCTGGGCACGCTGTAGACGGCCCGGACCCGCGAATCCCGGCCGCCGGTCGCAGCGCGCGCACAGGGGATCGCGCACATGCCGCATGGCGCACACAGGGAGGGGCGCCCCGACCCGGGACGCCCCTCCGCACATGATGCCCCGGCACCGCGGAGCCACCCCGCCGCACGAGGCGACGGCTCACCGGCTCAGCGGCTCAGCGGCTGATCAGCGCGCCGGCTCGCCCGGCGCACCGCCGCGGCTCACCAGCCCGACCGGCTCAACCGGCTCAACCGGCGAACCGCTGCGCCGCCGACCCGTCGCACGCGGCGAGCCGCGCCCGTTCCTCGGCACCCGGCAGCGTCATACACAACCCGGTGTCCCCGGCGGGCCGGAACGTGGAACCGTTCCGCACGAACTGCTGTGCGCCGGCCCCGGAGCAGTTGCCGAGCTCCAGCCCCGCCCCGTCCCGGACCGCGCCGTCGCTCTGCACGCACCGGTCATGGGTCTGGCCCGCGTAGAGCGCCTTGCCCTGCGCGTCGTACCACCACTGCTGGTTGCGCTTGTCCGCCGCACCACAGGCCCAGCCGCGCACATCCGTGCCGACCGCGCTCGCGGCCCCGTCGGCGTCCAGGCAGCTCCCGGTGCCCTCGTTCCGCAGCGGCCCGAAGGCGTCGTCCCAGGCGAGCCGGTAGAGCTTCGGCTCGCCGCGGCCGGCGGGATCCGCGCAGGAGGCTTCCCGCACACCCTGCTGCCCGGCCCGGTACATCTCCGTGAAGCACGCGGCGAACGCGCCGTGCCCGCGTACGTTCGGGTGGAAGGACTGGCGGACCGAGTTGGAGTCCGGCGGGAACGGGTTGGTGAGGTCCACGTACAGCCCGCGGGCCCAGGTGTTCTCCATGCACACCTCATGGCCGTGGAAGAGCCGGGAGGCGTCCAGGAAGTCGGCCCCGGTGTGCGCGGCGGCCGCCCTGATGCCCTTCTCGAACTTCGGCACCGCCGTGTTGCGGCCCCAGGCGGCGTCGCTGGTGTAGCCGACGCAGCCGCCGACCAGCTTGCCGGGGAACTTGGGGTTGTCCTTGATGTCCGGACCGATGGGACTGGGGTAGGCCATCAGGACGAGCTGGTAGTCGTCGTCCGCGTAGCCCGCGTCGCGCATCACCGTCCGCAGGTCGCCCACGGTCTGCTCGACCTTGGGCACCAGACCGTCGACCCGGTCCTGCCAGCCGGGGTCGTACTTGGGCTCGCACCGCCCCTGGAAGGTCAGATAGCGGGTGACGCAGTCGGTCATCACCGGCCCGAACTGCAGGTCGTCGTTGGCCCCGACGACGAGCATGATCTGCTTGAGCCGCGTGTTGCGTGCCTTGATGGCCAGGCTGTCGCTCTGCACCAGTTCGTCGGCGTACTGCTTGGTGCCGCCGATCCGGATGTTCCGGGTGCTCGCACCGGAGCAGGCCACGTTGTACGTCACGTCCGCGTCGATGCCCGTACGGTGTACGGCCGCGTCGGGCGACCGGTGGCACCAGTTGTCCGGGCCGTTGGTGCCCGGCTCGTAGGTGCCGACACCCTCCCCGGAGATCTCGCTGTCCCCCAGCGAGATGAGGCTCGTGCTGCGCTCGTCCGGCGGCCGCTCCTCCGGGCTGCCGTAGAGCTCCCGGGCCTCCGCCGCCCGGATCTTCTCCAACTCGGGCGGCAGCGGCGTACTCACACGGGCGTCCGCCTTCGCGGCGGCCCCGCTCGCGACCGCCCCGCTCGTGGGCGCGGCAGCCGCCGCGCCCGCACCTCCGCACACCATGAGCAGAGCCGCCGCGAGCGCGGTCGCGGATCTCCTACGCGCCATCAGGTGGTCTCCCTACGGCCGGCAACATTGTTACCAGCGGTACCTACCCGCAAGTACCGGAGAAGGGAACCACCCGTGCGGGCCCCACCGCACGGCGCTCACCCTCGACACGCCGCCATCGCGGCGGAGTTGACCGGCCCCGCCGGCCTCCCGACCCGCCCTCAGGCGTCGAGAACCTGACCCTCCCGGCGGATCACGGGAGGCTCAACACTCCAAGGGAAATTGATCCACTGGTCCGTCCGCTTCCAGACGTAGTCGCACTTCACCAGGGAATGGGACTTCTCGTAGACGACCGCGCTGCGCGCCTCGGCCACGTGCTCGGCACAGAAGTCCTGCACCAGCTTCAGCGTCTTGCCGGTGTCGGCGACGTCGTCGGCGATGAGCACCTTCTTCCGGCTGAGGTCGACGACGTTGGGGACCGGAGGCAGCATCACCGGCATGGCCAGCGTCTCCCCCACACCGGTATAGAACTCGACATTCATCACATGAAGGTTCTTCACATCGAGCGCGTAGCCCAGGCCACCGGCCACGAAGAGCCCGCCGCGGGCGATGGAGAGGATGATGTCCGGCTCGTACCCGTCGTCGGCCACCCGCTGCGCCAGCTCCCGGATGGCCTGCCCGAAGAGGCTGTAGGTCAGGTTCTCGCGCTCGTGCGCCTGCTCGTCACTCACAGGTGGCCCTCTGCTCTCTCGTCCCTCAGTTGCTCGACCGGGTGCCCGGCCGGGCACCCGGCAGGCCGCTCGGCCGCGGATCCGCCTCAGACATGAGTCCGGTGAAAGTTCAGATACGAGCGGGAGGGCGTGGGCCCGCGCTGATTCTGGTAGCGGGAGCCGTAGCGCGCCGAGCCGTACGGGAACTCCGCGGGAGTCGTCAGCCGGAACATACACAGCTGGCCGATCTTCATACCGGGCCACAGCTTCATGGGCAGCGTCGCCACATTGGACAGCTCGAGCGTCACATGGCCGGAGAACCCCGGATCGATGAAGCCCGCCGTCGAATGCGTCAGCAGCCCCAGCCGCCCCAGCGAACTCTTCCCCTCCAGGCGCGAGGCCACGTCCTCCGGCAGCGTGATCACCTCGTAGGTGGACGCCAGCACGAACTCCCCGGGATGCAGGATGAACGGGTCGTCACCCTCGGCCTCGATCAGCCGCGTCAGATCGGGCTGCTCGACGGCGGGGTCGATGTGCGGATACCGGTGGTTCTCGAACACCCGGAAGTAGCGGTCCAGCCGCACGTCCACACTCGAGGGCTGCACCATGGCCGGATCGTAGGGATCGATCCGCACCCGGCCGGCATCGATCTCGGCCCGGATGTCCTTGTCTGAGAGAAGCACGGGCCGAGACTACGCGCACGAGACGGGGCCGGCCCAATCGGACCGGCCCCGCGGCACTTGAGCGCCCCCTCGGAGGAGGACGCCGTCACCCTCATCCCTTCCGCTGCCGCACCACGGGCACCGCCTGCCGCAGCCGCCCGCACTGGGGACAGCGCAACAACCGCCCAGGGCCGATCCGGGAGGTTCCGAGCTGCTGCATCGGGAACGTCGTGGTGCTGAAAACATGCCCCTCGGCACACCGGACGACAGTGGATTCCATCGCTTCCCTCTCCCCAGTCACATGGATGCGTGGACGACAAAAGCCACGTTAGGGGATGAGTCCGACGCTCCGACGCCCGGCACTCCGCCCCCACCGTACGCCCCTCAACTCGCCCGCCGAGCCGCCCGGATCACCCCCCGGAACACGCCCGGACCACAGCTGCGGACACGGTTCCGGGCACGATTCCGGGCACACCGAAGAGCCGCGGACACCCCGCGACGACAACGACGGAACAGCACCGGCGAACCGGGCCGACGAAGACCGGACGACACCACCGCCACCCGCACCGACACCCCTGCGCCCCTGCGCCCCCCGGAACAGCAGAAAGACCCAGGCCGTATGCGACCGGGGTCCGCCATGAGGTAGAGTGTCCGACGACGAGCCAGCCCATATCCGGCTCCTCGCGGGCGTAGTTTAATGGTAGAACATGAGCTTCCCAAGCTCAGAGCGCGGGTTCGATTCCCGTCGCCCGCTCTTATATGAAGCCCCAGGTCAATGATCTGGGGCTTCAGCGTTGTCTAGACCTCTCAGGGGCGGCGTGCCATTCGCATGCCATAAAGCTGGTATGGGTGTCGACGTAGTACGGGCCGTGAACCGCTCCCCACCTGATCCTGGCCGGGCATCCATACACCCGGGTCGCAGCGGTCACACAGCGCGCACCGAGGCGCTCAGGACGGCAAGGGCATCGTTGAGCGCTGCCGGCTGGGAGGGCGGCGCGCCTTCGTACCAGCCCTGCGGCACGGTCGACTGCAGAAAGGTGCCAGCCGGTCGGATGTCGCTGTGCGCCTGGTGAAAATGGACGACGCCGCGGAGCAGCGCGGCGCCGGCCGCGTCGTCGGCCGCGTCCAGGACCAGGGCCCCGTTGTGCAGCACGGCCAGCTGATTGCTCAGGTCTCCTTCGACGAGGAAGCGCCGCAGCGAGGACCGCAGCAGGGGCAACGCTTCGCTGCCCTTCGCGTCGACCAGGGTCTGGGCCAGCATCAGCTCGCTGAGCGCGGCCGTCCAGACGAGCCCGGATGCGTCGGCGAGTTGCACCGCGGCCTGCAACCGGTCCCGGCCTTCGGCGATCCGGCCGGCCATGACGAGGGCGGCGCCCCACGCCATCGCGGTCGCCGCGACAAGCCAGGTGGTCTGCGTCTCGGTGGCGATGGCGTGCGCCTCGGCCGAGGCGGCCAGCGCGACCACCGGGTCGCCTCCCGGCAACTGGACCAGCGCCTGGTAGTAGCGGACCTCGGCGAGCAAGCTTCGATACCTCGGTTCCGAGGCCACCGCCAAGTTCGCCTCGGACAGCGTGTGACGCGCCGTGGTGACGTCGCCGGTGAAGTAGAAAAGGGCAGCCGAGGAGGTCTTGGCACGCACGATGTCGCCGAGCGGCGCGTCCGGCGCTGCGGCGAGGGCCGCGCTCAGCGTCCGGTTGCCCTCGGCAAGCAGGCCGCTGCGGATCCAGAACCACATGAGCCGCGCGGCCGTACGCAATGCCTCGACCGGGGCATACGTCAGGTCGTGTGCGAGCCCCGCGCGCAGGTTCGGCAATTCCAGACGCAGCGCCGCCATCGTGGTCGCGGACCGTACGCCCTGCAGGTCACCCTCGGCTCGGGCGACCAGCTCGCGGACCCAGAGGGCATGAGCAGCCCGGGTCGCCGCCGGATCTCCGTCCACGGACCGGCCGTACGCCCGGATCGTCTCCAGCATCCAGTAGCGCGCCGTGCTGCCGCCGGTCTCGGCGGTGACCACGGACTGGTCGACCAGCGAGACGAGTGTGCCAAGACCACCGGCGGAGCCCGCGGCCTCCAAGGGGAAGCCGCCCTCGTAAGGCCAGAGCCGCACCGCGAGGTCGTACTCCTCACCGGACAGGAGGTCGAAACTCCAGGCGACGGCCTCCTGCAACGTCGCGTGGGGGGTCATCTTGCTGTGCGGGATCCTGCCCAGCACGGTGAAACGGTCGTCCAGGTTCTCGATCAGCCCCCGTACGCCGAAGGTCCGCACCCGCGCCGCCGCCAGCTCCAGGGCCAGCGGCAGACGGTCCAGTGCGTTGGCGAGGCGGTCCAGATCCTGGCGGTCGGCGTCCTGCTCGGTCCAGCCGGGGCGGCCCGCGCGGATGCGATCGGTCAGTAGCGTCACGGCGTCGTCGGCGGCCAGCGGCCCGAGCGGCAGACTGTGCTCGCCGTCGACGCCGAGCGGGCTGCGGCTGGTGGCCACCACACTCAACGTGGGGATCCGGTCGAGCAGGTCGACGACAACCTGGGCCACCTCGCCGCCGAGGTGCTCGCAGTTGTCGAGTACCAGAGCTTTCCCGTACCGGCGCAGCCGCTTGATGAGTGCCTCGTACAGGTCCCCGGTGAACCCGGTGACGCCGGTCGCCGCGGCGACCGCTGAGACCAGGTGGGCGGGGTCGGCTACATCGGCGAGCCGGACGACCGCGTCCCGCCCTGCCCATTCCACGGCCAGACGGGTCTTGCCCGATCCGGCGGGCCCCACGACGGTGACGAGCCGGTGCAGGCCGACGAGACGGCTCAGCAGCGTCAGATCGGCGTCGCGGCCGATGAACGACGACAGCGGCCGGTCCTTGGGCTTCACTGCCGGGGCGCCGGTGGCCGCCGCCAGGACCGGGTCCTGGGACAGGATGCGACTTTCGAGCTGCCGCAACATCGGTCCCGGGTCGACACCCAGTTCCTCGGCCAGCAAGGTCCGCACGCGACGCACCGCGTTGAGAGCGTCAGCTTGGCGTCCGCAACGGTAGAGCGCCAGCGCGAGCAGTTGCCAACGCCGTTCGCGGTACGGAGCGGCGTGCACCAGCAGTTCGAGCCTGGCCACGGAACCGGCGTGGTTGCCGGAGGCCAGCAGCGACGCGGCGGCCTCCTCCTGGGCGCTGTCACGCTGTTCCAGCAAAGCGGCACGGATCGCCACCGTCGACTCGTCGTCGCCCAAGTCCTCGTACGGTGTCCCGCGCCACAACCCCAACGCCGCCTCGAAAGCCTCGTGTGCCTCGACCTGGCGGTCGTCGGCCACCAGCGCGTGGGCGCGGACGAGGTGGCCACGGAACTGTTCGACGTCGGTGCCGACGGGAACGAGCCGGTAGCCGCCGGCGGAGCGCTGCAACGCCGTGCCCGGCAGCACCCGGCGGAGCCGCGAGACGTACACCTGCAAGGCGCCCGCAGGGTTGCGTGGCTGGCGGTCACCCCACAACCCTTCCGCCAGGCTGTCCTCCGAGATCGGTCGGCCGTCCCCAGCGACCAAGATCGCCAGTAGCCTACGGGGCATCCGGCCCCCGACGTGGACCGGACGATCACCCGCACGGACTTCGAGCGGACCCAGCACCGCGAACGTCAGCACCGCACCATGTAAGCCCATGTCACCGGCGGCGGCAACGTGGTGAGGACTGCGCGGTATCCGTGCTGTATGCGGTTTGAAAGGTACGGCCTCAAAACTTCTCCCATGCACACCGAGAAGAACGCAAAGATGGCTGACAGCCGCGACATGATCGGCGCGCACGACGCCATGCGGAGAGAGTTCGGCGCTCTGCCCGCGCTGATCGTGGGTGTGCCGGCCGGTGATGCGCGGGGCACTGACGTCGTCGCCGGCCACGTACTGATGATGGTCGACTTCCTGCATGCCCATCACACCAGCGAGGACGACCATGTGTGGCCCCGGCTGCGGGAGCGCTGCCCCGATGACGTCGGGCCCCTCATCGAGGCGATGGATCAGCAGCACACCTCCATAGACAAGGACTTGAAGACGCTCGCCGCGAACGGCCGGCGCTGGCAGGCCACCGCCGACGCGTCCGACCGGGATGCCGTCGCCGCCGTCGCGGAACGTCTACTGCCGGGGCTGTATGAGCATTTGGCGCTGGAGGAGCAGCGTATTCTGCCGCTCATCGATCGCCACCTGACCGAACGCGAGTGGAAGACGACCGTCGAGGCGTCCCTGGGTAAAGTGCGTTTCTCGCAGCGCCTGCTGATGCTGGGCATGGCCCTGCACGGGGCGAGCGAGGAGCAGGCCCAGCTCCTGCGCGCCGCCGTTCCCGCTGTCGTCTGGCATGCCGGCCGCCCGCTCGGGACCCGTCTTTATCGGAACCACCATGAGCGCCTGGTTTCCGCGAGCCGGGATTCAGACCTCGGCACCGGCTGATCGACGACGACAGCGGACGCGGCGCGGGCCCGTGTTCTCGCAGAGCAACGTGCCTCTCTGCTCTTGATCCGCTTGTCCACGGGAGGAGCCTGCCGGGCCCGGCAGGCTCGCCCCGGCCCGGGACCGGCGGGGGCTCGGGAAGCTCCGCCCAAGCCTGCCCTGTCCGGCCCGTGCACCAAAACTCAATTGGTGCGGCCCCGGCAGGCCGTCCTGCTCGAAGAACCGGCGCCCCGCCGCTCGCCACGACGCCGGCGGGACCACCGGACGCCCTGGGAGCAAC
Organism: Streptomyces sp. AA1529; assembly: GCF_000280905.1. Classification (GTDB taxonomy): domain Bacteria; phylum Actinomycetota; class Actinomycetes; order Streptomycetales; family Streptomycetaceae; genus Streptomyces. Next base: position 27,209 of record NZ_ALAP01000019.1, on the reverse strand, counting down.
ACCGAACGCGACCAGCTCAGACGCTGAACACGGCTTCAGAAAGGGAGGACCAGCCCGGCTTCTCGCAATCCACGCAGTGCCCTGCCCATGCACTCGGCAGCCAAGGCCCCATCGATCCTCATCCCCCAACGGAAGGGTGAACACGAGTTGGTTAACGTCCTCATCATCGGCGCCACACAGGGCACCGGCCGGGAACTGGCCGCCGCCTATCTGCGCGACGGCGCGAACGTCGTCGTCACCGGGCGCGAGGCCAAGCGGGCCGAGACCGTAGCCGCAGAACTGACCGCCGAGGTCGTGGAGACCGCCGCGACGGTAGCCGGGCATCCACCGACCGTCGCCAACGGCGATGGCCCGGCTTGTCCGGGCGTGGTCACCGGCCTGGCGCTTGACCTCAGCCGCCCGGAGACCGTCGCCGTGGCGCTCGCTCCGGTCGAGCAGGTCGACCGGCTCGTCCTGGTCGGTATGGTCCGCGACCGCAACACTCTGGCCGGGTTCGACATAACGACCGCGAGCCAGTTGGCCGTGACAAAGGTCGTCGGGTACACGGCCGTCATAGCCGCTCTGGCCGAACGCCTGGCGCCGAACGCGGCGGTGCTGCTGTTCGGCGGCGGTGCCAAGGACTACCCGTACCCCGGCTCGACGACCCTGACGGCCGTCAACGCCGCCGTGACCGGGATGGTGCGGACGCTGAGCATCGAGCTGGCGCCGGTCCGGGTGAACGCGATCCACCCCGGACCGATCGGCGACAGCCCGTTCTGGCAGAGTCGACCGGAACTGGCCGACACTCTGGTCCAGTTCCGCTCGGAGACGCTGACCGGCGAGCTCGGCCGCATGGCCGACATCGTCGACGCCTGCCGGTTCCTGCTGGAGAACCGGCTGGCCAACGGGATCGACCTGTCCGTCGACGGCGGACATCTATAAGACCGGACACGGCGCCCCCCCCGGTTCTCTCCTCAGGTTGGCCACCGGGCGTCTCACACCGCTCAACACCCCCGAACCACCGAATGAACAGCACGCTCCGCAAGTGCAATCTCTGCGGTAAGCGCACGACCCTCCGACGCACTGACCATTCGCAGAAAGAACACGACCCATGAAAATTGGTATCGGAATCCCCAATCAGATACGCGATGTGAGAGCGGAGGCCATTCCAGAGTGGGCACGGCGCGCCGAAGAAGCAGGGTTCGCCTCCCTGGGCAGTGTGGGCCGTGTCGCCTACCCGGGAGTGATGGACACCGTCGCGCTCGCAGCGGCGGCAGGTGCCACCAATAGGATCGGGCTCATCAGCAACGTCCTCCTCGGCCCGGTATGGCCTGCCCATCTGCTGGCCAAGGAGGCGCAGAGTATCGACGGTGTCTCGGGCGGCCGATTCACCCTCGGTATCGGCCTTGGGGGGCGGCCCGACGATTTCGTAGTGGAGGGCCTGGGCCCGCGCGGGACGGGCAAGCGGCTCGACCGTGATATCGAGACATACAAGAGCGTGTGGCGGGGCGAGACTCCCGCCGGCTGTGACAACCCGCTGGTGCCCCGGGGCAGCCGTGAGGTGCCTTTGCTCTTCGGCGGCATGGTCCAGGCTTCGTACGACCGCGTGGCACGCTCCGGCCGTGGCTATATCGGTGCGTCGGTCCCGGCACACATGATCGCCGGTGCCTTCGACGGCGTGCGTACAGCGTGGAAGGAAGCCGGACGTGGGGGCTCTCCGTATTTGGTCGCTATCGCCTACTACGCGGTCGCGGACATCGAGGCTGGCCGGGCGAACGTCTACGACTACTACTCCACCGCAGGAGCGGACACCGCTGGTTTCATCGCATCCGCGGTGAGCGGAGGAGCGGACGTGATCAGGAAAACCGTCAGCGAGTTCGAGGCGATCGGAGCAGACGAACTGATCCTCAACCCGACCAGCGACGACATCGACGAGATCCTGCGCGTCGCCGATATTGTCCTCTGACACGTTCGCTGTGGTTCATGTGATCCATGACGTGGCCAAAATTTGACATCACCACACTCATCGCACCCGGGATCGGACGACTCGAACGGCGTCTGAGCTGCCCCGAATTTCGTAGATCCGGTGGGCTTGACTCAGGCGGACTGGTTCCCCTTCGCCAGGATCGTAACCCTGGCGAAGGAGCTTCACCGAAATCAGAGCAGCTCAGAGGTCGGTGCGGAGGCTGGTGGCGATCGCTGTGAAGGCCAGGAAGTGTTCGGGTTTCTCACGGACAACGTCTCCGACTGGGTGGCTGAAGCCGTAGCGCGCCAGATCCGGCATCAGCTCCTGGGCTACGACCTCCGCCGGCATGAGGAGGAGCACGGCCCCTTCAGGGACGAGGAGCTCGCCGAGGCGCGCGGGAAGATCTTCGGCCCCGCCGGCACCTCCGAGGGCGCGGACGCCGCGTGAGCGAGCGCATAGAAACCGTCGTCCTGGACTCGGAAGGGCTCTCCGCCTGGATCGCGCAGGACCGCAAGCTTCTCGCGATGCTGTAGGTCTTCCACGACATGGGAGCCGATCTCGTGATCGGAGCCAACACCATCGTGGAAGTCAGCCACTCACGCACCAACATGCCTCGCCTGAAATGGGCCCTGTCCCGCGTCAAGTTGGAGCCGGTGACCGAACAAGCGGCGCCAGCAGCAGCGGAACAACTCGAAGACGCCGGACTGCACGAACACAGGTACGCCATCGACGCCACGGTCGCCGAGGTCGCCCTGCGTCAGCCGAAACCTGTCGCCCTCTTGACCTCCGACAGCGACGACATGACCCAGCTCTGCGGCAACCAAGTCCGCGTCATCCCTCTCTGACGCGCCGGCCCACCCCGAGCGCACCCCCTGGCAGGGTCCGCTGTATCGCCCTCCCGTGCCCCATCCGTGCCCAGCAGAGCGGACGACAGCGGTCAGGTACAGCCTCCAGAGACCGTGGCACCCCCAGCCTCCTCGCAGGAAAGTGCAGGTCAGGACCCTTCCGGAGACTCAAGCACCGCTGATTCCCAAGCTCAGAGCGCGGGTTCGATTCCCGTCGCCCGCTCCAACGCCAACCCCCAGGTCAGCGACCTGGGGGTTGTTCATGTCCAGACCTCTGCCTGCCAGATCAGGCGCTCGGTATGCCGACCGGTCGCCTCGCCACGCCGCGCAGACCAACGCCTCCCCTCTCGGTCAAGACGACTTGCCGCCGTCAAGGTGGCGGCGGTCAGCAGCCCGCCGAGTGAGCTGAAGTGGACAGGCACACCTCCATGCGCATGAGAGGGACGAACACGTACCGTAGGGCGCACAGCGGACCTGTCGATCCTCACTGGAGACCGCGATGACCACGCAGCCCGAAGAACCGATGCACGACATCGCCGACAGTGATCCGGAAGCTCACCGCATCGCCCAGCCGGCCAGCACGCCTGAGGAACTGCGTGCTGCTCTCGCGCTGATCGCCCCAGACGCACTGCCGACATTTGATGACGAGCGCGCCGCGGCACTCCGGCAGTCCCGAGAGCAGGTGAGCGCGGCACCCATGCGTCGCTTCGCCGGGCAGTGGGCGGTCTACGTGGCCGTCGAGCGCCACCCGGACCGAGCCGCCCGTCTGCGGGCGCTGGAAAACCGTGCGGCCGAGACCGACGACATCCACGAGGCGCGCGAACTCGCGGCGGAGATCGGTCGCATCCTTGACGCAGCATGCGCTGAAGCCGGCATCGACCAGGAGCAGGGAGCGGCGTGAGCGATCGGGACCCATGGCGTTGGGAGTATGACCCGGACGCCGAGCATGTGGTGTCGGGTCTGCCTCCGCAGGTGGTTGCCGAGGTTGAACGTCTCGCGGGAGATAGTTGCACTGGCCGAGGTCGGCGTTGACGTCACGGATCTCGGTCAAGGACCGCGACGGGGCGTGCCAGGCGGGGTGCGGCGCATCCCGCTGCTCGTCGACGGCTGGTTCTACGCGCTGCCCCTCCCCCGTCTGCGCCTTATCGCGATCACTCGAGTAATCCCCCCGTTCTCCGACCTCTGGTAAGTGAACAGATCCTGCTTCGAGGCACTGGCCCCTGGGGCGCATTGGTCGGCAGTGCGCCGAGTTCCGCACCAGACACCAGGCAGGGCGGTGAACAACGGTCAACGACGGTGCTGCGGCAACCCGGCAGCTTGCTGCCAGTGCTCCTTTGCGCTGGTCAGCGAGGTACCCGGTCGACCATCCCGTGATTCCCAAACTCAGAGCGCAAGTTCGATTCCCGTCGCCCGCTCCACGACGAAGACCCAGGTCAGCAACCAACGCACGGCTGCGCTCGTGAAGGGTGAGGCTTCGGTTGCCTGGCGCAGGTCTTCAATCCTCGAGTAGCGGTAGCTCTGCGGCCGCTGGCAGGCGCCTACGGCCCGTGGGGAGCTGAGCAGCACCGGTTCGTCGAAGGTCAACGGCTCCTGCATGGTGAGGCCGCTTGCCCAGGAGGTCGCTGCGCGGAAGCAGGGTTCCCTTGAAGAACGCATGGCTTTGTCCTGTCCCGCCCCTCCAGGCAGAGGCCCGACCCGGTCCCTGGGGCAAGGGCCGGGTCTTGGGGTGCGGCTCGTACGGGAGGACCTTCCGCGCCGTGATGGCGGCGGGGTCCCACTGCTGCTCTACCGCTCGGTGGACTCGGCGGTGGGCCGGTCGGAGAGCTTCAGCCAGACGACGCCGCCGATGATCAGCGCGAGCCAGGCGGCCTTGCCCAGGGTGAGGGTCTCGGGGAAGAAGACCGGGCCGAGCAGGGCGGCTCCGACGGCGCCGATCCCGGCCCACACCGCGTAGCCGATGCCGACGTCGATGGTGCGCAGGGAGATGCTCAGGGCCAGCAGGGTGAGCAGGAAGAACACCACCGCGACGATCGACCAGGACAGGATGGTGAATCCCTGGCTGCCGCCCACCGCGAGGGCGTAGCCGACTTCGAGGATTCCGGCGAGCAGGAGGACCAGCCAGGCCCGGGTGCGCTTGCCGGCTGCGGCGGCGGGGCTCGGACCGACGGTGGCGGCGGTGGCGGTTGTGGTGGCGGTTGTGGTGGCGGCGGTGGTGGCGGTGGCGGTGGACATGGGGGTTCCTCTCGGGCGTGTGTGGCAACGAAGTGGGGTGGGCCCCGTGGAGGGGATCAGGCGGTACCGGTGAGCTGGAGCCCGACGACACCGGCGATGACGGCGGCGATCCCGAGGAGCTTGCGCCAGTCGAAACGCTGGCCGAAGAAGAGGGCTCCCAGGAAGACGATCCCGACGCCGGCGGCGGAGGTCCAGATCGCGTAGCCGACCCCGACCTCGAAGGTGATCAGTGCCAGGCTCAGGACGTAGGTGGCGATGCCGCCGCTGACCAGCGTGGCGACCGACCAGCCGAGGCGGGTGAAGCCCTGGGCCTTGCCCGCGGAGACGGCCACGGCGATCTCGAAGACGACGGCGATGGCGAGGTAGAGCCAGTGCATGACGGGTCCTTCCGGATGTGTGGTTCACGGAGTGGTTCAGAAGCGTCAGATGGACGCGGGGTGGTGCAGGGCGCGGTAGCGGGTGAAGGGCACCAGCGCCCGCCTCACGGGCAGCTGCCGGGCATCCCGCTCCAGGGAAAGCGGCTCGGTCCCGCCGCTCGGGTATCCGGACCGGTAGTCGAAGCCCCATGCGGCAGCCGTGTCGCGGCCCACCGCGTAGTGGACCTCGGCGATGCCGTGGGCGGCGGCGAAGCGGTAGCACATGCCGCAGGGTTCACCGGTCGCCAGGAGTACGGCTCCCCGGATCCCGGCGGGTCCGTACTCGCGCACGGCCTGCCGGATCGCGGTGATCTCGGCGTGGGCGGTGGGATCGCCGGTTTCCAGGACGAGATTCACGCCGGGTGCGGAGACCTGGCCGTCGGAGTGGAGCAGTTGCCCGACGAAGGGGGGCCCGCCGGAGTCGACATGCTGGATGCAGAGCTCCACGGCCTTGGTCATCAGGTCCCATGGGGCACGGGTGGGTTCGTTCATGACACGGCCAGGTCTTCCAGGGCGCGGCGGATGACCCCTTCGGTGGCCACGCCTTCGATGCGCCGCTCGCCGATCACGAGGGTCGGTACGACGGTGATCTTCTGCCGTGCCGACTCGGCCAGGGCCGCCCGGTGCCGCTCGGCGTACCACTCGTCGTCCAGGGCCTGGGTGTAGCCGGCCGGGTCCAGGCCGGCCTCTTCGGCCAGGCGTGCCAGGACTGCCCGGTCCCCGATGTCGAGGTCCTCCCGGAAGAAGGCCGCCATCAGACGCTGGTGGTAGGCGTGTCCACGGCCGTGCTCCTGGGCGTACTGGGCGCCTCGGAAGGCGAGTTCGGTGTAGGGCTGGGGGGAGACGCTGGGCAGCTGCATCGGGATCCGGTGGTGCCGGGCCATCGGGTAGACGGCACGGTTCCAGATCTCGGGCAGGTACGGGTCCTCCGGGCGCAGGGTGGGCGTGGGGCGAGGGCGCAGCTCGTGGGGGTGGTGCACCACTTCGACCTCCGGGAGGTCGGTCACTGCCCGCTCGATCAGCTCGTCGGCGATCAGGCAGAACGGGCAGACGTAGTCGGACCAGATGTGGATCTTTGCTGCCATGTTCGCCTCCGCTTTCCTCCGGCGTACCTTGTGTGCGCCGTGCCTGTACCTTCGGTCTTCACACCGGTGTCAGGTGCAACGCCGCCGGCCCCGGTTACTCGACGGGCGGCCAGGAGGAGCCATGCGGATAGGCGAGTTGGCGGAGGCAACCGGGGTGAGCAGCCGTTCTCTCCGGTACTACGAGGAGCACGGTCTGATCCGCTCCGAGCGCACTTCGGGCGGATGGCGGGACTTCGACCCGTCGATGGTGGACCGCGTGGTGATGATCCAGCACCTGTTCGCGGCGGGCCTGGGCAGCAGCACCATCGACCAGGTGCTGCCCTGCCTGGACGCGCCGCCCGAGAAACGCAACGGCGAGATGGAGCGGCTGTTCGCCGAGCAGGCCGAGCGGCTCGCGGCGAAGCAGCGCGACATCGAGCGCGAGCGCGAAACCCTCCAGGCCCTCCGCCGCGAAACGGCCCTTCCCGGCGCCACCCCCTGAAGCGAACGGTGCCGTGAGCGCGGCAGGCGCCCCCGCCGCGCTCACGGGCACTCGAAGCCCTCGCACGGACCGGACCGGTCGGCACAGTGCTGACCTGCTGACCGGGGGAGGCCGGATGGCCGGGCACCTCGCGGGAGCGTGCGTCATGATCGAGCGGGACTCGATGACGGGAGCCGAGGACAGCGCTCGCGGCGAGCGCTGTCGCATATCCGTCGATGAACCGCAGGCGCCAAGAATCGGCCGGCACGGGCAGGTCATAGGCATTGGAGTGGAACAGCGTCGAGTCCAAACCGCCGAGGAACACGGGGATGAGGAGCAGCGGGAAGAGGATCTTCCGGGGGACGGCGGGCCGTGCAGGGGCGAGGACCGTCATGAGCTCTCCGAGTCGACCTGGAACCGGGTGTGGCGGTTCCGGCGTGCCCGCGATGCAGGCCGCAACCAGGTCAGGTGGTTCCACGCCCGTCGCGCAGCCGCCGGGACTTGTATATCGAGACGGAACCAGCGAAGATGGTTCCATGTCTGTCGCGCACTACCCTGAGTTCCGCCCTGGCAAGGTGCTGGCGACCAGCTTCACGGCGACTCTGACGGAGCGCTGCGGCGAGAGACTGGAGCGCATCCCCGTGCCGTCCCGACTCGTGGACTGGCTGGAGGGCAACGGACTCACGGTCGACTCCTGCACCGAATCCCAGCTCGACCGTGCTCGAGAACTGCGGGAATCCATTCATGCGGCCGCCACCGCCGCCGCGAACCAGGATCCGCTTCCCCCCGCGGCCGTCCGCGTCATCAATGACTGCAGTACGCGCGGCGCGGCCTCGCCGATCCTCGACTCCTCGGGTGGCCAGCTGTGGCAGCTGCGTTCCGCTCACGTGGAAGACGCGCTCAGCGTGATCGCCGCCGACGCGGTCAGCATCATCTCGGGAGAGCGAGAAGGGCGGATGGCCCTGTGCGCATCACCGACGTGCCGGGCCGCATTCTTCGACACCAGCCGATCCCGCACCCGCAGGTGGTGCGACATGAACACCTGCGGGAACCGTGAGAAGAAGGCCCGCTTCCTCGCCAACAAGCGGCACACCTCTAACCCTGCCGGCTGACCACCAGTCCTGCCGCATACACGCCCTGCTCACCTCACCCGCCGCGGGACCTGCCCGCCGACGCACTCAGCGCGGGACGCCCAGATCCTCTCGGGAGAGCCGCCGGGCGGCCTCGGTGTTCAGGCCCGCGGCCGAGCCGGGGAGCAGCCAGAAGTGCCGGGGGTCGTACGTGGTGGTGGCCGCGACGTCGAGAGAGCCGTCTCCGTCGACGTCGAGGAGCGGGGGCCGCGGGCGGAAGCGCGGGCGGGCATGGGGCTTGTTCTGCCCCGGGACGCCGGCGCTGTCCAGGTCGACCGGCCGGAGCCGGGAGTTCCGGTCGGCGTGCGCGACGTCCGGGAGCAGCAGCACCACGCCGTGGGCTTTGCCGGCGCCGGTTGTCCGGGGTCCGCCGCCGGCCGCCGGCTGCGCCGCCAGAAGGTGGGACGCCACCAGTAGAGCGCTGTCAGGTCCTCGGGCCACGGCGCGCTGCTGCCTGTGTCCTCGAAGGAGTCCCGCGTGGGGTCGATCGGCCGCCGGCCCGGATCGAGCGGTTCGTCGTCCTTCGGCTGCTGCACCTTCTTGCGGAACCGCTCTTCCATCGCGCCGAATCGCCGGTAGTTCTGCTGGGCCACGATCAACGGGACGGCATTCGCCCCCCAGCCCATCGAGGGCCGGCGCACTTGCACGAGATCGTCCTCCCAGAAGCACACGGAACAGATCTCGTATCCCCCCATCTCGCCGAACATCCGGTGTCCGCAGCAAGGGCAGGGGAACCACCCCTCGGGGGGCGACTGCACGTGATTCCCCGGTTCCGGAAGGGGGGCGGGCCCCGGAGGAGTGGTCGTCGCACCGCGCCGGTCCCGATTCCCGCGCGGTCGTGACTGTTGTCAGCCCGCATTCGTCCAGGCATCCGGGCGGGGCGACAGTACTGCGGAGACCACCTCGTGGGACGAGGCCATGACATCGGCGACGAACCGCATCCGCTTGATGCCGAGTCGGCGCAGTGCCGAACCGTGGTCGGCGACGACGACGAGAGAGACCGCGCGCAGCAGAAGCCGCCACAGGGCCATCGTCGGGCGGCGCACCGGCCGGGGCAGCTCGGCCAGGGAGGCGTGCAGTCGTTCGCAGTGGAAGGGGACGTGGCGCTGCTCGTCGGCCAGGATCCGCCCCGCCACCTCCGAGGTGAGCGCGTCGTCGGTGCCGTCACGGAGGACGCGGTAATAGCGCAGCGCCACCACCTCCGCGATCATCAGCATCAGCAGTTCGGTACGGAGGCCCAGGAGACGCCGCAACCGTACGAAGACGACGTCGCTCCAGTGTCCGGGCAGCGTCGCCACGCCTCCCGCCGTCAGCAGCCTGGCGAGGAGACGGGCGTGGTTCTGTTCCTCGGCTATGAAGAGCCGCACCGCCTGCCCGTAGTCGGGGTCGCCGGCCTGGTCCGCTTTGCCGATCAGGTTGGCGCCGTCACCGTCCTCGCCGACCTGGAAGCGCTGGATGCTGGTCCACACCGCCGGCGGCAGCGTCGCGCCCTGCTCCCAGTCCGGATCGCCCAGCGCCTGCCGGCGCGCGTGCTCGTCCTCGAACCGCCTTGTCCACTTGGCGAAGCCACCTGTATCCACCCGGTTCCCCTCTCCGGGGCACAACCGCCGTGCCCTGGAGAGGGACGACGCATGCGGACACCCGAACCGTTCCACTGCGGCCGGGAGCCGTTGCCGACATCGGCGTCGGGCAGTCCGGGGATCCGGGCAGCCGGAGGTGCCGCGGCCACCGTCCCGGAGCGCGACCGGGAGCGGCCCACGCACTCCTCCGGGCGGCCCGGCGCGTCAGCTCATCCGGCCATGCCGTCGCGTCCGGCGCCGGCCACCCGGTCGGACGACGTGTCGCGGGTGCTCCGCCCTCGGTTTCATGGGACCAGGCCGAGCAACTCGTTCATTCCGTACGGGTACAGCCATGGGCTGTGGCCACCGGCCCGGAGGCGGTCTACGGCGATCAGCGCGTCCGCCGCGGTCTTGCACCTCGGATGACGCCGGGCAAAGGCGGCGATGCGGGGTCGCTGCGTGGGAAGCCAGGCGGCAACCACCTGGGGATCGCCCTCGTGCCACCACGTGAACTCGAACTCCTCCCAGAGGAGCTCGGTCGCCCAGTCGAGAGCGAGACGGACGAGCCCGGCATCCGCCGCTGGTCCGGAAAGCCCGGCGAGGTGAGCCAACCACGGTTCCACACCCTCCGTCGCATGCGCGATTCCCTCGACGAGCTGGGTGAGGTCCGAAGGGGGACGACCGTCGACCAGAGCGATGGCCAGCAGTGCGCGGAAGGCCTGCTCCGCAGCGGCACGTTCGGGCGCCGGCCAGTCGGCGAATCCGGCACCGAGCCGGCCGAGACGACCGAGCTCCTCCGAGGGATCTGCGCCGTGCCCGTCCGGTCCCCAGTAGCGCAGCGCGCGGGGCATGAGGCGACGCCACAGGACGGGGTACTGGTCGGCCTCCCAGTGGCTGGGGACCTCACGCAGGAAGTGCCCGAGGAGATCGTCCGGCACGGCAGCGGGCTCGCCGCCGAGGATGTGCAGCTCCGATTCCGGGGTGCAGTACGTACAGCCGTCCACCGGACGGTCGAGTGCGGGAGGCGAGGCGAAGACCCGGTCGGCCTCCGCCACCGCGTGCCGCCACGCGGTGTACGGATCGGAGTCAGGAGGGAGGGACATGAAGCGACCTGCCGGTGGGACTCCGCGCAGGGGGCCTGGCGAAGAGAGCACTCTACAACTCGGGGCTCCCGCTGTCCCGGGCCGGGGCCGTGGAGCCGGATCGGTCCTCGGACGAGCGCTGGGCGCCGGTGCCGGGCAAGCCGGTGCCGGGTGAATCGGTGCCGGGAGAGCCGGTGCGCTTTTCGTCGAAGGCGCGCAGCACCCGGGTGGTCGGGTCCGGTGCTGCAGCGTCCCGGAGGCGGTCGGTGAGCAGGAAGCGGTCCGACTCGAACGCCGATCCGTGTTCTGCCTCGCTCAGGAAGAATGTTCCACCCGCTGGGACGGGGTCCCAACCGCGCGACAGCGCATACTCGATGACCTTTCGTACGTCGGCTGGGTGGGGATATTCGGAGTCGGTCGCACAGCCCCACGGCAGGACCGCCCTGGACAACAGATCCGCCTGGAGGGCCCGGCTGTTCCTCCCCGCGCCCCAGATGCGGAGCCGGACACATCTGTGGCAGTCGCGCTCACCGGCCACCTGGAGGATGCGGCCCGACCAGGTGAACTCCCGCCCGTCCACCACCAGCCTGCGCAACCGACTGCTCATGTCGTCCCCCTGTTCCGACGCCCGTGTGAGGCCTGGGGCGCTCGTTCACGTCTGCCCATCATGGGGGACAGCGAGACGACCGGGGAGAGCAGTGAGCCCAGGTCCGGCGAGCAGGGCTCGCCGTATCCGGCTCCGGCCCTGGTGTCCGTCGCGCGGTCATCCGTCCGCGGAGGACTCCGCGCGCCTCAGCGCCGCCGCGGCCGGGCCGGTGAGGAAGGCGCGGAGGTATCCGGCCACGGTGTCCAGGTGGCTCTCGAGGAGGAAGTGTCCGCCGCCGGGGATCAGATGGATCTCCGCGTCCGGCAGGTCCCGGGCGAAGGCGCGGGCGCCGTCCGGGCCGAAGATCTCGTCGCCGGCGCCCCAGACGGCCAGCAGGGGGACCTGCCGTTCCCGGAAGTAGGCGTGCACGCGGGGGTAGAGGGGCGGGTTGCTCGCGTAGTCGCGGAACAGGGCGAGCTGTACGAGGTCGAGGCCCGGTCGGTTGACCTCGCGGTGGTCGGCGGCCCAGGTGTCGGGGTCGACCAGTTCGGGGCGGTCCACTCCGTGCAGGTACTGCCAGCGGATGGCGTCGAGGGAGAGCGCGCCGCGGACGGCGGGTTCGGTGCGGGGGCCCGGATCCTCGCAGTACGCCCAGACGGGCTCCCAGAAGTCCGGTACGAAGCCGTCGTCGTAGGCGTTTCCGTTCTGCGTGATCACGGCGGTGACCGCGTCCGGGGTGCGCAGGGCCAGCCGCCAGCCGATGGGGGCGCCGTAGTCCTGTACGTAGACGGCGTAGCGGGTGACGCCGAGCTGGGCCAGGAGGGCTTCGGTGAGGTCGGTCAGGGAGTCGAAGGTGTAGGTGAAGGCGTCGGCGGGCGGGGCGTCGGAGTTGCCGAAGCCGAGGTGGTCGGGGGCGATGACGTGGAACCGGTCGGCCAGCGCCGGGACGAGGTGGCGGAACATGCGCGAGCTGGTGGGGAAGCCGTGCAGGAGGACGAGCGTGGGCGCCTCGCGCGGTCCCGCTTCCCGGTAGAAGAGCCGGTGTCCCCGGACGGTCGCGTAGTGGTGGCGGATCTCAACCATGTCTAACCCCTTCGAGGTCTTATGAGGGTTACCGTCGAGAGCCAGTACACCGCCCATGGAGTAACCTGTCAAACAGCTTGATGGGGTTATGCGAGCAGAGTGGGGAGGTGGGTGCCGTGCTGGACGACGAAGCCCTGATGCAGGCGCTGAACAGCACCCCTGTCGTGGACGGCCGACGCCGCGACCTGTGGCGGGACGACCACGAGCTGGACAGATGGGCACGGGAGCACGGGGGCCACGGCGGCGACGCGGAGCGCCGATGGCTGCGCACCGCGCGGGACGCGCTCCAGGCGGTGGAGTCCGGCGCGCCCGCGGAACCGCGGCTGCGCCGGATCCTGGCCGGCGTCCGCAAGGTCCCGCGGCCCGTCCCCTCCGGGATCGAGTGGCACGTGGAGATGCCGCCGGAGCGCCGGCCGGCCGTGGAGCTCGTGCTCGCCTGGGCGGACGTCAAAGAGCGCCTGCCCGGCCGGCTGCGGCCGTGCGGGAACCCCGACTGCCGCCTCTTCCTCCTGGACCGCAGCCGCGCCAACACCGCACGGTGGTGCTCGATGAAGACCTGCGGGAACCGGCTCAAAGCCCGCCGGCACCAGGCCCGCACCCGGGAGACGGAGACAGGAACAGGGCCGGAGGCAGGAACAGGGACGGGGACGGGGACAGGAACGGGAACGGAGACCTCATGACGGCCTCGCGGCCGGTGCGGCGCCCGGCCGGTTCCGCACCCGCTCGACAGCGCCCGGCCGGTTCCGCACCCACGCCCTGACGGCGGACGACAGCACCGCACCCCCGACCGCGCGACCACCTCCGCACCCCGACGCCCGTGGCCGAGCCGCAGCCCGCTACCGGGACGGCGCGGGCTGGCAGTGCGGGCACCAGAGTGTGGTCCGGCCGGCGACCGGGGCGGAGCGGAGCCGGGTGCCGCAGCGGGGGCAGGGCGCTCCGCCGGGGGCGTCGCGGCGGCCGGTCAGCCAGGTGTCGCGGGGCGGGACGTGCCCGGCGCGGACGGAGGTGCGCAGCACGCGGCGGAGCGTCCGGTGCAGTGCCGCGCGCTCGTCCTCGGTCAGGGAGCGGGTGGTGCGTGCGGGGTGCAGCCGGGCCTGCCACAGGATCTCGTCGGTGAGCAGGTTGCCGAGCCCGGCCAGGAAGGACTGGTCGAGGAACGCGGCCTTGAGCCGGCCACGGCGAGCGGCGAGGGCCGCGTCCAGGGCCGCCCGGGAGACGGTCAGTGCGTCGGGGCCCTGCTCGTCGAGGCGGCGGGCGGCCTCCGGGTCGTCCGCGTACCAGAGTCCTTTGAGTTTGCGCTGGTCCCGGTAGCGGAGCTGGCGGGGTCGGCGGGTGTCGCCGAGGGTGAACAGGATCCGGTCGTGGCGGTGCGGGGGATCGTCCGCGTCCGCGCACACGAGGCGGCCGGTCATGCCGAAGTGGAGCAGGAGAGTGGGGCCGTCGGTGTGCACGAGGAGCCACTTGCCGTGCCGCTCGGGCTCCCGCACCTCGCGCCCGGCCAGGTCCCGGCTGAACCGCCGCGCGCTGGTGCCGTGCAGGACGCCGGAGTCGCGCACCTCGACCCGCCGGATCGTCCGGCCCCGAGCGCAGTCGGCCAGGATTTCGCGGAAGCTCTCGACGTCCGGGAGTTCGGGCATGGCCGCCACCTCGTCCCGTGGTTCCGCCGGTACCGGGAGTACCACCGGTACCGCCGTGCGGCGCCCAACCGTGCCGGCACCCGGCATTCGCCGCACCGCACGGGATGATTTCGCCGCGCGTCCGTCCCTTTTCACCGTACGAGCGGCCGCAGCTCGTCGCACGCGGAGCCGACCCGGGTCGTTCGAGTCCGGCCGCGCACCGGTCCGACTCGGGACGGACACCGGCCCGGCAGCGCCCCAGCGCCCCAGCGCCCCACCCGCGCCGGACGACGAGCATCCCGCCCTCCCGCACCCCGCCCCGGAGACCCCGTGCACCGGCCCGCCGCCCCGCGCAAGCCACACATGACGCCGCACGACGGCACCCGGCGCACGAGTCCGACACAGCGGCACGGAGCCCGACACGGGCCCATGGGAGCGACACCTGGGACGGTTCCGGAACCAACCGCACTTTCTTCACGTGTATTTGGGAGACGTTCGATCCACTTCCCTTGTAAGTTCCTCAGAGGATCGGCAGTGTTCACCGGCGGAAGCGGGGATTCGTGTCATTCGAGCAGGAATGGGCCGGGTTGGTGGCCGGAGCGCGGGACAAGCAGTCCTCCACCGCCATGCAGTTGAACGGCGCTGACGGCAAGGGTGACGGAAAGTGGCTCCAAGTGACGCCTTCCGTACTCGACGCAACGGCCAAGAAGGTGGAGAAGGTCGACACCGCCTTCCAAAAGGTGGACAACGCCGCCATGCGGGAGATGGAACAGGTCCCCGGGTCGATGAAGGGCTTCGCCAGCGACGACGCCTTCAAGACGTTCCAGGAGATGTGGCGCGGCCAGATGAAGCATCTGCGCAAGCAGTTCGCGAACACGGCCACGGCGCTCCGCAACGTCACGGCGAAGACGTTGGAGGGGGATGTGTACACCAAGGAGCAGGTGGACAAGATCGCCGAGGACCGGGACCGGAAGGAGCACCCGCTCAAGTACCTCCTGGATCCGAACCGGAAGCCGCTGCTCTCCACGACTCCGCAGTACCCGTTCTCCACGGACCCGTACCCACTGCTGAAGCCACCGCCGTCGCAGAAGCCGGTGTACGGCCCCCCGCTGCCGACAGTGCCCTCGACCGAGCCGAAGTCCTAGGGGGAGCCGATCCATGAGCGACACTCTCGACTACCAGACGGTGCGTCACGTCAACCTGACCGCGCTGCAAGCGGTGGTGAAGGCGTGGAAAAAACTCCCGGAGGACTTCAGGGAAGTCCACACGTCTTTCGACCGCACGGTCACCAAACCGATGAGCACCGAACGGAGCGGCTGGCACGGCGACTCCCACAAGGCGGCGGTCAAGCACTTCAAGGTCGTCCAGAATCAGGTCACGGAGGCCGCCGGACAGGCCGAGTGGCTCGGGAAGGAGATGTCCCGCTGCCTGAAGGTGTTCGAGAACGCCAAGAAGGACCTGGTGGACGTCGAGTCCACGGTGTCCGAGAAGCCGACGGGCGGCGGAAAGAACTACCTGAAGCTGAACACCAAGGACGGCGTCGTCTACGTCGATCCGCCCGGAGGTGAGGACGGCTCAGGAATCAGGAAGGCTTACCACGAGGTCATCACGGACCTCAACAAGAAGATCGAGAAGGCCCTCCGCGACGCGGCCGAGGCCGACGCGGACCTGAAGAAGGCTCTGACCTTCGACCCGCACGGCGACGGCTTCAGCGGCGACACCCCGAAGATGCAGGCCAAGAAGGATGTCGACGCGCTGTACAAGCTGGCGGGCGACAAGGACTTCAAGCGGGATCCGAAACTGATCTCGAAGGCCAATGGCATCTTCGCGATGAACGACGGCAATGCCGACTTCGCAGAGGAATTCGCCACCCGCAAGGGCGCGAAGGGTGTCCTGGAGCTCTGGTACAAGGCGGCTCAGCCGGACTACGAGGACAGGATGCCGCCGGACCCGCTGGACCGCCCGAAAGGGGTGGACAAGCAGCTCGGTGCCCTTCAGGACAATCTCAGCAGCACCCTGGCCCTGGCCAGTCACTCCGACTCCCCGGCCATGACGAAGTGGAAGAAGGATGTCCTCGACCTGGGCTACCAGCGGATGGGCGAGCAGCCTGCCAGCGGGGGCGTGGGCACATACCGGGCGGCCCCGCCCTACGGCTTCCAGGTGATGAGCAACCTGATGCGGACAGGGAAGTGGGACAACGACTTCCTCAAGCACTACGGCGCCGAGTTGAAGAAGACCGACGAGAAGCCGTTCATGACGCCGGGCCCCTACTCTCGCGAGGAGAAGGACGTGCCCGAACGGAAGTGGCTGGGCTACGGCCTGAATCCGCCGAACTACCTCAACTTCGGTGCCGAGTACGACCAGGGCGAGGATCCGTTCACCGGGTACATGGAGGCCCTCGGGCACAACGCGGAGGCCTCGACCGACTTCTTCTCGGACAAGGAGAACTTCGACTACGTCCTCCGGGACCGGAAATGGTTCCCGGACGGACCGAGCCCCGACTCCGGTCCGCATCATGACTGGCGGGGCGGGCGCGTGGCCCTGGGCCACGCCTTCACCTCGGCCACCACGGGGCACGACTGGGACGCCGATCTGCCGATGTTCCCGTCCCACACCCAGGCTCAGGCGGACATCATGTCCGAGTTCATCGAGGGAATCGCGACCAACAACGACCAGGAGCAGCACATCGAGCTCTCCCACGGGATGAGCCAAGGACTGGGGCGTGCGGCGTCCGAGTACATGCCCGACATCTACCGCGGACTGCGGGACGGCGGCGGCGAGGACCTCAAGGAAGACGGGGCAAGTGAGGCGCTGGCCGCCGAGACCAAGCTCTACCCGATCTCCGGGGCCGTGGCCGGGATGGACCACCGGGAGGCCACACATCTCCTCTTCCGCCTCGGCCAGGACCCGGAGGCGTACGGGTACCTCATGCAGGCCCAGAAACGCCAGGCCGCCGAAGTGCTCGACCACCAGTTCAATCCGGATGTGCCCGCCGACGAGAAGTACTCGCCACCCTCCAAGACCGAGGCGACCGCACGCGAGGTGCTCGGCACGTCGGGCGAGATAACCGGCACCATGGCGATGGCCCGGCAGGAGGCATTGGTCGGCCCGGCCGTCGTCAAGGACCAGGAGTTCGAGAAGAGCTCGCTCAGCGCCCGGTTGTGGGGAAACAGCACCTTCGGCGGCGCGGTGACCGCAGCGACGGCATACGCGAAGTGGTTCCCGAACCCGGTGGTCGGCGCCACGCTGGGCGCGCTGACCGCGGGGTACGAGGGAGCGGCGGCGTACGACATCGACCGGATGATCACCAGTTCCGAGGGTGTCAAGCAGGCCGAGATCGCCAGCATGCTCTACGACAAGGAGCGGACTCGGAACGTCAACGCGGACACCGCCATGCTGCACAAGATACAGAGCCAGTACGGTCTCAAGGACACGCCTGTCAATGCTCTGAGCCAAGCGGGCACCAGGCAGGGCTTCGGCTGGGCCAACGACAGCGTCAGCAGGACCGCGAGCTACCTCGACTCCATGGACGAGGTGCCGTCCCTCCCCAACTGATCGATTGTTGATGACTGCGATGCCCGAACGCCCCACCCGCCCGCTCCGCTACGTCCTCCTCGCCCTCCTCGCCGCTGCGCTGGTCGCGGCGGGGGCGGTGGGCGGATCACTCGCACAGTCCGAGGATCCGAAGGGGCCGAAGAAGCTCTCGCAGGTAACGGGCGACACCTGCCACACGGTCCTGCTCGGGCTGTCCGCGTCAGTGCTGGACCGGGTGGTGCCCGCTTCCCACTATGTCGGCGGCCGGCAGAAGGTGACCCGCAAGAAGGGGCAGTACAGCGCGCTGTGCGGGATCGACACCGACGGGAAGCGGGCACTGCGGGTGAGCGTGCAGCAGCAGAGTGCCGCAGCGCCGCTCCGCGACCCCGATCCGTCGGTGAAGGGAAGGACGGAGGAGATCCCCGGCTTCGGGGCGAGCTGGTCCACGCCGAGTGGTGCCGCCGCCACTGTCCCCTGCACCAAGAACAAGGACGCGGACGAGAACACCGAACTGCAAGTCGTCGTGGAGTCCTTCGCCGAGAAGGGCGAGGGGGTCCGCAAGGACCTGGTGCGGATCCTGAAGGCGTCGGCCGAGACCAATCGCGAGCGGGCCTGCTACGGCGCTCCCATGGAGGACGGCTCCGCCTACGAGTGACCCCGCCGCCGGGACGGCGGGCAGCGGCCCGCCGCCTCACTCCCACGCCCCCACCCGGTCCGGGGTGAGGGGCAGGGTGCGGTGGCGGGTGCCGGTGGCGTGGTGGACGGCGTTGGCGAGGGCCGCGGGGGTGCCGACGATGCCGATCTCCCCGATGCCCTTGCCGCCGACGGGGTTGAGGTGCGGGTCGTGCTCCTCGATCCAGTGCGCGTCGATGTCGGGGACGTCCGCGTGCGCGGGGACGTGGTAGGCGGCCAGGTCGCGTTCGACGAAGCCGCCGAGCCGGGCGTCCAGCGTGCTCTGCTCGGTGAGCGCCATGCCCAGGCCCATCGTCATGCCGCCGATGAACTGGGAGCGGGCGGTGCGCGCGTTGAGGATCCGGCCCGCGGCGAAGACGCCGAGCAGCCGGCGGGTGCGCACCTCCCCGGTGACGGTGTCGACCGCGACCTCCGCGAAGACGGCGCCGAAGGCGTGCCGTGCGTAGTCCTCCTGGGAGCGCACGTCGGTGGCGGTGTCCACGGTGACGATGCTGCCGCCGGACTCGCGCAGCTCCCGGCACGCCTTGTGCACGGCCCAGCCCCAGGAGGCGGTGCCGGAGGAGCCGCCGGCCAGCGACGCGGTGGGCAGGTCGCTGCTGCCGATGTCGACGCGGACGGCGTCCAGTTCCACGCCGAGCTCCTCGGCGGCGATCTGGGCGAGCACGGTACGGGCTCCGGTGCCGATGTCGGTGGCGTTGATGCGCACCTGGTAGCCGGGCCGGGAGCCGTCGCCCAGCACCTGGACGGACGCGGTGGACGGGGAGACGTAGACCGGGTAGGTGGCCGCGGCCACGCCCGTGCCCAGCAGCAGGTCGCCGTCGCGGCGGGTGCCCGGGCGCGGGTCGCGGCGCTCCCAGCCGAACCGGCGGGCGCCCTCGCGCAGGCAGTCGGCCAGGTGGTGGCTGCTGAACGGCTTGCCGCTGTCGGGCTCCCGGTCGGGGATGTTGCGCAGCCGCAGTTCGACCGGGTCGATGTCGAGGGCCGTGGCCACCTCGTCCATCGCGGATTCGAGCGCGTACATGCCGGGCGCTTCGCCGGGGGCCCGCATCCAGGAGGGTGCGGGGACGTCCAGCGGGACCACCTGGTGGCCGGTGCGGAGGCCGGCGGCGCCGTACATGACGCGCGAGGGCACGGCCGCCTGCTCCACGAACTCCTTGAACGTGGCGGTGTGGGTGAGCACGTCGTGTCCGAGCGCGGTCAGGGTGCCGTCGTCGCGGGTGCCGAGGCGCAGCCGCTGGATGGTGGGGGCGCGGTGGCCGACGACGGCGGGGAGTTCGCGCCGGGGCAGGACGACCTTGACGGCACGTCCGGTGTGCCGGGCGGCCATGGCGGCGAGCACGACCTGCGGGCGCGGGGTGCCCTTGGACCCGAAGCCGCCACCGACGTGCTCGGAGACGACCGTGACCTGTGCCGGTTCGAGGCCGAACAGCGCCGCGAGTGTGGTGCCGACCAGGGTGGCGCCCTGGCTGGAGTCGTAGGCGATCAGGTGGCCGCCCTCCCACACGGCGGTGGCGGCGTGCGGCTCCATGGGGTGGTTGTGCAGCGGACCGAGGGTGTAGGTGGTGTCGAAGCGGTGCGGCGCCGCGGCGTACTCCGTGTCGAAGTCGCCGGTCTCCTGGTCGGCCGGGTAGCCGCCGTTGGCCTCCTCGGGGTGATAGAGCCCGGGATGGTCGGCGCGGAGCAGCACGTCGTGCGGCTCCTCCGCGTAGCCGATCCGGACGGCCCGTGCCATCTCGCGCGCCGTCTCGGGGGTCTCGGCGACGGCGAGCGCCACGTACCAGCCCCGGTGCGGCACCTGCGGGGTCTGGAGCAGGGCGAGGATGGGGTCGTCGGGTTCGCCGAGCCGGGGCGCGTTCTCGTGGGTGAGGACGGCGAGTGCGCCGGGCAGGGCCATGGCGTCGCTGTCGTCGATGCCGGTGACGCTGCCGTGCGGGACGGTCGCGGGCACCGGCCGGGCGTACACGCAGGCGGGCGGGGTGTGTTCGGCGGCGTAGCGAGCCGCGCCGGTGACCTTGGCGTGGCCTTCGCGGCGGGCGGCGGGGGAGCCCAGCACGGGTTCGCCTGCGCGGTCCCGGGCACCGGCGCGGTCGCGGGAGGTGGTGCGGTCCTGGGAGGTGGTGTCGTCCACAGCCATCGTCCTCGTCCTCGTCCTGGTCGTCGTCCTGGTCGTCGTCCTCGGATCCTCAGGCCCCTGAAGGGCGGTGCGCGGCAGGCTGCGGGGGCTCGGCAAGGGCGGTCAGCAGCCGCACGGCCACGCCGCGGGCCAGCGGCACCTTGAAGGCGTTGTCCGCCAGCGGTTCGGCCGCGGCCAGTTCGGCGTCCACGGCGCGGGCGAAGGTGTCGGCGTCGGCGCGGGTCCCGACCAGCATCTCCTCGGCGGTGCGGGCCCGCCACGGCCGGTGTGCCAGCGCGCCGAACGCGAGCGCGGCGTGCCGCACGGTGCCGTCCTCGTCGAGCGCGAGGACGGCGGCGGCCGAGGCCAGCGCGAAGGCGTAGGAGGCGCGGTCGCGGGCCTTGCGGTACCCCGCGCGGGCCCCGGCCGGCGGTGCGGGCAGGGTGAGGTGCGAGACGAGTTCGCCGGGCCTGAGCACCGTGTCCCGCTCCGGGGTGTCGCCCGGCAGCCGGTGGAACGCGGCGGCCGGTACCGTCCTGGTCCCCTCGGGGCCGAGCAGTTCGACCTCCGCGTCGTAGGCGGCCAGCGCGACGGCCATGTCGGAGGGGTGGGTGGCCACGCAGTGCTCGGAGTGGCCGAGTACCGCCATGTCCCTGGTGGCGCCCTCGCGGGCGGAGCAGCCCGAGCCGGGCTCGCGCTTGTTGCAGGGCGCGGAGAGGTCCTGGAAGTAGGGGCAGCGGGTGCGTTGCAGGAGGTTGCCTCCGGTGGTGGCCAGGTTGCGGAGCTGTCCGGAGGCCCCGGCCAGCAGCGCCTGGGCCAGCGCCGGGTAGTCGCCGCGGACGGCGGGGTGCGCGGCCAGGTCGCTGTTGCGGACGTTGGCGCCCACCCGCAGGCCGCCGCCGGGTGCGGTCTCGACGGTGTCCAGGGGCAGCCGTGAGACGTCGATGAGGTGCCCGGGGGCCGCCACGCCGAGCTTCATCAGGTCGACGAGGTTGGTGCCGCCCGCCAGGAAGTACGCGTGCGGCTGCGCGGCGAAGGCGGCGACGGCCTGCTCGGGGCTGGTGGCGCGTTCGAAGGTGAAGGGTTTCATGGCGCGGGTCACCTCGCCGGTGCGGCGTCGGAGGCGGAATCGCGGTCGGCTGCGGGACCGGTGTCGGACGCGGGACCGGCCTCGGACGCGGGGTCCCCGTCGGACGCCGGGCCGGGCGCGGGGGGCGCGGTGGTGCCGGAGCGCCGGCCGACGTGGCCGCTCGCGTCCTCCAGGGCCGCCACGATGTGCGGGTAGGCGCCGCACCGGCAGAGGTTGCCGCTCATCCGCTCCCGGATCTCCGGGCGGCTCAGTTCGGCCGGCTCCCCGGTGGACCGCTGCAACGCCTCGCCCGGAGTGGCGTGCGAGGGGTGCCCCTCGGCGGCCTCGCACAGCATGCCGACCCCGGAGACGATCTGGCCCGGCGTGCAGTAGCCGCACTGGAAGGCGTCCCGCTCCTGGAAGGCGCGCTGCAGCGGATGCGGCTCCTCCGCGTCGCCGAGCCCCTCGACGGTGGTCAGGTGCGCGCCGTCGTGCGCCACCGCGAGCAGCAGGCAGCTGTTGGCGCGGCGCCCCTCCAGCAGCACGGTGCAGGCGCCGCACTGGCCGTGGTCGCAGCCCTTCTTGCTGCCGGTGAGGTCGAGCTGTTCGCGCAGTACGTCGAGGACGGTGGCCCGGTGGTCGACGGTGACGGTGTGCGCGGTGTCGTTGACGTGCAGGGTGAGGGTCGAGCTGGTGGCGGTGCGCTGGGGGATCACGGGGCGCGCCTCTCGTCGGCTCTTGCGGCTGGTGCGGACTGGTGCGGACTGGTGGGGACAGCGGGGCTCGGCGGGACCTGGTGGGGCGGGGCGGGGGCTGCGGTCAGCGGCGTTCCAGCACGCCGCGCAGGAAGGCGGCCTGGCCGACGTGCTGCAGGGTGTCGCCGAGGACGCTGACGAGACGTACCCCGAGCGAGACGGGCGGATCCCACGCGTCGTCGACGATGCGGTCGAGGGATCGGGGGCCGAGGGTGCCCAGATAGGTGAGAGTCTCCTCGTGCACCGCGTCGTGGTAGTCCAGCAGCGGTCTCGGGGAATCCACCCGGACGGCGGCCACCTCCTCGGGCGTGTGGCCGAATCCGGTGTCGTCGGCCGGAAGGGGCAACCCGAAGCGCTCCTCGAACCCCTGTGCGTGCCAGACCTGTTCCGTGCCCGCGGCGTCGGCGAGATGATCGTCCTGCACCCGGGTGAGGTGCCAGATCAGCCAGCAGACGCTGTTGCCGCCCGGGTCGGGCGGCTCGTCCAGGTGCTTCCTGCGGATGCCGCCGAGCGCGGCGTGGACCTCGTCGTTCACCCGGGTGAAGGCATCCGCGAGGAGGGCGGTTGTGTCCATGTTCGTGACCTTACGACCCGGAAGTGCCCCGGAGTCGCTTCCGCCGGCCCCCGGCCGGTTCCGGACGTACGCGAACCCCCGCCCGCCTGCTCCGGGAGCGGAGCGGGCGGACGGGGGCGGTGCCCGACGGCGGCGTGCCGAAGGGATACGACCGGCTCGGCTACCAGCGGTACCAGCGACCGCGCCGACCGCCGACCGACGGCCGGACGAGGAAACCGAGCAGCCAGACGACCAGCACGATCACCGCGATCCACCACAGCGCCTTCAGTGCGAACCCCGCGCCGAACAGGATCAGCGCGAGCAGCAGGACGAGCAGCAAAGGACCCACAATCGTTCACCTCCGCGGCCCGAGTGCCCCCGTTTCCCGACTGCAACCGCACAACTTGACGAGCACGGGTCAGAACGCGGACGGGAAGCGGACGGGTCGGACCGCGGACGAGCCGCAGCGCGCACGCGCCGCAACGCGCACGGGTCAGGTCAGGTGGGGACGACCAGCCGGGCCTTCCCCTGCTGGGAGGCGTAGTCGAGGGTCTGCCAGGTGCCCGACTGGGTGCTGGTGCCGACCGGGAAGCCGATCACCATGGCCGAGCGGTCCACCATCCACCGGTTCCGGGCCAGGTAGGCGGCGTCGTCCAGCGGGTCGGCGGCCAGTTCGACGATCTCCGCGATGCGGTCCCAGGTGCGGTTGACGGCGTTTCTGGCCTCGGGCGGCTGCTGGTCCAGGGTGCCGGGCACCGCGACGGTGAGCCAGGCGTCGGTCTCCTCCGCCAGCCATCTGAGCGCCAGGCTGTCGATGCCGCGGCCGCCGCCGAGGTGGAAGTGCGCGTCGGCCGCGAACGGCGCCAGATACGCCGTGAAGAGCTGCGCATAGTGGGCGGCGTCGTGGTGTCCCGCCGTACGGCTTCCGGTGATGGTCACGGTACGCATCGTCAGTGCCCCAGTCCCTGACTCGGTGGCTTCGGACGGCCATCCACCCGTGTGCGATCGCTCGCTAGGCCGCTTCGCATCCTCGCACGCGGGACCGACACCCCGGCGGGGAGCGTGCCCTGCCCTTCGGGGTGACCGCAGGGGGAACGGGGCGGCGCGGCGCCCTCCGCGCGGGTAGCGTGGAGTTGTCCACGTGTGGGGGTGCGCGATGCACGAGGGGTTCGAGACCAGCATCGGTGACCGGCTCGGGCGGCTGAGAACCCGCCGCGGCCTGACCCAGGAGCGGCTGGCGGAGTCGGCCGAGGTCTGCGTCGACATCATCCGCAAGCTGGAGCAGAACAGACGCCGGACAGCGCGCATGGCGACGCTCAACCGACTGGCGCGGGCGCTGGATGTCGATGTGTCGGTACTGGTCGGAACGCCGGTCACGTTCGAGGCCCGGCCGGACGGGAGCGCGCCGTCGGTCCTGGCGCTGCGGCGGGCGGTGTCGCCGGTGGCCGACCTGCTCGGCGACGGCGCGGAACCGGACCGGGAGGACCCGGAGGAGCCGCCGACCGCCGGGGCGCTGCGCGCCTCCCTCCGCGCCACCGAGGGCACCCGGCGCGCGGGCCGGATGGGCGAAGTGGGCGCGGTGCTGCCGCAGTTGATCCGGGACGCGCGGGCGGCGGTGCGCGCGTACGAGGGCAGCGACCGGGACCGCACGGCGGCGTACGCAGTGCTCGCCGAGGCGTACCAGGTCGCGGCGACCACCCTGACGGCGCTCGGCAACCCGGACGCCGCGTTCACCGCCATGGAGCGCGCCGCGGACGCGGCCCGCCGGGCGGGCGATCCGCATCTGGAGGCGATCGGCGCGGCGACTCTCGCCTGGGTCCTGACCAAACAGGGGCGGCTGGAGGACGCCGAGCACGTGGCGCACACCCAGGCGGCCCGCATCGAGCCGACGTTCCGCTCCCAGCCCCTCGACCTGTCCCTGTGGGGCATCCTGCTGCTGCGTGCGGCGACTGCCGCGGTGCGGCAGGGCGAACGCCACTACGACCGGGTGGACGAACTGCTGCGCATGGCGACTGCGGCGGCGGCCGGGATCGGCAGCGACCGACTCGACTACGCGACTCCCTTCGGCCCCACCAACACCGCCGTGGCGAAGGTGAACTTCCAGGTGGAGATGGACCGCTGCGCGGACGCGCTCGGCACCGCGCGCACCGTCCCCGACCTCGCCTCCCTCCCCCCGACGTGGCGCGCGCGCTTCCACGTGGACCGCGCTCTCGCCCACACGGGGCTCGACCGGGACGAAGCGGCCACCCGCGCGCTGCTCGCCGCGGAGCAGGACGCCCCCGAGTGGATGCGCTACCACGGCACGGCCCGCCGCCTCGTGGCCGACCTCCACTCCCGCGAGCGCCGCCGCACCTCTCCGCTGGCGGAACTCGCCGACCGGCTGCATCTGGACGAGTAGGACGGCACGTCACAGTCGGGCCCGGAACCGGCACACGGCGTCACTGGTGACCCCCGTGGCGCGACCGTACGTTCGTCGCGCGTACGGCGGCACCAGCGCGACGGGGTGCCGCGCCCTCACGAGCCCGGGACGGCACCCATGACGCCCAACTCGCGCCTCCGCGCCACCGCGGAGCCCGACACCTCCTGGTCTCCGCCGGTCCACGCGCCGTTCGCGCTGCTGCCCGTGGGGGTGTGGTGGGACGCGGTGCGGGTTCCGTATGCGCGGGGGTGGGGGGTCGTCCGCACGCTGGGGGAGGCGTGCGGGGCCGTGATCGGGGACCCGCACCGGTCGTGGCTGTACTGGCTGGTCCCGCCCGGGGGCGGCGGCCTCCCGGCCCGGGAGGGCGAGGTGGTGCGGCTGTCGGTCGCCTGCTGGCTGCCCGTCCCGGCACGGACGCGGACGGAGCCGCCCGGCCCGTACTGGGCCGTGCCGTACGGCGGCGCGGACGGGCGCGGGCTGACGGATCCGCTGCGGCTGCGGGCGGCCCTCGCTGACGGGGAGGCCGCCCGGTGAGCGGTGTGGTCGGTGCCGGGTACTGCCTGCCGTGCGGGGAGCGGCGCGCGGAGACCGTGGTGGTGGCGCTGGTGCATGCGAACTCGGGGCCGGGCCGGGCCGTCGAGGCGTGTCTGCCGCACGCACGGGAGTACGCGGCGGCTCCGGAGGCCCCGCAGTGGCTGCGGGACGATCTCGCAGTGCTGGACGCGCTGGACGCGGGCGGCTGACTCAGTCCGGGTCCCGCTGCCGGTCCCGGCCGCGGGGCGGCCGGCTCGCGGCGCTGCGGCGCAGTTTTCCGGTCAGCGAGGTCGCGGCGGCGGTGAGGAAGACCAGCGTGTAGACGATCTGGAGCAGGATGACGAGCCGCACGGACTGGCCGTGCGGGGTGATGTCGCCGTAGCTGAGGGTGGCGAGCGTCAGCAGCGCGAAGTACAGGGCGTCCAGCCGGGTGCGCAGGCCGGTGAACTCGCCGGGGTGATGCGACATCACGAAGTACGCGGAGGAGAACAGCAGCACGGACAGGCACATCAGCGAGACCAGCGCGACGACCGTGCCGGGCCGGTCGAAGAGGGCGTCGCGCATGTGTTTGACCAGCAGGACGGCGATGGCCGTCAGCCCGATGCCGAACACGGTCCAGCTCAGTACCGGCCGTTCCGGGCCCAGGGTGTGCTCGGGCACCAGGAAGTACGCCACGAACAGGGCCGCGGTCACCGGGCCCAGCAGCGGCCACCCATGGCCGGACCACAGCGTCCGGCGGCCGGAGCCGCCGCCGGACGGGGCGCCGGACCGCTCGCCGGTCGCCTCGTCCGGGGGCTCGCCGGACGGCACGCCCGTCGCCGGGCCGGACGGCTCGTCGGACGGCTCGTCGGACGGCTCGTCGGAGCGCTGGGCCATGGGGCCATCGTCCGCTCCGGCGCCGCCGGGCGCGCTGTGGAGAGGGCCGGTCGGAGGGCCGGGGTCCCGGGGTGGCGGGTCAGCGCGCCGAGGACGGCTTGCGGCCGGGGCGGCGGTGCGGCGGGGTGGCGGCGGCGCGGACCTCCTCGGCGGCTGCGCGGTAGGCGGGCGCCGCGCGGCTGAAGTAGTCGAAGAGAAGGGCCCGCTGCTCGGGGGTGTAGCGCTCCAGCAGCTCGGTGATGCGGCGGCGGGCGGGCGCGGCGGTCTCCTCCAGCGCGGGGAAGGAGTCGGCGGCGGGCTCGACGCGCAGCCGGCGGCGGTCGGCCGGGTCTGCGGCGCGGCGGACGTATCCGGCGCCTTCCAGGCGGTCGATCAGCCGGGTGGTGGCGCCCGTGGTCAGCCCGGTGCGGACGGCCAGTTCGCCGGGCGTGAGCGGGCCCTCCACGGAGATCACGCTCAGCGCGTACCACTCGGTGGCCTGTAGTCCCACCGCTTCGGCACCCGCCATGCCGTGCAGCCCGACCGCGTCCAGGTACTGGCGGAAGACCAGGTGTGCGTCGGTGGACGCGTCGTCGTCGGCCATCGCAGCCAACCCCTCCCGATTTCTCTGCTTCTATGAAGATA